>JAURWC010000079.1 GCA_030655135.1 Hyphomicrobiaceae bacterium | reverse complement strand
GGGCGACTGCAACGTCAGCTTGGCCTGGCCGTTGGTGGGGCTGCCGTAGATGGCGAAGCCCGCGCTGTCGGGCCCGCGATCGCACATCGTGCCGAGCATTTCGGCCGTCAACGCGCCCAGCTGCGGCTCAAGGGACTTGTCCTTCAGAAACAACCCGACAATGCCGCACATGCGAACCCCCGTACACGAACTGCTTCCTTGCGACATTTTGTACCCGTAGAGGGTCGGCTCGTCAATTAGGAAGAAAAAAAAGTGATCTGGGTGAAATAATGTCGACCAGGACCAGCGTGCGCTCGTGCGCAGGGTTTGGCGCGGCCGCTACCGAGCGATCGGCATCGACTAGTGGCAGGGATGATACGTCAACGTACGAACGTGCGATATTTCGCAGTTTCGCCGACAGCCGCGAGCGCTGGCTGCATCACCCGGTTGAGGAGTGGGCATCTGAACTGACGCGAGCCAGCCGCTTGCGGCCGAGCGCAAAAAAAAGCGGGCCGGTGGGAATACTGCGCCCTCGCTTATAGATGGCGGCAGTTAGTCGAGAACGCCCTCGAGTGCGTAGTGGGAAATCTTCGTCCTGTTGGCGATCAGTTCCTCGACGGTCGGCTCTCCCTTCATGGCACGGCCGATGGCGATCTTCGTCGCCTCGTAGTTCGTGCGGTAGAGGTCCTTCTTGTCGAGGTTCGTGACTTCAGCCACGCGTGGATCGAGCCAAACAGTCATGATCATGCAGATGTCGTTGGCGATGCCGGCGGGGAGAATGCCGTCCTTCAGGCAGTCGACGATCGCGTCACCGATTGCCGCCTGGACCACGCCGCCGAACAGTCCGATGTACGTCTCGTTCGTGATCGTGACCTTCGACGTCATCATCGTTGCCGGCCGCACCATCTGATTGAGATCACGGATCACGAAGAAGCGCGTGTGCCCGATCGTCTGCCCCATCATCGACGCGAAGGCCGTGCCGACCGGGCCCTTGACTGAACCGATCACGATTTCGGGCATCGCGTCGGTCACCTGTCCTTCGGAGGCCAATACCGTTGCTTCGCCGGCGCGGAACCAAATTTCCGTCATGTTGTCCTCGTTGATCAATGCTGCTGAACTATGTGGGGCGACCGGCGGACTTACATGCGTACACGCTTCTTCGCGGGGTCGTAGAACGGAAATGGCACGACGGTCGCCTGCAACCGTTTCTGCATGCCGTCAAGCCGCCCGACTTCCAGAGCGCCGCCGATCTCGGAATGGGCAACGTCGACGCGGCCGAAAGCCAAGGTCTTCTTCAGCAGCGGCGAGCGCATCGCGCTGGTCACGATGCCGACGTTGGCGCGGCCGACGAAGATCGGATCGCCATGCGATGGCTTTTCGTTGCCCGCAATTTCCAGACCGACCAGCTTACGCAGCGGGTTGGCGCGGCGCTTTTCCAGAGCCGCCTTGCCAATGAAGTCCTCTTCCTTCTTCTGCGGCACCGTGAACGCAATGCCGGCCTCGAACGGGTCGGTGGTGGAATCGAAGTCGTGCCCGCCAAAGACCAGACCGGATTCGATGCGGACCATGTCTAGCGCGTCGAAGCCGAAGGGCTGGATGCCCATCGGCTGTCCCGCCGCCATCACCGCGTCCCACACCGTGGTCGCATCTTTGGGATGGCAAAAAAGTTCGTAGCCGAGTTCTCCGGTGTAGCCGGTGCGCGAGATCAGTACCGGTGTACCTTGGTGCCCGCCGATGCGGCCTGTCGTAAAGCGGAACAGGCCGAGTTCCTGGATCGTCGGCCGGCCCGGCGGGGTCTGAATGATCTCAAGCAGGATTTCACGAGAGCGCGGACCCTGCACCGCCACGTTATGGATCTCGGACGTCGCCGTCTTGAGATTGACGTTGAAGCTGGACTTCGCTGCCTGTTCCTTCAGCCAGATCAAGCTGGCATCATCGCCGCCGATCCAGCGGAAGTTGTTGTCGCCCAGCCGGAACAGCGTGCCGTCGTCCACCATGCCGCCGTGCGGGTAGCACATCGTCGTGTAGAACACCTGACCGACGGAGAGCTTGCGGACATCGCGCGTGACGATGCCTTGCAGGAATTCTTCCGCATCGGGCCCCAGCACCTCGATCTTGCGCAGTGCAGAGAGGTCCATGATGACGGCGCGTTCGCGGCACGCCCAGTATTCCTCGATGGCTCCGGCATTGGCGAAGCAGTGCGGCACCCAGAAACCGCGGTATTCGCCGAAGTTGCGCGTCAGTGCCGATGTGCGGGGGTGGAATCCAGACTCGCGAGTGATCTGAACGGCGGCGTCGGCTGTCATTCTGTATCCGATCGAACGTTTGAATAGCGCGTCTTTGGGATAGATCCGCACATGGATTTCGGTCAGGTGCCATCCATTTGACGGATCGATATCCGATGGGCAGGACGACGCCGCGCAGAGCAGATCGGTGAGCGCGCGCATGACGACGAAATCGCCGGGCCGCGACCAGGGTTCGTCCGACCAGATGTTGTTATGAGCGTCGACATTGGTGTTGTAGAAAAAGTTGATCGCCGGCCAGCCCATGTGGTCGCCGATCGGATAGTCCCGCAGTTGGACGTTGAAGTTCTCCGTACAGTTGGGATGGCCGAAATAGCCCATGTCCTCGTAGTAGCGGTTGGTGCACGCGAGGTTGAAGGTGTCGTGACGGCCGACCGTATCCTGCACGATCTCGACCAATGGGTTGCGGTCCTGGTCGAAGAATTTGGAGTGAAGGCCCGGCTTGGGATAGGCGGCGCCGTTCAGCGTGCGCGTGGTGACGGCATCGAGTCCTTGCGTGCGCCCCTCGTCGAGCGCCTTGCGGTTGAAGGCCAGAAAGTCGGAGCACTGGCGGCCCTGCACGTCGATGATCTGGATGTATTCGCCTGCGAAGACCTCGAATTTTTCCGCGCTGGCGACGTTCACGCGGATATCGAGGCGAGGCTCGGCGATGGGATCGGGCAACTGAGCCTGATTGTGCAATCGCGGATTGGCGCGCTGAATGAAAACCAAAACGTCGGTGGCCGGTGACTGATCCCAGACCACCATCGGCGTGGCCGGTGCGCCGAGAACGACAAACACCGATTTGTGAGCCTGCAGGCCGACGAGATCACCCGGAACAGACTCCCGCCCGAGAACGGTTGCGGCGTTTGCTTTGCCGATGTCGAGACCGCGGCGGAATAGGCCGAAACGCACACGCGCGGCGTCTTCGCCATCGCCTTCCAGCGCCTTCTGGATGCCGGTGGCCTTGGCGCGGCCCTTCAGGTTCAGGGCCGCAAGATCGCTTTTGCCGCCGGCGCCGAATACAGCGATCTCAACGGATTGACCGCCCTCGAGGGGGCTGAGCTCGATGCGATCACCCGCATCCAATTCGAACGCAGCCGTGCCGGCACCCTTCAGCACGAAGCGCTCGACGCCCGGATCGAGCGACGGCATGCCGGGCGCAAACAGCTTCGGCCGGGCGCGGGACGTGAGAACGGTTTCGGTCATGATGCTATCCCGATGAAAGCAGCGCCGGCCGCTCGCGCGGCCGGCGCCGTTCCGGTTGTGCTACTGGGCCGCTGCCGCCGTCGCCCGCGTGCCAGGCTGATTAAGGAACGTCTCTAACGAGTCATCGAGCGCCTTGAGCCACGGCGTGTGGTGCACAGGAGCCAACGTGCCGGTGAGAGTCGATTTGAAGGCCTGGTCGCGGTAGGTAAGGATGTTGTCCGACTTGTGATGCTCCCACACCTTGAACATCCGTGCCACCTCGTCGACATCGAGGCGCGGATAGTCCGTCGCCTGCAGGAGATCGCGCACGTACTCGGTCTGGAAATCGATCGCCTCGAAGGCGTCTTTGACGTTCTCCTCGGTGGTAAGCCACTTTTGGATGTCGTCGATCATGACGCCAGGATTTGGTAGCTCGATCCGCCCGAGCACGACATCACGGGCGTACCAGGCTTGGGCGTCGAACATGTTGAAGGTGTAGTACTGATCCTGAATGCCGATATACATGCACTTCGGATTGCTCCACCAGAAGATGCCCTTGTAAAGGTTCGGCGGATAGAGGCGGTTGCGCGATTTCAGGCGCAGCGCATCGTCCAGGAACGGGAAGTGATTGGAGTACCCCGTGCAAAGGATGATGGCGTCGAAATCTTTTTGCGTGCCGTCCTTGAAGTAGCAGGTCTTGCCCTCGACCCTTTCGAGGAGTTGACGCTCGTCAAGCGTCTCCGGCCACTTGAAACCCATCGGCTTCGTGCGCCAGCAGAAGGTCACGGACTTGGCGCCGTATTTGTAGCACTGGATGCCGATGTCCTCGGACGAATAGCTCGAGCCGATGCATAAGACGTCCTTGCCTGCGAATTCGTCGGCGGAGCGGAAGTCATGGGAATGGAGCGTACGCCCCAGGAATTTGTCGAGCCCTGGAAACTCTGCCGTGATGGGCGTCGAATAATGGCCGCATGCCACGAAGACGTAGTCGAATTCTTCAGTCGAGACGTTGTCGGTCGTGAGGTCCTTGACCGCAACGGAAAACTTTTCGCTGTCGGCGTCGTAAGTTACCCAACGCACCGCGTGATTGAGCTGGATGTAGGGCGTGATGCCGCTGCGGTCGATGCGGCCCTTGATGTAGTCATGCAGGACGGCGCGCGGGGGATATGAGGGAATAGGCCGGCCGAAGTGCTCCTCGAAGGAGTAGTCGGCGAACTCAAGGCATTCCTTCGGTCCGTTTGACCAGAGATAGCGGTACATGCTGCCGTGAACCGGTTCGCCGAACTCGTCGATGCCCGTGCGCCAGGTGTAATTCCACAAGCCGCCGTAGTCGCTCTGGCGCTCGTAGCAGACGATCTCGGGAATCTCCGCCCCCTTCTGGCGTGCGCTTTCGAAGGCCCGGAGAACGGCCAGGCCGCTCGGGCCGGCGCCGATAATTGCAATGCGTTGCGTCATAACATTCCCCTTTCGCTCGGGTTAGCGTGTGCGTTTCAAGCTGGCCAAGAGGCGCGGGGCGGCTATGCGGCGGCGCCTGGCGGTCGGTTGCTCACCGCGGTCTCCGTTTCTTTTGTCTGCGACCCCGTCGCGGGTACGGCGTTGCTGAGTGGCGTCGGGGACTTGCGATTGCCTAAATGAGTTGGCCTCGGGTAACGGCGTCTCGCGCTGGGCATTATCGGTTTCGTTCGCCCTACGGCTTACCCGCCAATCCACATCCGGTAACCAATTCAGACCAATAAAGACCACCGTGTTTGAGGTATGGCTATTTTACGCGCGGGCGGTATCCGGGCAAGCGCGAAAATTCGGCGGATGTGTTTGCTAATGGAGCAGTTTGCAGCGGCGATATTGGAAAAAAGCGTGCTTTGATAGGGTTATGGCAAATGTTGCGGCGCGAGATTACTTTGGTGCCAATTGGTATTAAATAGGTTGATATCGCATTTTAGTGTGATACATTCGCGCGTTAGGCGTTGCTCCGTGAACCCTATAAAAACCCTATGCAAACAGCACAGCACGACACGCTGACGCTTAAATGGGCGAACCGTACGCTCGCCGGCTTCTCGTTGCTTGCGGAAAGTCACCCAGAAGCGGCCGGCCGAAACTTGCTAGAAGCCCGCGACCTGCTTGGCGAGAATGCGCGTTGCCACGCCGTGGCTGCCGTTGCGCACTCAAACTTGGCTGCGGGCAATGTGCTGTTGCATCGTTGGGCCGATGCGCGGACCGCCTTCGCGCAATCCGGTGAGGCATGGCGCGCATTGGCAAAGCAAGTCGACACGGCAGAGCTGCCGATTGCGACCACGAGTTCGTCGTTCCACTTCAGGCTTGCCGCGCGAGACGCGGCGTCCTTCATGCGGCTGCGGCGCAGACGCTACACGACGCTGTGTCATGCGGGCTGGGACATCACCCGCTTCAATAGTCTCCAGGCAAGCGAAGAACACGATGCCGCTGCGCTTGAAGCTGGCCGCCGGGCGCTTCGCGGACGTCTCTTGCAAACGTTCGGCATGTCATGCGTCGAGGTAGGGCTTTTGTCAGGCGACGATGAAGCCGCTGCGATTGCGCGCGCGGCGCTGTATGAGGCGAAGGCGAAAGCGGTTCACCTGTTGGCCGATGCAGAAAGACCGCCGGTGAATTTCTGGAAGCGGCTCGAGTGCGCTGTGAAGTTGACCGCGCTGTTGATGCCGTCCGGCCGCTCAGCTTTCATGTCAACGCAGTGCACTTGAGGCGAACGCGGAGCGCACATGCAGCCACCCTGGATTTCTGATGTCACAAAGCATCCCTTCGTACCGCTCCAGGTGAAGGAGATCGCGACGAAGATCTTTGATCGAATTGCCTTGTCGCAATATCCCTACGGGACCCGAATTCCTGCCGAGCGGGACCTAGCGGAAGAATTCAAGCAATCGCGCGCAACCATACGCCAGGCCCTAGATTTTCTGGCGGCGTACGACGTGGTTTTGCGCAAGCCGGGCAGCGGCACATTCGCGGGCTTCAAGGCGCCCGGACCCGCGGAGGCCGGTGCTGCCGCCGTGATGGCCGCTGGATATCCGACGATAAGCCAGCTGGCCGAAACAGCGTCTCCGTTTGCGATGAATATTGCCGGCTCGATCATCGAGCCGGAGATGGTGCGGCTGGCGACCATTTACATGTCGTCACGCGACATCGCGGAGCTGGCGCAGCAGGTGACAATGCTGGAGACCGTGGTGACCGAGGCGGAAACGTGCGCGGCGCACGAGGAAGAGATCATGATGATCATCGCGCGGGGCACGCACAATTCATTGATCGTCGCGATGTATGCCATCCTGCACGAGGTTCGGCGCCATCCGCAATGGGCCTCCAGCCGCCGCGAGATGTTGACGCCGGCGCGCATCCGCAACAATCAGCAGCTGTTCCGGTCGCTGTTCAACGCGATCGAACGCCGAAACGTCGAGACGGCCGTGGAGTTGATCACGCTGCATGTGTCCAGCACGCATGAAACGATGATTTACGAATCTTGATCGGGCGCTAGCTTTTACGTCGATGCTGCAAGGGTTTCACGCTGATCCCACATCAGCTCCAGGGAGCGCATATGGCGGACAAGAATCGCCTTGTGCTTCTTCCACCAGTCTTGCGTGGAAACAAAATCTTGGATGCGCGCACGGCCATCCGTGATGGCGACGACCGGCCAGTCGCCGACGAGGGCATTGTCGATGCCGAAGAGATCCTTGCCCCACCAGATCGCCTCGCCGAATGCATGGTGGCCGACGCCTCCCACCTTCATCATCGACAGCACGGAAAACGGTTCGAACGTTCGGGCTCGTTGAACGGCTGATTTCCAGAGTTCAAGCGTAGAGGCGTATTCCCAGGAAACGGCGCTCCACGAGCCGGGAAACCGCCTGCAGAATTCGTCATAGAAGGCGTTGGGATCGTCGAAATTGATCTGCGGCTCATTGAGGCGCGGATCGTCGAAGTCCGGAAATTGAAAGACAAACCCTTCCATGAAGCCGGGGCTGGTTCGCTCGATAAGCTCCTGGTAATTGTCGCACGTGCACGAAAGCAGCTGCCCCTTAAATCCGCGGTTATAGGCTTCCATCGTGAGAGCGTGAACGAACGGCTCATACACCGTGTCCCAACAGAGGATGTCGGGCGAGCCGCCCATCAGCTGATCGACAATCGCGCCGAAGTCTTCCGTGTCGGGGTCGAACAAGCATTCGGTAAGAAGTTCGATACCCGCCGCCTCGAAGGCTGCGCGGTACGTGGCGATCGATGGTAATCCCAACAGGTCGCGTTGAGCACACATCGCGGCCGTCTTTAGATGCGGCTTAGTGCGGGCAAGCCAGTCCACGCCGGTGACGTTGTAAAGGGGATGGACCTCGCTCGGCGCAACCAGGGTCGGAGAATCCGGTGATAGATCGGTGGGCAGCAACGTGGCCACCAGCATCCGGTATTGGCTGACCAGCCGCCGCAACTCGGGGGATATATCGTCACCGCCGATCATCAGCAGCAGCTTGACCCCGTCTTCGAGAATAAGCTTGCGCGCCCCCTGCAGGGCCAGCTTGGGTTGATACATCGTGTCGAACTGGATGAGTTCGATCATGTATTTCCGGTTGCCGACTTTCAGGCCCCCGGCAGCGTTGATGCGGTCAATCCAAATCATCGCGCCGTTGAGACCTGGAACGGCCCAAGATTTCAGCGCACCCGTCAGGGGCGCGAGTACGCCGACGCGGATCACGGTCTTTGAACTAAGGCCGACATCGCGCATGGCAACAGCGAGAGCCGACGCGACCGCGCTTCTGGGCTTCAAGACCATAGATCGAATCTCTGCAATCATTTGACGCGGGCGATTGCGCGCATCGATCTATAACCGATCTTTCCCAGAACCGGGCATCACATGAGTGAGCTTGGTTCGCTAATAGGCGGGCCGCGTTTCGGCCGGACATCCGTGGGCGAGGTGCAAGCGACAGCTGGTTGCCGCCGCCGCCCTAGGCCGCTTCGCTTGCCCCCCTGGCGGGGGCAGTCGCTGCTGCGCGGTGTACGGTGTCGCCAACTGCGCCGGGGCGGCCGAGAAGGTAGCCTTGCGCTTCCTTGCAGCCTTCCAGTTTCAATGTGGAAAGCTGTTCGCTGGTCTCGACGCCTTCCGCCAAAACAGGAATGTCCAGGCTTTTGCCGAGCGCCAGCACGGCGCGCACGATGGCCGTCGCCTGCGGATCATTCTCCAGTTCGCCCATGAAGGAACGATCGAGCTTGATCTTGTCGAAGGGGAACGAGCGGAGCGTGTCGAGTGACGAATAGCCGGTACCGAAGTCGTCGAGTGCTACCGTCACGCCGAAGCTTTGGATGCGGCGGAGCTGGTCGAGTGTGCGCAGTTTGTCTTGAATGATCGTGGTTTCGGTGATTTCGAGTTCGAGCCTGCTCGGCGCCAAGTCGGTTTCCAACAGGATTTCGAACACGCGCGCGGCCAGATCGATGTGGGCGAGCTGTGCCGGCGAAATATTGACAGCGATTTTGTGGGGCGTGCTCCAACGGGCGGCTTCCTCGCACGCCGTGCGCAGCACCCAGTCACCAATGGCAACGATTGAGCCGGTTTCTTCGGCCAGCGGGATGAACTCTGACGGGGGCACATTACCGCGCGTCGGGTGCGTCCAACGCAGCAGCACTTCGTAGCCGCTGATTTCGCCATCGGCGATGGATTTCTGCACCTGGTAGTGCAGCTGCAGTTCGTTGCGTTCGATGGCGGAGCGCAGATCGATGGCGAGGTTGCGGCGATCGCGGGCGATCTCGTCCATGGTGGGTTCGTAGTAGCAAACGCTAATGATGCTGTCGCTCTTGGCGCGATACATCGCCAGGTCGGCGTTGCTGATCAGCCGCTCATGCGTGTGGCCATCGTGCGGGTAGATGGCGACGCCGATGCTGGCACCGTTGGCGATTGCAAATGTGTCTATGACCAGAGGCTGGAAGAGCGCCGTCTCGACGCGCGAGACGAATTCAGCGAGTTCGGCATGATCGCTGTAGATTTTCGAGGCGCCGAATTCGTCGCCGCCAATGCGGGCGACAAACTCGCCGTCTGCAACGAGCCCCTTTAAACGCGCGCCTATCAGCCTTAGAGCCGTGTCGCCGGCATCGTGTCCGCGCAGGTCGTTGATTTCCTTGAAGCGGTTCAGATCGATGCCGAGCACAGCGACTTTCCGGTTCGTCTGGGAGGCGCGGGTGAGCTTCAGGATGATCTGATTGTTGAAGCTGATGCGGTTCGGCAAACCGGTAAGTGGATCGTTCAGCGCGAGTTCTTCAAGGCGCTGCACCGTTTGCAGGTTGGCGAAGGAATCGATCAGGTAGCTGGCAACGCCGGTTGCTACGATGATCAGGCCAACGCCGGCAACGGCGACAGCCATGGCCTGAAGGGCGGCCTGGTCGAAAAGCGATGCGCCAGTTGCCATTGGAACGACAGATAGGGCGGCCATGCCGGTAAAGTGCAGGGCGACGATGGCGGAGACGAACAGCGCAACGGAAAGAACCTGGCCGCGCCGGCCGGGCTCGCCGAGGAGCTTGTGCGTTGCTGCGGCGGACAACAAAACGGAAAGCAACAACGACGCGGCGATGTGAAGGGGTTCCCACGTGACCAGCCCATCGACGTGGTAGGCCGCCATTCCCGTGTAATGCATGGCGGCGACGCCGGCACCTATGACAGCGCCTCCGGTCGCGCGAACAAACTTGTCGCTCGAGGACAAGGCAACCGTCACGCCGGCCCCGCAACCAGCGATCGCGACCAGCAGCGAGATCAGAGTAAGAATTGGACTGAACGAAACCGGGGCTTGGGGGTCATAGGCCAACATCGCGACGAAATGCGTGCACCAGATCGAGGCTCCGCCGGCAACGGACGACATGAAGATCCAACCTGACTTCTGCAGGCCCTCGCGGTCGCGGGCGCGCTGGATGAGATCGAAAGCCACCCAACAGCCTGAGATGCAAATGCCGGCAGCGAGGAGCACGAGCCACAAGTTGTGCTCGGTTGCGAGACAAGACAGCACACGCATGGACGGCGGACCCTTTAACCGGCAACTACTTGACGAATATCGGCTTTAATCGCTGCATTCTGCTCCGCGCAGCGATCCGCAATATACCGGGGTGCTGCCAAGAAACAGTAAAGGTTAGCTCTGTAAATCAGTGGACTGATTTAACGGAGGGGGCGCTGTGATAATGCGCGAGGATAATGCGCCGCAGCGGCGCGAATTCTTCTTAAGGCATTGAAAGTTATCAATAAATAGCTTATCCTGCCCTGAGCATAAAGAAATCAGAAGTTCTTGGTTCCGCGCCGGGCTCCCGTTACCATACGTTCCGAGCCGCATCGAACGAGCTCAAACGTTGGAGGGGGAAGTGATCCCGAGAGTCTTATCTTGGGCGGGCCTGGCGCTCGCCTTTTTAGTCGTGTCGGCATTGACGGTTAAGGCCGCTGATACAACTATTTTGAACGTTTCCTATGACGTTTCGCGTGAGCTCTACAAGGAGATCAATCCCGCGTTTGCTGCGAAGTGGAAAGCCGACACCGGAGATACGGTGACGGTGAACCAGTCGCACGGCGGCTCGTCCAAGCAGGCGCAATCGGTGGCACAAGGCCTGGAGGCCGACGTCATCACCATGAACCAGGCGCCGGACATCGACTTCCTGGCCGAGAATGGTGGTCTCGTTGCCAAGGACTGGACGACCAAGTTTCCCAACGGCGCGGCACCCTATACGACCACGTCAATTTTCCTGGTGCGCAAGGGAAACCCCAAGGGCATCAAGGACTGGGACGATCTGGCGAAGCCCGGTATCGGCGTGATCGTGCCCAACCCCAAGACGTCGGGCAATGGCCGCTACACGTATCTGGCAGCTTGGGGCTACGCCCTGAAGAAAACCGGCAACGACGCTGGCGCCCGCGAATTCGTCAAGGCGCTGTTCAAGAACGTTCCGGTGCTGGATGGTGGCGGGCGCGGTGCGACCACCACCTTTACGCAGCGGGCGACGGGCGACGTGCTGGTCACGTTCGAGAACGAGGCCGCGCTAATTGCCCAGGAAGTCGGGGCTGACCAATTCGACGTCATCTATCCCTCGCTGACGATCGAGGCACCGGCGCCCGTTGCCGTCGTCGAGAGCGTCGCCACCAAGCGTGGTACGACCAAAGTCGCGGAAGCTTACCTGAACTTCCTGTTTACCCCGGAAGCGCAAGAGATCATCGCCAAGCACAACTTCCGCCCGCGCGATGCCGCGGTGCTGGAGAAGAACAAGGCGAAATTCCCGGCCGTTGATACTTTCGCCGTTGAGACCTTGCTCGGACCCTGGTCTAAAGTACTCAAGGATCACTTTGCCAGCGATGGCATCTACGACCAGATCGCCGCGGAGAAAAAATGAGCCGTACCAGTGCCCACAGGGTGCTCCCCGGCTTCGGCCTGTCGCTGGGGTTCACGATCGCCTACCTGTCTTTGATCGTTCTCATTCCGATGATTGCGGTGTTCGCCAAGGCGGCGACGTTTACGGCAGCCGAGTTCTGGAACGTCGTGACGTCGCCGCGGGTGGTTGCAAGCTACAAGCTCAGCTTCGGCGCGTCTCTGCTGGCGGCCAGCATCAACGTGGTGTTCGGTTTCATGCTGGCATGGGCGCTGGTGCGCTATTCGTTTCCCGGCCGCAAGCTGGTGGACGCGCTGGTGGACCTGCCGTTCGCATTGCCGACGGCAGTGGCTGGTATCGCGCTGACGGCGATCTATGCGCCGAACGGCATGATCGGCCAGTATCTGGAGCCGCTGGGCATCAAGATCGCCTTCACGCCGACCGGCGTGCTCATCGCCCTTATCTTCATTGGCCTGCCGTTCGTGGTGCGAACCGTGCAGCCGGTGCTGGAAGATCTCGATGTGGAACTAGAAGAAGCGGCGGCGACTCTCGGCGCGCAGCGGCTGCAGACGTTTCGCAAGGTGGTGCTGCCGACGCTGACGCCGGCGCTGCTGACCGGATTTGCCCTGGCCTTCGCGCGCGCGGTTGGTGAATACGGCTCGGTCATCTTCATCGCGGGTAACATTCCGATGGTGTCGGAAATCACGCCGCTCATGATCATAACCAAGCTCGAGCAGTATGACTTCAAGGGCGCTACGGCGATTGCGGCCGTGATGCTCGTCATCTCGTTCGTGATGCTGCTGATCATCAATGCGCTGCAAGGCGCATCGGATCGCCGCTCGGGGAGGGAAGTCTGATGTCTGGAGTTGGTGGTGCCCTAGCAGGGTCGCTCAGCCTTCCTGGCCGCGGCTCTCTCTACGAAAAGAAAGTGGCGACGCGGGATCCCGTCTTCGTCAAGTACGCCGTGATCGGCATCTCTCTGACGTTCTTTGCCGTTTTCCTGCTACTGCCGCTGTTTGCGGTTTTCAGCGAGGCGTTGCGTAAGGGCTGGGACGCCTATTTCGCGGCGCTTGCGGAGCCGGACACGATCTCGTCGATCAAGCTGACGTTGATCGCGGCGGCGATTGCGGTGCCGCTGAACCTGGCGTTTGGGGTGGCGGCAGCGTGGTCCATTGCCAAGTTCGACTTTCCGTTGAAGCGGCTCCTGGTGACGTTCATCGACCTGCCGTTCTCGGTGTCACCGGTGGTGGCGGGCCTAATCTACATCCTGGTATTCGGCGCGCAGGGCTGGTTCGGGCCCACGCTCGCGGCGAACGGCATCAAGATCGTGTTCGCGATACCTGGCATCATTCTGGCGACGATCTTCGTGACGGTGCCGTTCATCGCGCGCGAACTGATCCCGCTGATGCAGGCTCAGGGTCGCGACGAGGAGGAAGCCGCCGTGGTTCTAGGGGCTTCGGGCTGGCAGACGTTCTGGAATGTCACCTTGCCCAACATCAAGTGGGGCCTGCTGTACGGCGTCATTCTGTGTAACGCGCGTGCGATGGGTGAATTCGGTGCGGTTTCAGTGGTTTCAGGCCATATCCGCGGCGAGACGAACACCATGCCACTGCACGTGGAAATCCTATATAATGAGTACCAGTTCGCGGCTGCCTTTGCCGTCGCTTCTCTGTTGGCCTTGTTGGCGCTGGTTACTCTGGCAATCAAATCTTACGTCGAGTGGCGTGCTGCCCGCGACATTGCAAAGAGCCAAGCATGAGCATCGAAGTTGAAAATATCCGCAAGTCGTTCGGCAGCTTCACGGCGCTGGACAACGTTTCGCTGAGCTTTCCCGACGGGCAGCTCGTTGCCCTGCTGGGACCGTCTGGTTGCGGCAAGACCACGCTGCTGCGCATTATCGCGGGGCTCGAGGCGGCCGACAGCGGCCGCATCGTGCTCGACGGGCAAGATGCATCCGACCGCCACGTGCGCGAACGCGCCGTTGGCTTCGTGTTCCAGCATTACGCGCTGTTCCGGCACATGTCCGTGTTCGAAAACATCGCGTTCGGCCTGCGCGTGAAGCCGCGCGCCGAGCGGCCGAGCGAAGCGCAGATCCGCAAGAAGGTGACGGATCTGCTGGAGCTGGTGCAGCTTGGATGGCTGGCGGATCGTTTTCCCTCGCAACTGTCGGGCGGACAGCGGCAGCGCATCGCGCTGGCCCGTGCGCTCGCGGTCGAGCCGCGCGTTCTGCTGCTGGATGAGCCGTTCGGCGCGCTGGATGCCCAGGTGCGCAAGGAGTTGCGGCGCTGGCTGAGGCGTCTTCATGACGAGCTGCACATCACCTCAGTGTTTGTGACGCATGACCAGGAAGAGGCACTGGAGGTGGCTGATAAGATCGTGCTGCTGAACAAGGGGCGGATCGAACAGATTGGCACGCCGCGTGAGATCTATGACGAGCCGGCGACGTCGTTTGCCTACAGCTTCATTGGCGCAGTGAACAAGTTTCGCGGCCGCGTCGAGGGCGCAAACGTCCGGATCGGCGAAGACTACATCCCGCTGAGCGGTGCGCGCGTCAGCGATGGCGAGGATGTCATCGGCTACGCTCGCCCGCACGAGATCGAGATCGTGACGTCGAGCGACGATACGCGGCCGGGCATCACCGCCACGGTGAGTCGCTTGCTCAAGGTTGGCGCGATTACGCGCGTGGAACTGCTTGCGTCGAATGGCGTCAACGGCACGACCAAGCCGGAATTCTTCGAGGTGGAACTGACGGCGTCGGAGCTTGCCGACCTGCACCTCAACTCGGGCCAGCGTGTTCGTCTCGTCTCGTCCCGCCTACAGCTGTTCCCGGCTGACCACGCGAGAGCGGGAACGTGAGCCAGCAGAAATGAACTTCCAGCAATTGCGCATCATCCGCGAGACGGTGCGCCGCAACTACAATCTGACCGACGTGGCGAACGCGCTGTTCACCTCGCAGTCCGGCGTATCGAAGCACATCAAAGACCTCGAAGATGAACTCGGCGTGGAGTTGTTCGTGCGCCGCGGCAAGCGGCTGCTGGGACTGACCGATCCCGGCAAGGAACTCGCCGAGATCGTCGAACGCATCCTGCTCGACACCGCGAACATCAAGCGGCTGGGCGAGCAGTTTGCGTCTTCGGATCGTGGCGAGCTCAATATCGCCACGACGCATACGCAAGCGCGCTATGCGATGCCGCAGGCGGTAGCGCAGTTCCGCAAAGTCTTCCCGCACGTGCACTTGGTGCTGCATCAGGGAAGTCCGCAGGAAATCGCGACCATGCTGCTCGATGGGCGAGCGGACGTGGGGATTGCAACGGAGTCGCTGGCCGACAATCCGGACATTGCGGCGTTCCCCTATCACTCCTGGCACCACGCGGTGGTGGTGCCGAAAGGGCATGAGCTGGAGAAGGTGCAACCGTTGACGCTGGACGCGATCGCGGAGTGGCCGATCATCACGTATCATGAGGGGTTCACGGGGCGCCCGGCGATTGACTCGACCTTTGCCAAGGCGGGGTTGGCGCCGGACATCGTGATGGCCGCGCTCGACGCCGATGTCATCAAATCCTACGTCGGGTTGGGGCTGGGCATCGGCATCGTCGCATCCATTGCGTTTGATCACGACCGCGACGACGGCTTGCGGCTGCTGGAAAGCAAGCATCTGTTTCCCCTGTCGACGTCGCGCATTGCGCTGCGCCGGGGTCGCTACCTGCGTGGCTATGCCTATCGTTTCATTGAGCTTTGCGCGCCGGCTTTGACGGAGGCGCATGTGCGGAAGGCGGCGGCAGTCGAACCGTCAGCGTGATTGCGAGTTGCACTATCCGCCTCGTGGCGAACGCAAATTCCTCTTATTAAATCGCGACGGAACGGAGCATAGCGCTGCGTTCTTCTCTTAAGCGAGCCGGCAGCATTGCGCCGGGTCCGGCGCCGTGGCGGGTGCGCAAGGAGGATTGATATGTTGCGGGCTGTCTTGATCGGGTGCGCTCTGGTGGCGCTGGCTGCAGCCGGCGCTGCCTATCAGTACCCGGAGTTGCGCTCGCAGACCCTCGCGCATTTGCAGAAAAGCCTTCCTGGCGGAGCCGCCCAAGACAGCGGGAGAGACAACTCGAAGCAGAACGCCGCAGCTGCGCCGAAAGGCGAGCGCAAAGGCGGGGCCGGAAAACGTGGCGGCAACGGCGGCGGACCGCAGCCGGTGGAAGCGGCGAAGGCGGAGGCTGCAAAATCTGCCGGCGACGTGCGTGCCATCGGTTCGCTGAACTCCGACGAGTCCGTCCAGATCGCCTCCGAGATCGCGGGCCGCATCATCGAACTGCCATTGAAGGAGGGCGAGACCGTCAAGGAAGGCGACGTTCTGGTGAAGCTGGACGAGGCGCTGGTTCAGGCGGAGCTGGCAGACGCGACGGCGCGCTACGAGTTTGCCAAGACGAACCAGCAGCGCGCGCAGACGCTGGCGCGCTCCGGTAACGTGACGGAACGTGCGCGCGATGAGGCAGATACCAACGAAGCGACGTCGCTTGCTGCGGTGGAGTTGGCGAAGACGCGGCTGTCAAAGCACGTCATCAAGGCGCCGTTTCCTGGTACGGTCGGCCTGCGCGTGGTGTCGCCCGGCGCCTATATCGGCATCGGCACGCCCATCGTGAACCTGGAGAAGATCGACACGTTGAAAGTCGACTTCAAACTACCGGAGCTTTATCTCGCGGACATCAAGACCGGCCAGACGATCGAAGTCTCCGTCGATGCGCTGGCAGGCACGATTTTCACTGGTGAAATCTACGCCATCGATCCGCATGTCGACGTCAATGGCCGCTCGTTGTCCATCCGAGCGCGGCTGGCCAACAGCGATGGCGTTCTGCGGCCGGGTCTTTTCGCGCGCATCCTCGTCAAGGGATTGACGCAGCGCGAGGTGGTCTCCGTGCCGGAAAGCGCGGTGGTGCCACGCGGCGGAGAGAACGTGATCTTTGCCATCGTCGACGGCAAGGCGGTGGAGACCAAGGTCAAGCTGGGCAACCGCAAGGCGGGCGCAGTTGAGGTGCTCGATGGCTTGAAGGCGAACGCCATGGTGGTGACCGCGGGACAGCAACGCCTGCGCAACGGTTCGCCCGTCGAAATCATCGTCCGGCAGAGTGACGCAAGCCCCAGCGACGGGGGCTGATTGCCATGTTCGAATTCTGCATCCGGCGTCCGGTCTTCTCCACCGTTCTCAGCCTCATCATCGTCTTGCTCGGCATCGTTTCATACGACCGTTTGACGGTACGCGAGTATCCCAACGTCGACGAGCCTGTCGTTTCGGTGGTAACGCGCTATCCGGGCGCGTCGGCTGCGATTATCGAAAGTCAGGTGACGCAGATCCTGGAAGGGTCGATCGCGGGCATCGAAGGTATCGATATCCTGGAATCGACGTCCCGCACGGAAACGAGCCGCATCACGGTACGCTTCCGCCCGGACATCAATCCTGATGTTGCCGCCTCGGACGTGCGCGACCGGGCGAGCCGCGTTCGCGGCCGGCTGCCAGACGAGATCGACGAACCTGTGATCGCCAAGGTCGAGGCCGATGCGCAGCCGATCATCAACCTGGTGTTCACCTCGCCGAAGATGACGGCGCTGCAGATCACCGACTACATCGATCGCTTCATCATCGACCGTATCAAGAACCTGGAGGGCGTGGCCGACGTCCAGATCTTCGGCGAGCGGCGCTATGCCATGCGCATCTGGATCGACAGGGAGCGGCTGGCGGCGTTCAATCTCACCGTGCAGGACGTCGAAACCGCGCTGCGGGCGCAGAATGTCGAGCTTCCATCGGGGCGCATCGAAAGTACCGACCGCGAGTTTCCGGTGCTGTCGCGCACGGGCCTGGTGACGCCGGAGGAGTTCGGCAACATCATCGTCAAGTTGGCGGCCGGCCATCAGGTGCGCATGAACGAAGTGTCGCGCATCGAGTTGGGGGCTGCCGACGAACGGCGTGACAGCCGCTACAACGGCGCACCGGCTATTGCGGTTGGCGTTATCAAGCAGGCAACGGCAAACCCGCTGGACGTTTCGAAGGCGCTACAGGCCGTGCTGCCGGAGATCAACCGTGGCCTGCCGGACGGGCTGTCGGCCGAGATCGGCAGCGACGACAGCGTGTTCATCGACCGGTCGATCCAGGCGGTGTTCCACACGATCCTGGAGGCGATTGGCCTCGTCGTTCTCGTCATCCTGTTTTTCTTGCGATCGATCCGCGCCTCGATCATTCCAATCCTGACGATCCCGATTTCGCTGATCGCCACGTTCACGATGATGTTCGCATTCGGCTTCTCCGTGAATACGCTGACGCTGCTGGCCATGGTGCTGGCGATCGGTCTCGTCGTGGACGACGCCATCGTCGTCTTGGAGAACATCTATCGCCATATCGAAGAAGGCATGGAGCCCGTGGCGGCGGCAATCAAGGGAACGCGCGAGATCGGCTTTGCCGTCATTGCCATGACGCTGACTCTGGCGGCGGTCTATGCGCCCATCGCGTTTGCGCCGGGCAAGACCGGGCGCCTGTTCCTGGAGTTTGCGTTGACCCTGGCAGGCGCGGTCATCGTCTCCGGCTTCGTCGCGCTGACGCTGACACCGATGATGTGTTCCAAACTGCTGAAGCACAATCCCAAGCCGAATATGGTGTTTCGCGCACTCGAGCGCTTTTTCTCAGCCATGGAGAACGGATACCGTGGCTTGTTGCGCGTGACGCTGAAGGCGCGCGTGCTGGTGCTGCTGATCGCCGTGGGGGTGGCGGGGTTGAGCGGTGTCTTGTTCGTATCATTGAAGTCGGAACTGGCCCCTGTCGAAGATCGCGGCGTGCTTCGCGTGCGTGGCACTGCGCCGGAAGGTGCGACGCTCGGCTACACCAGCCGCTATACGCAGCAAATCGACGAAATCCTTGCGGATATACCCGAGGTGACGTCGCGGCTGGTGATCAACGGCCAACCGGACGTGTCGCAATTTTTCATCAGTTCGCGCTTGAAGGATTGGGATGTCCGCACCGTCAAGCAGCAGCAGCTGGCCGACGAGATCGGGCCGAAGCTGCGCCGCATTCCCGGTGTCCAGGCGTTCGCGAACAACCCCGGGTCCTTCGGACAGCGTGGTGCGGCGCGGCCGATCGAGTTCGTTATCCAGACGTCGGGCACGTACGAGGAACTGCAGGGCTACGTCGACAAGATGATGGAGCGGATCAACCAGTACCCCGGCTTGGAGAGCGTCGACACCGATCTGAAGCTCAACACGCCGGAGTTCCGCATCGAGCTTGACCGGCCCAAGATTGCCGATCTCGGCATCGACGTGACGGTGGTGGGGCGGACGTTGGAGACGCTGCTGGGCGGGCGCCAGGTGACGCGGTTCGAGCAGAACGGCGAGCAGTACGACGTTTTTGTGCAGCTGGCCGATGAAGAGCGTGCGTCGCCGGAGACGCTGGCAACTATCTTCCTGCGGTCGCCCAGCGGCGCGATGGTGCAGCTGTCCAACATCGCGAAAGTAAAAGAAGCGGTGGCGCCAAAGGAACTGAAGCGGTTCAACCAGCTACGCTCAGTTACGATTACGGCGAACCTCGCGCCCGGCGTGGCGTTGGGCGAGGGCTTGGGCTTTTTGGAAACGACGGCGCGCGACGTGCTGCCCTCCAACGTGCAGACGGATCTCAACGGCCAGAGCCGCGACTATCGTGCGTCCGGCCAGAGCCTGGCGCTCGTGTTCGTGCTGGCGCTCGGGTTCATCTATCTGGTGTTAGCCGCGCAATTCGAGAGCTTCCGCGATCCCATCATCATCATGCTCACCGTGCCGTTGTCTATGACTGGCGCGCTGGGCGCGCTGTATCTGGCCGGCGGCACACTCAACGTCTATTCGCAGATTGGGCTTGTGACGCTGGTGGGCCTCATCACCAAGCACGGGATCCTGATTGTCGAGTTCGCCAACCAGCAGCAAATGCTGCACGGCAAGGAACGTGTTGCGGCTGTGATCGAGGCGGCGACGCTGCGGCTGCGGCCTATCCTGATGACGACGGGTGCGATGGTGCTCGGCGCGCTGCCGTTGGCTCTGGCGGAGGGAGCAGGTGCCGAAAGCCGTCAGCAGATCGGCTGGGTGATCGTGGGCGGCATGTCGCTTGGCACGCTGCTGACACTGTTCGTCATCCCCACGGTGTACTCGCTGATCGGCGCCCGGCATGGGCATGCGGCCGCAGAGCCGGCCGCGGCTGGCGCCATGCCGGCCGAATAGGACTGATTGCAATGCGTCTCTCAGAAAGAGAAATGGCCGGATGCTTCGAGACATCCGGCCACCAGGCTGACAGCGAAAGCGAATAGATTTCGATCAGCAATGAAGTGACGCGTTCTCCGCGTCGAACACCTGGCCGGATAGCTGGCGGCCCTTGCGGCTGGCTAGGTAAAGCGCCAGCGCGGCGATCTCGGGTTCGGAGGCCAGGCAATGGCCCATGCCGTCTGCGCTGCGCGGGCCGATGGCGTTGACGCGGATGCCGGCATCGGCCCAGGCCTGGGCTTCGCGGCGCGTCAGATCCGAAAGCGTGGCGCGCACCAGCGTTGCGACGCCGGCTTCGCGCCTGCCGGCGGGTGGCGGCATACTGACGACGTTGAGGATCGAGCCCTCGGTATGCATGAGGCGCATGCGGTTTGCTGCAACGCGCGTCACCAGCGTGGCGGGGAGAAGCGTTTGCGACACGTAATCGGCCAGGTCGTCATAGTCGCCCGAGATGGGCGCCTTCTGAGCCGTGATGAAGTTGATGACGACGTCGAAGCCGCCAAATGCCGTGGCCGACTTCTGAGCCAGACGGATCGCCGATTCCTGATTTTCGATCGGCTCGTCGAACAGGCGGACTTCGCAGGCAACCTCGGAGAGGTGTGCCGTCAACTCGACGAGTTCGGTTGACAGGTCTGGCGTCTGGACGATCAGGCGCGCTTTGTGCTCGGCAAACGCACGGGCGACATCAACGCCGCCAGACGCGGTCAGGCCTGTGATGAGCACGCGTGCGCCAGCCAGTTCGCCATAAACCGAAGACGCGAGTTCCGGCTCAATTACGCTCATCAACATGTGGGCTGCTCTCCTCAAACACCAGACACCAAGGTTCCCGCCCGGCTCTGACGATACCACGGCGATTCGGCTAATGAGAACTAAACAACGCCTCGATTCGGGTCGGCCAAGGACCGACCCGTGACGCCATTGCGGCCCGTTTGCACCTGTGGAAAAGGGATTCAGCGCGGAATCGCTGACAGACAAAACAATTCCAGCGTGTTGCGAGATCGCCACGGGTGAGCTTGTCCCCGTCATTTTATTTTCAGTGGATAGGGCACAGGGAATTTAGCTGCGCGCCCTTGTCAACGAGGCCGCGGCACCAGCATCGCACCGCCCACTGCCGAGTTTCGGCCGTCCAGATGTTGAAAGGTGGTGAAAGTGGCCGTGCTGCAATTGCAATTGGGCGCCCAGATCGAAATCCTTGGTTAGACAAGCGAATCGAGTGGGTGGCTTAAACATGAAGCGCACAGCAGCACCGTCGAGGCAGAATGCCGAAGCCAGGCCCAAGACGGGCGGGCGGGCGGTCGACGTGTTCGTGGTGATAGCCATGGGCGTCGTCATGCTGGCCCTGGCCACGGCTCTGAACCTGCAGTTCGGCGTCGACATCAACGTCGCCGTTGCGATCAGCACGGTGATCTACGCCGGCTTGCTTGCCATCCATGCCATGAAGCGGCGCACGGCGGCCCGCCCGCCCGCGCGGCGAAGCCGGACTGCGCCGGCGTTCGAAGCCTTCGGTGACATCCACGACCGGTTGGCGGCGCATACACCTCCGCCGATGCCCGACCGCGCACTGTCGCAGTTGGAAGTCCCGCCGTCCATGCGGCCACGGGCCAAGGTTGCTCAAGTTTCCTTGCCGCCCCTGGGCGAGCACGGTGCTGCGCCCCCACGCCACGCGCCTTCCGGCCACGCAGTCTCGGCTGGCCACTCGGGATCACACGCTGGACCGCAGGGGCCTGTGTCGGGAACGGTGCGTCCTGGTTTGCCGCGTGCGTTTCAACCCGCGCCGGTCGCAGAGCTGTCGGCAACGGGTGCGCCGCGCCAGCGGGCAGCGCCGCCCAATGATGAGGCGAACTCACTCGAATCGGATGTAGAGCGCATCCAGGCCCTGGTGAAGAAGCTCGCCAATGAGATCAATGCCGCAGACGAGGCTGCCGAGGACGTCAATTATCCCCTGAGCCGCCCGCCACGGTTGCCCGCAGATGCGGCGCTCGACGCGTCGGTCGGCGCGTTGCGCCAGGCCATGGACGGGATGAAAGCGCCCGCATCGCCGTCTTCATTGACGCAATCACGGGCAGGGAGCGCGCTGCAGGGTTCCGCACGGTCGGCACCGCCGCCGCTGAGCCCGGCGCAACAGCACGTTGCAGCCGTGGCCGACTCGCTGGTAGCCGGACGCGTTGAGGTGGAGTTGGAGCCGATCCTCAGCCTCGTCGACCAGCGCACCAGCCACTACGAAGTTTCCGTCAACGTGCATGGCAAGGGCGGCGACCGGATCGTCGAGAACGATGGCTTCGCCGGTTTGCAGGGCACGGGGCTGTTGCCGCTGTTCGATAGCGCACGCCTCAGCCGCAGTGTCAGCATTGCGCAGCGGTTGCAGGAGAAGGGCAAGAAGGGCCGCATTTTCTCAGCCTACAGCCCGGAAAGCCTGACGAACCCGAGCTTCCTGTCGGATGCCCGCGCGGCCTTGCAGGAGCGCGGCAACATCGGCACGCAGCTCGTCATCGGCTTCCAGCAAGCGCACATGCGGGCCTTCACCTCGTCGGAATGGGCCGCGATTGCGGAGCTGCGTCATCTGCACGTGGTGTTTGCCATTGACCGGCTCACGCATCTGGATTTCGATCTGAAGCAGCTCGTGGCCAACGGGTTTGCCTTCATCCGGATCGAGAGCAACCAGTTCCTCGCGGGCCTGCGCTTTGGTGGCCGGCCGGTGGGCGGCTCTGAACTCGTGCGCTACATCACGGGGGCAGGCATGTCGCTGGTGGTCGACAACATCAACAGCGAGCAGCAGCTTCAGCGGCTGGCCGAGGTCGGCGTGCAGCTGGGCCAGGGCAGGGTGTTCGGCGGGCGCCGGGCTGTGAAGCTCAGCGGTGCGAAGTCGAGCAACGCGGCGGCGTGATTCGGCTTCCGCCCGTGGCGGACATGGTCTAGCAACGCCGCATGCAAAACACGCCGCGCGCTCTGAGACCCATTCCCATTTGCGACAGCGTCGCCGCCGTGTCCGCGGGCGTTACCGCCTGGCTGACCGACATCTGGGGCGTGATGCACAACGGCGTCGCACCTTTCGAAGCGGCGGTGGCAGCCTGCGAAGCGTTTCGCGCGCAGGGCGGCACCGTGATCCTGCTGTCGAACGCGCCGAGGCCGGCCGCGTCGGTGGCCGCGCAGCTGGACAAGATCGGCGTGCGGCGCTCGGCGTGGGACAAGATCATTTCGTCGGGTGATGCAACGCAAGCGCTGCTCTCCCGTATGCCCAAGGCGCCGCTTTTCCATCTCGGACCTGAGCGCGACTTGCCGATCTACGACGGGCTCGATGTCGACCTCGGCGACGAGGTGACCTCGCGGCAGGTGGTTTGCACCGGCCTGTTCGATGACGAGACGGAAACGCCTGCCGACTACACGCCGATGTTGACGCGTTTTCTGGCGCACGGCTGCCCGATGATCTGCGCCAATCCGGATTTGACGGTGGAGCGCGGCGGCAAGCTCGTCTACTGCGCGGGCGCCATAGCTGCAGCGTACGATGACATGGGCGGGCCTGTGACTTATGCGGGCAAACCGTACGGGCCGATCTACGACATGGCGCTGGCGTGGCTTGGCGCGAATCGCGGGCGCGCGATGGAGAAAGCCCAGGTGCTGGCAATTGGCGATGGCGTGCGAACCGATATTCTCGGCGCGGCGCGCGCCGGCATCGCGTCGGTCTACATCGCCAGCGGTGTCAGCATGCCAAAGGGTAGCTCGCTCGATGCTGGAACGCTCGCGTCTATGTTCGATGATCCCGCCGTGCAGCCAGTTGCAGCGATGGCGGAGTTGGCCTGGTAGGTTGGGTCAAGCGTAAGCGCGACCCAACTTTTGCAGGTTGTGCCGTGGATGTTGGGTCGCGCTGCGCTCGACCCCAACCTACAATCGATCTCGCGTTAACCGACGACCAATACGATCTTGCCGATGTGTTCGCTTGTTTCCATGCGGGCGTGGGCGCCAGCGGCATCGGCGAGCGGGAACGTGCGGTCGATGACGGTGGTAACGGTGCTGTCGGCAAACAGCGGCAGAACGTTTGCTGCGACAGCCGTGGCGATAGCGGCCTTCACGTCGGCTGAACGGATGCGCAGCGTCGATCCCGTTAGCGTTAGGCGCTTCAGCATCACCCGCATCAGATCGAGCGTGACCTTGGAGCCTTTCTGGTAGCCGATGTTGACGATGCGCGCGTCGTCTGCACAGCACTTGATGTTGCGCTCGATGTAGTCGCCGCCGACCATGTCGAGGATGACATCGACGCCGCGGCCGTCGGTCACGCGCTTGATGACTTCGACGAAGTCTTCCGTCTTGTAGTCAATGGCGCGATCGGCACCGAGGCGGATGGCCGCCTGGCATTTCTCCTGCGAGCCCGCAGTGGCGATGACGTGAGCTCCGCGCGCCTTGGCCAGCTGGATGGCCATGACGCCGATGCCGCTGGAGCCGCCATGCACGAGAAACCACTCGCCGCTCTGCAGGCCGCCGCGCTCGAAGACGTTGTGCCAGACGGTGAAGGCGGTCTCTGGGATCGCCGCGGCTTCCGTGAGCGTGAGATTGGACGGCACCTGCAGGCACGCGCCGGCATCGGCGATGCAGTATTCCGCGTAGCCGCCGCCATTGACGAGCGCCATGACGGCCTCGCCCAGCTTGAAGGTCGATACGCCCTCGCCGAGGCTGGCGATTTCGCCGGCGACTTCCAGGCCGGGAATTTCCGAATGCCCCTTCGGAGCGGGATAGGCGCCTTGGCGCTGCAGGACATCCGGGCGGTTGACGCCGGCGGCTGCGACCTTGATCAGCACTTGGCCGGGCCCTGGTTCCGGAACGGCGACCTTTTCGGGCTGCAGCACCTCCGGCCCGCCTTTGCCCTTGATGAGCACGGCCGTCATGGTGGAGGGAATCGTTGGGTCGGAGGACAAGTCGAACACCCTTTCATTGCCGCGATGACGTGCTGTCTTGCCCGACTAGCCACGGACGCGCAACCGCGGCACGATGAACAGAATTGAAACACCGACCTGGGGAGGCGGGCATGGACTGGGACGACGTGCGGCCGAAGGCTGCGGGACTGACGCTCGGGGAGACGCTGGAAACGCTGTCGGTGGCCGAACTGGAGGCGCGTATCACGGCCCTCCAGGCGGAGATCGAACGCGTGTCGGCCGAGCTCAAAAAGAAGAAGGCGCACGAGGCAGCGGCGTCGGCACTTTTCAAGAGTTAGTTCGAGGACCGCCACATGGTGACCAAAGATCTAACGAAATTCTGAGCTTTCATTGGCCGGTCGCCGGGTTTCATGTTGATCTGTTTCAATTGGAAGCTCTGCGTGACGGTGCCAGGGGGAACAGCGCATCAGCAGGGGTTCGCTCATCTTTGCACGGCCCTTGCATTGTCTCGGGTAGACGCCGCACGACGGGACAATCTGTTTCGTTTTGAACCAAGGCGTTGATTGTCTGGCCTCTTGTGTGGTGGCCGTGGTAATGTTGATGAAGGGTTGCGTCCCGTGTCGAATATTGTAACGAGTGGCAGCATGAGTGAGTTGAGTGCAGTGGGACACGAGGGTGTCACGGTCTCGTTCGGTGAGCGCTTCCAGGCCTCCGACGGTTTCGACAAAGTCTTCAAATACGGCATGACGCTGGTCGAGCGCACGGCCGCTTATCTCGACGGTGAAGGCCGCCGCGAGAGCAAGGGATTGCCGGCCACTACAACCGTTCTCTACGCGACCGAGAGCATGCGGTTAACGACCCGGTTGCTTGATCTGGCCTCCTGGCTGTTGATCCGCCGCGCGTTGAAAGAAGGCGAAATTTCCGACGACGAGGCGGCCAAGAAGCGCCAGCGCGTCAAGCTGCAGAGCCTTGGCCGTCCGCAGCACACGAAGGGCTTCGACGATCTTCCGAAGGGACTGCGCGCCTTGATCGAAGACAGCTTCGCGCTGCACGATCGCATCGTTCAGTTGGACCGGGCGATGTCGCTCGAGCCTGGCGTGACGGATGTTCCCGCGCTGATCCCCAATCCGGTGGGCGCGCAGATGAATGCGCTGGCAGCCGCGTTTGCGGTGAAGGCCGCCAGCTAAGTTCAGCGGCCTGCTGTTGAGAATTAAAAAGGCGGATCAGCCAAGCTGATCCGCCTTTGATCGTTCAGCGCTGGCTGCCAGCGCTCAGGGTCGTGCTCTTTAGAAGATGCCTTCGAACTTCTTCTTGAAGCGGGCAACGCGGCCGCCGCGATCGAGCAGGCGCTGGTCGCCGCCGGTCCAGGCCGGGTGGGACGTCGGGTCGATGTCGAGCTTCAGGCTGTCGCCTTCGTTCCCGTAGGTCGAATAGGTGACGAACTCAGTTCCATCAGTCATGACGACCTTGATCTGATGGTAGTTGGGATGCAGATCGGAATCTTTTTTCATGGCAGCGGTCTCTGATGTCTTTGTTCTGGTCTATGGGAGCGCAGTCCGGTGGGATGTGCATTTACCCAGGCAATTGAAGTTGCCCGGCGCGTACCCGGCACGTGAGCGGCCCGACGTGGAATTCGGCAAGGCGCCTCTATAGGGAAAACGGGGGGAATTGACAAGGCCCGGGATGGCCGCGGTTGCAGGCTTGCCTGCGATGATGCTGCGCACGGCTAATGGCTTGTAGGCAGCCGCCGTGTCGGGCATGGTCCGAGGCCTGCAGCAAGCCGCTCAAGTCCCTGAAATACCTTACTTCGTGAGTTTGATTTTGCAACCTGCTCAGCATCCGGCCCAAAAGCCCGTCCATGACGTTGCGGACGGCAAAAATGAGACTAGCCGCCGGTCCCTGCGGCCGCTGTTGGCGCTGAAGCCCTATCTGCTGCGCCACCGGAAGATGATCGCCGGGGCGTTAATCGCGCTGGTGGTCTCGGCGCTGGCGATGCTTGCCGTACCGATGGCTGTGCGGCGCATGATCGACGTCGGCTTCGTCTCGCAAGACGGCGCCCTGATCAACCATTACTTCGAGATGCTGATCGTGATCGGCCTGATGCTTGCGCTGGCGAGCGGGGCGCGGTTTTATTTCGTCAACTGGCTGGGCGAACGTGTCGTTTCCGATTTGCGCACCGACGTGTTCGCGCACCTTGCCCGGCTTGGCCCGGCGTTCTTCGAAAAGACGCATTCCGGCGAGGTGATGAGCCGTCTCACCGCTGATACGACACAGATCAAGGCGGCGGCGGGCACGGCCCTGTCGCAAGCGCTGCGCAATACGATCATGCTGATCGGCGCGCTGATCATGATGTTCGTGACGTCGCCGCATCTGTCGCTGCTGGTGCTGCTGGCCATCCCCATCATCGTGCTGCCGCTGATGACGTACGGGCGGTATGTCCGCCGGCTGTCGCGCGATGCACAGGATACCCTAGCCACCGCCTCGGCCTATGCGGCAGAGAACCTTGCGGCCGTGCGCACGATGCAGGCTTTCGGCTTCGAGAACGAAGTTTCGAAACGGTTCGGTGGCGCGGTGGAAGACGCGTTCGAGGCGGCGCGCATGCGGCTGAAGGCGCGCGCTGGGCTGACGACGCTAGCCATCTTCCTCACGGTCGCCAGCATCGTCGGCATCCTGTGGTACGCGTCGGCGTCGGTCATCGGCGGGGAGATGACGGGCGGGCGTCTGGGGCAGTTCGTGCTCTATGCCGTATTCGCGGCGGGTGCGCTGGCCGAATTGTCGGAGGTCTGGGGCGAGATGAGCCAGGCTGCCGGCGCATCGGAGCGGCTGCTAGAGCTGTTGGCTGTCGTGGCCGAGATCCGCACGCCGGTAAATCCGGTAGCGCTGCCACGGCCCTCGCGCGGCGAGATCGAGTTCGATAACGTGCGCTTCCGCTACAGGGAAGCACAGGAAGATGTGCCGGCGGGTGCCGCAGCACTGGACGGACTAACGTTCAAGGCGGAGGCCGGCGAGACGTTGGCCCTCGTCGGACCTTCGGGTTCCGGCAAGACGACGATTTTCAATCTGATCCTGCGCTTCTTCGATCCACAAACCGGTACGGTGCGTGTTGATGGCGTCGATGTTGCTGCGTGCGATCTGGATGACCTGCGGTCGCGCATAGCCGTGGTGCCTCAGGACGTCGCTCTGTTTGCCGGCACGATTGCCGACAACATCCGTTACGGCCGCGCCGACGCAAGTGACGAGGACGTGGAGCGCGCTGCGATTGCCGCCCAGGCCGACGGGTTCATCAGGCAATTGACGCAGGGCTATCGCACAGTGCTGGGCGAGCGTGGCATCACGCTGTCGGGCGGCCAGCGGCAGCGTATCGCCATCGCGCGCGCGATCTTGAAGGACGCGCCAATCCTGCTTCTCGACGAAGCGACAAGCGCGCTGGACGCGGAGAACGAAGCTCTCGTGCAGCGTGCGCTGGGCGACGTGATGAAGAATCGCACGACGCTCGTCATCGCGCACCGGCTGGCAACGGTGCTGGAAGCTGACCGCATTCTCGTGCTGGAGGACGGCCGCATCGTGCAGACCGGAACGCACGAGGAGCTCATGGCCAAGGGCGGTCTTTACCGCCGTCTGGCTGAATTGCAGTTCGGCCGCGAAGCCGCCGAATAGCCCATACTTGAGAATTGACTGAGGATCAGCGTTAAGGCTGAGGCGTAAACATGCCTCGGAATGGCGGTTTTGCAGGCCGATTCTGCAACATGGTATGGCGCCGCGCACTGCGATCTCCTATCTAGGTCGATAGCATTAGATCTTGGGCAACCCAGTGTTGATGGCCGTAGAGAAGGCGACTGACGGTGCGGCGGGCAAACCGTCGGTTCCCCTGCGCCTGCTGTTACAGGCCAGCACCGCGTCGTTGCTGATCGCGCTGGCGATCATGGCCGGGCTCTCGGTCTGGAGCATTTATTCCGCCGATAGTTTTCTTGGCAGAGCGACGCGCGCTTACAACCAGTTAACGCTCGTCAATCGCATCGAGGCCGACATCAATCACTATCTGCTGCAGGAAGTCGCCCAGACGGCCGACCCCAGCTACAAACGCACCCACGAGATTTCGTTCGCCAAGATTGAAGCGCAAATCGACGAACTCGCAAAGTCCGTCCAGGCTGAGATAGACAAAGAGAGCGACGCTGCGGTGCGTGCCAGCATCGCCGAGGAATTCAAGACCGCCCAGGCGCTGAAGGCATTGTTCAAGGATGTCCGTCAAGAGATCGCGCGCGAGCGCGAGATTGCGGTCTCCGTCGATACGCTTGCGGCCATGCGGGAGTTTTGCCGGCACATTCTTGACGACTCGCTGAAGCGTTTGCGTACGGTCGTTGGCGACGCCTCGTTCGAGGAAGAGGCGGAGGCGGCCGCCGTCATGGAGCACATGAATGATCTGCGCCGCCGGCTGATCCTGAGTTCGGCGTTGATCGGCGGACTGACCGCACTTGGTGCGTTGATGGTGTCGCTTCTTGTGTACCGGGCGATCATGAAGCCGGTGTCGGCGCTGGCCGCGGGAGCGCAACGGTTCGGCGATGGCGATCTGCAGCATTTTATTGAGGTGGATCAGCCGCGCGAATTCGTGGTGTTGGCGAACCGGTTCAACGACATGGCGGCGGATCTCAACCACCAGCAAACGCTGCTGAAGCGATCCAACGAAAGCCTTGAAGAAACTGTGCGTGATCGCACGAAGGATCTCGAGGCGACGACGCAGAAGCTGCGCGAGATCGACGAGAACCGGCGGCTGTTCTTTTCCAAGACGAGCCATGAGCTGCGCACGCCGGTGACTGTACTGATGGGTGAGGCCGAGGTCGCGCTGCGCAACAAGAACGGCGATCTGGAATCCTATCGCGAAGCGCTGGTGCACATCGTGGCGAGCGGCAGCTTCTTGAGGCGGCGCCTGGAAGACCTCATCAGTTTGGCGCGGTCCGAAGACGGGCGCGTGACGCTGGAGCGTCAGACAGTCGATCTATCGCAATGCGCGCGTGAGACGGTGGCGGCGGCCGACGCTTATGCGCACGCCAGCGAAGTGGAACTGGCCGACGACATCGTGGCGGATGAACTGCTGGTCAATGGCGACCCCAGCTGGATCAAGCAAGCCATCCTGGCGGTCATCGACAATGCCGTAAAATTTTCGCCTCCAGGCAAAGAGGTGATCGTTAGCCTCAAGACGGAAGGGCGCTTCGGCGTCGTGGACATCGCCGATCGCGGGCCGGGCGTCGAGCCCGAGGCGTTGACCAATCTCTTTGACCCGTACTTTCAAGCCAGCGGCGGCAAGCGGCGCGGAGGCTCCGGCCTCGGCCTTACGGTCGCGCGCTGGATCGTCGAGCAACATCACGGAAAGATCAGCGCGCGTAACATCGAGCCAACCGGTCTCGGTGTACGCCTCGAATTCGAGCTCAGCACATGAACATACTCCTCGTTGAAGATGATCCTGGTATCGGCCGCTTCGTCACCAAGGGCCTGACGGCCGAAGGCTGGAACGTGCACTGGCTGCGGCAAGGCGAGACCGCGCTGGCGTGCGCGGGGGAGGGTGACTACTCAGCCATCATCCTCGATCTGATGCTGTCGGATTGCGACGGCTACCAGCTGGCGCGGCAGATCCGGCAGGCGGGCATCTCGCGGCCGATCATCATGCTGACGGCGCGCGATAGCCTGGAGGAGAAGCTCGAAGGTTTCCGCTCCGGTGCGGACGACTACGTGACGAAGCCATTTGCATTCGAAGAGCTGATGGCACGCATCAAGGTGCTGTCGCGCCGGGGTACGGCACCGCAGCAGGAAAAGCTGGTCATAACGCTGGGCGACCTGACGATCGACCTGCTGGCACACGAAGTGCGCATGGGCGGGCAGACGCTGGAACTGACGAAGCGCGAATACGACCTGCTGCTGTATCTGGCCAAGTGCGGCGGCCGCGCGGTGAGCCGCGAACGCATCCTGCAGAATGCCTGGGGCGCGACGATCGAGGTAACGCCCAATGCCGTCGACGTCTACGTCGGCTATATCCGCAAGAAGCTGCAGGCCATCGGCCCGAGCCCGACAATCAAGACGGTGCGTGGCGTTGGGTTCAGGCTGACAGAGTAGCTGACGAAATTCGGTCGTTGCAGGTTTGGTTAAGCGCCGCGCGACCCAACATCGACGGCGCCACCTGGAACAGTTGGGTCGCGCTGCGCTTGACCAAACTGCGTGTCGGCTACGCGCGGCGCACCGCCTCAGCTACTTATTTGTCAGCTTCAATTCGATGCGGCGGTTCTTGCGGAGGCTTTCGTCGTCGGTGCCGTTTTCGAGCGGCTGGAACTCGCCGTGGCCGGCCGCAACCAGGCGCTCCGGGGGCACGCCCTTGCTGGCGAGATATTTCACGACCGAGACGGCACGAGCGGTCGACAGCTCCCAGTTCGAGGGGAAGCTGGATGAAGCGATGGGCCGGCTATCGGTGTGGCCGTCGACCTGGAAGGCCCAGTCGATCTCGGCTGGAATCTTGGAGCGCAGTTCGTTGATGGCGGTGGCCAGCTGATCGATGGTGCCGAGGCCTTCCGGCGTCATGTCGGCGCTGCCCGAGGGGAAGAGAATCTCGGACTGGAAAACGAAACGGTCGCCGACGACGCGGATGTCCTGGCGATCCTTCAGCAGATCACGCAGGCGGCCAAAGAAGTCGGAGCGGTAGCGTTGCAGCTCTTGCACCTGGCGGGCGAGCGCGGCGTTGAGGCGCGAGCCGAGATCCTTGATGCGCTCCTGGCTCTCTTCGTCCTTCTTTTCCGAGGCGCCGAGAGCTTCGTTGAGCGCGGCCATCTGCTTGCGCAGGGCGAGCATCTGCTGGTTCAGCAGGTCGACCTTGGCGAGCGCTTCGTTGGAAATTGCCTTCTGTGCTTCGAGGTCGGCGGACAGCGAGCCGACCCGGCCAGCTTCGGTCTTGGACTTCTCGTCGCTGGTGACAGCGAAATTCTGCAGTTTGGCGTTTTCTTCCTTCAGGGCATTCAACGATGCCTGAAGGGTGGCAAGGTCATCCTCGCCGGTTTTCGACCGGCCCTTTTCCAGAGACAGCAGGTTGGTCAGCTCGGCAATCTGGCGGTTGAGGCGGAGCAGCGCGGTGTCTTTCCCGCTGAGTTCGAGACCGGAATAATACTGCGCCGTCATGAAGATCGACATGAGGAACGTCACGACGAGGAGAAGCGTCGACAGCACGTCGACGTAGGCCGGCCACGACATGTCCTCGTTGCGGCGTGATCGTGCGCGACCCATGCCTACTTCACCTTGCGGAACTTGTCGGTCAGCTCGCGCAAGGCAGTGGACACTTCGGCCTGCTGGGCCGACTGCTCATCCACCCATTCTCGCACGACCTTCTGTTCGGCGCGCATCTGCGTCACGAGCTGATTGACGCCGAGGGCCAGGTCCTTGACGCCGGCATCGCTATTGGCGCCGCCGAGTGAAGGACTGGTGCTGCCGATCTTGTTCGACAGCTCCTCGACGGCGCGCTGCATTTCGAAGACGGCGCTGGTGAGCTGGCGGCTGGCCTGGTCGGTCGCGCTGACCATGCCGGGCGTCAACTCGGTGATGCCGGAGAGCCATTCTTCCAGTTCGTTGTAGAAGCGGTTGTGGGCGTGGTTGGCCTGGAGTTCCAGGAAGCCCAGGACGAGCGAACCGGAGAGACCAAGCAGCGACGCGGAGAACGCGGTGCCCATGCCCTTGAGCGGGGCTTCCAGGCCGGCCTTCAGATCTTCAAAGCTGCCGACGTTAGCGCCGCTGCCGGCATTGAGCGAACCGATGGCGCCGCCAACGGCGGTGATGGTTTCCAGCAGGCCCCAGAACGTGCCGAGCAGGCCGAGGAAGATGAGCAGGCGGACCATGTAGCCGCCCGTGTCGCGGGCTTCGTCAAGGCGCGAGCTGATCGAATCCATGATCGACCGCATCGAGGCAGTCGACAGCGACAGCGTGCCGGTGCGGTCGCGCAGCATGGTGGCCATGGGCGCCAGCAGGACCGGGCGATGCGGATTGACGAGACCGGGGTCTGAAATGCGGTAGGCGTTGACCCAACGGATTTCCGGGTAAAGCCGGATCACCTGACGGAAGGCATAGAGGATGCCGAGAAACAAGACGCCGATGATCAGGCCGTTCAAGCCAGGATTTGTCATCAGCGAGGCCACGATGCGCTCGTGCAGGATGGCGGCGATGAACGCGACCAGCGTCAAGAAAATGAGCATGCGCACGAGGAAGGCGCCCGGGGGCGTCAACGATCGCGCCAGGGGCGCCGCGCCGCCGTCGTTCTTCTTCCAGGCCATTCCGCTACTCCGACCGAGCCAAGTTCCAAGGCGGCGCAAACACTAGAGTCTTTCCGCTCTTCGTGGAATCGCGGAACGACTCTAGCTCTTTGTTTTGTCGTGCTTCTTACTGGAAAACCGCTGCACGCTTTGTCCGGAAGCACTCTAGCCGAACCAGATGCCGCCGAAAACGGGCAACAATAGGCCTGTTGCCCACTATGACCGCATTGTAAGGATTGCGCAGGCTGTGTGGCTCTACAACAACCGCTTGAGTTCGGCTTTCAGCTGCGGGCCAATGTCTTCGCGATCAAGGGCATAGACGACGTTAGCCATCAGGAAGCCAATCTTGGACCCGGTATCGTAGATCTCGCCATCGAACGTGACGGCGTGAAACGGCTGGGCGGCCATCAGCTTGATCATGCTGTCAGTCAACTGGATTTCGCCGCCGGCGCCACGCTCCTGTGTGGCGAGCAGGCCGAAGATCTCCGGTTGCAAGATATAACGGCCGGTGATGTGCAGGTTGGACGGCGCGGTGCCCTTCGGGGGCTTCTCGATCATCTGCGTGATACCGGACACCTTGGCCTTGGCGTCTTCGACGCCGACGATGCCGTACTGGTGCGTCTGATCTTCCGGCACGGGTGAGACGGCGATGTAGTTGCCGCCGCGCTCGGCGTAGGCGTCCATCATGTCCTTGAGGCAGGGTGTCTTGCCGTGATGCAGCATGTCTGGAAGCAGTAGCGCGAATGGCTCGTCGCCGACGATGTCACGCGCGCACCAGACGGCATGACCCAGGCCAAGCGGCGCCTGCTGGCGCGTGAAGCTGGTTTGCCCGGCGCCGGGCAGATCTGCCAGCAGCGCCTCGAGTTCCTTCGTCTTATTGCGGGATGAGAGCGTGGCTTCCAATTCGAACTGATTGTCGAAATGGTCTTCGATGACACCCTTATTGCGACCGGTGACGAAGATGAAGTGCTCGATACCGGCGGCGCGGGCTTCGTCTACCACGTGCTGTACGACCGGCCGGTCAACGACGGTCAGCATCTCTTTCGGCACGGCCTTGGTGGCGGGCAGAAAGCGGGTGCCCAGGCCGGCAACGGGCAGCACGGCTTTGCGGATACGTTTCTTCTGGGCGCTCATGCGTACTCCGTTCGGTCTAAGTGGAGGGTCGAGGGGGAGGTGGGGACGGGCCTTTTCTTAACTGTCGTAAGTGTCTTTTGGTCCGCTGGTATTTGCTTTCTAACGCACGTGCCATAATGAAGGCGGCGGATCTTTCAAGAGAAAATGAGTTGATAGCATGACTGTTTTGGTCACAGGCGGCGCCGGATACATCGGCAGCCATATGGTGTTACGCCTTTTGGACGACGGCGAGCGCGTTGTGGTCTTAGACAATCTGTCGACCGGGTTCCGGTGGGCCGTCCCGTCCGTCGCCTCCCTTGTCGTTGGGGACGCGGGCGACGGCGACCTCGTGCGCACCGTCATGCGTAAATTTGGCGTTTACGCCGTTATCCATTTTGCCGGCTCGATCGTGGTGCCGGACTCGGTGGCTGATCCGCTCGGCTATTACCACAACAACACCGTCAAATCGCGGGCGCTGATCGAGGCGGCGGTAGCGTCGCAAGTGAAGCACTTCATTTTTTCGTCGACCGCGGCAGTCTACGGCAGCCCAGACCAAAGCCCGATCGCTGAAAACGCCGAGCTGAAGCCGGTATCGCCTTACGGCTGGTCCAAGCTGATGACGGAAGTGATGCTCCGGGATACGGCCCATGCGCACGATTTCAGATACACGGCGCTGCGATACTTCAACGTGGCCGGCGCTGATCCGGCCGGGCGCTCGGGGCAATCGACTGCGCGGGCGACGCACCTCATCAAGGTTGCGTCAGAAGCGGCGCTGGGCAAGCGCGGTCACATGGATGTCTACGGCACCGACTATCCCACGCCCGACGGAACCTGCGTGCGCGACTACATCCACGTGTCGGATCTTGCTGCCGCGCATTCGGCGGCACTCGCCTATCTGCGCGCGGGCGGACAATCGGACGTGTTCAACTGCGGATACACGCGCGGCTTTTCGGTGCTGGAGGTTATCGAGGCCGTGAACAAGGCCGCCGGCCTGAAGATCGATGCGCGATTTGCACCGCGGCGCGCGGGAGATCCGCCGTCGCTCGTGGCGGCCTCCGCCAAGGCTCGGGATACGCTGGGCTGGAAGCCCGTGCATGACGATCTCGATGGCATCGTGACGGCCGCACTCAACTGGGAGCGCCGGCTGGAGGAGCTGAAGGCGGCATCCTAGACGCGCGGGCGTCCGTTCAGGCAGCGGGTTTCGGCGGGCCGCATAGAACGACACTTTCCTGCTCATTGGGATCGGTGCGGGCGATGACGGCTTTGGCGACGCGGTCGGTCGGATTGTAGGGCTGATGCGGCACCCCGGCTGGGATGTAAACGAAGTCTCCGGCCTCAACGCGGTCGACGTGCTCCAGGTCGTGGCCGTGACGAAACTCTACGGTGCCTTCCAGCATGAAAATTGCCGTTTCGTGCGCTTCGTGGAAGTGCGGTTTCGACGTCGCGCCCGGGGGCATCTCCAGTAGATGCATGCAGAGCGCCTTGGAGGCCGCTGTCTCGGCTGAGATGCCGGAAAAGTAAGTCAGGCCCTGCTTGCCTTCAAACGCTTCGCGCTGACGAATGACCTTGCAGTCTGCCATGGTTCTCTCCGGCGATGCGGCCGATCGGTTGGCGGCCGTCACTCCACCTTCATTCAACCTTCTGGGCGCCACCGCCGCGCAGGTAGTTGTGGCACTTGGCGCGAAGCTCTTTCAGGTCACGGAGCGTGCGATCGATGTCGGCGCGCTTCTTGGTCAGGTCTTCCATCATGGCTTCGACTTTGGCGACAAGCATCTTGGTTTGAGCCAGTTGGCCGGGGTCGGCGTCGTATAGGGTCAGATATTCGGCGATGTCTTCGAGCGTAAAGCCCAGGTTCTTACCGCGCAGGATGAGCATGAGCCTGGCGCGGTTGCGCCGCGAGTAGGACCTGTTGGCGCCTTTGCGTTCTGGCAAAATCAGGCCGCGGGCCTCGTAGAAACGGATGGTTCGCGTTGTGATGCCGAACTCGTCTGCGAGTTCCCCGATCGTGAAGCGGATGTCGGGATCTGTAATCGCTTCATTAGAAATGGCCGGATCCGGCCGGCTATGCAGGGGCTTTGCCATTATATTCCGCTTTGACGTTGTGTTTCTTCGGCCTTGAGCTCCTTCTTAGAGAGCTTGCCGATCATGGTCTTTGGCAGGGCGTCACGAAATTCGATTTCTGAGGGGAGTTCGATCTTCGACAGCTTTGATTGCAGGTGTTGGAGGATTTGCGCGGCCGTTGCCGTCTGGCCGCCGCGCAACTTGATGAAGGCCTTCGGCGCTTCGCCGCGATATTTGTCCGGCACGCCGATGACAGTGACTTCTTCGACGGCAGGGTGCGTGTAGATCGCGTCCTCTACCCGGCGCGGGTAAACGTTGTAGCCCGAGCAGATGATCAAATCCTTGATGCGGTCTTCGATGTAAAAGAAGCCGGATTCGTCGCAGCGCGCCACGTCGCCCGTGCGGAGATATCCGTCCGGCGTGAACTGGTTCGCAGTTTCCTCAGGCTTGTTCCAGTAGCCCTTCATTACCTGTGGCCCGAACACGCAGATCTCGCCCTTTTCGCCTTGTGGCACTTCTTGTGCCAAATCTTCCAAAGCACGCAACGATACGATGGTCGCAGGCAGCGGCAGGCCGATCGAGCGGTCTTTGATTGGGCCGTTAAGCGGGTTGGCGGTTGCAACCGGCGCGGTCTCCGACAGGCCGTAGCCTTCCACGACCTTGGCGCCGGAGAGTGCCTCGAAGCCCTTCTTCACTTCCAACGGAAGGGGAGCGCCTCCCGACAGGCAGAACTTGAGAGATGACAGGTCGAAGCTCTTGACCTTGGGATGATTGATCATGGCGTTGAACAGCGTGGGTACGCCCGGCATCAGCGTGGGCTTGGTCTTGTCGATGAGCTTCAACGCGTCATCGAGCACGAACCGCGGCATGATGATGATTTCGGCTGCCTTGGCGATGCCGACGTTCATCACCACGGTCATTGCGAACACGTGGAAGAACGGCAGCACGCCCATCATGCGTTCTTGCCCGTAGATGAGGTCGGGAGCCCAAGCGAGAACTTGCATGACGTTGATGTAGGCATTGGCGTGAGTCAGCATGGCGCCTTTGGGCGTGCCGGTTGTGCCGCCTGTGTACTGCAGCACAGCGATGTCGTTGTAAGGGTCGATGGGCACCGGGGTGCGCTCGGATTTGCCAGAGATCAAGTCGCCTTCGAGCACGATGTTTTTCTTTTGTGCCGAGGACATCGGGCGGGCGAGTTCCTTGCCCTTCACCAGCTTGAACAGCACGGATTTGGCGCCCGGCAGCAAGGATGGAAAGGGACAGACGACGGCCTTCTTCAGTACGCCGTTGGCAAGCAGGGCTTCGATCTTGTCGAAGAGCAGCTTCAGGTCGAGCGTCACCATGAGCTCTGTTTCGCTGTCTTCGACCTGGAAAGACAGTTCTTCGAGCGTATACAAAGGGTTGTAGTTAACGACAACGCCGCCGGCTTTGAGAATGCCGAAGTAATAGATAATGAATGTTGGACAGTTTGGCAGGAACAGGCCGACCTTGGTGCCTTTTTTCACGCCGATTTTCTGTAATCCGGCCGCTACTTTCTCTGAGGCGCGGGCAATCTCGCCGTATGTCATCTTGCGGCCGAGGAAGTTCGTGCAGGTTAGCCCGCCGCTCTTGCGGGCTGCGGCATCGAGCAGCTCATAGAGCGGTTCGGCCTTGAAAGTTTGGTCCCAAACGACATTCTTGGGGTAGTGCAGCAGCCAGGGCCGGGCGGGCGTTGTTTGGGCGCTTCCTTGAGTGGTTGACGTCATGACATTCCCCCGGCCAATTTTGAGCGGTTTGTACAATCAACCCGCGGATTTGGCGGCGCTTTGCCGCGCTGTCATTGAACACTTTTTTCCGCTGCATGACCAGAGTGGCAACGGTTCAGGAGGCAAGGATTGTTCCGGGCGGGACTGCCCATCGGCGTGTAACCGGAAAGGTGACCGCGCGTTTGATCCCAGCCGGCTGCGGCCGGGCCGCTGGCTGGACTTACGGGCGGTTTAAGTATATGGGACGCCTCAGCTTGTGGACCTTACGGTCCTGACCTAGTTAGAAACGAAGTAACACGTATCCTGCATGAGGGCAGTAGCAGGAGTTGGAGAGCAACATGGACGAAGTCGCGACCAAGATTATCGAGATACTCAAGAAGCACATGAAGGAGCCGCGGGACGATATCGGTCTGCAAACCGCTCTCACGGACCTTAAGATCGAGTCCTTGGACCTCGCGATGATTGTCTTCGACATCGAAGATACCTTCGGGATCGAGATCCCGTACAACGCGAACGAAGATGTGGAAGACTTCAAAACCGTTGGTTCGGTCGTTGAGCGCGTCAAGTCGTTGATGGCCGACGGCCCGGCTGCGGCGAAGGCCTAAGCCTACTAGAAAAAGACCGCGAGCCGGCGGCGCCCCGCGAATGGGATGCTGCCGCCGTTTTCGCTCAGCGGCGCATCAGGAAGAGTTGTGATGGCAAAACCGAACGGCGCACGCCGCGTGGTCGTGACGGGAATGGGCGTCGTTTCGCCGATTGGCACGACGGTCGACGAGTTCTGGGCCGGCATGCGCGCGTCCAAGTCAGGCGTCAGCGCAATCGAAGGCTTCCCGCCCGAAGACCTGAAGGTTTTGATTGCTGCCCAGATCAAGGGCTTCGATCACCGCGCCCGGCTGCGGCACTTCCAACGCGACAAGATCATCATGCACGCCGACCGCTATTCATGGTTTGCGGCGGCTGCTGCCGATGAAGCGGTCAAGATGGCCGGCCTCAACGTGCCGTTCGACGATCCTTATCGCGCGGCCTGCATCATTGGTTCCGGCGCCGGCGGTCTCGTGACCTTCGAAAAGGCCTATCGCGATCTTTTCATCGAGAACAAGCGCGCCACGCATCCGCTGACGCTGCTGCGCATCATCGGCTCATCGGCTTCGGCACACGTCGGCATCGAATTCGGCATCAAAGGGCCGACATTCGCAACCTGCTCGGCCTGTTCGACGGCGACACACGCCATCGGCGTTGCCCGCGACTACATCCAGCACGGCATGGTGGACGTGGCCGTCTGCGGCGCGTCCGAGTCGGTCATCAACTACGGAACGATGAAGGCTTGGCAGGCGCTGCACGTGCTGTCGCCGGAAGGCATCTTCCCGTTCTCCAAGAAGCGCAATGGCACCGTTCTAGGCGAAGGCGCGGGCATTCTGGTTCTGGAAGAGCTGGAACACGCCAAGGCGCGCGGCGCCAAGATCCTGTGCGAGCTGGTCGGCTACGGCATGACGTCGGATGCCAAGGACATGGTCAACCCGGGCATCGAAGGCCCGCGTGAAGCGATGCGGCTCGCGCTCGAAGAGGCCGGCATCCCGGGTACCGAGATCGAGTATCTCAATGCCCACGGCACGGCGACGGCGATCAACGACGAAAACGAGACGAACGCCATCAAGGACCTGTACGGCAAGCACGCCTACAACCTGGCGATCTCGTCGACGAAGTCGATGCATGGCCATCCGCTCGGCGCCGGTGGCGGTCTCGAGGCCGTGGCGTGCATCAAGGCGATGGAAGAGAACTGGGTGCCGCCGACCATCGGTCTCGACGATCCCGATCCGAAATGCGACCTGGACTACGTGCCCAACGTCGGCCGCAACTTGCAGGTCAACTACACGATGTCGAACTCGTTCGCGTTCGGCGGCCTGAATACAGCGCTGGTGTTTGGGCCCTCGCCCGTCTAGCGAAACACCAGGACTCCAGTTGTGCAACGGCCGGGGCAAACCCGGCCGTTTGCTTTTGTGGCAGGGGTGCCTTGCCAAGGGCCAACTGATCCGCTCTGCTTGGTGCATGCCCACGAACATTCTCCGCAAGCGCGGCAGCAAGATCTCCGCAAAGGATGCTCCAGCCAAGGCGTCTGGCGACGCGGGGCGTTTGCCGGTTCGCACCGTTGCAATCACGATCGGCGGCCACACATTCTCCGCCACCTTGTTGGATACGCCCATCGCCGGCCGCATATGGGCGGCGCTACCACTCTACTCGTCTGCCGAGACGTGGGGCCAGGCCATCCATTTCGAGGTGCCCGTCGAGTCCGGCCGTGAGCGAGGCGCAACGCTCAAGGCCGAGCGGGGAACGTTGTACTTCTGGAGCGACGAGCATCGCGTCATCCTGGCTTTTGGCGCGACGCCGCTCGCCCGAGATGGTGAAATGCGCCTGCCAGTCCCATGCAATGCGTGGGCTGCCACCGAGACGGATCTATCGATCCTGGCGGCGGTGACGCCCGGGGCCAAAGTAAGCGTGGTCCGGCGTTAGCCTGCGTCGCGCGATGTGCTCGCGCCGGCCAGGCGGATCGCGTCAGCAGCGCGTTGGGGCGGGCTCCAGTCGAAGGCCGTCCGGAAGCCTGAACTGTCCAGCTCAAGGTTGGCGAACAGGCTGTTGGCGATCGCATTCAATCCGGCCAGCCGTAGTGGGGCCTGCAGAAGCGCCGGGGGCACCGAAACCAATCGGCTGGAACGGCGCCTGCCGTCACGGAGCAGGCGTACGATGTCTGCGAGACTTACGGCGTCCTCATCGCCGACGAGATACGTGCCGGGCGGCCCAGTTGGTGAGGCGCTTACGACGCGCGCAATTGCATCGACGACATTTCCGACGCTGGCAAGCGTTCGCCGGTTGGCGATCGAGGCGAACGGTAGCGGCAGTCCGGACGCCGCCAGTTGCTGCAGTCTGCGCCAGTTTCCTTTGGCGCCAGCACCGTAGATCATCGGTGTGCGCAGGCTGACGCTGCGGCGTCCCTGGCGTACGAAGGCTGAGACATGTTGCTCGGCATGACGTTTGGACATGCCGTAAGGCGAGGTTGCAACCGACGCGGTGGCGTCCGTGACGACCGCCGCCGACCAGTTGTCGACCAGGGCCATAACGCTGGACAGAAAAACGAACGTTGAGACGCCTGCGTCCGCGGCCTGTTCTGTCAGCTTGCGGGTCCCCAGTGCGTTGACGCGTTCGCAAACGGTGTCGCCCGGGCCTGTGGACGCTGTCTGGCCGGCGAGGTGGATGACGGTGTGACAGCCTGCCAATGCCGCACGCCAATCCGTCTCGGGGCCGATGTCGCCAACTGAAAACGCGTGCCCGTCGTGCCCGGCGGTGGCTGGATCGACCAGCGTGCGGTTCGCCAGGTTCAAAGAATGCCCATCGCCGATCAGCCGTGACACCAGGTGATGGCCGACAAAGCCGCTGCTGCCAGTAACGAGAATGCGCGCCATGCTGCGATCTCCAAAGCTCGCGGCTGAAAGCGAGGTGGTGGGCGCCAGGATTGAACCTGGTACCGGACGGTTATTAGCCGCCCGGAACCCCCACCACAATGCGCTTCCTTGTATCGTGCAGGGTTTGCGTTCGCGGAAGCGCGTCCGATCTGGTCGGTCAGCGGTTTGGCGAGATAGCTGATGACCGTGCGTTCGGCGCTCGTGAAGAGCAGTTCGGCTTCCATGCCGGGAAGCATGGCGTGTTCGCCCAGCCGTTCGGTCTCGCCATCGGTGAGCTTCACACGGACCTTGAAACCAGGGGGCGCGTTCTCTGCCATCATGGTGTGATCGGCCGAGATGTCGACAACGGTGCCGTTGAGTTCCGGTGGCGTCTTGGAATTGAAGGCCGTGAAGCGGATGCGTGCCGGCATGCCATCACGGACGCGGTCAATCTCGCGCGGAGATACGAACGCTTCGACGACGAGAGGATCCTTGTCGGGAACGATGTTGGCGAGTGTGTCACCCGGCTTGATCACGCCGCCGACCGTGTGCACCAGCAGATTGAGGACGCGTCCCGAGACGGGCGCGCGCGCGCAGAATCTCATCCTTGTCGCCGAATGCTTCGGCGCGGCCGTTTTGGACGAGCAGCACCTTGTTGACCTCGTCCAAAACCTTGGAGCGATGTGCCGCCACGATAACGATGCTGCCTGCCGCCTTCAGCTGGCGCAGTGCGTCCAACAGTGCTGCCTCTCCCGCCGTGTCGAGATGGGCGTTCGGCTCATCGAGAACGACGAGGAACGGCTTGCCGAATACGGCGCGGGCCAGACCGACACGTTGCTTCTGGAATCGAACCGCGAACAGCTTGCCGTTACACGCAAGGAGATGACGGCGCTGGTGGGTCTTCGCGACAAAGGCCTGTTGCCGATGACACGCTGGATGCCCGTACAGCGGCAGGAAGCGGCACTGGTTGGAGACGTTGGATCGGCAGAAGCGCAGATCGCCACGGCCAAAGGGCAGATCGCCGAAGCTCAGCTGAAGCTGCTTGAAGCCGACGAAGGCTTCCGCAAGGAAGCCCTCAACGACCTCCAGATTGTCGACGGTGAACTCAGTCAGCTCGTCGAAAAGCGCGGCGCGCTTGAGCAGAAGCTGACGATGCCCACGTAGATCGGCATCCACGGCACGTCCATCAGTCCGCTAGCGGCGGGGCCGGCGAGAAATTGGCGTACGACACCGAGATCACGCAGCGCCTCGCGACCGGCTCCGGATTTGGCGTGCAGCGAGTTCGCCTGAGTTTCGAACGCCATGTCGGCGAGCTTAAAATCGAGAACATTGCCAATCCGGCCCATCAGGCGCGTGCGGATCAGGTCGAGCACGCCATAGCCGGACAACAGCAACAGGCCCAAAAGGCTCATGGCTACCAGCGTGGGAATGCTTTGCGCCGCCAGCACCCGATCATAAATCTGCAGCATGTAGAATGGGCCGGTCAGCATCAGAAGATTGACGACCAGGCTCACGATGCCTGCATGCAAGAAACCGGACCGGCACCGGGCAATTGCGCCGGCGATGACGTTACCGTTTTGTTTCGTGACGCTCGTCACAGAACACCTGCATATGCGCGATAGGACTTGTGCTGATATTCCAGTTCCATGCCAAGTGGCGAGCCCAGGCTAGCCCGGCTGGCATAGCTGCCAGCCGGGCTGTGCTCATTCTTGCTTAGGTCTTACGCGTGGGCGTGCGCGTCGGGAGTCGCGGTTGCGGGTTCGTCGCAATCGCAGGGCACGCCGGTTGATGCAAACGCAACGCGGCTAGACTGACGACATTGCCTCGTCCGGCCGGCGGGTTTTAGAGCGGATGTGGCCGTATGCTCTTGGCGACGGCTTGCGCAACGCCGAGCAGGCCGTGTCTTGCTGATCAATGAAGAAATGGTGGGCCCGCCAGGATTCGAACCTGGAACCAGACGGTTATGAGCCGTCAGCTCTAACCATTGAGCTACGGGCCCCGCGATGTTGCTCGCAAGGCCCGCCTCTATACCAGAGTTCTTTCAGATTGCGAGGCCCGGAGGCCGCATTTTCGCGGCTACTTCACTTCCGCCGGCGGCTCGATCTTGAGGTCGGTCGGGTAGGTGTAGACTTCCTTGAAGATCGGCTTGTCCAGCTTGTCCTTGCGGGCCAGCACGCCACGCTCCGGCAAGCCGGTTTCGGCGCTGACGTACATGATCCGCTTGGCCTCGTTCTCCGGCATGCTTGGGCCGCCCGGGCTCACGTCCTTGGGCTTTTCTTCTATGCCTTCGAAAGCCGTCACGTCGCGGCCTTCGAGTGATTGTTTGCCCAGGCAGTTCCAGCGGCCGAAGGTTTCGGGCTCGGAGCTGGCGGCGGTATTCAAGCGCGACTCGATCAGCTGCTTTACCTCGTCGGGCTGCATCGGCTCCCAGCCTTCGCCCGAGTTCCGCCAACCCTTGCTCTCGACGATAATCGTCTCGACCGGCGTGGGCTCCGTCGCCAGCGCCACGGTCTGGCGCATGCGGTTCGGCAGGATGTATTCTTCCTTGAGCTTCACCGGTCCTGCGTCGGTGATCATGTCCGCGTCCATGCGGTACTGGCCAACCTTGCGCTGCTTATCGACTGCGGCAACGGCTTCGGCCTGGCACTTCAGCTCGGCTTCGGTCGGTGGTTTGGGCGGCTGTGGGGCGTTTGCCGGCGCTTGGCCCGCGGCGGCAGGCGGAGCCGGTTGGGCAGCGCCCGGAGGGCTGGCTTCGGGCGCAGCAGCCGTACCGGCCCAGGCAGGGGCAGCTATGGCTAGACCGGCCAGGGCCGCAATAATCTTGGCTTGCATTAGACGTCTCTCCTCGCATGACAACGGCAGCCTTAACCGCCAGATATGCGCGGGTGGCCAAGCTCTTATGGGTTTCATATTTTGTGCGGGCGAGCGTGGCAAGTGACCGATGCGTAATCCCGCGTTGGCAGCTGGATCAATTCAACCGGCTTTGGCGGCGCGCATGGCGCCCACGAAACGGTCGAACAAGTAATGACTGTCCTGGGGACCCGGCGAGGCCTCGGGGTGGTACTGGACAGAAAAGACGGGTTTACCCGTCAGCTGCAGGCCGCAATTCGAGCCGTCGAACAGTGAAACGTGAGTTTCCTCGACGCCGGCCGGTAGGGTCGCGCGGTCGACGGCGAAGCCGTGGTTCATCGACGTGATCTCCACCTTACCCGTGGTGTTGTCTTTCACGGGGTGGTTGGCGCCATGATGACCCTGGTGCATTTTCGCTGTGGTGGCGCCGAGAGCCAGGCCCAGCATCTGATGGCCGAGGCAGATGCCGAACATCGGCAGGCCGCTCTCCACCAGCTTCTTGATTTCCGGCACGGCGTACTTGCCGGTGGCGGCGGGATCGCCAGGCCCGTTGGACAGAAATACGCCGTCGGGTTTGCGCTCCAGCACGTCTTCGGCGGTGGCCGTCGCGGGCAGCACGGTCACTTTACAGCCGGCTGAGGCCAGGCAGCGGAGGATGTTGCGCTTCAGGCCATAGTCGATGGCGACGACGTGATACTCGGGGTTTTCCTGGCGGCCGAAGCCTTCGCCCCAAACCCAGCGGGTTTCATCCCACGTGTAGCTCTGCCCGCTCGTCACATCCGGCACCAGGTCAAGCCCAAGAAGGCCGGACCAGGCTTTGGCTTCAGCCTTCAGCTCGTCGATGTCGAATTTGCCAGAGGGCTCATGGGCGATGACACCGTTCGGCATGCCCTTTTCGCGAATGCGCGCAGTGAGCGCGCGCGTGTCGATACCGGCGATCGCGATGATGCCACGCGCTTTCAGCCAGCGGTCGAAGTGCTCGACGGCGCGATAGTTCGAGGGCTCCGTGATAGAGGCGCGCAAAACGGCGCCGCGGATGCCGGAGCGGGCCGCCAGATTCGACGTCTCGCTGTCTTCGCTATTGGTGCCGATGTTGCCGATGTGGGGAAACGTGAACGTGATGATCTGGCCGGCATACGAGGGGTCGGTCAGGATTTCCTGATAGCCGGTGATGGCGGTGTTGAAGCAGACCTCGCCGACGGCCGAGCCGATGGCGCCGAGGCCCATGCCTTCGATCACGGTGCCATCGTCGAACACCAGGCGTGCCGTGGTCGGCGTATCCGTCCAGGGTGCGGGCGGGTTCTGCTGGGTCACGGGCGGGGCGATGGGCTGGGTCACGGGCGGGCAGCTCGCTTGAGGTTACCGCGCGCGCCAGTGGCCTCAGGTTTGGGCGTCAGGCGGCGCAGGTTCAGGGATATCCGGTTGGCGCGGAACCTAGGGGATGGCCTTGTCACGGTCAATGCGGCTGAAACGGACAGCTCGTGGCTTGCGGTAGCGTGGTTGACGGCTTAACCATCGGCCCAAACCTCAAGGAGAACGCCATGCGCACGCGCATCACCGACGCGGTCAAGACTGCCATGAAATCAGGAGAGAAGTCGCGCCTGGCAACGCTGCGGCTGGTGACGGCCGCAATCAAGGACCGCGACCTGGCGCAGCCAGCCGGGGCCGAGCCGGTCGGCGATGCCGAGATCGTGGCTGTGCTGCAGAAGATGCTGAAGCAGCGCCGGGAGTCGATCGACGTTTACCGCAAGAACGACCGGCCGGAACTTGCAGCGCAAGAAGAGGCAGAGGTTGCCGTAATCGAGGAGTTCCTGCCCAAGCAGATGGATGAGGCTGAGACCCGTGCTGCCGTCGCCGCGACGATCGGGGAGATTGGCGCCAGCGGACTGAAGGACATGGGCAAGGCGATGGCCGCCTTGAAAGAGCGCTACGCCGGCACGATGGACTTCGGAAAGGCCAGCGCCATCGTGAAGGACGTCCTGAAGTAGACGCTGCCGAACTCTTGCGGCGCCGGCGGTGGATGATGCGCCCTGCAAGCACCGCCTCCCATCTCCCATCAATGACTTATAAAAATCTATTCAAATACTGATCTGCACTCGGAGGAAATGGAGTTTCACTGGGATGTCGCCCTATTGAAGGCCGAATCTTCGGCGAAGTTGCTGTTGAAATTCTTGTTATCAAGGATTGACACCAGTTTCCCCGCGGCTGTTTTTCTGCTACGAAGGTCTAATGTCCCAGTATCGCTCCATGTCCCCGCGTGAGTTCGTCAAGGAGGTCGAAGATTTCTCCTGGACGCGGCACGTTTGGCGGATCGATCTGCACGACACGCCGGAGGTCGCGCATGCTAGCTACGACGGCTTGCCCTCCATTGACCTGCTCGCCAAACTCGATATGACGACGCGCGGTTTGCGCACCATTGCACAGCACGTTTCGGTGGCGCCCGACGGCACCATCTGGACCGGGCGTGATTGGAACAGCGTGCCCGCCAGCATCGGCCTATCGATGAGCCGTGGCGCCTTCATGCTAAAGGCGATCGGTCATTTCGACCAGGGCATGGACAAACTCGAGGCAGCCCAGCTGCACAGCGTCATCACGGTGATCGAGAGCGTACAGGCCCGCTTCAACTTGCCGGTGCAGGCGCTGCTGTTCCCGCGCGAAGTTCCGCAGCGCGACAAGAACACGCCCGGCCCCAGTGTCGAGAAGGCCGCGCTGCTCAAAGGCGTGCGCACACGGCGCAGCGAGTGCAGCAGCAAAGCTGCTGCGTGTAACTGAAGACGGCTGCCGTTGTTGCAAAGTCTCGGCCCGGCGCTCATCCGCCGGGCTTTCGCATTGCTGGCCCTGTGAATTGTGGGGTCAGTTCAACGCGGACACAGGCCGGCGTTGCCGAATCACTTAACCGTTGGTGGGTTCGTCACCCTCTCGGAGCCCATGCGCTTTAGCCCACATTTCCTCGATGAGATTCGCGGCCGGCTGTCTGTCAGTCAGGTGGTGTCGCGCTCGGTCTCCCTGAAAAAGAAGGGGCGCGAGTGGGTGGGGCTGTCGCCGTTCAAAACGGAGAAGACGCCGTCGTTCTACGTCAACGACCAGAAGGGCTTCTATCACTGCTTCGCCTCGGGCGAGCATGGCGACATCTTCACGTTCCTGATGAAGACGGAGGGGCTGCAGTTTCCCGAGGCCGTGGAGCGGCTGGCGCAGGATGCCGGCGTGCCGATGCCGAAGCCCGATGTGCGCGAAGAAGCGCGCGAGGACGAGCGGCAGCGCCATTACCGGCTGCTGGAGATCGCTGCGGCGTTTTTCGAAGAGAGCCTTGCGGGCGGGTTTGGCGTTGAAGCGCGGCGATATCTCGACAAGCGCGGCGTGCGGCGCGAGACGCGGGCGAAGTTTCGGCTGGGGTATGCGCCGAACTCACGCTCCGCCATGAAAGAGCATCTGGCGAAGGCCGGTTTCACTGTGCCGGAGATGATCCTCACCGGAATGCTGATCGGCGGCGATGATATTCCAACGCCGTACGATCGCTTTCGCGATCGCGTCATGTTTCCGATTGCGGACATGAAGGGGCGCATCATCGCATTTGGCGGGCGCGCGCTCGATGCCAATGCGCCGGCGAAGTATCTCAACTCGCCGGAGACGCCGCTCTTCCACAAAGGGCACAATCTCTACAACGGACATCAGGCGCGTGGCGCATCGCACAGCAAGGGCCGCATCGTCGTCGTCGAAGGCTACATGGACGTCGTGGCGTTGTCCGAGGCGGGGTTCAACGAGGCGGTGGCGCCGTTGGGAACCGCGCTGACGGAGCCGCAGGTGCAGTTGCTGTGGCGCATGGCCAATGAACCCATCCTCTGCTTCGACGGAGACAGTGCCGGCCGGAAGGCTGCGCATCGTGCTGTCGATACGGCGCTGCCGCTGCTGAAGCCAGGGACCAGCCTGTCATTCGCATTTCTGCCGGACGGGCTCGATCCTGACGATCTGGTTCGCCAGCAGGGAGCGGCTGCGATCGAACATGTGTTCGCCAGGGCCAAGCCGCTGGTCGAGGTGCTGTTCGAGCGGGAATGGGCAGCTGGCGACTGGTCGACGCCGGAGCGTCGCGCGCGGCTGGAGCAGCAGATCAGGGAACTGACCGGCAAAATCGGCGACCAGGGCGTGCGCGGGCACTACGAGCGGGATCTGCGTGGCCGCCTGTGGGCCGCCTGGGGCGGACGGCAGGGCAGCGACGTCGGCCGTTTCAAGCCCGAACAGGGCCGGCGGGCAGGTCAGGGCGGCAGCCGGTGGCAGCCGCCGGGGGGAGCCGGCAAGCGGGGCGGCGCGGGGCGCAATCCGCAGGCCCTGCCGCAGCAACGGGCAAATGCCAGCGCCAGCCTGAAAAACAGTCGATTGGTCGCAGCCGGCGGCGCCGAGCCGCCCTATCGCGAGGCCTTGCTGGTGGCTGCCATGATGAACCACCCTGAGTTGATCGAAGAGCATGCTGAGGAGGTCGCAGGGCTGGCGTTCTCGTCTCCTGCGTTAACAAAGTTACGCGACGCCCTGCTTTCGCTGCAGGCACACGAGAATTTTCTTGACACAGCAACCCTACGCACCCAATTGAGCAAACTGGGCGTCGGCGGGATCGTTGATCTCGTGGACCGTTCAATTACGCATAGGTGCGACAAGTTTGCGGAACCCAACTCCGACCGCGCCGAGGTGGATGCTGGCTGGCGCCACGCCCTCGGATTGCACGAACGGCAGTCGGGATTGCGCAGGTCGCTCGAGGTTGCCGAGCGGGCTTGGCATGAAGATCGCAGTGAAGAGGCGTTCGCCCGCATCTGCGAGATCAAGCGTCAGCTCGAGCACATGAGCGCGGACGATCAGCAGGGATTCGAGGAAAGCCGTAGGGCTTAGGCACGACGGTTTTGGGCAATGCAATCGGGCAGCCCTGGGATTGATTTTTGACGGTAGGCAAGATGGCAGCGACCGCTAAAACGGCAAACGTAAAAACAGAAGACAAAGATACGGACGCCCCAGAGCGCGACAGCCCGCTGCTCGATTTGTCCGATCAGGCCGTCAAGCGGCTGCTGAAGACCGCGAAGGCGCGCGGCTACGTGACGTATGACGAACTGAACTCGGTGCTTCCGTCGGAAGAGGTGTCTTCCGAGCAGATCGAAGACACGATGGCCATGCTATCCGACATGGGCATCAACGTCGTCGAGACGGAAGAGGGCGAAGAAGAGAAAGAAGCCACCGACGAGACGCCGGATGACGAAGATGGCGGCGGGCGCGCGCTGACGTCGTCGTCGCTGCCGACCACGACCACCACCAAGGCGGAGCCGAGCGAGCGTACCGACGATCCGGTGCGGATGTACCTGCGCGAGATGGGCTCGGTCGAGCTGCTGTCGCGCGAGGGCGAAATCGCCATCGCCAAGCGCATTGAGGCCGGCCGCGAAGCCATGATCGCGGGCCTGTGCGAAAGCCCGCTGACGTTCCAGGCCATCATCATCTGGCGCGATGAACTCAACGACGCCAAGATCCTGCTGCGCGACATCATCGATCTGGAAGCCACCTACGAAGGCCCCGAAGCCAAGCAGCCGCCTGCGCTCGACAACTCGGATGTCGCCACGCCCGGCGAAGCCGAGCGCCCGGACGGCCGTCCTGAAGGCGACGTCGAGGATGACGAAGAGTTCGAGAACGCGTTGTCGCTCGCCGCGATGGAAGCCGAGCTGAAGCCGAAGGTTCTGGAAACCTTCGACAACATTGCCGGCACGTACAAGAAGCTGCGCAAGCAGCAGGACAAGAAGCTCGAGCAGCAGGTTGCGGGCGAGCAGGGCTCGCGCCAGCAGCAGAAGGCGTACGACAAGCTGCGCGAGGAAATCATCCTCGACGTGAAGTCGCTGTCGCTGAACAACAACCGTATCGAAAGCCTCGTCGAGCAGCTGTACGCGATCAACAAGCGTCTCGTTGGCCTGGAAGGCCGGCTGATGCGTCTGGCCGACAGCTACGGCGTGCCGCGTCAGGCGTTCATCGACGAATACTTCGGCAACGAGCTCGATGCCAGCTGGCTGGAGCGCATGTCGGAGGGCGGCAAGAAGTGGTCGTCGTTCGTCAAGGCCGAGCGCAAGCAGATCGAAACGATCCGCAGCGAGATCCATAGCCTGGCATCCGAGACGGGCCTGGAAATCCTCGAGTTCCGCCGCATCGTCAAGGCCGTGCAGAAAGGCGAGCGCGAAGCCCGCCAGGCCAAGAAGGAAATGGTGGAGGCCAACCTGCGCCTCGTCATCTCCATCGCCAAGAAGTACACGAACCGCGGCCTGCAGTTCCTGGATCTCATCCAGGAAGGCAACATCGGCCTGATGAAGGCCGTCGACAAGTTCGAGTACCGGCGCGGCTATAAGTTCTCGACGTACGCCACGTGGTGGATCCGTCAGGCCATCACGCGGTCGATCGCCGACCAGGCACGCACTATCCGCATCCCCGTGCACATGATCGAGACGATCAACAAGATCGTGCGCACGAGCCGGCAAATGCTGCACGAAATTGGCCGCGAGCCGACACCGGAAGAGTTGGCTGAGAAGCTGGCAATGCCGCTAGAAAAGGTGCGCAAGGTTCTCAAGATCGCCAAGGAGCCGATCTCGCTCGAGACGCCGATCGGCGACGAGGAGGATTCGCACCTCGGCGACTTTATCGAGGACCGCAACGCGGTGCTGCCGATCGAGGCTGCCATCCAGTCCAACCTGCGCGAGACGACGACGCGTGTGCTCGCCTCGCTGACGCCGCGCGAAGAGCGCGTCCTGCGCATGCGCTTCGGCATCGGCATGAACACCGACCACACGCTGGAAGAAGTCGGCCAGCAGTTCTCGGTGACGCGCGAACGCATCCGCCAGATCGAAGCCAAGGCGCTGCGCAAGCTGAAGCACCCGAGCCGGAGCCGGAAGCTGCGGAGCTTCCTGGACAATTGATCTGCAAAGGCCGCGCACTGCGCGGCCTTTTCATTTCAGCCCGACACAAGCTCCCCCCTGTAGCCTTGCCCTCTGACAATCGGAGCGCGAGAGATGATCTATGCGGGTCGGGTAGCTGTGCTGTGCGCGATCGCCTTTGCGGCGGGCGCTAGCGAAGCGTGGGCAGAGGGCGACGCCTATGGCGAGCCTGTGCCAGTGGGCCCGCCTGTGGTGTACACCGGACCGCAGGGTGGCTCGCCGAACGGAGCCGCTGGTCGCTACAGCGACAAGGGCTTTGCGACCCCGGCGCCGGGGTCGACGCAGGGTGGGTACGGTTCGGTGCCGGACGATGCGGGCGAGGCCTACGCGGAAGCGGAATACGTCAACGGCGATCCCTATGGGCGCACGGGCTATTGGCAGGATGGGCGCGGCGGTCGCGGCGGCACGCAGTTCGGGCCCGGCTACTACCAGAAGGGCTACTATCATCCGGGCGAGCGTCAGTTTCCCGACTATTCGCAATACGACAAGGAGAGGGCCGGTCCCGGCACGCTCTGGTCATTCGTCTATAACGGCGTCATTGATCCGTTCGTGCCGGATCAGCGCGAGATCGACTTCGCCAGAGCCCTGCCGGTGAGGATCATCACGAAATCGCGCATCGATGAAGATCTGCGGCGGCTGCAAAAGCTGGCCAAGGAAGCCCAGCACGATTCTTGGGCAGGCGGCGAATACGATAGCCCTCGGCCGATGAAGTAAATCCCTGACTGATTCCCTTTTTGGGCCGTGACGCGAGGCGCGATGCGCGATGCGGCAGCGCTGGGCGAGCCAATCAGCGCGTTCGCTCTGCGAACGGCAGGCGATGCGAACCAGAGATCTTCAGCTGCATCTAAAGACGGTTCCCATGCGTGTTCCGTGGATCGCGGGCGCGGGTGTGATGAGGTCGGTATACGTGCACTGGCGTCATGCGGCCGGAACAAATGGGTCCTCGGGACAAGCCCGAGGATGACAACTGAAGGCGGTGCGTTCAAAAAGTTTTTGGCCGCCGCGAAGGTTCGCGACGGCCAGAGTTTTTGAGCAGGACCGATTTGGCGGAGGGCTGCGATCAGCCGCGGCGGCGCTTCATCTTCCTTTCGCGCTTGGCGACGCGGTCAACGTCTTTCTTGCCGACTTCGCCGGAAACCTTCAGGGCGTGGATGCAGCCTTTCGACAGGCGCGGGCCAACGGCGCGCATGCATTTGCGCAGGCTGGGAGAGCCGACTTCGTGCATCGAGCAATGCTCGAAATAGTCGTCACGGCACATCTGGCGGACGAGCGGGCTGACGGCCAGCGCCGACGTGGCGGAGCCGATCGTGACAACGGCAAAAGCGAGTAGCAGTGTGGAACGGCGCATGGCGACCCCCGAGCGTTATGGATTGCGTCAGAAGATCGCATGATTCGTGAGCTGCCCGGCGTGAGCAACGTGAGCATTTCCTGCTTTTCTGTGCGGGGTTGCTTGCGTGAAACGCTAAGACGCAATATTCGCGCAGCTATTGGCGCCAGCAGAGCACGAAGAAAATGCACGAGGAAAAAACGACGCCGCGCGTCTACCTGGCAGGACCGGAGGTGTTCCTGCCAGATGCGCGCGAGATCGGTACGGCAAAGGTCGCACGTTGCAGTGCTGCGGGTTTGGTTGGCCTGTTTCCGTTGGATCAGACGCTCGATGTCGCTCACCTCGCGCGCGCAGGGCAGGCGCGTGCCATAGCGCTGGCGAACGAAGACCTGATGCGATCCGCCGATGCGTTGATCGCCAATCTCACGCCGTTTCGTGGCGTGTCGATGGACAGCGGCACGGCGTTCGAAGTGGGGTTCATGCGGGCGCTGGGGCGGCCGGTGTTTGGCTATACCACAAGCGTCGATGATTATCGCGCGCGTGCCGAGCAGTTCCGGCGTGAGGCTGTCGGGTGGATGGACGGCGATCGGGCCGGCAACATGATCGAGGACTTCGGGCTGGCGGAGAACCTGATGATCGATGTCGCGATGAGCGAAACCGGGCTTTCACCCGTGCGCAGCGCGAGAAGCGGAATGGACATCGGCGACCTGCTGGCGTTCGAAGCGTGCCTTGCAGTCGCGGCGCCGTTGCTGCTCAGCCGATCGCCTCGATCTCGAACGTGAAGGCGCCGGCGGCGACGTCGTCTCCCACGCGCTTGCCCTGCAGTTGACGGGCCAGGGGTGACACCCAGGACAGTGTGCCGTGCGCAGGGTCTGCTTCGTCCTCGCCGACGATGCGGTAAATCTGCTTGCGGCCATCCGAGCGCGCGAGCGTCACGGTCGACCCAAACTGGACGTGGCTTGAATCGGTAGGGTGGGCCACGACCTCGGCTGAGGCGCGACGGGCCGTCCAATAGCGGAGGTCGCGGGCGATTGTTGCGAGCCGGTCCCGGTCTGAGGCCGCCTGAGCCTCGGCGTACGCTTGCGAAAGCCCGGCAACTTCGGCTTCGATCCTGGCCAGGCCGTCGACAGTCACGAGATTGGCGTGCGTCGAGATCAGCCGGTCCGGCAGATCCTCCACGCCGTCGGATTCTTTGACGAATGCTCGGCTCATAATTCGACGGCGCTCCGGAGAGACATGACTTGCGGCACGTGGATATAGTGCGCCCGATAGCGTGACCCAAGCGAGGATACATGCACCAGGCCCAGCACGAGATCACGATTAACACGCGCGGCCAGGGGCTCATTGAGTTCACGCGCGAGGCGGCCGGCTTCATCCGGGAGAGCGGGCTGCAAACGGGGCTGCTGACCGTGTTCGTGCGCCATACGTCGGCGTCGCTACTGATCCAGGAGAACGCCGATCCGAACGTGCAGCATGACCTGCTGGCGTTCTTCCGGCGGTTGGTACCGGAGGGCGACGCCCTCTACGTCCACACCGCCGAGGGGCCGGACGACATGCCGGCGCACGTCAAGTCGGCTTTGACCGCTACAACTCTTTCGATCCCGGTTGCCGACGGCGCTCTTCTGCTTGGTACGTGGCAGGGGCTTTATCTCTTCGAACACAGGGCCGCCGCGCACCGCCGGCGCGTAGTTCTGCATGCCATCGGTAGCAAATAGCGGATGGCGAAAACGGTCACCTGATACACGCGTGCTGCCGTTGGCAGGAGCGCGGGTTGGTTAAACTTGGGTTGTAAAGCGCGCTTTGTCGCTCGTTGCGGCGCTTACGGCCATTTCCGCGCGCCGTGCAACCTGCTATGAGGCCCCGAATCGCGCCGATTGGCGCCCGAATTTCGGCTCCAGACTGCAAGGAAGCAATATCATGGCCCAAGATGAATCCGCTGCCCGCATCGCCACCGCCAACTTGATCCGCGATTACTACGCGGCGTTCAATTCCGGCAACAGCGAAGGCATGATCGCGTTCCTGTCGGAGGATGTAATCCACGACGTGAACCAGGGCGAGCGCCGCCAGGGCAAGGACAAGTTCCGCGCTTTCAACGGCCGCATGGACCACCACTACAAGGAAGAGCTGAAGGACATCGTCGTGATGGTGTCGAAGGATGGCACGCGCGCTTCGGCAGAGTTCAACGTTCACGGCAAGTATCTCAACACCGACGAGGGCCTGCCCGACGCGAAAGGCCAGACGTACGTGCTGCCAGCCGGAACGTTCTTTGCGATCCGGGACGGCAAGATCACGCGCGTGACCACATATTACAACCTGACGGATTGGATCCTGCAGGTTTCAGCCTGAGACGCGACGTCTCTGAACTAGGATACGGCGATGGCGCTGGATGTTCGCTCGGTTACCGGCACTGACCTCAAGGCTGTCATGCCCGAGCTGGCGCGGCTGCGCATGATCGTGTTCCGGGACTGGCCGTATCTGTACGACGGCACGCTGGACTACGAGGAAGAGTATCTGGCGAAGTTCGCTGCCGCGCCTGGCGCAGTGTGCGTGGTGGCCCGCGACGGCGAGCAGATCGTGGGTGCCTCTACCGGTGCGCCGATGATCGAGCATGCGGACGAGTTCGGCGAACCGTTCAAGGCTGCGGGCTACGACATCTCCAAGATCTTCTACTGTGGCGAGAGCGTGCTTCTGAAAAGCCATCGCGGCCACGGTGTGGGCAAGGAGTTCTTTGCGCATCGCGAGGCGCAGGCGCACCGGCTGGGCGGGTTTACGCACTCGACGTTCTGCCGCGTCGTGCGGCCGGACGATCACCCGCTGAAGCCGGCGGACTACATTCCGCTCGACCGGTTCTGGGGCAAACTCGGCTACGCCCCGGTGCCGGGCATTCTTGCAACGTACCCCTGGCTCGACGTCGATCAGACCGAAGAGACGCCCAAGCAGATGCAGTTCTGGATGAAGCCACTGTAGCTGAGACGCTGTAACCGGCGCCGTCCGTTCCCATATCTCGCTCCCCGCCGGGAGAAAGAAGTATCGCCATGCCTGACTGCTTGAAGATCGCCGCCGCGCAATACCCGATCGGTCAGCCCGCGACGCTGGCCGAGTGGCAGGACAAGATTGCCCAGTGGGTGGAGGAGGGCGCGGCGACCGGCGCGCAGCTGCTGGTGTTTCCGGAATACGCGGCGATCGAGCAGGCGGCAGCGCTGGGGGAAAACGTCTACGCGGATCTCGACGAGACGCTCAGCGAGGTGGCGCGCCTGACCGGTGAGCGCGTGGCGCTGCATGCCGAGCTGGCGCGCAAGCATCGCGTGCACATTCTCGTCGGCAGTGGACCCAAGCGCCTGGATGACGGCCGGTTCGTCAACGCGGCTCAGCTTGTGACGCCGTCCGGCGTTGTGGGTGAGCAGGAGAAGGTGATCATGACGCCGTTCGAGCGCGACTGGGGCGTTTCCCCCGGCGGGCCGCTGCGCGTGTTCGAGACGGCGATCGGCAAGCTGGCGGTGATGATCTGCTACGACAGCGAGTTCCCGCTGCTGTCGCGGGCGCTGGCTGAGGCTGGCGCCGAGGTGATCCTTGTGCCGTCGTGCACGGAGCGGGTGTCGGGCTTCCACCGCGTGCGGACCGGAGCTATGGCGCGCGCGTTGGAGAACACCGTCGCAACAGTGCAGAGCCCCACTGTCGGCGAGGCCTTGTGGTCGCCGGCCGTTGACCGCAACTCTGGTGCGGCCGGGATTTTCGTGCCGTCGGAGCACGGCGTGTCGGATACCGGCGTCATCGCCGAAGGTGTGCTGGATGCGGCGCAGTGGGTGTCCGGCACAGTCGATCTGGACCGGCTGCGCCGCCTGCGCTCCACCGGCGAAATGCGCAACTTCGCCGACTGGTCGGTCCAGCCGGGTGCCGCCACGCTATCCGCCAACGTCGAAGTCGTTTCGCTGGTGTGAGCTCTAAGTCCGCATCGGCTTGTCGCGGTGACGCTTGCAGCTCCCCTCCCCCTGGTGGGGAGGGGTTGGGGGTGGGGGGAAGAGCCAGGAGGACGGCTTAGTCACTAGTCGCGATGTTATTATTGGCGCCGAGTTCCAGCAGTACGCTTTCCATCGCTCCATTCGTGTTGCTCAGCACGGCCGCGTTTGTAAATCGAATGACCGTAAATCCGCGCCATCTCATATGGTCGTCCCTGGCCGCGTCATGTGCCACTGCGGTTTCCTTAAGATGTTGCGAACCATCAACTTCAATAATTAGCCGATGGCTGAGGCAGGCGAAGTCGACGATATATTTGTCGAATGGGACTTGCCGCCGAAAATGATATCCCAGTGGCCTTAGCATCCGAAGCTCATGCCAAAAGGCGGCGCTCAGCGGGAGTGCTCACTTTGCGGAGATGGCGAGCGAGTTGATTGGGCATCGTCCAAGCTCCTCACCCCACCCCTAGCCCCTCCCCATCGAGGGGAGGGGGACTTTGCATCGCCAAGTATGGGACCCTGCATTCGGTAAGTCGGCAATTATAAGAGGCCGATGGCACAAAGGCCTCTTTGTAGGACGAAGTCGCCATCGAGATTTATTTCAGCGCCCAGGTCACCGTAACGCGGGCTTCGAGGGTTTCGGAGCCGCCTTCGATGGGGACCATGTCGGCTTTGGCAGCGCGGGCCATCGCGAAGGGGCGAGGGCCGCCGTGGGAGACGTCTTCGGAGATGGCGATGACGTCGCCGACTTCGGCGCCGGCCGCGGCGGCGAGCAGCTTGGCGCGGCGTAAGGCATTCTCGATCGCCTGCTTGCGGGCGTCGTCCTTCAGTGTCTCGGCCTTGCTGACGTCGAACGACAGGCCGTTCATCTGGTTGGCGCCGAGCTTGACGAGCGCATCAAGGATGGCGCCGAGCTTGGTGATGTCGCGCACGACGACCTGCACCTCGTTGACGACGCGATAGCCGTTGATCTCTGGTGCTTGGCCATCGCGCGGGTTGGTGTAGCGCGGCTCGACGCGGAAGGAGGACGTTTGGATGTCCTTGGCTTCGATGGCGCTTTCCTTCAGACCGCCGATGAGCTTGGCCATGTTCTGGGAATTGCCCGAGAGGGCCTGCGCCGCCGTCTCGGCTTCAGTGATGATACCGGTCTGGATGCGCGCGAGGTCGGGCGTGGCGTCCACCGTGCCGGTGGCCGAGACAGTGATGTTCTTTTGCATGGTGCCGTCCGGTGGGGTCTGAGCCTGGGCGATCGCCGCGCCGAACGTTAGCGCCAGGAACGCGGCAGCGGCTTGAAGTGTTGAGCAACGAAGGAAAAGTGTCATTTTGATCCTCGAAACGTTTGCACGTGTTGTGCCGCGGTTTCGTGCCGAAAAAGCGGCGGAGTAAGAGCGGGAGTAGTGAGTAGGGAGTGGCCAGTAGGCAAAAAAGGGTTGGCGAAGCGCGGCGGGTGGGGAAGGTTGAGGCGCACGCAACTGGGCTACTGCCTATTGCCTACTCACGCGCCTCCTTTGCCCGCCTGTCACAAATCGGATCTATGTTAACGCTTCCAGGGCGTTTCCGGGCTAACCCTTTACACGACCTGCCCTTAGCCCTAAATGCTTCGCTCGCGCGGCGATCTCTGCTGGTTTAGAGCGCCTTTTGGGTTCGGCCCTTCTGGTGGAGGCCCCATTCGTCAAGGATGGGGATCGCAAGTCATGGAAAAGTTCGCTTCCGCAACCGAGTTGGTCGCCAAGCTGAAGCCGGATCGCCCGGTTCTGGCCTCGCGCCCGCACGCGGCGGCCCGCGCGGCCCGGTGGTTCCTGGAGAATTTTCCCGGCGACGTCGCGTACGCGTACAAGGCGAATAGCTCCGTGTTCATGGTGGGTGCGCTGTATGGCGCCGGCATCCGCCATTTCGACGTGGCCTCGGTGCCTGAGCTGGAAGATGCCCATACGATCCCTGGCGCACATCTGCACTTCATGCATCCCGTAAAGTCGCGCTCGTCGATCCGCCGCGCCTATCACGAATACAACATCAAGAGCTTCTCGCTCGATAGCGAGGACGAGCTGCGCAAGATCATGGAGGAGACGAGCGGCGCCAATGGCCACGCCCGCGACCTCGTGCTGTTCGTGCGGGTTGCCGTGCCGGCGATCAACAGCCGTATCCCGCTGGAGCGCAAGTTCGGCATTGCCGGCGAGAAAGCGGCCGAGCTGCTCGTCAAAGTGCGCCAGGCGGCCAGCGAGCTGGGCATCACGTTTCACGTCGGCTCGCAGACGGTGACGCCCGACGCGTACGCGCATGCGCTGACCGAAGTGCACAACCTCATCGTGCGTGCCGGCGTCGTGGTGGATCGCATCGATGTCGGTGGCGGGTTTCCGTCGATCTATCCCGACAACACGCCCGCTCCGTTGTCGGCCTTTATCGACGTCATCAAGGAAGGCGTGGAAGAATTGCCGGTGCGCAACGACGTGCGGCTGATGTGCGAGCCGGGCCGGGCGCTGGTGGCGGAGGCGGAAAGCGTCATCGTGCGCGTCGATGCCCGCCGCGACAACGGCCTCTACATCAACGATGGCGGCTACGGCGTGCTGTTCGATGCCGCGCACCTGAACTGGATCTACCCCGCGCAGCTCGTCTCGCGCGAGCTGCAGCCGGGTGAGCAGCTGGCACCGTTCGAACTGTGGGGACCGACGTGCGATTCCATCGACCGCATGAAGGGACCGTTCCTGCTGCCGTCCGCTATCCGCGAAGGCGACTACATCGAGATCGGCAATGTCGGCGCCTATGGGCGCGCCATCTCCGGCGACTTCAACGGCTACGGCAAGTACGACGAGTGCATCCTCGACGACGAGCCGATGCAGACGATGTACGGCACGGCGGGCGAAGGCGCGAAGACGGCCGAGGGCTGACGCGCCTTTAATGTCAGTCGCATCTGTAAAATGAAAAGGCCCGCGATGTTTCCATCGCGGGCCTTTTCCATTTTAGACACCCAGCGAGTGCTTCCGGTTCAGACTTTGATTTTGTCGCCCATCGGCATGCTGCGCAGACGCTGGCCGCTGGCGGCGAAGATGGCGTTGGCGAACGCAGGCGCGAACGGCGGGACGCCGGGCTCGCCAATGCCGCCGGCATGGTGGCCTTCCTTCGGCTCGACGATGTGGACGCTCACCTTCTGCGGGAAGTTGGCCATCGTGGCCACCTGGAAGTCGGCGTAGTTCGACTGCTCGACAGCGCCACCCTTGAACGTGATGGCGCTGTAGGCCGCAGCCGACATGCCCATGACGGCCGCGCCCTCCATCTGCGAGCGAATACGCTCAGGGTTGACGTAGAAGCCGCAATCGACTGCCGCCGTCACTTCCGGAACGCGGATCGTGCCGTCCTTGTCGATCTTCACGTGCACCACCATCGCGACGTAGCTGGCGAAGGCGCGATGCACGGCGATGCCAAGCCCTTCACCCGCGGGCAGCGTCTTGCCCCAGCCGGCCTTTTCTGCCGCCAGGTTTACGACGCCCTTCAGACGGGCCACGTTGATCGGGAACTCCGGATAGGGCTCGCCATAGTTCCAGAAGTCTTCCGGGAAGCCGGCCGCCTTCGGATCGATGACGCGATCGGAGCCAAGCAGTTCCAGCAGCATGTCCTTGGGGTCGCGCCCCAGCTTATGCGCCAGCTCGGCGACCGCCGACTGAACGGCGAAAGCGCGCGGCAGGTTCGACACGGAGCGGAACCAGCCGATCCGGGCGTGAGCCTTGGCCTCGCCGTTCTCGCAGCGGACGTTCGCGATCTCGAACGGCATGTCAGCAAAGCCCATGCCGTACTCGATGTTGAACTGGTAGCCGCTGTCGGGTGCGAACGTTGAGACGATCGAGGGCGCAACCGAGCGATGGCGCCAGCCCGTCACCTTGCCCTTGGCGTCGATCGCCATCTCGATGCGTTCAACGGATGTCGTGTGATAGAAGCTGTGCTGAATATCGTCCTCGCGCGACCATTGCAGCTTGACCGGCGCACCACCGATCTTCTGCGAGATATGCACGGCTTCGATCATCCAGTCCCACTTGGACTTGCGGCCGAAGCCGCCGCCGAGCAACGTCACGTGGACGGTGACGTTTTCAATCGGGATCTTCAGGGCTTCGGCGATGTCCTTGCGGGCGCCGAACGGGCTTTGCACCGGCGCCCAGACCTCGACCTTGCCATCGACGATGCGGGCGACGGCGACCAGCGGCTCCATCGGCGCCTGTGCCATGTGGGCCTGGTGATACTCGCCAACGAACGTGTCCTTGGCTTCGGCGAACGCTTTGTCGACGTCACCCTGGTTACGGATGACCTTGCCGGGCTTCTTCGCCGTCTCGTACATCGCCTTGGTATAGGTCTCGGTGTCGTAGACGGCGTTGGCGCCATGATCCCATTCGACTTCGAGCGCTTCCCGGCCCTTCAATGCCGCGAAGGTCGAGTTGGCGACAACTGCGACGCCACCAACCGGCGCGAACTTGTAGGGGGGGGCGTCAGGCCCCGCGAACTCGAACACGCCTTCGACGCCGGGCACCTTTTTAGTGGCCTCGGAGTTGACCGACTTGATCTTGCCGCCGACGACCGGCGGGCGCGCCATCACCGCATACTTCATGCCGGGCAGGCGGATGTCGGCACCGTAGATCGCCTTGCCCGTCGTGATGTCGTGCAAGTCGTAGATCTTGGCTTCACCCTTCCGCATATAGCGGAACTCGTCTTGGCTCTTGAACTTCAGCGTTTCAAGGGCCGGCACCGGTAGAGACATCGCGGCTTGAGCGAGTTCGCCGTAGCCCAGCTTTTCGCCGGACTCGGTATTGACGACCTCGTGCAGCTGCGCCTTGCACTGGCCAATGTCGCAGTTCCATTTTGCGGCAGCCGCGGCTTCCAGCATCTGGCGCATGGCCGCGCCGCATTGGCGCATGGGCTGGATGAAGTGGCGCATGGAGCGCGAGCCGTCGGTATCCTGGTTGCCGTACTTCGGCTCGTCGCCAGGCGCTTGATCGATTTTTACACGCGTCCAGTCGGCCTCCATCTCGTCGGCGACGACCAGCGGCAGGCTGGTGCGGATGCCGGTACCCATCTCGGAGCGATGCGTCACGATCGTGACGTCGCCCTTGTCGCTGATGGCGATGAAGATCTTGGGATCGGTGATGACGCCGTGCGGCATGCCGGCGGCGCCGGTGGGGTAAGACTTGAGCGCTTCACGCGCGCCGGCGGGCGCCACGTTGATCGCCATCACGAAGCCCGAGACGGTGAGGGCACCGCCGAGGAAGCTGCGGCGGCTGACGTTCTCGATTAAGGTGCGCGAAGCAGGCGTGCCTGACTTCAGGTCTTGTTCCAGGTAATGCAACATGATCATACGCCTCCCGCGGCGAGCCGCACCGCGCTGTGAATTCGTTCGTAACAGCCGCACCGGCAGATGTTGCCGGCCATCTCCGCCGTGATTTCCTCGTCACTGGGCGAGGGGTTCTTCGTCAGTAGGGAAGCTGCCTGCATGATCTGGCCGGCCTGGCAGAAGCCGCATTGCGGTACGGACAGTTCGCGCCAAGCCTTCTGCACGGCATGATCGCCTTGCGGATGCAGGCCCTCGATGGTCGTCACCTTCTTACCCTCGGCGGCCGATACGGGCGTGACGCACGCGCGAACGGCCTCGCCGTCGATGTGGGCCGTGCAGGCACCGCAAACGCCGGCGCCGCAGCCGAACTTCGTACCGGTCAGGCCGAGCTCGTCGCGCAGATACCAGAGCAATGGCATGTCGCCATCGCCGTCAAACTGACGGCTCTCGCCGTTGATGGTGAAGGTAGGCATGGTTCGTCTCCCGACTAAGCGACAGCCCGGGGCCGTCGCGGACTTCTAGATCCCGACTTCCAAGCGCCCCGCGTCTTTTGACGTTGTGAGCGCTTCGTGAACTTGAAATAAATTTAGATGCACCAGAGTGCGCGGCGCGCGCCGACCCGCAGCCAGAACCAATATGGCCAAGTTTGCGACATAAGGTTGATGTTCGCAAAGCCAAAAAGCGTGCGGCAGATATGGTGTAGCCAGCATAGCTGCGTTGCGACGATGACACCTCCTCATGGCAATTCCTCCACCAGCAGGATGTGGAGCGCTTTTGGCCCGTGGGCCGGCCGCACGACGATCTGCGCTACATCGGCCGTGCGCGAGGGGGCAGACACGATATTGACGGCGCGGGGCCATACGGGCAGCGCGCGAACCTTTGGCCAGATGTCTTCCAGGTGATGCACGATATCGCACCGGCGCAGCACGGCGATGTGCAGCTCCGGCAGGAAATTCAGGCTCGCTGGCCTGCTGGCTTCTGAGCAGAATACCAGGCTGCCGGTTTCGGCGATGCCCGCCAGGGCGTCTGTGATGCTGACCTTTTCAATTAAGCGGCCGGCACCAAAGTTGATCTTCCAGGATTGCGGCCAGGGCATTTTGATCAGGGACGGTGCAATGCTCAAATCGCGATCAGGCCCGCGGACGGCGAGCAGCCTTTCGACGGCTTCGCCAGCGCCGTTGATGGAGGCAAGGCGTTCGACCGTGCAAAAGCTGGCCTCGGCCTTGGCGATGAAGCGTTCGGTGTCGTCATCAAGGAAGACAGGGCGGGTCCAGACTGGGATGTCGCTGCGGCGCTGGACGGCTGCGTTGGCTCTGGCTGCCCGATCAGGGCCGAGGGCGTTGCGGATGCGGCCGAGCACGACGTCGCGTGAGGACGGAATCATCGCTGCTGCCTCCGCGCCCAAAGTTCGCTGAACGTCAGACCTTCAGGTGCCGGCAAGTCACGTCCGTCGGTCCAGCCGGATGCCAGGGGCAGCCAACGGAAAGCGCCCTTGCTGCGTCCCAGTCGACCCAGCACGCGCATGGCGAGGCTCGTCGTGGCGCGGTAAAGCCGGGGCCGCAAGGCGAGCCATGCCCAAGCCGAGATGCCGAACCGTACCGTTCCGGAGACCAGCTTTTGCTCCCATTGTTCGTGCCGCAGACGGCGCAACAGATCCGGTAGCGGGATCTTTACAGGGCAGACACTCTGGCACCGGCCGTTCAAGGTACACGCGTGCGGCAGTTCGCCGGCGGCCTCGTGGCCCGAGATCATGGGTGTCAGCACAGCGCCCATGGGGCCGGGATAGACCGAGCCGTAGGCGTGGCCGCCCACCGACATGTACACGGGACAATGGTTCATGCACGCGCCGCAACGGATGCATCGGAGCATCTCGCGGAAATGGCCCGACAGCATGTTGGCGCGGCCGTTGTCGATCAGAACGACGTGGTAGGCCTCCGGCCCGTCGAGATCGCCGGGTCTCCGCGGGCCGGTCGACAGCGTGGTGTAGCTGGTGATTTCGCTGCCAAGCGCGCTGCGCGCCAGCAGGCGCAACATGACGCTGAGATCTTCCAGCGTCGGCACGACTTTCTCGATGCCGGTCGTGACGATGTGCACGCGTGCCAGCGTCGAGGTCAGATCGCCGTTGCCTTCGTTGGTGACGATGATGTTCGAGCCGGTTTCCGCCACCAGGAAGTTGGCGCCGGTAATGCCCACGTCGGCCTTGAAGTATTTGCCGCGCAGCACGCTGCGCACCTGGCCGATCAGTTCAGCGGCGTCCAGCGTGCGGTCAGGGAAGCCATGGGCGGCATGGTGCTTCTGGAACAGATCGGCAATCTGCTCGGTCGTCTTGTGCACGGTCGGCATGACGATGTGGCTCGGCATCTCGCGGCCGAGCTGCAGGATGTATTCGCCAGCGTCCGTCTCGACGACCTCCAGCCCGTCCGCCTCAAGAGCCGCATTGAGCTCGATCTCTTCTGAGACCATCGACTTGCCCTTGGTGACGGTTCGGGCGCCGGCCTGCTTGCAGATGGCGCGGACGATGTCGCGGGCTTCGGCGGCATCGCGCGCCCAGTGCACATGTCCGCCGCGCGCGATGACGGCGGCTTCATATGTCTCCAGGTAGGCATCGAGGTTGGCCAGCGTGTGATCTTTGATGGCCTTGCCGTCGTCACGCAGCGCTTCGAACTCGGGGAGCGCCAGCACGGCCCTTCCGCGCGCGGCGACGAAACTTCCCTTCAGGGCGCTCAGCGATTTCTGCAGGCCTTCGTCGCCCAGACCCGCTGCGACGCGGCGATCGAAATTCAGCGGGTGCGCCGTCATGGGCGATCCTCCGCTTCGCCAATGGCCGGACCGTTGGCCATGCCGGCGAGGACTTCGGCGGCATGATAGACGCGCGTGGTTTTGCCAAGGCGCTTGAGGCGGCCGGCCATGTTGAGCAGACAGCCGAGATCGCCGCCCAGCAGTACGCTGGCGCCCGTGGCGTCGACGTTGGCGGTCTTGTCGGAGACCATCTTCACCGAAATCTCGGGATACTTGACGCAGAACGTGCCGCCGAAGCCGCAGCAGACGTCGCTGTCCTGCATCTCAACGAGCTTGAGGCCCGTGACGTTGCTGAGCAGATCGCGCGGCTGCTGCTTGATGCCGAGAGAGCGCAGACCCGAGCAGCTGTCATGGTAGGTGGCGGTGGCGTTCATCGCTGACGTGGCCGGGGTGACATGCAGCACGTCGGTGAGGAACGAGATCAGCTCGAAAGAGCGCCCCGCCAACTCGTTGGCCTTATCGCGCCAGGCTGCGTCGTCTTCGAACAGGGCCGGGTAGTCCTTGCGGATGGTCGCCATGCATGAGCCCGATGGGCCGACGACATAGTCGAAACCCGCGAAGGTGGTGATGACCTGCTGTGCGATGCGGCGGGCAGAGGCGAAGTCGCCGCTGTTGTAGGCAGGTTGTCCGCAGCAAACCTGGGCGCGGGGCGCTTCCACCCGGCAGCCTGCGTCTTCCAGCAGCTTGACCGCGGCAAAGCCGATGTTGGGCCGAATGAGATCGACCAGGCACGTCACGAACAATGCGACGCGCGGATTGGCGGGGGCTTTGGGGGCCCCGGCTGCAATCGCATTTACGGTTTGCACGGTCATGCTGCGAGCTGCCTCATGGCGCCAACAACGTCAGCGGCCAGAGATAGGCCTGGCCCATGACGAACATGCCGACGAGTACAGCCAGCGCCACGCTGTGGAAGAACACGAAGCGCAGGATCGAGCCTTCGTGGCCGTACCATTTGGTGGCCGTCGAGGCGACGACGATCGACTGCGCATCGATCATCTTGCCCATCACGCCGCCGGAGCTATTGGCCGCCGCCATGAGCACGGGATTAAGACCGAGCTGCTCGGCCGTGACTTTCTGCAGGCCGCCGAACAGCACATTCGACGAGGTGTCGGAGCCTGTCAGCGCTACGCCGAGCCAGCCAATCAACGTGCCGAAAAACGGATACGTCCAGCCGGTGTTGGCCATGGCCAAGCCCATCGTTGCATCGGTGCCGGAGTACTTCGTGACGAAGCCGATCGCCATCATGCAGGAAATGGTCAGCAGCGAGTATCGCACGGTATGCAGCGTCCGGCCGTAAACGCGGGCCAAGCCGGCGGGCGAGTATCCCAATAGCAGTCCCGCGACGATGGCGGAGACGAAGATGCCGGTGCCGGTCGCCGACAGGATGTTGAGTTTCAGCACGGCCTTCTCAGGCACGGGAGCGGCGACGACGGGCGGGACTTTCTGCACTTGTTCGTGCAGGCCAGCGACCTTGTACTCGGCAGACCACACGGCATCGATCGCGGCGCGCAGCTGGGGTGTGCCCCAGGCAAAGACGAATAGGCTGAGGACGACCCATGGCATCCAGGCGCGGCGGACGGCGGACGGTGTATCTGCCTCTACTGCAGCTGTGCTGACAGGCTCTCCGCCCGGCACGGCGGTCATTGGGTTTGCCGGATGCCAGACCTTCAGGAACGCGGCGAGGCACGCCATCGACACGATGGCCGCCACCACGTCCACCAGCCAAGGGCCGTGGAAGTTCGAGACCAGGTACTGCGGGATGGCGAAGGAAACGCCGGCGACGAGAATTGGCGGCCAGACCTCGGCCATCTTGCGGAAGCCGACGAATGCCCAAATCAGCCAGAAGGGAACGAGGACGGCGAAGAACGGCAGTTGGCGTCCCACCATTCCCGATAGCTCCAGCAGGTCGAGCCCGGTGACTGCCTGCAGTGCGATGATTGGTGTTCCCAGGCCTCCGAAGGCGACAGGGGCGGTGTTGGCGATCAGCGACAGGCCAGACGCCTGTAAAGGCCGGAAGCCCAGGCCCATCAGAATGGCGGCTGTGACGGCGACGGGTGTTCCGAAGCCGGCCGCGCCCTCGAAGAAGGCGCCAAGCGAGAACGCTATGAACAGCAACTGCAGACGCCGGTCGTTGCTGATGGTGCTGATGCTGCGCTGCAGGACGTCGAAGACGCCTTTCTCGTTCGTCAGCTGGTAAAGGAAAATGACGTTGAGGATGATCCAGCCGATCGGCAGCAGGCCGAATGCTGCGCCGTAGCCCGCGGCGGCCGCGGCCATCGGTGCGGGCATCCCGACGCCGAAAATGGCGACGATCAAGGCTGCGACCAGACCCAAGACTGCTGCAATGTGGGCGCGGATCTCAAACAAGCCGATGGCGCCAAGCAGGACCACTACCGGGATGGCTGCCACAAGCGTTGACAGGACCATGTTCCCGAATGGATCATATACCTGAGACCACATAGCATTTCCCTTGTGCTCCGCCTTCTTTTGAAGCGGTGGTGTGCCCTAGGTGGTTTCCCGCGGAGTGACGCTTTAGCTCGAATTTCTTACCACTTGTCATCACTGGTTAGTAAAGTATACCAGTAACGTCAATCGGCTTGCTCTGCGTGAGCAAAGCTCTGGACCGGAACTGCATGACGGCAATGATCCGCACGCAAAAGGTTTGTGACGCCATCGTGTGCCACCTGGAAAAGCTCATCCTCGAGGGTGCGCTGCGGCCAGGTGAAAAATTGGCCGGCGAACGGGAGCTGTCGCAACGTTTCGATGTCTCGCGGCCGTCGCTGCGCGATGCCATCGAGAAGCTGACGGCGCGCGGGCTGCTACGCGTCACCCGCAACGGCACGTACGTTGCCGATTTTCTGACGCCGATGATGCAGCCGCTGGCCAGTCTTTTGACCGACAACCCGCGCGCTTCGGCAGACTATTTCGAGTTTCGCGAGGGTGTTGAATCGCAGGCTGCTCGGATTGCAGCTCTCAACGCAACGAGCGTCGACAAGGATGCGCTGCGTGAGCACATCGCGCGAATGCGAGCCGTTCAAAAGGACGATAACCCCACCATCGAGGCGCAAGCCGACGTTGATTTTCACATGGCGATCTACGAGGCCGGCCACAACGTCGTGATGCTGCACGTGATGCGGGCGCTGGGGGATCTGCTGCGCAACAACATCTTCTACAATCGCAATACGCTTTACGAGCGTCCCGGCGTGCGCGAAAAGCTGCTGGAGCAGCACGCCGCGATCGCCGATGCTGTGATCGCCGGAGATGCGGATGCCGCGGAGGCGGCCGCAGCACGGCACATTTCCTATACGTTCGGCCAGGTGAAAGACATCCAGCGCGACAGCAAGCGCCTGGAAGTGTCGCTGATGCGCGTTGGCCGCGCCGACTTGCTGGCCGATTGAGGCATCCCATATGCTGAGCGTGACGGAGCACGCCGAGCCATGACCATCGGATTTCAGCGCATCATTCCCGGCGTCAATCTTCTCGACGAAGATGACGTGCTGCCGATGCTGCACGCGTGGCGGCGGCAGGGGCTGCGCACGGCGCTCGTGACGCTGGTGGGCGTCGAGGGTGGATCGCCCCGGCAGCCGGGCGCGCAGATGGCTGTGGCCGAAGACGGCAGCTACGTCGGTTATCTGTCCGGAGGCTGCCTGGAGCAGGCGGTGGCGTTGGAGGCGCAGGCCGCCATAGCAGCAGGCGCAAACCGCCTTGTGCGCTACGGCAAGGGCTCGCCGTATTTCGACATTCGATTGCCGTGCGGCAGCGGGATGGATCTCTATTTCGATCAGGCGCTGGGCGACGAACACGTCGCGCTCATGCTGGATCGCCGGGCTGAGCGCCGGACGTTTTCACTGCGAACTGATCTCGATAGCGGCGCCAGCGACGTGGTGACGATCGACGATGCCGTTCCGTTCAGCCGGCGCGATGGACACGTGTTCGATCGGGTTTATACGCCGCCGATCCGCCTTGCGTTGATCGGAAATGGACCGGCGCTGACGGGCATCGCCACGCTGGCTCAGGCCACGGGTCTCGATCTCACGATCTGGTCGACCGACGATGTGACGCGAAGCCAGTTGGCCGCGAGCAACCAGGTTGCCAGCAGCAGCGATGACGATCTTGATGTCGCGATCTCGGGCCTCGACCATGCGAGTGCTGCCGTCGTCGTGTTCCACGACCACGAGGCTGAACCGCGGATCCTGCGCAAACTGCTGGAAACGCCGTGCTTCTATCTCGGCGTCTTGGGCAACCACGCCGTGCATCGCGCGCGGCTCGATGCCTTGCGCGCGCTTGGACTTGGCGAGGAGGCGCTTGCGCGCCTGCATGCGCCCGTAGGCTCGATCCCCAACGCCAAGAGCAAAGCGACCTTCGCATTCGGCGTTCTCGCCGAGATGCTGGCAAACGCCAAGGCGCGGAACCTGATCGCCTGAGATCGGCAAGGCCTGGCCGGTGCGCTCCCGCTGAGCGAGATGCCGTTACGCCTTCTTTTTCTGAGGTGGCAGGTCTGTGCAGACGCCCTCGAACACTTCCGCAGTCATGCCGATAGATTCCGACAGCGTGGGATGCGGGTGGATGGTCTTGCCGATGTCGACGGCGTCCGCGCCCATCTCGACGGCGAGACAGACCTCACCGATCAGATCGCCGGCGTGGGTGCCAACGATGCCGCCGCCGATGACGCGATGCGTCTCGGCGTCGAACAGCAGCTTTGTGAAGCCCTCGTCGCGGCCGTTGGCGATGGCACGGCCCGAGGCGGCCCACGGGAATACCGCCTTTTCAAACTTCAGGCCCTGCGCCTTGGCTTGATCTTCGGTGACGCCGGCCCAGGCGATTTCCGGATCGGTATAGGCCACCGACGGAATCTGGCGCGCGTCGAAGTACGACGTTTTCCCAGAAGCATTCTCGGCGGCAACGTGGCCCTCGTGCACGGCTTTGTGCGCCAGCATGGGCTGGCCAACGATGTCGCCGATGGCAAAAATGTGCGGCACGTTGGTGCGCATCTGCTTGTCGGCTGGCACGAAACCGCGGTCGCTGACCGATACGCCGGCGTTTCCGGCCGCGATGAGCTTGCCGTTGGGCGTGCGGCCGACGGCGACCAGCACCATGTCGTAGCGCACGGCGTCTTTGGGTGCCTTTTCGCCTTCGAAGCGGACGTAGATGCCATCCTTCTTGGCTTCCACGCCGACGGTCTTCGTCTTCAGCATGATGGCGTCGAAGCGCGGGGCGTTCTTCTTCTCCCAGACCTTGACGAGGTCGCGATCGGCGCCGGGCATCAGGCCGTCGAGCATCTCGACGACTTCCAGGCGCGTGCCGAGGGTGGAATAGACCGTCGCCATTTCCAGGCCGATGATGCCGCCGCCGATGACGAGCATCTTCTGAGGGATCTCGCGCAGCTCCAGCGCGCCTGTCGAGTCGACGATGCGGGGATCGTCGGGGATGAAGGGCAGCTTCACCGCTTCCGAGCCCGCGGCGATGATGGCCTTGTCGAAGCGCACGATCTGCTTCTTGCCCGCATTCTCGACTTCGACGTGATTGGGATCGACGAAGCGGCCCGTGCCCTGGACGATCGTGACCTTGCGCGCTTTCGCCATACCGGCCAGGCCCGTCGTCAGCTTGCCGACGACCTTGTCTTTGTGTGCGCGCAGTTTGGCGAGGTCGATTTTCGGTGTGCCGAAAGAGATGCCGTGCGCGGCGAGCGCTGCGGCTTCGTCGATGATGGCGGCGGTATGCAGTAGCGCTTTCGACGGGATGCAGCCGACGTTGAGGCAGACGCCGCCGAGCACCGGCCAACGCTCAATGAGCACAGTCTTCATACCGAGATCCGCTGCACGGAACGCCGCGGAGTAGCCGCCCGGTCCAGCGCCGATGACGAGCACCTGGCATTCGATGTCGGCGGAACCGGAATGTTTGGCCGCGGCAGGCGCGGGCGTTGCGGGAGCGCCGGACATTGGCGCCGATGCTGCGGCTGCCTTTGCTGGGGCTGACGGCGCGGTCGATGTGGCGCCTGCAGCTTCACCCTCGAACACGGCGATGATCGAGCCCTGGCTCACCTTGTCGCCAAGCTTGACCTTCAGCTCCTTGATCGTGCCCGCCTGCGGTGCCGGCACGTCGAGCGTCGCCTTGTCGCTTTCCAGCGTGATCAGCGGGTCTTCCGCTTGCACCTGCGTGCCCGGCTTCACGTGCACTTCGATGACGGCGATGTCCTTGAAGTCCCCGATATCCGGAACGCGGATTTCATTGCTCATGATGATCTCCGCGGGCCTAAAGCACGAGTTCGCGCACGTCCGACAGGATGTCGGCGAGGCGCTTGGTGAAGCGTGCGGCCGAGGCGCCGTCGATCACGCGATGATCGTAGGAGAGGCACAGCGGCAGCATCAGCCGAGGCTGGAAGGCCTTGCCGTCCCACACGGGCTTCATCGCCGAGCGGACGACGCCGAGGATGGCCACCTCCGGCGCGTTGACGATGGGCGTGAAGTTGGTGCCGCCGATGCCGCCGAGGCTGGAGATCGAGAACGTGCCGCCAGAGATGTCTGCGGGTTGGATCTTGCCCTCGCGCATGCGCGCGGAGACCGCGCCCAGTTCCTGGCTCAGTTCAATGATGCCTTTGCGGTCGACGTCCTTGATGACGGGCACGACGAGGCCGTCGGGCGTGTCGACGGCGACGCCGATGTTGTAATACTTCTTGAGAATCAGCGCGTCCTTGGACGGTGCCAGTGACGAATTGAACTCCGGCGCATCCTTCAGGGCCGAGACGCTGGCCTTCAGCAGGAAAGCCAGCATCGTGACGCGATAGCCCTTCTCCTTGCCAGCCGTGTCGAGCTGCTTGCGATAAGCCTCCAGTTCGGTGATGTCGGCTTCGTCAGTGTGGGTGACGTGCGGCACGTTTAGCCACGACCGAAGCAGGTGAGGACCGGACAGCTTTTTCAGCCGCGACAGTTTCAGTTCTTCGACCGGCCCGAACTTGGAGAAGTCCTGGGCCGGGATTTCGGGGATGCCGGATCCGGCTGCCGCGCCACCGCTCAGCGCGCGCTTGACGTCATCGGTGGTAATGCGGCCCTTGTCGCCGCTGCCCTTGAGCTGGGTCAGATCGACGCCGAGTTCGCGTGCGATGCGGCGCACAGAGGGGCTGGCGTGCGCGTTGCCGAAGTCGACCGGAGGGGGCAGGCCGCTGCGGCCTGCGGTGGAGGGTTGAGACTCGCCTGCCGCCTGTTTGCTCTCGACGGCGCTCGAGGCGGTCGTGTCCGCCTTTCCCGCTGGTTTCTGATCAGCCTTGCCGGGCGTCGCTTCCTGCTTTTTGGGCGCGCCACCGCCGGCGTCTTCCATCTTGACGATGGCCGAGCCCATGCTGACCTTGTCGCCGATTTTGACGAGGATCTCGGCGATCTTGCCCGCTTGCGGCGCCGGCACATCGAGCGTGGCCTTGTCGCTCTCCAGCGTGATCAAGGGATCGTCGGCCTTCACCTCATCGCCGGGTTTCACGGCGATCTCGATGACGGGAATGTTCTTGAAGTCACCGATGTCCGGCACCTTCACATCGATAAGCGACATACGTCCTCCGGCTCGTGTGCGCTTACGTGCGCGCGGGATTGTTTTTCTCGGGGTCGATCCCGTATTTCTGGATCGCTTCGGCAATTTTGGTCGAAGGGATCTTGTTCTCGTCGGCCAGCGCCTTCAGCGCGGCCACGGCCACGAAATGCCGGTCTACCTCGAAGAACGCCCGCAGGGCCTTGCGGTAATCTGAGCGCCCGTAGCCGTCGGTGCCGAGCACGCGATACTTGGCCGGCACGAACGGGCGGATCTGATCGGCGAACAGCTTCATGTAGTCGGTCGAGGCGATGACGGGGTCGTCGCCGCGCTCTTTGAGCATTTGCGTGACGTAGGGCACGCGCTCGGGCTCGCCGGGATGCAGCATGTTCCAGCGCTCGCAATCGTGCGCCTCGCGCTTCAACTCGGTGAAGCTCGTTACGCTCCAGATGTCGGCGGTGATGCCGAAGTCTTTCTCCAGCAGATCCGCTCCCGCGATCACCTCGCGCAGGATGGCGCCGCAACCCATCAGCTGCACGCGACGGCCCTTCGCCTCTGGGTTGGCCGCGCGGATGAGGTGCATGCCCTTGATGATGCCCTCTTCAGAACCCTTGGGCATCTCGGGATGCGTGTAGTTCTCGTTGAGCAGCGTCAGGTAGAAGAACACGTCCTCCTGGTCGGTCAGCATCCGCTTCAGACCGTTCTGGATGATCACCGCCAGCTCATAGGAATACGTCGGGTCGTAGCTGATGCAGTTGGGGATGGTCTGCGAAATGATGTGGCTATGGCCGTCCTCGTGCTGCAGGCCTTCGCCGTTGAGCGTGGTGCGGCCTGAGGTGCCGCCCAGCAGGAAGCCGCGCGCGCGCATGTCGCCGGCGGCCCAGGCGAGGTCGCCGACGCGCTGGAAGCCGAACATCGAATAGTAGATGTAGAACGGGATCATCGGGCAGTTCGACGTGGAATAGCTGGTGCCGGCCGCGATCCACGATGCCATGGCGCCAGGTTCGTTGATGCCTTCCTGCAGGATCTGCCCGTTGCGATCCTCCTTGTAGAACATCAGCTGGTCGGCATCCTGCGGCTTATAAAGCTGGCCCACCTGGCTGAAGATGCCGAACTGGCGGAACATGCCTTCCATGCCGAAGGTGCGGCTTTCGTCGGGCACGATCGGCACGACGCGTTTGCCGATCTCCTTGTCGCGCAGCAGCGTGTTGAGGATGCGCACGAACGCCATCGTCGTGGAGATCTCGCGATCCTCGCTCGACTTCAACTGCCCTTCGAAGGCGCTCAGCGGCGGCACGGGTAGCGTCTCGGAGGACTTCACGCGCCGCTGCGGAAGATAGCCGCCAAGTTCCTTGCGCCGTGTGCGCAGGTAGCTCATCTCCTCGCTGCCCTCGGGGAAGGTGATGAACGGCAGTTCTTCGAGCTTGTCGTCTTCAAGCGGCACCTGGAAGCGGTCGCGGAACTGCTTCAGCGGCTCCAGAGGCATCTTCTTGGCTTGGTGGCTGATCATTTGGCCTTCGCCCGCCGCGCCCATGCCGTATCCCTTGACGGTCTTGGCAAGGATAAGGCTCGGCTGGCCCTTGTGGTCACTCGCCGCCTTGTAGGCGGCGTAGACCTTCTGCGGGTCGTGCCCGCCGCGGGTCAGCTTCCAGATCTTCTCGTCGGGCCAATCAGCGATGAGAGCCGCAGTCTCGGGATAGCGGCCGAAAAAGTTCTCGCGGATGTAGGCGCCGTTCTTCGATTTGAAATTCTGGTATTCGCCGTCGACGCACACTTCCATCAGCTGGCGCAGCTTGCCGGACGTATCGCGCGCCAGCAGCTCGTCCCACTGCGAACCCCAGACGACCTTGATCACATTCCAGCCCGAGCCACGGAAGTCGCCCTCCAGCTCCTGGATGATCTTGCCATTGCCGCGCACCGGGCCGTCGAGCCGCTGCAGGTTGCAGTTGATGACGAAGATGAGGTTGTCGAGATGCTCGCGGCCGGCCAGCGATATGGCGCCGAGGCTTTCAGGCTCGTCCATCTCGCCGTCGCCGCAGAACACCCACACCTTGCGCTTCTCGGTGTCGGCCAGCCCGCGCGCATGCAGATACTTCAGGAAGCGGGCCTGGTAGATCGCCATCAGGGGGCCAAGGCCCATGGAGACGGTCGGGAACTGCCAGAAGTCCGGCATCAGCCAGGGATGCGGGTAGGATGGGATGCCCTTGCCGCCGACTTCCTGGCGGAAGTTCAACAACTGCTCCTCGGTCAGGCGGCCTTCAAGGAAGGCGCGCGCATAGATGCCGGGCGATGAGTGACCCTGCACCAGCACAAGGTCGCCGCCGTGTGTTTCATCCGGCGCGTGCCAGAAATGCATGAAGCCGGTGTCGTACAGGGTCGCCGCGGACTGGAAGCTCGCCAAATGGCCGCCGAGTTCGGACGAATGCTTGTTGGCCTTGAGCACGATCGCCATTGCGTTCCAGCGGATGACCGAGCGAATGCGATGCTCGATTGCGCGCGTCCCGGGGTGCTTGGGCTCCTGGTCCGGCGGGATCGTGTTGATATACGCGGTGTTGGCTGCGAAGGGCACCTTGGCGCCGTTGCGCCGCGCCGTCTCCACGACTTGCGTCAGAATTTGATCGGCTGCCTCCGTGCCCTCGAAGGCAATAACGGACGAGATCGCGTCATTCCATTCCTGGGTCTGGGCCGATACGCTGTCTTGCTCTTCCTGCATCTCGGATCCTTACACGCAGTTTCGATGGGACGGCCAGGGGGCCCTGACACTCTATGTCGACCCTGGGACGCCATTCTGCAACGGACGGCCAGTCCGAACAGCACGTGAGTCAGTATGAGAGCACTTGACGTTTTCGTCACTTTCTTCGCACGGCACTCCTCAAAGCGAGGCGATATACGGCGAAAACCACGCCAGCCCATCCAGCGTAGCAGCCCGCGGACGATATTCGCAGCCGATCCAGCCGGCGTAGCCGAGCCGGTCCAGGTGCGCGAACACGAATGGATAGTTGATCTCACCCGTTCCAGGTTCGTGACGTCCTGGCGTGTCAGCCGCCTGAACATGTCCGATGGACGCCAGATTGCGTTCGATGGTGGGACACAAATCGCCCTCCATGATCTGCATATGGTAGCAGTCGTATTGCAGCCTGACATTCGGGCGGCCCACGTCGGCGATAATGTCCAGCGCCTGCTGGGTGCGGGTCAATACGTAGCCCGGCATGTCGCGCGTGTTGATCGGCTCGATCAGCAGATCCACTCCGTCCTGGGCCAGTCTATCGGCCGCGTGGATCAAATTGGCGACATAGGTCGCGCGCAGCGCTCCCGCATCGGCGCCAGCCGGAGCAATTCCTGCCATGCAGTGCACGCTGCGGCAGCCGAGATCGCGCGCGTAGCGCACAACCAGATCAATGCCGCCACGGAATTCATCGACCCGATCCGGCAACGCGGCCAGCCCCCGCTCACCGGCGGCCCAGTCACCAGGCGGCATGTTGAACAGAACTTGCGTCAGGCCGTGCGTCGCCAAACGATCCGCGATTTCCGCGGCGTCGAACTCGTACGGGAATAGATACTCGACGCCTTGGAAGCCAGCGCGGGCCGCAGCCTCGAAGCGGTCGAGGAACGGCAGCTCGGTGAAGAGCATGGAGAGGTTGGCGCAGAACCGCGGCATCGGGTTTTCCAGAAAATTCCAGGTCCGGAATGTCTGCGGTGGCGTCAACCCGCATCGCCGGTCAAGACAGTCCTAGCACAAGCGCGTCGATTGCAAGAATCGCCGCAGGCATCCTGGATGCGCATTCAACTCGAGTTGTGCGAAAACGCGCGGTCTCCTAAGAGCCCGCGAGCGCGCTGCCGGCGTCCGAACGTCAGATCTTCTGATTGTACTCGCCGACCTCGGGGAACTTGGCGAGCCGTCCCTCGATATCGCGGAAGATCGCGATCTTGTTGGCTTCCGAAACGGGGCTTTCGACGACGATTACCAGTTCCGGCTTGTTCGATGAGGCGCGCACCAACCCCCAGGTGCCATCGGCGAGCGTAACGCGCACGCCGTTGACCGTCACGAGATCGCGGATCTTCTGGCCAGCGACTTGTTCGCCTGCCTTTTCGGCTTCCTGGAACTGGGCAACGATCTTGTCGACGATGCCGTACTTGGCTTCGTCGGCGCAGTGCGGTGACATCGTCGGAGACTGATACGTTTTGGGAAGTGCGCGCTTCAGATCGGCCATTGTCTTGTCGGGGGCACGCTCCAGCATGTCGCAAACGGCAAGGGCGGCGACGAGACCGTCGTCGTAACCGCGGCCGAGTGGCGGCTGGAAGAAGAAGTGGCCGCTCTTTTCAAAGCCTACCAGCGCTTTCTGTTCGAAGGTGTAGCGCTTCATGTACGAGTGGCCGGTCTTCCAATAGAGCGTCTTGGCGCCGTTGGCCTGCAGCACCGGATCGGTGACGAACAGGCCGGTCGACTTCACGTCGGCAATGAACGTTGCGTTGGGATGCAGCGCCGAGATATCGCGCGCCAGCATCACGCCGACGGTGTCGGCGAAGATCTCGTGGCCTTCGTTGTCGACGACACCACAGCGGTCGCCATCGCCGTCGAAACCGAAGCCGACGTCGGCCTTGTGCTCCACGACGGCCTCGGCCATGGCGTGTAACATCTTCATGTCTTCGGGGTTAGGATTGTAGCGCGGGAACGAGTGGTCGAGCTCAGCATCCAGCGGCACGACTTCGCAGCCGATGGCTTCCAGAACCTGCGGGGCGAATGCGCCAGCCGTTCCGTTGCCGCACGCGGCGATGACCTTGAGCTTGCGCTTAAGCTTCGGCCGGTCAACCAGCGCGGCGATGTACTTGTCGCCGAAGTTTTCCACGAAGTGGTAGCTGCCGCCGGAGTTCATCTTGGCAGAGCCAGAGAGCACGATCTCCTTCAGCGCCGTCATCTCGTCTGGCCCGAACGTCAGCGGCCGGTTCATGCCCATCTTGATGCCGGTCCAGCCGTTGTCGTTGTGGCTTGCCGTCACCATTGCGACGCCGGGCACGTCAAGGGCGAACTGGGCGAAGTAGGCCATCGGCGAAAGAGCCAGACCGATATCGTGCACTTCCATGCCGCCCGCCAGCAGGCCGGTGATCAGCGCCTGCTTCACCGAGCCGGAGTACCAGCGATAGTCGTGGCCGACGACGATGCGCTTCGGCACGCCGCGGTCTTCAAAAAGCTGGGCCATGCCAAGGCCGACCGCGTTGAGTCCCATCAGGTTGATTTCTTCGGGAAACAGCCAGCGCGCGTCGTACTCGCGGAAGCCGGTTGGCTTGACCAGCGGAAAACGTTCGAAATCGGCCGTATTCGGCTTCAAGTCCGCGCGGGGCTTGGGGAGCATGGGGTAATCCTTTGTCGGGAAGAGCGCTGGGCATGAGATAGGGCGGAAACGCAACGGGATCAGCCGCCCACGGTTCCGCCTTTATGGCAGCGAACATGTCAATGCAATGGCGCATTTTCGCGGGAAAGACGACCCACCTATGGGAGATCAGTCCTTCAGGACCATCATTCCATCGCGCATGTCTACGCGCTGCAGCTTGTTGAGGAAACTCATGCCCAGCAGGGTTTGTTTCAACAGGCCTGGGCCGGCGACCGCGGCGCGCACGTCGTGTACCGTGATATCGCCAATGCTGACGCGGTCCAGGGTGACGGGGGCGACCCGGCTGGTACCGTTCGCGGTGGAGACGGGTTGCGTGAAGTCCGACGCCTTGACGTAGACGCCGGCGGCTTGAGCGTCTTCGTAGGTCAACACGACGATAGAGGCACCAGTGTCCACCATGACGGGGAGGCCGCGGCCGTTGATGTCGGCGCGGGCCTGGAAGTGACCGTTGCGGCCGGCTTTCAATTCGACGGTGCCGTCTGAACGGGCGGAGGGTACATCGCGCGGCTGCGCCGGCGTCAGAACCGCGACATCTGCAACGCTGTTGCCAAGCGTGGCCTGCGTCGCCGATTTCAGGGTGTCGTAGTTAAGAAAAACCACCAATGCCAGGCCGGCTACCACGGCCCAAGACGCAATCTGCGCCAATAATGACTTGATGCCTGAACTGAGGTCCACGGGACAACACCTGCCTCTGCCGCTTGCAGGGCGCGGCCGAGATTCAGCCCCTGAGCGTCATGAAGTCTCCAACGACCTCATATGACTTCAGACGTTTTAAGAAACTCATACCAAGCAAGCTCTCGTTAAGACTTCCCGGCTTGGCGACGAGCGCTTCAATGCCGTCGAAAACGATTGGCCCGATCGCAATATCGCGCAAGCGGACGGGGGCGGCATAAGCGGTTCCGTTGGCGGTTTGCACGGGAACGGTGAACGACAGCCCCGCCAGGTCGATGCCGGCACGTTCGGCGTCGGCAGCTTTCAGCACCACCGTAGAGGCGCCGGTGTCGACCAGCATCTGGATGTCGCTGCCGTTGACGCGGCCCTGCGCGGAAAAATGACCGCCGCCGTCGCCGCGGATGCGCACGGCCTTTTCGCCGCTCGTGCCGGTATCGACCGTCAACACATGGCCGGGCGGCAGCACTTCGCCGGCGACGCGATAGACGACCGTCTGCAGTTCGCCGCGGTAGCTGTAGGCGGCGAGCAAGGCGAAGAAAATCAGACCCCAGGTCGCGGCGTGGCGGAGACCCTGCAGGCTGCGCCCGCGATAGTCGCCAGACAGAGACACGATGTAGATCAGGCAAAGCGCGCCAAGGCCGATCACGTACAAGACGCGTCCGCCGTCCATGGTGGTATCGGAATTTAGGAAAAAGAAGACGCCAACGAGGGCGATTAAGACTGCGGCCAGCCAACCGAGCATTCCGGCATCTCCGTTATCGCCGTGCGTATGGCGCGCATCCTATACGAGCCGATGCGGCGGATACAGGGCCGCGCTCACAGGGAGCGGTGATTAGGCCGAAATGCGCTGGGGAGCTTTGGGCTGTCGGCCGCGGGCCGGCTTCGGCTCCGCCGCTTCGGGATGGCGATGGCGCTCCTGGCCAAGTGGTTGCAGCGGTGGCACGGGCAGCAACACACGCGTCGATGGCAGGGTAACGATCGCCTCAGTGCCTTTGCGCAACTCCGACTTCAGTTCGAGGCTGCCGCCATGCAACTCGATCAGGTTCTTCACGATTGGCAGGCCAAGGCCGGTGCCTCCTTCCGCCGATTCATGGGCTAGAGACCCTTGTCCGAAAGCCTGCAGCACCTTGGGAATTTCGTCGGCGGGAATGCCTGGTCCGTTGTCGCGAACCGAAAAGATCTGCTCGCCGCCCGGCAGGCTGGATGCGGTGAGAATGATGCGCCCGCCGCGCGGGGTGAACTTCAGCGCGTTCGACATCAGGTTGAGGCAGATCTGACGCATAGCGCGCTGATCCGCCCAGACCTGCGGCAGGTTCGTCTCGTAGCGTTCGACGACCTCAAGGCCCTTCGCCTGAACGCGTAGCTTCAGCAGCCTGTAACAGTCGTCCACGACATCGCAGATGCGCAGCGGTTCTTCGCTGAGGTCGTATTTGCCAGCCTCGATGCGCGAAAGGTCCAGGATCTCGTTGATCAGGTTCAGCAGGTGCTGGCCGCTGTCGTGGATGTTTTTGGAGTACTCGCGATAGAGCGGGTTCTCGAGCGAGCCCAAGACCTCGTCACGCATAACTTCGGAGAACCCCATGATGGCATTGAGTGGCGTGCGCAGTTCGTGGCTCATGGTCGCGAGGAAGCGGGACTTGGCCTTGTTTGCCGACTCGGCGCGGCGGCGCGCCTCGTCCGACATCAACTTTTCTTCTTCCAACTCGGAAATCAGGAGATCCTTCTGCGCGCGGAACGCCATCATCGCCAGGGCGGTCGAGTTCAGGCCCCTGGCCAGCGAAAGGAAGTAGGCGTGAACGCCTAACGCCATGGCGGCGAGCGCAAGGGAGAATGGATCCCCCACCATGATCAGGCGCGCGACCACTGCGATCGTCATCGGTATCGTACCGACATAGAGCACGGTGAGAACGGGACTGGCGAACGTCATGCGAATGGCAAGCACGACCATCAGCGTCGCGAACAGGAAGACGTGCGACGCAAACATGGCCTCGTTATGCAAGGGATTGTAAACGCCGATCAGTGCGAAGCCTGCCCAGGTGAGGCCGCTGATAAGTTCGGCGAAGACAAAGCGGCGGCGCCAGAGGCGAACGTCAACCTCATCGGGGTCGAGCATGTTGAACTGGCGGCAGACCTCCAGCAGGCCAACCTTGGAGAGGACCACCATGATCAGCCAAATGGTGGCTTCAGCCTTCGGGGCCCAGAACATGGAGGCGAGCGAAAAGATAATGGCCAACGCCCAAATCGTCGGAGCGGCACTGCGTTCGTTGCGCACGAACATCGCCAGCATTTCGTAGTCGAGTTCGGGAGTAGCGGTACCGCGCGTGAGTTTCAGCCGGGCGGCTTTCATTTTTTGCGACGCGCGAACGCGGGCATCGCGCGCCTGCCGCTGCTTCAAGCCGGACGATTTGTCGAACTGCGTCATCTTCGGCCGGTTATCTGTCGTGATACATGCCACCGAGCACACTACGGGTGGTCCGAAGCACTTCGTGCTCTGGATTGTGAATTGAATTGTCTAATTCAACGTTATCGATAGGAAATAAGTCGTTAATAAATCGGAAGCACATGCAAATACGATGGTGGCGAAGCACGCTTCGGCGCAACCGCTGGTTGGCGACCCTGGTGCTCATTTTGGCGCTGGCTGGACTGCAGTGGCTGCAGCAGAGCACGGGCGGCAGCGGGAACGTGCCCGCGGAGGGTGTGTCCGGCCAGCCCCGGCTGGTTGACGGCGACAGTTTTCACCTGGGGCGGGAGGAGGTCCGGCTCGTCGGGATCGACGCACCCGAGGGGCGGCAGTCGTGCACGCGAGGAGGCGTCAATTGGCCGTGCGGGGAGGAGTCGCGGCGGACCTTGGCCCGGCTGATCGGAGGACGGCTGGTGTCTTGCCGCGCTGTGGAACGCGATCAGCACGGCCGGCTGCTGGGCGTTTGTACGGTGGAGGGGCGCGAGCTCAACCGCGAAATGGTGGCATCTGGCCTAGCCTTGGCGTACGGAAATTACGAGCGTGAGGAGGCGGCTGCCCGGGCCGCAAAGCGGGGGCTGTGGTCTGGCGAGTTCGAGCGGCCGCGAGATTGGCGGCGGCAGCATGGCCGCGGCCGGGACTGACGTGTGTTACTCAGGGAACAGCCCTGATCTCTGGCTCTGTTACATGGGGAACAAGAGCCGGCGCGGCACCGGCACTTTGACGTTTCGGGGCGCAGAACGAGCAAGAAAGGACCGCGATGAAACTGACGGTCGTCGGCTGTAGCGACGCCTTTGGCTCTGGGGGGCGCCTGCAGACCTGCTTTCACGTGGCCGCGTGGGGAACCGAGTTTTTGATCGATTGCGGGGCAACTGCGCTGATCGGTTTCAACAAGTTCGGGCTAGATCCCAATCGCGTGTCGACGATTTTTATCACCCATCTGCATGCCGACCATTTTGGCGGGCTGATCTGGTGGCTTATTCATGCCAACCATATTGCCGCCCGCACCACGCCGCTGACCGTGGTTGGACCAGCTGGCATCGAAGCGCGGTTCACCGCGGCGGCCGAGGCGCTGTATCCAGGGTCGACCACGAACCCGCGGCGGTTCGAGCTGACGTTCCGCGAACTGGCCGAGCGCACGCCGCTGGATATCGGCGGGGTGCGCGTGACGCCGTTTGAGGTGCTGCACCCGTCCGGGGCGCCGCCTTACGCGCTGCGGTTTGAAGTCGAAGGCAAGATCGTCACCTTCTCCGGCGACACGGAATGGGTGGAAAGCCTCATCCCAGCTGCGGATAACGCCGATCTGTTCATCGCTGAATGCTACGGCTTTGAGCGCCAGGCGCGCCACCACATGGACTGGCGCACGATCGAGAAAAATTTGCCGCGGCTCTCTGCACGCCAGATCATGATCACCCATATGGGCGAGGAGATGCTGGCCAACGCAGGCGCGATCAAGGATCGACGCGTGCTGGCGGCGTGGGATGGGCTGACCCTGAACATCTGACGAGGGCTTCGATGGCGTCGGCGCTCGACCGGCTGGTTGGCGAAATCCGTAGCTGCCGCGTTTGTGCCGATCAGCCCAAGGGCCGGCCGTTGCCGCATGAGCCGCGGCCTGTGCTGCGCGTGAGCAGTACGGCGCGCCTTGCAATTGCAGGGCAAGCGCCGGGCACGCGTGTCCATGCATCCGGCACGCCCTTCAGCGATCCATCAGGGGACCGCTTGCGCGACTGGATGGGCGTTACGGCCGATGAGTTCTACGACGTGAGCCGCGTCGCAATCATTCCGATGGGATTTTGCTTTCCGGGCCTCGATGCGGCGGGGAGCGACCTGCCCCCACGCCGCGAATGCGCGCCGCTTTGGCACACGCGGCTGATGCCGCTGATGCCGCGTCTCGAGCTCATTCTGCTGGTAGGGCTCTACGCGCAGCGCTGGCACATCGGTACGAAGACGAGCCTGACGGAGACGGTGGGTGATTGGCGCGCAGTAACGGCACGTCAGGGCAAGCCACGGTGCTTTCCGTTGCCGCACCCGTCGTGGCGCAACAACGGCTGGCTCAACAAGAACCCATGGTTCGAAACCGAGCTGTTGCCGGAGCTGCGCGGCGAGGTGCGCAGCCTGTTAGGCCCGTCCAGCGAACCCCAGGTCAGGAAAAGCTAGGCGGCGTGAGCCGCCGCGCCGGCGCTGACGGCGGCGTCGCTGCTGCGTTTCGCCGTCGTGTCGGTCGACCAGCTTCGGCGGTCTGCCTGCTTGTCGAGATCGTCACGTAGGAAGCCAAAATCCAAGCCGGCATCTTCCAGCGTCGCCAAAACTTCGGCGACGGGCTGACCACGGGCTGCGGCTGCAGCCCACGCGATTGCCGATCGTTGACCCGACTTGCAGTGCGCCAGAATTGGGCCAGCCTGCGCGGCTACGACATCGGCCATCGGCCCTACGACGGCGTCGGTGAAAATGTCGTGCTTCGTCGTCGGGATGTGGACGTAGGCGAGACCGTTGTCTTCCGCAGCCTGCCGGCCCTCGGCAGCACTAAGCTGGCCGCGCTCTTCGCCATCTGGGCGGTTGTTGATGATTGTCCGGAAACCCAAAGCCGCTGCGTGCGCGAAGTCTTCCGGTTCCAACTGCCCCGCAACTGCGAAGCTCGGCGTGATCTGGATGATTTTGCTCATGAGGGGAACGTCTTTCGGTAAGTGAATTGCCCCCATTATCTCGTTATCCGGGCACGGATCGCAATGGCAATGGCGGGGGAAAGTGGAAAAAAATACCAATGCAGCGCTTGACGCGGGCTTTCAGAAAAACGATTATCGCTGAAACTGGCGGATCGCGAAACAAATTTCCCGAGAGCGCCCCGATGCTGGACGAGATGGACGTTAAAATTCTGCGCATTCTGCAGGAGGACTGCACGCGGCCGGTCGCAGACATCGGCAAAGAGGTTGGGTTATCGACCACCCCTTGCTGGCGCCGTATCCAGAAACTGGAAGAAGCGGGCGTCATACGGCGTCGCGTGGCGGTGCTGGATCCGGAGCGCGTGAATGCGGGTGTGGCGGTTTTCGTGTCCATCAAGACCGACCAGCACAATCTGGCGTGGCTGGAGAAATTTCACAAAGCGGTTTCGGAGTTTCCGGAGGTCGTGGAGTTCTATCGCATGGCTGGCGAGGTGGACTATTTACTGCGCGTCGTCGTGCCCGATATTGCTGCGTTCGATGCATTCTACAAAAAGCTGATCACCAGGATTGAGATCACCAAGGTGTCATCATCGTTCGCCATGGAGCAGATGAAATACACCACGGCCCTGCCGCTCGAGTTCGCAAGACAGGCTGCAGCTGCGGCGAAAAGTTAGACTGCGGCACCTGGCTCATGTCTTGCGGGCGAACGGCACCGTTTGCGCGTCGGGCTTTGCGTCTTCCTCGGCGCGGCGTGCGCGCTCCTGCATCATCGTCGTCAGTACGGTTTTGACGCCGTCCAGGTCGCGCAAATGGATGTCGTGCTGCGCGTGCGCGATCTCGATGCCGTGCTCGCGGAACGCCTTGAGAATGCGGATGCGCAGGTCTGTCTGGGCCGCGCCGGCGCGCGATATTTCCGGCACGACACCGCTCAGAGAGAACTCGAGCGCGTTTGGGCCGAAATTGTCGAAGCCGACGCCAGGCGCGGGGATCTGCATCACAAGCGGGCACTCGCGCGCTACCGTCTGGAGGATGGAGCGCACCTTTTCCGGATCGGATTTGTAAGATACGCCAACCTTCACCAGTACGCGCGCCAAGGGATTGCGGTGCGTCCAGTTGGTCACCGTGCTGCTGATGAACTCCGAATTTGGCACGATGAGGCTGGCGCGATCGCCGGTCTCGATTTCGGTCGACCGCACCGAGATGCGGCGCACATGGCCCTCTTGCCCCTTGATATTCACGAGGTCGCCGACCTTGATGGGCCTTTCCACGAGAATGATCAGGCCCGACACGAAGTTGTTGACGATCGACTGCAGGCCAAGGCCAACGCCAACAGACAGCGCGCCGGCGACGATCGCAAAATTAGTGATGTCGAGGCCTGCATACGACAGCGCCGTCAGCACGGCGAAGCCGATGCCGAGATAGCCGACGAATGTGTGGATCGAATCGGCGATGCCTTGTTCGACCACGCGAGGCGGGCGCGACATGCGCGCGGCGAGCCAGCGCTGCACGAGCCGCGTGGCGATCAACAGTCCGAGAAAAAGGCCGATGGCGATCAGGATCTGCGCCAGAGATATCTGGAACGAGCCGACGCGGAAGCCGAACACGACGTTGCGCACCCACTCAAGGGCGTCCGCCTGGGTGAAGCCCCATGTCAGCAGCACGAGTGGAAGCGCTACCAGCGCCAGCGCGACGTTGAGCAGAATGCTGGCGCCGCGGCCGAGCACGTGCCGGTGCCTGTCATCCAGGCCCAGACGTTCATCGAAGACGGTGCGGAAGCGTTCGGCCTCGTGGCCCGGTTCGCCGATGACGGCACGAATAGCCAGGTGCAACAGCAGCACGAGGACGACGACACTGCCGGTCACAACCATCTGTCCGGCCATGAAGCGGCCAAGCGCGATGTAGCCTGAGAGCGACGCGGCCATGATGCCCAGGGCCGCGGCTAGCAGGGGAAGCTTCAAAAGCACCGGGCGCAGAAACGCCAGACGGCTTGGGCCAGCCGCCGTTGCGTCGGCCGGCACGTCGGCCGCCGGAACGGCCGCAGGCGGCGTGGAGTGGGAGGACGACTGCGGTGGCACCGGCGGCAAGCTGCCTTCGCCTGTCACGAGTTTTGCGGCAGGCGTAAAGTCCGTGCGTACGAGGCGGACCAGCAAGAGGGCGATGGCGATGCTGCCGAGTGACGCGACGGCGATCGAAACCGGTAGCGGCAGGTAGAGGATGCGGATCAGTTCTTTGAGAACCAAGTCCAGCGAGTAGACGCCAGCAATCCAGCTGACGGTCGTTGCAATCTTTCTAGCGGGCTTGTCGGCCAGATCGACGAGGCGCCAGCGGGCCCGTTTGGGCGCCATCACGGCGCGTGCGAGAGCCGACACGGCGATGAAGATAAGGAACGCGGGCAGCGCCGTCTCGGTCAGCCGTTCGATCTGATAGGGCAGCAGCTGCAGGCTGTAGAGGCCAAAGACCAGCAGCAACGCGGCTGCTGCAGATGGCAGGGCGAGCGCGGGAGCGGCCCAGCCGGCGGCGCCCGCGCGCTGGAAATATCCGGGACGTTCGCCCGTATCGGGCAGCGCCATGCGGATCAGAAATACGACGCACGTCTTCAGCAGGACGTAGAGGCTGGCGACGGCCGCAATCAGCGCCGCGAGCATGAAGGGCTGACCGCTGGCCGCGTTCCACCAGGATTGTGTGATGCGGCCGATATCGCGCGACATGCCGGGCAATTCGTTGGCGACCTGGCGCCAGATCGTCGGCATCAAAGGCGATTGCGAGCGGCGCAGGAGCTGTCTCGTGAACAGCGCCTGGCGCATTTCCTGGATGCGCTGGGTAATGTTGCCGGCGCGCACGCCGACGACGTCCGTCGTTTTCACGCCACCGTCGAAGCTGGACTTCAGCGCGTCCAGGCGCGCCCGCTCTGTGGCAACTTCCTGGGCTTCCGGCGGCTGGCCTTGCTCGGGTGGCTTGCCCAGTTTGTCGATCTGGGACTGCACCTCATTCAGCTTGGGCCGGATGCTGTCGGCGATGCGCTGGGCCTCGCGATTGGCGTTGTCGACGTCTTCGCGCAAACTCAACAGCTGATCGTCACTGAGGTTTTCGCGGCTGACCTGCTGCTCCAGTTGTTCCATGCGCGTCTGCAGCGACGAAATCGGGCGCTGCAGGTCTTCGGGCAATTGCACGGCGGGAGGCGGAGCAGGCGTAGGTGGCACGGGCGGCTGCGCTGGCGTCGCCGGCGTCTGCGTTGCGGCGTCTTTGGCTGCAGCTGGGGGCTGGCTCTCCGCCGCGGGTTGAGCGGGTGCCTGGGCGGCGGCCGGCGGTACGGCGCAGGCCAGCGTTAGAAGCAGCAGCGATATCAACGATCGAATGGTCTTCATGGCAGTCCTTGAGTGCCGGCCCTGACGTCGGCGAGAGTGGGCCGTAGCAGTGTCGCGCATCTAAAGTTGTCCGCCGGAGCCGCCCAAGGTGGGGGGATGGCGCGGGTAGGGCTCATCGGTTAATTCAGCCAGCACGTGGTCGTCGTCGTGCACGGGGTTAGGCACCGATTGCGGCACGATGCCGGTTTCGATCACGACATCAACCGGCCCCCCGGTCATAATCAGATGTTCCACATCGTCGCGCCGCAAAAGAATCAGGCGGCGCTTGCCATCTACGCTTACGTGATCGACTACGCCGATGCGCCGGTATGGCTTTGGTCCGAATAATGAGCCGCCGCCGCCAGCCAGTTGTTTTTTCGCAACGAACAGCAATCCGAAAACTGCTAGGGCGAGGAGCAAAACCACGCCCAAATAGTAAATTGCGTCGAACATGCTTGCGCAACACGGGCCCGGCCCGCGCTCCTCTCTGGCGATGAGCCCGCACGCCCCGGCCCAACAAACCTGGGTGCTATAGCGCGGAATTCATCCCAATTTAACTTTAATGGTCGATCTCTTGTGGACGCGCAGCTGAGTGCCCGATGCCTTCGCGGCATTAATAAAAGGCTCCGGCTGCGCGTGTGAGCCTTCTTGGTGTCACGTGTTGCGTTTGCGTTGTCAGAGTAGCCAAATATGCAGTCGTCTGAAGTCGCCACTCCTCAGAATCAGATAGCGTTTCCATTCATGAGCGAAGGCGAGGCAGGCAATCCCGGCGCCGTAGCGGCTGCCGAAAGGCATGGTTTCGTGGCACTCCCTGACAACGTGGGCATCTGGCCCATCGCAGGCGTCATGGGTGCGGCGAGCGTAGCGATTCTGTCCCTTTTCGCGAGTGGTGCCGCCGAACCGTTTCTCCTGACCGTGCTGGCCGCGCTGGCGATGCTGGGCGTTTTCTTCGCCGCGGCCCTGGCGCTCGGCTACATCCGCTTCGCCGACCGCGGCGGAATGGCGGACCTCGTCAACGCGATTTGCGCCGACGTGAACGTGGGGCTGCTGGTCACGGCGCAGGACGGCACGATCGCCTACGCGAACGGCCGGCTGCAGGCGATGGCGCCCAGCAGCGAGGTTGGACGGCTTGTCGACTTCGAGACGATCTTTGCCGGGGACGCGAAGGCCGGCGAGACCCTGTTCCGCCTTCAGCGCGCCGCCGCGCGCGGCGAGGCTGCACTGGAAGAGATGGATCACATTCCGCCGGGCCGCGTCGGCGAAAAGCGCCAGATCCGCATCACCTGCCGTCCATTCGCATTGCCAGCGCGTGCCGCTGGGGCTGCTCCGCTGGTGTTGTGGACGCTGACCGACATCACCGACGAACGCGCGCTCGATCAAGATCGCGTGCATGCCTTGGAAAATGCGCTCTCGTATACGGACACGGCGCCGGTCGGGCTCATCGCGACGCATAACGACGGCAGCGTCCGTTACATCAACGCGACATTCGCCAACTGGCTCGGCATCGCCCGCGGCGGCAAGCGCAATGCCGACATGAACCTCGTCGACATCATCACCATTGGCGGTAACGCCTTGTTGCAGGGCGCTCTGCGCCGCACCAACGGCACGGCGGCGAATATCGATCTCGACGTAACGTGCGACGATGGCCGCGTGCTGCCGATGCGCTTCGTTGCCCGCAAGACGCACGATGGCATGCTGATCGCCGCGTCCAGCCGCGATAAGGACGGCGCCGTCGGGCTTAGCGGCGTTTCGACAGACCAGCGCGCGGCGCGCTTCTTCCAGTCTGCACCGTTCGGCATCGCCACGATCGCTGCCGACGGCCGCATCGCCAATGCCAACGCCGCGTTTGCCCGCATCGTCAGCGAAGGCGGCAACGGCATCTCGGGCCTTGTCACCGATATTCTCGGCCGCACCGCAGAAGCCGAGCCGAAGGCCGAATTCGACGCCGCGATCCGCGACGCGCTACTGGGGCGCGCCAGCTCGCCGGTCGAACTCACCATCGGCGACGAGAAAAAGGCCACCGTTCGCGTCTACGTCAGCCCGCTCAATGCGCGCGAAGGTGCCCGCGAAGCCGCGATCCTTTACGTCATCGACGCCACGGAAGAAAAGGCGCTCGAAGCCAAGTTCGCCCAAAGCTCCAAGATGGAGGCGGTCGGCAACCTGGCCGGCGGTATCGCCCACGACTTCAACAACGTGCTGACGGCGATCATCGGCTTTTCGGATCTTCTGCTGCAAACGCACCGCCCCACCGATGCCGCCTACAAGGACATCAACAACATCCGCTCAAGTGCGGTACGCGCCGCCGGGCTCGTCGCCAAACTGCTGGCCTTCTCGCGCCGCCAGACGTTCCAGAGCGAACCGCTGCACATGGGCGAAGTGCTGTCGGACATGTCGAACCTTCTGCGCCGTACGCTCGGCGAGAAGATCGACCTCAAGACGCCGCCGGCCCGCGACCTTTGGTACATCAAGGCCGACAAGACGCAGATCGACCAGGTGCTGATCAATCTGACCGTCAACGCGAAGGATGCGATGCCGGAGGGCGGCGTCGTTACCATCCAAACGCGCAACGTTACCGAGCGCGATAGCCAGCGCGAAAGCCAGCGCCCCGGTCAGGAGAGCCTGCTGGAGGCCGAGTACATTTGCATCGAGGTGCAGGACACCGGCACCGGCATGAGCGCGGACGTGCGCGCCAAGATCTTCGAGCCGTTCTTTACCACCAAGGGCGTCGGCAAGGGTACGGGCTTGGGCCTGGCGACTGTGTACGGCATCGTCAAGCAGTCGGGCGGCTACATCTTCGTCGACAGTGAAGAGGGCGCGGGCACGACCTTCCGCGTCTACCTGCCGCGCTTCTCGCCCGATAACGACGACGACCTGCTGCCCAACAAGGGCATCGTAAAGAAAGAGACGCCGAAGGATCTTACCGGCTTCGGCCGCGTGCTGCTCGTCGAAGACGAAGATTTCGTCCGCTCGTTCGCGGTGCGGGCGCTGACGCGGCTGGGCTACGAAGTGCTGGAAGCCTCGACCGGTGTCGAAGCGCTGGAAGTGCTGGCTGCGAGCCCGGGCGGTGTCGACCTCGTCGTGTCTGACGTCGTCATGCCCGAGATGGACGGCCCGACGCTGCTGAAGGAACTGCGCAAGACGAACCCGTCGCTGAAGATCATCTTCGTTTCCGGCTATCCCAACGAGGCGTTCGAGACGAGCCTCGACAAGGACGAGCAGTTCGCCTTCCTGCCCAAACCCTTCTCGATGCCGCAGCTCGCGGCAAAGGTGAAGGAAGAGATGGGGCGCTGAGCGTTGCCCGAGGTTGCGTCAAGCGTAGCGCGACCCAACATCCACGGCACACCTAGAGCTGTTGGGTCGCGCTACGCTTGACCCAACCTACCCCAAGCCCCAAGCGCTGCCGGCTAGCCCAACAACCCGCCGAAACTAGAGCGGAGGCGGCGCAGGTGGCCGAGCCCGGCGTCGGTGATGAGGTACATGCCGTTGCCCGGTTGATCGACGATGCCGACGCGCTTCAGGCGATGCAGCTGTGAGACGACCGCACCATTTGAATCGCTGAAGCCCTTGGCCGATAGCGCCGTCATCAGCTGCTGCAGGGCGTACGCCCGGTGATCCTTGGCCATGACTTCCAGCAGCACGAGTTCGCGCAGCCGGGACCGCTGATTGCGGCCGATGTCGTCGAAGTCTTCGCTGTCGGGCTCGTCGCCCACGGGGCCGAGCGCGGCATAGCTGTCGGCCGTGCCGATCTTGGATGCGGGCCGGGCGCCAGATGCCGGGAAGGCGTCCGCCAGTGTCTCCAGCGCGTCGAGCTTGCTGCGGATCTCGGCAGCCAACTGCTTGATAGCGGCCGGCGAAGAGCCGACGCGATCTACCATCGCCTTCAGCACGTCCTCGGCGAAGATCCGCGAGATGTGTGCCAGGTCGTCATCGCCACCGGCGCCCATTTTCGCATCCTCGACGCATAGACTTGAAATGCGCTCGCACTGCATGCCAGTCGCTCCATTCGATACATTTCATACTGCCATTGCCCATGCATTCCGACAATGTGCATTCCATTCCATGCTTACCGATGCATTCCATTCTATATTAACTTGACTTGGCAACATATTGAAAACCCAGCATTTTTTTATCGAGATATTTCGTTGGATAACGCCGGGTGCCCAACGCGTTGCCGCTGCTGCGTACGCTGCGTTCAAGACTGCGCGCGTTTCGGCAAAGCATTCCAAACGAGCGATCTTTTCGGATCATCCGGTGCGCACGGCAACGGTTCGTCAACCATAGCCCTGAGGCCGGCGCTGCGGGGGCAGTTCAAACATCCCGGACCTCGGACGACTGAGGGATGCGCCATGCTGAATGCGGCCAAGGAACTGTTCGAACGCTTCGTGTTCGACCCAAGCCTGATCGATCTGGTGGTCTGGTTTCCGTATCTCAGCTGGCACGACTTCGCCGTCTCCGCTGCAACCGTCATCGCATGGAGGATGATTTCAGAGCGCATGGAACGTTTCGCCAGTTTTCACATTCGCCGGGCCGCCGCCAATGGCCTGCTTCGCATCGCGCTCATGGTGCGGCCAGACGGGCCTTACGTGCCCCGCCGGCCTCGCCGAACCAGTGCTGGACCAAGTGCGCGCAATCAACGGCCGCGCGTTTCCGTACAGCGGGGGTATGCAGGGGCAGCGTATGCGTAGCGCGCGGACAGGTCAGGCCTTCTTCACGGTCTTGGCGCGCAGGCCGCGGGTGGCGTCGCGGCCGGCACGCTTGGCGGCGACCTGGAGTTCTTCGCGGAACTCGTCGCGCCGCTCGTGCACGGAGGCGATGACCAGGCCTGTCGGCACGCCGAGGCCGACGAGGGCTGCCTCGGTCAGTTGCAGGCTGGCCTCGATCGTCTCGGGCACCACGTCGGTGACGCCGAGGTCGTAGAGGTGGCGGGCGTGATCGGCGTCGCGGGCGCGTGAGACGATCACAACCTTCTCGCGCTCGCTGCGCACCACGCGCACGATGTCGTCGATCTCGGCATTGACGTGAATGGTGATGATGACGGCTGAGGTCTCTTGGAAACCGCAACGATTGAGGAAGCCGACGTTCTTTGCGTCGCCGAAGTACACCGGCTTTCCGTCGCGTCGCGCCTGGGACACGATGTCGGGCGCACGTTCGATGACGAGATGCTTCACGTTATGCCGGTCCAGCATTTCCGAGACGAGGCTGCCGACGCGGCCGTAGCCGATGACGATGGCGCGCACCTTCGCGTCCTCGGGCAACTCAGACAACGCGGGGTCGGCTGCCAGCTGCTGGGGCAACCACTTGCTGGTGGCGCGGCGTGCCACGTAGTCGAGCAAGGGGATCAGCGCCATCGATAAGGACGTGACGGCCTGGACGAAGGCGCCCGCTTCGCCCGACAGGATCTGTTGGATCACGGCAAGGCCGATCACGATGAACGCAAATTCTCCCCCAGGACCCAGCAGCATCGCTCCTTGCAGCGCCACGTGAACGGGCGCGCCGAACGCCCGCAGCAGACCGCCGGCAATCAACACCTTAGCCGCGATCAACGCCACGGTGGCGCCGATGACCGGCAGCGGGTTTGCAAGCAGCGCGGCGATATCAAGGCTCATGCCGACGGTGAAGAAGAAGACGCCGAGCAGCAGACCCTTGAACGGGTCAATGGTTGCCTCGACGGCGCGGCGGAACTCCGTCTCGGCCAGAAGCAGGCCGGCCACGAACGCGCCCAACGCCATGGATAGGCCAGCGACGGCCGTCAGCAACCCGCTGCCGACGGCGACGAACAGCGTGGCGGCAACGAACAACTCTTTGTTGGCGCTCGAGGCCACCAGGCGAAAGAGGGGGCGCAGCAGTGCCGAGCCCACCACAACGATGGCGGCGATGGCCAGTCCGGCCTGGGCGAAGGCGAGGAGCAGGCCGGTCAGGATCGATTCCTGCTGGCCCGGTCCAAGAATGGTGACGAGCAGCAGCAGCGGGACGACGGCCAGATCCTGGGCCAGGAGGACCGCAAAGCTGGCCCTTCCGGTTGCGGTACGGAACCGGTTCTGGCGCGAAAGTACCTCGACCACGATTGCCGTCGAGGACAAGGCGAGGCTGAAGCCGATGATCGTGGCTGCCTCTGCGGTGCTGCCGAGGAGCCAGGCCGCTAGGCCGATCACCGCGCCCGAGATGGCGATCTGCAGGCCGCCGAGGGCGAAGACCTGGCGGCGCATCGTGATGAGGCGCTTCAGTGAGAGTTCCAGGCCGATCAGGAACATGAGGAAGACGACGCCGAGTTCGGCCAGCGCGGTCAAACTCTTTTCGTCATTGATCGTCACCCAGTCGAAGGCTGGGAGCGCGCCTAGTCCTTTCGGGCCAAGAGCGATGCCAGCCAGCAGGAAGCCAAGGATGGGGCTGACCTTCAGGCGCTGGACAAGGGGAACGATGACTGCCGCCGTGGTGAGGACGACCATCACGTCGCGATAGATCCCAAGATCAGTGCCCGGCGCCGTCATGTGCCTCCGAATGCGTTGTGTCAGGCGTATCCTATACGCATCACCTTGCGTGGCGCGAGCGTCTACGGATTGTGATGCACAGTCCGCCTCGGCGCGTCGCGCGGCGACCATGATGCGCTAACCGGCCAGAGAAGTGGACAATTGCCCAGCGTTTGGGTTCGGCGGCCGCTGCGCGCCATCCACAGCTAAGGTGCCAGGTGTGCCCTAATTGACCCTGCGACTCAGGCTATCGCTGATCGACTGAGTTAGGAGATCGCGATGCCACTCGATGAAGAATTCGAGCGCATCGTCGGCTGGTTCGCGCGTTTGAATGGCGGAGTCGACCATATGCGCGTTGGACAAGCCACCACGGAAGCGATGCTCGCCAGTGTCGAGTACGAGCTGGAGCAGCTGCGCCGGGACGTCGACAAGGTGAAGCTTGCGCCGCTGGTGCTGAAAGCCGCTTGAGGTCTGAGCGGCTTTTTTGGCGAAGGCCGGCCGGATCGTGGTCCGCATGCGTTGCTGCGCAACTTCGGCGCGACAGCCTTCGCTCTACGACCTTCTCCGTCAAGCCTCTGGCTTGCCGAGCCGAAGCTCGTAGAGCGTTCAGAGCCGCTTTTTGGCAAATGCCCTGCCCGATCCGGATTTCAAGTAGCGCTCAAACGCAAGGGCCTTTTGCTCGTCGGAGAACGCAATAAAGGTCTTGACCTTCCAAGGGCCGAACTTGGACGTGTGCGAGATGTCACCTTTGTTGTGTTTAATTAGCCTTGCCGGGACGTCGTCGGTCACTCCGACATAAAATCTATCCACGTCTGCGAGACTTTGAAGAATGTAGACATATTTCATGCGCGCAGCATAGTCCGCCTACGTTGCTGCGCAACTTCGGCGCGACAGCCTTCGCTCTACGACCTTCTCCGTCAAGCCTCCGGCTTGCCGAGCCGAAGCTCGTAGAGCGAAGGCTGGTGGGCGGTATAGGGATTGAACCTATGACCCCACGCGTGTGAAGCGTGTGCTCTACCGCTGAGCTAACCGCCCGCGCTGCTCTTCGAAGCGCGTGAGGCGCCCTTATGGGAGGCGCCGCAGGCTGCTGTCAAGCCGCCAAGCGCCGCGTTTCCATCGTCGTTAAACGCGCTCGATCAGGAAGCGGTAAACGCCGTCCGCGCCGTCCTGCTCGCGCAAGTGGTGGCCTGTCGCGCGGCAAAAGGCGGTGAAATCGGCAACCGAGCCGGGATCGGTGGCCCATACCTCAAGGGTGCCACCGGCAGGGACGTCCTGCAGCGCCTTCTTGGCCTTCAGGATCGGCAAAGGACAGTTCAGGCCTTTGGCATCCAGAATTTTGTCGGGCATCGGCTCCCCGCCTCACGGTCACAATCACCGTTTATGGCAGATTGACTCGCGGGCTTAAAGCGTTGCGAACAAACAAAAAGGCTAGCTTGCGCAGCGCCGGGTACGAATGCGACCATCGGCGCGAAAATAAGATGATTCCTGGCTGCCGGGGGAAACTGGACAGCCAAGGGGAGGACCATTGAACATGGACGCTGCGAACTCGTCTGGCCGCTCGACGCATCTTGTTTCGTTCGGCCTGGAACGCGTGGGCTTGGTCGCGCTTGCACATCCCTGGATTGTCGGGCTGCTCATCGCACTGCTGACGGGCCTGGCGGGCCTCGGCATCGAGCGTCTCAAGGTGGACGACAGCCTTTCGGAACTGTTCCGCAACAACACGGAAGAGTTCAGGCAGTACGAAGAGATCGACAAGCGTTTTCCCTCGAGTGAGTACGACGTGCTGGCCGTGGTCGAGGGGCCCGACTTGCTGAAAAAGCCGCAGCTCGAAGCGTTCCGCAACATGACGACGGAGCTGCAACTGACGGATGGTGTCGACGGCCTTGTGTCGATGGTCTCTGCGCGCGGCAAGCCGGATGCCAGCGGCTATGTTCCGCCAATCGTGCCGGACGACCTGCCGGACGGTGCGGCGTATGACGAAATCATCTCGACGCTGCGCGCCAACGAAATCGTCAAGGGCAAGTTCCTGTCGGACGATGGAGAGCTGGCGCTCGTCGTCATTTCGCTCAATCGCGACATTGTCGCTGAGCAATCGGCAAAGACGGTGATCGGTGCCGTAAAGGGTGTGCTCGATCAGGAGCTCGGGAAATCCGGACTGGTCTACAAGCTGACCGGTGCACCGGTCATGCAGCTGGAGATCCGCAACGCGGTAGAGCGCGACCGGCTGGTCTACAATGGCGCCGGCTTCCTGCTCGGCGCCATCGTCGCCTACGTCTTCTATCGCCGCTTCTCGCTGATGATGCTGGCCGTGGTGCCGCCGCTGCTGGCGGTGATCTGGTCGCTCGGGGCGTTGGGCTGGCTCGGCTTCAAGCTGAACCTGTTCCTCAACGTCATGACGCCGCTCATCATGGTCATGGGCTTTGCGGATTCGATGCAGATGACGACTGCGATCCGCGACCGCATGCGGCACGGCGACAGCCGCGAGGAAGCCCTGCGTTTCGGCGTCAGGATCGTCGGGCCGGCTTGCGTCATCGCGCACGGCACGGCGCTGCTGTCGTTTATCGCGCTGATGTTTTCAGACAGCGGGCTCATTCATACGTTCGGCATGGCGGGCGCTATATCGGTGCTGCTGTCGTTCTTCGTCGTCATCGCCGCGCTGCCGGTGATCGGCCACTTCCTCATTCGTGACGCGTCATCGCTGACGTTCGAACGGACACCGTCCGATGGAGCGATGGACGCGCTGGGCCGGTTCGTTGGCGCGGTCGTTGATCGCGTCGTGAAGCATCCCGTGCTCGTCACGCTGCTTGGCTTCGGCATCTTCGGTATCTGCCTGTCGCTGTACCTGTCGCTGGCCCCGCGATACCGGTTGGCCGATCAGGTGCCTGATCGCGAGCAGGCGCTAAGCGCCACGGCGAGCCTTGACAAGAAGCTGACCGGCGGCAACCCGGCGCACATCATGATCAAGTGGAAGGACGGCCGCTCTCTCTATGATCCAACCGTGCTCGACGCTATTGCCAAGGCACATCGAGCCTTGGAGAGTGAAGCGGGTGTGGGCAACGTGTGGTCGCTCGACAGCTTGCGGCGCTGGCTGGCGGAGGCTGGCGACACGTCGATCGAGACGGTGAAGAAGTACGTCAAGATTCTGCCGGAGAGCCTGCAGCGACGGTTCATCTCCAAGGAGGAGAACGCGGTTCTCGTGACCGGCCGGTTGCCGGACGTAGACTCCGCCGAGATCTTGCCGCTGGTCGAGAAGCTGGATCATGCGCTCGATCCGTTGCGCAAGGCCAATCCGGACTTCGAAATTGCGGTGACAGGGCTGCCGGCGATCGCGGCGCGCAACTCGGCGGCGATGATCGGGCAACTCAAGACCAGTTTGTTTGCGGAAGTGGTGTTCGTTTCTCTTCTTCTTGGGTTGGCGTTCCGTTCGTTTGGCGTGATGGTGCTGAGCTTTTTGCCAGGCTTGTTCCCGGTTGTCGCGGCTGGTTCGGTGCTGGCGCTGGCGGGACAGGGTCTCGACTTCGCCTCCGTCGTGGCGCTCGTCGTCATCTTCGGCCTGGGCATCGACAGCCTCATCCATTTCCTCAACCGGCTCGGGCTGGAGGAGAGACCGGGGGAAGATCCGGTTCACGCGATTCGCAGGGCCCGCGTTCTGGTCGGCCCCGCAATCATCCTCACGACGGCGGTACTGGCGCTGGGGCTCGGTGTCACGATGTTCTCCGACCTGCCGTCGCTGCGGCTGTTCGGCGGCGTTTGCGCCTTGACGCTATTATGCTCGCTGATCGGAGATCTCGTGTTCCTACCTGCAACGATTACGCTCTATCGCCGTTTCTTTCCGCAGCGCATGTAGGCTCTGCGGGGGCTGACGGATCGCGTTGCGGCAAATTTAATCACGCGGTGCGTTCTGATTGACAGGCGAGCGGACATCCACTGTGATGCGGCGATGGCGATAAAGAAGGTCAAGACTCCGGTACGCAAGAAAGCGTCGCGAAAACGGCTTATGCCGAAAGCGAAGTTCGCGCTGGGCGAAGTCGTACGCCATCGCTTTTACCCGTTCCGCGGTGTCGTTTACGATATCGACCCCGTGTTCGCGAATACCGAGGAGTGGTGGCTAGCGATCCCGGAAGACATCCGGCCGCGCAAGGATCAGCCCTACTATCATCTGCTCGCTGAAAACGACGAGACCGAATACATCGCCTACGTGTCAGAGCAGAATTTGCTGCCGGACCGGAGCGGCCGTCCGCTGCGGCATCCGCAGGTCGGCGAGTTGTTCGCTGAAGACGACCAGGGCCGCTACCACGCGGTGTTCGTGCAAGCGCACTAGCGCGGGCTCGCGATTTTTTTCGAAGCGCCCAAGTTTTGGCGCTGGATCGCGGCGCTTCCCAACGATGCCTGGGCCATCAATCAGCACAAAAAAGCCGCCGGAGCTAGTGGGCTCCGGCAGCTTTGATGTTGAGCTTAGGCGAGTTGCTTACTTCTTCTCGGCCGGCTTGGCGTCAGACTTGGCGCCTGCGGCAGGCGTGGTTGATCCGGTCGTCGTGCCAGCGGCATCCCTCTTCATCATGTCCGCGCGCTCCTTCTTGAAGCGCTCGACAGCTTCCGCACGCTTCTGGGAAAGAGCCGTCAGGCGAGCCTGGCGATCCTTCAGGAACTCCTTCGTGTCGACGGGAGCGCCGGTGAAGCTTTCCGGGAAGCCCTTCAACGGCACGGCGAGGTCGACAACGCGGCCGCTGACGTCAGCGACGCGGATCATGATACCGACGCCGGTCTTCATGGAATCAAGCAGTTCGTTCGTTGCTTCAGCCAGCGAGACGCAGCCCGTCGGTGCGCAATGCAGGAACTTGAAGTTATAGGGCTTGAGGCCGAGTTCTTCCGGCTTCACCGCTTTGCCTTCCTTGTTCTGCGCGGCGACCTTTTCCCACTGGTCCTTCTGGAACACAGCGAGGCTGAGGCCCGGCGGCAGGGCGACGCCCGGCGGCACGATGATGGTCATCGCCTTTTTGTCGATGCCTTCGCCTTCCTCGATCGAGATGGCGACCAGCGGACCGCCGGTCGAAGGATCGAAGCTTTCGTACATGGTCTTGCACGCCTGCTTCTCTTCCTTGGTTTCCTTGCCGTCCTTGTCTTTCTTGACGACCGGAACCTTCTCGCAAATCTTTGCCCAGACAGGGCGATCGCCCTGTCCGGCTGCCGGAGCGGCTGGTGTCGCGGCTTGCTTGCCGTCCTTGGCAGGTGCCGTTTTGGCAGCGGCCGGTTTGGCGGCTGGAGCGGCCTTGTCCTTGGCATCCTGTGCCAGCACCGGAGCGGCGAGGCAAGCGGACACAAATGCCGCCGCCACCGCGAACCGCACCGGCGATGTACGGCCGCTGAAAATCTCGCTAAGTCCCGTGTAAGCCATAGGGAATTCGACCTCTCGCTGAGAGCCGATGGACGGCTCGTACCTCATGCGGCGCGCAATCGATTGCCGCTGTACCTGGCGTCGCAGTGCGTCGCCGATCTGGGGGCAGTAAGGCTTGGATTGCGGCAATCCCGTGGCCGAATCGCCCGTCAATGCTTGATCCACAGAGGGGTTCGGAAGCATCGTTGCAAACGCGCAACGCACCCGTGGCTGAGATCCCAGCCTCACCAATTGCGATCGGCTGTGCTAAACGGCACGCGTTGAGGAACATAGGTGGCCACCCGTCTGGGCCATCTCATGGTGCAATGCTAAAGGGCCGAAATGCATCGAGTTTTCTGCGGCTGCCTGCTTCTGGCCGGGCTGATTGCCGGCTGCGGCCGCGCCAATGCCGAGCCGGTGCACGCCATCGCGATGCACGGCGAGCCGGCCTTGGCGGAAGGGTTCTCCCACTTCCCGTATGCGCGGCCCGATGCGCCGAAGGGTGGCCGGTTGCGTCTGGGGATGCCGGGGTCATTCGACAGCGTCAACCCGCTGATCGTCAAGGGAGAGAAGGTTTCCGGTGTCCGCGAATTCAGTGTTGAGAGCCTGATGGCTCGCGGATTGGACGAGCCCTTTACCCTGTACGGCCTGCTGGCGGAGCGCGTGGAGGTGCCGGAGGACCGGACGTCGATCACGTTTTATCTCAACCCGAAAGCCGCGTTCGCCGACGGGGTGCCGGTTACGGCCGACGATGTGATTTTCTCGTTCGAGCTGCTGCGCGACAAGGGCGTGCCGACCATTCATCGCGCGCACTACAAAAAGGTGCTGTCGACCGAACGCATCTCCGAGCGTGTCGTACGCATGAACATGGACGGCCAGGACCGGGAGTTGCCGCTGATCCTTGGGCTTATGCCGGTGCTGCCGAAGCACAAGATCGATGCCGCGACGTTCGATCAATCGACGTTGACCCCGTTGCTGGGTTCTGGGCCCTACCAGGTGTCACGCGTCGACCCCGGGCGATCGATTACCTACAAGCGCGATCCGAACTATTGGGGCCGCGATCTGCCGGTTTCGCAGGGACGCTTCAACTTCGATGAGATCCGCTACGACTACTACCGCGACGCTTCGATCCTGCTGGAAGCCTTCAAAACGGGCCAAATCGATGTGCGCGTCGACGATGACCCGACGATGTGGGCCAAGACCGGGGCATTCAAGGCGGCCGTCGACGGCCGCGTGGTGCGCGAAGAATTACCGACAGGCTTACCGGCGGGCATGAACGGGCTGGTGATGAATTCGCGGCGCCCGCAGTTCGCCGATCCGCGCGTGCGCCAGGCGCTCATCCTCCTGTTCGATTTCGAGTGGATCAACGGCACGCTTTATGACGGCCGGTACAAGCGGACGCAGAGCTATTTCGAGCGCAGCTATCTTGCCTCCACGGGCCGGCCAGCCGATGCCCGCGAACGGGATTTGTTGGCTCCATTTGCCGGCCAGGTGAAGCCGGACGTGATGGACGGCACATTCCGCATGCCGGTCAGTGACGGCACGGGTTTCAACCGGGAAAATACGCGGCGCGCGCTCGAGCTGTTTCAGGCCGCGGGCTACGCATTGCGCGGCGAAAGGTTGGTGCACAAGGAGACCGGGGTCCAGTTCGGATTTGAGATCCTGGTCACCAAAGGCGGAAGCGAGCGGCTTATGCTGGCGTATATCGCCGGGCTGAAGTCTTTGGGGATTGGTGCTGCGCTGAGGTCCATCGATAGCACGCAGTTGATCGGCCGCATCAACACGTTCGACTTCGACATCATCATGCAGACCTGGCAGCAGTCGCTGTCGCCAGGCAACGAGCAGTGGGGGCGGTTCGGATCTCCGGCGGCCAAAGCGCAGGGCTCGCGCAACTACGCCGGCGTCAACAATCCGGCGGTCGATGCCATGATCACGGCTTTGCTGGCGGAGAGGGATCCGGACGGATTCGCGTCGGCGGTGCGGGCGCTCGATCGCGTTTTGATATCGGGAGACTACGTTATTCCGTTGTTCCACGTACCTAGCGAGTGGGTGTCGTTTTGGCGGACCTTGCGCCATCCGGAGAAGATTCCGCTTAGCGGCTACAACATCGATACGTGGTGGGCCGAGCCCCAGAAAGCACAATAGAGACATTTGACGCCGATGCCTGAAACGCTTCCGCCACGGCTGAACATGGCTGCCTACTGTCTTGCAGAGGGCGCGCGGCGCACGCCAGACAAAGCTGCGCTGCTGGTGCTGCGCACGTTGCAGGCCGGACCTTTAGAAACCTGGACCTATCGGGAATTGCAGGACGCGGTGCTGCGCGTTGCGGGTGGACTGCAGGCGAACGGGCTGCGGCCCGGTGATCGCGTTCTGATCCGGCTCGACAACACGAGTGCTTACGCGATCCTTTTTTTCGGAGCGGTGGCTGGCGGGTTCGTGCCGATTCCGGCGTCGAGCGAACTGACCAACGCGGAAGCCGGCTTCATGCTGGGCGACAGCGGTGCCGCGGCCGTTGCGCTTGCCGATAGTGTGGAAGGCATGGATCTACCGGCAGGCCTGCTGGTGCTGACGGCGGCGGACGTCGCCGGGCTTATCCAATCCGGGCCGCAGGCGTCGTACGCCGGCACGCAGGCGAATGATGCGGCGTTCATGGTCTACACATCGGGAACGACGGCGCGGCCGAAGGGCGTGCTGCACGCGCATCGGTCAGCGTTCGGGCGACGGCCGATGTATCAGGGCTGGTACGGCATCGGCGCGACTGATCGGGTGCTGCACGCGGGCGCGTTCAACTGGACGTTCACTTTGGGTACCGGCTTGACGGATCCTTGGGCGAATGGTGCGACCGCGATCGTCTTCACCGGCGAGAAGGGACCTGAGGTCTGGCCGCAGCTCATCCGGGAAACTCAAGCGACGCTCTTTGCCGCAGTGCCCGGCGTCTATCGCCAAATCTTGAAATATGCGCCGCCGGGACCGCTCGACCTGGGCGCGCTGCGCCACGGACTCACGGCCGGAGAAGCGCCGCCGGGCAACCTGTTCGGCGATTGGCAGGCCCGCACCGGCACGGCACTTTACGAGGCGTTGGGGATGAGCGAGATCTCCACGTACATTTCGTCATCGCCGTCCGTGCCGCGCAAACCCGGCACGACAGGGAAGCCCCAGTCTGGCCGGCAGATCGCCGTGCTGCCTGTGGCGGAAGGCGACCACGAGCCGTTGCCCCGGGGCGAGCAGGGGCTGCTGGCCGTGCACCGCTCTGACCCCGGCTTGATGCTCGGCTATTGGAACCGCCCGGCCGAGGAGGCCGACGTGATGCGGGGTGATTGGTTCTGCGGTGGCGACCTCGCCGTGATCGATGCCGACGGCTATGTCACGCACCTGGGGCGCGCCAATGAAATTATGAAGGCGCTGGGCTATCGGGTCTCGCCGCTGGAAGTGGAGGCGGCGCTGGGCGCGCATCCGGACATCGGGGAGATTGCGTGCGCGGAGTTGACGGTTCGCGCAGGCGTGAGTGTCATCGCCGCTTTCGTCGTGCCGCGTCCAGGTCGCGAGATCGAACCCGACGCGGTCAAAGCTTTTGCGGCGACACGGTTGGCTGCCTACAAATGCCCGCGCGAGGTCGTGATCGTCGATGCCTTGCCGCGCACGCCCAATGGCAAAGTGCAGCGCTCGCGGCTTGCGGCGCTCGCTGCAGCGTCTCAGTAGGTCAGAACGCGGCAGTCGGTTTCCATGATCTCCTCAACGAGGAAGGCGCCGCCGACGATGCCCTGGCATTCGGGAATGAGATCGGCCGGCGTCATGTTGTGCAAATCGAGATTGGGTGAACAGCAGAAGAACTTCACGCCGGCTTCGTGCGCTTCCTTGATGAAGTCGTAGATCGACTTGGTGTCGCCATCCTTGATCGAGAGCTTTTCGGCGACGCCTTTCTTCATCAGGCAGCCGGCAGCAGCCGTGCAGATCACCTCGACCTGATATTCCATCGCGGCAGCGACGGACGCCTGGAAGATTGGCGCGCCGAGTTCCTGCCCGTTGCGCGGGTCGGTATTGGCCATGATGATGACGAGCTTCTTGGCCATTTCGATCCTTAAGTTCAATTAGGTCGAGAGCGACGTTAGCCGTTCCGGGCCAACGCCGCAATTCAAGCTCTACAACCCGTAGGCAGCACCCAGCTCTTTGTCCTTGGTAGCGACGAGCTTGGCCAGATCGACGATGACTTTTGCCTGCTTCCAAGTGGCGTCGTCCTGCATCTTGCCGTCGATCATTACGGCGCCCGTGCCGTCCGGCATCGCGTCGAGGATGCGCTTGGCGAACTTCACCTCGGCGACGTCGGGCGAGAAGACGCGCTTGGCGATGTCGATCTGCGAGGGATGCAGCGACCAGGCGCCGAGGCAGCCTTGAAGGAATGCGTTGCGGAATTGCGCTTCGCAAGCGGCGCTGTCGGAGAAGTCTCCGAATGGGCCGTAGAACGGCTTGAGACCGTAGGCAAGGCAAGCGTCGACCATGCGGCCGACCGTGTAGTGCCAGAGGTCCTGCTGATAGAAGCTGCGCGTGGCGCCGTCCTTGCCGCCATCGGCCAGCACGCCGTAATCGGGGTGGCCGCCGCCGACGCGCGTGGTTTTCATTCCGCGCGAGGCGGCGAGGTCTGCCGGACCCAGGCTCATGCCGTGCATGCGGGGGCTCGCCGACGCGATCGATTCAATGTTGTTGACGCCCTCGGCAGTTTCCAGGATTGCGTGGATCATGATCGGCCGCTTCACGCTGTGGCGCGCTTCAAGCTGGGCCAGCAACTGATCGAGATAGTGGATATCCCAGGGACCCTCGACCTTCGGCAGCATGATCACGTCGACCTTGTTGCCGGCCTCGCGAACGATGTCGATGACGTCGTCGAGCATCCAGGGCGAGTTCAGGCAGTTGATCCGGGTCCATAGGCCCGTGCTGCCGAAGTCGTTGTCTCGGGCCATCGAGATGAAGCCCTTGCGGGCTGCTTCCTTCTGGTCGGCGGGAATGGCGTCCTCAAGGTTCCCCAGAACGACGTCCACTTGCGAGGCGACATCCTTAATTTTGGCACGGATCTTTTCGTTGTGGGGGGGCACGAAGTGGATCATGCGCTCCAGGCGCGTGGGGACGGCGCGCAGGGGCTCGGGAGCGCCGATAGCCAAAGGGGTATAAAACTTCGCAGGCGTGCGGATCGCGGCCATCGGCAACGTTTTCCTTATGTAAGGGGGGTGAGAGTTGCGCTGCACTCTATTGGCGTAGCTTTGTCTGTCAACGTTCAGAAAAATGAGCAGGCGAAAGGCATAACTCTTTGTTGTCGGTCCCAGGTTAGCTAGGGTAATCATAAGGTCCGTTTCTAAACGAACGATCTAGTTACTCTTCCCGATCGGATGCAGCATGCGCTTGTGCAGCGCCCCTAGTGGCAAAGCCCGCCACTGCATCGTTTCCGGCGCCGCGAATGGCCCGTTGGTTCATTATTGTCCGGCGAGGATACTCAGATGCGGCAGATGATCGACGTAATCCCATTTCTCCCGGATTTGCGACGCTATGCGCGGACATTGACCGGCAGCCAACACCTCGGCGATGCGCTGGTGTCTCTCACTTTGGAAGACGCAGAGTATTGCGAGGCCGAAGAGGGGTTGGACAAGCAGCGCCTCTACCGGCTTCTGTCCCGCATCTGGACTGGCCCGGTCGGTGACTACTGGCGTTCGACGGAGCAAGTGCGCAAGCGCCAGCCTGAGCAACTTCAGCGTCAGTTGATCCGGCTGACGCCGCGGGCGCGCCAAGCCTATCTGCTCGTGGCAATGGAGCGGTTTTCTCCGTCCGCTGCTGCACACATCCTGGAAATGCCGGAGGCAGAGCTGCACGCCGCGCTCAAGCTGGCGCAGCGGCAGATCGCGGCTCAACGTGCGGTCAATGTGTTGATCATCGAGGACGAGCCGTTGATCGCGGTCGACCTGGAGAGCATCGTCACCGACCTGGGGCACAACGTCGTCGGCATTTCGCGAACGCGTGCCAGCGCGGTCGCGAAGGCAAAGTCGGTGAAACCCAATCTCATCTTGTCGGATATCAAGCTGGCTGACGATTCCAGCGGCATCGAAGCCGTAGAGGAAATTCTCCAAAGCCGGGACGTGCCGGCAATTTTCATCACCGCGTTTCCCGAACGCCTGTTGACCGGACTGCGCCGCGAGCCGGCGTTTCTTATCACCAAGCCCTTCCGCGCCGACATGGTTCGCGCGGTTATCGGGCAGGCGCTGTTCTGGAGCCAGGACGTCCCGCCAATTGAAGCCAGCACCGACGCCTGACCCAGGTGCAGGACGCCTGCTGCCGGATAAGCCGCCCGCTAGTGCAAGTCTGCACGCTCGCGTACGAAGGAATCGAACGATACGAAATCGCGCAACGCGAACGGGCGGATGTCGGTTGGTTTCAATTTTGCCGTCAGCCATCTCGTGGCGCCAACCACGGGGGTGGCGGGGAACGAATAGCGGGGCCAGTGATCGCGGAAATTCGGGGCGTAGTAGCCGCCTTCGGATGGGAAGTGCGTGACGATCTCACCGCTCTCCATTTTCGCCAGCATTTCGGGAGGGCCGCCCGCGTCTCGTGCTGCCGCAATGCGTCGGTGGACCTCCTGGTCGTCCAGCACCATCAGAATGACCGTTTGCCCGTCTGAGCGGATCAGTTCTACGCCCGGCGGGTCGGCCTTGAGATAATACTCCACGATCCTGTGTTCCGCGCAGGCATCCGCGAAAAAGCGCAAGAAGGCGCCGTCAGTCATGAAGCGCAGGCACTGCAGGGCCAGCGTGTCCTTGATGGTGGTGGTAACGCGCCGGAAATACGCGTTCTGCAGGTCGCGGACGTGTGATGCGATGATCGTCATCAGATCGGGTTCGTGCTTGGAGACGAAGCGGTCTATCAAGCCTTCGTTGAAGGCGCTGAGCGCGACCTTCTCGCTCGCGTTTCCGGTGAGCAGGATGGTTCTGACTGGCCGGCGCCGTAGTGCGCGGCAGATCATCAGGCCATCAACACCAGGCATGTTGAGGTCGACGATGGCGACAGAAACCGTTTCAAAACGATTGGGATAGCCTCGCAGCTGGCCGATGTAGGACGACAGCAGAATTTGCAGCCGATCGAATTCATCTGCGGGTGAATTATGCGAGGTGGCATACGCGCCCAGGCGGGCAATGCGGGATAGATGTTCGGCGTCGGCGCCTACGAGATGATTTAAGCCAAGTTGCGGGTTGGCGAAGCGGCGAACGATGAACTCGCGCCGCAACAGCTCGTCGAAGCTTTCCAAGAAGCGCAGGTCGTCGTCGATGATCGCAACGGTCGTCGGGTAGAAGTATGGGAACATGTCTGCCGAACTCTATCGGGGTCGGATCATTCGGTGCTGCCGGTAATTGCACCCACTTTTCCGGTGCCGAGTGATCGATTAGCACTACGCTATCTGTTTGCGGTAAAGTTTGTTGGCCAATCATTCAGGCTGAGTTAAAGGAACTCAGCAACGTTTGTGAATCGGCAAGAAATGCCAGATATTCACTCCGTTTCTGCCAGATTCTAAGCAGGGTAGCGAATGTCGGCATTCACGAATTCAATCAGTGATCTGATTACATTCAGCAACTCTCAGGGAATACCGGCACGCGGAACGCTTTTACGGGTCAGCCGATCGTCGGTTGTTTTCGAAGTCTATAATCCATATTCGATCGTCCAGCTGAGCGAAGTTCTTCGAGAGCTCGTCATCCGGCGGGGCGAAGACCCCATCTATCGTGGCAAGGCCGTCGTCAGCAGCCTTGTGAATACAGGGCTTATGCTCATCGTTTCTGCAACCCTGGTCGACGGGTGGCAGGACATGTCGCTCGTGCTGCAAGGCCGGGAGGATGTGTCGAATGCTGTGGGTATCTTCGTCGGAGATTGGGAAAAAACTAAAAGAATCCGGCCAGGATATCAGATTGCCGTCGGTGAACTCAGATCGTTCCTTTCTCAGCTCAATCTCTGGTTGGCTCAGCTGGAAATGCACGACGAAGGAGCAATCGACGTCAATACCGGACTCAGCCCGGAATTCTTCGATAATTTAAAATCTCCGCTGCTGCCAAAAATGATCGAGTTGCAACAACGTTTCGAATACGAAGCCAAGAACGTCACGGCTGACGAGCTGGAGTCGCATTGCAGCTTCGCGCAGCGCGATCTTCTGCCATTAATGATGCGTGCGCCCTTTTTTCATCGTTCGTACACCAAGCCGCTTGGTTACGCGGGCGATTACGAAATGGTCAACATGATTGCCCGCGCTGACCGCGAGGGGCCAACGACGTATTCCCAGCTCATCAATGATTTCTATCTGGATGCTGGCCTTGCCCGCGCGCATCGCAACCGGCTGACGATCCTGCAGCAGCGCCTGGAAGAGCGCGCGCGGGAAGCGAAATCGCGCAACGCGACGCTCAGGGTTTTGAACGTCGGCTGCGGGCCATCGATCGAAATCCAACGCTTCATCCGTGAATGCGACGCCGCAGACGCGTTGAAGTTCACGCTGCTTGACTTCAATGAAGAGACGCTAGCGTACGCAAAGGACAAAGTCGGCGAGGCTATGCGGGATGCGAACCGGCCGATGGACGTCACGTTCGTCCAGCGGTCGGTGCATGAGCTGCTGAAGCAATCGATCGCCGGAGAGAACGGCGAGATCAGAGAATTTGATTTCATCTATTGTGCAGGCTTGTTCGACTATCTGTCTGATCGCATCTGCCAGCGGCTGCTCACGCTGTTCTGCCGCTGGACGGTGCCCGGCGGCATGGTGATGGCGACCAACGTGCATCCCGACAATCCGACCCGCTGGATCATGGAGCACGTGGTGGACTGGCATATCATCCACCGCAGCATCGAAGACATGCGGGCGATCTCGCCCACGGACTTTCCCACGCGTGTTTATGACGACGACACACATCTCAACGTGTTTCTCGAGATTTCCGTGTGAGGCCGATGACCGCTGCGCCGGATACGGTGAACCCAAGCGTGCGACGCGACTTCGACGCCGAAGAGCGCAAACTGCGCTTCGATCAGTCGAAGATTGGCGCGTGGTTGATGCTGTTCCTGATACCGGGCGGCGTGATCGTCGACGTCACGTCGCATCCGCAGTTCGTCGCGGAGCTGACGGGGTATCGCATCATCGCGATCATCTGCGTGCTGGGCGTGATCGCTCTGCACTGGACCGAGTTTGGCGAGCGGCATCCGACCCTGCTCATCAACCTGTGGCTGGGCACGGGCTGCCTGATGATCGCCTACATGATCTATGCGATCGATGGGACGCGCTCGACGTACTACGAGTCGCTCGTGTTGGCGCCGCTGGCCATCGGGATCCTGCTGCCGCTCAGTGTGCGCGACGTCATCTTGTTCTCCGTGCTGATCTTGGCCGTTTACGTGCTGGCTTGCTTGCTGCACCAGGAAACGGGCTTCGACACCCCGCGCTTCATCAACAACGTCTTCTTCATGCTGCTGGCCAGCACCATCGGTGTCACGGCAGTGTATTTCAGCACGCGGCGGCGGTTCACGGAGTTCGTGCTGAAGCGCGAACTTGAACAGCGCAACCTGCAGCTGGCGGAGCTCGATCGCGTCAAATCCGAGTTCTTCGCCAATGTCAGTCACGAACTTAGGACGCCCCTGACGCTCATTCTCGCCCCAGTGCAGGATTTGCAGCGGCGCATCGAAGCGCGGTCGACGGCTCTGCGCGAACCTTTGCGCATCATCGAGCAGTCGGCCTTGCGGCTGTTGCGGCTCGTGAACGATCTTCTCGATCTGATCCGCTTCGAGCAGGGTGACGTGAAGCTGGAACGTTTGCCGGTGGATGCCCGCCGTCTTGTCAGTTCGCTCGTGGAACAAGTGGGCCATCTGGCAAAAACGCAGGAGCTGCAACTCATCAGCGAACTCCCTGGCCAGCCGGTCGTGGTGGAGGGTGACGCTGCGGCCTTGGAGCGTGTGTTCATCAATCTGCTGAGCAACGCCATCAAGTTTACTGAGAAGGGCGGGCAGATCCGCGTTGCGGCCGATGTCCGCGACGACCGAGCCTATATTTCTGTCGCCGACAACGGGATCGGGATCGACGCGGAAAGCCTCGACCGCATCTTCGAGCGCTTTCAGCAGGCCGACAGTTCGTCAGCGCGGCGCAAGCAGGGGCTTGGGCTCGGCCTGGCACTGGTCAAGGATCTCGTGCAGCGCATGGGAGGTGAGGTCAGCGTCACGAGCGCGCGCGGCGAGGGCACCACCTTCACCGTTGCGCTGCCGATGGCACCGGAAGGCAGCGAGGCGATCGATCCTTCCACCGAGCCGGTCGACGCGATCACGACGTTTCATCGCCAGGCCGTGCGTGAGGTTTCCTGGGGGATGGTCGCGACGGAGCGCGCGGGTGTGCCCGAGCCGGCGGAGCTTGGGTACACGCGGCCGACGCTGCTCGTCGTCGACGACGAGCCGGAGATGCAACGCTATCTCAAGGCCATGCTGGATAGCGACTACAATGTCTATCAGGCCGGCGACGGCGAGGCGGGGCTTGCTGCGGCGATCGAATTGAGGCCGGACATCGTGCTTCTGGACCTCATGCTACCGAAGATCGACGGCCTTGCGGTGTGCGCAACTCTCAAGCGCCGCGAGAATATCGAAGGCATGAAAATCGTCATGCTCACGGCGCGCGCCGACGACGAAGCGAAGCTGAGTGCGCTAGATAACGGCGCCGACGACTTCATGACGAAGCCGTTCTCCAGCGTCGAGATCAAAACGCGGCTGCGCAACCTGATCGAAGCGGGCAAGCTGGAGAAAGACCTGAAAGCGCGCAATACCGACCTGGAGCAAGTTCTGCGGCGGTTGCGCGAGACGGAATCGCAGCTGCTGCATTCGGAAAAGCTGAACGCGCTTGGCACCATGGCGGCCGGCTTGCTGCACGAAATCAACAACCCGATCAATTTCGCGAACACGGCGTTCTCGCTCGTCATGCAGAACCCGGCGCTGGAAGCTGATGCCGACCTGAAGGAAATGCTGGTCGACATTCATGACGGGTTCCGGCGGATCCAAACCATCGTATCGGACCTGCGGCTCTTTTCGGCGCCCACCAAGGCGGAAGCGCGCCGTCCGTTCCATGTGTCGACTGCCGTGCAGCACGCGCTGCGCTTTACGGCCAGCGAAAGATCCGGAATTGAGATCAAGACCGACCTGCCGGACGCAGATATGGTGGTCGGAAACGAATCGCAGGTCGTGCAGGTGTTGGTGAACCTCCTTCTCAATTCCGCGCGGGCCATCCGGCGTCAGAAGCTGGAACGGCTCGGCGCAATCAAGGTCTCGGCCAAGGTGCGGGGTGATCGCCTGGTCGTGGCCGTCAGGGATAACGGGTGCGGAATTCCGGCAGACAAGCTGTCGCGCATCTTCGACCCGTTCTACACCACCGGGGACGTGGGAACCGGTACGGGGCTTGGTCTCAGCATATCCCACAGCATCATCAACAGTCACGGTGGTACGCTGACGGCGCAGAGTGAAGAGGGGCAGTGGGCAGAGCTGTCTTTCGATCTGCCGTTGGAAGCAAGAATGGTAATGAAAGGCGCAGTAGATGCAATCTCGTCCCACGGCTGAGCTGGCGATTCTGCTCGTAGACGACGAGCGGCAGACCTTGAAATATTTCGAGCGCGCCTTCGCCAAGGATTTTCCCGTGCTCACCGCGCCGTCTGCCGACGAGGCCGAAGCGATCGTCGATGCCAATCCGGGCAAGATCGGCGTCATCATCTCGGATCAGAGAATGCCGGGACGCTCCGGCGTGAGCCTGTTGAACTCGGTGCGGCGCAAACACCCCGGCATCGTGCGCATGCTGACGACGGCCTATTCGGAGCTGGACGATGCGATCGAGGCGGTAAACCGCGGCGAGATCTTCCGCTACATCGTGAAGCCGTGGGACTTCGATTTGCTGCGGCAGGAAATAAAGACAGGTCTGCTGGTGTTCAGCTTGCAAACTGAGCGCGAGCTGTTGATCGGCGAGAAGCTCATCGTTCGCCAGCGCATGATGGCGGTGGATCGTGCGCGCGATCTCGCCGTGATTGCGGCAGCTCTTCCGCAGCTGCGTCACGCACGTCTGGCGGTCGACGATTACGTGCGCGATTGCGCGGCCAACTTCACGGCCTCGCCGTCGCTCAATGAGGCCGGTGCGCTCGACCTGTGGTCGCAGCCGCAGGCGGAGGCCAAACACATGAGCGGGGTCGCTGCGGCAGCGGCACGCGTCGCCGGAGAGCTGGGTGCCGCCAGCGCCAAGGCTGGAACATCGTTGTCGGCCGTGTTGAAAGAGGCGGTGTCGGAGACCGCATCACAGGCCACCGCGGCGAAGGTGCGGGTGGTGGTGGACGACGCTGCTGCGGCGACGACCGATGTGCCGGCGGCGGTTTTGCGCGGCATCGTCGCGGGGACACTGTCGGCCTTGATCGGGGCAGCGCCGGACGGCGGCGATGTCCATGTTTCGCTGGCCGGCGGGCAGGTTCAAGGCACGCCAGGCACCGAGCTACGTGTAGCGGCGCGTGAGGTGACACGCGGTGCCGATAGTGTGCTCTACAGCGCTGCGGCGCGAGCGGGCGCGGCAGAGCCGGGACAGCTCTTTGCTTCATATCTCGCTGCACGCGAATGCGGTGGCAGCATAAAGGTGAAACGCGATAGCGCCGGCTTGACGGCGGTCGTAGCCGTGCCGAACGACGCCGCCAAGGCTCAGGTGCCCGAGGTGCGCGCCGACTGGCTGCAGAAACTGTTCCAACATTTTGAAGATTGGCCCGCATAGCAGGGCCGGCGTTTGCCATATACTCAATCGGCAGATCGCTCCAACACTCGCGTAGACTGGGCAGCCTTGGGCTAAGTTCTGGCCGCATGGGGGGATGGGTGCGGCAGGCGGATCTCGAGCTCCGTTACCGCGGGCGGGGTAATCGATCGCAACGCGATGCCGCCCCCGAACGAGCGGACGATCCAATCGCAGATCGACAAGCCTAGTCCTGTGCCGTCGTCCTTTCCGGTGACGAAGGGCTTGAATTCAGAGCCCTCGATGTGTTGCGGCACGCCCGAGCCGCTATCCCGCACGAACACGCTGTTGTAGGTGTCGCCACGCTTCAGTTCGATCCAGACCCGGGGATCGGCATGCTTGCGGGTGGCGTCCAAGGCGTTGCTGAGGACGTTGGTCATGACCGCCGTCATCAGAACCTCGGTGCCGACAAAACTGAAATCATCCGCCAGGTCCATCGAAACGGTGCTTCGTTCGCTGTCTTGATACGGGAAGCTTTCGACCGCGCGTCTGACGCATTGCGCAATGGTGATGCGCATAAAGGCAGATCGTGCAGTGGAATCGCGGGCCAATTCGGCAAGCGAGCGCGCGAGGCGCCTGGCGCGGGCCGCATCTTCGCCTATGCGCTGTGCCGCCCTGGCGAACCGGTCGAGCGTCACGGCCATGTCAGGCTGCGTTTCAGCTGGCGTCACGGCAAGCTGGTCGCGGACGGCATGGAGTATCGATTTGGACGTCATCTCGATGCTGAGAAGGGGTGTTGCCAGCTCATGCGCGACAGCCCCAACGAGTGGCGGCAGCTGGGATGCGCCGCCGACAGGAGGGGTAGGATTGGTGTTGTTGCGGGCGTAGGTCTGCGAGGCATCTTTCAGCACATCGCGCAGGTGATCGAGATCCCAGGGTTTCGCAATGTAGCGGTGAACAGAGGCTTCGTTGATCGAGGCGGCCAGGCTTTCGGTGTCGGCATATGCCGTCGTGAGCAGCCGCACGGTTTGGGGCCACCGCTCCTTGACGCGCGCCAGGAGGGTAACGCCGGTGGTCGTCGGCATCTGATGATCGCTGACGATGACCGAGATCTTGCCCTGGCGCGCTTCGAAGATTGCTTCCGCCTCTTCAGCGCTTTGGCAAGTGATCACCTCGAAATCCGAGCTGAACAGCCGCGCGAAATACTTCAACGCCTGATGCTCATCATCGACGATCAGTAGGGTGATCGCCGGATGATCTGGGGAAGCCGATCGACTTGCGTTCACGGTAAGCTCCGGCTCTCCGCGCCTGGATGGACTGAGAGCGGGAGCTTCAGGTCAGGCGACGAGGCACTTGTAGAAACCGTCCTGCAGGTTGCAGACGGCCCGCCGCCATTCCAGTATCGCACCCTCGACCGCATAGACTTTGCGCTCGAGCCGCAAGAGCGCGCTGCTCTCCGGGACGGATAACTTTTCAGCTTCATCTTTATCGGCCTTGGAAATTGATATCGTCTCTTCCGCGCTGCCCGCGATCTGGCCGTATTTCTGGGCGAGTGCCGAAATCTCGTCCGGAATGTCCTCGTCGTCAGGCAGGCCGGCGAACAGTGCCGCCGGTAGTGTCGACTTTTCATACACGTATGGTTCGCCTTTGCGCGATTTCAGACGAACGAGGTGTATTACGCTAGCGCCTTGGGCCAATCCGAGAACCCGGCGCGCGGCATCGTCTGCCGCGTGGGCCGAAACGCCCACAAGTTTGCTCTGCAGGGTCATCCGGGTGCCGTCGCCGCTGTAAAGATTGGCAAAACGCGAGGCGTGCTCGGTGCTGGCGAGATCGTTTACAAAAGTGCCGCGGCCCTGGCGGCGCGTCAGCAGGTGCTCGGCCTGCAGTTGATCGAGGGCCTTGCGTACCGTGCCGACGCTCAATCCAAACTCGCGAGCAAGATCAATTTCATTCGGGATGAGCGTGCCGGGTTTCCAATTTCCAGTGGTAATCCGGCCGAGCAACATGTCTCTAACTTGCAAATAAAGTGGACGGGTTTCAAATCGATTTGCTTTATTCATGTTTCGATACACATTTTGTTTGTGCGCGCCCTAAATAGTTGCGCATGCCTAATAATGTAGTCCGTTATTCTTCGCGCTGCAATTGCAGGAACCGGCAAGCTCCTTCCGCTCGTGCATCAGACTGGGACAGAAATTAAGGTCTTGAACGGCGCTGAGGTTGCGGTCATACACCCCGTTCCCCGGTCTCACCCGGGAGGGGTGGCCGAGTGGTTTAAGGCACCGGTCTTGAAAACCGGCGTAGGTGCAAGCCTACCGTGGGTTCGAATCCCACTCCCTCCGCCACCGCGATTGCAATATATATCAATGACTTAGTTGATGCATCTTAAGGCGATTTTGTACCAGAGTCAGTTCGTTTTTGTACCAGAAATTTGCTTAGCAAGCGCTCCAAGCTGATTGCGGCTTGGAGCTGTCAGCCAATCGAGATGGATTCGAGTATGTCGCGTGCATTCGAACTTTCAGATGCCGCACGAGTAGCACCCTCGCGCCAGTAGGCTATTCATACCGTCGAAGTTTCGGCGTCTGGGTGGCGGCCTTGCCGCCGGTCGAGTGCGCGCATCAGGGGAGTTACGGTAAGTCCATGAAGCAGGATTGAGATGAGAACAACCAAGCCGACAATTGCCCAGAGGCGGTCGCCTCCCTCCACCGGCATATGATTCAAGGCGTAGGCCAGATAATAAAAAGAACCCACCCCTCGGATGCCGAAGAAGGCGAGCATGAACTTCTCTCCCCAATCTGCTGCATGGCCGATCAGTCCGATCAAGCCGGCAACCGGCCGGATCACAAGCAGGATTACGATCGCGGCGACAATGTCCGTCCATAGAAGCGGGGCGAGTAGGCCGCTTACCAAGGCGCCGCCGAATAATATCAGGAGCACCATCATGGCCAACCGTTCGATCTGCTCGGTTATGTCATGCATGTCCCGCTGGAAATCGTGATCGCGATCTACATGGCGAAGCGTTAGAGCGGTGACGAAAACGGCCAAGAAGCCATACGCTTGGATTATTTCTGTGAACCCGTACGAAACAAATGTGGCGGCGATCGCGATCAGACCATCCCCCGTTCTCGAAAGTTTCGTTTCCGCCGGGATGCGGAACGTCAACCAGCCAAACATCCTGCCGACCAGCCAGCCCGCTACAACTCCAGCCAGCAGCTCCCACAGCACATTGTGCGTTACCCAGGTGAACACCCAAGCGTTGCCGGTCGTATTGCTTAGAGCCAGAATTATCGCGAGATTGACGAATGGAAAGGCCAATCCATCATTCAGACCTGCTTCCGAGGTCAAGCCGAAGCGAACCTCATCCTCGTCGCCGCTTCGAGGAGGTCCCACCTGCACATCTGCGGCCAAGACTGGATCAGTCGGAGCAAGACATGCGCCGAGTAGCAGGGCAATGATGGGGGGAAGACCAACGAGCCAAGTTCCCACCAGGGTGATCGCCACGATGCTGAGGGGCATTGTTATGGCGAGCAGGCGCCAAGTCACGTTCCAGCGCTGCCAGCTGAAAATCCTGTCGAGCTTAAGACCGGCTCCCATAAGCGCGACGATTATGACGAACTCGGTGAAGCGCTCAGTGAATTCCGGATAGGCTAGGGGTACCAGCCGTATCGCATCCGTTTGAGGCAGTGAAAACAGTGCCGCACCGATTACTATGCAGACGATCGGCAAGGTCAGCGGCAGGCGTTTCAACGCGAGAGGTAGCCAGGCCACAAGAGCAATGAGCACTCCGCTTCCAGTAACCGCCAGAATGTACGGGTCCGGCAACCATGCTGGCTCAGTCATTCAGGTCAACCATGCAGGTGGATGCGAGCTTCGTTCTCCAGCGAGTGCAACATTCATTGCCGATCCAAAACCCTTGAAAACTGCAGCAACACTAGACTAGAGACGCGTACTTCCGCGCAGGTCCTGCCATCTTGATCTGCCTGAGACGCGAAGCTCGAATCCGACAAACGCTCCACCCATCAGTCGACTTTTCTAGCACGAATGTCATCCGCGCTGACTTCTGACTGACCATCCCGATATTGGAGTGCCGATGCTTCGGCGGGCGAGAGGTCGGGCCGGCGCACTCGCCCGAGCGCCGGTTCGTTAGGACCCACGTCCACAGCAGCCGGATGCTCCTGCATACAATCGTGCTCGGCTGCATATCCGCTATACGGCAAGGCCAGAAGGGCGATCATGAAGGCCGCATGCCTTATCATCGTGCATCCGCCGCGTGATCTCGCGCCAGAGACGGTGAATAAAACAATTTGTCCAAGAGCAGGAAGAGGTCGAGGGCCAGTGTGATCGGCGGAGCCACGAGAAGGTAAAACGCTTTCGTATCGGACGAGAGGCTTTGCCAATCTCGACGGGCGAGCCACCAGGCCCTCGAGGTGTACACCAGCCAGACCGCCGGGATTACGCACGTAATGGAGAGCAATGTTGTGGCCTTTGGGCAGACCTATGCTGTGGATCAACGCAGTCCAAGAAAGCCCAGGACCGCCAACACAACGACGACCAAACCAACAATGTAAATTATGTTGTTCACCGGAAATCCTTTGAGGTCATGACATTAGGTACGCGATAGAACGTTGATCGTCGCAAAAAGTTCGCAGCGTCCTTTATGCACGTGAGCTTGGTTACTGCATCTGACCCACGCAGGTCGTGGCCACAAGTGGCCTGCTCCCCTGAACCGCTACAAAGCTGAATGAGCAAATCCGGCTATTTCCTACCGCGATGAGGAGAGAAGGGAATGGCACGGAAGCGCTTTAAAACAGAGCAGATCATCGTTCTTCTGCGCGAAGCGAGGTCCGCCTTGGTCAGGGGCAGGCGATCGGTACCACTGCCGGGGCATCAACATCTCGGAGCAGAACTACTACCGCTGGCGGCATCGACTAAGACGGTCTGAAGATGGCTCAGGCCAAGCGCCTAAGGATCTCGAACGCGAGAACGATCGCCTCAAGCGAGCCGTCTCAGCATTTCAAACTGCAAAACCGCATTGGCGCATCTGAATTTGCCGCCACGACGAGTGGTAATGGTTTCAAAAATTTATCGGACTTGTGCAGAAGCGGTTTTGTACCAACCCGCTCCTGATCCCTAAAATGAATACTAACTGACCGACGTGCGGCAGACCCGATGTCGATAGCGCTAGGCTCACGCCTTGGTCCGCGAGATCATCGAGGCACGGGATCATCTGTTTCAATCAGGAGCGGTAGTCGCGCCCCCGGCAAGGCCCCGCAACCTCACCGCCGACTGCCGCTCCCTGAAAATAACGCTAGCAGGCTTCGAAGTGCAATTATGTTCGGGCGAGTGTGCAACAGCGATTAGGAGGACTCGTTTGTTGCTTTCTTTTATATTGACCCTCGCAGTCAGCACGCCAAACAGGTGAACCGCCCAGAGCGCAGCTCAGGTGAGGGCCGTTCGTCGCCACTTGTCGGCCTTTATAGTGCACCCCGCTACGCCACTCGCATCGAAACTGGTCGGTAGGACCTCAAAAGTGGCGTGACTTCGTCTGCCAGCACAGGCGGACTAAAGAGAAAACCCTGCGCCTCAGAGCATCCCTGTGCCCTCACGTAATCCAGTTGTTCTTCGGTCTCGACGCCCTCAGCCGTCGTCGTCATCTTCAGGCTTTCCCCGAGCTGCGCTATGGAGCGAACAACGGCTATGGCGTCTAAGTTCGTGGGCGACAGATCCCTAATGAAGCTTTGATCGATCTTGATCTTGTCGAAAGGGAACTTGCGCAGGTTGCTCAACGAAGAATAGCCCGTCCCGAAATCATCCAACGCGATATGCACCCCCAGGTCATGCATGCGCGATAGTAGCGCGAATGCACCGACCTCATCCTGCAACATCGCGGTCTCCGTAATCTCAAGTTCGAGACGTTGGGGCGACAGGCCGGATGAAGCCACGCACCCGACAACTATTGCGACGAGGTCGCGGGATTTGAACTGCGCCGCCGATACATTCACCGCTACCTTGATGCTCGAGGGCCAGCTTGCCGCGGCTTTGCATGCTTCCCGCAACACCCATTCTCCAATCGGTGCGATAAGGCCCGTTTCCTCAGCGAGGGGTATGAATCGCGCTGGCGGAATATTGCCCCGCTCAGGATGAGTCCAGCGCAGAAGGGCCTCAAAACAGCATATTTCGTCTCGCGCAATATTCACCAGGGGTTGGTAATGGAGGTTGAACTGCCCCTTCGCGAGGGCTGCTCTCAAATCATGCTCTAGGTCACGACGCTCGTGCATCCGCCTATGCATGGCTGGTTCGAAAAACCGTGATCTGCCACGGCCTTCCATCTTCGCAAGGTAAAGGGCTAGATCGGCGTGGTCCATCAGATGATCAGGGTCGGAGCCGTCCTGCGGTGCGATGGCGATTCCGATGCTTGTCCCAATGGCCATCTGGTTGTGATTGAGAATGAAAGGCGCAGCGATCGTTTCCTGAATGCGCACGGCAAGAGCCGTGGTTTCGTGGTCCGCGCTCTTAATGCGGTGAACTATGGCAAATTCATCGCCGCCGAGCCGCGCAATCGTATCCCCTTCCCGCACACAAACCCTCAAACGTTCGGCCACCTGTTTAAGCAGTGTATCGCCAGCCGCGTGGCCCAATGTGTCATTGACCTCCTTAAACCGGTCAAGATCCAACAAAATGACGGCAAGTTCTCCGTCGGATCCTACGATTGCCGCAAGGGCCGTCTCCAACCTCTCCCTTAATAAAGCCCTATTCGGCAGGCCGGTGAGGGTATCGTGGTGGGCCATGTGCGCGAGCCGAGATTCAATACTTCGACGCTCGGTGATATCCTCGTGCGTGGCGACCCAACCCCCTCCGGGCATGGTGCGATTGGAAACCGCAATGATCCGACCGTCCGGAACCTCGGTGACTTGCGTCCAGGCAGAACCTCGCGCTAAACAAGCCAGCACTTCGGCAACGTAATCATCCGGCGCTGATCCAGCCGGAAACATTCTGTGGTCTACACGGTTCTGGAGAAGCTGCCGGAAGCTGATACCCGGCCTAGTCTGCTCGAGCGTAAGGCCATACATTTCCCTATAACGTGCGTTCGTGACCAGGATGCGCTGTTGGCCATCGAACATGCACAGACCCTGAGGCATGTTGGTCAAGGCAGCCTGAAGTTGCTTACTCTGTTCAGCAAGTTCTCGTTCCGACGACGCTCGCAGGTGTGCCTGCGCGCTATCGGCCAGCGCCGCAACAAGGCTGATACCCAGCACGGCAACTGCGGCGACCGTGATCGTCATGGCGAGCGCCGACGATGATAGGGCCACCGCGACGACGGGAATTGTCGGATCAGGAATGATCACAACAGCGCTCATAGCCGTGAAGTGATGGCTCGTGATGGCGAGCGTCAGCAAGAGCGCGGCGGCAAATGTTTGCCTGCCCCCGCTGTCGGGTGAGGCGACAAACATGGCCGCGCTCGCGAAGCCTATGCCCAGCAGGATCGAGGCAAGAATTAAATCGGTGGACCAGTGCATTTGTCCCGGCACATCCATGGCCCACATGCCCGTATAGTGCATGATGGCCACGCCGGCTCCGATGGTGCCCCCCCCGACCGGAGCAGCCCATCTATCCTGGCGTTCGGCTGCAATGGCAAAGCCGAAGCCTGTTACACTGGCTGCGACCAGAAGCGAGAGCGCTGTGAGCGGGAAATCGTATTCGACCGGGACGCCGGCGTCGAAAGCGAGCATCCCGATGAAATGCGTTGCCCAGACTCCGTAGCCGACTGCCGCCCCGATGGCCGCCAGCCACAGAGCTCGTCGTGCACCGGATGCGGCACGCGCGCGATGAAGGAGCTTGAACGCGGCAACGCTTGTCGCAAAACAGATAGTCGTTGCAAGCACGACAAGTCGCCAGTCGTGTTGCATCGTTAGGCAGGCAAGAACCTGCACCATCTGAGCTCCAGTCTGAGCGGTGGTGTGAAGTAGCAGGGACCGCGGCTTCAGGCGCGGACTGTCCCTGCTAGGGTGGGGAAAGAGCCTTGCATCTAATTCGGCAGAGAATGCGCTTCTGTTGCTCGCTTAAACTCCGTTCCTCGTTAAGGTGCTTAACAAGCCGACAATTTGCTCAGGGGGGCGTCACCAGGTAAGCCGAAATCCACCATTGCCGGAGTAGCTCTGGCTCTGGCCGGATAATTCACCTTCGGCATAGGCAAACAGTCCCGCGCGCTCCGTCATTTGGAAATTTACTCCGAGGTTCACTTTAGCAAGGTCGGATGAGGCGGAGGCGCCTTCGACGGTGAAGGATGCCGTGGGTGACGACGTAAGAAATGCGTCCGCTTCGCGGTCTGCGTCAAACTCGTGAAGCCATGCGACCCGGGCAAAGGGCTGCAGGCTCCGGCCCGCCGACATTGCAACACGGCTATCCAGTTGAAGACCCAGCGAACTCACCAGTGAGGTCTCGCGGTGTGACCTGAAGGTCAGGCCCAGAATGCCGGGACCGCCGCTTCTTTGGCTGTCTTCGGTGAACCCCTCGCTTTGCAGATGCGAGGCCTGGAATCCGACAAACGGTGTCAAGCCGAGCCCTCGGACTGATGTCCGCCAGCCGGCCTCCACGCGCGCACCCACTTGTTCGCTGTCAAAGTCGCCCTGCGCCTGCTCATCCAGAACCCAATCGATTGAGCGATCGGTATCGTTGCTGAAATGGGCGTAATCGGCGCTCGCAGCCACATAGGCCCGGCCGAAGGTCTTGACCGCGTAGAGCCCGACATGCGCACCCTCGACGTCGCCGCTTGTCCGCCGCTGGTCGATGGAAAAATGGGAATTCGTGTAGCCACCTGCCACGCCGACCAGCGCGCTCCGGTCGACTTGATAATCCAGCCCAAGCGCGAACCCAGCAATTCGGGTGTCCAAATCTGCCGTATCGCGGGCTGCTTGCCCGTCATACATGGCTGCACCTGCGAACCCGGTCGTCCACAATCGCCAGGTGCGCGGTGCACCGCTGTTCACGTAGGCATTAGGGGCCAATGACCCAGGGCCGTCTTTGAGCGATTGATTGTCGTTGTCCGGATTTTTGGCGTCCTGTCCGCCGTCACGCCAAAAAGCTCCCTGACCCATCATTGTCGACGCGAAAAGGTTGGAGGCGCCGAATGCCGTCTGCTGCGTGCCTGTTACCCCTTCGCCGAAGAGCTCGTTGAGGGGGATATCGTCGCCACCTGTACCACTGCCGCCCGAGCCAGAGACGCAAAGGGTTATCGTGTTATTGTCGAGTGTGACGGCACCGTTCCTTGCGAGAGCTCGGCCGCAATTGATGGACGCCCCGGTGTTCAAGGTAATGCTCGAGAGCGCTACGATGTTACCCGCAAAAACTGTGTTGGTGCCTAAGGTCGCGGAACTGCCGACGGTCCAGTAGACGTTATTGCCGTTCGCCCCATTGATCAGTAGCACGGCGGAATTGCTCGCAGTCGTCAACGTGGTTCCAATCTGGAACACGAACGGTGACGCCGGATTGCCCTGTCCATCGAGCGTCACAACGCCCGTCAACTGAGCCGAGGTATTGAATGAATATACGCCGGACGTGAGGATCAGACCTCCGAGATCCTGTCCGGTAAGGTCAACCTGGGAAGGCATTCCCATCAGCGTGTTATAGGCGGTCGTAAGGTCCGTCTGTGCCTGCGAAGCTGTGGCGTCGGCCGCGTGGATAACTCCCGGCGGAAGCACGATTCCTGGTGGAAACCCGACAACAGCGCCTCCGGGAGACACGCCAACGCTGCCCTGGATGACGCTGGGCCCGGTGTTACTCACGGTGGACCCAGCCAGAACGCCAAAGTCCGCAGCGCTGCCCAATATCTGCGCGTGCGCGTATTTTGGCGTGAGCGCAGAGACCCCAATTGAGCCAAAAAAAACGAGGAGTTTGGTCGCAGGGCTTAATCTCATTTGCGATTCTCCGGATAGACAAAAAAAATACAAACGCGAATTTTCAGGTGACCCAGTTGCTCTCGTTGTATTTAACAAGGCATTAAGAGCGTGAAACTCATTTTAAATGGAAGTTTTCACAGGGCTGCGAAGAGACACAAACTCTAAACCTTGTCCCGTGTCCTTTGAATGAGTTTTGTTCGTTAAATGTCTACCGAACTCGCCCCACCTCGCGTTTATGCGCTTCGTTCGGTTACGTGCGTGCCGATCAGGTGGCAACCAGCCAGGGCGTGTGAGCGACACACGGCTATTGCCGAAGTTGCCTTTGAGGGGCAGCGTCAGGCGGCAATGACGCGCCTTGTCTTCACCAGTTCTGACAGCCGATGCAGTTGGGGTACGGGCGCCACTACGAGAGTAACAGCCGGCAGCTTCTGGATCGCAGTTGACACAGGGGTTTCGGTTGCGCCGGACGAGATTGTTGATCGTTGCGACCACATGCTGACTAGCACAGCGCTGGTCGACGACCATGCGGACGCGGTGACAGCCGTCGCGTCAAAGCCTGACGTAAACAATTTGCGAATAAGCAGGTCTCGTTCAATTGATGGCGGCAGATCGAATTTCACTCCGATGGTTAGCGCTCGCTGCCACACTATATGTGAGCGGATGTAGCCCACTTCCGCCAGAAAGAGTCGCATCGAGTCCGGCAGCGGTCCGTTTGACAAGAGCGTGATCCTGGCCCCCGAAAGCGAAATATCTTGTAAGGCGCCGACGGTGTACGCACGGTCGCCGGCCATCCACACGGCTTCGTCGATTGAAAAGCGCTCTTCACCGCGCCGCGCCGGTTCTTGGACGCACATCATGCAGACCAGGAAAAGGACACCAATGTTGATACAGCTCCAAATAGCCACGATGGGCACAAGCCCTGCCTGCGAAACGATCCGCCACTCTGGCAGCGCATTGATCAAAATCCCGCACATGGTCAAGCTCAGCAGAGCGGCCGCTGACCAAAACACATGGGCTTCGTAGTCGGCGCCGCCTGCTTCCGCTCCCTTCGGTGTCACCTTGAACGCGTGGCCCCAGGGTTTGATGAGCGTGGCTAACGCAGTCGGCAAGATTTTGAAGCTTTGGAAGGTGCCCAACACCTGCGCTGCCAAAGGGAAATAAAGGTTAGGCGCGTACAGGCATATTCCGCCGGCCATGGCGAGAAGCATCGGCAGCAAATAATAAGCGACCGCTTCCAAGGAGACATTCACCAGCGGCAGAATTCCGGTCCACATGAAAACAATAGGCGCAATCAGTGCGGTGAGCAGCATAAGGCTCTGCGACAGCCAATGCGTGGGAAGAAAGAGCAGTCGCTGCATCGGGTTGAGACCGGGGCCTAGCGGTCCATCCGCCAGGAAAAGGATTTGCATGGCTCCTCTGGCCCACCGGCGACGCTGGATGAAAAATGCTGTCAGGCTTTCCGGTGCCAAGCCGAAGGCTAAATGCTCGGACAGGTAGCGCGTGACGTAACCCTTACGCAGCAGCTTGAGGCTGAGGAGCATATCCTCGGTAATGGACTCGGTGGGTAAGGCGTCCCCGATGCTTCGCAGAGCATCGCGGCGCGTGACAGAATTGGAGCCGCAGCAAAAGGCGGCGTCCCAGCCATCACGGCTGGGCATAATGGCTTCGAAAAAGAACCGTTGATCGTCGGGCAAGGTCTTCCTGACGGCGAGATTGGTTTGCATGGGATCATTGTTGTAAAAGGCGTGCGGCACTTGCACGATGCCGATGCGGGGGTCATCAAAGAACCCCATCGTGCGTAAAAGGAAATTTCTCTGAACGACAAAGTCCGCGTCAAAGACGGCGACAAAGTCGGCGGATGTTTGCGTGAGGGCGTGATTGATGTTGCCGGCCTTGGCGTGCGCGTTGTCGGGCCTTGTGAGGTATCCGGCGCCTTTGGCTGCACACAGATCCTTCAGCCATGGCCTGCGCCCGTCGTCGAGCACCCAAACATTGTAGTTCGGGTAGTCCAAGCAAAGGGCACCGGTGATGGTTTTCTCGAGTATCTCTAAGGACTCATTGTAGGTCGCTATGAACACATCGACCGAAGGAAGTCCTCCGTGCGTTTGGGCCCGAAGCCGCGCCTCGCCGACATCGGCTTCGGCGCGTCGGTCGCGGGAGCGAAGAAAACCCAGATAAAGGATCAGGGCGTCAACAAGTGCAAACAGCTCAACAGCGAAGCAGAAGTAGACCCACATGATCTGGTACCACGTACCGTCGACCGGCAAGACCGTGTCCACAACGCGCCAAGCAACGTATCGCGCGACCACCAGCCAGACGACACTAAAGATGAGCAGCCGAGACCAGGTTTTGGTGATCGGTAAAAGTGGGCCAAGCACATAAATCGTCGCTACGACGAAGAGTAAAGGCGCAAAGATCAACGCAGCGGCAAGGGTCTCAGTTGCCACTATGGCACCGCAACCACTGCCACGGGCGCAGGACCCGTAAGCCTTGTCCATAACGCGGCAACGTGCTGGCTGATGCGATCGAGGAAGACTAGATGCGTGCGTTGAAATCGAACCTCGGCAAGGCGCCCGATGTTACAAAAGCTGTTTTGCTCGGACCGCCTATCGTCTTCAGCGATGCGTACCTCCACGCTAATTTTCCCTTGCGTGGGTCCGGGTACGTCAGCGGCCAAAAGCCGATCATCGGCGCGCGCTGCGGAGCCGCGAACCTGACGGACCTGCCCCTGTTTCCAGTCACTGCTTCCAACAAGGCGCACAGACGCGGGATCACCGGCTTTGATCTGTTCGAACTCCCGCTCAGGAAGTTCGACGGCAATAAATCGCTGAGCGCAGTTGGCAAGATCAAGAACAGTCTGTCCCTCGGTAACAGCGGAGCCGGCGCTGGCCCACGCCGACCACACGACGTGGTTTATCGGCATGGCTAGCTCATACTGGGCGAGGCGTTCAACCCGATTGCTTTCGTCCTCCATCTGGGCAGTGAGTTGGATCGCGCGAGAACGCTCCTGTAGAACTTCGCTCTCTAGTTCCTGACGCCGCAAGATCATCCGGTCGCGCTGCTGCTGTGAATAGGGGACGTCATTCACGGCATCGCGCACATAAACTCCACCACGCAGAAGTGTGAGTTCGGCTTGCAGGCGGCGAAGCCGAGCCTGAGCCATTTCGCACTTGGTAATCGCGGCTTCCTGAAGTGCCAGGACTTCTGATGCGCGGATCTTGGATGCAGTGCCCCGGCGAACGAGTTCCTCCATGCGTGCTCCTACGTCTCGTCTCTGGCCGACTTCTGCCAGACAGCCCTTCCTTTCTGCGTCGGCCTCTTCAATTTCATAACCGAGCCGTCCGATGGAGGCCTCGTGAAATGCTGTGATGCGTCGGCTAAGTTCGCTATCAATTTCATTGACCTCTTGGAGTTGACGACCGGCAAGCGCCCCCTTCTTTTCTGCGGTGTCTTGCTGACGCGCTAGATCGAGCAGTTGCCTGCGATCGGGCGATAGGGATTTTATCAACGCCGTCGAAGTCGTGCGGCTAATCACATCGCCTTTATGGGGCAGCTCTCCGGTAAGGCGTCCCGCGATTGGAGCGGTGACGCGCACGAGCTCTGCGTTGACGAAAGCTGAGGTCGCAACCCGGTAAGCAAGGTACGGAGCAAAGGCCCAGGCGCTAGCCCCAAGAAGAGCAAACCCTAATACAATTCTCATTCCCCGCCTTCGAATAAGCGCATTTAAGCCGACAGAATCTGCCATGCGGAACATTCCTTAATCAGGGTGGAATGCCAAAAATAACGCCATATCCTTTAGCAACCATTTAAATTACAAATTTAAAAGAGTTAGCGGGTTTTGGGTGGAAAACTTTGGATTGTCGAAGTTATTCAGCACTATGCCTTCGAAGCATAGCTGCGTTTTCAAGCTGCATACCTCGTGCCGGCATATTGGCTTATTCGTTGCTGCGTAGGGCACCGCCTGGAACGAAGCCACCAGCAGCAAGTTGCTCGATTATCACCTCGTCCCCACGAGGCAGTCCTTGGCCACATCACAAACATTCGCATCAAACGGCCCGCCGGCCAAAGGTCGCGCCATTGAAATCGAGCCCACTTTATGAAGTTAGCGTTTGGGTCGGCTTACGACGCGAATTGCTGTTGACTACACCGCACCCCGACCGAGCTTTGCACGTGGCCCAAGCTCTGCGTCCACCTGGTCATGGCATTGAGGTCGCGGACGATGACGGCAACGCGCTATCTGACGAGGATCTGCTGCGACTATGCGGGGACGGCCATGGGTAATTTGCCATGCACGTCGTATACAGTGACCACGTGGGGATCCGAACAGCCGAGGATGTCGTTTTACGCCGACAATGCTTATCAGGCTTACGACCTGGTCTTGATGAAAGCGATTTATCGTTCAATGCAGGTTACGGTGATAGACGCGAGAGGAAACGAGATCAGCCTGCATGAGATTGCGCGCATGGCCGGCAGGCTGCGGGAATAATATCCTGGCTCACAGGATGCGGGAGTTACGGCCCGATGCCCACGCGGTCGAATTTACGTACCTGAGATGAAATACGCACGCAGGTCGCTTGGTCTTTCGCTCGCCAACCGGCTCTGCTCATCGACGCTGGCATCGACCAGCACATGGTCAGATGCGTCGCCTTCCTGAAACCTCAGTTTGCGAGCCCTCCGCCTGCGCCCACGCAGTTTCAGCGGTTTGGAGCGTCCGTGAATTGCAACGTTGTAAGTCTGAAGTCTCTGTGGTCGTCCCGCGCGCAATAACGCCTTCTGACCGCAGGCGAAGCCCAGGATATTACGCCCGACGATCGGGCTGGTACGCACCAACATCCCTCGCGGCCAGCCGAAAGTTTAAAACATTTATTCGAAGAATACTTAACCGCATGGAGACAAAACGCCTTGCACCTTGACCTTTCCTCCGCAATCTCCCTTGTAGCGGTGCGGCCCTGTGGAAGTAGCGTTTCAAGGATTTGTCTATGCCGTTCAGCGACCCGCACCACCCGTTATCTCAAGTTGACAATCTGCGTCGCGCAATTCACGCGGCTGGCGTCGCACTCTGGTCGTGGAATGTTACTGGCGACCGGTTCGCGATGGACGAGCAAGCCTTCGAGCTCTGGGGGCTGGCATACAGTCGCGAAGTGAAGTTTGAAGACTTATCGGCGCATATTCATCCAGCGGATAGAGATCGCGTGCGCGAGGCTTTTACTGCAACCCGCGGAATAGTTGGGGCTTATGAAATCGACTTTCGGATTATGGTGGAGGACGAGATTAGGTGGATTTCTGCACGTGGCTTAGGTGACGACTCTGCGCTCCATAAAGGTCAAATGTTTGGAATATTTTTAGACGTAACTGGGCGTAAGCAGGCGGAAGAAGGACACGAATTGTTGGCCGGGGAAATGAGCCATAGGGTGAAGAACCTATTGGCGATCGCGACCGGGCTCACAAATATGTCCTCCAAGTCTACCGCCACCGCAAAGGAAATGGCGGAATTGCTAACTGGCAGGCTTGCTGCTTTAGGGCGAGCGCATGACTTGGTGCGGCCGCTTCCGGGCCATCAGGGGCAGGCCGCCCTGCTCGGCGACCTCTTGTCGATTTTGCTTTCCCCGTACGAAGACATGGGAGCCTTCAGCGGTCGGATTCGGGTGGCGGTGCCTCGTATGGGGATAGGCGAAGGCTCGGCAACTTCACTCGCGCTGGTAATTCACGAACTGGCAACCAACTCCTTGAAGTATGGAGCGTTGTCCACCGATACAGGCGCTCTTGATTTGTCAGGTTCGTCAGTTGGAGAGGACCTTGAACTGGTTTGGACTGAACGAGGCGGGCCGAGGGTAGAACCGCCAGCTGGCGTTGACGGCTTTGGTAGCAAACTCGTCAATAGAAGCGTCTCTGGTCAGCTAGGGGGAACCATCGAATATGATTGGTCGGAGGACGGTGCGATCATAACCCTTAGACTAAGCGGAAAGCGTCTCGCCTCATAAGTTGCTCATTCCTCCGTAACATTTTGTAGGCTGCAGATGATCGTCACGCCTCACCCCGGAGGGCGATTCCGGGCTGGACTCGA
>JAURWC010000069.1 GCA_030655135.1 Hyphomicrobiaceae bacterium | reverse complement strand
TTCTCGCCGGCATCCTTCGGGCGCTCAGCGGAGATCATGACTGACGTTCGGTGCCAGAACCTGCCCCTCATCCTAACCTTCTCCCCGCGCGCGGGGAGAAGGGACCGGTCGCGCCCGCGGCGATGTCTTGCGCTCCAACTGTTCGGCCTCGACCTCAACTGTTCGGCCTTGATCCTAGCTGTTCGGTCACGAGCCTAGCTGTTCGGCCTCGCACTCATTTGTTCGTTCTCGACCTCAACTGTCCGATCTCGACCCCGACTGTTCGGTCTCGACCTCAAAACAGCGTGTGCGCGCATCCCCTCTCCCCGTCCTTACGGGGAGAGGGTTAGGGTGAGGGGCAGCATCCGCACAACATTCAGGGGTGCGCCTCACTCGGACACACGCCATGCGCGGCTCTCAACCCTGGAACACCAATCGCTCCCGCGTTCTCCGCGCCAACGCGACCTCCGCTGAACCCCGCCTCTGGCGCGAACTTCGCAGCGGCCATCTCGACGGTCACAAGTTCGTCCGCCAAGCTGCGATCTAATCCTACTCCGCCGCCTGTTTCTTCCCATTCCCCTTGGCCCGCGCCCTGCGTCCCAGCAGCTCCCGCAAGTACTGCCCCGTGTAGCTTTCCTTGACCTTCGCTACATCTTCCGGCGTGCCGGCTGCCACTATGCGGCCACCGCCGTCGCCGCCCTCGGGCCCCAGGTCGATGACCCAGTCGGCGGTCTTGATGACCTCCAGGTTGTGCTCGATCACGGCCAGCGTGTTGCCGGCGTCCGCCAGCTCGTGCAGCACCTCGAGCAGCTTGGCCACGTCGTGGAAATGCAGGCCCGTGGTCGGCTCGTCGAGAATGTACAACGTCCGACCCGTGGCGCGGCGCGACAGCTCTTTCGCCAGCTTGATGCGTTGCGCCTCGCCGCCCGACAGCGTCGTTGCCTGCTGGCCGACGTGGATGTAGCCCAGGCCAACGCGCGCCAAGGTTTCCATCTTGTCGCGAATGGGCGGCACGGCCTTGAAGAAGTCGGCGGCTTCCTCGACCGTCATGTCGAGCACGTCGGCGATGGACTTGTCCTTGAAGCGCACCTCCAGCGTCTCGCGATTGTAGCGCTTGCCCTTGCACTCGTCGCACGTCACGTAAACGTCGGGCAGGAAGTGCATCTCGATCTTGATGACGCCATCGCCCTGGCAGGCCTCGCAGCGGCCGCCCTTCACGTTGAAGGAGAAGCGGCCCGGCGCGTAGCCGCGTAGCTTGGCCTCGGGGAGGCCCGAGAACCAATCGCGGATCGGCGTGAAGGCGCCAGTGTACGTCGCCGGATTGGAGCGCGGCGTGCGCCCGATCGGCGACTGGTCGATGTCGATCACCTTGTCGAAGTGATCCAGGCCTTCGATACGGTCATGGCTGCCAGGATGCTCGCGCGCGTTGTTGAGCTTGCGCGCCACGGCCTTGTACAGCGTGTCGATCAGCAGCGTGGACTTGCCGCCGCCGGAGACGCCGGTGACGCAGGTGAAGAGGCCGACCGGGATTTCGGCCGACACGTTCTTGAGATTGTTCTCGCGCGCGCCGATGACCTTCAGCGACTTGCCCTTGACCGCCTGCCGCCGTGTCTTCGGCACCGGCACTTCGCGCACGCCGGTGAGATATTGCCCGGTCAGCGATTTCGCATCGGCCATGATTTCGTCAGGCGTGCCGTGCGAGACGACTTCGCCGCCATGCACGCCGGCGCCGGGGCCGATGTCGACGACGTAGTCGGCGGCCATGATCGCGTCCTCGTCATGCTCGACCACGATCACGGTGTTGCCGATGTCGCGCAGGTGCTTCAGCGTGATCAGCAGGCGCGCGTTGTCACGCTGGTGCAGGCCGATCGACGGCTCGTCGAGAACGTAAAGCACGCCGGTGAGCCCGGAGCCGATCTGCGAGGCGAGCCGGATGCGCTGGCTCTCGCCGCCCGACAAGGTGCCGGAGGCGCGCGACAGCGTCAGATAGTCGAGGCCGACGTCGTTGAGGAATTGCAGACGCTCGCGGATCTCCTTGAGGATGCGCGTGGCGATCTCGGTCTGCTTCTTGGTGAAGGTTTTCGGCACCTCGGCGAACCAGGTGTTTGCCGCCTTGATCGACAGGTCGCCGACTTCGCCGATGTGCTTGCCGCCGATCTTTACGCTCAGCGCTTGCGGCTTCAGGCGATAGCCGCTGCACGCCTCGCACGGATGCGCATTCTGGTAGCGCGACAGCTCCTCGCGCACCCACTCGCTGTCGGTCTCGTTCCAGCGCCGCTCGATGTTGCCGATCACGCCCTCGAAGGGTTTGGACGTTTTGTAGGTGCGCAGGCCGTCTTCGTAGGTGAACTCCACGTCCTCGTCGCCCGTGCCGTAGAGGATCGCCAGCTGCACGTGCTTGGGCAGCCGCTGCCAAGGCGTCGACATCGACACCTTGTAGTGCTTGGCCAGCGCCGACAGTGTCTGCTCGTAGTAGGGCGAGGTGGCGCCCGTGCGCGACCAGGGATAGACGGCGCCCTTGGCCAGCGACAGCTCCGCGTCCGGCACCACGAGGTCGGCCTCGAACTGCATCTCGGTGCCCAGGCCGTCGCACGTCGGGCAGGCGCCGGCCGGTGCGTTGAACGAGAACAGCCGCGGCTCGATCTCGTCGATGGTGAAGCCGGAGACGGGGCAGGCAAAGCGCGCCGAGAACACGATGCGCTCGTGCGTCTCGTTTTTGTTCTTGAGCACGCTCTTGGCGTCACCAGATTCCCTCTCCCCGTTCTTCACGGGGTGTGGGTTAGGGTGAGGGGCAGGGTCTTGTGCTGAGCCGAGCGGAGTCGAGGTCTTGGCACCGTCTTTTGCTGCGGCGAGTGCCTGCCCCTCACCCCGACCCTCTCCCCGCTTGCGGGGAGAGGGAGAAGTCAGCGGCTTGTCGGCGAACTCGGCGATGACAAGCTGGTATTCCTCCGACAGCTTCAGCGCCGTCTCGATGGAATCGGCCAGCCGCGTCTTGATGTCGGCACGCACCACGAGGCGGTCCACGACGACGTCGATGTCGTGCTTGTATTTTTTGTCGAGCTTGGGCGCGTCGGCGATCTCGTAGAAGGTGCCGTCGATCTTGACGCGCTGGAAGCCCTTCTTCTGCAGTTCGGCGAGTTCCTTGCGGTACTCGCCCTTGCGGCCCTTGGCGATCGGCGCCAGCAGGTAGAGACGCGTGCCCTCGGCCAACTCCATCACGCGGTCGACCATCTGGCTGACGGTCTGACTTTCGATCGGCAATCCGGTGGCGGGCGAATAGGGGACGCCGACGCGGGCGAAGAGCAGGCGCAGATAGTCGTAGATCTCCGTCACCGTGCCGACGGTGGAACGCGGGTTCTTGGAGGTTGTTTTCTGCTCGATTGAGATCGCAGGCGACAGGCCGTCGATGTGATCGACGTCCGGCTTCTGCATCATCTCCAGGAACTGGCGGGCGTAAGCCGACAGGCTCTCCACGTAGCGGCGCTGGCCCTCGGCATAGATCGTGTCGAACGCCAGTGACGACTTGCCCGATCCGGAAAGCCCAGTAAAAACAACGAGCGCGTCGCGCGGGATTTCGAGATCGACGTTTTTGAGGTTGTGCTCGCGCGCGCCGCGGACGTGAATCGTCTTCATCAAGTCGGCGCGGGCGGAGGCGGAGACGGCTTTACCGGGCTTTTTCATGCCGCTTAGGTAATAGAACCCCGCCTGACCGGCAATGCATCCCAATAGCGCGGCCGGCCAAGACGGTGGACTTCCTCAACGGCGGCAGCGCTTCAGGCGGCGTGTATTTCTGCAACTCAAGCGGGATAAATAGGCTTCTAGTGCAATTGTATCATTCCCTACCGAATGCTCCGTCGTAGTCTCCATCTGCTCGCGTACATTTCTGGGGCGAGCAGATCGCTCATGTTTCAGTCGTTCTTATGCCGTTGTCCGCCCTCCACATTTTGGGTGACGGCAGTGCGGAATGGCCCGCGAATTCGAAGGGATGCTGAACTGAGCGATCGGCCCCGGCGCGGCCGTTTGCGGCTTGCGCGTCTCTTATTCTTCAGCTGTGGTTCGTCAGGGCAACGAAGGCCGGGTCGTTCTGTGCCCTGCGCTCGAACATCAGGAAGTCGTAGTAACCGCAGCGGCCCTCACCAGGGAACGAGCGGCAAACCGACGGGCGCGCCTTATAAATGGTGCAGCAGCGCTTCTCGGTGTCGAAGAACTGGCAGATGCGGCCGTAATGCTTGTCGGCCTTGCGGCGCATGGTCCATTTGCGGCCCCAGGCAGTGCGGGTGAACTTGCGCTCGGCAACATCGTAGGGCAGCGCGAAATGGCGCGCCAAACGCTCCACGTCGCGCCGTTCCAGCGCGATCAAGGGGTAAGAGCAGCAATAGCCAGGGCATTTCTTGCAGGAATACAAGGCGTCTCGCTCCGATGTTGTCCACGAACACGCTGCAACGCAGCGCGATACAACCCGATAGCCAAAGCAGCTTCAACGTCAAGGGGCTGCGTGGCGAAAGCGGTGTGTCGAGGGGGCCGCGGACGCGTTAATCCTGACATGCGTTGCAGCCGCGCACGTTTGTTGCGCGCCTCACTTTCTCCGCTATGGTCGGCGCAGTTTGCCCGCGTCACGGGTCGCGTTGGGGGGAAATATGGAAATGGCTCGCGTTGCGCCGGAGGTCGAGACCCCGGTCAACCCGTACAGCCTATTGGAGGCCGTCAACAGGTCGAGCGACGCCGCGCACACCGGCTGGCTGATCTTCCTCGCCATCATGGCGTATTTCGTCATCGCCACCGCCGGCGTGACGCATCGCGACCTGCTGCTGGAAACGCCTGTCGAGCTGCCGATCCTGCAGGTCAAGATCCAGTTGACGCAGTTCTTCCAGTTCGCGCCCATCATTCTGGCTCTCCTACATATCGGCTTGATGTCGCAGCTGGTGCTGCTGGCCCGTGAAACGATGGAGTTCGATCAGGCCATTCGTCTTCTGGAGACGACGGACAAGCGCACGCATCCGCTGCGCCTGGAGTTGAACAACTTCTTCTTCGTGCAGGCGATCGCCGGGCCGCAGCGTTCGGCGGTGCTGAGCACGTTTCTGCACGGGATGTCGTGGCTGACGCTGGTAACGCTGCCGGTCGTGCTTATTCTGTACATCCAGGTCGTCTTCCTGCCGTACCATGACGTGGCCATCACCTGGACGCAGCGCGTGGCCTTGCTGCTGGATCTGGCGGCGCTGACGTTGATCGGCGTCTTCATGCTGCGCACCGAGACCTCGTTTTTCCAGGCCGCGGTGGGCACGACACGAGACAGCCCCTTCAGTTGCGCCCTGACGGGCATGGTTCTCGGCCTTGTCGCCTTCTTCTCGCTGTTTGTTGCCACTGTTCCCGGCGAGTCGATCGACCGGTTCGTTCAATCGTTCTTTGGAGAGCAGACGGAAGACGACACGCGGCCGCGCTACGTCTCCGGGTTCATGGCGCCGTTCTTTGCCGCCAGCGCGGACGGCAAGCTGTTCGGGCTCTTCGAACGCAACCTGACGGTGCAGGATTCAGATCTGGTGGTCGATCGCGACCAGGCGCCCGGAGAGCCGTCCATCTCGCTGCGCGGCCGAGACCTGCGCTTTGCCAAGCTCGATCGCTCGGATATGCATCAGGCCGATCTTACGGGTGCCGACCTGCGGCGGGCGAGCTTGAACGGCACGGATCTGCGTGGCGCCTGGTTATCGTGTGCGGATCCCGAAACGCTGTATCTGACGACGGACCGGGATGCGGCAGGCTGCGCGTCGGCGAGCCGTGCTGACTTCACGAAGGCCAAGCTAGACAACGCCAACCTGCTGGGCATCGACTTGCGCCGCGGCAAGCTGGAAGGGGCCTCGCTGGGCAACGCCAACCTGTCGAACGCGGTGTTGACAGGTGCGGACCTCAACAGTGCGCATCTTGAAAAGGCGTCGCTCGAAGCCGTCGAGGCACAGGGTGCGCAACTGCTATTCGCGCGGCTTCAGGGCGCGAACCTCAATGGTGCGCGGTTGCAGGCGGCGAATTTGTCCAGCAGCCGGCTGCAAGGCACGTATCTGCGCCGCGCCGATCTGCGCGGAGCCGACCTCAGCAGCGCGGACCTCGAGGGCGCGACGCTCGAACTGGCGATGCTGCAGGGCGCCAACATGACCGATGCGCAAATCAAGGCCGCCGATTTCCGTGGGGCCGGCGTCTGGCTGACGCAGCCGCCCCAGCCGGATGCGTCCGGCCTGGCTGACTTTACCGGGTTGGTCATGACGGCCGTTACGGATGCCGACAACGTGGCGCTGAAGAGCGATCTCGGGCGCATTGAGCGGCCGCGCCTGCGCCGCGAGATCGAGACCGCGATGCAGCCGTTGTTCGACACGCCCACGGTGCAGGGCTGGACGAGTTCTGTCCAGAATACGCAATGGCAGACTCTGATCGGGGCCTCGACGGCCTCGGCGCCCGACTATCAGGACAAGCTGACCGACTACCTGATGAAGTTGATGTGCAAGATTCGCTGGGCCAACGGGGCTGTTGCCACCGGTGTGGCGCTGCGGGCCAAAACCGAGGGGTTCCGGGGGCAGATGGTTCTGCTATACGACCGGTCTCGGATGGACGACTGCTCGTCGTCGAAAACGATCGATCCCGACGTTTTGCGGGACTTCGGGGTCGCGGTGGATTTGGCCCGCTACAACTAACACAAGCGATCGCGCTGGATGGACATCCGCGCTTGAAGGATTGGGGACATGACGACACGTTGGGGACTGGGCCTACTTGTAATTGGGCTTCTAGCTGCCGGCTTCTGGGTGCTGCGCGGGCCGGCAAGCGCAGACGACAAGCAAATCGCCGCCTACGCCGGGCAATGCCCGCGCTGGGTCCGGCTGGCTGAGGAATTGCTGACGTTCGAGGGTTCGATCCCCGAGCGGTGCGAGCATATTTCCGGCGGCTCGGTGTTCTCGTCCGGCCATGTCTACAAGGCGACGCCGAATATCGAAGTGCTGGTCTCGGCGTCGACCGATCCGGCCACGCCGGTGCCGCACAGCGTCGTCATTCGTGATACGAACAGCAAGGCGTCCGTGACCTACAACGCAGAAGCGCTCGCGCTCGTGAAGTAATGCGAGGCAGAGGCGTTGGCTGACCAGCCGGGCATCCGCTTAAGAACATAAAGAGAACAAAGTCTCAGGCCATATTGTGGGCCAGGTGCGCGCGCCAGTTGGGGAGAACTCACCATTATGGTGCGACGCCAGTGCGCCCGGGCGGCTAGGCTGTCCGCGTTGAGTCGCCAACTTGAGCGGCAGACCGCCCATGCACCGGGTACGATACGGTGCACCGGCACAAAAGATACGAGGAGTATGAGATGGCGGGTTCGGTGAACAAGGTGATCCTGATTGGCAATTTGGGCAAGGATCCGGAAATCCGCCGCACCCAGGACGGGCGGCCGATCGCCAATCTGCGCATTGCCACCAGCGAAAACTGGCGCGACAAGAATTCAGGAGAGCGGCGCGAAAAGACGGAGTGGCATTCCGTCGTGATCTTCAACGAGAACCTCTGCAAGGTTGTGGAGCAGTACCTGAAGAAGGGCGCCAAGGTTTACATCGAGGGTGCGCTGCAGACGCGCAAATGGACCGATCAGGCCGGCGTCGAGAAGTACTCCACCGAAGTGGTGCTGCAGGGCTTCAACGGCACGCTGACGATGCTGGACGGCCGTACGGGTGCCGGTGGCGGCATGGCCGATAGCGGCCAGTCCGATTACGGCGCCGATGACTTCGGCGGCGGCAGTGGTGGCGGCGGTGGTGGTGGTTATAGCGAACCGCGTCGTGCTGCACGCAGCAGCGGTGGCGGCGGCTCTGGCAGCTCCGGCGGCGGCAAGGCGTTCGACAAGCAGCTCGACGACGAGATCCCGTTCTAGAGTATACCTCACCATAAAATGTAAATATTGGCCTCGTAGAGCGATGATTCTACGAGGCTTTTTCTTTGTTGACACCGAAGAACTCTGCGAATAGAAATTTGTGCTAGGGAGTACCTATAGACAGGTGTAAATAAATGGGTTCGCATCGCGTGAAGTTGGTTCGGTTTGCGAGTGGTGAGCGAAGTCCCGTGCTCGTCGACGGCTTCGGTGCGCCATGCTTTGGGCCGACGCTATTCGCGGTGACGGAGCTGAGAATGAGGAATCTCGCGTCCAACACGATTGGCAATGCGCTGCGCGCGTTGCAGCTTTTGTTGTCGTTCCTCGACCGGGAGCGCATTGACCTGATCAAAAGGTTTCAGGGTGGCCAGGTTTTGAGGCTGCATGAGGTTGAAGCGCTCGTACAGGCGTGCAGGCAACCTTTAGCGACGTCCGAAGCGGCAAGTGATGACGACTCCTTTTCGAGCGGTCCCCACCGCTGGCAAGGCGTTAGAGGCCGGCTGCGAGACGCAGCCCCGACGATTGTCCACGCCGCAGTAACTGCGACGCGACTTCAATGCATTCGCGACTATGTGCGGTGGTCCGCCGAACTGCACTTAGACCGCAGCGGCACCAGCCGGAGTCAACGTGCCGAGCTTCGAGCGGCCGTAGACACCTTTGTACTCGCGGTCGAGGCGCGGATACCTAGTGGCGGCACTTCCGAAGTCCGAGAGGGGCTCGCGCCAGACCTTCGACAAAAGCTTCGAGAAGTGACGCGCCCGGATTCTCCAGAAAACCCGTGGAATGACCGTCATGCGCGAATTCGAAACGCGCTAATCGTCGACTGGCTATATGACCTTGGACTGAGGCGGGGGGAATTGCTGAGCGTGCGTTCATCCGATCTAGATTTTCGTAGAGGCGTAGTCACGATCTCACGTCGTCCGGACGATCCTAGCGACCCGCGGCGGAATCAACCAGTGGTCAAAACACGAGGACGCGAGTTACCGTTATCCGCAGAAAATCTGGACGCGACGCGCCACTACATCATCAACATTCGGGGCTCTCTCCTCGGGGCGCGCAGGCACGAGTATCTCTTCGTTGCAAGCGACACCGGAACGCCTCTCTCGATGCCAGCGCTCGCGAAGATTTTCCGAGTGCTGCGATCAAAGATCGCTGATCTTCCCGACCAATTGTCCCCACATATTCTTCGCCACACCTGGAATGATCGATTCTCGGAAGAGATGGACCGTGAGAACGTCCCGGAGGACACCGAAAAGAAGGCCAGGTCGTATCTGATGGGGTGGTCAGAGACCTCCGGCACTGCAGGGACTTACACGCGAAGACATGTCCGCGAAAAGGCTAAGCGCGTGTCGCTTGATCTCCAAGAAAAGATGCTGGGCAAGAAAGTGCAGCAATGAATAGCGCTTTGGTGCAGTCACGGCGGCAACTTCTTCGAACTCGTGACGGAAGCCTCTTCGATGCCGACGAGGACCTGTGGACGTATCGCGACAACTCTATCAACGTAAGCCTGAACTTCGCACACCTGAACTGCGACGGACGCTTCCGAGAGGCAGCCAAATCAGTTCTATCTTGGTACGCGGAGAACAAGTCAGGTTCTCACCTAAAGAATCTGTTCGAGCGACTTCAGCACTTTCTTCGAGCCTTCCCCGATCCGATTTCTCGAATCGACGGAGCAATGCTCTTGAGCTACCGCGCATCTCTTTCCAAGAAACGTGCTTGGTATTTTGGAACCCTCAGCGGGTTGCTGCTTAAGTGGCAGGCCCTTGGCTACAAGGGTGTAGAAGACGACGTTGTTCCACTGCTGAAGACAACTCGCAAAGTTGGCAACCAGAAGGGCGAAGCCGTTCTGACGCTGGACTCGCAGAACGGCCCACTTACCGACATTGAGGTGATGGCAGTCGGCGAGGCTCTAGTTGCTGCTCGCGAAGACGGCCGCATTGAGGAGAGCGAATATCTGCTTGCGCAGCTGTTTGTCCTCCTGGGACAGCGAGCGATTCAATATGCTGCACTGAAGGTCGGCGACCTTAAGTTGATCAAGGCATCGGACGGAACGACGTCGTACATGCTGCGAATCCCACGTGCCAAGCAGCGAGACGTTCCGTCCAGACACACATTCAAGGATCGCCTCCTCGCACCTCAAATCGGAGCGCCGCTGCACCGGCATTGCGCGCGCTTGCGATCGGAGTTCGCGCTGGATTTCGCCGACGAGGACGACATTCCGATTTTTCCGTCTCGAGCACTCAGAAAAAAGACGCCGCACGAGTTCCGCCTGCATCGGACCTCGGGTTCGCTCGCAGACACGTTCATTCGGGTCATGCGAAAATTAGAAGTAATCTCGGAACGCACGGGCGCGGCTCTTCACATTACTCCGACCCGCTTCCGCAGAACCGTCGGAACTCGCGCCGCTATGGAAGGCCACGGTGAATTGGTTATAGCCGAACTTTTAGACCACAACGATACGCAGAACGTCGGTGTTTATGCGCAAGCGGTTCCCCAGATTATCGAACGTATCGATCGTGCGGTGGCAATGCACCTCGCGCCGTTGGCTCAGGCCTTCGCCGGCGTCCTTATCGAAGGCGAATTTCAAGCGATAAGAAGCGACGACCCAAGCAGCCGCATTGTCGGGCCCCACATTGATCCCGCGATGCGTCCGATGGGCAGCTGCGGAAGACATGGGTTTTGCGGGCTGATGGCACCGATCGCATGCTACACCTGTCGCAGCTTCCAGCCTTGGCGAGACGGTCCCCATGAAGCCGTCCTCCAATTTCTGCTAGATGAGCGCGAACGCTTAGTTGGGCATGCCGATGTCCGGATTGCCTCGGTGAACGACCGGACGATCCTGGCCGTCGCAGAGGTCGTCAGGCTCTGCGCGGCGCGTCCATCGAACGGGAGCGCGATAGATGGCTGAAGTGATTGTCTTCAAGCCAAGAGCGGAGATTGACGCAGAGCATAACGTCGCCGCCTTTATCGAGCTCTGCCGAAAGCAGCTGATCATCTTCGGCGCCGATCTCGATTTCGAGAGCAACGTTTGGGATGTCACGAAAGCCGTTGCTCCTCGTGCACGCGGCAAAGGTCGTCAAAGAGCCAGATTCACAAAGCTGCACTCGGATCAAGATTGGATGGACGAGCCATTCCGATCATTCAGTAAAGCCTACTTCCGCTATATGTTCGGGCTTCGACCCGCGAAGGCTTACGTGACCCGACTTCTTGCCTTGAGGGCTCTCGCTGCGACTGCGGAGGAGATGGGATTGTCATCGGTGGCAAGCATCGACGCATCCAACTTTAATCGCGCGGCGCAGCGGGTTGGTGAAGCGTACCGAGGTGGAACCGCGTATCGGATAGGGAAGCAACTCGAATTGCTCGCGACCTTCCTCGACGAACATCGAATGGTCAGCTCGCGGCTCGGCTGGGTGAACTTTCTTCCTCGTCCAATCGACACGGAGCGCGTAGGTGAGAAGGCTGACGATGAGCGACGTTCCAAGCTTCCGTCTCAAGCCGCGCTCAACGCGCTTCCGAAGATATTCAGAGCCGCAATTGAGCCTAGGGATGTGATTGTGTCCAGCGCGGCGGCGATCATGTGCGGTGCGCCGGATCGCATAGGGGAGGTCTTGACCCTTCGCGTTGATTGTGAGGTAGACGGCTTCTCAAAGGATGACGAACCCGCTCCATACGGTCTTCGTTGGTGGCCCAGTAAGGGCGCCGAGCCGATGGTTAAATGGGTCGTGCCGAGCATGGCAAGCGTCATTCAAGAGGCGATCGGAAACATACGAGCAGTGACCCAGCCTGCCCGCGATGTGGCGCTTTGGTACGAACGACACCCGGACTCGATCTATCTCAAACCCGAACTTGAGTACTTACGTGGAACGGAGTCACTGTCGTTTGATGAGGTAGCGGAGGTGATCGGGGTCGGTGACGGTCGCCAGTGGTGCCAAAACGCCAAGATACCTGTCAATGCGAGCGGCAGCGTTCACTTCGACGCCGTTGAGCGCGCCGTGCTGAGCCTTCTTCCACATGACTTTCCGATTCTCGATCCGCTCACTGGACTGAGGTATAGCGATGCCTTGTTTGTCGTACGCCGGAACGAGCTTCACCAGCAGCGAGCCACTTACCACTGTTTGATCGAAGGTGTATCCGGCACAAGGATCAATGACGGGCTCGGTTCAGCAGTGGCGCATGGTACCCCGTCGATCTTCAGCAAGTTTGGTTTCCGAGAGGCCGACGGCTCCGAAATCCGCGTGAACACACATCGTTTCCGCCACTATCTGAACACGCTGGCGCAAGCTGGTGGAATGAGCCAGCTCGACATCGCTAAGTGGTCTGGGCGTAGGGATATACGCCAGAACGTCGTCTACGACCACGTCACACCGTCGCAAATGCTCGAGAAGGTTCGAAACGCCGTCGGTGATTCGAGTCAAATGTTCGGACCACTTGCCGAGATTCCCGTGAACCTTCCAGTTTCGCGAGATGAGTTCGGTCAGTTGCGTTTCCCTACGGCACATACGACCGACATCGGCTTCTGCGTGCACGACTACACGATGTCGCCCTGCGGCCTTCACCGTGATTGCCTGAACTGCCAAGATCTTGTTTGTGTGAAGGGTGACATCGCGAAAACGGAGCGCTTACGAACGCGCCTAGCGGAAGCCAGGAGCCTTCTCGGCCAAGTCGAAAAGGCGCGCTCCGAAGGCTACGCTGGCAGCGACCGTTGGCTCGACCACCACCGGGGAACGGTTGAACGGCTGACGCAGCTCTGCGCGATCATGGACGACCCGAATGTTCCGGATGGCGCCTGCGTGCAACTTGGCCCGCGAGGCGGCCAAAATGCGATAGAAGGTCAACTCGCTGTAAATATTCAGACGTCGCTAGGATCGGTCGAAAATGTCTAGGAGACGCGCAAAGAACCTTGATGAAAAAGCAATCAGGGAAATCGCAGAAATCTTAGATGGATGGTCAGGGCTTTTATCGTGGCAGGCGCTCATTGAACAAGTCCAGGCACGCCTGCGCAGTAAGTACACTAGACAGGCGCTTCATCGGCATGAGCGCATCCGTCTCGCGTTCGAGGCAACTAAGACGCGACTTGCCGGCCCGAGCAGCAAGCGTAGTGATCCCAATGGCCTTGTTCGGATGCCCGCGGCGCGAGTCTCGAGGCTTGAAGCCGAGAACGATCGGCTGCAGCTGGAAAACGATCGCCTTCTGGAGCAGTTCGTTCGCTGGGCTTATAACGCTCACACACGCGGCTTGGACGAAGCATTCCTAAACAGGCCACTCCCGCCCGTCGATCGGCGCCCGACCAAGAAGGCTGCGATGGGAGGAAAGGCATGAATGCCGATGGAATAGAAGAGCCTCCGACGGCTCAATGAGTACCGACAATCGCTAGCCCACCAAGAATGATCTCGACCTGCTCGGTACAGAAGCTGAGAGCGACAGTAACACCCAACACCCACTCTAGGCGCATTCAGTGGCAATCAAAAAATCCGACCTCTACTCTTCCCTTTGGGCCTCCTGTGATGAACTGCGCGGCGGCATGGATGCCAGCCAGTACAAGGACTACGTCTTGTTCATGCTGTTCATCAAATACGTCTCCGACAAATACGGGGACTATGATGGATACGAGCCGCCGATCATCATCCCAAAGGGGGCAAACTTCGACGACATGGTCGCTCTCAAGGGTAACAGCGACATTGGCAACCTCATCAATACGCAAGTCATCCAACCGCTGATCGACGCCAACTCCCGCCTTGCCCGCAGCGACTTCCCCGACTTCAACGACTCGAACAAACTCGGCGACGGCGCGCAGAAGGTCGAGAAGCTCGGCAACCTCATCGCCATTTTCGAGAACCCTGCACTCAACTTCTCGAAGAACCGCGCCGAGAACGACGACATTCTCGGCGACGCTTACGAGTATCTCATGCGGCACTTCGCCACCGAGAGCGGTAAGAGCAAGGGGCAGTTCTACACCCCTTCCGAAGTCAGCCGCGTCATGGCGAAGGCTATCGGCATATCACCGGCCAACTCGATCGCCGCTACCACGGCTTACGACCCTACCTGCGGCTCGGGTTCGCTGTTGCTGAAGGTTGCCGCCGAGGCGGGTACGCACATAACCCTCGAAGGCCAGGAGAAGGACGTGACTACCGCCGGTCTCGCCCGCATGAACATGATCCTACATGACTTCCCGACGGCTAACGTCCTGTCGGGCAATACGCTCTTCGATCCCAAGTTTAAGGATGGAGAACGGCTTCGCACGTATGACTACGTCGTCGCCAATCCGCCGTTCTCCGATAAAACTTGGTCCACCGGCCTCGCGCTGGGCGAAGGCGGCAGCGGCGACCGCTTCCAGCGCTTCACCTGGGGCGTGCCGCCAAAGAAGCAGGGCGATTACGCCTATCTCCTTCACATCATCCGCTCCCTGAAGAGCAAGGGCAAAGGCGCGTGCATTCTCCCGCACGGCATCCTCTTTCGCGGCAATGCCGAGGCCACAATCCGCCAGCAACTAGTCCTCTCCGGCATACTCAAGGCCATCATTGGCCTGCCCACCAATCTCTTCTACGGCACGGGCATTCCGGCCTGCATTGTCGTGCTCGACAAAGAAAACGCCACCGCCCGCAAGGGCATCTTCATGATTGATGCTTCTAAGGGCTTCAAAAAAGACGGCCCGAAAAATCGCCTGCGTGAACAGGACATCCACAAGATCGTGGACACGTTTACCCGGCAGGATGAAAGCGATCCGCGTTACGCCCGCATGGTCTCCATCGCCGAAATCGCCAACCCGAAAAACTACTACAACCTCAACCTTCCGCGTTACATCGACAGCACCGAGCCAGAGGACTTGCATGACATCGACAGCCACCTGCGCGGGGGCATACCGGAGCGCGACCTCGACGCGCTCGGGAACTACTGGAAGATCATGCCCCGCCTGAGGGCTGCATTGTTCGAGAGTTTCAACCGCCCCGGCTACTCTGCTCTGACGCTCCCCATCGCCGAGGTGAAGCCTGCCATCTTCGGCCACAGCGAATTCACCGCATTCACCGCCGAGGCCGGGAAGCTCTTCACCCAATGGCAGACGGCTTCCGTCCCTTTGCTGAAGGGATTTGCTCAAAACGCCCATCCCAAGCCGCTCATCGAAACCATCGCCGAGGACCTGCTCGCCACTTTTAAGACAGCGCCGCTGCTCGACGCCTACGATGTCTATCAGCACCTCATGGATTACTGGGCCGATACCATGCAGGACGATTGCTACCTCATCGCAGAAGCCGGGTGGAAGGCGGGCGCTTTACCCCGCGAAATCCGTCAGGTCAAAAACAAGGAAGGCAAACTCGTCTGGCCCGAAAAGGAAGATTTCAAGAAGGGCAAGCGCCGTTTCAAGTCCGACCTCGTTCCCGCCGCTCTGCTTATCGCCCGCTACTTTGCCGCCGAGCGCGATGCCATCGCTGTCCTCGAAGCCGACATCGCCGGCATCGAGCAGCAGCTCGACGAAAAGCGCGAGGAACAAAGTGGCGAAGAAGGGCTACTGGCTGAAGTCATCGAAGGAGAAGGTGAGAAGCAGAAAATCTCTCCCAAAGCCGTGAAGGCCCGCCTTAAGGAGATCGGCGGCGACCCGGACTACGCCGAGGAACGCCAAGCGCTCGAAGACTATTTCAAGCTGCTCGACCAGCAGGCCGACGCCAAGGCTCGACTCAAAGCAGCGCTGGAAGACGTCGACGCCAAGCTCGAAGCCAAATACCCCTCGCTCACCGAGAACGATATCAAGAACCTCGTGGTGGACGACAAATGGCTGACCACCGTGGCCGCCGCCGTGCAAGGTGAGATGGACCGCGTTTCGCAGACCCTTACGGGTCGAATCCGCCAACTCGCCGAACGCTACACCGTCCCGCTGCCACAACTCACCGACGAAGTGGGGATTCTTTCCGCCCGCGTGGACGAGCATCTCAAGAAGATGGGCGCGGTATGGAAATGAAACCCGGCTACAAGCAAACCGAGGCGGGCGTTATCCCAGACGACTGGGAGGTTCGGCATTTTTCTGACCACTTTAAAATCTACGCGGGCGGGGACGTCCCGAAGCATTCACTATCACAAACTCAGTCAGAATCGCATCCCTACCCGATATTCGCGAACGCGCTTCAGAACAAAGGCTTGTACGGATACACCGCGGAGCGGCGTTCAAATGCGAACTCTTTAACGATTACTGCACGCGGATACCTCGGGCACGCAGAGTATCGCGACGATCCGTTCTTCCCGATAGTGCGTCTCTTAGTTATGGAGCCCACGGGGGAGCTGGATGCGCGCTACACCACCTATGCTGTGAATGATCGCGTCAAATTTTCCATAGAAAGCACCGGTGTCCCCCAGCTTACTGCTCCTCAGGTGGGGAAGTACTTTGTGGCGGCAGCCCCGACTTTGAGTGAACAACGGGCCATCGCGGCGGCGTTGAGCGATGTGGATGGTCTGTTGAGCGCGATGGACCGGCTCATCGCCAAGAAGCGAGACCTTAAACAGGCCGCCATGCAGCAACTTCTCACCGGCCGTTCCCGACTCTCTGGCTTCCAGGGCAAGTGGGAGAAGAAGAGGTTTGGGGATGTCATCAGCCACTGCTTCAGTGGTGCAACGCCAAGGCGGAACCGCCCGGAGTACTATCGAGGTAATGTTCGGTGGATCACCAGCGGTGAACTCAACTACAACGTCATCACTGACACAGTTGAGAAGATCAGCGACGAAGCGGTCGCGGCAACGAACCTTTCGATTATCCCAGTAGGAACTTTTCTCATGGCAATCACTGGGCTCGAAGCCGAAGGAACTCGCGGGGCTTGTGGAATTGTTGGAAAGCCATCGGCAACAAACCAATCTTGCATGGCAGTATTCCCTACCGCGGCGTTGGTCACAAACTTTCTATTTTACTACTACGTTTTCCGCGGCAAGCAGCTTGCGCTTCAGTATTGCCAAGGCACGAAACAACAAAGTTATACAGCGCGGTTAGTAAAGCAGCTTCCGATCGACTTACCCCCGTCGCTGGCGGAACAAACCGCGATAGCCAAAGTGCTGGCGGACATCGACGCGGAACTAGCGGCGTTAAAGCAACGGCGGGAAAAAACCGATGCCCTCAAACAAGCCATGATGCAGGAACTCCTCACCGGCAAGTCGCGACTCGTTCCGCCCGGGGAAGCCCATGCCTGAGCAACCCCGCTCCGAACGCAAGACCCAGAACCGCGTCATCGCATTGTTCACGGAGCGAGGCCGAGCCGATTGCCTCGGCTATCGCTATCTCGGCGAGTGGAACAAGCGGGAGAACAATCGATGCATCGAGGCGGACCTGTTCCGCGACAACCTGAAGGAACGCGGCTATTCCGAAGAGCACATTTCCGCCGCCCTACAAAAGCTGATGGCCGCCGCCGACGCCACCGGCATCACACTCTATCAGGCCAACCTGCGCACCTACCAACTGCTGCGCTACGGCGTGTCGGTGCAGATCGCCGCCGGGCGGCCGAATGAACAGTTACATCTGGTGGATTGGGACCACCCGGAGAAGAATGACTTCGCCCTCGCCGAGGAAGTGACCCTGCGCGGCGGCTACGAGCGGCGTCCAGACCTCGTGCTTTACCTGAACGGCATCGCGATCGGCGTCATCGAACTTAAACGCAGCTCGGTCGAGATCGCCGACGGAGTGCGCCAGCTCATTACCAACCAGGAGGAGATTTTTAATAAGGGATACTTTCCCACGGTACAGCTCGTTTTCGCGGGCAGCGATTCCCAAGGACTCCGCTACGGCACGGTGACGACGAAGGAAGAGTTCTTCATAGAATGGAAGTCGGCTAACACCGCTCCGCTGGCCGCCGGCGCGCTACTGGACAGGCCGCTGGCTGAAATCTGTGAAAAATCCCGTCTCCTCGACCTCATCCGCAACTTCATCATCTTCGACGGTGGCATCAAGAAAGTGCCCCGTCCGCATCAGTTCGCAGGCGTGAAGGCGGCGCAGGAACGCATCCGCAAGCGTGAGGGCGGCGTGATCTGGCACACGCAGGGCAGCGGCAAGAGCATCCTCATGGTGTTGCTGGCAAAGTGGCTATTGGAACACGATCCCGAAGCCCGCATCCTCGTCGTCAGCGATCGCGACGAGTTGGACAAGCAGATTGAGGGCGTGATGAAAAACGCCGGAGTGATCGGCGAGAGCTCACCATCGCCGCGCATTCTGAACCGGGCAGAGTTTGTCACCAAGCTCGGCGCAACCGCGCCCCGGCTGCTCTGTGCGCTCATCCATAAGTTTGACCCCACCGACCTGAAGGGCCCGCCGCCATCGTTGCATGGTCGCTTCTATGTCTTCGTGGATGAGTGCCATCGCACGCAAGGCGGCGACATGAATCAGCAGATGAAACGCTGGCTGGAGGGCGCAATCTTTATCGGTTTCACCGGCACGCCATTGCTTAAGAAGGACGCGGCCAAGCTACGGACGCAAGATATTTTCGGTACATACATCCACACCTACAAGTTTCACCAAGGTGTTGCCGACGGAGTAATTCTCGATTTGAAGTACGAGGCCCGCGATGTGCCGCAACGCATCACGTCTCCGCGGGCCATCGAAGACTACTTTGCGCGGAAAACCAAAACGCTGAACAATTTTCAGAAGGCCGCCATCCGCAGACGCTGGGCCACGATGGAGGAGCTGATGAGCTCCGAAGAGCGTAAGGCCCGAATCGCCGCCAGCATCATCCACGATTTCGATACCAAGCGGCGCCTGAATGACGACCGGGGCACGGCCATCCTCGTCGCCGCCAGCATCTACGACGCCTGCCATTACTATCGGATCTTCAAGACAAAAGCCTTCGGCGAGTATTGTGGCATCGTCACATCGTTCGAACCGAACCATAACGCCATCTCCCGCGAACCAGCCAATAGCGATGAGCGTTATAAGTTTGACACTTACACCAAGCATGTCCTGAAGAGCGGCCAAACCACCAAGGCTTATGAAGACGAAGCCAAGCAGCGCTTCGTTGAAGAGCCGGCTAACATGAAATTGCTAATTGTGGTGAGCAAACTCCTGACCGGATTCGACGCGCCAAGCTGCTCCTACATCTACCTCGACAACGAACTCTACGACCACAACCTCTTCCAGGCGATCTGCCGCACAAACCGCCTCGACGGCGAAGACAAGGACTACGGCTACGTCGTGGATTTCAAGAAGCTGTTCGATGATGTACAGCACGCCATCGCCGTCTATAGCTCCGACGAGCTCGATATTGATGCGGGAAATGGCGGCTCGAACAACGTCGAGCTGAAGGACTGGCTCAGAGAAGGAAAGAAACAGCTGGACGCGGCCCGCGAGGCGCTCCGGTATATGTGCGACCCCGTACCGCCGCCACGTGAGATGGAGCAGTTCCTGAACTACTTCTGCGGGGACGCCGCCAACCCACAGGCGATCGCCGACACCGAACCATTGCGTATTTCATTCTACAAAGCCGTGGCCACCTTCGTCCGTGCCTACGCCGACATCGCGCAGGATCTTAGTGACGCCGGCTACAGCGACTCCGAGGTCTCGACGTTGCAAGAGGAGGTTAACTTCTACAGCGAAATTCGTTCCTCCATCAAAAGGCATTTGGGAGAGGAGTTGGACATTAAGCCCTTCGAGGCCGACATGCGCCACCTGCTCAACACCTACGTGCAAGCCGACCCGGCAGCAGACGTCGGCAACCTCAATTCGCTGTCGCTCACCGAGTTGGTCGTCGAAACCGGAATTCACGATGCCATCGCCCGGAAGCTTAATGAGAAGGGAAAGCTCTCGAAGAACGCCATCGCAGAGGGCATCATCAACAACGTCCGCAAGACCATCATCCGCGACCAGCTCACTGACCCCAAGTTCTACGCGGAGATGTCGATACTGCTTGATGACCTGATCAAACAAAGCCGCACCGATGCTGCCGCCTATGAGACATTTTTGAAGAGGGCGGAGGAGTTAGTGAAGACTATGGCGCAGAAGAACACTGGCGCCCATCCTGCGGGATTAGCCGGGCATCCCGGCGCCATCGTTCTCTACAACAATCTCGCCAACATTCCCGTGACAACCTTCCAGTGTCCCGCGGATGACGAAGGGAAAGCGAAACTCGCTCTCGCACTTGATCTCGCCATACGTGAGAAGGCTCCGGCTGGCTGGAAGGGTGACGGGATGCGCGAGAAGCAAGTGCTCAACGCCTTATTCCCGATCATGTCTCGCGATCGGGCAGCGACGCAGGCTATTTTCGAGATCGTCAAAAACCAACCGGGCTATTGATGAAGGAGACAATCCAACTTGGCGAGATCGTCATCGATGTGACGCGAAAGGACATCAAGAATGTTCACCTCACCGTACATCCGCCTGATGGCCGAGTGACCCTGTCTGCGCCCGAGGCGACACGCCTGGAGGTAGCTCGGGCTTATGCGATTTCCAAGCTACGATGGATCCGGAGCCAGCAGAAGAAGTTGGTGAGCCAGGCGCGGGAGACGCCTCGGCAGTTTGTCAATCGCGAGAGCCACTTCCTCTGGGGCCGGAGACATCTCATGACGGTCGCGTATCGGGACGCTAAGCCGCTTGTGTCACTCGATCACAAACGTATTGCCCTTACGGTGCGTCCAGGTAGTTCTGCTAACAGGCGCGCTGAGGTCATTCATGAATGGCACAAAGCGCTACTTCATGGGGCGGTGCCACCGCTCATTGATAAATGGGAGCGAAAGCTCAAGGTCAATGTGCGAGGCTACTTTTTGCAACGAATGAAAACCAAGTGGGGAAGCTGTAATCCACTGGCAGGGCACATTCGCCTCAACACCGAGCTTGTGAAAAAACCCAAGGACCTTCTCGAATACGTGATTGTCCACGAGATGGCTCATCTTATCGAGCCCACGCACAGCGGCCGCTTCATTGCCATCCTTGAGAAACACTACCCAACTTGGCGTGAAGCTCGCATCGAACTCAATGAGTTGCCTTTGGCGGCAGACATGTGGAAGGAAAAGGTGCCTTGAAGTTGTTCCTTTTTCCTTACCCGCAGCAACATTATGGGCCTACGATCTGTGGGTAGACACTGGGCCGAAGTGGTGTCGAACTCTCTCGACGGCCCGGGGAGCGTGGCCGTCGGAGCCGCCCCAACGAGCGCAGACGGCCACGCGCTAGGTGAGACGATCGTAAATTAACTGCTCCCTCCAAAGCCAATATTGACAAAAAGTCGGCATAGCTTGCGCGAAGCGCATGATATTTATAGAAAATGGGTATAGTTTACACGCTAAGGTGAACACAACCATTCTGATGACGGGGCAACGGTGTCACAAGAGATCACGGTGTCAGACCGAGGTCTGACACCTTCGCGTAAGTTCGCGACGATCGTTTTAGGGTCAGACCTCGGTCTGACCCTTTTTCAATGCCGCCGTTTCTTTTTGCGGGTTTTGCGATTGCCATTCGTGCTGGGCCGCGACGGCTGGGCTTGCTTTGGTGATGCGGGAGCGCCAACCGGGGCATGCGGTTGCGACAGGACCACATCAAGGCCGTCCTTCAATTCCGGTGCAACGGCTTCCCGTTCGGGCTCTTCGTAGGCTTCCGGTTCATCCTCGCGTACGAATTCGTTCGCATCCGGCGGTTGCACGGCGATGAACACGTGGCGAACTTCCGGCGCGTAACCGGAAATGCTGTGTTTTAACCGCGCCGTCGTTTCTTCGACAGACCGCGCGGTTTGGCCGTCCTTGAACTGCACGTAGGCGGCCACGAGAAGGTCGTCCGGCCCCAAGTGCAGCGTGCGGATTTCGTGCACCGCAGCCAACGGATTTCCCGGACCGGTTTCAGCGTGCAAGAGTCCGCGCAGGCGTGAGCGAAGCGCGGGGCTGGCGGCCTCGCCGACGATGAGACTTTTGATCCTGAGGCACAGGACGGCTGCGACAGCCGCCATCACGAAGCCAATGCCGAGCGAGGCCATAGCATCGCCGTAGCGCAAGCCGAACACATCAGTTGCTATGAGGCCGCCCAGTGCAAATAGCAGGCCCGCCAACGCCGCCAGCGTCTCTATGCCGAGGACTGCACGCACCGGGTCGCGTGGCGCAGCAAGCGCCGAGACGACGCCGCGGTCCTTGAGCAGAAAGACTGCGACGGCCACCTGCAGCGCGATTGCAACGCCAAGCGCGGCATAGCTGATCGGCGCGATGCTGAGAAACGGCGGCGTCTTGAGCTTCTGGATGCCTTCGTAGATCGCAACACCCGCCCCGTGCGAGAACAGCAGGATCGCGGCGATGAAGCTCCAGAAATACAGCTCGCGCGCATAGCCGAAGGCATGCCGCGCATCGGCCGGTCGCTGCGATTGCCCGATCCCGAACAGCAGCAGGATCTGATGCGTGATGGCCACGAGCGAGTGGATCGCTTCGGACAACAGCGCCGATGACCCGGTCAATGCGTACGCCAGGATCTTTCCCACCGCGCAGACGGCATTGCTGGCCAGTGCAGCAGCCACGATGGTCTTGGTCGTGACAGGCGCCATCGCTTGTCCCTTCAGTTGTCCGATGGTCGTGCCTAGAGCAGTTCGTTCTTGATGAAATCAGATCTTCATCTGCGAACCCGCTCGACGTCTTTGCCTTCGAGTCTGGTTCAATCTTCGACGCGAGCTGAACTGCTCGCAGCGCAGACGATCAGGCTCTAGCAGAGCCCCGCCGGCAACGAAAGAGCCCCGCCGCGTGTGCGGCGAGGCTCAAGCGTTCAGTCTCCGGTTCGGTTCTTACTGCGCGCCCGGGGCGGCGTCAGGACCAGGACCGGTGTACGTCTCCTTCGGCGGATACGGCTGCTCGGTAGGCGCGACCGCTCCATCACCGGCTGGTGCAGGCGTGGCCTCCGGTGCGGGGGCTGCTTCGGGCGCCGGCGTTGCTTCTGGCGCTGGTGTCGCTTCGGGAGCGGGTGCTGCTTCAGGAGCAGGCGCCGGCGTGGCCTCAGGCTCAGGCGCGGGGGCAGCCTCTGGCGCTGGGGCAGGGGAAGCTTCCGGTGCGGGCGCCGGCTCAGACGGCGCAGGGGTTGCTTCAGGTGCCGGTGTGGGCGCGGGCTCTGCTGCCGGCGGTGTTTCGGCCGGCTTGGTCTCGCCGCCTACCGCGTCCTGAATTTTCTCCTTGGCGCTGTCGTAGGCTTCCTTGGCTTTTTCCTTCGCATCGTCAATCGCCGGCTTGGCCTTCTCGTAGGCGTCCTTCGATGTTTCGGTCGTCTTGTCTTTCAGCTCCTGTGCCTTCTCCTTGGCACGCTCGAGCAGCGATTTTTTCGGCACAGCCCGCTGGTAGGCGGGCGTTGCAACGAGATCTTCGTGGCTGACCGGCAGCGTGACGATCGTCTTGCCGTCCTTGTCGCTGGACGTGAGCGCGTTGAGGTCGACGCCGACGCGCTTTTCGGCCAGCCCCAGGAAACCACCCGTGCCGATGATGACACCAATGACCGTATTGCCGTCCGAGAGAATCAAATCTTCGATGTCGCCGATGATGGTGCCGTCGCGGCCATACACCTTGGAGCCGATCAGCGTATCCTTGGCCAGGTGCTGATCCGTGCCCTGGGCGCTCATGAAGATCGTGGACGTATCCTGGGAGGCTGCGGGCAATGCCAACAGGAGCGTCGCTGCCGCGACTAGAAGGGCTCGGCTCTGCATGGACGTGTTTCCTCTTTTATTAGGCCTTACCGGCAAGGCCTTGCGGCGCTCTGGCGTGGGCTCTGACGGACGCTAACGAGACTTAATGAAGCCGGTAAGTCAAGCAGAACTCGTGATGCAGCGCGAAGGGTTGCACGCGGATGGCTCGCCTGATTTCGCAAGTTGCGGGGTGAGGAAATCCACAGATCGATACGTTGCTATTTTAGGGGTATCTGGGCTAATATCCGGGCTGAATTCGACATAACACAAGCGGGCATGCGCGATGCGCATGAACCGCTTTTTTTGGACGTTCCAGCTTGACCGATACAAACGACGACGACCGGCCAGAAGGCCGCGAGCCCAGCGACGTGCGGCCGGTGCTGATCACCGACGAAATGAAGCGCTCGTACCTCGAGTACGCGATGAGCGTCATCGTTTCCCGCGCGCTGCCGGATGTGCGCGACGGCCTAAAGCCAGTGCACCGCCGCATCCTGTTCGCGATGAACGAGCTGGGGCTCGACTGGAACAAGAAATTCGTCAAGAGCGCGCGCGTCGTCGGCGAAGTGATGGGTAAATACCATCCGCACGGCAACTTGGCGATCTATGACGCGTTGGTGCGACTGGCGCAGGACTTCTCCATGCGCCTGCCGCTGATCGATGGCCAGGGTAACTTCGGCTCGGTCGACGGTGACCCGGCGGCAGCCGAACGCTACACCGAGTGCCGCCTGCAGAAGGTGGCGCAGTCTCTGCTCGACGACCTCGACAAGGAGACGGTTGAGTTCAAGCCGAACTACGACGACCAGTTGCTCGAGCCGAGCGTCCTGCCGGCCAAGTTCCCCAATCTTCTCGTCAACGGCGCAGGCGGCATCGCCGTCGGCATGGCGACGAACATTCCCCCGCACAACCTGGGCGAGGTGATCGACGGCTGCCTCGCGCACCTCGACAATCCCGAAATCACGATCGACGAGCTGACGCAGATCATTACCGGGCCGGACTTCCCGACGGGTGCGCTGATCCTGGGCCGCAGCGGTATCCTGTCGGCCTATCACAAGGGTCGCGGTTCCATCATCATGCGCTCACGCGTGCATGTGGAGGAGGTTCGCAAGGACCGCGAGGCGTTGATCGTCACCGCGATTCCCTACCAGGTGAACAAGAAGACGCTGATCGAGAAGATCGCGGACATGGTGCGCGAGAAGAAGATCGAGGGCATCTCCGATCTTTGGGACGAGACCAACCGCGAAGGCATGCGCGTCGTCATCGAGCTGAAGCGCGACGCCATCGCCGACGTGGTGTTGAACCAGCTCTGGCGCTTCTCCGACCTGCAGACGACGTTTGGCGCCAACATGCTGGCGATCAACGGCGGCCGTCCCCAGCAGCTCAACCTGCGCGACATGATCGAGGCGTTCACCGTCTTCCGCCAAGACGTGGTGAGCAAGCGCACGAAATTCCTGCTGACCAAGGCGCGCAATCGCGCTCACAACCTCGTCGGCTTGGCCATCGCGGTTGCCAACATCGACGAAGTCATCAAGCTCATTCGCTTTAGCCCCAGCCCGGCCGAAGCGAAAGAACAGCTGATGGCGCGCGCCTGGCCCGCCAAGGACATGGCGCCGCTCATCGCGCTGATCGCCGACCCGCGTCATGGCTTAGCCGAAGACGGCACCTACCGGCTGTCGGAAGAGCAGGCCAAGGCGATCCTCGAACTGCGCCTGTCGCGCCTTACGGCACTCGGCCGCGATGAAATCGGCGATGAACTGAAGAAGATCGCCGAGGAGATCAAGGACTACCTGGAGATCCTGTCGTCGCGCCAGCGCATCATCGACATCGTCAAGGAAGAGTTGACCTCGATCCGCGACGAGTTCGCCACGCCGCGCAAGACCGAGATCGTCGACATCGAAGGCGAAGTCGAAGACGAAGACCTGATCCAGCGCGAAGACGTCGTCGTCACCGTCAGCCACAAGGGCTACATCAAGCGCGTGCCGCTCTCGACCTACCGGGCACAGCGCCGCGGCGGCAAGGGCCGCTCGGGGATGACGACGCGCGACGAAGATTTCGTGACGCAGATCTTCATCACCTCCACGCACACGCCCGTCCTGTTCTTCTCCTCGCGCGGCATGTGTTACCGCATGAAGGTCTGGCGCCTCCCGGCCGCCACGCCGCAAGCCATCGGCAAGGCCTTGATCAACCTGCTGCCGCTGGTGGAAGGCGAAGTCATCACGTCGATCCTGCCGCTGCCGGAAGACAAGGAAACGTGGAGCAAGCTGGAGCTGATGTTCGCCACGCGCTCCGGCAACGTGCGCCGCAATGCGCTGTCGGACTTCGAGAACATCAACCGCAACGGCAAGATCGCCATGAAGCTCGATGAGGGCGATCGCATCGTGCAGGTGGCGATTGCGTCGCCCGAGGACGACGTGCTGCTGACCACGGCGAACGGCCAGTGCATCCGCTTCCTCGCCAAGGACGAGGTGCGCTTGTTCAAGGGCCGCGACAGCGACGGCGTGCGCGGCATCCGCCTGGAAGAGGGCGACGAGATCATCTCCATGGCGATCCTGACGCACGTGGAGGCGACGCCTGCGGAACGCACCGCCTACCTCAAGCAGGCCGCCGCCCTGCGGCGCGCCACTGGGGAAGACGACGAGAGCGGTACGGCCGAGGCCGAAGGCGACGAGGAAGCCGAGGGCGAAGCCGAACTGACGCCGGAACGCTTCGCGGAACTGGGCGGCAAGGAACAGTTCGTACTCACGGTGTCGGAGAAGGGCTTCGGCAAGCGCACGTCATCCTACGAATACCGCACGTCCGGCCGTGGCGGCAAAGGCATCGTTGCCATGGTCGTCAACGACCGCAACGGTCGCCTCAACGCCTCGTTCCCGATCGAGGATGCCGACCAGATCATGCTGGTCACAGACGGCGGCCAGCTGATCCGCTGCCCCGTACACGATGTCCGCATCGCCGGCCGCAACACGCAAGGCGTCCGCATCTTCAAGACCGACAGCGAAGAGAAAGTCGTCAGCGTCGAACGCATCCCGGATGACGGCAGCGAGGGGGAGAATGGGGAAGAGGCTGCGGAGAGCTGAGTTCTATGGGAGCTGCCGTTTGCCGTTAAATGTCACGCAGGCGCAGCTGCTGGCCAGGAGGATGGGTGCCTAACCCTTACAAACCTTCGCTACGGCCTTGCAGGTCCACAGCGCTCCGTCTTGCTTGCAGCTGTAGCTTGGTTTGCCGATGCGGTCGGTTTCGATCGGCCAGTTGCCGGTCACCTGGCGGATGATCAGCAAGGATTCGTACTCGGCAAAGCCGCGGGTAACGCCGGTGGCAGAACCGGCCTTGGTCACGCAACGCTCGGCTGCGTAGGCCGGAAAGGCGATGGCCAAAACGGCCAGGGCAGCGATGGCCGCGGCCCGAATGTGGTGAGAGTTGGTCATTGTTCGTCCCCCAATACAGCTACCCCGCCCGAGCAAGAGTATGCCCGCCATCCGGCGTTAGGAAAACCGCGCGTTTGGGCTTTCAAGACCGGGGGGCGGCGTTTAGAACCGTCCCATGACCCGCATCGGCTTTTATTCCGGCACGTTCGACCCCGTCACGCTCGGCCATACCGACGTGATTTCACGGGCCGCGGGCCTCGTGGATAAGCTCGTGATCGGCATCGGTGTCCATCCCGGCAAGGCGCCGCTGTTCGATGCGGCGGAGCGGGCGCGGATGCTGGAAGCGGAAGCCAGGCCGATCGCCAAGGCCAGCGGCACGGCGATCGAGGTCGCGACGTTCGCCAATCTAGTCGTGACCGCGGCGGCGGAGCATAAGGCCACCGTCATTTTTCGCGGCCTGCGCGATGCGTCGGACTTCGATTACGAGATGCAGATGGCCGGTATGAACGGCGCGATGGCGGCCAGCGTTCAGACTGTGTTCTTGCCCGCTTCGCCCGGTGTGCGCCATATCACCGGCACTCTGGTGCGCCAGATTGCGCTGATGGGGGGCGACGTGTCTCCATTCGTTTCGGCGGCGGTCGCTAAGTTGCTGAAAAATAAGGTGGCGTAGGGCAACCGGCTTGCCCGCGGCGCCGCGAGACGCCATAACGGCGCACGGCAGAGTGCTTCCGGATATAGTGTGCAGCGGTTTTCCGATAAGAAGCACGATAAACAAGAGTGCTTCCGGATAAAGTGAGCAGCGGTTTTCCGATAAGAAG
>JAURWC010000060.1 GCA_030655135.1 Hyphomicrobiaceae bacterium | reverse complement strand
CACCACCAGCACCACCAGTGCGACGGCTTCGAGCAGCGTCGTGATCACCGACTGGATGGAGGCGCGCACAAACTGCGTCGGGGCGTAGGCGATGCGGTATTCCATACCTTCGGGCATGTTTTTCGCCAGTTCATCCATGGTCTGGCGCACGGCGTCCGAGATCTCCAGCGAGTTGGAGCCCGGCGCCTGGAACACGCCCATGCCGACGGCGGGTTTGTTGTTGAGCAGCGAGCGCAATGCGTACTCCGATGCACCCAGCTCGATGCGGCCGATGTCGCGCAGCCGCGTCACCGCACCATCGGTGCCGGTCTTGACGATGATGTCGCCGAACTCTTCCTCGTTCTGCAGCCGGCCCTGCGCATTGATCGACAGCTGCATGTCGACACCGGCGAGCCCCGGCGAGGCGCCGACCACACCGGCGGCCGCCTGCACGTTCTGGCCGCGGATGGCCGCCACCACATCGCTGGCCGACAGGCCGCGCTGCGCGACCTTCTGCGGGTCCAGCCAGACACGCATCGAGTAATCGCCACCACCGAAGATCTGCACCTGGCCCACGCCCTGGATGCGCGCCAGCCGGTCCTTCACATTGAGCACGGCGTAGTTGCGCAGGTAGTTGATGTCGTAGCGGTCGTTCGGCGAGACCAGGTGCACCACCATCGTGATGTTGGGCGCGCTCTTGACGGTGGTGACGCCGAGCCGGCGCACCTCTTCAGGCAGGCGCGGCTCGGCCTGCGAAACGCGGTTTTGCACCATCTGCTGCGCCTTGTCCGGGTCGGTGCCGAGCTTGAAAGTCACGGTGAGCGTCATCACGCCGTCGGTGGTGGCCTGGCTGCCCATGTAGAGCATGCCCTCGACGCCGTTGATGGACTCCTCCAGCGGCATGGCCACGGTTTCTGCAATCACCTTGGGATTCGCGCCGGGGTACTGGGCGCGCACCACCACGGAGGGCGGAGCGACTTCCGGGTACTCGGAGATCGGCAGTCCACGCAGCGCCACCAGCCCGGCAATCAGCATCAGCAGCGACAACACGCCGGCAAAAATCGGCCGGTCGATAAAAAATTTGGAAAGATTCATGGCAATTCTTCTTGTTCAGGCAGAAGCTGGTGAGCTCCAGCATTCATGGATTACTTCGCAGCCACCTTGACGGGCTTGTCTGCGTTCACCAACTCGGCCTTGGCCGACATCTCGACCGCCTGAGGCGCCACCAGCGCACCGGGCCGCACACGCTGCAGGCCGTTGACGACGATGCGTTCGTTGGGCGCCAGGCCGTTCTTCACGACGCGCAAGCCGTTCACCGAGGCGCCCAGAATCACTTCGCGGTACAGCGCCTTGTTGTCGGCACCCACCACCAGCACAAACTTCTTGTTCTGGTCGGTGCCGACGGCGCGCTCGTTGACCAGCAGGGCGGTCGCCTGCGTGGCCTGGCCCATGCGAATGCGCGCGAACTGGCCGGGCATCAGCTGGCCGTCCTTGTTGTCGAAGACCGCGCGGGCTCGCACCGTGCCGCTTTTGGCATCGACCTGGTTGTCGACCAGTTGCAACTTGCCTTCGAACGGCGTGTCGCTGCTGGCCGACGTTCCCATCTGCACCGGGATGCGGTCCAGCTTGCGGTCGTCGCCGGCGCTCACATCTTTCAGGGCCTTCGCCACCACCTGCTCGTCGGCATCAAAACTTGCATAAATCGGGCTGACGGAGACCAGCGTGGTCAGCACCGGCGCGCCCGGGCCGGCGGCGACCAGGTTGCCGACGGTGACTTCGAGCTTGCCGACGCGGCCTGCCACCGGCGCACGCACCTGCGTGTAACCCATGCTTAGCTGTGCGGTTTGCAGCGCGGCCTGGGCGGCACGCAGGTTGGCATCGGCCTCGCGCTGGCCGTTGGTGCGTTCGTCGAACTCACGTTTGGAAATGGCCTGCTCGCTCCACAGGCGCTGCGAGCGTTCCTGCTCGCCTTTGGCCTGCGCCACACGCGCCTGCGCCGCGCCGACCTGCGCGTCGGCGCGCTGCACATCGGCGGCGTAAGGCGCGGGATCAATCGTCAGCAGCAGCTCGCCTTTTTTGACCAGCGCGCCCTCACGGAAATGGACGGCCTGGACCGTTCCGGCGACACGCGAACGGATATCCACGCGTTCGACCGCCTCGAGCCGGCCCGAAAACTCGTCCCAGGCCGCCACATCGCTTTGCACCACGGTGGCGACGGACACCGGTGTGGCCGGCGGCTCGGCCGGCGCGCCCGGGGCCGCGCCAGAACTGGAAACACCGAAAGCGGTGGCGGAGATGCCGGTGATGGCCAGCGCCGCCAGCAGGATGCCGGCGTTGCGGCGTTGACGATGCGTCAGGTGAATGGATGACATGGTGATTTCCCTCGAAAAAAATGGTGAAGTGATGAAGATGAAGGTGGACGGGTGGCGCGCCGCTCAGGCTGCGGCGGCGCCTGAAAAGAAGTCGCTGAACTGCTGCCGGACGGGGTCGGCCCAGACCGGCGGATGCCGGGTGGTCTGCCGATAACTCAGCGGCCAGCCCGTGGGGTGCGGCAACACCGCCTCCTGCACCGTCACGCCCGCGCTGCGCAGCCGCGCGGCAAAGCTGCGGGTTTCGTCGCGCAGCGGGTCGTCGCCGGCGGTGACCAGCAGGGTGGGCGCCAGGCCAGGCAAACGCAGCGCCGAACCCGGCGCGGCATAAGGATGGCCGGCGTCTTCCTGGCGCGGCAGGTACTGGTGCCAGCCGTCGGCCCAGGTGCAGCCGACCGGGCCGGCATGCACGTCACGCAGGGACGCGGTGGCCATGCAGGCGTCGAGCATGGGCGACAGCAGGATCTGGCCGGCCAGTTGCGGCGCATCCTGGTCGCGCGCCATCAGCGCGATGGCAGCGGCCAGGTTGCCGCCAGCCTCTTCACCGGCAATGAACAGCGGCGCATTGCGGCCGGCCAGCTTGTGCCTGGCCTTCCACGCCCAGAGCAGCGCCGCATAACCGGTCTCCACCGCCTGGGGAAAAGGATGGCTGGGAGCCAGCGGATAGTCCACCGAGATCACCACGGCGCCGGCATCTGCCAGCAGGCCGGCGACGCAGGCGCCCTGGTCGAGCGAGCCCGCCACAAAAGCCCCGGCATGGAAGTGCAACACCAGCGGCGCCGGTTCAATGACGCTGTCCGGGTGCCGGCCGTACACCCGCACATCCAGCAGCTGGTCGGGGGCGATGGCGATTTGCTGGTTCAGGCCGTCGGGCCAGGTGCCGACGGAGGACGAGGAAGGCGACGGTGAAAGCTGCGGGCTGGACATGGTGCGTGCCGCTGGGCGGCGCCAATTTGTTGCGATGCAGCAGAATGTAGGCGCGGCCGAATGCTTAATAAATAGCCCTTTTGGATATAGTTTGTTTCACCACAGAAACAATGAAGCCGAAATAGTGGGCAAAATCACCCCCGACGCCACGACAGAGTGGTTTACGCCCCTTCATCGAAATTCTGCCGAGGATTGATTCATGGACAAGTTTTCCGCCATGCAGGCCTTTGTCCGGGTCGTGGAAGCCGGCACCTTCACCAAGGCCGCCGACTCCATGGACCTGCCCAAGGCCACCGTGACCCGGCTGATCCAGGACCTGGAAAAGGAACTGGACACCAAACTGCTGAACCGCACCACCCGCAAGGTGGCGGTCACGGTGGACGGCGCCGCCTATTACGAGCAGGCCAGCCGCCTGCTGGGCGAGGTGCAGGAGCTGGAGTCCAGCATGTCGCGCGCCAAGGCCAGCCCGCGCGGCCGGCTCAAGGTCGACGTGCCCTCGTCGCTGGGCCTAACGGTGATCATCCCGGCGCTGCCCGACTTTTATGCGCGTTACCCGGACATCCAGCTCGAACTCGGCGTGAGCGACCGCCAGGTCGACATCATTGCGGAGAACGTGGACTGCGTGGTGCGCGGCGGCGAGCTGACCGACCAGTCGCTGGTGGCGCGCCGCATCGGCGAGTTTTATCTCGTGTCCTGCGCCTCGCCGGCCTACCTGAAGCGCCACGGCAAGCCAAAACACCCGAAGGAACTGGAGAACCACCAGCTGATCCGTTATGCCTCGCCGCGCAACGGCAAGATGTACAGCTTCGAGTACTACCGCGATGGCGAAACCATCGAACTCGACGGACGGCACCTGCTGTCGGTCAACGATTCGCGGGCCGGCGTGGTCGCCGTGCTGGCGGGCCTGGGCGTGCTGCACACCGCGACCTTCCTGGTGCAGGACCACATCAGCCGCGGCGAGCTGGAGCCGCTGTTCACCGAATGGTGCGGCGGCGCGGTGCCGCTGCATGTGGTCTACCCGCCGAACCGGCACCTGAGCAACAAGGTGCGGGTGTTTGTGGACTGGATCGCCGAGCTGTTCGGCAAACACGATCTGATCCAGCGCAAGAGCTCGCTGCCCGCCGAGATGTGCAGTGCCTGGCCGGTGCCGAATCCGCTGCCCGGGGAAAGCGCCGCCGAGGTGCGCAGTGCCCAGCTAGAGCCTGCTGTCGCCGCCGAGCCCGCCTGAGCGCAATTTTTTAAACCTTTTGGCCTTCCGGCCCTTTCCCCATATGGATAGTCAGCTATGGTTTTTATAGCAATGAATGACTGACCTACAATTTTGAGAAAGCCCGCCGTCACCCGGCAGGCCTGCCATTCCCGAAAGGACCCGCTCCATGAACGCCCCCCTTCCCCACGCCGCCCGGCAGTCCGTCCAGGCGGCCGACCTTACCGCCTTGCCGCTGATTGAAAAATGGGTGTCGTTTGCGTCTGTCTCGCGCGACAGCAACCTGCCCATCATCGAATGGACACGCACCCAGCTGGAGGCGCAGGGCATCGAATGCCGGCTGACATACGACGACACCGGCCGCAAGGCCAATCTCTGGGCCACGCTGCCCGCAGACAACGGTGAAACCAGAATCGGCGGCCTGGTGTTGTCGGGCCACACCGACGTGGTGCCGGTCGACGGCCAGCCCTGGAACACCGACCCCTTCAAGGCGGAAGCGATCGGCGACAAGCTCTACGGCCGCGGCGTCACCGACATGAAAAGTTACGGCGCGACCGCGCTGATGATGGTGCCCGAGCTGCTCAGGCGCAAACTGAAACGCCCTGTGCACCTGGCCTTCAGCTACGACGAGGAAGTCGGCTGCATCGGCGTGCGCCGGCTGATTGCCGACATGGTGGACCAGGGCTACAAACCCGCGGGCTGTATCGTCGGCGAGCCGACCGGCATGCAGGTCGTCATTGCGCATAAGGGCAAACACGCCTACAAAACGTCCGTGCGCGGCTTCGAGGCGCACTCCTCGCTCACGCCGCAAGGCGTCAACGCCGTCGAAATCGCCTGCGAATTCGTCACCAAACTCAAGGCCATGCACCGCCGGCTGGTGGCCGAAGGGCCCTTCGATCCGATTTACGACGTGCCGCACACCACCATCCACACCGGCGTGATTGCCGGCGGCACGGCGCTCAACATCATCCCGCGCGACTGCGATGTGACCTGGGAAATCCGCCACCACCACATGAACTCGCCGCTGGCGCTGTTCAACGAGGCGAAGGAATTCGCCGACAGCCTGGTCCCAGCCATGCACGCTGTGGCGGCTGACACCGGCATCACGCACAAGCTCAACTCGGTGCTGCCGGGTTTTGCCACCGACGCCGACAGCGACATCGCGCGTCTGTGTTTCAAGTGCGCCGATGTCGATGCCGCTTCTGGCGCCGGCAAGGTGTCGTTTGGCACGGAAGCTGCATTGTTTCACCAGGTCGGCGTGCCCACCATCGTCTGCGGCCCGGGCCATATCGCCCAGGCGCACCAGCCCACCGAATGGGTCACGCTCGAACAACTGGCCTGGTGCGTACGTTTCATGCGGCGCCTGGCCGACGAGATCTGCATCAACCCGAACTGAACCACCACTCAAGGACTCTCATGATCAAGCGTAGAACACTGCTGGGTGCGGCCATCGCCGCCGGACTGGCCTCCCTTACCGGCCTGGGCAGCCTGCCGGCTTTCGGCCAGACCAGCGGGAAACCGGTGCGCGTCGTTGTGCCTTATGCCGCGGGCGGCGTACAGGACCTGCTGGCACGCGCCATGAACGCCGAGTTGGGCACGGCGCTCGGCCAGACCGTCATCATTGAAAACCGCGCCGGCGCCGGCGGCACCATCGGCACCGGTTTTGTGGCCAAGTCCGAGCCGGACGGCACCACCATGGTGATGGCCGCAGCCAGCCACAACATTGCCGGCTCGCTATATACCAAGCTCGCCTACGATCCGCAAAAAGACTTCACGCCGCTGGCGCACATCGGCACCGCCGGTTATGTGCTGATGATCAACCCCGACGTGCCCGCCAAAACCGTGGGCGAGTTCATCCGTTATGCCAAGGCCAACCCCGGCAAGATGAACTACGCGACCGCCGGCATGGGCAGCGCGACGCATTTGTCGATGGCCTACTTCAACGGCCTGGCAGGCATCGACCTGGTGCACGTGCCGCTGAAGGCCACCGGCGAGGCCATCAACGAGGTGATCTCGGGCCGCGCCCACGCCGTGATTGCGGCCAGCATTGGCGCGCTGGCCTTTGCGAAGGACAGCCGCATCCGCCTGCTGGCGGTGACATCGCCGAAACGCAGCAAGTACCTGCCCGATCTGCCGACCATCGCCGAAAGCGGCCTGCCCGGCTACGAGTTCGACTCCTGGTTCGGCCTGCTCGGCCCGGCCGCCACGCCGGCCGCCGAAGCCACACGCATCAACACCGCGATGGCGAAATTACTGAAAGACCCGGTCATCCTGGAGCGCCTGGACAAACAGGGCATCGAGCCCCGCGCCATGAGCAATGCCGATTTCGGCAAGCTGCTGGCGGTGGACTACAAACGCATGGCGGACGTCGTGAAGGCGTCGGGCGCGAAGATCGAATAAACGGCCAGGCGCGGCGTGGCGGGCTCACTCCCGCACGCAACGCGCTGTCAGCGGCAGCGGCGGATACCGGAGCAGGGCCTCGCGCCCGCTGGCACCCAGGCCGAATTCGGCCCGCATGGCCGGATTGCTGTAGACCGCCTGCTGCGGCCCCTGCCCACCGGCATCACGGAACAACACTTCGTTGGCACGCGTTCCGGACAGGATCGCGCTGTCATCCACAAACCGCACACTGAATTCAATGCCGTGTTCGCAGCGGTAATGCTGGGCCGTTCCTGTGCCCGGGCCGGCGCACGCCGCCAGCCAAAGCAGTGGCGCGGCAAACAACGCTTTCGCCAACCAGGGGAGCGCTCGATGCATCCGCAAGCCTCTCATTTCGGCCACAGCGCCCACAGGCGCAGAGGCTGGTTGACGCGGCTGGCCAGCAGGCCGGCCTCGGGGCCGGTACCGGCGAAATAATCCGCGCGCACCGCGCCGACGATGGCGCTGCCGGTGTCCTGCGCCATCACCAGTTTTTGCAGGTCCAGTGTCGCGCTGCGTGACGCGAGCCAGACCGGCGTGCCATAGGGAATGCTCTCGCGGTCCACCGCGATGGAGCGCCCCGGCGTCAGTGCCACGCCCTCGGCACCGCGCGGGCCGTAGGAAGCATCCTGCTCGCTGAGCGCCTCTTCGCGGAAAAAGATGTAGCGCGGGTTGCTCCACAGCAGTTGCGCCACGCGCTGCGGATTTTGGGCCACCCAGACCTTGGTGGACTCGGTCCACGGTGCCACCATGCGGCCCTGGCCCTGTTCCGCCAGCCACTGGGTGATGCTGCGAAACGGCTGCTCGTTGGAACCGGCAAAGGCCACCCGCACCGTGCGCTGCGCGCCGTTGGGCTCAAGAATGGCCAGGCGGCCCGAGCCCTGGATATGCAGCGACATCGCATCGATCGGGTCGGCCAGCCAGGCGATCTCCCGGCCGCGCAGCGCGGCCTGCGCTTCCGGCAGCGTGTCGATCTCCTGCCGCGTGAACCACGGTTTGCGGGACGCCAGTCCGGCCGGCGGCTGGTACAGCGGCACGGTGTAGCCGTTGCCGCTCTGGCGGCTGGCCCGGAGCACCGGCTCGTAATAACTCGTCAGCAGGCCGTCCGCCTGGCCTTGCGGGCTTTCGACGCGGTAGGGCTGCAGCCGGCTCATCATCCAGGCGCGCTGCTCCTCGCCGCTGGCGATGCTCAGACGCCGCACCTCGCCGCACAGGTTTGCAAACGCCGGCCGCGGCCGTTCACAACTTTTCAGCCAGGCGTTCCAGGCCTCGAACAGGGTGTCGCCCTCGAAGCCGGGCAGCTCGCTCCAGCGCACCGGCACCCAGCGGCTTTTGCCCTGCATGCGGACCGGCGGCAAAGCCGCGTTGTCGTCGGGCCGCCCGGCATCCACGGCGGGACCCGGCGAGGAAGGCACAGGCGAAGGCAGTGGCGGGCGCGGCACGCTGCTGCAGGAAACCAGCACCAGCACGGCGGCGATAATGGCAACGGTTTTTGTTACGCGGGAAAAAACAGTCATGGCCTTACTTTTACTGGAAGCCCTGGGGGCCTTGCTCATCCTGGTCTTCATCGTCTGGTGGACGATGTTCTCGGGCCGGAAAAACGGCGAACTCAAACGCGACGAAGAGCCCAAGCCCCCGTCCAGCAAACCTGAAGACATATCCTGACCGCTGCATCTCAAGCGCCACGCTATAAATTCCGTAGCAGGTGAGCCAGCTCCACCGCGGACTTTACGCTCATTTTCTCAAAAACCCGGGCACGGTGAACCTCCACGGTGCGCACACTGATGTCGAGCTGGTCTGCCACCAGTTTGTTCGGCAGGCCTTCCACAACAAGACGCATCACATCGCGCTCGCGCTCGGTCAGGCCCTCCAGCCTGGACCTCAAGCCGGTATGTTCGCTGCGCTGTGCCAGTGCCGCGGCCGACTTCGCCAGCGCCTGCTCGATGCGGTCCACCAGCACGTTGTCTGAAAACGGCTTCTCGCAAAAATCGAAGGCGCCGCGTTTGACCGCATCCACGGCGGTCGGCACGTCGGCATGGCCGGTCAGGAAGATCACTGGCAGGGTCGGCAGCAAGCCACAGGCAATGAGCTTTTCAAACATCGCCAGGCCACTCATGCCACCCATGCGCACATCGAGCAGCGCGCAGGACGGCGACTTGACCTCGAACGCGCCGGAAATGCGTTCGTCGAAGGCCTCGGCGCTGTCGAAGGTTTCGCTGGGCAGGCGGCGCGAGCGCAGCAACCAGGCCAGCGCCTCGCGCACGCTGGCGTCGTCATCGACGATGTAAACAGTGGCGTTCTGAATCGGTTCCATGGCAATCCTCTTTACTGGTCCGCCGCTTCCGGCAAGGCCGCGGCACTGACGGCCTCGGGCAGTGTGAATGTGAAAATCGTACCCTGAGGCAGCACCGCCTCAAAGCCGAGAAAACCGCCATGCTGCTCGATCACCGTGCGGCA
>JAURWC010000046.1 GCA_030655135.1 Hyphomicrobiaceae bacterium | reverse complement strand
TTCCGTTCGACTTCTCGATGCATAATTACCTGCTGCGCTACTATCTCGCCGAACACGGCATCGATCCCGATACCGACGTCCAGATCCGCGCGGTGCCGCCGCCGGAAATGGTCGCCAATCTGCGCGCCGACAACATCGACGGTTTTCTCGGTCCCGACCCGATGAACCAGCGCGCGGTCTATGACGGCGTTGGCTTCATCCACATTCTGACGAAAGATATCTGGGAAGGGCATCCGTGCTGCGCCTTCGCCGCATCCAAGGAGTTCGTCACCTCGATGCCGAACACCTATGGCGCGCTGCTGAAATCGATCATCGAGGCCACCGCGTTCGCGCACAAGGCGGAAAACCGCAAGCAGATCGCCGAAGCGATCGCGCCGGCCAACTATCTGAACCAGCCGCAGATCGTGCTGGAGCAGATCCTCACCGGCACCTTCGCCGACGGCCTCGGCAATATCGTGACGCAGCCCAACCGCGTCGATTTCGATCCGTTCCCGTGGCAGTCGTTTGCGATCTGGATCATGACGCAGATGAAGCGCTGGGGTCAGGTCAAGGGCGACATCGACTATGCCGGCATTGCTTCGCAGGTCTATCTCGCCACGGATGCCACGCGGCTGATGAAGGAAGCCGGGCTGACGCCGCCGACCACCACGACGAAAAGTTTCTCGGTGATGGGCAAGACCTTCGATCCGGCCAAGCCCGAGGATTATCTCAACAGCTTCAAGATCAGGAAGGCGTCGTGATGGGCGCGGCCACTCGTTCTTCACCTCTCCCCGCGTGCGGGGAGAGGTCGGATCGCGCGCATCAGCGCGTGATCCGGGTGAGGGGGACTCTCAACCACCTCCACCCGCCGAGAGTCCCCCTCACCCCAACCCTCTCCCCGCAAGCGGGGAGAGGGAGATGAACGCCTCGCTCCGCCTGCGCGCCGCGATCGTGTCGGTCGCGCTGTTTCTCGCCTTTGTCGGCATCTGGCATATCGCCACGCGCGGCACCGGCGCGGTCGCCACCATGACGCCGGAATACGCCAAGCTGATGGGATTGACGGCGACGCAGGGCAAATCGGCGATGCCGGGACCGCTCGATGTCGGCGCCAAATTGTGGGAGCATCTGAAGCGACCGTTCTACGACAACGGCCCCAACGACAAGGGTCTCGGTATCCAGCTCGGCTACTCCATCGCGCGGGTGGGGTTGGGCTATTTTCTCGCTGTGCTTGTTGCGATCCCGCTCGGTTTCCTGATCGGGATGTCGCCGCTGATCAACAAGGCGCTCGACCCGTTCATCCAGATTCTAAAACCGATCTCGCCGCTGGCCTGGATGCCGCTGGCGCTCTACACCATCAAGGATTCCGGGCTGTCGGCGATCTTCGTCATTTTCATCTGCTCGGTG
>JAURWC010000024.1 GCA_030655135.1 Hyphomicrobiaceae bacterium | reverse complement strand
CACCGTCGCCAACACCAATGAAGGCCCGACGGTTACGTCGGCTGCGGCCGTCTCCGTTGCCGAAAACACGGCCGGCACCGTCTACACGGCGACCGCGACCGATCCGGATGCCGGCACCACGCTGACGTACTCGCTGTCAGGAGCCGATGCTGCTCTGTTCAACATCGACGCCGCCACCGGGGCCGTATCGTTCAAGAACGCACCCGATTCCGAGAACGCCCAGGATGCGGGCGCCAATAACGTCTACGACGTCAAGGTCACCGCCTCCGACGGCACGAACGCCACGACGCAGGACGTCGCCATCACCGTCACTAACACCAACGAAGGACCCACGGTTACGTCGTCGGCGGCGGTTTCCGTTGCCGAAAACACGGCCGGCACCGTCTACACAGCGACGGCGACTGATCCGGACGCCGGCACGACGCTGACGTACTCGCTCTCGGGCGCAGACGCCGCGTTGTTCAACATCGACGCCACCACGGGTGCCGTCTCCTTCAAGGGCGCTCCGAACTACGAGAACCCGGCCGACGCCGGCGGCAATAACATCTATGACGTAAAGGTCACGGCCTCGGACGGAACGACCGCGACGACACAGGACGTGGCCATCACCGTCACCAATACCAACGAAGGCCCGACGGTCACGTCGGCTGCGGCGGTCTCCGTGGCCGAAAACACGGCCGGCACGGTTTACACCGCGACGGCAACTGACCCGGACGCCGGCACCACGCTGACGTATTCGCTGTCCGGCACCGACGCGGCGCTGTTCAACATCAACGCGACGACGGGCGCCGTCTCGTTCAAGGGTGCTCCTAACTACGAGAGCCCGGCCGACGCCGGTGGCAATAACATCTACGATGTCAAGGTCACGGCGTCTGACGGCACGACCACGGCCACGAAGGACGTGGCCATCACCGTGACAAACGTGACAACCGGTACATCGATTACCTCGCCGGATAGCGTGCTCGTCGCGGAGAATACGGCCGGCACGGTCTACACCGTGACGTCGAACAACGAGAGTGCAGCACCCGTCAAGTATTCGCTGACGGGCACGGATGCGGCGTTGTTCAACATCGACGAAAATACCGGCGCGATCAGCTTCAAGGCCAATGCCGACTACGAAAGCGCGCAAGACGCTGGCCGCAACAATATTTATGACGTCGTCGTGCATGCCTCAACGACGGGCGCCGGCGCCAACATGCTGATCAATGGATCGTTCGAGGCCGACCAGGTCGCCGCGGGTAATTTCAGTGTGCGATCATCGACGGTCGGATGGACCGCCATCGCCGGAGGCAAGCTCGAACTGCAGCATGGCGTCAACGGCACTGCGACGCACGGCACGCAATTCATTGATCTCGATGCCCAGACTGCAACCGACGGCGTCTTCCAGGACGTCCAGACCGCCGCCGGCCAAAAATATGAGGTGGCAGTCGACACGATGCTGCGCAACGAGCACATCACGTCCAGCACCAGTCACGTCGAAATACTGTGGAATGGGGTCGTTGTCGGGACCATATCCCCCGGACAAGACTGGAGCCAGGCGTCCTTCGAAGTCGTGGGCACTGGCGGCGCCGATCGGCTGACGATCCGCGAACCGGCATCCGAGGGTGGCGACGGCAGTGGCGCCTTGATCGACAACGTGCGCCTGTTCATTCCGCCAGATAGCGGCAACTCCACAAGCCAAGACTTGCAACTGAGCGTAACCAATATCGCCAACGGGTTTGGTTTCGGAACATCCTTGAACGAGACAATCGTTGGCGCGGGCGACGCGGACACCATCTATGGGATGGGTGGCACCGACACGCTGCAGGGCGGCGCGGGCGATGACACGCTAATTGGCGGCACCGGGGCCGACGTTCTGGAAGGCGGGACCGGCCGGGATACGGCAAGCTACGCCACGTCTACGGCTGCGGTCAGCGTGGACCTCGGCAACAACACCGGCAGCGGCGGCGATGCAGCAGGCGACACGTTCAGAAGCGTCGAAAACCTGACGGGATCAGACCATAACGACACGCTCAGGGGCACCACTAAAAACAACGTTCTCTCGGGCGGCGCCGGCAACGATACGCTGTTTGGCGATTGGGGTGCCGACACCTTGATCGGCGGCGCGGGTGCAGACGCTTTGGATGGCGGCAATGGCCTCGACGACGCGGCGAGCTACGCTACGTCGAATGCCGCGGTCAGCGTGAACCTGCTGACAGGCGTCGCCACCGGCGGCCATGCGGCGGGAGATACCTTCGCCAACATCGAGCACCTGATCGGCTCAATGTACGGCGATACCCTGACGGGCAATGCCGGCAACAACATCCTCGAGGGCGGCTTCGGCGCCGACGCGCTGGATGGCGGCGACGGGATCGACGCTGCGAGCTACGCGCACTCCTCGTCGGCCGTCAACGTCAACCTGAGAACCGGCGTGGGCACTGGCGGGGACGCCTGGGGGGACACGTACAGCAACATCGAAAACGTCATTGGCTCCGACTACAATGACACCATCACGGGCAATGCTACAGTCAATGCGCTCTACGGCGGCTACGGCAACGATATACTAATCGGCGGCGGCGGTGCGGACATCATCGACGGCGGTGTGGGCAACGATACCGCGAGCTATGCTGGCGCCGCGGCGGCCGTCACCGCAAATCTCGCGACGGGTGGCACCGCCGGTGAGGCCACGGGCGATACGTACTTCGGCGTGGAAAATCTGACGGGCTCGAGCTTCAACGACACGTTGACCGGCGACGCAGGCGATAACATCATTGCCGGTGGTGCCGGCGCCGATACGATGAACGGCGGGCTTGGCAACGACACGCTCGACTACGCGGCCTCCAATGCCGGCGTCACGATCAACCTCGGCACGGGTGCGGCTTCTGGCGGCCACGCAACAGGCGACGTGTTTTCGAACTTCGAGAACATCAACGGCTCGGCCTTCAACGACACGCTCACCGGCGATGCCGGGGCAAACATGCTGTTCGGCGGCGCCGGCATCGATACGCTGCGCGGCGGGGCGGGCAACGATACGCTGACCGGCGGCGTCGGCAACGACACGCTTTACGGTGACGCGGGATCGGATCTCTTTATCATGAACGCCGGACACGGAACCGATACCATCAGCGGTGGCGCTGGTGGTGGATGGCTCGACGCCCTGGAGCTGCGCGACTCCTCGGGCGCCTCCTACGCCAACGGCAGCTTCCCCGGCGATTGGACGATGGTGCTGACGACGGGCCAGATCACCGGTACCAACGCTGATAGCCTGGATCTCTCGCAAGACGCAGCTGGTTACATCGAAAACAGCGACGGCACGCGCGTAAACTTCTCCGAACTCGAGCAGATCCGCTGGTAGTCATGCGGGTTCGCACGCGGGTGCGCACCGAACGGCCTCGGCAGCGAGCCGGGGTAACGGCGATGCTTTGCGTGCAGAACCCGTGAACTGCGCATTAGCAGATGGCGGCTGCGGACTGTCGTGACTGCCAACACTCTTGACGGGCAACCCCCACCTGGCGACCGCACGCGGACGGTTCGCAACGGTGGCCGGGGCATACGTTCTAAGAATTGCTTAGGGCGTCAGCAGCCCTCGTGTTAGAAGAACTGACGTTTGGTGTCGGTATCCGGTGCCCGGCCAGGACTTCGCAGTAGCGATGTCCATGCTCAAGGTGCGTTCTCGCGAATTGTCGAACGATCTTGTGCCAGCTGATCGATTGGCACTTATCTAACGCGTGCTCTGATCGACCACTTTCGGCGACGTTCACTTCGCAACGATCTGGAGCTTGAAAATGAGCCTTTGTAAGGTGGCTATTCCTTTCCGCAGAACCGACCTGCAGCCGATCAAGTTCTCGATCGACATGATCTTCCTGGATGACGAGCCCTACGCCGTCACCGATTGGGCCACGACGCCTGCCGGCGAGATGCCGACCTACGTGCTCAAGCTCGACAAGCAGCATCTACAGCAGGACCGTTCGCGGTCGCAGAATTATACATACACGATGGTTCTGGACGATCCGCGTCTGCCGGTCTGAGCCGGACCTAGCTGCGTAAAGGCCGCCGTTGAGACGGCGCCCTTCATCATTAGAATATGAGAGCCGGAATGAAACTGCGTATCGGCTACGAGCTGAATTACGAGTGTCCTCAACCTACCCCGATGATCTTGATGCTGAACGTGCATCACACGCGTGTTTCCGATCTGCTCTCGCCCGACCACGTGATCATATCGCCGTCAACCGCTGTTTCGGGATATCGCGACGGGTTCGGCAATTGGTGCACGCGCCTCGTAGCGCCCGCAGGACCGATGCGTCTCACGGCAGATACCGTCGTCATGGACTCCGGCCAGCCTGACCCAATCACGGCCCATGCCGAACAGATTGCCGTCGAGCGGCTGCCCGAAGAAGCGATCGTCTTTCTGCTTGCCAGCCGGTTTTGTGACAGCGACCAAATGCTCGATCTGGCGTGGTCGTTATTCGGCGGGCGAGCCACGGGATGGGCGCGCGTCCAGGCAATCTGCGACTTCGTGCATCAGCACATCGTCTTCAACTACCAGCATGCCCGCGCGACCCGCAGTTCGTCGGAAGCCTACGCCGAGCAGCAAGGCGTCTGCCGCGACTACGCGCATCTGGCCATCGCCTTCTGCCGGGCTTTGAACATCCCCGCACGTTATTGCACCGGCTATCTCGGCGACATCGGCACGCCTCCGCCCTACCCGCCTGGAGACTTTGCGGCTTGGTTCGAAGCCTATCTCGGTGGGCAGTGGCACACGTTCGATCCGAGAAACAATGTGCCCCGGATTGGACGGGTTTTGATCGCACGCGGCCGCGACGCGGCAGACGTCGCCATCACGACGACTTTCGGGCCGAACAATCTGGCGTCGTTCCGGGTTTGGACCGACGAGATCACTTAAGCGATCGGTCGAACCGGCCCCCCGCTACGCAGCTTCAGTAATCGGAATAAGTTCGCTTTCCTTCGCCATGCGTTCGAAGCTCTCGGATGGCGACTTGATGCGATATTTCAGTTCGCCGTTCTCGATCGGCATAAGGCGTTCCACCTTGTAGGACGCACTTCCCTGCAGCAAACCCTTCGGCGTCTCGTAACTCACCTTCTGACCGGCTTTGAATTTGTGTGCTAGCATATGCGAACCTCCAGATTTTCAGTTACAGCGCGACGTGTTCGCGCCCGATAGACAAGCAGTGTGCCCCGCCCGGGAATTGCGGGCACAGGCGATGATTCCAGCGCGATCTTCTCGGCCTTGACGATGCCGGCGGCGTGATCCAGCCATAACCCCATGATCGCTGAATCAAGGAGCGCTAAGGTCTCGCTGCTGAAACCCTCTGGGCGTTGGACGAATGGCATAGTGTCTCCGTTGGACAGTAGATGGCATTCTCGGTCGTCGCATCGCGAAGCGGCGCGATCCCATCAGCGATGGCTGCTTAAGCCGCCCTGATCTCGTCGCGGCCAAGTTTCAAGAATTCGACCTCTTTGCTTGAAAGCGGCCGCACCACAAACGTCTCAGTGTCTTCCTGCGTCGAAGCGCGCTTGGCGATTGCAGCGTCGATCGCCTTGGCAGGCGCTTCGATCGCCACGTTGTAAAACTCCACCTTCGGCGGACCTGCACCGAACTTGTTTGTAACCGGCTGCGGGAAGGAGAATTGAACCACCCAACCAGCAGCTTTCGATGATTCTGTCATTGGCTGAGCCAAGCTCCATCAAACTAAAGAAATGCGAGTATCAACGACCGATGATTTGTCAGCGGCGGTTCTAATCGCCGCTACGAAGTCTTTTGCAGATCGTTTTCCAGTGGCTCTTCGTGATGTGCGTCGTCGGGTCCCACAAAGCCATGCAGTTCTCGAGGTCCTGCACCTTCGTCAATCGCGCGGGCCCAGCGATCTGGGGCGCAGTACTTGATTCTGGGGCGGTGTCGGCGGCTAGCAACTGCGCAGACGGCAGTGTTGCACCGGCCAGCAACATCATCACGAGTCGTGTGGTCACAAAAATCCCTTCGCGATGCCGCACGCACTCGGTTCGGAAAATTCGTTTGTATGGCTGACGACTGCAGCTTTGGCGGGAGCCCGTGCGGTGCTCTCAGGCGAAGGCGCGCTCTTAATTGCCGCCGCTAAGCAACCTTTAGCACGAATAGGCCAGGAACGGGCGACTATTCGCGACCACGCGTCCTTATGAGGCGGGGATCAGCTAACGCCGTGCTATGATCCTTAATGGCGCAAAGCAAAATGTTCATCGATTCCTCGGGCCTATCGGCCAAAACCAAGAACGGTCCGTACAAAGTCACGCGCGACCGGCTTGAAGACCTTGCAGGCCGTTCGGGTCTAGAGCCGTCTGAGCTTCAAGCCGTCTACGCGAGCCACCAGAGTGACTTGGACCGTGAAGCTGACGTCATGCGAAGGCACGGTCGCGCAGATCCAACCGGCGTTGTGACCCTCGCAAGAATTGGCTCGCGTGCCGTCTTCGGCCGGCTCGGCAAGCGCTAGCGACGCGTGACACAACCGGCCACGTTGCGCTGCTTCGGCGTCGCGCCAGCGTTCGTCCAGTCGGCTTCGCTCCTCTGGCCGCTCTCGCCGTAGACCGCGAGCGCATTGGCGCGTAGCCGGATCGGCAGCGAGGCCGATGGCAGCACCAGGTATCAGTTCGGCCCCGCATCTCGTCCCGGACGGACCGGTTGACGCAACCAAGGTGAAAGGCCTTATGCTGGATCATCTGTTTGGTGCGCCAGCATAGGAAGGATCGCCGGTGACGTCAGCCAGCGAAGAGCACGTCATCATCGTCGATGCTGATGACAATCCCATCGGCACTGCGGAGAAGCTTGCGGCTCATCGCGCCGGCAGCCTTCACCGCGCATTCTCGCTGGTGATCTGGAACAACACGGGCGGCCTGCTGCTGCAGAAGCGGCACGCCGGCAAGTATCATTCGGGTGGGCTATGGACCAACGCCTGCTGCGGGCACCCCCGTCCTGGCGAAGATGTCCATGCCGCGGCGCTGCGGCGGCTCGACGAGGAGATGGGGTTCACCTGCTCATTGATCGCGCTCGGCACGATCACCTACCGCGCAGAATTCTCCAATGGCTTGACCGAGCATGAGATCGTCCACGTCTTCCGTGGCATCTACGCGGGAACCATCCGCCCCAACCCGGACGAGGCCGACGGCTACGAATGGGCAGAGCTAGCGGAAGTGCGCCGGCGCGTTGCGGCAGCGCCGGAAAGCTACAGCGTCTGGTTTCGCGAATACATCGCCGCCCAGTGGCCGATGATGCTAGACGCGCCGAGTTGACACCAGCGACGCACCCTCAATTGCAGGGATAAATCTCGGCGACGATCGAACCCATCACGTCATCCGCCGGCTGCGTCGACTTGCCAAATTTAGCCGCGGCCACGCCCATTCGCACATATTCCAGAACAGAAACGGGATAGCCGGCGCTGTCGGCCCATTGCGGTTCCTCGATACCGGGAAGGCAAGAGCGCGTGACTGTTCTTTGCAGGCTTGATCGCTTGCCGCCGCCAGATGCAGCAAACCATCGTCGGCCAAATAATCAATGATGCCGCTATCGGCACCTATGGCGCCGACGATCCGGGCCAACGCATCCGTGTCGTCCAATGGGCGGCCGTTGCGTGGTCGTCATGGTCCCCGCTCTCCAATTTTCTTGCCGCAGCTGTGCGAATTTCAGATCGCTAGCAACCCACGCATGTTTTTTGTGTGGGGTCCGCCGGATGATTATTGGATTGGCAGCTTCGTGCTCATGATCGGCGTCGCAGCACCGTTGACATGATAATCGTGACACAAGAGGCAGTCCTGCCGGGCCATCCCGCTGGTATGACACGTCTGGCAAAGCTCCTTTTTGACCGCGCCGAAGTTAGACGAGGCGGCCGACGCATTCCCCTGCTCGTAGCTCTTCAGATAGGGGCGGTCCTTTTCCAGCTTGTGGCATGTCAGGCAGCCGCGGTTTTCCATGATGCCGAAGTGCGGCTCGTGGATGAAGCTCGTGAAGCGGCCCTGCTTACTCTTGACGCCCGGCGGCGAGAAATTGACCAGCTGACCCTTGCCGGCAATGTCGTCGACGCTATGGCATTTCGTGCACGACCCCTGGGCATCTTTGTGCGTTAGCGATGTGAAGACCGCGCCAGCCGCGCTCTTGTCCCCTTTCGCGGCTTGGGGGCCGGCCAGGTAGAGCCACGCGTACAGGAACTTGTCCTTATGGCCCGTGGGCCGGTAGAAAATCGCGAAATCCTGCCGGTACCATCCGCCATACTCGGCCCAGCTCTCCGGATCCACATCGCTGCCGATGCTGACGACAGGTGCCGCCGAAACCGGCGGCTTGGGAGCGGACGACGCAGCCACGTCCGGCTTGGCCGGTTCGGCGCCGTCCGCCGTGGTGCCGGACGGAGCGCCTTTCTTGGTTGGATCTGCAGGCGGTGGGCCTCCTTTCCCGGCAACTGCCGGAACGCCCGTTTTCAGTTCGCGGAGTTCATCCTCGGTGGGAAACAGCAGATCGTCGGTCTGTTCGGTGGCCTTGCCAGGCCCACTCTTGGCGGCGGGCGCGCTCTTTTCTGCATCGGCGGCAGAACCAGTTTTGTCGCCACCGGCCGCCGCGGGTTCCGCCGCTTTGTCTGCATCCTTGGTGTCGCCCGCGCTCTTGCTCGCAGGTTCGCTGGCGGAGGGTGCAGCCTTACCGTCACCCGCGTCGTTCACGCCGCCGCTCTTGTCGCCGGGTTCGCTACTGGTCTTGCCGCGCGCCTTGATCGAGCGCGGCGTGCCGGTCGGCAAAGGCGTGCGCCCCTCGGGTACCGCCTCCCCAGGATGGTCCGCCTGCGCGTCGTCGTTGCCAACAGACTTCGCTTCTGCGGCCGGGTCATCCGAAGCTGCACCGCCGGTCTTCTCAGGATCTCCGACGCCGGCTCTCATGGGCGGCGGCAATTCGGTGGCAGAACGGCCCGCCTGTCCTGAGGAAGGTTTGGCGCCCGCCGTGCCAGCCTTGTCAGCAGCCCGGTCTTCGTTGCCGGCCGCCGGCGCGGCGGACGCCGGATCAACCTGACGGCTGGCCGCTGCCGGGGCTTGCTCGGTCTCCCCCGGACGTTTCGGCTTGGCATCAACCGCATTGCCTTGCGTCTCGGCGTTCGCGGACGGGCGGCTGGCAATTTCCGCGCCGAGATTGGGCAGCCATTCCTGCTGCGCGCCAAGCACCACGTCGCGCGGGATGCTCGCCGTCAAATCGGCAACAAGCGCCGGGCTCAGCTGGGCCCCACCGCCCAAATTCAGGTCGCCCAGAACCTCTGAGGCCTTGCCGGCGATCAGCGCATGAAAAAGCTTCTTGATCTCCCATGCCAGCTTTGTCACCGCCTTGATCTGGGCGTCGTTCGCCTTGCTCAGATCCTGCAGGTTCACGCCGTCGATGGTCTTGATCAGCGCGCGCCCCGGCTCGTCCCGGCTGATCATCACCTTCATGAAGGGCGTCAGCGCAGCGTCGGACTCCTCAGGCCATTCGCCAACGACCGCGTTCTTCGCCTTCAGGGTCGTCAGATCGAGACCGGGTAGCGCCAGGAACGCGATGCCTTTCGGGCCGGTCGCGCGTTCCTTGCCGGTGATCTGGTTGAGATGGCAGCCCGAGCACGTCTTCTCGAACGGCGCCACCGCCATGACCCGCCGGTCGTCCTGGCTGTTGTGACAGCTGGAACACGTTTCCGGAATCCGCTTGCCCGGCTCCTTCTTGGCGACCTCCGGGTAATGCTTCCCGAAGTGGCCGGCGTGATCGAAGATGATCGGCGTCCGCGTCTTGAACGGATAATTCTCGAACTCCGGATGGTTGCCGTCGAAGCTGTCGAACTTCACCGCGTGACACGAGCGGCACTGCTCGTTCGAGATCTTGTTCAGTTTGAAATTGGCGCCCTGGTGCTCCTGGTGACACGTCGCGCAAGTCAGGCCGCCGGCGACCAGATTGTGGGTCGGGAACGCAACGTTTTGCGCGCGTGCCGATTGCGGCACCGGCGTCTGGGCGGCGGCCTTCGCCAATCGCTTGGTACTCTTCTCAAGCACCTCCGCCGACGCGCCGTGCGCATTGAAGGCCGTATCCGGCATCTTGTGGCATGTGAGGCAGGCCTTGCTGTCGGCGCGCGGATCGCCGGCAACCAGGCCATGAGCCCAGCTCATTTTGCCTTCACCGCTCTTGGTGTGGCACGCGCTGCATTTCTCGATCGAGCCGTGCGCGCTCGTCAGCGGCCCGGGCATCAGGAACTGCGTGCCCGTCGCGCCCATAAATGCCAGGCCCAACGCGGCAACTGTCGCGAGCGCGAGCAGCGCCGCGAAACGGTCGCGCCAGGACGCGGGCGCCCGCATCACCAGTCTCCCGATGAAAAGGCATAGACCACCAGCACGTGAAGCACCGTCAGCACGATCAGTGCGTAGGTGACGGGCACGTGCACGTACAGCCAGCCTTTGCTGAGCCCCAAATAGACGCGCGCGAAATCGAGCCGGTCTTTCTCGACCACCAGGTCCTTAATGACTGAGAGCTTCTGCTGGCTCGGCAGGCCGACATAACGTGAGAGGTTGTCGATCTCGCCGGTCAACCGGCTGAGTGGATGCTGTGAGCCGATGAGATGGGCGGCCGTATTGCGCGGCCCTTGAAAGAAGTCGCGCAGGTGCGTCGTGTACAGGTCCGTGATCCAGGCGTCATGAGGCTGCGCCGGCAGCGCCAGCGCTGCGGTCGTGGCATCGGTGCTGGTGACAGCGGCATAAACCTCCTGCGCCAGTTGTGCACGGCGGGCGGGGATGCCCTCGTAGCTGATGCCGTCGTCGACGCCGCGTTTTGCCTTCAACGCCCACGCAAGGTAAGTGCCGAAAATTCCGCTCACCGTAACCAGCACGAAGGCGCCCCACAGCGCCCATTCGAAGGCGGTGTCGGGAAGCGTGAAATCGGAATGCGAGATGAAGGCGGCGATCAGCACGTAGCCGAGGAAAATATGAACCGCCTTCCATCGCCTGGCGGATTTGGGAGACAGGCTGGCCGTCTTGATGGCGATGTGAAAGCCGAGCTGCAAACTCATGCCGCCAGCCAGCACCCAGCCATCGAAATAGCGCGGATCGCGAAGTCCGTTCCCATAGATCCAGACAAGCCAAAGCAGGCCAGCAGAGATAGCAACGATCAGGACGCCCTGAACGGTCTGGACGATGGCGAGACCTGCCCGGATCGGACCGCGTCCGCCGATCGCACCGCCGGTCGCGCGACGCGCAGATAGCCTCACGCAAATCTCCTGAAATAACCCATCGCGTCGACTAGTCCCGATTGGCCTGGTGCTGTGCAGTGTGCGCAAGCCGTGTCAGTCCGGCTTCAGTGCCGTACCCTTGAATTTGTCCGGCGCAGGAATGAGGCTGTCGAGCCCGCTCATCGTGCTGCCGTCGTACTTTCCTGAAATACCCTCGAGCAGCTTGGAAATGCCGTCGGCCGCCGCGGAAAGCCGGCTGTCGTTGTTCAGCGTCACCCCGGCCGAGTAGGAAAGCTTGACGATTTCCGCGATCTCCGGCACGCCCGGCGCGGCCTTGCCCGCAGCCTCCAGCTGCTTGCGCGCGCGATCGACCCGCTTGGCCATTTCGAACGCGTAGGCTTTTCGCACCGTCGCCTTGCCGACCGCGCGCATCGCCGTTTCAAGCTCGACACCAAGGCCGACGAGATAAAGCATCCGCTTGCGCGCCGCGTCGGCCGGCGCGTTCTCCCTGCCCTTGTTATGCCAGGTGTTGTGCCGCACCTCGCCCTGCGACCACGACACCAGTTCGAAGACGCTGCCGGCCTTGTGGCCACCTTTGTTGACGAGCGCCTCTTGCGGCACGACGTGGCACCCTGAACAATTCTTCGCCAGCTGATAGAGCGAGCCCGGCCTGATCATTCCCTTGGCCTCGGACTGCTTCCAGCGCTCCTTCGCCTCGGCCTTGCTCTCGAACAGAATGGTCTTGCCGCTGAACCCGCTGTGCACCTTGATCCAGTCTTGCCCGGCGCCGTGGCAGGATTCGCACGAGATGCCCGAGACCAGCTCGTCCCGGCCCTCCTTCTTCTGAAGAGTGAAATGGCAATTCACGCACAAGCTCTCCGACTTGATGCGCCGCATCCCCATTCTGTCCGCGATCTCGTTGGCCTTCTTGCTGCGTGGCATTTCGCGGAAGGTCTTGAAGTGGTGCGAGGTCTTCCAGGCTTCCGTCTCTTTCTTGTGGCACTCCGCACAAGCATTCGCGCCAACGGTTTTGGCTGGATCGGCCGCAACAGCTCCACCCGCAGCGATGCTGAATAGTTTCAGCAGGCCGCAAAGACAGGCGACAGACAACGCGATCAACCGGAAGCTAACGCGAGAAATGGCTGCTCACCCCTCCATGCTGCGCGACATCGCCTGCTGGTGCCGCCCGTTGCGGGGCCTCGCCAGCCGGCTGCGTTTGCGGCCGGACGGAAGCCACCCCATCGCTCTGGTCAGAACGTTACCTTCGACGATGTCGTCGACGGGCGGCAGGAACGGGTCCGCATAGCAGGTGGCGCTATTCAGGGCCGCGACGGACTTGATCGACTCCACCATGCCCGGCGCACCACAGGCATAGAGAACGTCTGTCGGCAGCATGCGCGGCAGGTAATCGACTGGCCGGCCAGGCTTCACGAGCGCCGTATAATTCTGCGGCGCGCTACAGACGGGAACGACCGTCACGTTTGGAAATTTGGCCAGCCGCTCCAGCGCCGGCGCCATGTAAAGCGACTCGATCGTGCGGCCGCCGGCGATGACCATGATCTTGCGTTCCGGGTTTTCCCGCAGCGCGGCGACTGCAATCGACCAGATGGGAGCAAACCCGGTGTTGGTGCCGACGAGAATGAGCCGGCTGTCGACATTGGGACGGAAGTGCGCCGAACCGAACGGACCGGTCAGCGTCACGCGGTGACCAGGACGGATGCGCCTGCCAAGCGATGAGGTAACGCGCCCATTGTTCATGCGCCGCACGTGAAACCAGACGGAACGGCCATTCGGCTCGCCACCCAGAGGATGGGTGATGCTGAACGGCCGGCTCGGATACCCATTGAAACGCAGCTGCACATACTGCCCCGCATGATAGGGCAGCGCCCGCGCGGTCTTGATTCCGACTTCCATAACGTCAGGTGACAGCGCGCGCAGCGAACTGAGCACACCATCTACGGTGCGCACCCCAGATGGCTGGCTTCGCTCGATGACCGCATCACCGGAGATACGACACTGGCAGGCATGAACGATGTCCGGCTCGGCGCCTTGGCCGCCGTGCACCGCCCCGGAGACCAGTTGCACGCAACAGGTGCCGCAGTGCCCAGCCCGGCAGTCATGCGGCAGGTCGATGCCATTGCTCAATGCCGCGTCTAGAAGCAGTTCACCCCGCCGCGCCAGGAAACTCTGACCGTTGATGGTGATCTGGTGACTTTTCGTCATTGTATAACCTTGGAAACTTCTGCGCACATTGGTCGAAGCTATTGGTCTTTACGACGACAATCAGGCGAAAAGTGTCAGACAATCGGGCGACACCAAGATCAGCTAAAATGCGTTGTTCGGCGCAAAATTTCGCGAGCGAAATAACGCTGTTTTATTCGCTGATCTGCGCCAAACTCTTAGCCGCACAACAACAGCGGCAAGATTGTTGCGGCCATTGACAGCGCAGGCCGCAAGCAAATGAACGTCGAGATGCAGGCAATCTCTATTGGCTTCTTTTTACTGCGTTATGAACATACCGCTGCCCTTTTTGAATTGAATATTCAGTCAACATTCTTGAAACGGCGGAAGCTCGAATGGCGGTGGGGACCGTTTATTCGGGCATAAGAATGGGGAGGGCCACTCTGTTGTTTAGGGGGGCCTATGACGCGACGACCAGGCATTGCGATGCTTGCCTGCGCTTGCGCCAGCGCATTGCTGATAAGTGCAGCAGTACGCGGCCAAAATGCGGTGGCGGCCTCTCGCGAGGCAGTTCAAGCTCAAGCCGATAAAGCTCGTTCCGGCGTACAGTTTGCCGAGAACACGGGTGCGGCCGCAAAGCCGGCTGCCAAAGCCAAACAAGCAACCGGAATAACCCACGCCGACAACCCCAAGCCCGATTTGGTCGACGGTAAGCAACACCCGCCCGTTTCTCCCGATGCGGATGGCGGCGGTTGGAAGGCCGTTCTCGAAGCCATGAAATCAGGGCCCGAGACAGGCAAAACGCCCCCCAAGCCGGTGGATGCGGAAACGCTGTCCCTGTTTCCCACCGCCTCGCAGTGCGGCGAGTGCCATAAGCAGATCTACGAAGAGTGGTCCTCCTCGCAGCACGCCTACGCGTCGATTTCGCCGATGTTTCATAAATTCGAGCAGAAGTTCCAGGACCTGACCAAAGGCACGGTCGGCACCTTCTGTGTCCGCTGCCACCAGCAGGTCGGCACGCAGCTCGGCGAGTCGCGCGAAACACCGCTATGGGCGCGCAGCCAGATCTCGCGCGAAGGCGTAACGTGCATCACCTGCCATCGCGTCAAGGAGCAGTACGGCAAGGTCAACGGCGAGCGCCGGGTCGAGCCGGGCAAGATCTACGAGCCGGTCTACGGCAGCGGCGACAAGAGCGTGATCAAGGACGTGCTCGCCAACAAGGACACCTATTCGGTCAAGACCAGCAAGGATGGGCGCGGCAACGATATTCATGCCGGCATGATCACCAACGACCAGATCACCAAGTCGGAGTTCTGCGTCAGCTGTCACCAGGTCGCCGTCAACCTCGGTATCAAGCTTGAAATCGTCTGGGATCAGTACCGCGACAGCCCGGCGCGCAAGGCCGGCGTCTCCTGCCAGGACTGCCACATGGGCAAGGTCGCGGGCAAGCCGAAGGGCTATTCCACTGCGCCGTCCGCCATCGTCGGCGGCAAGGAGGTCAACCCCGGGCGCAAGCATGCCAATCACCGCTTCATCGGCCCTGGTTACTCGATCGCCCATCCCGGCATCTTCCCGCACAACACCAAGGCGCAGGCGATCAACATGCAGGACTGGCTGCAGTTCGACTGGCGCGCTGGATGGGGCACGACCGATTTCGAGGACAAGGTTGCGGACGGCAAGGTCAAGGTCACGTTTCCCAAGCGCTGGAAGGATGCGCTCGATCGCGAAGAGGCCCGCCAGATCATCGACGAGAACCTCGCCAAGCTCGACGAGCGCGACAAGATCCGTCAGCAAGTGATGGAGAACAGCAGTCACGTCGACGGTCCCGACATCCAGGGCGAGCCCAAGGTCGGCAGGGATCTGGCGTTCTCCTACAAAATCAAGAACACCAACACGGGCCACAACCTGCCGTCCGGCTCCTTGGGAGCGCAACCGCAGCTGTGGGTGAACGTAGCGCTCGTTGATCCCGATGGCCGCAACGTCTGGGAGTCTGGCTACATCGACAGCAACGGCGACATGGCCGACCTTCACAGCCTCGACGTCGCCGCCGGACGCATCAAGACAGACCAGCAGCTCGTGCATTTCCAAACCAAGTTCCTGACGACGAACGTCAAGGGCACGGACCGCGAAATGTACCTGCCGGTGAACTTCGACATCGATCCGCTGCCGCATCTGCGGCCGCCCGGCATTCCCACCACTGTTCTCAATCATCCGCCGCTGGTGCGGATGGAGAACCACTCGATGCCGCCGTTGGGGGAAAAGGTGGCCGCCTACGAAGTACCCGGTCACTTGATCACCAGGCCCGGCAAGTACCGCCTCGCCTTCCGCATGCGAAGCCGGGCCGAGCCCATCTACTTCATGCGCTTTGTCGGTTCCACCAAGGAAATGGAGCAGAGCATGAATGAGCGGATCATGAACTTCCACGCCTACGCGGTTGATATCGACGTGAAGGGCTAGCACCGAGGCGGGGCAGCGAGTGCCCCGCCCTCCACGCAGGTCAGCGCTACGGCACGGAGCTTTTTATGACGCGTCACACTTATATTGGCAGGACAACGGCCGCCGCCGCCGTCGCGGTAGCAGCCGGCAGTTGCCTGATGGCGGCGGGCGCGGCAGCCGATCCGGCGGCAAGTGCACAGCGCAGCGAGATCGCAAAAACGGACACGATCAACGAGTGGCCCGCCACGTTTCGCGTCGATGCCGCCGACGATCGCATCGCTCCGTCCTACCTGGGTGCGCAATTCGAAAAGACCTCCGACGGCAAGGCGAAAGCCCCGGCAGCGCGCAAACGCAGCAAGGCAGAGAGCACGGACGAGGATCTGTTCCGGCCCGACCCGCGGTATGACGGCGGCTACGATGCGCAGATCCAGGCTGACGTCTACGGTGGCAAGTACGAGGTCGATCCACCGCGGCCACCCATCGAGATCGGCCGCCAGCAGTATACCTCCGGCGCCTACGACGAGAGCAGCACCGTTCTCGGCGTCAAGAACCCGATGTTGCCGGGCCTGGCTGTCTATGGCGACTGGCGGACGGCAGTCGCCTACAACAGCAACAAGGGCAAGGACATCGCCCAGGTGGCGACCCGCCTGAACCTCGATGTCGACTTGAAGCTGACAGGCACCGAGCGCATTCACGCGTTCTTCGCGCCCATCCAAAACAACAACAACGCAGAGTTCTCCCGCTTCGAATTCGGCGGCGGCGACGGCAACGGCAAGTTCAACGACGAACTCGACGCCGAGCCCCAGACGTTGTTCTTCGAGGGCGACTTCGGCTCGCTCTATTCAGGGTTCTCCGGCCAGGAAGCCAGCTTCGACCTGCCCTTCACCGTCGGTCTGTTCCCGCTTTTCCTGCAGAACGGCATCTGGGCCAACGACGCGATCCTGGGCGCCGCCGTCAGCCTGCCGGCCAAGAATTCCGCGGCCCTCGGCCTGGCGAATTTCGACATCACGTTCTTCACCGCCTTCGACGATGTCGACAACGCGGGCATTATCGGACCGAACGAGGACAACGCCGCCAATCTGTACGGCGTGACGGCGTTCATCGACGCCTTCAGCGGCTACATCGAAACCGGATACGGCCTGATTGATGGGCGCGATGAACGCGAAGGCCTCCAGACGCACTTCCTGACGGCTGCCTACACGCGGCGCTATTACAATACCGTGTCGAACTCGACGCGCGTCTTCGCCAACGTCGGCGAAGATCCCGAGGGCAATAGCGATGGCCTGGCCATCATTTCCGAAAACAGCTTGATCACAGGCTTGCCGAGCACGCTGCTGCCGTACGCCAACTTCTTCGTCGGCTTCGGCAATCCGCAACCGCTGGTCGACGGCTTCAACGCGGGCATCCTGAAGAATGTCGGCATCAACTTCGAGACCGATGCCCTCACCGGCTATCCCAAGCTCGACGACTCCGGGTCCGACGCCTTCGGCGGCGCGATCGGTCTGCAATACCTCTTCGATCTCGACCAGCAGCTCGTGTTCGAGGTGGCGACCGTACAGCCCTTCGCCAAGGACGGCATCGGCGCCCAGGAGCCGCAGTACGGCTTCGGCGTCCGTTACCAGATCGCACTCGACCGCGCCTGGCTGCTTCGCGCGGACGCGACCTACCAGATCAGCGAAGGCGACGATGAAGACAATTTCGGAACGCGCGTAGAGCTGCGCCGGAAGTTTTGACGCAGAAGAATTGGAGTTTGCAAATGCCAACGCAGAAACTTGACGTCGACGCGTGCATGGCTGGTCTTGAAGAGATCGGTGCACAACTCAAGCTGGGAAAGCTCAGTGAAGCCGAAGCCGACGTGGCGAGACTTGCGCTGCTCGCGCCCGCCCGCCCATCGCGCTGGACATTCCGCAGCAGCCACCAAAGCGGCCCGCAAACATGGATCGTCGTCGCAGCGGTGTTTCTCCTCGTTTCAGGCGTCGGCGCCGTGACATCGTACCTGGAGTATCCGCAGCGGGGATTTGAATCTGCCGAGGGCGCAGGGTCGGATGCCGAACTCCTGGCGCGCCTTCAAAACTACGCAAGTTCGATACCGGCCGAAGCCCCGGCGCCGCCGAAAACGGCCGGCGCGATGCTACCGGACGTGACGACGATGATAGACCGGCTGGCCGCGCGGCTGGAAACCAACCCGAAAGACCTGGAGGGCTGGCGGACGCTCGGCTGGTCATATTTTCACATGGCGCGCTACGATCAGGCAGCAACGGCCTTCGGGCGAGCGGTCGACCTCGATCCGGCCTCCGCCGAGTTGAAGCGCTCATATGACGATGCAAAAGCCAAGGCAGCAGCCGGCCCCAACATCGAGACCAGCTCGACCTCCCAGCCCCAGGACAGCGGCACCAACGGCGCAAGCGGCGGGGAATGAAATCACAAAAGACGGCTGGCGAAAGCGGAAGACACATTGAAGATGCCACCGGTCAGCCGACAAGGTCACGCCGTACCGGTCCACGGGCAAGGAATGGGATAGTGAAACCCAGCTCTCCTCCTTCAGCGCAAGGTACCACGACCCGCGCACGAGCAAGTGGACCGGATGTAGGCAAATCAACGCTGCACCGGTAGGCCGAATATTGCTCAGCGTTTGACCAAAAGCTGAAAATTGCGCCAGCGGGCCGCCGCCTCACAACCGCTGACGCCTGCGTTTTCGGCAATTTGCATCTGGCACGCCTCATGCAGTTAACATCTGCATAATGCCTCTAGGGTTCCGGCCGTCATGACGGTGACGGTGCTGGTCCGAGAGAGGCGCTCTCGCCCAAGCGCAATCGCGGGCGAAGCCACGGCGGGATAAAAGCCCGGGAGACCTATACCGCAAGGAGCTTCGGCTCTCGAACGGAAGGCCTCCTCTAGCGTGTGCGCCGCCTTCCATTCTCCGAAGCCTCTTGCGCCGCAAGCAGTGTGGTCAGCATAGGGGTGTGCTTCATGAAATCTTCGTCGTCGAAGGCCTTCCGCGTCGCTTTGGCGGCTGTGGCGGGCTTGGCTCTTTCTGGTCCTGCGGCTCAGGCCGCCGAGAAGAAGGATTTCAAGGTCGCATGGTCGATCTACGTCGGTTGGATGCCATGGGGCTATGCCTCCGATAGCGGCATCGTCAAGAAGTGGGCCGACAAATACGGCATCACCATCGAAGTGAAGCAGTTCAACGACTACGTTGAATCGATCAACCAGTATACGGCGGGCGCCTTCGACGCCGTCACCGTCACCAACATGGACGCACTGTCGATCCCGGCCGCCGGCGGCGTCGATACGACCGCCGTCATCGTCGGCGACTTCTCAAACGGCAACGACGCCGTGATCGTGAAAGGCAATGGCGACTTGGCCTCGCTCAAAGGCCAGAACGTCAACCTCGTCGAGTTCTCGGTGTCGCACTACCTGCTGGCTCGAGCGCTGGAAACCGTGAAGCTCGTCGAGAAGGACCTCAAGGTCGTCAACACGTCGGACGCCGACATGGCAGCGGCCTTCAAGACCTCGGACGTCACCGCCGTCGTCACCTGGAAGCCGATCGTATCGACCATCTTGGAGTCGCCAGACGCCAAGAAGGTGTTCGACAGCTCGCAGATTCCCGGCGAGATCATCGACCTGATGGTCGCCAATACCGAGGTGGTGAAAGACAACCCCAAGTTCGCTCAGGCGCTAGCGGGCATCTGGTACGACACCATGACGGCGTTGGCCAAAGACCCGGCTGCGAAAGAGGCGATGGCCAAGGCTTCGGGCACGGACGTGAAGGGCTTCGACGAGCAGCTCGCTACGACCAAGCTATTTTCCGCACCCGCTGACGCCGTTGCCTTCACGACTGGCGCGGACCTCAAGACGACCACCGGCCGCGTCTCCAGCTTCCTGTTTGAGAAGTCGCTGCTTGGCAAGGACGCGAAATCGCCCGAAGCGATCGGCGTCGCGTTCCCTGACGGCTCGATCTACGGCGACAAAGGCAACGTGAAGCTGCGCTACGACGCGACCTACATGCAGGCCGCGGCGGACGGCAAGCTGTAACGAAACCAGACGGCGGCCGGCGAAAACGGGGGTGAGAATGCGCGCAATCAACATGAAGCCGAATTTCGGCTGGCACGTGGTGCTTGCCTGTCTCCCCTTTATCGCGCTGGCCGCCGCCTATGCCATCAGCTCGGACGCGCGGCTGACAGCCAACCCCAACGATAAGCTGCTGCCCGCGCTCGGCACCATCGTCGAAGCCTTGCGGCTGCACGCCATCGTTCCTGATGCCCGGACGGGCATATACCTGCTGTGGTCCGACACCGCCGCCAGCCTGTTCCGCTTGCTGTCAGCACTGGCGATCTCGGCTGCGATCGCGTTGGTTTTCGGCATCGTCACCGGTTTGCTACCGCTGGCGAGGTCGACGCTGGGCCCTTTCATTTCGGTGGCTTCGATGGTGCCGCCACTGGCACTGCTGCCGATCCTTTTCATCGTCATGGGCCTTGGAGAAGCCTCCAAGATCACGCTCATCGTCGTCGGCACGACGCTGAAACTCATTCGCGATCTCGCTCAGCGCGTGGAAGAGATTCCGCGCGAGCAGCTGATCAAGGCACAGACGCTGGGTGCCTCGACATGGCAGATCGCGCTGCGCGTGGTGACGCCGCAAACGCTGCCGCGCCTGCTCGATGCGCTGCGGCTGGAGATCGGGCCGGCGTGGCTGTTCCTGATCGCCGCCGAAGCCATCGCCGCGGATTCAGGGCTCGGCTACCGCATTTTCCTCGTCCGCCGCTACCTGTCGATGGACGTGATCATTCCCTACGTCCTGTGGATCACACTGCTGGCATTCTTGATGGACTACGCGTTGCGGCTCATCCAGCGCAAGGCCTTCCCCTGGTTTGCGGGAGCACGCTCGGCATGACGGCCATCACCTTCGACAAAGTCTGGAAGGAGTACGGCGACCATGTCGTGCTCGAACGCATCAATCTCGACATCGCGCCGCGATCGTTCGTGGCCCTCGTCGGCCCGTCGGGCTGCGGGAAAACGACATTCCTGCGCATGCTGTTGGGTGAGGAGACGGCAACGCGCGGGCAAATCCTGGTCGACGGTGTGCCGCTCAAGGCGGAGCCCGACAGCGACCGTGGTGTCGTGTTCCAGCGCTACTCTGTGTTTCCGCATCTGACCGTTCTGCAGAATGTGATGATCGGACGAGAGTTCGAGAAGTCGGCGTTGCTCGGCAAGCTGTTCGGCGCGCAGCGGCGGACGGCAATCGAGGAAGCTTCCAAGCTGCTGTACGAGGTCGGGCTTGCGGGGCATGAGACCAAGTATCCCGCGTCCCTGTCGGGCGGCATGCAACAGCGGCTGGCCCTGGCGCAGGCGCTCAACCGCAGGCCAAAGATCCTGCTGCTCGACGAACCGTTCGGGGCGCTCGATCCCGGCATCCGTGCCGACATACACGTGCTCATCCGGCGGATCTGGAACCAGAACAACCTCACCGTCGTCATGGTGACGCACGACTTGAGCGAGGCGTTTCGCCTGGGCACTCGTGTCATTGCGTTCGAACGCCCGCGCAATCGGCCCGAGGAACTGGAGCGCTACGGCGCAACGTTGGGCGGTGATCTACCGGTGCCACCAGTGATGCCGAAGACGCAAGCCGGGCCGCAGCCCGGGGCGACCATCACACAGGACTTCGAGGTGTGGCCGCGCAAGATCGCGGCCGACCTCAACGGCGCGTCTGCGGCACCCGATGCGCCGCCGGATTTGTCGTTGCCCAAGGATTCCGAGAAGGCGCTGCACTAGCGCGTGACCTCCCGTCGCGGGGACGACCCCGCGCGGTGCCTTTCCCACCGGGACGGCCCGGACCAGAAAGCCGGCGTCGAAGAGCCGGCAGAGGAGAGCAAAGTGAGCAAGGCGATCTACAGCGATACCCTGCCGGGCGGAAAGCACTGGTCGATGGTGATGCGGCGAAATTCGCGCCTGCATCTGACCGATCTGGAAGGCGGAGCCAACGTCGGCATGCTGTTCTACAATCCGCAGAACCTGCTGGAGCGCTACAACGCGCCGGACACGTTGAAGTGCCAGCACACCTTCAAGCTTTCGGCGGGGCATTGCCTCTACTCCGACATGGGCCGCGTGTTCTGCTCCATCGTGGCCGACACGCACGGCTGGCACGACAGCGTCTGCGGCAATTCCACCAAGGCGATGGTGGCGGCGCGATGGGGCGGGGCGGACTACCAGGACCGTCGCAACGACTGGCAGCAGAACGGCCGCGACAGCTTCCTCGTGGAAGGCGCCAAGTACGGCATGACGCGGCGGGATCTGGCGGCGAACGTCAACTGGTTCAGTAAGGTTTCCACGGCAGAAGACGGCGGCATGCGTTTTGATGCGGGAATTGCAAAGGCGGGCGCCGAAGTCGAGTTGCGCTTCGAAATGGATACGCTGGTGCTGTTCCACACCTGCCCGCATCCGATGAACCCCAGCGCCGTGTATCCGCACAAGCCGGTTCACTTTGCGCTGAGCGATGGGCTGGCCGCCGCAGCCGACGACGCCTGCCGTATGTCGGCGGCCGAGAACGGACGAGGCTTTGAGAACAATCGCCTGTTCCACGCCGGCTGCTGCTGAGGAGCCAGGACATGATCAAGGAAAGCTCACTCAAGGCGGGCGACGCCACCACTCGCGAGATCGTGCGCGCGGGAGATTACTGGATGCACGTGGTGAAGCGCGGGCAGACGCTGCGCATCGTCGACGTAGAAGGCAACCAGGCCGCCGATACGCTGTTCTTCAACGCCGACGATCCGCACGAGCGCTACTCGGTCTGCGACACCGTGCGTGAACAAGGAAATGTCTACCTCGGGGCGGGCTCGGTCCTGCTGTCGGACCTGTGCCGGCCGCTGATGACGATCACCGCGGATACCGTCGGCCGTCACGACACGATCGGCGGGGCATGTGCCACGGAGAGCAATACCGTGCGCTATTCTCTCGAAAAGAAGAGCATGCACGCCTGCCGCGACAGCTACCTGCTGGCCGTCGTCGAGAACGAGCAGTACGGGCTGAGCAAGCGCGACATTGCCCACAACATCAATTTTTTCATGAACGTTCCGGTGACCCCGGACGGCGGCCTGACGTTTGCCGACGGCGTCTCGGGCCCGGGAAAGTACGTGGAGATGCGCGCGGAGATGAACGTGATCGTTCTGATCTCCAACTGCCCGCAGCTGAACAACCCGTGCAACGCCTACAATCCCACCCCCATCGAAGTGCTCATCTGGCCGGAGGACCGCTGACATGTTCAACAAGGTCCTGATCGCCAATCGCGGCGCGATTGCCTGCCGCATCATCCGCACGCTTGATCGCATGGGCGTCGCCAGCGTGGCGGTGTACTCGGAGGCGGACCGGCATGCGATGCATGTCGCCAAGGCCGGCGATGCCGTGGCGATCGGGCCAGCGGCCGCAGCACAAAGTTATCTGCGCGGCGACGCGATCCTGGCGGCAGCGAAGGCGACAGGGGCTGACGCCATTCATCCGGGTTACGGCTTCCTGTCGGAGAACCCGGACTTCGCGGATGCTTGCGCGGACGCCGGCATCGTGTTCATCGGGCCGCGGCCGGAGCATATGCGCGCCTTTGGCTTGAAGCACCGGGCACGCGAGTTGGCGCTGGCGGCCGGGGTGCCGCTGGCGCCGGGCTCCGGCCTGATCGGCAACCTCGCGGCCGCGCACGGCGAGGCAGAACGCATCGGCTATCCGGTGATGCTGAAGAGCACGGCGGGCGGCGGCGGCATTGGGTTGCAGCTGGTCTCGTCGGCGGCTGAGCTTGAGCCGCTGTATGAGCGCGTGGAACGCCTGGCGCGCAACAACTTCAAGGATCCGGGGCTGTTTCTCGAGAAATACATCGCACGAGGCCGGCACATCGAGGTGCAGATCTTCGGCGACGGCAAGGGCGGCGTCGTGGCGCTCGGCGAGCGCGATTGCTCGGCGCAGCGGCGCAATCAGAAGGTGGTCGAGGAAACGCCCGCACCCGGACTCTCAGATGTGGCACGCGCGGCGCTGTGGGAGACGGCGCGGGAACTCGGCAAGTCGGTTTCCTACGAAAGCGCGGGGACGGTCGAGTTCCTGTACGACAGCGATACGAGCGCGTTCTACTTCCTTGAGGTCAACACGCGCCTGCAGGTCGAGCATGGCGTTACCGAAGAGGTCACGGGCATCGACCTCGTGGAATGGATGATCCGTCAGGCGGCTGGCGAGACCTTGGCGTTGGACCAGGGCGAGATCACACCGCGCGGCGCCTCGATCCAGGTTCGCCTCTACGCCGAAGATCCGGGACGCGATTTCCGGCCGAGCTCCGGGTTGCTGACGCATGTCGCCTGGCCCGCTCAAACGCGCGTCGAGACGTGGGTCGAGAGCGGGGCCGAGGTCTCGCCCTACTACGACCCGATGATCGCGAAGCTGATCGTCACGGCACCATCACGTGAGGATGCGCTCGTGAAGTTGCAGACATCGTTGGCTGCGACGGAGATCGGCGGGCTGGAGACCAATCTCGATTATCTGCGCCAGCTCGCGGCCTCCGAGGTGCTGGCAAAGGGCGAGATGCTGACGCGCACGCTGGCGACTTTTCCTTATTGCGCGGGCACGATCGAAGTTCTGAGCCCCGGCACGCAGACTACGATCCAGGACTGGCCTGGCCGCACCGGATACTGGGCCGTCGGCGTGCCCCCTTCGGGGCCGATGGACCATCTGTCGTTCCGGCTTGCCAATCGCGTGCTCGGCAATGACGAGGGGATCCCGGCGCTGGAGATCACGCTCTCGGGGCCGACACTGCAATTCAACTGCGACAGCGTCATCTGCCTTGGCGGCGCCAGTATGGATGCCAGGATCGGCGACAAGGTTGTGCCCTTTTGGCAGCCCGTCGCCGTTGCAGCTGGAGAGGTTCTCAAGATCCGCGGCGTTACGGGGGCGGGCGCGCGCACCTACCTCGCGGTTCGCGGCGGCTTCGACGTTCCGGCTTACCTCGAGAGTGCCGCCACGTTCACGCTGGGCAAGTTCGGCGGGCACGGCGGGCGCGCGCTGCTGACGGGCGACGTGCTGCATGTGAAGGACGGTGTTGCGGATAGCGGGACAGCACGGGCGCTGCCTGCTGTGCTCGTGCCCAATATCGCCCGCGAGTGGGAGTTGGGTGTACTTTACGGCCCGCACGGCGCACCCGAGTTCTTCACGGACGGCGACATCGTTGCGTTCTTCGCGGCGACCTGGGAAGTGCATTACAATTCCAATAGGACCGGCGTGCGCCTGATCGGCCCGAAACCGACGTGGGCACGCACCGACGGCGGCGAGGCCGGCCTGCATCCCAGCAACATCCACGACAACGCCTATGCGATCGGTGCTGTGGACTTCACGGGCGACATGCCGGTCATCCTGGGACCCGACGGGCCCTCGCTTGGCGGGTTCGTCTGTCCTGTCACGATCGTGCAGGCGGACCTGTGGAAGATGGGCCAGCTGCGGCCGGGCGACAATGTGCGCTTCCGGCGGCTGACGCCCGCCGAGGCGGCAGCCCGCGAGCAGCAGCAAGATCAAGCGATCGCGACGCTTGCGGCGCCTAGCGCGGCAGCCGTGGACGCCGGACAACTGGGCGCCGACGATTGCATCGTCGGCACGCGCGAGGCGGTAGAGACGCTGCCTCGAGTGGTTTATCGCCGGGCCGGGGACAAGTACCTGCTTGTTGAGTATGGCCCGATCGTGCTCGACTTCGAGTTGCGTTTCCGCGCCCACCTTCTGATGAGCCGGCTCCAGGAGCGCAAAATCGCCGGTGTCATCGATCTGACGCCGGGCATCCGCTCGCTGCAGATCCACTACGACAGCCGCCTCGTTTCGATTGTGTCGCTGCTCGATGAGCTGCGGAGCATCGAAGACGGCATGGGTGACGTCGGCGACATCGAAGTTCCCAGCCGCATCGTGCACATGCCGCTGTCGTGGGATGATGCGGCGACGCAGCTGGCGATCGCAAAGTACATGCAGTCGGTACGGGCCGACGCGCCGTGGTGCCCGTCGAACATCGAGTTCATCCGGCGCATCAATGGGCTCGACAGTGTCGAGGACGTCAAGGCGATCGCCTTCGGCGCCAGCTACCTCGTCCTGGGCCTCGGCGACGTCTATTTGGGTGCGCCCGTCGCCACGCCGCTGGATCCACGCCATCGCCTGGTGACGACGAAATACAATCCAGCGCGCACGTGGACGCCGGAGAATGCGGTCGGCATCGGCGGGGCCTACATGTGCATCTACGGCATGGAGGGGCCGGGCGGCTACCAGTTCATCGGGCGGACGGCGCAAGTGTGGAACACCTACCGCATCACGGCTGAGTTCCATGCCGACAAGCCCTGGTTGCTGCGCTTCTTCGATCAGATCCGCTTCTATCCGGTGTCGGCCGACGCGTTGCTGGCGTTCCGTGATGACTTTCTGCAGGGCAAGGTTGGTCTTAACATCGAGCCGGCAACGTTCCAGCTGTCGGAGTATCGCCAGTTCCTTGCCGAAAACTCCGCGGAGATCGGACGTTTCAAGGCGCATCAACAGGAGGCCTTCGAGGCGGAACGATCGCGATGGCAGGCGAGCGACCAGTCCGGCGCGGCAACCGTTGACATCGGGCCCCCAGATAATGCCGCCGATGAGCTCGGTCCCGGTGTCATCGCGGTAGCTAGCCCAGTGCCGGGCGCGGTGTGGAAGATCGAAGTCGAAAATGGGGCGCTGGTGGCAGAAGGTGACGTGCTCGTGATTGTCGAATCCATGAAGATGGAAATGCCTGTGTATGCGCCTGCCGCCGGTGTGATCACCGAGGTGCGATGCGCGGAAGGCCGGCCGATCGCATTGGGGCAGACGCTGATGCTCCTCAGCGAAGCGGCCGCGGAGGCCGCGCAATGACGCCGTCTTTGCACGATCTGTCGTTCGATATCGGCACGTTGAGCCGCGGCTACGAAAGCGGCAACTTCACGCCGCAAGACGTGATTGCGGAAGTTTATCGCCGTATTGGAGCTGCCGGAGAGCGGCCGGTTTGGATCACTCTGACGCCTAGAGAGGTGGCGCTCGCTAAGGTGGTGGCCGCCGCTAAAGGTCCGCTGCACGGCATTCCGTTTGCTGTCAAAGACAACATCGACGTCGCCGGCTTGCCAACCACGTGCGCCTGCCCGGAGTTCGCCTATACGCCGGAGCGTTCCGCTACGGTGGTCGAACGACTTGAGGCAGCCGGCGCGATTGTCATCGGCAAGACCAACCTCGACCAGTTCGCCACCGGACTTGTGGGCACACGGTCGCCGTATGGCATCCCGGCCAGCGTGTTCAACGCCGAGTATGTGTCGGGCGGATCCAGTTCGGGTTCGGCAGTAGCGGTGGCGGGCGGCATCGTGTCGTTCGCCCTGGGTACGGATACGGCAGGCTCGGGGCGAGTTCCGGCCGGCTTCAACAACATCGTCGGACTGAAGCCGACGAAAGGCTGGATCAGTACGCGCGGCGTGGTGCCTGCGTGCCGGACGCAGGACGTGGTCTCGATCTTCGGGCTTACGGTCGCCGACGCAGCGCAGGTGATGTCGGTTGCGGGCGCATACGACGCGGAAGACGCCTATGCGCGGCGGGCCAAGCCATTTTCCGTATCCGGGTTCGACGCGGGTCTGCGCGTCGGCGTGCCGGCGAGCGGGCTCGACTTCTTTGGAGATGCAGACGCAGAGGCTCTCTATCACGCCAGCGTGGAAGGGCTCCGCGGGCTAGGCGCGTTGGTCGTTGATGTCGACGTCGCGCCATTCCGGGAGGCCGCACAGCTGCTATATTCCGGCCCCTGGGTCGCCGAGCGATACGCGGCAATCCGGGAGTTTGTCTCCGCACAGCCGGACGCGTTGGATGAGACGGTCGGTGGCATCATCATCCGCGCCAAGGGACTGTCAACGGTCGACGCATTCGCTGGGTTCTATCGGCTGGCCGAGCTCACGCGGGCAGCAGAAGCTCAGTGGCAGACCATGGACGTGATGCTGCTGCCGACCACGGGGACGACCTACAAGATCGCCGACGTCCTAGCCAATCCAATACAGCTGAACTCGAATTTGGGTGCCTACACAAACTTTGTGAACCTGATGGATCTCTCGGCGCTGGCCGTGCCGGCTGGCTTCCGTCCCAATGGCCTTCCTTTCGGGGTGACGCTGATCGGGCGCGCATTCGACGATGGGCGGCTCGCCGCCCTGGGCGATGCGCTGCATCGCACGCTCACCGATTTGAAACTTGGCGGCACGAGCAAGGCGCTTGCCGAGACCACGCCGGCTGTTCCGGCACGCGCCGTCGGTCGTATCGCGGTGGCGGTGGTCGGCGCGCATCTCAGCGGGCAGCCGCTGAATTCTCAGCTGCAGGAGCGCAACGCGCGCTTGCTTCGAACAACGCGGACCGCGCCAGGCTACCGCTTCTACGCGCTGGCGGCCACCACGCCCGCGAAACCGGGCCTCGTCTACGACGGCAGCGGGCCTGGAAATATAGAGGTCGAAATTTGGGAAATGGATGCCGCGGCCTTCGGTTCGTTCGTGGCGCTGATCCCCTCGCCGCTCGGCATCGGCACGCTGAAGCTCGAAGACGGCAGCGAGGTGAAGGGATTCGTGTGCGAGGCGCACGCCATCGCCGGCGCGCAAGACATTACGCATTTCGGCAGCTGGCGAGCCTGGCTCGGCCGCGACACCTGAGCCGCCAAGTCCAATCAGTATGGCCAGTATGGTCGAGTGATGGATCTACTGATTGGCTCTCTGCTCATCCTATGTGCGAAACGATTATCGGCCTCAAGTTTGCGTCACTTTCTGCTTTGCTGAAAAGCGGAGCTGGGATGCTGGTTTGAACCGCCGACTTTATGCCGTCCTTATATTTGTCGGCTGGGTTCCCTATCGATCCTTGATGCGGCCTGGGCCCACATCTCCGCCACGACATCAGGAGGAGAGACCCATGTTTGATCTTGTGTACTGCGCGCTAGCACTGGGCGGCTTCGGCTTGCTCGGTCTCTACGCGAAGTTCTGTGGCCGGTTGTGAGGATCGCGCCATGACAGAAACGCTCATCGGGCTCGCCGTGGCCATAGGCCTCGGTGCCTACCTCATCTACACGCTGCTGCACCCTGAGAAATTCTAGCTCGGGCGAGGACAATCCCATGACATTCATTGGTTGGCTGCAGATCGCAGCCGTGCTGCTCGCCGTGCTCGTCGCCGCGCGGCCTCTTGGGCTCTATATGGCCAAGGTGTTTCAAAGCGAGCGCACCCTGCTCTCGCCGGTGCTGGCGCCGCTGGAACGCGCCGTCTATGCAGCTGCCGGTTTCAAGCCGGAACGGGAACAGACGTGGCTTTCCTATACCCTGGCGATGCTGCTGTTCAATGCTATCGGCTTCCTGTTTCTCTACGTCTTGATGCGGCTGCAGGGCGTCCTGCCCGGCAATCCGCAGGGCTTTGCAGGCGTGTCGCCAGATCTGGCGTTCAACACCGCCGTCAGCTTCGTGACCAACACGAATTGGCAGTCCTACGCGGGCGAGACGACGATGAGTCACCTCGTCCAGATGACCGGGCTGACAGTGCAGAACTTCCTGTCCGCCGCCACCGGCATGGCGCTGGCGTGCGTTGCCATTCGCGCGTTCGCACGCAGTGGTACCACGACAGTCGGCAACTTCTGGACCGACATGGTGCGCGCGACCCTGTACGTGCTGCTGCCGCTCTCGATCGTCGTGGCGGTCGCCTTCCTGCTGACGGGACTGCCGCAGACGCTGGCTGCCAGTGTCGATGCGACGACGCTCGACGGCGCCAAGCAGACGATTGCCCTGGGCCCGGTCGCAACCCAGGAAGCGATCAAGCAGCTCGGCACCAATGGCGGCGGCTTCTTCAACGCCAATGCCGCGCATCCCCTCGAGAACCCCAATGCCTGGTCCAACATGCTGTCGATCTGGAGCATGCTGCTGATCGCAGCGGCATTTCCTTTTACGTTCGGCAAGATGGTGGGCGATGTCCGCCAGGGCCGGGCGCTGCTGATCGCCATGGCCGTGCTGCTGATCTCGGCCGTCACTATCGTCTATTGGGCAGAGACCTCCGGTAACCCGTTACTGGCAACTGCAGGCGTCGAGGCGACCGCCGGCAACATGGAGGGCAAGGAGCTCCGCTTCGGCCAGGCCATGTCGGCGCTGTACGTCGTGGTGACCACCGGCCTGTCATGCGGTGCGGTCAACGCGATGCATGACTCGCTCACGCCGCTGGGCGGTCTGGTGCCGATGTTCCTGATCCAGCTCGGCGAAATCCTGCCAGGCGGTGTCGGCTCGGGTCTCTACGGCATCCTCGTCATGGCGATCCTGACCGTGTTCGTTGCCGGCCTCATGGTCGGGCGCACACCGGAATACCTCGGCAAGAAGATCGAGGCGCGTGAGATGAAGCTCGCCATGCTGGCCGTGCTGGTGTTGCCGCTCGCTATCCTGGTGTTTACGGCCATCTCGGCGATGCTGCCCGCCGCGCTGTCGAGCCTCAACAACGCCGGCCCGCACGGCTTGTCGGAACTGCTCTATGCCTACTCGTCGGCTGCCGGCAACAACGGCTCTGCGTTCGCCGGGCTCAACGCCAACACGCCGTGGTTCAACACGACGCTCGGCATCGCCATGCTGCTCGGCCGTTTCGCCTACGTCGTGCCCGTGATGGCGCTCGCCGGGTCGCTGATGGCCAAGAAGAAGACGTCGTCGTCGCAAGGCACGTTTCCGACGCACGGCCTGCTGTTCATCGGCCTGCTCGTCGGCGTGATTCTCATTCTCGGTGGCCTGCAGTACTTCCCGGCGCTGGCTCTCGGGCCGATCGTCGAGCACTTCCTGATGCATGCCGGCCAGACCTTCTAAGGACAATCATCATGTCTCCCCGTGCAAACTCCGCGCCCCTGTTCGATGCTGGCATCGTGAAAACGGCCGCCGTCGATGCGGTTCGCAAGCTGTCGCCGCGCAGCCTTGTGCGTAACCCCGTGATGTTCGTGACCGGTGTCGTTGCCGCAGTGGTGACGCTGGTGTTCGCCCGTGACGCGGTACTGGGCAGCCCCGACACGCTGTTCACGGGCCAGATTGCCGCCTGGCTGTGGTTCACCGTGCTGTTCGCCAACTTTGCTGAAGCCATCGCCGAAGGGCGCGGCAAGGCGCAGGCCGACGAGCTGCGCAAGACGCGGAGCGATACGCCGGCAAAAGTCTTGTTGCACCCCGACGATGCCAACGACGATCTTTGGGAGAAGGTCTCTGCGACCGACCTGCGCGTCGGCGACGTCGTTCTCGTCGAAGCTGGAGACTTCATCCCGGCAGACGGCGAAGTCGTGGAAGGAATCGCTTCGGTGAACGAATCCGCGATCACTGGAGAATCCGCTCCCGTTATCCGCGAGTCCGGCGGCGACCGGTCGGCCGTGACCGGCGGCACCGAGGTGCTCTCGGATTGGATCAAGGTGAAGGTTACCGCAAAGCCGGGCTCGTCGTTCCTCGATCGCATGATCGCGCTGGTGGAAGGCGCGGAACGGCAGAAGACACCTAACGAACTGGCGCTGTCGATCCTGCTATCGGGCATGACGCTGATCTTCCTGATCGCGGTTACGACGCTGTGGGGCCTTGCCGGCTATTCCGGCACGGTGCTGCCCATCACGGTGCTCGTGGCGCTGCTGGTGACGTTGATTCCGACGACGATCGGCGGCCTGCTGTCGGCCATCGGCATTGCCGGCATGGACCGCCTCATCCGCTTCAATGTGGTGGCAACGTCGGGACGCGCCGTCGAGGCGGCCGGCGACGTCGATACGCTGCTGCTCGACAAGACCGGCACCATTACCTACGGCAACCGCCTGGCGACGGCTTTCATCCCCGTGCCCGGGGTATCCGAAACCGAACTCGCGGAGGCCGCATTGCTATCGTCACTGTCGGACGAGACGCCTGAGGGCCGATCCATCGTCGCGCTGGCCAAGGGCAACTATGGCCAAAGCGAAACGGACGTGAGCGGCCGGCAGCCGACCGCGATCGCCTTTTCGGCGCAGACGCGCCTGTCGGGCATCGACATCGACGGCCGCAGCGTGCGCAAGGGTGCGGTCGATGCCGTGCTCGGCTACGCCGGCCAGACGATGGACGGGGCGGCCTCGGCATTCCGGGATGCCGTCGAGGCGATCTCGCAGTCGGGCGGCACGCCGCTTGCGGTGGCGGAGGGCAACAAGCTGCTCGGCGTCATTCATCTGAAGGACGTCGTCAAGCCGGACATCAAGGCGCGGTTTGCGGCGCTGCGGGCCATGGGCATCAAGACGGTGATGGTGACGGGCGATAACCCCGTGACCGCCGCGGCGATTGCCACCGAAGCGGGCGTCGACGACTACATCGCCGAGGCCACGCCGCAGGATAAGCTCGCCTACATCAAGTCAGAGCAGGCCAAGGGCCGCCTCATCGCCATGTGCGGCGACGGCACCAACGACGCACCGGCATGGGCGCAGGCCGACGTGGGTGTCGCCATGCAGACGGGCACACAGGCGGCGCGCGAGGCCGGCAACATGGTCGATCTCGACAGCAACCCGACCAAGCTGATCGAGGTGACTGAGATCGGCAAGCAGTTACTGATGACGCGCGGATCGCTGACGACGTTTTCGATCGCCAACGATGTCGCCAAATACTTCGCGATCATTCCGGCGCTGTTCCTGGCGACGTATCCGCAGCTTGGCGCCCTCAACGTCATGCAGCTGTCGACGCCGCAAAGCGCCATCCTGTCGGCGGTCATCTTCAATGCTCTGGTGATCATTGCGCTGATCCCGCTGGCGCTGAAGGGCATCGCCTACCGGCCGGTGGGTGCGGCCGCGCTGCTGCGCCGGAACCTGCTCGTCTATGGGCTCGGCGGACTCGTCGTGCCGTTCATCGGCATCAAACTCATCGACCTTGCCGTTTCGGCCCTGCATCTGGCTTAAGGAGCCCCCCTATGCTTACGCATTTGCGACCGGCTTTTGTCATCATGGCGTTCTTCACCCTGCTGACCGGGCTTGGCTATCCGCTGCTATTTACCGCGCTGGCGCAGGTCATCCTGCCGGGCAAGGCCGGCGGCAGCGTCATTACCAAGGACGGCGCGGTCGTCGGATCGCGCCTCATCGGCCAGCGCTTCACATCCGACAAGTACTTCCACGGCCGGCCTTCGGCTGCGGGAGCGGACGGATATGACGCGTCCGCGTCGTCGGGCTCGAACCTGGGACCATTGTCCAAGAAGCTCACCGACCGCGTTGCTGCTGACGTGGCGGCGCTGCAGGCTGCTGGTGCGAGGGGCATTCCCGCCGACGCTGTGACGACCTCGGCCAGCGGGCTCGATCCACATATCTCCGCAACGTTTGCGGGGTTGCAGGTCGATCGCATCGCCAAGGCGCGGGGCCTCACGCCCGACACCGTCCAGACAATCCTGGCGCGTCATATCGAAACGCCGTTCTTCGGCGTCTTCGGTGAAATGCGCGTTAACGTTCTGGAGCTGAACCTCGACCTTGACGCCCAGTCAAATCCGCCCGTTGGATAGCCGATGGCCGACATCCAATCCTCAGCCGGTGAGCGGCGACCCTCACCCAAAGCCCTGCTTGAGATTGCCGCGAAGGAAACGCGCGGCAAGCTCAAGGTGTTTCTGGGCGCGGCGCCGGGTGTCGGCAAGACGTACGCCATGCTGGCGCTGGCGCGCGCGCAGCAGGCCGAGGGCATCGATGTCGCCGTGGGCGTGATCGAGACGCACGGGCGGCCGGAGACGGTGGCGCTTCTCGACGGGCTGGACGTTCTTCCGCGCAAAACCGTTACGTACCGCCGCCACACCTTGATGGAGTTCGACGTTGAAGCCGCGATCGCCCGGCGTCCACAATTGCTTCTCGTCGATGAATTCGCGCACACGAATGCTCCCGATCAGCTGCATCCCAAGCGCTATCAGGATATCGAGGAGATCCTGCGCGCCGGCATCGACGTCTGGACGACGCTGAACATCCAGCACTTGGAAAGCCTGACCGACGTCGTGCAGCGCATCACCGGCGTCACGGTGCGCGAGACGGTGCCGGACAAGGTGCTGGACCTGGCCGACGAGATCGTCATCGTCGACTTGCCCCCAGAGGAACTGATCAGCCGCCTCAAGGAGGGCAAGGTCTACCTGCCGGACAACGCACGGCGTGCGGTGGATCAATTCTTCAAGCCGGGCAACCTTACAGCCCTGCGCGAGCTGGCACTGCGGCGCACGACAGATCGCGTCGACGAGCAGATGCTGGCGCATCTGCGGCAGCAGGGCATTGAGGGCGCGTGGCCGACGGCGGAGCGGCTGCTGGTCTGCGTCGGCCGCGACGTGTTGTCGGAAAAGACGGTGAGGGCGGCGGCCCGCATGGCGTCGGCGCTGAAGTCCGATTGGATCGCGCTTCACGTCAGCGCCAGCGATTGCGAGACGACCGACAAGGCCGGCCTGCGGCGCATGGAGAAAGCGCTGCGCTTGGCTGAACGGCTCGGCGCGACCAGCGCGCGCGTTTCCGGCTCCGATCTGGTCGGCGAGATCCTGCGCTATGCGCGGCGCAACAACATCACGCAAATCGTCGTCGGCCGCTCGGGCGTAGGCCGGGTGCAGCAGTGGTTCGGCCGGTCGCTGTCGCATCAGCTCGTCGAGACGGCGCAGGATGTGTCGGTTACGGTCGTGGCGCCGGAGGACGGCCGTTCAACCGTCGCGAGATGGACGTGGCCCGCGCCGCCGGCCTATGCTTCGGCGCTGTTGCCGGCGGCCGCTGCCGTGGGCATCGCCGTGCTGATCGGCAAGGGCATCGAAAATGTGGCGACACTACCTAACCTGTCGATGGTGTTCCTGTTCGGTGTCGTCGCCTGCGCGCTGCGCTTCGGGGTATGGTCGGCGCTGGCGGCCGCGGTGCTGTCGTTCTTCGCGTACAACTTCTTCTTCATCGCGCCACGCTACACGTTCACGATCGCAGCGCCCCACGAACTCTTTTCGCTTTTCATCTTCCTGGTCGTGGCCGTCGTTATCGGCGGTCTGGCTGGCCGCTTGCGCGAGCAGGCCAATGCGACACGGGACCGGGCCGAGGCAACGCAGACGCTATACGACTTCTCGCGCAAGCTGTCGGGCGCAGCCAGCCAGGACGACGTTCTGTGGCTACTGGCCAGCCAGTCGGCCGCGGCCGTGAAAGGCAGTTCGATCATCCTGACGCCGGACGGGCACGATCTGGCTATTGCCAGCGGCTGGCCGCCGGAGGATACACTCGCAACGCCGGATCGGGCAGCGGCACGCTGGGCGCTGAAGGAGCGACAGCCAAGCGGGCGCTTTACCACCACGCTGCCGACGGCTCGGTTTCACTACCGCCCGATGCTGTCATCCGGGGAGGCGATCGCGGTCGTCGGCGTGGAAATGGCGCAAGCGCAGGATGATATACCGGACGCAACGGCGGCGGCGCTGCAGTCGCTGATCGAGCAGGGGGCCATCGCCATCGAGCGGACACGGCTTGTGGAGGTCGCAGGCAAAGTGGAGACGGCGGCGGAGGGCGAACGCTTGCGGGCAGCGCTGCTTTCGTCGATCTCGCACGATCTGCGGACGCCGCTGGCGTCGATCGTCGGATCGGCAACGGGCCTCAGGACGCTGGGCGAGAAGATGACGGCGCAGGATCGCGCCGAATTGCTCACGACGATCGAGGAGGAAGCGGGCCGGCTGTCGACGTTCGTCAGCAATATCCTGGAGATGACGAAGCTGGAAGCCGGAGCCATCGACATCCGTCGCGACGAAGTGGACGTGGCGGAGGCTGTGCGCGGAGCTGCGGTCCGCGCCAATAAGGTCATGGCGGGACGTAAGATCGAACTGACGAGCGTGCGTAACCTGCCTCCGGTTCTGGGCGATGCCGCGCTGCTGGAACAGGTCATCTTCAATCTGCTCGACAATGCGCACAAGTACAGCGCGCTTGGCACGCCAACTGAGGTGTCTGTCGCGCGCGGCGTCGATACCGTCACGATCTCCGTGACCGACCAGGGCACCGGCGTCCCGGCCGGCGATCTGGAAAAGGTGTTCGACAAATTCTACCGTGTGAATCCGGGCGACGGCCGCGCACCGGGCACGGGCCTCGGCCTGTCGATCTGTGCGGCGCTGGTGACAGCGATGGGCGGCAGCATCACTGCACACAGCCCTGTCGCCGCCGGCCGGGGCACACGCATTTCAATAGTGTTGCCGGCCGCCACGGGGACCGCATGAGCCAACGTGTTCTCGCCGTTGACGACGAACCGCAGATCTTGCGCTTCCTGAAGCCCAGCCTGACGGCAGCCGGCTACGACGTCGTCACAGAGCAGACGGGTGCCGGCGCCTTGAAGACGGCTGCTACCAGCGCGCCGGACATCATCCTGCTCGATCTAGGCCTGCCTGAGATGGACGGCAAGGACGTCATCGCGCGCCTGCGCGAATGGTCCAAGACGCCGATCATTGTCATCTCGGCGCGCGATCGGGAATCGGAGAAGATCGCCGCACTGGACCTGGGCGCCGACGATTACGTGGACAAGCCGTTCGGCATCGGCGAGCTATTGGCCCGGATGCGAGCGGCGCTTCGCCACGCCGCACAGGAAGCGGGAAGCGAAGTCACATTTACGTCCGGCGACCTGTCGGTGGACATTCTCGCGCACACTGTGACGCTCGGTGGCGCTCCGGTCAAACTGACGCCGAAGGAATTCGACCTCCTCGCCATTTTGGTGCGTAACACCGGCCGCGTCGTGACGCACCGGCAGATCCTGACTTCGGTCTGGGGACCGGCGCACACGCATGATGTGCAATACCTGCGGGTGTTCATCGGCCAGCTCCGCCAAAAGCTGACCCGCGGTCCGACCTTGCCCGATCTCGTCCAGACCGAGCCAGGTATCGGCTACCGGCTTGTCGGTGACGTCTAACCGCGTCATCTGTCTCGGACATCGCCATCATCCAAGTGGCGTGCGAGACCTCGTGCTGACCTTCAACTTCGCAGCCTCCTCGAAGATCGTATCTTTGCCGCGACGCTAAACGGTTGATCGACTAGAGGGTTGGTAATCTGGCTCCCACCCGCGAATGCCACCCCGAAGCCAGGGAATGAATTGGGGATCTTGGGGCGGGCCGGGCTCTCGTTCTGATGGCTCGGTTCGAACTTTCGATTGCAATTCGGCTGAGAGCGTCCGTCCGTCAAGCCAGTCCAAGCCGGCGCAAACCCCGTTTAACAGGTGCGTAAGTGTGCTGATAATTAAATTCACTGGATCGCAATGCGTTCCAAGATATGGCGGAGACGGAGGGAGATGCCCTTCCGTCCGTGACTATCCACCAGCGTCCGCTTTTTCGTTGTATATCAACGATCTACATTCCCCAACTGTCCACCAGCGTCCACCCCTAAGCAGGGCTTTGCTTGAGCTGGAAGCCAGCCAGAAAGCCAGCCAGAAGTTGGGCGGATGGGGGTTAATCGGAGCCTGAAGGCACGGGTTGAAGCGGACGGTGGCTCAGTATTCCTTCTTAAATATGTCATTGATCGTGAACTGCTGAACATGTGGGCGTCTGCGCGACTTGTTCATCGCGTCCCAATACATAGCCACAGCTAGCGGTTCGGTGATCTCGCTGGGCACGCGATAAGCGTAAGCCATGTCGTCCCAAGATACTGGCGTCCGATGAAACGACCGGCGGAATCTGGTTGAAGATATTCGTATATCGCCCAGCGAATGTTGTTGAGGAACTCGCCTATCTGGCTTGAGTGATAAATCAGGATGTCATCCAGAAAGCGCTCCCGGAAATTGTTGATGGCTAGGTAGGCATCCTGCTGGGTTACCGGATGCCCCGATATCTCCAGCAACTTCCGCAAGTGACCCACGTTCGTTGAGAGCCTAGCCAAGTTATGCTTCGCGATGTCTCCGCACAGTTTGAGATACTGAATGCGAGAGATGCGGACATCTGTGACAGCGCTGATATCGGAAAAGTTCACCTCTGCAGTGAACTCGGCCTCTAGCCAATCGCCAAATGCCTCCGTCGCCGCCACTAATCGTGTCGCATCTCTGCCGAGGTTGGGACTCGCGGCAACACCCCTCAAATGAAACAGCATTGTTCGATCAGTTGGTCTGACTCCACTCGGCACCGGCTTAAGTCCAAGAGGGACTGGGCCCTTGAAGGCCTTTACTTCCGACAGGAAGTCGACAAGCAAGATCGCAAACAGCCTAGCGTAGAAGCTGTCCTTGAACATGAGATTGGAATTTTCGGTCTTCTCGGTCTTCGCGAACATGGCCTAATTGACCTTGTCGTCAATCATGTCCCACGCAGTGTTGAGGATGATTGCCTCGCGTTCGATGTCGTTCATGGGCGCGGCTCTATTTTTCTCGCCGAAAGACTTTTAGCGGCCGGCCATCACCCCCCCGCGAGCCTGCGAAGCTCCGGACTGTTCAAGACTTCGAAAGCCATCGATCGTAAAAAAACAAGGTGAGCGTCTTCTACGGGAATAAGCTCGTTACCATGGCTAAACCTTCCCAAGGCAGCTGATGCTTTGATGGCTTGGTAGGCTGCCGGAAACTTTTCATCGACGTGAGCGCCACCATCCTTGTTAGACGCCCACAGAACCAAGCCCTTTCTCGTGTAATCAAAGCCGTTGATGATCGCGAACCGTTCCTCCCACCACGCCGCCCAGGGGATGAACCGATCGTGATTGCTGCGTCGGTCAAGAGGCCGCTTCCTCCCGCAGCCGTCGAGACGGTCATCACGGCGAGCGAAAAAAGTAAACCTGTCATCAATTCGCGCCCGGCGAACATGGCCGGCGGATCGCGTGGCTCCGCTAACTGTGCTTCTGACGGTGACCGTAGGTGATTGCAAATGTTCGATAAGGCCTGTGCTTCGGTCGATATTGTGGAATATTACACGAAGCGCCTGCGCGATGCGGATGCCCTCGTCTGCGTGGCCCTCATCGTATGCCTTTGCTGACCGCTCGAGATAGCCTAATTGCTTTGCCAGCTGCTCGCTAAAGTTCAGACCTGACGACATTAGTGCAACTCCGCTAGTCACTACCAAGCAAGCATAGCTTAACTTGCTCGCCTAGCGAGGTAAGCGCCCACCCACGCCAGCCGTATTCCTCATCGTACCAAACCATAGTCGTTGGCGGCGACACCCCTCTTTCGTCACGGCGATAATCGTTCAGTTCCCACAGCACGCGGCCTGTTGTTCCAATCTCGCTACATGTCTGGAGTTTGGCGCTCATCGCGATCAAACAGCGACGCTCCGATGGACGCAGAAGGGGGAGGATTTCGGATGCTATCAGCGGCTCTACATAATCTCTCACAACCCATTCTCCGCCAGCCACGCTTCGGCGTGCACGATGGCGTCAGAGACGCCCTACGTAGATCAGCCCGTCATTGGTCGCCAACAGTCCACGAATGATGTCGGCGGTGGACGGCGATCGTTTGTCGTCGCACTGACGACAAACGATCGCAGTCGTAACGTCATCTCCGCAGTTCGAACACCACGGATTAGAGAATGGCGGGTCACGGAACTCGCTAACGTTCATCTGCTCGCCGGAGTAATCAAGATGCTGCTTCCAGACCTGCACATCTGTCGCTGGGGCGGCGGCGAGGTTGCGGCCTTCTGCCAGCACGCACGGCTCGACCAACCGCATTTCGCCCAGGCCGCAGAGGCGGCAAAGTTGAAGGACACCGCCGTCGCGCTTCTTGATGAAATTGGGCGCGTCAGGGTCGCCGGGTTGATAGAGAACGTGCGACGTAAATATTTCCTTCCAAAAATAATCAACAATCCGGCAATAGCTGCGAAATTTCCGTCCGTCAACTGCCTATTCGCGACATTAGCGATCAGCGGAAATGATGTGTCTGCAGACTGACACCAGCGTCACGCTAGTGGCCAACCAGAAGCAAGCCAATCCGTCCCCTGACGGAAAAAACATGTAACATTTCAACGGCTTAACATGGTTAATGGCGGAGACGGAGGGAAATCCCCTTCCGTCCGTGACTATCCGTGAGTGTCCGCTTTTTCGTTGCATATCAACGATCTACATTCCCCAACTGTTCACCCGTGTCCACCCCTGAACAGGGCTATGCCTGAGCCGGAAGCCAGCCAGAAAGCCAGCCAGAAGTTAGGGTGGCTGGTGGTGGATAGTGGTTAGAATGTTGGTTTCGACGCGGCGAACAACCTGCTCCTAATGTCGCCGTCGATCACTCGAAGTTCGGTCGCGCGGATCACGTAGCCCAAGTGCATCATTGTCGCGACGGAGAACTGCGGCGGGGTCGCGAGGACAATCTGGCCCGTGTTTGTCACCATTGGCCCCGAATAAAGCACGCCAGCCAGGTGCAGGCGGCTCGCACCAACTCGATATTGCCTTGTCTTGCGATCATGGAATCCATTCCGATCGAATACAAACACTGGGGAACCTGATGAGCCGGGGAAGCACGCCATATCGACCATAAATTCCGGCTTATTGTTGTAGCGTTTTCCTAGCGATGTCGCAGTTATTCCCCGACGCACTAACGGCAAATTGTTGGCTTCATCCGACATTCCACGTGGGAACCCGATCATCGTGACTTCTTCGATGGCGTCGTAATTTGCCCAATCGTCGTCTGCCGGTATGAGGTCGAGTCCGAGAGTAATGACGAATACCGGCGTTTTCGCTTCATTCGCTTGGGAAAGGATGGGGCCGAAGGAGATTGCGCATAGGTCAACCTCCGGCACCGGGTGGTTAAAAACCGTCTGCGGTGTTAGCGGAGTCGTGCAGGTCACAAAACGCCCGGAAGGTTTCGCGCCGTCGGCTAAATGACATAGGGCAGTGACCTGATCGGCATTTTCTATAACGTGCTTGTTAGTAACGATACACGGGACGCGCTGCTCTCCATTATTCGCAAAGTCGACAAAGAAGCCAGTTCCCGTTCCGGTGGCGATGCCATTCTTTTTAGATGTCAGCTTTACCGCTGAGTAAAGCATCTGCTCGGCTATCGTAAAATCAGTCATGCAATCACCCGCCGGCATCCTTGCCTATCCGCGGCTATATCAGTGCCAAAAGCCAGCCAGTTTGGCGGCCCGGCGAAGGTCACCAGACTTGCGTCTGGTGACTTCTGCGTCAGTGGAAGTGGTTGATCGCGATTGCAACGTAGCAGATAGCGATCACCAGATAGAGGTAAGGAACCATAGGTTGCCCCTTCTATTGGGGGCTGTCGTGAATCAGCCGAGTCTTCGTCAGGTGGCGTGTCCAACTGACGTTCTATTTAGGTGCCTAATTCCTCAAAACTGGCTCGCGGCAATGCGACATATCGTCGCATAAATACGGAGCCCGGCGGCCGGGCTCCGTATTTCTATCAGCCTACTGCACGCCAGTAGCCATCCACCCATTCTCTGCGATGGCCAAGGCCCTCGTAGACCACCTTGTAGTGGCCGCTCACCCATTCCGTCTTTGGCCGCTCACATAGCGAGCTAAGAAATGAAATTGGATGCGCAGCCGGCGACCGATACATGGCGTTCGGTTGATCGGGAAAGAGGGCGTTGTGTAGTTCAAAGGTGCTTTTAAACATCTTCGTCGCTCAGGGTTCCTGTTGAACCTTGACGCGCGGGACCTTCGGACCCAAACAGGTGGCGCGCCGACGCATCGGAAGGCAACAGACGCACACCGCCGGGCCGCACGCCCGGTGTCTCTCTTGTATGACTGCTTCGCACCACACACAACATCTAGATGTTCACGCGGTGTTCTTTCACACCGGCCGTGGCGGCGAGGGCACAGAATCCTGTCCGAATAGCGCTGTCTGAACTCCACGCACCATCTTCGGAGCGCGCTTCGCCCTAATCTTCTTCGCGGCCAACGGCGTCGCCGCCGCCTCATCTATCCGATCGCGAGCTATAGACGCATATTCTGGATTCAGTTCGCACAGGATCGCGTTGCGCCCATGTGCTTGCGCGACAAGGCCCGTCGTCCCCGCACCTCCAAACGGATCAAGCACGGTGCCACCGATTGGGCAGCCTGCCAGGATGCACGGCTCGATAAGATCGGGCGGGAACGTCGCGAAGTGCGCGCCCTTGAATGGCTTGGTCGTCACCGTCCAGACGGATCGGCGGTTGCGTGTTTCCGTTATGGCGCGAAACGCAGACTGCCCGGTTCCTGGAGCCGCACCTTTTCCGCCGAATTCACCCTGCCGTTTCGACGTATGGCCGGGCCACCTTTTTGCCGGCTCCTTGACCGCCTCCACGTCATAAAAATAGCGCGGCGACTTCGACAGTAGGTAAATCATCTCATGTGCCGGCGTCGTCCTATCCGTGACACTGGCCGGCATTGGGTTCGGCTTGTGCCAAATGATTTCGTCACGCAGCCACCAGCCGTCTGCTTGCAACGCCAGGGCGACACGCGCGGGGATCATCATCCGATCTTTGGGTTTGAGGCCATCCATCTTCGGCCGCTTTCGCCGTACAGCCCATGATGGCACTGCGCCGTCTGGCGCGATTGTATTCTTTCCGGTGTCGCCCCCGCCGCCCCACTTGTCTGTGTTGCAATAGCTGTCGCCAAGGTTCAGCCAAACGGTTCCATCATCGCGAAGCACGCGCCTAACTTCGCGGAACACCTCCACCAGCACGTTGCAGAAGTCGTTGGGATGCACCTCGGCGCCAATCTGCCCATCGACGCCATAATCCCGTAGGCCGAAATAGGGTGGCGAGGTCACGCACGTCTGCACGCACCCATCTGGCAACTCGGCCATTCGTTCGCGGCAATCGCCGACAAGAATTTCAACGGTCATCGCCCGTCAGATGCCACGTCGTCGGCGACATCACCGGCCTGCTTCGGTCGCTCCGCCGACACGCACGGCTCGACCAAACGCATCTCGCCAAGGCCGCACACGCGGCAAAGTTGAAGGACACCGCCGTCTCGCTTCTTGATGAAGCTGGGCGTGTCGGGGTCGCCGGGTTGGTAGAGAACGTGCGACGTAAATATTTCCTTCCAAACAGAATCAACAATCACGGCAATAGGCGCAGAAAATCCGTCCGTCAACCGCCTAAAGTTATCCACAGGACGGCATCGAGGATCGTCAGATGCTTACGGTTCTGATAGAAGAAAATGCTTCAAGCACTCTGCCAAAAGCCAGCCCGAAAGCCAGCCAGCTTTTTTGAAAATGTAATGATTTCAATGGCTTAACATGGTTAATGGCGGAGACGGAGGGATTCGAACCCTCGATACGCCTTGACAGCGTATAACGATTTAGCAAACCGTCGCCTTCAGCCACTCGGCCACGTCTCCGGATCCGGCGAAGCACCCGTATAGTGGGCCGGTCTCCAGAACGCAAGCCGCGGACGAAGATTGCAATTGCGCGCCGCCCGCAGGCCGCAGACAGTGTATAACCGCCGCGTTCGGGCCGCATAGCCAGGCCCCTCCGACGGGAACCGCACACGATGCGCCGCCAGCTTGCCCTAGCGATTTTGCTGCTGGTTGCGGCACAGCCGGCCAAGTCCTCGGAATATTGCGTCGTCTGCTATACGCCGGACGCCCGCTACCGCTGCATGACCAACGACGGGCGCGAGGGCCAGGGCACGGACCAGCGCGCCTGGCTGCAATGCATCACGCAGCTGGCCAGGAGCGGCAATCACGAAAGTTGCAGCATCGATAAGGCGTCGGCGGCGCCCTGCCTCGGCGTCGTGAAGCAGATCGATCTGGCAACGATGGACGAGCCGCGACCCGTTGAGCCCGCGAGCCCGCAGCAATTGCGCCCGCAAGCGCCCGGGCAGCAGGCAATGCCCGCCGGCGGCGAACCGGCAGCCCTGCCACCAGCCGACCACTCGCGCCCCGGCGGGGAGCCTGCAGCTCCTGCCCCGGCGAACGAGCCCGGACTCATGGAAAAGTCCAAAGAGAACCTCGAGAAGGCCGGCGGCGCCATTGGCGACGCAGCCAAAAAATCATGGGAGTGCATGTCGTCGCTGTTCAAGAAGTGCTGACCGCGGCCCCACCGTTCGAGTTCAGAGGGCCTGCGGACAGCAGTATGCAGCGGTTGCCGCTAGGGGGCACAACTAACCAGAGGCGAAGGCCCAGGCGATTCAATGGAGAGCGGACGGTTCAGTGCCGCGTCAGCCACTCGCGCGCCAGTTTCTGCGCGCGGGAGATTTCCGACCGCGTCATTTCTTGCGCGAGTTCGAGCCGCAGCCGCTTGGCGTCCGCGTTTCCGCGCATCGCCGCCAGATTGCACCACTTGTGGGCCTGCACGAGGTCGTATTCGCCGTTGCGGCCGGAGCAATACATCAGCCCCAATTCATAAAGCGCATCCGAGGCCATGGCGGCAGGTGCGCCCCCCAGCATCTCGGTCGAGTAAAAATCCAGACGTGCCATAACCAGTCCCCACTTAACGCAAGACTTGCGGATCCCCTCCGCAGCGTTCAGCGATATCGCCTCCAACGAACGCAACCGAAGTCTGCGCTCAAGTCACATAAATTGCGTAAATATCAGGGGAAATTTTCGGTGAATGGAGCGCCTTAATGCTCAACGGTTCATTGCCGCGTCGGCTACAATGGTGCAAACGATTCGGATGGGAACGATCCGCAAGGGTTCATTAAGCGCCTGGCAACACTTTCCTAACCTTCCGGGCCGAATGTGCCTTCGGTCCCCGCTCGTAATCGCCGGCTGGCATGGTGGCTATCTGGCTGCGTCAGACGCGCCAGCTGCTGCTTCTCCTCACGGGCGCCACAACGGCGCCATGGCAAGCGCTTAGCGCTGACCGCAAGATAGGACGTCGATGACTTTAAGCGGGACTTGCAGCACCTTTCTCTCCCTGACGCTGGGCACCATGTGCCTGGTGGCGGCCTCCGGCTGCTCCTCGCCGAACGTCGAATTCACGACGACCAGTTCGCTGAATTGCGTCGATGACAGCGCCCAGTGTGTCTCGTCCCGCCAGACGGCGCTGCGCTCGATGGTGGCAGACAAGAGCAAATCCTGGGTCAAGCAGCCGGCCGATGCCTCGGCGCATGCCTCGGGCGTGCGGTTGTTTGCGTTGCGCCAGCGCCGCCGCGATCTGACATGCGATGAACTGGCCCACGGCCGCCGCGAAGCCGACGCCGCACCTGCCGTGCTGCGCGCCAGCACCGGCCGCCTGACGCACGCGCAGATCGCTCGCGGCGTGATTTTGGCCGGTGAAGTCAGCCGTGATCTGGCGCGCGAGCAGGCCAAGCGCTGCGGCAAGACCTGATTTCCGGTTCCCACTTCCCTTTCGAGCCATCTTCTGGGCACGATGACGGCCGAAACGTTGCGGACACATCGTCCACTCCCCGATTCCCCAATTCGATGGAAGCCTGAATGTCGCTGCAAGAGTTCGCCGATGCCGTCGCCCTCTTTGTGCGAGAGCACCCGGGCTGGGCGTTGCCCATCGTCTTCGGCCTGGCGTTCGGCGAAAGCTTGTGCCTCGTCTCCCTCGTGCTTCCCGCCACCTTCATTCTAGCCGCCATCGTCTCTGTGCTCGCTGCCGGCGGCACGCAGTTTTCGGAGCTTTGGCCGTTCATTGCCGTCGCCGGTCTCGGCGGCACCTTGGGATATGCCACGTCATACTGGATCGGCCTCTACTTCAAGGACACCGTGCGCGATGTCTGGCCCTTCCGCACGCACCCCCGCCTGATCCCGCGCGGCGAACGCTTTTTTGCCAAGTATGGATTTGCCGGCGTCTTCCTCGGCCACTTCTTCGGCCCTATCCGCGGCGTCATTCCGCTGGCTGCCGGCATGTTCGGCATGAAGCAGTCGACATTCCAGATGGCCAACGTCATCAGCGCCTTCATCTGGGCCGTTGGCATCATGGCCCCGTTCTTCTTCCTCGTCGGCTTCAAGCAGGAGGTCGCCGCGTTCCTGCGCGGCCACGAGGCTTTCGTAGCGCTGGCCATCTTCGCCATCGCCTTCGTCAATGCCGTGCCGAACCTGCTGCTCGCCGTGCCGTCGCTGTTGCTGTTCCTCGGCCTGGGCGCTGCCCATTCGCTGGCGGGTGGCAACGTGCTGCCGCTGATGGCGGCGGGCGCCGCCGGCGCCTTCCTCGGCGACATCTTTTTCTACCGCCAGGGCGCGCGCGGCCACGCCGATTTCGCCACCCAGCATTTGATCGATGCCGATCCGGAAGACATCAGCGACGTGCGCGCCTATCTCGCCCGGCACGGCACGCCGGGCATCATCGCCAGCAAGTTCCTCGGCATGAAGCGTTGCCTGGTGCCGGTCATCGCGGGATTGGACGGCATGGTCCTGGCGCGCTTCCTGCCCGCCAGCGCCGTATCCGCCGTGGTCTGGGCCGTCGTGCTGCTGTTGCCGATCTATTTCCTGCCGGGACTGCTCGAATGGCTGTCGAGCGTCACCGGCATCAGCGCCACCGCGATCGCACCAGCGCCGGTGCCGGCGCCCTAGCTCGGCCGGGCGATGACGTCGTAGCGGGCGTAATCGCGATAGAGACGCGCAAAGCGCAGGCTGCCGCCGTGGTCCGTGGCGATGCGGGCCATCTCGCCTTCCAGATCGCCGCGCGGCGTCACGCAGAAGCGCGCAAGCCACGCCGTCAGTCCGGCCTGGAACCACGCGGGCAGCCCGGCCTGCTGACCGAAGTCGACGACGTGCAATTCGCCGCCCGGCGCCACGGCCGTCATCGCGCAGGCCAGCGCCTCACGCCACGGCGGGATCATCGACACGGCATAGGAGATGAAGACGCGATCGAAGCTGGCGACGCCGAAGAGCTCGTTAGCCGAGAACCGCGACGCATCGCCGGTAGCCAGCGTCACGCGGTCTGCCAGGTTGGCGCGCGCAATGGATTGCCTCGCCGTCGAAAGCATCTCCTCGGAGATGTCAAAGCCGTACAACCGCGGGCCCGGGTAACGACGCGCCGCTGCCACCAGATTGCGGCCTGTGCCGCAGCCGATCTCCAGAACGCTTCCTCCGGCCGGCGGTTGCAAGCCGTCAAGCATGCTGTCCCGCCCCAGCAGATAGAACTTCCGCGTGGCATCGTAGATGTGCCGCTGTGTGCGATAGATCCCATCCATGTGGCGAGCGGCATCGCGATCCAGGTCGGGGGCCACAGCCATCGTCAGCCTTTCAGCGTGTAGAGGTGAAAGCCGCCGTAGATCGCCGAGCGATCACGCGCGGTCCATGCCCGCCCCGCTGCTGCGTCGTAATGAAAGCGCGACAGGATCGCATCCGGCACGCGGCCGGGCAGGATCGTGTCTTCGCCGGCTGTGCGGAAGATGACGCGCGCGCCGGGCTTGGCCGTGCGCAGGATCTGGCGCCACAGCACCGTCAGCTGCGCGTCGGTCATCCAGTCCTGCGCATCGAGCAGCACGTAGGCGTCGCGCGAGGCATCCGGCAGTTCCGCCAGGTGTTCCGTGAAGGACGCGTGCTCGATCCGAACGTTCTGCGCGCGCGCCTTCAGCGCCTGGAAGCGCTCGCGCTGCAGGTAAGGCGGCAATGGCCCCTGCTCGCCGGCGTATGTCTGGCCGAAGGCCTGCCAGGCGAAGTAGTTGCCGGAGAGGTCAAAATCGCAGGCCAGGCGCTGCAGCCGCTGTTCCAGCACGGTCGCCATCGTCGTCTCCGAGCCCTTCAGGGCCGTAAACTGCGAGGGCGGAATGCCGAGCCCGAATAGCGCGGCCGGCCGGTCGAGCAGCCAGCGGATGTGGCGCTTGCCGAACAGCGGCGCCAACTCCGTTTCGTAGATACGCCGCTGGTCGGCCAGCGACGTTGCCTGCAACAGGCGCCTTGGATCGCGGCCATGGATGCGCGCCAGCCAATGCCCCGCCGTGATGAAGGCGCCGAGCAGACCGCGCCGGTAGATGTTGCGGCCGAAGTATCCGATGCGCGTGCGGCCAAGTTTATCACGGCCGTCCCAGTAGCGGCGCGTGGCGTCGTCGAGATGCGGCCGCAGCATTTGCCGATAGACCGCAACGTTTTGCTTGGCGTTCGCCTCAGCGAAGAAGCGGTAGAAGGCGGCATGATCGGGCAGGCGCCTGGCCGCCGCCAGCTTCAGTTTGTTCAACGCGATATGCGCCGGGTTGAGGTCGATTGCGGTCACCTGCACGTCGGCGGCGGTGACGTAGCTCAACACGTTGCAACCGCCGGACGCGATCGCGACGAGATGCTCCCCACCCTTGAGTTGCATCGCCTCCATGTCGATGGCCGGGTCTTCCCAGATCTGCGGATAGACCAGGCCGGCAAACACCAGCGTAAACAGCCGTTCCTGCAGGCCCTGGCGGCTGGCGGCCTTATGGCGGTGCACCGCCGACTTGAGGCGATGATTGGCAGGCAGGTTGACGGTATGGTCGAGCGCAATTGTCCTCGTCATGGCGGCAAGGTCCCCAGGCGTTTGCCATTGGAAAGCGTGCCGGTTGCGACTCGAGCGCGGCTTTCCCGATCCCCAAAGCGCTAGCGCTGCCGCATTTCAGGTCTGTGACAGGGTCCAACTGTGACAGACCAGCGGCTTGCCTCGCGCGGCAAGATCGCCTAGACGATGGGGCAAATCACAGATTTCAAAGATGGATCAGTCCTATGCCGGTCAAGGCCAAGCATCACCGCAAAGTCGAAATTGAGAAGAAGAAGGCCCGCCGCGCCATTCCGCGCGCCAAGCTCACGCGGCCGCAGGGCAATACCGCTGCCGTCCGCAAGATGCTGAAGAAGCAGGCTGGCAAGGCCCGCGTCGCCAAGGCGACCGCTTCCGCTTCGGCTTAAGCCGCGCATTTCACCTCTTACGGTCGCGCTGACTTGCCCCGCAGGCATGTGCCTCGGGGTTTTGCGCGTGTGGGGACGGGGCAGCTCAGCCTCGTCTACAAATAATACGCGATGCGGCCTCGCCGCCCCGCCACGTTCAACGGGGTGGGCCCCATTTTCGAACCGTTGCCACCACCATCCCTCCGCGCATCGAGTTCGGAGGTTGAACGGGGTGATGCGCCCCGCCGGCAGAGCCAGCGCCACGATGCCCGGTTGCCCCCGGCGATCGCGGCGTTGGACGAGACCCTGGAATGAGCTGATGCCTTCCAGCAGTCCGGAACGCTCCCCTCCGCTCGCATGGCCTCAGCATGGCCGCGCGCCCGACGTGTGCGGTGGGATGATCGAGAATAGGCACGGCGCACGTGCGCGGGGATAAGCTTCAGCCCGTCGAGAGCCCAATTCGGCCCCAGCCCGGCAGCTTCAGCGCGGGACGGCGAATGTCGAGGCCGGCGACGAGACCGAACAAGTTGATTTCCACGCCCTCGACCCAGCCGACGCTGACACCGGCCGCGCCGTTGAGCGATACCTGCCAGCCCGTGCGGCTGGGCGTGTTGCCCGCGTAAAGCCACGAGCCCGCGAAGTCCTTACCCAGCGCCGTCGGCAGCAGGCCGGTGGCCAGCTCCGGCACGGCGCGCACGATCGTCGCCACGAACGTATTGGAGTTGGGTCCGGGCCAGATCGTATAGCTGCCGCGCGCCGCATAGGGGTAACTGGCCACGGCTTCTCGGATGCGGGGGATGGCGCGCTCGGCGGCCTCGCCCCGCAACGTGGCGATGATTACAGGCGTGTCGCTGTACCAGCGTCCGTCCGGCGCATACGCGTCGGTTCGCACGGGATTTCCCCAGCCGACGACCTCGTAGCGTGTGTAGCGGGCAGCGCCGCGCGGATTGACCACGATCCAGCTGTGATGCGCGAAGATGCCCTTCCAACGCCCGGTCCGGCCCGCGAGGATGTGCACAACGGCGTCCGGTTCTGCCTTGGCGGACGGAAGGACGCCGGAGGCCGACCAGTCCGCCTCGGCAAATGAACTCGGGTGCGTCTGCGCGGTCCACCACGCAGCATGCGTGCCGAGCGGCAACAGGAACAGCAGGACGAAAAGGGAGATCAGCAGCTTGGCGACGGTCATGCCACTGGGATATTTCAAGATCGCGGCGCGGCCACGGCAGAACCCGATCGATTTGGGGTCAGACCCGTTGGGTCGGACCCCTTTTTACGCGTTCTATTTTTGCGCCCTCTATACCTGAGCGTCGAGCAGCGACTGCGGTTACGGCTTTGGCTTGTTCTTGTCCGGATTGCCGCCGGGCGCTTCGTCGGTTTGCGCGGTCTTCTCGCGATCACCGCCCGCCCAACCGCCGTCGGTAGAGGCGTCGGCGCCCTCGTTCACGTCTTCCGGGCGGTTGCCATAGCCTTCGCCGTACTGTTCTCGCTGGCCTTCGCCGTACTTCAAGTCACTGGAGTTTTTGTCATTTTTATCGGGGCTCGTAGCCATGGCTGATCTCCGGTTCTGGGGACGGATCATAACGGCATGTGGCGGCCCCGGTTCCGGGGCGCCCGCACCCTTGCTTTGCCCGCAGCCCTCCCCCGCGCAAATGCCTCTCGCTTAGGCAGCCGCCATGAGCTATCAGCCGCCGCACGATGCTCCGCACTGACCCCACCGCATGACGCAACTCTCCAGACTGGTCCCCGCACCGTCGACGTCGGCTGATCGCATGCGTGCGATCGCGCTGATGGTGGTCGCTTGCACATTCTTCACGGGGCTCGATACCTCCGCCAAATATCTCGCCATCCACAAGGGCGTTCCGGTTTCGCAGATCGTCTGGTGCCGGTTCATCGTCCAGTTCATGGCGCTCGCCGTCCTCGTGCCGGCCTTCGGCGTCATGAGCCTGCCGGCGATGTTCAAGACATCGAAGCTGACATTGCAGCTCGTGCGCTCCGTGTTGATGGTCGCGACCACGCTGTTCAACTTCCTGGCGTTGCAATACCTGCGCCTGGACCAGACGGTGACGATCGTCTTCCTGGCGCCGCTGATGGTGGCGCTGCTGGCGGGCCCGTTCCTCGGCGAATGGGTGGGGATGCGGCGGCTGATCGCCATCCTCGTCGGCTTCGGCGGCGTGGTGCTCGCCGTCCGCCCCGGCCTCGGTGGCGTGCATCCGGCCGTGCTCTATTCACTCGCCGGTATGCTCGCCTATGCCGTTTTCATGATCCTGACGCGTTACTTGTCACCCTATGATCCGCCGTTCGTGACGCTGTTCTATTCCATGTTCGTGGGCACGGTGTTTGCTGCACCCTTCGCGATCATGCAATGGGTGGCACCGCAGGATTTGACGACCTGGTTGTTGCTTGGCGGGCTTGGCGTGCTGGGCGGCACCGGGCACTACCTCTTCCTGCACGCCTACCGGCTGGCGCCGGCGTCCAGCATTTCGCCGTTCCTCTATCTGCAGCTGGTCACCATGGTATTGGCCGGCTGGCTCGTGTTCGGCGACTTGCCCGACCTTTGGACCCTCGCGGGCTCGGCCATCATCATCGCCTCGGGCATCTACCTCGTGCACCGCGAGCGGGCCAGCGCGAAATCGCTTCCGGGACCGATGGAGCCGCCGGGCTAAGGAGTGCGCATCCCGAGCGGAGCACGTCAGTCGCTGGCCGGCACACCTTCGAGTGCGATCTTTGTCTCAGCGGCCCACGTTTCGAAGCGGCCTTCGGCGATCGCAGATCGCATCGCCGCCATCAGGTCCTGGTAGAACACGGTATTCACCCACGACAAGATCATCGAGCCGAGATACTCGCCTGACTTCACGAGGTGATGCAGGTAGGCGCGTGAATACTCGCGGGCCGCTGGGCACGTGGATGCCAGATCGAGCGGCTGCGGGTCATCGGCATGCTTAGCGTTGCGCAGGTTGACCTTGCCCTGCCACGTGAAGGCCAGGCCGTGGCGCCCATTGCGCGTCGGCATCACGCAGTCGAACATGTCGATGCCGCGCCGCACGCTCTCGATCAGATCCTGCGGCGTGCCGACGCCCATCAGATAGCGCGGCTTGCCGGCCGGCATTTCCGGCATCGTTTCCTCGATGGCCGCCAGCATCGCCTCGTGCCCTTCGCCAACGGCCAGGCCGCCGATGGCGTAGCCCGGCAGATCCATCCCCGCGAGCGCCTTGGCGGAGCGCCGCCGCAACTCCCCGTCGACACCGCCCTGCACGATGCCGAACAGCGCCTGCCCCGGCTGCGACAGGCGCTGGAAGGCCTGCTGCGACCGCTCCGCCCAGCGCAGCGACAGCTCCATCGCGCGCTCCACCTCGCGGCGTTCGGCGGGCAGTTCGATGCATTCGTCGAACTGCATCTGGATATCGGCACCCAGCAGGCACTGGATCTCGATCGAGCGTTCCGGCGTCAGCATGTGGCGAGAGCCGTCGAGGTGCGATTGAAACTGCGCGCCCTCTTCCGTGATCTTGCGGATCTTCGACAGGCTCATCACCTGGAAGCCGCCGCTGTCGGTCAGGATCGGCTTGTCCCAGCGCATGAACTTATGCAGGCCGCCGAGCTTGGCAATGCGCTCCGCCGTCGGCCGCAGCATCAGGTGATAGGTGTTGCCGAGCAGGATATCGGCACCGGCCTCGGCCACCTGCTCGGTATAGAGCGCCTTCACCGTCGCCACCGTGCCCACCGGCATGAACGCGGGCGTGCGGATGATGCCGCGCGGCGTAACGACTTCGCCCAGCCGCGCGCTACCGTCCTGCGCAATGAGGCGGTAGCCGAACTCAGCGGCAGTTTCCGGCGCGGGCATTGCGGAGTCTGTGGCAGTGGTCATGCTCGTCTTTCACGTCCATCTCGGATAATCGCGCAGTCGGTGGGGCGGAGCTTCGGGGTCAGACCTCAGGTCTGACCCCATTCCACACGCGACAGCTCTACAGCCCCAGATCACTCAGGCCCGCATGATCGTCGGGGCGGCGGCCCAGTGGCCAATGATACTTGCGGTCTGCCTCGGAGATCGGCAGGTCGTTGATGCTGGCGATGCGCAGGCGCATCAGGCCATGCGCGTCGAATTCCCAGTTCTCGTTGCCGTAGCTGCGAAACCAGTGACCGCCGTCGTCGTGCCACTCGTAGGCGAAGCGGACCGCAATGCGATTGTCGTGAAAGGCCCAGACTTCCTTGATCAGGCGATAGTCGAGTTCGCGGTTCCACTTGCGCGTCAGGAATTGCTCGATCGCCGGACGCCCTTCCAGGAACTCGGCGCGATTGCGCCAGCGCGAGTCGACGGTATAGGCGAGCGCCACCCGGGCAGGATCACGGCTGTTCCAGGCATCCTCCGCCATGCGCGCTTTCTGCGCGGCCGTTTCGGCGGTGAATGGCGGAAGCGGCGGACGTTGGCTGTCAGTCATGGAACACCTCTTCGTTCGTAGCCGTCTGACACCTGACGGCGATTCTAGCTAGGCGCCCTAACCCTGGCGCATGAGCAAGCTCGCGTCGCCGTAGGAATAGAAACGATAGCCCGTGGCAATGGCATGTGCGTATGCCGCCTGCATGGTCTCTAGTCCAGAGAAGGCCGAGACCAGCATGAACAGCGTCGATTTTGGCAGGTGGAAATTGGTCATCAGCACGTCCACGGCGCGGAAGCGATAGCCGGGCGTGATGAAGATCGCCGTGTCGCCGCTGAAGGCGTGAAGAGCGCCGTCTTCGGCCGCAGCACTCTCCAGCAACCGTAGCGACGTCGTGCCCACGGCCACGATGCGGCCGCCGTGCGCCCGCACCGCATTGAGCGCAGACGCGGTCTCCGCGCTGACCTCGCCCCACTCGGCGTGCATCTTGTGCTCGCTCGTATCGCCGGCCTTGACCGGCAGGAACGTGCCCGCACCGACGTGCAACGTGACGAAATGCTGGGACACGCCGCGCGCCTGCAGTGCCGCCAGCAGCTCCGGCGTGAAGTGCAGCCCGGCCGTGGGCGCGGCGACGGCACCATCCTGTTTGGCAAAGATCGTCTGGTAACTCTGCCGGTCGGTTTCGTCGGGCGGTCGCTTCAGCGCGATATACGGCGGCAGTGGCATCTGCCCTTGCGCGGCGATGCCCGCGTCGAGATCCGGCCCGGCCAGATCAAACGCCAGCTCCACCTCGCCGGCCTCGCCGCGCGCGCTGACGGTCGCATCCAGCGCTGCGGCAAAACACATCTCGCTGGTGCCCCCCAGGTGGACGCGGTCTCCCACTTGCAGCCGCTTGGCCGGACGCGCGAAGGCCCGCCAGCGGTTTTGATCGACGCGTTTGGTGAGATTGAAGGCTACGTGCGCTTTCGCGTCACCACGCACACGCTCGCCTTCCAGCGCGGCCGGTATCACGCGCGTATCATTGAAGACCATCGCGTCGCCGGGGCGGAGCAGCGACGCCAAATCGCCCACGACGCCGTCGCGCAAAGCTTCCCCCGGCTGCACGACCAGCATTTTTGCAGCATCGCGCGGCGACACCGGGTGCAAGGCGATGCAGCGTTCGGGCAGCTCGAAATCGAAAAGTTCGGTCCGCACGGCCTAAAGGTACCGCACCATTAGCGCGCCGGCCACGACAAGCACCGCACCAGAAGCGCGCCCCAACGTCACCTCACGCGCCGCAAGATTGAAAAGGCCGAAGTGATCGAGCGCCAGGCTGGCGACTACCTGTCCGGCAATGCCGAGCGAGATCACCGCGCCGATGCCGAGTTTGGGCGTGAGCCAGATGCTCATCGCCACGTAGAACGCGCCAAGAATTCCGCCGAGAAACAGCAGCGGGCTCATCTGCGTCAGCTTGGAAAGGTCGATCTGGTCGCGCACCCCGATCAGGACGACGGCGAGCAGGAAAAGCGTGCCCACCACGAACGACAGCGTCGCCCCGCCCAACACATGGCCGAGCCGTTGCCCGGCCATGACGTTGATGGGTGCTTGCAGAGAAATCAGCGCCCCCGCGATGATCGCCAGAACGGCCAGGCCCAACGCGGGGAACGACATCGCCCAGTTCTTTCTGCCAAATCAGGCCGCGTCTGCGGCGACCTTGACGCTGATCATCTTGTCGGGGTTCTGCACCGGCTCGCCGCGCTTGATCTTGTCGACGTTGTCCATGCCCGAGATTACCTTGCCCCAGACGGTGTACTTCTTGTCGAGGAAGCCGGCATCGTCGAAGACGATGAAGAACTGGCTGTTGGCGCTGTCGGGGCTGGACGCACGCGCCATGGAGCACACGCCGCGCTGATGCGGCTCGGCGCTGAATTCAGCCGGCAGGTTGTCGTAGCTTGACCCACCCGTGCCCGTGCCCTTGGGGCAACCGGTCTGCGCCATGAAGCCCTCGATGACGCGATGGAACACGATGCCGTCGTAGAACTTCTCCCGCACCAGCTGCTTGATGCGCTCCACATGCTTGGGCGCCAGGTCGGGCCGCATGGCGATGACGACCGGGCCCTTCGTGGTTTCGATCAGCAACGTGTTCTCGGGATCCTTGATATCGGCCATTGCCGGCACTCCTTTTTTGCTCATGAACATTACCGCGCCCGGTTGCTCCGGACTGCGGCGGACTTTCTACTTCGCGTCGCTCGCCAGATACATCTTGATGATCTTATCGGGGTTGGCGGGCGGCTCGCCCTTGGCGACGCCGTCGACAAACTGCATGCCGTCGACCACGTTGCCCCACACCGTGTACTGGCTGTTGAGGAACGGCGAGTGCTTGTAGACGATGAAGAACTGGCTGTTGGCGCTGTTGGGATCGTTGGACCGCGCAGCACCCACCGTGCCGCGTTCGAACGCCGTGGGTGTGAACTCCGCCGGGACATCCGGCAGGCTTGAGCCGCCCGTGCCGTCGCCCTTGGGGTCGCCGGTCTGGGCCATGAAGCCCGGGATCACGCGGTGGAACGTCAGGCCGTTGTAGAAGCCCTGCTTGGCCAACGTCTTGATGCGCTCCACATGCTTGGGCGCCAGATCCGGCCGCAGCCGGATCGTGACCTTGCCGGTCTTGAGTTCCAGAATCAGCGTGTTCGATGGATCGTTCGCTGCCGGTTGGGCCGCGTAGGCAACAGGCGTCGCGCCTGTCGTCACCTGAGCCGTAGCCGAGGGCGCCGTGTTGTCGATGATCGTCGCCGAGGGGCCGCTGCTGCAGGCCACCACGGCCAGCGCCGCCAGCCCACAAGCCAGCACCGGGGCCAGCCCACCGAACCACTGCCGCATCGCAATTCTCCCGAGATGAGACTCAGAGTCGTTCCGCTCTTTATAGAATCGCGGAACGACTCTGGCTCCTTGATTGCCGTGCTTCTTATCGGAAAACCGCTGCACACTTTATCCGGAAGCACTCTTGTTTATCGTGCTTCTTATCGGAAAACCGCTGCACACTTTATCCGGAAGCACTCTTGTTTATCGTGCTTCTTATCGGAAAACCGCTGCACACTTTATCCGGAAGCACTCTGCCGTGCGCCGTTATGGCGTCTCGCGGCG
>JAURWC010000015.1 GCA_030655135.1 Hyphomicrobiaceae bacterium | reverse complement strand
TCGGCTCCAGCACCGCCGCGCGGGCAATGCTGATGCGCTGGCGCTGGCCGCCAGAGAACTCATGCGGATAGCGGAAGCGCGTCGCCGGATCCATGCCGACATCCTTCAGCGCCTTGATCACGCGCGCCTCGCGCTCCTCATACGAAAGCTGGGGCTGATGCACGCTGAGGCCTTCGGCGACGATGTCGCCGACCGACATGCGCGGGGACAGCGCGCCGAACGGATCCTGGAACACGATCTGCATGTCGCGGCGGTGCGGCCGCATTTCCTTGAAGCGCAGGCCCTGGATATTGCTGCCCAGAAATACGATCGGGCCGTCGGATGAAATCAGCCGCAGCAGCGCGAGGCCCAGCGTGGTCTTGCCGGAGCCGGATTCGCCGACCACGCCCAGCGTCTCGCCCTTGCGCACGGCGATGCTGACGCCGTCGACCGCCTTGATGTGTCCGACGGTGGAGCGCAACAGCCCGCGCTTGATCGGAAACCAGACTCTTAAGTTATCGGCCGACATCACCACCGGATTTTCCGGCCGCGGCGGCGCCGGGTCGACCTTCGGCTCCGCCGCCAGCAGGGCCCTGGTGTAGGGGTGCTTCGGCGCGGTAAAGACCTGCTCCACCGGCCCCTGTTCGACGATCTTGCCGCCGTTCATGACGCAGACCACGTCGGCAATGCGGCGGACGATGCCGAGATCGTGGGTGATGAACAACAGGCTCATGCCGAGCCGGGCGCGAATCTCCGCGAGCAGCGCCAGGATCTGCGCCTGCACGGTGACGTCGAGCGCCGTGGTCGGTTCGTCCGCGATCAGCAAATCAGGCTCGTTGGCGAGCGCCATCGCGATCATGACGCGCGGGCGCTGGCCGCCGGACAATTGATGCGGATAGCTGGCGAGCCGGGTCTCCGGATCGGGAATGCCGACCTGGGTCAGCAATTCCAGCGTCCGCGCCCGGGCCTTGGCGCCGCCGATGCCGCTGTGCAGCTGCAGGATCTCGCCTATCTGCGACTCGATCGTGTGCAGCGGGTTGAGCGACGTCATCGGCTCCTGGAAGATGATCGAGATGTCGTTGCCGCGAATGCCCCTGATCTCGTGCTCCGGCAGGTCGATCAGCTCGCGGCCCTTGAAATGAATGCTGCCCGACGGATGCGAGGCGGTCGGGTACGGCAGCAGC
>JAURWC010000012.1 GCA_030655135.1 Hyphomicrobiaceae bacterium | reverse complement strand
GAGCCCACCAAATCGCATGCATCAATCTGCAAAATGATGTTCAATGAAACCGTTACCCATGTCTCCGAACACCCGTTACCCATGTCCCCGGGCCGTACATCGAGCCGGGCGATGACAGTTTTGATTGTGGCGGCCGCTTTACGTAATCAAACGTGGTCGTAATCCACCACCACCCGATCCGACGTCGGCCGCGCCTGGCAGGTCAGGATAAATCCCGCCTTCAGCTCCCACGGCTCCAGCGAATAATTGACCTCCATCTCGGCGCTGCCCTCGACCAGCTTGGCGCGGCAGGTACTGCACATGCCTCCCTTGCAGGCGAACGGCAGATCCATGCCGGCACGTAGCGCCGCATCGAGGACGGCCTCGCCTTCCGCGACCGGGACCTCGCGGCGCTTGCCGTCGACGATCAGCGACGCCATCGCCCTGGGCGGCGCGCCCGCCGCGATGACGGCTTTGGGTCGGGGCTTGCCGCCGAACTCCGAGACAAACCGCTCGACGTGAATCCGATCGGCGGCAATGCCGATATCCCTGCAGGTTGCCTCGATATCGTCGCTCATGCCGGTGGGACCACAGACGAAGACGTGATCGACATCCGCTGCCGGAACCAGCGAACGCAACAGCACCCTCACCTTCTCACCGTCGAGCCGGCCGTGCAGGATCGGAAGGTCCTGCTCCTCGCCCGAGATCACGTGGAACACCGAGAGCCGCTGCATGAAGCGGTCCTTCAACTCCTCCAGTGCCTCGCGGAACAGCATGCCCGATGTCGAGCGGTTGCCGTAGAACAAAAAGAACCGGCTGTCCGGCTCGCGCGCCAGCACGCCCTTCACGATCGACAGGATCGGCGTGATGCCGGAGCCCGCGGCAAAGCCGACATAGGTCCGCGCTTCGCCGGGCGCATGCGCGACGCCGAAGCGACCGGTCGGCGTCATGACGTCGAGCTGGTCGCCGGTCTTCAATTCATCGGCCGCCCAGCTTGAGAACGCGCCGCCATCGACCTTCTTCACCGCGATGCGGAGTTCGCCGTCGTCGGGCCCGGAGCAGATCGAATAGGAACGGCGCACTTCCTCGCCGTCCATGGTGGTGCGCAGGGTCAGGTACTGGCCGGGGGCGAAATGGTAATCGTCGGCGAGCGCTGATGGAATCGCGAATGTCAACGACACCGCGTCTGACGACTCGCGGCGCAGGTCGTTGACGGCAAGGCGATGAAAACGTGGGGCGTGGGACATCGTAAACAGGAACCTTCAATCCATCAACGTCATTGCGAGGAGCTCTTGCGACGAAGCAATCCATTCTTTCTTTGCGCGGAGGGATGGATTGCTTCGCTGCGCTCGCAATGACGGGGTCAATGACACTTGAAATAATCGAACGGTTCGCGGCAGCTCTTGCAGCGCCACAGCGCCTTGCAGGAGGTCGAGCCGAATTCGGACAGCACCTCGGTATCCCCGGAGCCGCATTGCGGGCATGCCACCTGCTGCACGCCGAACAGCGCGCGGCGAGAACTTGCCGGCTGCGGCGGCGCGATGCCGTATTCCCGTAGCTTGCGGCGGCCGTCGTCGCTCATCCAGTCGGTGGTCCAGGCCGGCGACAGCACGGTGCGCACCTTCGAATTGCGAAAACCCTCGCGCTCCAGCGCCAGTTCGATTTCGAGACCGATCATGTTCATCGCGGGACAACCGGAATAGGTCGGCGTGATCGCAACCTCGACCTGGCCATCCCTGACAGCGACATCGCGCAGCACGCCGAGATCGGCGATGGTCAGCACCGGAATTTCCGGATCGACCACGGCGGCCGCGGCATTCCACGCACGCTGCCGCAGTTCGGCATCGCTGAAGACGGCGGTCACCATGTGGCCCCCGGAAAGGTGCGCTGCATTGACTGGAGTTCGCTGAGCAGATGGCCGAGATGCTCGCTGTGCCGGCCGTCGCGGCCGCCCTGCTGCATCCAGTCGCTTTTCGGTAAAGCCAGCGTCGCTTCATCCACGACATCGGCCACGGTCTTCAGCCATGACGCACGCAAGCTTGCGGGATCAATCGCAATGCCGGCATCGATCAAGGCGCGCTCGCTGGCGTCGACGTGAAACATTTCGCCGGTAAAGGCCCAGAGATGATCGATCGCTGATTGGGCGCGGGCGTGGCTTTCTGCGGTGCCGTCGCCGAGCCGGACGATCCATTCCGACGAATGCCGGATGTGATAGGCGGTTTCCTTTTCGGACTTGGCCGCGACCGCGGCCAGCGTCGCGTCGGCGGATTGTATCATCGCGCGCCAGTAGAGATCGGCGAAGGCTGAGTAGAAGAATTGTCGCACCATGGTGTGGGCGAAGTCGCCGTTCGGCTGTTCCAGCAGCAGCAGATTGCGGTACTGCCTGACGTCGCGCAGATAGGCGAACCTGTCCTCGTCGTTGCCCTTGTCTTCGACCTTGGCGGCGTAGGCGTACAATTCGCGGGCCTGGCCGAGCAGGTCGAGGCCCATATTGGCGAGCGCCATGTCCTCTTCCATTGCCGGCGCGTGGCCGCACCATTCCGACAGCCGGTGCCCGAGGATCAGCGCGTCGTCGGCGCGGCGCAGCGTGTACAGCACCAGCGGGGTTTCGGAGACCTGGATCGATGCGACTGCCATGTTGTCTAACCCTGCCAATTCAATTTCAGTCCTCATCCCCGCGCAACGGCTTCGCCGTTGTCGCTGGAGGAGCGCGTCCCTCTTGGGCGCGCGTCTCGAAGGATGGCCGCGAGTCCTTCCCTGTCGCCATCCTTCGAGACGCCCCGCAAAGGCTGCGGAGCTCGTCAGGATGAGGTCGGTGTTTGTTGCTCGACGCTTCGCCTTCAGCGCCTCACATATGCCCGACTTCGTCCGGCACCTCGTAAAACGTCGGGTGCCGGTAGATCTTGGACTCCGCCGGCTCGAACATCATGCCCTTCTCGGACGGATCGGACGCGGTGATCGCGTTTGACGGCACTACCCATATCGACAGCCCCTCGCCGCGGCGGGTGTAGAGGTCGCGCGCGGCCTGCAGCGCCATGGTGGTGTCGGAAGCGTGCAGCGAGCCGACATGCTTGTGCGCCAGCCCGTTGCGGCTGCGGATGAAGACTTCCCAGAGCGGCGTGTTCGGCGTGGCCATGATGGTCTCCCTATTCAGCTGCTTGCGCCATCTGGCGGTGCTTGCGCTTGCCGGCATAGGCTGCCGCGGCCTCGCGCACCCAGGCGCCCTCGTTATGCGCCTTGCGTCGCGCCGCCAGCCGGTCGCGGTTGCAGGGGCCGTTGCCAGCCAGCACCTGCTTGAATTCTTCCCAGTCGATCGCGCTGTACTCCCAATTGCCTGATGCATTCAGCTTCATGCCGGGATCGGGAATGGTGAGGCCTAAAAACTCCGCCTGCGGCACCGTGGCATCGACGAATTTCTGCCGCAGCTCGTCATTGGAGAAGCGCTTGATCTTCCATTTGGTGGAGGTATCGCCGTGCTGGCTGGCCTGATCGGGCGGACCGAACATCATCAGCACCGGCCACCACCAGCGGTTCAGCGCGTCCTGCGCCATTGCCTTCTGCTCTTCCGAGCCGCGGGACAGCGTCACCATGATCTCAAAACCCTGACGCTGGTGAAAGGATTCCTCCTTGCAGACCCGGATCATGGCGCGCGCATAGGGACCGTAGGAACAGCGGCACAGCGGGATCTGGTTCATGATGGCGGCGCCATCGACCAGCCAGCCGATCGCGCCGATGTCGGCCCAGGTCAGCGTC
>JAURWC010000087.1 GCA_030655135.1 Hyphomicrobiaceae bacterium | reverse complement strand
TCTGGGCCATCAGGAACTGACCGACATGATCAAGGACATGGAACACCATCAGGACGATAAAACCGTCTTGCTCGACCGCCAGGGCCACGGCCCGGCGCAAAGTCCGCTGACTGATTTCGCCGCACCGCCGCGTTTCGAACAGCTCGAAGAACGGATGATCTACGCCGCACGCCTGCGTCCGGCGGAGTCGTTCAACATCAGCCTCAATTCGCTGGTGGCCGCCGGTTCCGATCTGCTGTCGGAAGTGGTGCGACTCAAACACAGCGACACCCGCGAAGACATGTACGCGCTCAACGAGCGACTGACCGCCGGGCTGAAACTGTTTGAAGTGCGTGCACTGCACAACGGCGCCGAAAGCAGTCAGGTGATGGCCGCGCGTTACGTGCTCTGCACCGTGGTCGACGAAGCCGTCGTGACCACGCCGTGGGGCAACGAAAGCGAGTGGTCGCAGATGAGCCTGCTCAGCAGCTTCCACAACGAAACCTTCGGTGGCGAGAAGTTCTTCCAGCTGCTGGATCGCCTGTCGAAAAACCCGGTCAAGCACCTGCCGATGCTGGAGCTGATGTACCTGTGCCTGTCCCTCGGTTTCGAAGGCAAGTACCGCGTGCAAGCGCGCGGCATGCTCGAGCTCGAAGGGATCCGCGATGCCTTGTATCGCCAGATTCGTCAGCTGCGCGGCGACGTGCCTCGCGAACTGTCGCCGCATTGGGAAGGCTTGAACGATCAGCGCCGCAGCCTGGTGCGCATCGTGCCGGCGTGGATGGTGGTGTTGTTCACCGTGGTGTGCCTGGTGGTGATGTATTCGGGTTTCGCCTGGGTCTTGGGCGAGCAACGCGACACCGTTCTGCAACCTTATCAGCCGCTGGATTCCGCCGCGGTCCAGCCGCAGTCGCAGCCGTAAACAGGGACGTGTGATGAAAAAGTTTTTCAAGAAAGTCGGCGCCTTCGTGCGCCAGACCTGGGTCTGGACCTTGCTGCTGGTGCTGTTCGTGGCACTGCTGGTGTGGTTCGTCGGGCCGCTGCTGGCGGTCAATGACTACAAGTTCTGGGAAGGTTCGACCTCCCGCCTGCTGACCATCAGTGTGCTCTTCCTGATCTGGGGCCTGACCATGGTCTTCGTCAGCTGGCGCGCCGGTGTGCGCAAGAAA
>JAURWC010000058.1 GCA_030655135.1 Hyphomicrobiaceae bacterium | reverse complement strand
AGGCATCCGGAGAAAACTAAACATCTGCCGCGTGCACGCAACAAAAAGGGTTTGAATAACTAATTCTTGGCGGTAAAATATAACTCAATAAAAGAAACAGGCTTCATTCGAAAAGCCACTCGCAGCAACAAGCTGCGCGGTGGCTTTTTTATTTGATGTTCTAATAAATTCTTTTAGATTAACCCGGTTGTATTCGATTCAAGTTGCTGAATTATTCAAACTACTTGTAGAAAATATTGTTTTCCGCCGGTCTTGTGTTTTGGCAGACAGTGCCAACATCATAAACACGCTTTCTATAAGGTATGCCATGACAACTTCCAAATTAACCGAGCAAACGACGCTGCCATTACTGCCGTTGCGCGACGTGGTCGTCTTCCCGCATATGGTGATACCACTGTTCGTCGGCCGTCCCAAGTCGATCAAGGCACTCGAGGCCGCCATGGAGCAAGGCAAGAGCATCATGCTTGCCGCGCAAAAGGCTGCCGCGAAGGACGAACCGTCCGCGTCCGACATCTACGAGATCGGTTGCGTGGCGAATATTCTTCAAATGCTCAAGCTTCCCGATGGCACCGTCAAAGTGCTGGTCGAGGGAGCCCAGCGTGCGCGCATCAACCACATCAGCGATGCGCCGACGCACTTTATCGCGGACCTGACGCCGCTCGATTCGGAAATCGGTGACGATTCCGAAGTCGAAGCGATGCGCCGCGCGATCGTTCAGCAGTTTGACCAGTACGTCAAACTGAATAAAAAAATTCCACCTGAGATCCTCGCCTCGCTGGCAGGCATCGACGACGCCGGCCGTCTGGCCGATACCGTTGCTGCCCATCTGCCGCTCAAGCTCGAGCAAAAGCAAGTGATCCTGGAAATCTTCAACGTCGCCAAACGGCTTGAGCATCTGCTCGGCCAGCTCGAAGGCGAGCTCGACATTCTGCAAGTGGAAAAGCGCATCCGCGGCCGCGTCAAGCGCCAGATGGAAAAGTCGCAGCGCGAGTACTACCTGAACGAGCAAGTCAAAGCGATCCAGAAAGAGCTGGGCGAGGGCGAAGACGGTGCCGATATCGACGAGCTCGAGAAGAAGGTGATTGCCGCCAAGATGCCGAAAGAGGCATTGGACAAGGCCACCAAC
>JAURWC010000054.1 GCA_030655135.1 Hyphomicrobiaceae bacterium | reverse complement strand
GGCATGAAGCGTTCAGCCTACCTTGTGCGTCCGAAACTCAGGTGTGTCCATGAAAGCCAGTCTCTGCTCGCAATATTGCGGCCCCGACGATCTCGTGCTGGCCGATGTGCCCGATCCCGTCGCCGGTCCCAATGAGGCGGTGATCGCGATCAAGTCGGCGGCGCTGAATTTCTTCGACCTCCTGATGATCCAGGGCAAATACCAGATCAAGCCGCCGTTCCCGTTTTCGCCGGCGGCCGAAGTCGCGGGTGTGATCGAGAGCGTCGGCGCAGGGGTCACCGATCTCAAGGTCGGCGACCGCGTCGCGGCGTCCTGCGGCCACAATGGCGCGCGCGAGAAGAACGCGCAGCCGGCCAATTCGATCGTCAAGATTCCGGACAATCTCGATTTCGATCGCGCCGCCGGAATCTTCATCATCTACGGCACCGCGCTGCATGCGCTGGAAGATCGCGCCAGCCTGAAGCCGGGCGAGACCATGGCGGTGCTGGGCGCCGCCGGCGGCACCGGTCTGGCGGCCTGCGAACTCGGCAAGCTGATGGGCCTGAAGGTGATCGCCTGCGCGTCGTCGGAAGAGAAACTTGAATTCGCCAAGGCGCATGGCGCCGAGCTCGGGCTGAACTACGCCACCGAAGACCTGAAGGAAGGCCTGCGGCGGCTGACCGGCGGCAAGGGCGTCGACATCATCTTCGATCCGGTCGGCGGCACTTACGCCGAGGCCTCGCTGCGCTCGATCGCATGGGAAGGCCGCTTCCTGGTGATCGGATTCGCCGCCGGCGACATTCCGAAGATGCCGCTCAATCTCGCACTGCTGAAGGGTTGCGATATCCGCGGTGTGTTCTGGGGCGCATGGGCCAGGCTCAATCCGGAGAAGAACCGCGCCAACCTGGAGAAGCTGGTGAAGTGGACCGCGGAGGGCAAGATCTCCTCGCATGTCGACCGCACCTTCCCGCTGGCGCAAACCGCCGACGCGTTAAAGGTGCTGGCCGGCCGCAAGGCGATGGGCAAGGTGATCCTGCATCCGTGAGCCGGCGCTAGTCGATCACCCCGTCGGCCCGCGCCAGCATCGCGTTCGGAAATTTGACGCCGAGCGTGTTCGCTACCTTCTGATTGATGGTCAGGTCGAACCGGGTCGGCCGCTCCATCGGCAAATCCGCCGGGCGCGCGCCCCGGATCACCTTGTCCAGATAGAACGCGATGCGCCGCATCGCTTCGGCGAGACCCGGCCCATAGGTGAACAGCAAACCATCCTTGGCCCAGTCGGCCCAGTTGCCTGCCAGGATGATGCGGTTCTCGGTGCCGAACTGTACGATCTTCTGCTTCTGCAGCAACAACAGCCGTGACGATACGATGACCATGCCCTCGGCGCGCTCACGCCTGGCGGCCTCGAATGCGCCCTCGAAATCGCCGGGCCGGCGGACTTCGAGGGATTGCAGTTGAATGTTGTGAGCGTTCGCCGCGCGCACGGTCTCGCGGTACTCCGGATCGGCATGATCCGGGTTCCACAGCACCGCGACCCGGGAAATCGCAGGTACCGCCTCTTTCAGTAGCTCCAGCAGCTTGCCCGCAAGTTCGTCGTAGATCAGCGTGACGCCGGTGATGTTGCCGCCGGGCCGGCTGACGCTCGCCACCAGGCCGCTCTGGACGGGATCGTTGCTGACAAGCACTACGATCGGAATTGTGCTGGTCGCCCGCTTCACATGCGGCGCCACGTCACCGCCAAAGGCCATGATCAGGTCGGGCTTGAGCTCCACCAATTCGGCCGCAAGCGCGGGAAGCCGCTCGGCCCTGCTCTCCGCGTAGCGGTATTCCAGCACGATGGTCTTTCCAGCGACATGTCCGAGCGCAGCCAGAGCGTCGACGAGCAGGTAGACCGGATCGATCTGGGGTGAATTGAACAGCAGGATTCCAAGGCGCGGGATTTTTCCCGATGGTTGCTGCGCGAATGCATGGAGCGGCATCGCCAGGGTCGTGGCGCCAAGCGCAGCGAGAAATCGGCGGCGGCTGTTCATGAGCGCTCCCGGCAGATTTTCCTGTCGAGGAAGCATTACACGGCTTGAAACAAAACCTGTTGCGGCACGTCGCCGCGATTGGAGGCTGCGACCGTCGAACTAGCTTTCAGCGGCGTGCTCATCGACGCCCCGCCGCAACGCGGCGCGGGCGGCATCGCGGTGCTCCGGCAGGATGTGGCCAGCGACCATCCGGATCGCGGTGGCGAGCACCGCGGCGTCGTCGGCGAAGCCCAGCACCGGCAGCATGTCGGTGACGACATCGAACGGCATGATGAAATAGGCGATAGCGCCCAGCAGCGCCGCCTGCACATGGCGCGGCGTCTGGCGGTCGAACGCGCAATAATAGGCCGCCAGCAGATCCTCGGCGAATGGCAGGCTGCCCGCTACCCGCTTCAGCTTGATCCAGAATCGCCGGCGCAGGCTTTCGCGGTCCTTTGCCAGTTCGTCGGCCGGCTCGAAACCCAAGATGTAATCGGACGTCATCGCTGGGGCTCCCCCAAACCTTGCGCGGCAGATCGCCGCGGCTGTCGCAGCCAACAGTTGGGGATGTCGGGCCCCCGCTTCAAGATTGACACCGGGTCAAGCGACGCCGAATTGCCTGGCGATCGCGTTCATGGCCTTGGCCAGGGCGATATCGAGCGCGGTAACGCCGCCGGCGTCGTGGGTTGCCAGCACCACTTCCACCGTCTTGTAGACGTTGCGCCATTCGGGGTGATGATCGGTCTTTTCGGCCACCAGCGCGGCGCGGGTCATGAAGCCGAACGCCTCGTTGAAATCCTTGAACACAAAGGTTCGCTCGATCGCCTCGCGGCCTGATGTCTCGGCCCACCCCGGCAGCAATTCCTGTAGCGCCGCTTTTCGTGCCTCCGCCGACAACCGCTCCGCCATGACCGCCTCCCGTTTCACGTGAACTTTACCCTAACACCGAAGTTGGGCCGCGGGATCCATGCCACAATAAGGCGGCAAAACTGGTCCAGGAACGGCCGGTAACCATGACGCAGACGTAATCCCGCGCCGGCGGGAAATTTGCTAGAATATCGGTCCAACCGATTGGCAGGATGAATTTGAACGTCAAGCGATTGTTTACGAGATCGGTCAGCGGAGAGCCCGGCCCGGTCGAGCCGTCAGCACCTCCATCGCCTCGCTCGGCGAAGCGGCGGCTGATGTTCGTCACGCTGGCGGGACTCCTCGCTTTGGTCGGCGCGGTCGCCGGAGCTTATTACTTTGCGATGCGCCCGGTGCCGCTGCGGATCGCGGTCGGCCCGGCCAACAGCGATGACGTCAAGGTGGTGCAGACGCTGTCGCAGGCCTTTGTCCCGGCGCGCGGCCAGATCCGCTTGCGCCCGATGCAGACCGATGGCGCCAAAGCGAGCGCCCAGGCACTGGCGGAGGGCAAGGCCGATCTCGCCATCATCCGCGGCGACCTCGACGTGCCGAAAAATGCCCAGGCGGTGGCGACGCTGCGCAAGAACGTCGCGGTGCTGTGGGTGCCTCCGGCGATCAAGGTCAAAGGCAAGAAGGCGGCACCGAAGATCACGAAGATCGTCCAGCTTGCCGGACGCCGCATCGGCGTGGTCGGCCGCACCGAGGCCAATGTCAATTTGCTCAAGGTGATCCTGCAGCAATACGGCGTCGATCCGGCCAAGGTCGAGATCGTCCAGTTTCCGGCCAATGAAGCCGCGGAAGCCATCCGCAACCAGAAGGCGGACGCCTATCTCGCCGCCGGACCCGTCAACAGCAAGATCACCGCGGACGCCATCGCGGCCTCGACCAGGGATGGCGGGGCTCCGACCTTCCTCACGATCGATGCCGCCGCGGCTATCGCGCAGAATCATCCGGTTTACGAGGCTACCGAAATACCCGCGGGCGCCTTCGGCGGCTCGCCCGCCAGGCCCGAAGAAGAAATCAAGACCATCAGCTTGGCCCACCACATCGTGGCGCGGAAGGGCCTTCCCGAGTCGACCGTCGCCACCTTCACCCGGCAGCTATTCGCGATCCGCCAGAACTTGAAGACGGATTTTCCACTGGCGGCGCAGATCGAAACGCCCGACACCGACAAGGACGCCGTGATCCCCGTGCATCCCGGCGCCGCCGCCTACATCGACGGTGAGGAAAAGACCTTCTTCGACCGCTACGGCGATTTCATCTGGTGGGGACTGATGGCGCTGTCCGCGATGGGCTCGGCCGGCGCCTGGTTCGCGGGCTACCTGAAGAAGGACGAGCGCAACAACAACAGCACATTGCGCGAGCGGCTGCTGGACATGATCGCCGCCGCGCGCCGCAGCGATTCCACTGAAGAACTCGACCAGATGCAGATGGAGGCAGACCAGATTCTGCGCGATACGCTGCGCTGCTTCGAGCACGGCGCCATCGAGGAGGGATCGTTGACCGCCTTCAATATCGCGCTCGATCAGTTCCACAACGCGGTGGCCGACCGCAAGGCGGTACTGATGAGCATGCCGCAAAGCCTGCAGCGGGCGGGCGCCCAGTTCCGGGCCACCGGCACGTTGTAAGCGGCGGTTCCGCAATCCAGCTGTCACAAAACCATTCTAGGCCTGTCAGCGTGGTCGGTGCATGCTGCCGATCGGTCCGGAAGAGGCGTGCATGACCATCAGGATTTCCCGTAGGCGTTTGCTGACCACCGCGGCGGCCAGCGGTATCAGCGTTTTGGCGATGCCCTATCTCAGCCGTGCCGCCGACCGGCCGCAGATCACCCATGGCGTGCAATCCGGCGACGTCGGCACCGAAGGCGGCGTGGTGTGGGCGCGCGCGGACCGGCCGTCACAGATGATGGTCGAGGTCGCCACCACTGAATCGTTCAGCGATGCGCGGGTGTTGCCGCCGATCGCAGCATTGCCCGACAGCGACTTCACCGCGAAGATGCTGCTGGAAAATCTGCCCGCCGGGCAGCAGATCTTTTATCGCGTCCGATTCCGGGATCTCGCGCATCCCGCCGTTTCAAGCGAACCGGCGATCGGCCGCTTCCGCACCGCGCCGGCCGGCCGCCGCGACGTCAGTTTCGTGTGGGGCGGCGATGTCGCCGGACAGGGCTGGGGCATCAATCCCGACGACGGCGGCATGCGCACCTTCGCCACCATGCGCGGGCACCGGCCGGATTTTCTGCTGCATTCCGGCGACACCATCTATGCCGACGGCGTCATTGCCGCAGATGTGAAGCTGGCCGACGGCACGTTGTGGAAGAACGTCACGATTCCCGAGAAGGCAAAGGTGGCCGAGACCCTCGACGAGTTTCGCGCGGCGCATAAGTACAATTTCCTCGATGACAATGTGCGCGCCTTCAACGCCGAGGTTCCGATCTTCGTGCAATGGGACGACCACGAAGTCACCAACAACTGG
>JAURWC010000049.1 GCA_030655135.1 Hyphomicrobiaceae bacterium | reverse complement strand
GGTGATGGTCATGTCGGCCGGCCGCTCGGCGATCGCGTAGTTGATGACGCGGGCGTAGATTTCCTGCAGGCCGTCGGGATTGTCGCCGCGCTCGCGGGCCTTCTTCAACTCCTCCTGCGAGCAGAGATAGGCCCAGACCGTATCGTCGAACTGAAGATAGCGGCAGCCGGCATCGTAGAACGCCTTGACGGCCTTCCGGTAGGTTTTGCCGAGATCCTCGAAAAACACGTCGAGATCGGGATAGACGTCTTTCGAGATCGACTTGCGGCCGCCGCGAAAGTGCAGCACCGTCGGCGACGGGATCGTCATCTTCGGCATCACATGCGCGACGTCGGCATGTTTTTTCAGGAAGCGGAAATGGTCCAGCATCGGATGATCGGCGGGAAAATCGAGCTTGCCGATCACCCGCACCGCGTCATGCCGGGTTTCCACGCCCGCGAACTGGATGCCGGTTTCGGGATGAAACAGTTCACATCCCGTCAGCTTGGCGAGAAAGTCGAAATGCCACCAGGAGCGGCGGAATTCGCCGTCGGTCGCGAGCTTCAGGCCGATCAAGGCCTGCTTGTGCACGACCTTCTCGATCTCCATGTCCTCGGCCTTGCGCAGGTCGGCGGCGGAGATCTCGCCCTTCTCGAGCCTGGCGCGCGCTTCCTTGATGCGCGGCGGCCGCAACAGGCTGCCAACCTCGTCGGCGCGGAAAGGGGCTTTGGTTCGCTGCATGGTCTCAACTCCCGAAGAATCTAATGGGCCACGGCGCCGGAGACGCCGAGAAAGCGTTCCAGCACGGCGGGATCGGCCTTCAACGCGCTGCTTGCGGCATCATGGACGATCGCGCCGCGCTCCAGTATCACAACGCGGTCGGCAAGCCCTAGAATCTTTTGCGCGTTCTGTTCGACAATAACGGAGCAAATGCCGCCGGCCCGGGTGATGGTGCCCAGCGCCTTGAGCAGCTCCTCGACGATGATCGGGGCCAACCCCTCGGTCGGCTCGTCCAGCAGCAGCACCTTCGGATTGAGCGTCAGCGCGCGCCCGATCGCCAGCATCTGCTGCTCCCCGCCGGAAAGCTGGTTGCCGAAATTGTTGCGGCGCTCTTTCAGTCTCGGAAACATCTCGTAGACTTTTGTCACTGTCCACGGGCCCGGCTGGGCAACGGCGGTCATGTTCTCCTCCACCGTCAGCGAACGGAAGATATTGCGCTCCTGCGGCACCCAGCCGATGCCCGCCCGCGCCCGCTGGTCCGGCCGCATCGTGGTGATGTCGAGCCCGCCGAGGGTAATGGTGCCGCCGCATCGGCGGGTGATCCCCACGCTCGAATTGATCAGCGTGGTATTGCCGGTGCCGTTGCGCCCCA
>JAURWC010000044.1 GCA_030655135.1 Hyphomicrobiaceae bacterium | reverse complement strand
GAGCGCGGCGAGATCGCCGACGGCGATCTCGATCACGCCATCGGGCTGATGACAAAACACCCCGCGCTGGAATACACCATCAACCGCGCCCAGCATTACGGCGCGATGGCGGGCGATGCCCTGGCGCTGTTCCCGGCCTCGCCGATGAAAACCGCGCTGGAGCAGGTCGTGGCGTTCTGCCTGGCGAGGTCGCATTAGCGAGAGCGCTGCCATCAACAAAAACGCCGCCATCCTGAGGTGCGAGCCTCTTCGGCGAGCCTCGAAGGATGGGCAGCAAGCACCGCATTGGTGCCCATCCTTCGAGGCTCGCTCAACGGCGCAAGGCGCCGTCGAACTCGCACCTCAGGATGACGGCAGAGTGTGTAGCCAGAACAACAAGCTGCGCTAGCTCAAGATTCCCGAATGCACCCACCAGCCGGGATGATCGATCTGGATCTTTTGCGCCGCGCGCTGGGCGTCGGCGGTGTTTTCGTAGATCGCAAAGCAGGTCGCTCCCGATCCCGACATTCGCGCCAGCCAGGCGCCGTTGCTGGCGCTGAGCGCGGCGAGCACTTCGCCGATCACGGGCTGAATGCGCGTGGCCGGGGCTTCGAGGTCGTTGGACTCGGCGGCGAGGGCCTCGACCCAGTCTTCCAGCGAGGCGCCGGCTTCGGGCCAGGCGGTGCCGCGGAATACGTCGGTGGCACTCACCAACAGCTGGCCGTTGCGCAGGCCGAGCGCCTTGAATACGTCGGCGGTGGCGACGGGAATCCGCGGATTGACCAGCACGCAGGGCATTTTCGGCAGGCTGAGCGGCTGCAGGGTTTCGCCGACCCCGGTCATGACGCAGGCATTGGAGTTGAGGCATACCGGCACGTCGGCGCCGGTCAGCCGCGCTACCTCGATCAGGCGGGGATCGTCGAGTTCGAGGCCGTTGGCCTGCGCCAATAGTCGCAGCGCCGCGGCGGCGTCGGCCGAACCGCCGCCGATGCCGGCTGCCACCGGCAACACCTTGTCGAGGGTGAAATCGCCGAGCCTGAGTTCCGGCACGCGCTCGGACAGCAGCTGCGCCGCCTTGAACACCAGATTGTCCACCGCCTCGCCGCAGGCCAGCGCCAGCGGCCCGGTGGTGTTGAGATTGAGCGCTGCGCCCGGCGTCAGGCTGAGGCTGTCGGCGCAATCGGCGAACGCCACCACGCTTTCGAGGTCGTGATAGCCGTCGACGCGCCGCCCGACCACCCGCAGGGTCAGGTTGACCTTGGCACGCCCCTCTTGCACCAACTCCTGCATCAACGCCGGCATAACCGACCCAGCCCTTCGATCAGCCGACCTCAACCGCGCTCAACCACCCTTGCCGTCTTCTTTTTTCTTGTCGGCGGAGGCCGCCGACGAGGTGTCTTCCGGCAGGCCGTTCTCGATCTTGGCCTCGATCTTCGGCAATTCGTCCGGCTCGGGCTTCAGGTCGCGGGCGTGGGCCCACTGGAATTTGGCCTCCAAAGTGCGGCCGACGCGCCAATAGGCGTCGCCGAGATGGTCGTTGATGGTCGGATCTTCCGGCTTGAGGTCGATCGCGCGCTCGAGGTTCTTCACCGCGTCCTCGAAATTGCCGATGCGGTAATAGGCCCAGCCG
>JAURWC010000040.1 GCA_030655135.1 Hyphomicrobiaceae bacterium | reverse complement strand
TTTGTTACGCCGGAGACCAACGATCACGAAGTCGTGATCCGAGCTGCCGGCGGCATTGGGACTGTCACACCCCCAGCTTCGGGAATCGTGACAGCGAATTCGCTCCGGATGGCTCATAACATCGATCGGTTGCGCTGACACCCGCCGCAAATGAGCGCCTGCGAGCCGTTTCGCCCCGGCCCGGCGTCACTGCCCTGCTTTCGCCCGGTCTCGCCCGAAGATTCCCTTTTTCTGCCGCGCTGTGGCCACGCGGTGGGGTCTCATTTCGCCTTGGGGGCGGGCAAATGGGGAGATTGCCAAAATGATCATCAAAGCCAGCGGGCGCTCGGCATTGATTCTAGCGACAGGGCTCTTCGTGTGTTTCGCGGGGCCCTCGCAGGCGGAGCCGGGCGATGATGCTGCGACCGCAAGTTCAACGTCCCAAAAAGCCGCGGGGGCGCCGATCGCGCTGAATAAATTCGTCAAGCCGCGCCACGCGAAAAAAACCGCGCAGCGACAATCCAGCAAGGTGGCGCTGAAATCCTCGGCTGCCAAAAAGGCGACTTTTGTCGCCGAGGACGCCGGCAACGGTTCGACCGAGATCCCGCCAGCGATCGCCAATGCCAACGCACAACTGACCTCCGCCGAGGTATCGCCCGACAGCGCCAAGGCGATGTCGGCGAAAGCCAACACGATGCTGCTGGCCGCCGCGGACAAGCCGGCGAACGCCCAGCAGGCCATCGAGGCCGAGGTCGTGGCCCCCGACCAGCTCAACGATCTCGACCGCGCGCTGCAACAAGCCAAGCCCGAAACCAAGCCCGCCGCGCCGACCATGGCGCTGGCGTCGGCCGAGGCGCCGCCCGCCGCCGCCGCACCGGTCATGGCCGGCAGCAAGGAAGATTCCACCTGGGAGCAGACCTCGCTGATCGGCAAGATCTTCATCGCCTTCGGCGCGCTGCTGACGATGGCCTCCGCCGCGCGCATGTTCATGGCGTGAAGAGCTTTAGCTTTGTGCCCCCGGACGCTGCACGGCGCGCTTGTGGTGCGCTGCAGAGCCGGGGCCCATGACTAATAACTGAGTTGCTCAGCGGAATGTGGGTCCCGGCTCTGTGGAGCAGCGTGACCGGGCGACGCTTCGCTTCGCCGGGAGAACGCTGCACCGCGTCCGGGACACGGGATCGGGATTGCCCCCACTTGAAGCGCATCCCGGCAGCGGGCACATTGCCGGCGCAATCAGGCGCCGGGGTGGATCATGAGCACGTTCGAACACATCATTGTCGAAGCCAAAGGCGCGGTCGGCATTATCACGCTGAACCGTCCGAAGATGCTCAATGCGCTGTCGTTCGGCGTGTTCAGGGAGATCGCCGCGGCGGTCGACGATCTCGAGGCTGATGACGCGATAGGCTGTATCCTGCTGACCGGCGGCGAGAAGGCCTTTGCGGCGGGCGCCGACATCAAGGAAATGCAACCGAAAACCTTCATCGACATGTTTTCCAGCGATTTCACCGCCATCG
>JAURWC010000028.1 GCA_030655135.1 Hyphomicrobiaceae bacterium | reverse complement strand
CCATCACCTCGGCCACCGCGCTGCGGCCGGACATCTCGCCGACGTCCTGGCTGAAATAGCCGATGGTGACGCCACGATCGACCGCCACCTGGCCCTCGTCAGGTTGCTCCTGGCCGGTGATCATCCGGAACAGCGTGGTCTTGCCGGAACCGTTGGGACCGACAAGGCCGACCTTCTCGCCCTTCTGGAGCGCCGCGGAAGCCTCGATGAACAGGATCTGATGGCCATTCTGCTTGGAAATGTTGTCGAGACGGATCATTTTTGCCTGGGGAATGCGGGAATTGTTGCGCTGCTCTTAGGCCATAGGGCGCGGTCAAGGAAGGGTGTTTTGAGCCGGCCAGCTGCCCGTTCTCAGGCTCGCGAAAGGGAGGCACCGGGCGGCCGACCCGGATCCGCTCAAATGACCATTTTTGTCCGTTGATTGAACGCCCGCCCCAGATGCGGCGACCAACCAATCGTGCAACCCTGCGATCGGACGACCAAGGGCTCCTGGAATGATTCTGCAATCCCTCGCCGGCCTGCCGGCGTTTCTGGTGTATTTCTGCACCGCCCTGGTCGCCGTGGTCTCCTTCCTCTTCGTCTATACCCGCGTCACCCATCACGATGAATTCCAGCTGATCCGCGACAACGTGCCGTCGGCCGCGATCGCGCTCGGCCTCAGCCTGCTCGGATTCGTGCTGCCGGTGGTCAGCGCCATCGCGCACTCCGCCAATGTGGTGGATTGCCTGATCTGGAGCACGATCGCGCTGATCGTCCAGATCGCGGTGTATTTCATCGTCAGGATACCGGTGCCGAACCTGTCGGGGCGGATCGCTGCCGGCGAACTCGCGCCCGCGATCTGGCTTGGCCTCGCCTCGCTCGCCGCCGGCGCGCTCAACGCCGCTTCGATGATTTACTGAGATGGCCGACAAACCCGCCAGCGAATTCGGGACGCGCAAGCCGGTGGCGATCCGCCCGCCGCAGCCGGTCAAGCGCGGCCAGGTGGCGCTGCTGCTGATGGGCACGCTGGCGGTCGGCGGCGGCGCCTATGCGATGATGCCGAGCGAGAACTGCCAGCCGAACCAGCCGGGAATGGCAGCCCCCTCCGGGCTGCCAACCAACACCGAATGCCGGCCGCGCGGATCGTCCAGCGGCGGTCACGGCTCCTCGGGCGGGTCATCTTCGCGCAGCAGTGTTTACAGCAGCGGTTCTTCTTCGAACCATGCATCGTCAGGAACGTTGTCCGATTCCGGCACCGGCCATGTCACGCGCGGCGGCTTCGGCGGCTACGCGCACGCCTTCACCTCGCATTTTTCCGGCGGCGGCTAGCGTCCCCCATGCAGCGCATCACCTGCCCCGAGCGTGACGACTGGCGCCAAACCGCCGAGCAAACCGGATTCGCGTTTCACACCATCGACGGCGAACGCTATTGGGACGAGCGGGCTTATTATGCCTTCACGCTCGACGAGATCGAGCGCGAGATCGAAGGCCCGACCGGCGAAATCGACGCCATGTGCCTGGAACTGGTCCGGCGCGCGGTCGACGATGAACGCACGCTGCGCCGGCTGAAAATACCGGAGGCGTTCTGGCCGCTGATCTCGACAAGCTGGCACAATGATGAGGGCAGCCTGTATGGCCGGCTCGACCTCGCCTTCGACGGACGCGGCCCCGCGAAGCTGCTGGAATACAATGCGGATACGCCGACCTCGATCTTCGAGGCCGCGGTGTTTCAATGGACCTGGCTGGAACAGGCGATCGAGCGGCGCATCACGCCCGAGCGCGCCGACCAGTTCAATTCGATTCACGAGCGCCTGATCGAAGCCTGGAAAGCGCTTGGCAAGGGACATCCGCTGCACCTCACCGGCACGGTCGACAATGCCGAGGATGCCGGCACGCTGGCCTATCTGCAGGACACCGCCGCGCAGGCCGGCCTTGCCACCACCTTGATCGATATCGCTGATATCGGATGGCATGACAACGGCAACTTCGTCGATCTCGACAATCGCGCGATTGCGCTCGCCTTCAAGCTCTATCCCTGGGAATGGATGTTTCACGATGCGTTCGGCGCGCGGCTCGCCGGCACCTCGACGCGCTGGATCGAGCCGCCGTGGAAGGCCATCCTGTCCAACAAGGGAATTCTTCCCCTGCTGTGGGAGATGTTTCCGCATCACCCGAATTTGCTGCCGGCCTATTTCGAGGATGATCCGGCGGCCGCCTCGCTCGGCGCCTCCTTCGTGCGCAAGCCGCTGTATTCCCGCGAGGGGGCCAATGTCGCGCTGGTCAGCAGCGGCGTGACGCTGGCAGAACAGCAGGGGCCGTATGGCGCCGAGGGTTATGTCCGGCAGGCATTTGCGTCCCTGCCGAATTTTTCAGATCAATACCCGGTGCTCGGCAGCTGGCTGGTCGACCACACATCGTGCGGACTGTCGATCCGCGAGGACGAGAATCCGATCACCGGCAACAGCTCGCGCTTCCTGCCGCACGCGATTATTTAGGGAGTGAGCGTTTCTGCGGCGACAGAGTCGGTGCAATTCTCTCCCCTCCCCCTGCGTAGCGGTGGGGAGGGGTCGGGGGTGGGGGGTCTCTCAGCGCATACGGCTGTCAGCGAATTCGCTTGTTCAACCGGAATGATTGTCGACATTTTAGACCGGCATGATCCCCGACAGTTTGGGTTTAGCGGGCTGTTCACCCGGGGCGCGGGAGCACTCACGTAGCGGAGCGAACCGGGTGAACAGGCCGCGGTGGTCGATCAGACCGACGTCCAAGTCGCAGAAGCGCACCACGTGGTCGCCGGTGTCGAGCTCGGCAATGCCAACGAGTTCGTTGGAGAGCGCTTCGCTGATGAA
>JAURWC010000023.1 GCA_030655135.1 Hyphomicrobiaceae bacterium | reverse complement strand
GTTGGCGAGATCGAGCATCGACTGTTTCCGGTCGGCTTCGGACTTGAGCTTGGCGGCCTCGGCTTCAGCTTCCATGCGCTTGACGGCTTCGGCGTTCTCCTTGAAGACGCCGACGGCGCGCGACATGAGGCCGACTTCGTCACGGCGGTCCTGGCCTGTGATGTCCACGGTCAGGTCACCCTTGGCCAGCTTTTCCATCAGGCCGGCGAGGTTTTGCAGCGGACGCGAAATGGCGGCAACGGTCAACCAAAATGCGGCAGCAGAGATGACCAATAGTCCGCCAAAGACGGAGGCGTAAGTAATCGCAACAGCCGAGTCCGCCTGCTCCGAAGCGGTGGCGCTGTCTTTCTTGTTGTCTTCGATCGAGCGTTCGGTCGAGTCGCTGACCTTCTTGTTGAGCGCAATGACTTGCGGATCGAAAGCCGTTGCGATGTCGGTGGCCTCCTTTTTCTTGTTTTCTAGGCTGAACTGCATCGCCCTTTCGAACTCAGGCTCCAGCTTCGCGTAATCCGCGAGGATGTCGTGGTAAGACGCAACATTGGTCGGATCGAGCGTCTGCATCTCGGTGAGCCGCTTTTTGAATTCCGCCATCGCGACCTTTGAGCGATCGATCGCTTCGCGCGTGAGCCTGTCATCGGTGTAGGCGATGCTGCGGAACAGGTTCGCCACGGACAGCGTCAGATGCCGATTGGCACGTGCAAGGTGGACCAGAGCGGGATAGTCGTTGTCCGCCAGTTTCGAATATGTCGCTTCCATGGTTGCCATGCGCGACGTTGAGAAGAGCGCTGCGAAGACGGCGACACCCCCCATCGCCGCAAGCAGGATCATCACTTTGTAAAGTATCTTGATATTCCCCAGTTTCATGTCCGGTCCCCGATGCCAAAATCCGTTGATTAATTCTTTGGGCTGTTCGTCAGCTGTGTGATTATTCTCTTCCCACCTCTAAGACACGGTTAATTTTGATGCCTTTTCTTCATCAAATTCAAATTGATGCGAGTTCAATTACAGCTTTTGCGTTACGTTGCGGGCGTAACGCGCAAAATTGACTCTGTCTTTTGAGATTGCCGACGAGGCCATGACCGTGCCGTCACGCAAGGCAGGCGCAAGGCGGCCTGGCTATTCTTCCTTCACCGCAGATTCCGCAGGTGACGTTGCAGGCCCATGACCGCCAACTATCTTGATGCCATCCGCAAATTCGAAGGCTTCACGCCCAAGGCGGACTGGGACTATGCCCAGTTCACCAACGGCTATGGCACCAAGGCTAAGTACGCGGGCGAAGTGATCGACAAGGCGGAGGCCGACCGGCGTTTCCAGACGGAAATCGCCCAGGCGCGCGCCATCGTCGACCGGCACGCGCCGCATGTTGATGAGGGGACCAAGGCGGCCTTGACCTCGCTCACATTCAACGCAGGCGATAAGTGGGCCAGAAGCGGCTTGGGCGAGGCGATCCGTAGCGGAGATACCGAGCGGGCGCGCGAACTGTTCCTGCAATACAATAAAGCCGGCGGCGAAGTTCTTCCGGGGCTGGCCCAGCGGCGCATCGCCGAAGCCGCCTGGATTGGGCAGCCGATGGAGCCTGTGCCGCTGGGCGCGGCTCCGGCATCTGCAGCTGCTGGTCCCGTGTTGGCCTCGGGCTACGGCCAACGGCCGATGACGGACATGTCGTTCCTGGGAGCAAGCACGCGCAGCGCTGGATATCAGGGCGCTGCTGACCGGATGGCACCGATGTTCTCGCCATTCCGCGCGGTGCAGCCCGCCTCATCCTCAGCGAACGCTCCGGTCATGCCTCCGGCAGAAACGGCTGCTGCCAGCGCGCAGACCGCAGCCGATATCGAAGACGAATTGGCTCTCAAGATACGCGGTGCCGTCTCCGGCTTTGGGGGAGAGGCGCGTATGACCCAGTTGCTGCTCGCCACAAAGCTGATCGGCGCACCGAGCGCGGCGGACAAAGACGTTGGCGATAAGCAGAGCTCCGCGGCCGTTTAGATCGGGCCGGGCGGCTACCCCAATATACAGTACAACTCAATGGGTGCTGGCGTTGGCGCTGTGGGAATTGGCGATTCGTTACCAAATTGCCCAGGGTATGTGATTTTAATCCCACATCGGGCGCAGTCCAGAAAATTCTAAGATTCTAGATACAAGCATAAAAGATAAAGATCATATTTATCAGTGCGATAACGGATCTTAATCTAGCTTGATGAGCGGTTAAGGTCTCGGAATTTTCAGCAACGAGTCAGTACTGGTCAAGCAAAACGCTGACCGCTGTTCGCTTCTACAAATCAAGCAACTGAGTTAGCTTCGAACAGATGCGATTCGGGGGGTCGAATGATTGTCATCGTTGATGAGCGGGAAGCTGTGACCGAGGGATATACGTCCTGGTTCGGTCGCGAAGGCGTCTCCGCTACGGGCTTTTGCCCAGGGGAATTCGGTAATTGGGTCAAGGCAGTAGCCGATCCGGATATCCGGGCTATCGAGGCTGTGCTCGTGGGCGATTGCGTCGAGCGGCATGGCATTGCGCGCCTGGTGCGCGGCCGGTCACGCGCGGCAGTTATCGCGCTCAATGACAGCAAGTCGTTGGAGGATACGCTGGAGTTGTTTGCCTCCGGCGTAGACGATGTGGTTCGCAAGCCGGTTCATGTTCGTGAAATCCTGGCGCGAATCAAAGCGATCCGCAGCCGGGCTCAGGCAGAGGATGAGTGTCTGTCAGTTGGTGAAATCAAAGTGTTTCCTGACGGCCGCGACCCGGTTGTTGGCGGCGAAGTGATGTCGCTGCCGCGCCGTGAGCGCAGAATACTTGAGTATTTAGTCAGCAATCGTGGGTGCCGGGTCAATAAAACCCAGATCTTCAACTATGTTTATGGGTTGTTCAGTGAAGACATCGACGAGAACGTCGTCGAAAGTCACATCAGCAAGCTGCGCAAGAGACTGAGGCATAGACTCGGTCACGATCCAATCGAGTCGCAGCGTTACCTCGGATACCGCCTACTTTACGCGCAATCCGTTAACGGAGCATCTGGCACAGTGCCAGCTTCACGCAAGCTCGAAATGGTTTGATGTCCTAAGCATCAGCACTGTTCAAGGATTGCGGACATGGGTCTCTACAGCTCCATGCGCACAAGTGCCTCTGGCATGAATGCGCAGTCGAACCGGATTTCGTCGGTGGCCGACAATATCGCGAACTCGAATACGACCGGGTACAAGCGGTCGTCTATCGAGTTCTCGACGATGGTGCTCGCGCAGGGTGGTAGCGATTACCAGTCCGGAAGCGTGAACAGCAATACGCAGTACTACATCGCCCAGCAGGGCGCGATCCTGCCAACGACGCGTTGGTCCAATGCTGCGGTCGAGGGTGACGGGTTCTTTGTTGTGCAGAATGCAGGCGGTCAAACGTTCTTCACGCGCAACGGATCCTTCGTCCCGACCGGAGGGACCGGCTATCTTGAGAACGCAGCGGGCATGCGCCTGATGGGCTATCCCATCGTGAATGGCGTCATCCCGCCGGTCGTGCTGAACGGTACGGCTGGTTTGGAAACGATTCAGCTGAGTGCCATGGCGCTGCAGCCGGAGCCGACGACGTCCGGCAACTTTGGCGGCAACTTTCCGACATCGATCAACGGTGCGCCGACGCCGATCGTTGCAAACGCCGACCGGCCAAGTGCAACAGGTGCTAACGCCACGGCCTCGCTGCCTCCGTTCTCGCTGACTGTGTACGACAACGTCGGCAACGAAGTGAAGCTGGACATCATCATCACGCGTGTCGCTCTTGATGGCACTGGCCCTGCAGGCACGACATATCAATGGGAAGTTGCGGTCTTCAATTCGGCGGATCGTGGTGCTGCGGCTGATTTCCAGCCTTATGGCGCTGCGCCGTTGGGAACGGATGACTTCTATTTCGACAATCAGGGTCGCTTGATGGCGGGCGGTCCGAACTCGCTATCGCTGACGGTGCCTGGCGGCCAGCCGATGGTTCTGGACATGGCGGCCATCTCGGGTAACGCGGCCGCGTATACGCCTTCTGGCGATGCCAATGGCAACGCGCCCAGCGAGGTCACGGGTTACGACATCTCCGACGATGGTATTCTTGCGGCGATTTATAAGAACGGCGCCCGTGTAGAAACCTTCAAGATCCCGTTGGCTAAGGTTCCGGCCCCGGACAAGATGCTTGTCACTGCGGGCAATACGTTCCTGACGTCGCAGGACTCGGGTGATTTCCAGATGGGATTCGCGAACGAGGGTGGCCGCGGAAACCTCGTGGGTGGTGCGCTGGAGCAGTCCAATGCGGATCTCGCCAACGAGCTGACGATCATGATCGAGTCTCAGCGCAACTACACCGCAAACTCAAAAGTGTTCCAGACGAGCGCAGAGTTGATGGACGTGCTCGTCAATCTATCCCGTTAAACCCGGCCTGGTGGCCGGGTAGCTAGAGGTTTTGAATTATGTCGCTTACGCGCAGCCTCGATGTGGCCCGGTCTCATCTGTCGTCGACGGCTGAGTACATGCAGACCGTATCGCGCAACGTTGCGAGGGCGGGCGATCCGTCCGCCACGCGCAAGATTGCGCAATACGTCACTATGGCTTCTGGAGGGGTCCGGCTATCAGTGCCGGTCCGCTCCGAGAACGAATTGCTGCTGTCCAAAGCATTGACGTCGACGTCCGCTGCAGCGCGTGACAAGGCGCTGGTCGACGGGTTGGAGAGCCTCAACAGTTCGGTGCTGGACCCCGACTTGGGCGTGTCGCCTGCGGCTTTGATTGCCAAGCTGGAGCGGGCGCTGCAGTTCTACTCCGAAGGTCCGCAGGACATTGCGCGGGCGGGTGACGCGCTGCGTGCCGCTCAGGATGTGGCCAGCGGGCTGCGGACCGCAACGGCGGAAACGCAAAAGGCGCGGCAGGATGCGGATGGCGACATCAACGCATCGGTCATCAAGGTCAACGGCATCCTTGCCGACTTTGAAAAGATCAACCAGGACATCGTCCGCGGTACGATGGCCGGCCGCGACGTAACCGATCAGATGGATACGCGCGACCAGCTGGTTGCGGCACTGTCGGAAGAATTCGGCATCCGTACCGAGCTGCGCGAGAACAATGACATGGCCATCCGGACGGATGGCGGCGTGACGCTGTTCGACCGATCGGCAAGGAAGATTTCATTCGTTCCCACGAGCTCGTTGGATGCCAGCATTACGGGCAACGCGGTATTTGCCGATGGCGTGCCGATCTCCGGTCCCAGCTCGATCATGCCGGTGACCACCGGCAGGATTGCTGGTCTGCTGCAGGTTCGTGACGTTACGGCGCCGAAATTTCAGGCACAGTTGGACGAGGTCGCGCGCGGTCTTGTCGAGGCATTCGCCGAAAGCGATCAGGTGGGCGCCGGGCCAGACCGGACCGGGCTCTTCACTTACGGGCCGGGTGCAACGGCGCCGCCTGCGATACCCCCAACCGGGGTGCGGGCCGTCGGAATTGCAGCGACGATTTCGATCAATCCGGCCGTGGTGTCGAACGTCAATTTCATCCGCGACGGCGGCATCAACGGCGCGAACTACGTCTACAACGGGCCGCCCGCCGCGGCGGGATTCAACGAGCGTATCTTGGGCCAGGTGGAGGCGATCGGGACCAACCGGACATTCTCTGCTGCTGCAGGGCTAAGCACGTCGACCAGCGTGGCGTCGTTGGCTGCCAGCTCGGATGGCTGGCTGTCGGCGGAGCGTCAGGCGGCTTACTCAGATTTTGAATATACCAGCGTCGTCTATGAGCGCGCCGCGGACTCCCTGAGCAAGGTGACAGGGATCAACGTCCAGGAAGAGTATCTGGTGATGCTCGAGCTGGAGCGTTCATATCAAGCGTCATCGAAGTTGATCGCGACGATCGACAGCATGTTCGATTCTTTGCTAGCGGCCGCGAGGTAAGACGATGAGAACGACATTCATTTCCACCCGGTCCATGAGCGAAGCGACGCGTCTCACGCTGCTGAAGTCGCAGGTCAAGTTTGCGCAGGCAAGTCAGGAAGCCGTCACCGGCCGTTTCGCGGATGTGGGCATCGCCCTTGGTCACAAAACCGGGCAGACGGTATCGTTCCGGCAGGACATCGAGCGGCTAGACTCGATCTCCAAGAGCAACGACGTTGCCTCGACGCGCCTCGATGCTGCGCAGCTGACGTTGAAAGGCCTGGTTAGTCAGGCTGACGCTTTCAACAAGTCGGCTATCTTGTATGCGAGCGCGCCGAATGGCGCCCTGTCGACGTCTGAAGCCCAGGCGATGTTCAATAGCTTCCTGGACAAGCTGAACTCGACGAATGATGGCGCCTATCTTTTTGCCGGCATCAATTCCGACGTGAAGCCGGTGGCCTACAGCACGGCTGCCGAAACAAGCGTGCAGACGGCATTCGCCGCAGTTTCAGGTGGTAACCCCGCGACGGTTTCGCCAGCTGCAATGGCGGCGTTCCTGGATGGCCCGTTCGCGGATCTGTTCAATGACACGAACTGGAAGGCCAACTGGTCGCAGGCTTCCGACACGAATATCAGAAGCCGCGTCGCGACGAACGAGATGATCGATACATCGACAAATGCCAATGAGCAGCCCTTCCGCGACTTGATGCGTGCGGCGACGATGATGTCTCAGCTGGGCAATGCTCAGCTGCCCGCCGAAACGCAGCGGGTTGTGGCGCAAAAAGCCTCGAGCATTCTTAGCAGTGCGCTAACCGCGCTGAGCAATGTCCAAGCGACGCTCGGCGTCTCCGAGCAGCGTATTGCCGATTCGAATGAGCGCATGTCGCTTCAGAAAGACATGATCGGCAATCGCATCGGCATGCTGGAAGGTGTGGATCAGGCTGAGGCAAGCGTCAGGGTGAATGAACTGGAGAAGCAGATCGAGATGTCATACGCGATCACCGGCAAAATCCAGAAATTGAATATTCTCGACTATCTCTAGATCTAACGCCTCTCTGAACACTCTGCGGGTTGAACAAGGGAAACGGAAATGTACCACTTCTCCTATGCTGAAGTGCTTGATGACAGCTCTGCCGACATGCGCGCGCGTGAGCGCCTTGCGCTGGAGCGTTCAATCGAGCTGTTGCAGAAGGCCGAAGCGGCCGGGCCTCTTTCGCGGGAGGCTGTGGACGCAAATCATTTTTCGGTCAAGCTATGGACGATCCTGGTCGAGGATCTAGGCATGGCTGAAAATCAGCTGCCGAAGAAGTTGCGCGCAGATCTCGTGTCCATCGGGCTTTGGGTTCTCAAAGAGCTCGAAGAGATCCGTATGGAGCGTTCGACCAACTTCCGGGGCGTCATCGAGGTTACGCAGTCGATTGCGGCGGGCTTGAAATGAGTTCTTTGCGCATCTTTCTTCGGCCGGGAGAGAAAGTGTTCCTCAACGGCGCGGTCCTGCGCGCCGACAGAAAGGTGTCGCTAGAAGTTCTCAACGACGTGTCCTTCTTGCTCGAAAGCCATGTGCTTCAGTCGCATGAAACGACGACGCCGCTGCGGCAGCTGTACTTCATCATTCAGGCGATCCTGATCAATCCTGCAGATGCTGCGGATGCGCGCGACCTCTACCGGCATTCCTACGATCTGCTGAGCGAGACGGTTATGAATCCACAGATGCGCGCCGGCCTGGCGACCGTGGACGAATGCGTGAAGGAAGATAGGACTTTCGAGGCGCTCAAGGTTATTCGGCAGCTGTATCCCATCGAGCAGGAGATCCTGAGCGGGACGGCGGTGCCAGTGCAGAGTTTAGAACGGGAGGCCGTTTGATGGCTGTTTCAGGTGTGGGCTCAGTTGGTACGAACGCGGCGAACAAGGCGGCGGAAGCCCCGTCGGCGAATTCCCTGGATTACAATGCGTTCCTGCAGCTTCTGCTGGCGCAGATGAAGAACCAGGATCCGACGGAGCCGATGGACTCCACGGCCTATATGGGGCAGCTGGCAAGCTTCTCCAACGTCGAGCAAGGTATGAAGATGAATACCAAGCTCGATTCTTTGATGTCGGCTTTCTATCTCAACCAGGCTGACGGCGTGATCGGGCGCACGTTGACAACGGCTGATGGGGCCGTCAGCGGCAAGGTCATGTCGGTGAGCATCTATTCGGATGGCGCGATCGCCAAGCTGGACAACGGCAAGCAAGTGCTCCTTGGGCCTGGCATTGTCATCACCTGAGGCATTGAAATGAATGCACTCGACGCGTTGGAGATCGTCCAGGCGGCGATCTGGACGGTGATCGTTGCCTCTGCGCCGGCCGTGGTCTCGGCGATGGTGGTCGGTATCGTCATTGCCCTGCTGCAGGCGCTGACCCAGATCCAGGAAATGACACTCACGTTCATTCCGAAGATCCTGGTCATCCTGTTCGTGTCTGTGATGACGGCGCCCTTCGTGGGCAGTGTGATCTATTCGTTCTCGGAAACCGTCTACAGCCGCATAGAGACGGGATTCTAGCTGCAACTCGGGCGGCCTGTGCACCCCCGCGCAAGGTTGATCGTCAAAGCTCTGCTGCCGGTCCATGAGCTCCGCGCGCCGAACGGCGCGTGATGGCTTTCGCCGGTCCCAGCGGAGGATGAAATGGCGTCACCGTCGACGGCAATTACTGGCATCAAGATCGAGAAAGCTGGAACGCGCGACATCGGTTTCGCGATCGGCATCATTTCTATCCTCATCGTCCTGTTTCTTCCGCTGCCGGCGATCCTGATCGACCTGGGGCTGGCCATCTCGATCTCGTTTTCGATCCTCATTTTGATGGTGGCGCTGTGGATCCAGCGGCCGCTCGACTTCTCGTCCTTTCCGACGATCTTGCTGATCGCGACGATGATCCGGCTGTCGCTGAATATCGCGACGACGCGCCTGATCCTTTCCAACGGCGCTGAAGGTACGGATGCGGCAGGGCACGTCATCGAAGGCTTCGCCAACTTCGTCATGAGCGGCGATTTCGTGATCGGTACGATCGTGTTCCTGATCCTGATCACAGTAAACTTCCTGGTGATCACCAAGGGTGCGACGCGTATCGCCGAAGTCGGTGCGCGCTTCACGCTCGATGCCATCCCGGGCAAGCAGATGGCGATCGACGCCGACCTTTCAGCGGGCGTAATCGACGACAAGGAAGCCCAGACCCGGCGCCGCGAACTCGAAGAGGAAAGCTCATTCTTCGGTTCGATGGACGGTGCTTCGAAGTTCGTGCGTGGTGATGCGATCGCCGGTCTCATCATCACCGCCATCAACATGTTTGGCGGCATCATCATTGGTGTGACGCGGCACGGTATGCCGCTGTCGGAAGCCGCGGACGTCTATATCAAGCTGTCGGTTGGCGACGGCCTGGTGACGCAGATCCCGGCACTGATTGTATCTTTGGCCGCTGGCCTGCTGGTCTCGAAGGGTGGCACGCGCGGGTCCACCGACAAGGCCGTTTTCGGGCAGCTAGGCAATTATCCACGCGCGCTCATGGTAGCAGCGATGGTGATGGGGTTGTTGGGTCTGTCCCCCGGTTTGCCGTTCCTGCCGTTCGCGGCTCTCGCTGCGATCATGGGGTTCTTCGCCTATAGTATCCCTAAGCGCGTTGCGGCCATCAAGGCAGACGAAGAGCTGCAACTGGAACAGCAGCGGGAAGTCGCGAACGAAGAAGCGCGGACGTCGGTCAAGGAATCACTGCGTATCGTGGAAATCGAGTTGTGCCTCGGCAAGCAGATTGCAGGCGCCCTGCTTCAATCACAAAACGAACTGGCGCAGCGCGTTTCGAAGATGCGGCGGAAGTTCGCCAAGCAGTACGGGTTCGTCGTGCCTGACATCAAGCTCTCGGACGACCTCAGCATCGCACCAAAGAGCTATCAGATCAAAATTCACGGCGCGACGGCGGCAGGATCCGAGATCCGGATCGGCGACGTGCTCGTCATCACGGGCGAGGGGCCGAAGCCCAGTTTGCCCGGTGATGAGACGCGTGAGCCAGCGTTCGGCATGAAGGCCATGTGGATGCCTGAAATGTTCGTCAGCACGCTATCGCGCGAAGGTTTCACGCCGGTCGACAATATCTCCGTGCTGCTGACGCATCTGGCCGAAGTCATTCGCAATAATCTGGCGCAACTGCTGTCGTATAAGGACATGCGCAATCTGTTCGATCGCCTGGATCCGGAATACAAGCGGCTTCTGGATGAGATCGTGCCGTCGCAGATCTCGTATTCCGGTTTGCAGGCGGTGATGAAGTTGCTGCTTGCCGAACGCATCTCGATCCGCAATCTCAACCTGATCCTGGAAGCAATTGCGGAGATTGCCCCGCATGTGCGCCGGTCGGAGCAGATTGCCGAGCATGTCCGGATGCGCATGGCGCAGCAGATCTGCGGCGACCTGACTGATGGCGGTTTTCTCAAGGTGCTGCGTCTCGGAAACCAGTGGGATCTGGCGTTCCATCAGGCGCTAAAGCGCGACAACAAGGGGGATGTAGTCGAGTTCGATATTGATCCGCGGTTGTTGGAGCAGTTCGGTAACGAGGCCGGCCAGGTCATTCGCGGCCATATGGACCAAGGACATCAATTCGTTCTGGTCGCGGCACCGGAGGCTCGTGCCTACGTGCGGATGGTTACGGAACGCCTCTTCGCCACTCTTCCGGTGCTCAGTCATGTCGAGATCGCGCGCGGCGTGCAGATAAAGTCGCTTGGCACGATCTCGTGAGCGCAGGGCTGACAGAGGTCGTGTTCGCGACCTTCCTCGTATTCTGCCGCGTAGGCGGCTGCCTGATGATCATGCCCGGATTTTCGTCGCAGCGTGTTCAGCCGCAGATCCGGCTGCTGATCGCGATCGCGATTACCCTGGCAATCTCTCCGCTCATCATGCCGGGGCTGACCAGCGTCGTTCGGGGCGCTAGCAACTCCGCCAATATGGAAAATATCATTTCGGAGTTGCTGGTCGGTGGAGTCATCGGCCTGATGGGCCGGTACTTTTTCCTCGCGCTGCAGTTTGCCGCCATTGCGTTGGCGACGTTTATTGGTTTGAGCTCGCTGCCGCAGGCCTCGCCGGACGAGGTCGATCCAGCTCCGGCGTTCGCCAGCATCATTACGCTCACGGCGACGATATTGTTCTTTCTGACCGAGCAGCACCTGGAAGTGATCAAGGCGCTGGTGGCGTCCTATTCCATTCTGCCGGTGGCGGAGGGATTCGACGTGCAACGGTCGTTGACGCAGCTGACGCGGACGCTCGGAATCGCGTTCGTGCTCGCCCTGCAAATCACGGCGCCATTCATTGTCTTTTCAATTGCGGTGAATTTTATGTTTGGTCTGCTCAACAAGATGACGCCGCAGATTCAGGTCTACTTCATCTCGATTCCGTTCGTTTCGGCCGGTGGCATGTTGTTCGTGTATTTTTTCATCACCGAGGTCATGCGGGTCTTCACGGAAGGCTTCATGACCTGGCTGCAACGCGGAGTTTAGGCATGGCCCGGGACGCCAAAGGATCAGCCCGTATCCTCTCGGTGCAACAGCAACTTCGCAAGATCGAAGAGGCGAAGCTGGGCGAACTGCAGCGCAAGCTGCAAGGGATCAAGGACGAGCAGGTGGCGCTGGTTTCCGCCATGAACGACGATGGCGCGCTGCAGAACCTCTTTCTGGGGACCATGGCGCTGCGGCTAAAAACACTCGCCGAGCACGAGAAGCGAGCCGATATCGCGGTCAACTGGCAGTCCGTGGCCGTGCGGGAAGAGGCGACTAAGGAAAAGACCGCAGAACGATTGGCCAAGCGGCGCGCCGACGAAGAGCAGGCAAAGCAGACGCAGAAGGAACTCGACGACATTCTTGAGCTGCTGGCGCACCCGCGAGACGCAAGCCTCCGATAAGCTCCTGGCATCATGGTGTTAGTCGGAAATTCCGAGGGCCGCCACCGTGACGATCGACGCTATACAACGCACCGCTCCGTCAACCGATAGCAGCCCCGCGGGGCCGGTTGCGGGCTCGCGGCCGGGCGCGAAGACGGCGACGAAGCCAGGTCCCCTCGTGCAGTTCGAGGCCTTCGTGCTGCAAAGCTTCATCCAATCAATCATGCCGCAGGAAGCGACCGCCGTCTTCGGCGAGGGCACGGCGGGCGAAGTCTGGAAGTCAATGCTGGCGGAGAAGATCGCGATGCAAGTGGCAGAGGCCGGCGGCGTCGGCATCGCCAAAATGATCGCTCCCAAGAGCAACACCACATCCAATATTCCCGAAGGCGCGATGCCGGGAGTGAAACCGGCGGCCGCCGATCGGTTGCTCGAGATGCAGGCCGGCGCGGCGCAAGGTGCGGGTCTGGCAGCGGGAAAGACGGCTTTGGATTCGCTGGGTTCGGCGGCTTCTATTCGTGCCCCGGCCGGAAAGTAAGCGCCCTCGCTATATCGATTTGCGAGGCGCGAGACATTGAATGATCTTGTAACAGGCAATTGGAATGATGATGATGATGACAGTTGATGATCGCAACGCCCATGTGGATCGCGCATTGGGCAATGCCGTCGGGCGGCTCGAGCTGCTGATTGATCAAGAGACTGCTGCGCTTCGCCATGCCAGCGTGAACGATCTCCGGGATTTCAATAATCGCAAGGCGCAGGTTCTTGTCGAACTTGACCGGGTGCTGGCGACGACCGTTGGCCAGCCGCCGTCCCCGGCGATGAAAACGCGGCTCGGCAGCCTGCGTGAAAAGCTCGCCGTGAACCGCAAGACGCTGAAGATGCATCTCGATGCGGTACAGGAAGTGGCCGCCATGCTGTCGGACCAGCAGCGCAATGCAGATTCGGACGGCACCTATACGAACGGTATCCGCAAGAGCAGGGACCAGTTGTGATCAAGACCATCGCGCTCGGTTTCTGGATTTGCCTGGTCACACTTGTGGCGACCTGGCTGGGAGCGACGTACCTGGGTGCCGGGCAAACGGATGCGGCGGCGCCGATCGGCGATAGTTTTCTCGGTGGCCTAGCGGAAGTGAAGCCGCGGCCTGTGAGTGTTCCGATGATCGTGGACGGCGCCATCCAGGGGTATGTGATGGCGCAGCTTGCCTTTACGGTGAACAAGGAAACGCTGCAAAAGCTTTCCGTGAAGCCGGACGTTTTCATCGTCGATGAGGCGTTCAAGACGATCTACGAAGGTGAGGCTGTCGACTTCAAACGGCTGAAGAAACAGGACGTCGAAGGTATCGCCAAGAAGATCAAGGACAACGTCAACCGGCGTTTCGGATCGGCGTTCGTCGAGGACGTCCTGTTTGAAGACTTGAACTACATACCGATGGAAAAAGTGCGCGGCGGAGGCAAGAAGAAGGATGAGTAGGCTCATTCGCACATTGACCATCAGGTCCAAAGCAAGCGCGAGCAGCGATATCTTTCTGCGCTGGATGATTTGCCTGTCTGTCGGTGCTTGGATTACCGCGGTGGTGGCAATGCTCAGCGGCTTAGCGTCTCCGCTGCTCGGGATGACGCTGCTCAGCATGATCGCCACGGGCCTGGCCTTTATCGTCCTGCTTGCTTCTCAGCACAGTGCCGAGCCCAAAGCAGCAGGCCGGCAAGCGGATATCGAAGCCGAGGCAGCGCCTGCGCCCGCGCCAGCGCGGAAGGCCGTAGCCGTAGGGCCGAAACAGCGGCTGGTTGCTCAATCAAAAGGGCCTGCTGCACGAGCGTCAGCGCCAACTTGGCCGACTGCCCCCGCACCCGTTGCCGCTGCACATGTTGCCGCGCCCGCACCTGTTGCACCACCGGCGCGCCGCGAATTCATGAGCCAGTCCAAGCCGGCTGAATTGCAGCTTCTTTCCCGCGGGATTATGGAAGGCCGCCAGTACGCGGTATTCGCCGATGGCTCCATCGAGTTGGAAACGGCATTTGGCCCGCGCTGGTTTGCATCCATCGAGCTTGCCCACGAATTTATCGGGTTCCGCAACGGCGCATCGCTGCGGGTTGCAGCCTCCGAGCGTGATCTGGGTCAAGTCGCTTGACAAAACAGCTAGGATAGAGCGGCTCTAACGGGCCTTCTGGGCGTTTTCCACCTTGGGTGGAGACAGGGCGCGCGCCAGCCCCTGGAAGGAATCTGCGGTTGGCGGTTCGCCCGGGCCCTGGCGCAGATAATCGTAGATGCGCGGAACGTGATCGATGGCATTGTCGAGATCAGCATCGGTGCCACGCTTGTAGCCGCCGATCAGACGCAGATCCCGTGTATCTTCGAACCGGGCCACCATGGCCTTCAGCCGGCGCATGAGCGTTTGCTGGTCCGGTGTCCAGACGTGCTGTGCCAAGCGTGAAACAGACGTCAACACGTTGACGGCCGGGAACCGGCCCTCGTCGGCGATGGCGCGATCCAGCACGATGTGGCCGTCCAGCGTGCCGCGGATGCTGTCGGCAACGGGATCATTGTGATCGTCGCCGTCAACGAGAACGGCAAAGATGCCGGTGATGGAGCCTTGACCTTCCAGACCTGGGCCGGCCCGCTCGAGCAGTTTCGGCATGTCGCTGAAGACGCTTGGCGTATAGCCGCGTGCGACAGGCGGTTCGCCGGCCGCCATCGCGACGTCGCGTGCGGCATGCGCAAAGCGCGTCACGCTGTCGACGATCAGCAGGACGCTGTCGCCCCGGTCGCGGAAATATTCGGCAATGGTCATGGCTGTCTTGGGTGCCAGGCGCCGCATCATCGGGCTTTCGTCGCCCGTAGACACGACAGTCACGGCGCGCGCACGCTCTGGCCCCAGCGAATCTTCGACGAATTCGCGAACTTCGCGGCCGCGCTCGCCCACCAGGGCCACGACAACCGTATCGAAGCCGCGGGCGCGTGTCAGCATGCCGAGCAGCGTCGATTTGCCGATGCCGGAACCTGCAAAAATGCCGATGCGCTGTCCGGCGCAGATCGGTGTGAAAAGATCGATGACGCGGACGCCGGTGCTGACGGGCTTCGTCACGCGTTGGCGGTCGATCGCGGATAGCGGCTCGGCGTCGGTCGTTACCGTTCGGTCGCCTATCGTCAACGGGCCAAGATTGTCGACCGGTTCGCCCAATGCGTTGACCATCCGTCCCTTCCAGGTGGGATGCGGCGAAAGGCTGACAGGCCCCCGCTGCCAGGCGGGTGTGCCAAGGGCTGCTTTGAGCGGCGTTTCGAATGGTTTGACGGTGATAACGTCGGCATCAATGCGAACGACTTCGCCGAGTTCAACGGAATTGCCTTCAAGGCTGATGGTATCGCCGAGCGTGACGAATTGGGAAAGACCAGCGACGCGGCAAAACGCCGGTGCGATCTCGGTCACGACTCCGCCATGGCGGATTGTTGACCGTGTGTGGATCTGCGCCAACGCGTCGTTGAGACGCTGCAAAGCCATCGGGGGCTGATTGGGAACGGGCGGAGACTGAGCGGGAGTGGTCGTTGTCATTCCTGGCTACCGTCCATTGTTATGACGGACCAAGTGCCCTGATGCTGTCGCGCTGGCGCTCATCGGTAGCGCTGATCGTGCCCGAAACGGCTTCGAAGGTGCGCTGTACGGTGATCAGGCGCGTGATCTCGGCCACCGGATTGACGTTGGACTGTTCGACAAAGCCTTGCGCAACGCCGTTGCGGGCAAAATCGAGTGCCGGTTCTGCGGGCACGTTCGGAATGACGCCGGAGTTCTCGTAGCGGGCTAATTTAGCGTCGTTGCTGATTGTGAAGAGGCCAAGCGCACCAAGCTGGCGGCCGGATTGCGTAAGGGTGCCATCCGCTGAAATGCTGACGTCGCCGCCGTTTGGATCGAGCTGGATGGGCGCTCCGCCGGCATCGAGGACGGCGTGGCCGTTGAGGGTCTGCAACTCACCCTGCTCGTTCATTTGCATGCGGCCGTCGCGCGTGTAAACTTGGCCGGCCGGCGTGTTGATCGACAGAAAGGCGTCGCCCTTGATGGCCACGTCGAGCCGGTTTCCGGTTTCAGTGAAGCCGCCGTGCTTGCGTGACAGATAGGTCTCGCCGGCGCTGGAATAGGCCGTCGGCTCGCGGGATGCTTCCGACAAGATGGTTTCGAAGCGAACTTCCTCGGAGCGATAGCCGGCCGTGTTCAAGTTGGCCACGTTGTTGGCGATCGTGTCCAATCGCTTCTGGAGTGCGATCTGGCCGGACAAGCTGACGTATTGGGTCGGTTGCATGGTTCGCCTGCCGGTGAGGTAAGAAGCCGTTAAGCACGCGCCGTCGCGGTATCGCGCCAGCGCATGCATCAAGGCAGACTTTGGGCGAGGTGGCTTGCTCCAGGCTTGCGGCCGCCCGGGACAGTGTGGCGCGGGCGCCGCTTAAGGTCCGCGCAAGGATTTCAGAGCTTAGTGGTAGGCGGAACGCTTTCCGGGAGTCCGCCTGTGACCATTATTCTTGGCCTCGTTATCACCCTCGTGTGCATGCTCGGTGGCTTCATGGCCATGGGTGGGCATGTGGAGGTGATCTGGCAGCCCTGGGAATTCGTCATCATTTGCGGCGCCTCGCTGGGAACCTTTGTCATCGCAACGCCGATGAAGACCATCAAGGACACCGGCAAGGCTTGCCTGGAAGGCTTCAAGAATGCCGTTCCCAGCGGCCGGGAATATCTGGATGTGCTTGGCGTTCTGCACACGTTGATGCGCGAGTTGCGCTCCAAGCCGCGCAACGAAGTCGAGGCGCACATCGACAAGCCGGAAGAATCCACGGTCTTCCAGAAGTTCCCTTCGGTCCTGAAAAATACAGAACTGCGCACCTTCATTTGCGACTATTGCCGCTTGATCATCATCGGCAACGCCCGCACGCACGAAGTCGAAGCGCTGATGGAAGAGGAAATCAACACCGTTCGCCACGACAAGCTGAAGGCTTATCATGCGCTGCAGGCCGTATCAGAAGGTCTGCCGGCGCTCGGCATCGTTGCTGCCGTGCTCGGCGTCATCAAGGCGATGGGTGCTATTAGCGAGTCGCCGGAAGTGCTGGGTCATCTGATCGGCTCGGCGCTGGTTGGTACGTTCGCCGGCATCTTCTTCTCTTACGCGGTCGTCACGCCGCTGGCGACGAAGGTGAAGGGCGTGCGCGAAAAGAACATGCGCCTCTACGTTCTGGTCAAGCAGACGTTGCTGGCCTTCATGAACGGTGCGATGCCGCAGGTTGCCATCGAATACGGCCGCAAGACGATTTCGGCTTATGAACGGCCGACCATTGACGAGGTGGAAGAAGAGACGACGGGTGCAGGCGCTGCGAAGGCGGCAGCCGCAGCAGCGGCGTAAGTCTCGAAGATTAGATACAAATGCTAGCGATTCGAATTGAGGGCCGAAATGTCGAATGCAAACCCCGCGTCACCGGACGACCCGTCAGCACAGCTGCAATCGTTGGATGATCTGGCGCAGACGCTCAGTGCGGCGAATGGCGTGAAAGATGCGGTTTCCGCCCGCAGCTTCGACACCATCATGCGCATTCCGGTTTCGGTAAAGATCGTGCTCGGTTCGGCGACGATGCCGGTTTCGGCGCTGATGAAGCTGGGTCGCGGAGCGGTTATCCCGCTGGACCGCCGTGTAGGCGAGCCCGTGGACGTAACGGTCAATGGCCGGGTGGTGGCACGCGGCGAGGTGGTCGTCTTGGAAGAAGCCAGCTCGCGCTTCGGCATTTCCTTGACTGAAGTCGTCGGGCACGGCGCAGCAGACAAGCCCAACGGCAGCTAAAGCATCTGTATTCACAGGCCAGCACCGCTCGCCTCACTGTCTCATCATCCTGGTCTGAACGGCAAATCGAGCAACCATGGCCGACGCCGACAAAGACAGTAAAACAGAAGAGGCCAGCGGCAAGCGGATCAGCGATGCCGTTGAAAAGGGCAACGTTCCGGTATCGCGAGAAGCGGCGATGCTTGGGTCGCTGCTCGCGATGCTGTTTGCCTCGTGGATGTTCCTGCCGGATTTCGCCAAGCGCTTGCAGGCGCTGTTGGAGCGATTTATCGACGACCCTGGCGATTTCCGCTTGGAATCGAACGGGGACGCAGTTTCGCTGCTGAGCGCCGTAATCACTGAAACGATGCTCTGTATGTTGCCGCTTGTCCTCACACTCGGCGTAATCGGCCTGCTGTCGTCTCTCTTGCAGAACCCGCCCCAGATCGCGCTCAACCGTATCGCTCCCAAGGGTTCCAATATCTCGATCGCCAAGGGGTGGACCCGCATCTTCGGGATGAAGGGCTTTGTCGAGTTCGGAAAATCGCTCTTCAAGCTCATCGCCGTATCGGTGCTGGCGTGGTTCCTGATCGGCAATACCCAGACGGATGTCGTCAACTCGCTTTACTCCGAACCGGTCGTGCTGCCGCAGATCGTGTTGTCGACCGTCCTGCACATGATGTCCGCGCTAGCCGCCGGGCTGGTCGTGCTCGTGGGCGCGGATATTGCCTGGACACGTTACAGCTGGCACCGCGACCTGCGTATGACGAAGCAGGAAGTGAAAGACGAACACAAGCAGATGGAAGGCGATCCCATCGTCAAGGGCCGCATCAAATCGATGCAGCGGGACCGGGCGCGCCGCCGGATGATGGAGCAGGTGCCGAAGGCGACTCTGGTGATCGCGAACCCGACGCACTTCGCCGTGGCGCTGCGCTATGTCAAATCGGAATCGAGCGCGCCGATGGTGGTAGCCAAGGGGCAGGATGTGATCGCCCTGAAAATCCGCGAAATTGCGGAGCAGAACGGCATACCCGTGGTTGAAGACAAGGCCTTGGCGAGATCGCTATACAAGGCGGTCGAGGTGGATCGCATGATCCCACAGGAATTCTTCAAGGCCGTTGCCGAGTTGATTATTTACCTGACCGCGCGCGGGCGTATTGCCCGGCCAGCCCCGCAAGGAAATTGACATGATGAAGTCCGGTGACACGTTCACGCTGGAACGCGAAGGCGCGCTGGCCGAGGGGCTCGTTCATGTTGCCGCCGAACTCCGTCTGGTGGATCCGCAGGACTATGTCGCCTTCGTGCGCCTCGAGCTGTTCGGCAACATTGCCAACATCGTGAATTCGTCGACCGAGCTCTATTATCAACCCGGGACGCTGAAGTTCGGCATGAGTGGGGAAGCGGACATCAGCTGGGGCGAACCTACGCGCGTGATCCTCGACATGGAGTTCGACCATCAAGGCGTGAAGGCGTACTTCCGCCTGCTTCTGGACGCGGAAGGCGCGGCTGTGGAGCTGACGTATCTATCGTTCTTGTCTGCCAGTTCCGATCCGGAGAGCAACACCCAGCGTCTCAGAGACGCCATTGCTGCTGCAAGGCTGCCGGATATTCGCTATCGCGCCAGGTTGGCCGAATTGATGCAGGCTCATGCCGAAGCTGCGGTCGAAGCGGCGGCCGTGATCTAGCTGGCCGGCGCTGGCTGCAACGTCACACCCGTCTTCTATCCGGTCCTCTGAAGGTTTCCGCCAGCCTCGTACAAGATTGTTCCTCCAGGTTGAGGCTTCGACCTAGCCGAGGACTGTCTGATGGGGCCTGTTCATCTCTTCTCTCTGGCCACGCGCCACAACCAGTATCTGGGCGCGCGCCAGACGACCATTGCCGGCAATATCGCGAACTTCAACACGCCGGGCTTCAAAGCCCTGGATCTTGAGCCATTCGATGCCACGCTCGATCAGACGCGGCTGCAGATGGCGGTGTCGCGGCCGAATCATATGTCACCAACCGACTCCGGCTCGGGTGACGTCTCCGTGAACGACGGGCAGACCTGGGACACCGTGCATTCGGGCAACTCGGTCAGCGTCGAGCAGGAACTGCTCAAGGCCAGCGAAACCAAGGGCGCGTTCACGCTCAATACGACGCTCGTACGTTCGTTTCACCGCATGTTGATGGCAGCGACAAAATGATCGATCCAATCAAGCTTTCTTCCAAGATCGCCGCATCGGGCCTGGAAGCTCAGTCGATGCGCATGCGAATCGTGTCCGAGAATCTTGCCAACGCGCAGTCCACGGGTCAGACGCCCGGTTCCGATCCGTACGGGCGCAAGGTCATCACCTTCGACAGCGAAGTCGATCGCGACACGGGCGTGAACTTCGTCAAAATCGATTCTATCGAGGCCGACCAAGAACCCTTCCGGCTTGAGCATAACCCCAGTCATCCGGCAGCAGACGCGAACGGCTACGTCAAGATGCCGAACGTCAACATGCTCACGGAAATGGCCGACATGCGCGAAGCCGGCCGGGCCTATGACGCGAACCTGCAAAGTATCAAGCAAGCACGAGAAATGATCTCCATGACGATCGATCTGTTGAGGAGCAGCGGCTGATGATTGATCCAGTCATGTTCAAGACGCCGTCCGTCGGATCGGCGCAAACGCCCCGGATCACGGGCGCGGAAATGACGACGGTCGGCACACTGCCGGCGGATTTCAGCGAAGTGCTGTCGAGCCTGGCTTCGAGTGCAACGACCACCCTAAAAACCGGCGAGGCGATGTCGCTGGCCGGCATGCAGGGCAAAGTGTCGACGCAGGAAGTGGTCAGTGCGGTGATGGAAGCCGAGCAGACGCTGCAAACAGCAATCGCAATTAGGGACAAGGCCGTGGCCGCGTACCTGGAACTTTCACGTATGGCAATCTGAGGGTAGCCCATGAGATCGCTTTCCATTGCTGCTACCGGCATGAATGCCCAGCAGACCAACGTCGAAGTGATCGCGAACAACATCGCGAACATCAACACGACCGGTTACAAGCGCATGCGCGCGGAATTCACCGACCTGCTGTATCAGGCAGAACGCGTGGCCGGCACGCCGAACCGGGGTGGCCAGGACACGATCCCGGAAGGCGCGCAGGTGGGGCTCGGTGTGCGAACGGCTGCCGTGCGCAACCTGCATCAGCAGGGCCCGCTCATTCAAACCAGCAACCGGTTCGATCTTGCCATCAACGGCCGGGGTTACTTCCAGGTTCAGGGCGCGAACGGCGAGCAGTTCTATACGCGAGCTGGTCCGTTCAACAAAAGCGCGACCGGCCAGATCGTGACGATCGAGGGATATCTGGTGCAACCGGCAATCTCGGTTCCCGACAATGCCACCGACGTGCAAATCAACGAGGACGGCCGCGTGTTCGCGACGATCGACGGCCAGGCAGCGCCTCAGGAATTGGGCCAGCTGACGATGGCCAACTTCATCAACGACGTCGGCTTGGAGCCGATGGGCGACAATCTCTATCGCGAGACTTTGGCGTCGGGCGCCGCGCAGTTGGGTGCTGCCGGCGACATCGGTTTCGGCAAGATCCACCAGGGTTACCTGGAGTCGTCGAACGTCGATCCGGTGAAGGAAATCACGGAGTTGATCTCGGCGCAGCGCGCCTATGAGATGAACTCGAAGGTGATCTCGGCATCCGATGAAATGTACGGCACGGTCGCCAAGGGCATTCGCTAGCGTCGGGGCAAATTGATGTCGAAGTTGGGGACGGTAGCGCCGGTCATGCGTGGCGCGATGGCGACAATCGCCGTCGCGCTTTCGGCCGTCGCGGTTCACGCGGAAGTGCAGAACCTGCCGGTGCCCAAGATCGTCATCTATCCGGGCGAAACCATCAGCGAAGACGTGCTGATCGATCGCGCCTTCAGTGAAACTTGGTCGTCGAGGATGCCGGTGCACAAGGCGCGAGGGGAACTCGTCGGCAAGGTTGCGAGGCGCACGCTGGTTCCAGGGCAACCCGTGCCCGTCAATGCTCTTCGCGTTCCCGATGCTGTGACGCAGGGCAAGACCTATCGCATCGAATATCGCGAAGCCGGCCTGGTGATCTCGGGTATGGCTGTCGCCACGACGTCGGGTGCCGTCGGCGATATCGTGTCGTTGCGCAATCCCGACAGCGGTATCGTAGTGCGCGGTATCGTCAGCGCCGACGGCACGATCCGCATGGGGGCAAGATGAGGCGCGGCTTTCTCGTGCTTGTCGGCCTTCTGCTGACTGTGCTGCCGGCCCACGCCGGCACGCGCATCAAGGACATTATTTCGGTCAAAGGCGTGCGCGCCAACCAGCTCGTCGGCTACGGCCTTGTCATCGGTCTCAACGGGACAGGCGACAGCCTGCGGAACTCCCCGTTCACCGAACAGTCTATCCAGTCGATGCTCGATCGCATGGGTGTCAATTTGAACTCTGCGCGTCCGCGATCGAAGAATGTCGCGGGCGTCATCGTCACTGCAGAGTTGCCGGCATTTTCGGGGAAGGGCAGCCGCATCGACGTGACGGTTTCGTCGCTCGGCGATGCCACCTCGTTGCAGGGCGGGACGTTGATCATGACGCCGCTCAGCGCGGCCGACAACGAGATCTATGCCGTGGCGCAAGGTCCAATCGCCGTCACAGGTTTTGCCGTTCAAGGCCGGGCGGAAACCCTGACGCAGGGCGTGCCGACGGCCGGCCGGGTTGCCAACGGTGCGCTCGTCGAGCGCGAAGTTCCCGGGCCGCTGGCGGAATCGGACCGGATGGAGCTGGTTCTGCGCAATCCGGACTTTGGCACGGCGATCGCCATGGTCGATGCCATCAACAAGTATTCCGCTGAACGGTTTGGTCAGCGCGTTGCGCGCGAGAAGGATCTCAACAGTGTTGAGCTGAAGCGGCCAGCAGGCATTGGTCCGGCTCGCTTCATGGCGGAGATCGGTGACCTCGTCGTGCAGGCAGATGCGCCGGCGCGCGTCGTGATCGACGAGCGCACAGGAACGATCGTCATCGGCCGTGATGTTCAGGTTTCTACAGTTGCGGTGACGCACGGGAACCTGACAGTGCGCGTGACGGAGTCTGCGCAAGTTTCGCAGCCGGAGGCTTTTTCCGAGGGGGAAACGGTTGTTGTGCCGGAGACGGCCGTGGGCGCGCAGCAGCAGGACGCCAACATCGCCATCGTCAAGGGTACCAACCTTCAAGTGCTGGTGAACGGTCTCAACCAGATGGGCCTCAAGCCGAACGGGATCATAGCGATCCTGCAGGCCATCAAGTCGGCCGGCGCATTGCAGGCGGAGCTCGTCGTGCAATGAGGACAGGCCAGCAATTTCTTTCTCCCGCCCTGGCCGCGTTGGCGTTGCTTTTGGCCAGTGCTGGCGCGGGTCTCGCTCAGGAGACGGCCGGCAAAGTGATGATGCCGTGGCAGAAGCCGCAGCCCAAGGCGAGTGCGCCTGCGAATTTTGCGGACATTCTGCCCTGGCTGCTCTCCGAGAATGGCGGTCAGGCTGCGCCGCAGAACGACACCGCGTCGGCGTGGGACACCAAGATCGACCAGCCGGACGAGCCGCGCGAGCCGACAGTTGACGAGTGGGTGGAGCAGGGCGCGCGTATTGAAACCGGCGCCGTCTCTCCGACTGGCCTTGTGCTGAAGAAGCCGCTGCCGCCCGTCAATGTGAAGAATGACGGAAAGGCGCAGTTCAAGGGGCCGGCAGAGGCCGAGCCCGCAGCCAGCGCAGTTGCTCCTGCGCCGAAGATCAAGAACAGCATTCAGCTGCCGGGCGACCGGCCGGTTGGCCAGGCTAGTGCCGACGAAGTGGACGCTGCGGAGGTTGCGCCCGCTGCCGCAGAAGAGGCGCCTGCGGTTAAGCCGCAGTTAGCCAGCCCGGTTGCAGCGGATGAAGCTGCAGCACCTGCACCTGCTGAGCAGCCGCTGCAAACGGTGGTTCCAGCAAGTGACGGCGTGACGGCGGCTGCGCAGCGTGTTGATACGGCCACCACTCCGGCCGCAGCGCCTGCCGAAGCGGAGGTGATCAACGCCCCGGCTGCTCCGGCACAGCCTGTCAAAGCGCCCATCGCGGCCGTTGCGAAGCCTGGCAAGCCTGCGGTTGCGGCGAAGCCTGTTGCCGCTGCTGCAACACCAGGCTCGGCGACGGAGCCGACGCAAACAGCGCAGGCTGTGGGCGTCCCGTCCGTGGAGCCCGTGCCGGCGATGCCGCAGGTAGAGGAGGCTCCGCCGATTCCCGACGCTCTGCCCGAAGCGCTTGTAACGCCGGTTGCCAAGCCGGTTGGAGCGGAGCCCGCACAACGGGCGAAGGAGTTGCCCGAGCCGGCCGCCGCTGCTGTGCCAAGTAGTGCCTCAGAGGCGGGAACTTCAGTCCAGACGCAATCGAAGCCACGGCCGCCCGAGCGGCTGATGGACGGTGCAAATGTCGCGCAGCAGTACTGTTTCAACATTGCCGATGCTGCGAAGGATGCGCGGTACGCCTGGCAGAAAAAAACGCTGGCCGACATCGAGGTGGAGCTGAACAAGCGCATTGCGCTGCTGGATGAACGGACGGCGGAATACCAGAAGTGGCTGGCGCGCCGCGATGAGTTCATCCGCAATGCCGAAGAGAACGTCGTAAAAATTTACGCAGGCATGAAAGTGGACGCCGCCGCCCTTCAGTTGGCGCTGATGCACGAAGAGTCTGCTGCTGCGGTGCTGGCGAAGCTGAGCACGCGCAACGCATCGGCTATTCTCAACGAGATGGAGCCGGCGAAGGCGGCCAAGCTGACCATGATCATTACAGGCGCGGCAAAGTTGAAGCGCAAGAAGGAATTGCAGAAGCCGCTGACCACTCAAGGAAAGAATGTTGCTCCGGCGGGCGGGCCTGCTGCAGGACAAGGCGAAGGAGGCCGCTCATGAGGATTCTTGGGCTGGTCGCTCTGTGTTCTTTGCCGTTGATGGGAGGGTGCGCTGATACCCTCCGAGACGTTGCGCAAGAACCGAACATGACGCCCGTTGGGGCTGGTCTCAATCCGCGCATGGTGCCTATCGTCAGCACGCCGCCGCCAAAGGTCGTCTATCGTGGCGATAAATCCCTGTGGCAGGATGCAAGCGCCGATTTGTTCAAGGATCGCCGCGCTCTGAACGTCGGCGACGTGATGACCGTCAAGATTTCCATCAAGGACAAAGCGGAACTCGATAACGAAACGAACCGTTCGCGCGATGGCAAGATCGATGCCGGCATTGTGGCGGATTACTCGGTTGGCGTTCCGTTGAAACAGACAAGGGGCGTGGACTTCAACGCTTCCGTCAACAACAAGTCTGAAACCAAAGGCAAAGGCGAGATCAATCGCCGCGAGAGCATTGAGCTGCTCGTTGCGGCAGTCGTCACTGAAATCATGCCGAACGGGAACCTGGTTATCAGCGGTTCGCAGGAAGTGCGGGTCAATTACGAGATCCGCGTGCTGCAGGTTTCCGGCATCGTGCGGCCGCGTGACATATCTGCCGACAGCAGCGTCTCGTACGAGAAGATCGCCGAGGCAAGAATCGCATACGGTGGCCGCGGGCGTCTCAATGAAGTTCAGCAGCCAGGCTGGGGTCAGCAGCTGGTCGACAAGATCTATCCCTTCTGATCGACGGCGGGCTCGATGGCTGATGACGAAAAAGCAGGTGACGGCAAGAGCGAGAAGGCCTCGTCGTCGACTGGTGCAGTTCTTGGCGTCTTGCTGGCCAGCGTAATCGCGGCGGGGGGCGGCGTCTATCTTGGCTGGTCGCAGTTCGGCAAACAGGAGCCTGCAAAGCACGCTGCGAAAGACGCGCACGGCAAGGCCGGCAAAGACGAAAAGTACACCGATGGCTCGCGTGTTCGCGACTTGCAGCCAATAACGACCAACTTGGCCGGTACGCCGCCAGCATGGATCCGGCTAGAGGCGTCGGTTCTTCTCAATCCTGAAAACGCCGCCGAGCCGCAGTCGGCAGAAGAGGTTGAGCTGCTGCGGGTGGTCAACGAAGACGTGGTGGCGTTCTTGCGGACGGTTACGCTCACCCAACTGCAAGGGCCAAGCGGGTTTCAAAGCCTGCGCGAGGATCTGGATGAGCGCGTGCGTATTCGCAGCGAAGGCAAGATCAAGGAACTGATCGTTCAGTCAATGATCCTCGAATGAAAATTGCTGGGATACTGGCGCTGCTGCTGGCGCTTTTATTGCCGGGCATGGCGCTGGCGCAGGGCGCAGCGGCGCCGTCGCCGCCACCACCGGCCGGACAGACGCAGCCTCAGGGCCAGCAGACGTTGGCATTCCCGGATCTGGAAAGCCTGATACCGGAAGGCCAAGGCAGTGCGACCGGGCGGATCATTCAGGTCCTGCTGGCTGTCACGGTTTTGTCGATCGCGCCTGGCCTGCTGATGATGGTGACGTGCTTCACGCGCTTTGCGATCGCCTTGAGCTTTCTGCGGACCGGCATGGGATTGCAGACGACGCCGGCAAACCTCGTGCTGGTCAGCCTTGCCCTATTCATGACGTTCTACGTCATGGCGCCGACGTTTGATAAAGCGTGGCGCGACGGCATCCGGCCACTGATGGAGAATCAAATCTCCGAACAAGAGGCCATAACGAAGGCGGCCGCTCCGTTCCGGACGTTCATGCGCGCCAACGTGCGCGATAAGGATCTGCAACTTTTCGAAGATATGGCACGCGAGAGATTTGCGATTTCCGGCGAGCCGGTCGCGACTGACGAGGTCGAAATGCGCGTGCTCATTCCGGCGTTTATGATCTCGGAGTTAAGACGCGGGTTCGAGATCGGTTTTCTCATCGTCCTGCCATTTCTCGTGATCGATCTCATCATCGCGACCCTGACGATGTCGATGGGTATGATGATGCTGCCTCCGACAGTTATTTCCTTACCTTTCAAGGTGTTGTTCTTTGTCTTGATCGACGGGTGGAACCTCTTGGTCGGTGGTCTGATGAGATCTTTTGCGTGAACTATCGCAAAATCGGCAACTGCTCCGGATTTCCACCTATCGCATTAATCAGTGCGTAAGTTCTGTCTGCGTACAGTGCCTGCATGACGGGTTGGACTGAGCCAGAGCGCCAGCCAAAGGCATGATGCCGCCCCGTCATACCGGACGATCCGGAATGTCCCGTGTCAGCTTCTAGCCCAGGGACAATTTCACTATGGCAAACAGCATCAAAACCAACTTTGCTGCAATGACGGCTCTCCAGAGCCTCAACACGACCAACAAGAACCTCGAAAAGACGCAGAACACCATCTCGACCGGCTTCAAGGTCAATGAAGCTGCCGACAACGCTGCCTACTGGGCAATTGCTACGACGCTGCGCAGCGACACGTCTGCTCTCTCGACGGTCCAGGACTCGCTCGGCCTCGGCGCGGGTCAGGTTGACGTGGCGTACACCGCCGTCAACAACGCAATCGAAATCGTCAAGCAGATCCGCGACAAGCTCGCAAGCGCACGTCAGGATACGGTCGACAAGAAGCTGGTCCAGACGGACATCGACGCCCTGCAAGAGCAGCTCGTGTCGGTTGCCAACGCTGCATCCTACAGCGGCCAGAACTGGCTCGTTTCCGACTCAGCAGCCAGCGCCGTTGGCACCGCACAGATCGTTTCGAGCTACTCGCGCAATGCTGCCGGCTCGGCCAACATCGCGACCATCGACGTTGCTCTTGCTGGTATCCGCCTGTTCCACAACTCGGTCGGCGGCGGCACCACCAGCGTTCTGGGTACGGTCTACGCAATCGACGTGTCGGCGATGACGTCTGGCCAGATCCAGTCTGAAATGGACAAGGCTGCTGCGGCTATCACCAGCCTGACGACGGTTGCAACGACGCTCGGCTCGGTCAAGTCGCGCATCAGCATCCAGCAGACCTTCGTCAAGGATCTGCGCGATGCCATCGGTCGCGGCATCTCGTCTCTGGTCGACGCAGACATGAACGAGCAGTCCACGAAACTGCAGGCTCTGCAGGTTCAGCAGCAGCTGGGCGTTCAGGCACTCTCGATTGCCAACCAGTCGAGCCAGTCGATCCTGCGTCTCTTCCAGTAAGATCAATCAGCCTAAGACTTCCGCGGCCGCGCCAGACCATCTGGCGCGGCCGTTTGCTTTTTGACAAGCCACGCACAAGGTTCAGCCGCCATGGTTTCGCTAGAGTGGAAAACGATAGCCCTCCGCCATACGTTTCTTCAGTGCGTCTATGACAGATTGGACTGAGCCCGAGGGCCAGCCAAAGGCATGATGCCGCCCTGTCATGCCGGATGATCCGGAATGTCCCATTCGACATCTACAGGGGGACAGACTTCCATGGCCAATAGCATCAAGACAAACTTCGCTGCGATGACGGCTCTTCAGAGCCTCAACGTGACTAATCGCAATCTCGAAAAAACCCAGAGCAGAATCTCAACCGGCTTCAAGGTCAATGAAGCGGCGAACAATGCGGCCTACTGGGCGATCGCAACGACGTTGCGCAGCGACAATTCCGCCCTGGCGACCGTGCAGGACTCGCTCGGTCTCGGCGCCGGCCAGGTCGACGTAGCGTACACGGCCGTAAACAACGCAATCGAGATCGTGAAGCAGATCCGCGACAAGCTCGCAAGCGCTCGTCAGGATACGGTCGACAAGAAACTGATCCAGACCGACATCGACGCGCTGCAGGAGCAGCTGCTGACCGTTGCGAATTCTGCATCATACAGCGGCCAAAATTGGCTGGTTGCCGAGTCCGCAGCCAGCGCGGGCGGTACGGCACAGATCGTTTCGAGCTATTCACGCAACAGCGCTGGCTCAGCAGTCATCGCGACGATCGACATTGCACTGGCTGGCGTGCGCTTGTTCCACAACTCGACCGGCGGTGGCTCGACGAGTGTTCTAGGAACGGTTTACGCAATCGACGTGTCCGCTATGACGTCAGGCCAGATCCAGTCGGAAATGGACAAGGCCGCCGCGGCTATCACCAGCCTGACGACGGTTGCGACGAACCTCGGTTCCGTCAAATCGCGCATCTCGATCCAGCAGGCCTTCGTCAAGGATCTGCGCGACGCGATCGACCGTGGCATCTCTTCGCTGGTCGATGCGGACATGAACGAAGAATCGACGAAGCTACAGGCTCTGCAGGTTCAGCAGCAGCTGGGTGTGCAGTCGCTGTCGATCGCCAACCAGTCGAGCCAGTCGATCCTGCGTCTCTTCCAGTAACGATCAACGCAACTCTAAAGCAACGCGGCCACGCCAGATCCTGGCGTGGCCGTTTTTCGTCACTCTCGCACAAGGTTCAACGCCGAAGATTCAGATCTGCCTCTAACTGCCAGGAAGATCATGATCGGGCGCATGCAACTCGATGCGATATTCAACAATCTCAGTGCGCTGGGTGGGCGTCGGCTTGCTGCGCTCGGGATAATCGGTGCTGCGGTTTTTGCTGCGGTCGCATTCGGCAGCTACTATCTAAGCCGCCCGGATTTCGAACCGCTTTACGCAGGTCTCACCCCGCAGGATGTCAGCCGCATCGGCGCCGTCCTGCAGGACGAGGGGATCACGTTCGACGTCAATCCCGAAGGCACCAAGGTGTCGGTTCCCGTGGGGCAGACGTCGCGGGCCCGCCAAGTGCTGGCCGAGAAGGGTTTGCCGGGCAGCCCAAGTGCGGGATACGAACTCTACGAGAAGGTTGGGCCGATCGGCTTGACCTCGTTCATGCAAGAAGTGACGCGCACGCGGGTGCTCGAGGGCGAAATAGCCCGAACGATTCAGGGCATGAAAGGCGTCAAGGCGGCGCGCGTGCATATCGTGCTGCCAGACCAGGGATCTTTTCGCCGAGCGCGCCAGCCGGCTTCGGCCTCGGTCGTGATCCGTACGGAAATGCCTGGAGATGGATCTTCGGCGCAAGCGATTCGACAGCTAGTTGCCGCCGCTGTGCCGGGAATGAATGCAGACCAGGTTCGTATCATGAGCACCGACGGAACGGTGCTGGCCGGGACCGACGATACCGGAATGGCTTCCTCCTCGAAGATGGTCGAATTGGAAAAGACGATCAGCAAGGAAATGCAAGAGAACGTACGCCGCACGCTGGCGCCATACCTTGGCATCGACAACTTTGAGATCAGCGTTGCAGCGCGGCTCAACTTGGACAAGCGGCAGATCAATGAAACGAACTTCGACCCGGAATCGAAGGTCGAGCGGTCGGTGAAGTCCGTAAAGGAGTCCGGAAAATCGCAGAACGACAACAACAGGTCGGCTGTCACCGTCGAGCAGAACATTCCGGGGCAGGAGACGGGTGCGTCGGGGGGCGGCGCCAACAGCAAGTCGAACGATCGAAAAGAAGAATTGACTAACTTTGAACTCAACACGAAATCGACGGCAACCGTCAGCGAGGGCTATCGTGTCGAAGCTTTGACCGTCGCGGTGATGTTGAATCGCCGTCAGCTGTCGACGTCCCTTGGTAATTCGCCCACCCAGGAGGCGATGGATGCTCGCATCAAAGAGATAGAAACGATTGTCGGCAGTGCCGCGGGCGTCGATTTGAAGCGTGGTGACCGGGTGTCTGTCGTGGCGGTGGACTTCCTTGAGAATGCGGCGCTGGAGCCGATCGCCGGTCCTGGCATCGGCGAAATCATTGCCGGTCAGTTCGGCAGCATCCTGCGCGCAGTTACCATCATCGGTGTTGCGGCATTGCTCATCTGGTTCGGGCTGAAGCCCGCTACGCGGATGCTGTTGGAGGCGCCGGCGGGTCAAGCGGCTCTGGCTGGTGCGGGTGCTAACCTTACGGCTCTACCCGTGCCCCCTCTTCAGCAGGCAGAGGTCATTCAGGTCGCGCCGCCGCAACCGGAGCCCGACGACAATTTCCTCTCGGCACTTGCTCGCAAGACGGGCAACGTTCCCGCGCAGCGCCTGGAGAAGATCATCGACCTTGATGAGGCCCAGGCGGCGTCAATTCTTAAGCAGTGGATGAAAGCTTAGTGATGCTTACCTCGCCGCTCGTTCATCACTTGATCGATCTCAACAACAGCGAGAGCGAGAACGCCGGCGGCAACGTGCTCGCTCCCTTTGGTGCCACCCATTCGGCTTCCCGCATCGCTGCGGCGGACGCGGGGGGCTACGAGCGGGGGGTGCGCAGTGCAGCATCCGAACTCAAGAATGCTCTTCACGAACAGGAAACCAGGCTGAAGGAAGAGTTCGAGACGTCGCGCCGGCAGCTGTTGGAAGTAGAGGCTTCCAGGCTGGCGGCAAAGATCGATGAGGGCATGGCCTCGTTGCGGCAAGAATTGGCCGGAGCGCTGGCGCAAACAATCGCGCCGTTCGTCGTCGGCAGGTTGCGCGAGCAGGCGCTCGAAGACGTGGTCGCAGCGGCTGAAGACCTCGTCAAGGACGGCACGCCGCTGACGATAGAGGTCTCTGGTCCGCCGGACTTTACGCCTGTGCTGGTCAAGCGCCTGGAGAATTTCGCGACCGTTGTCAGGATAGCAGCCGTTTCAAGTCCAGAAATTCGAGTCCGGGTGGATACCCGGATCATCGAGACCCGGCTGTCTGACTGGGTCGCTCAGATTGAGGGTGCGCTGCAATGAGCGAAGACAAGACCGCTCAAGAGATCGTCATTATTCGGCGCCGCTCCGGGCACGAAGAAGAGCACGGCCACACCGGCCTTTGGAAGATCGCCTACGCCGACTTCATGACGGCATTGATGGCCTTCTTCCTTGTCATGTGGCTGGTCAATGCCGCCAACAAGAAGACGCTGCAGTCAGTTGCGACGTACTTCAATCCCATGCGGATGAGTGACCAGGTCACGAGCGAAAAAGGTTTGAACAACCTCGCTGGGCAGGACAAGCCGGCGGAAGGCAAAGAGCAGAAGAAGGCGGAAGAGAAAAACGCTTCGACGGACCCGAAGGAAGAGGTCAACGCCAAGGTCAGCAACGTCGACGAGCAGGGGATTTTTCGTGATCCCTACGGCTTGCTGTCTGAGCTGTCGAAGAAAGCGGCAACGTTCCGTCGTGGTGAGGAATCCGTTCCAGAGGGCGGGTCGAAAAACACGGCGAGCGATGTCTACAGCGGCGGCGAGGGTTATCGCGACCCGTTCGATCCCGACTTCCGGCAAGAACCGACACATGTGGACGAGATACCTTCGGACATTCCAGTGGCCGACGGCAGCGTATCACGAGAGGATACGCCTCCTGGCTCCGCTGCAAAGAAGGCTGCTGGAACCGGATCGGGAGACGCACAGGCATCTGCGGATGCTGCCGCCGCGACGGATGAGGCCAAGGCCGCTGCGCAGGCCGTCCAGCCGCCAATGCAGGCCACGCCGGCATCCGAACCTAAAATCGCGATGAAGAGCGAGGATAAGACGGCAGATCCCGCGGCTGCGAAAGAGTCGGCAGAAAAGGCCGAGGCTGAAGCGCGGGAGCTTCACGCTAAGATCAAAGAGATGACGGCGGAAGCAAAGACGCCCATTCCCGCTATCGAAGTGACGAGCACGGGTGAAGGTGTGCTTGTCAGCCTGATGGACGATGCAACGTTCGGCATGTTCTCCGTGGGCTCGGCGAGGCCGCGTCCGGAGATGGTTGCCATCATGGAACGCATCGCCGGCCTGTTGAAAGACAAGCCCGGCGAGATCGTTGTGCGCGGGCATACTGATAGCAGGCCATACCGGTCGAAGGATTACGATAACTGGCGCTTGTCGTCGGCCCGCGCGCATATGGCGTATTACATGCTGGTGCGCGGCGGGGTGGCCGACACGCGCTTTGACCGCATCGAAGGGCACGCCGATCGGGAGCTCAAGCTGCCGGCTGATCCCAATGCAGCCCAGAACCGGCGCATCGAGATCCTGATCAAAGCGGTGAAGCCGTGATGGATGGTCGGTTTGCTCTTCTGTGTGCGTCGCTGGCCGTTTGGCTGGCGGCTCCGGCGCACGCAGCGGACGAACCGGCGGCTTCGACCGAGGCGATGAAGCCTTTTCAGCTCGTTCGTACGCTCAATGCCTTGCAGGACCAGACCGGCGTGGGCAACCGGGCGGCGCATTCGGCACAGCGCGCGCTGCTCCAGCGCATCGGCGAAGAGATGGGGAAGGCACCTGCCGAGACCTGGGCCGACGCGAAGAATGGACGCGCGCTCATTTCGTACGTGCTGAGCGGCGGAGACGCCGAAATTCTGAAGCGGCTAATCGACGACAAGGTTGAGATTGCCGGAGTAGACCTCAACCTTTCGGCCGCAGCTGTCGCCTATGCTGAGCGGCGCAGCGACGAAGCACGTGCCCTGCTGTCTAAGATCGATGCGCGCAAGGTAGAGCCGTCGCTGGCGGCACATGTCGCGCTGGTGCAGGGCATCGTGTACGCGGCGCGTGAGCCGGAAGAAGCCATCAAAAGGTTTGAGCTGGCGCGGCTTTTGGCGCCTGGATCCCTCGTCGAGCAGGGTGCACTTCGGCGGCAGACAATGCTGGCCAGCAAGCTCGGGCGGTGGGATCAAGCTGAGAAGCTTGCGGCGCAGTACTTGCGGCGGTTCGGCAAGGCGGTTTACGCACCGACGTTCTATCGCGAGATCGCGGAGCAGCTGGCGGGTGAGCCCGACACACGGGACGAGGATCAGTTTTCCCGGCTAACGAAATTGTTCGCTCTTCTCGGTGAGAAGGAGCGGCGGCAGACTTACCTGCTGCTGGCGGAGAGGGCCATCCTCGGCGGCAAAATAAAGATGGCTCGCTTTGCGGCCGATAGAGCCAGCGAACTCTATCCGGAAGGCAGCGCGGAACGGGCGCGGCTGCAGGTTTATGGTGCAGCCGCGAACGTAGCATCGGACCAGACCAGTGCAGGACTATCGCTGCTCGAGGCCGTCGACCGCAATCGGCTCGGCGAGCGCGACACGCTGCTGGCAGATGCGGCGCAAGAGGTGGGCGACGACGTGCTGCGTGAGCCCGGGCCGATGGCCGATGCGGCGCCCAACGGCGAGCCGATCCCGCCGGAGCAACTTGCTCCGGAGCAGGCATCTCCAATGGTTGGCCTGGCTCGCAAGTCGATTGGCAAAGCGGACGAACTTCTCAAGGCGGCGAAAAAATGACAGTCGGAACGGTAGCGCAAGATCGCACAGTGAAACTTCCGGTACCCGAGAGCGTGCTTGGCGTTGAGGGGGCGGAGGACGGCGGGGGCAATGCGTCCTTGTTCGGCGAACTGATGGCGCAACTCGTCGGCGAGGAAGCAAAGGACCAAAGCCCGGCAGGCGAAGCTGCGATCGATGAACTCATCGCGCAAGCCAGCCCGGAAGCGCAGCTTGCTGTCACGGCGCAGGCATCGGGGCCGCTGCAGGAATTGCTGGCCAACGCGCTCTCGACCATCGTGCAGGACGTCAAGGCTGACCTTCAGGTAACAGTTGCCGCTGACGCCAGCCGCAGCGGGGATGTTCTCCAGCTCGCACAATTGATTGCCAAGAGCGCTCAAGCTCAGGATGGCGCATCCGGCGTGGCGATGCCGGATGGCGACGGCAAGGATATGAAAGGCGTGGAGGCGGTACTCGAGGCTTGGGCGGATGGGCCTTATGCCGTAGCGGCGCCGACGACCGGCGCGAAAGAAAAGCGCCCGATGGATATGGCCGTCGTCAATGTTGAAACGCACTTTGCGCCAGTGGTTGCTGCTGATGCCGAGGTGTCGGCTGAGCTGAAAGGGCCGACGATTGCACTGCCGTCCGACGTGAAGCGCGATGGCGGTGCAGCGCTGCCCAAGACTGAGCCGCAGCCTGCGGCGGCGGCCGCCCTTGCTACCGCAAAGTCAGATACGGGCTCACAGCAGGGTTTCGGCGACAGCAGATCCGATACGGGATCGCGTGATCAACCGCAAGCAACGCAGGATGTGCCGACCGTTGCAACGGAGCATAAAACGGCAGCAGTGTCGGTGGACGCTGGCGCTCAATCAGGTCAGCCGGTATCCGCGGTCAAACAGCTGGCAAGTGAGATTGCGCGGTCTGTCGCCGGTGTGCAGCCCACAGGACTGCATCCGCTCGACGTGAAGCCAGGCTTGAGCAAATTGAAGGTGCTTCACATTCAGCTGCAGCCGGAATCACTGGGATCTCTAACCGTACGTATGTCGCTGCGAGCTGACATGCTGGAGCTGCATATCGACGCGGCGCGAGCGGAGACTGCCGATCTCATCCAGCGTGACCGGGAAGTGCTCTCGTCGTTGCTTCGTGCTGTCGGGTACACTGCCGATGATGCCCAGATCCGGATAACGCATGCCGATCCGTCGGTCACGGCGACGATGGCAGCCAACGGCGACAGTGGAATGGGATCTTCATCGCAGTCAGGTGCGCAGGCCGGATCGCAGACGCCGGGGGAACGGTCGTCCGGATCGCAGGAGCGCGACGGAAATGGCGGCCGGCGTGAACAGAATGACCATGGTGCCCGGTCCGACCGCGAGGCGCAATCACGCGGCGCCAAAGAAGCATCTGGGATCTATCTGTAGACCTGCGGGGTTCACCCGCCTTACGTGCGTGTTGTGAGGCGTTGGATGGCCGCCCAAGCGGCCCATTTCGCAAGACTGGAATGAAACATGGCACAGACGGGATTGCTTGGCCCCTATCGCTTGACGTTCGACGGCATCGAATCGGCCGTTGGCAATACGATGCCGGGTGTATTTGCTCTAGGGCATCTGGACGTTTCGGGGCGCTTTTGCGTTACCCGCGTCGGCCGGTCCGATAGCGACGTTCGTACGGCGCTGCGCGACTTCATCGGCTCGGAGAATTATTTCAAGTTCGACGTTCTATCCAATGGCAAGGCTGCGTTCGAAAAGGAATGCGCGCTGTATCACGACTTCAGTCCACGCGGGAATCGGGTTCATCCTGCGCGGCCTGCTCAGACGGACTGGACGTGTCCGCATTGTCGTGTGCTGAGTCAGTGGTGACCAGCAAGCGCAGGATGTCATTCAAGGCAGCCTGGTATCCGTACTGCCAATAAGCCTGCTCGGGCGTATGCGCGTCGAGATGGCGTTGATCGTGGGCGGCGTACGGCGCTGCTTCATCAAGCCATGCTCGTATAGCATCGCGACGCTTTTCGATCAGGAGGATGTGTCTGTGATCTAACATGTCCCCATCATGACGTGGGGAGATTGATATCGCGCTTAACTGGCGAAGACTTTTGACGTGGTGGTTAACCGCCGCTTTCCAGAGTTTCACATCGAAACGCCAGGGTTTTACTGACGAGGTTCGCGCGCTCTCAGCGCCTCGTCGATAAGTCCGTTCGCAATACTCATGCGCGTCGTGGCGGCATCGCGCATGGTGGCGGCGACCCGATCGGGATGGTTGTTCATTGCGAAGCGGCGGCGGATTTCCAGGAGCTGTCCGGCCGAGTGCCAGATGCGCAGCTTCAACTCGCGCGCGATGTCCTGGGGTCTGGTGGATGGCGCTGGATCAGTTTTTTGCGCGGCCGGTCTCGTGGGGCCAAAACTGACGGCGGTCGACTCGTAAATCTGCGACAGCGCATTGGGTGAGACGTACGCTGGTTCGTGGGTGGGCTGGGCAGCGGACCCGGACGAGATTGCAGAGCCTGGCCCATACTCCGTGGGTGCAGCAGGGGAGCGTGCCGTTTCAAGCCGCTCTACGACCTGGGCGAAGGTCAAGGTGGAGGAGGCCTGATCTGAATCGATTGTCATGCGCTGGGACTTGCACTCTACGGATGCACGGACATTAGCAAACTGACCTGAACAGGTTCTTAAGCATTAGAGGTGTAAAGATTGATTAGCCACTCTCTCTGCTCGGCTGGTCTCGGCTTCCAACGGACGGTCGGTAAGAGAGGTTCCACGCAAGTTAGGACGGCCCATAGTGGAGGGACGTGCCGGCTCGACTGATTCAGTCGGTGCTTCGTATTCCTGATTAGCGATACAACTTGGAGCCGACGTATGACGCTTCCGATCATTCGTGTTCTCGTCATCGACGATTCCGCTTTCATGCGGAACGCATTGACGCGACGAATTGAGCTCGACGCCCGGTTCAAGGTGATCGGTACTGCCGAGGACGGACAGGAAGGTGTCGCTAAGGCGGTCAGTCTCAAGCCTGACGTCATTACCCTCGACGTCGATATGCCTGTGCTCAACGGGATCGACGCGCTGAAATCGATCGTCGCCAAGACGCAGATTCCGGTCATCATGGTCAGCGCGCAGACCAACGAGGGCGCGCGCGTGACGATCGAAGCGCTGCAGATCGGCGCCTTCGACTTCATTCCTAAGGCTCAGGGCACCGAGAATATCCACGAGAAGCTGCATGCTGCGGTCTCCGGCGGTGGACGCCGCAAGGCGGCTGCCGGGCCGGCGAAAGCATCAAAGCCCATGGCGCCGGTTCGCGGCGCCGGCAACGGACTGCGGATGAAGCCCCGGGTCGTCATCATCGGCAGCAGTACGGGTGGTCCCGCCGCGCTGGCGACGCTTGTGGCACAGCTGCCAAAGTCGCTGCCGGTGCCGATCGTCATCGCCCAGCACATGCCTCCGCATTTTACTTTGGCGCTCGCCAAGCGGCTCGACGACATGTGTCCCCCGCCGGTCGTTGAGGCTACCAACGGCGAGCCGCTACAGCGCAAGGTTTACATCGCACCTGGCGGCATGCAGATCCGCCTGACCACCAACGAAATCAAGATCGAGCCGGACCGCGGTGAGAGCTTGTACAAGCCGAGCGTCGACGTGCTGGCCGAAAGCGCGCTTGGTTCGTTCGGCGGTGCCGTCATGGCGGTGATGCTGACTGGCATGGGTAACGACGGCGCGCTGCAATTTGGCAAGCTGCGGCAGGCCGGCGCCTACGTCATCGCGCAAGACCAGGCGACGTGTGTCGTATGGGGAATGCCACGAGCCGTCGTGGAGCAGAAAAGCGTCGACGAAGTGTTGCCGATGGAGCGCGTCGGTACCCGCATCAGCGAGCTGCTGGGCTGCTGAAAGCAAGCTGCCAGCTTCGCGCAAGCCCTACCCCATAGCTCTAAATGTTAGCATGTAAACTGCAGGCAGGTCGAACTGCCTGCGGCAACCGGTGGCACGATGGCCGAGCCTGCAAGACAAGGCAGAAAGAAGGAACTGCGCGGCCCTGACAAGGTCGCGGCGCTGCTTCTTGCCATGGGCAAGCCGGCCGCCTCGCGGTTGCTGCGCCACTTCGATGAAGCCGAGGTAGCGGCCATCGCGGAATCCGCAGCGGGATTGGGTGTCGTTCCCAGCACGATGCTCGACGATATCGTCAACGAATTTGCGCAGCGTTGCCAGACGGGTAGCAACCTGGAAGGCAGTGCGAGCGAAGTCGAGAAGCTGCTCTCTGGCGTGATCCCCGCCGACAAGCTGCTCGAAATCATGTCTCAGGTGCGCGGGCAGAGCTATCAGGCGGTCTGGCCCAAGCTGTCGACAAGCGCGCCGAACGCCATCTACCAGTACCTCTCAAAAGAGCATCCGCAGACGACGGCCTTCGTTTTGTCGAAGGCCAGCCCGACGTGCTCTGCGGGTGTCACGGCTGTCATGCCGACCGAGCAGCGCGACGAGGTCATGCGCCGCATGGTGTCGATCACGAACATCACGTCGACGGCGCTGCGCCTGCTCGAGACCACTCTCAATGATGAGCTGCTGGTCGCCGCGCGCCGCGATACCGGCCCCGATATCCACGCCAGGATGGCCGACATTATCAATAAAATGGAGCGCGAGCAGATGGACAGCGTGCTGTCGTCGCTGCTTGCGCACCGTCCGAAGGAAGCCAAGATCGTCAAGGGGCTCCTGTTCACGTTCGACGACATCGCGCGCATCACGCAAGAAGCGCGCCTCAAGCTATTCGATCAGGTGGCGCCGGAGCGGCTCATCATCGCCCTCAAGAATTGCGATGCCCCCCTCAAAGAGCTCATCTTGTCATCTGTTGCTGCGCGCTCACGGCGAATGATAGAATCGGAACTGCAGGGCGGCGCCCCCTCATCCCAGAAAGACATTCTAAAGACTCGCCGAGCTATAGCTGATCTCGCGCTGGAAATGGCGGAGCGCGGGGAGCTCGAAATCCACGCGCGCGATGAATAGCAACATGTGAAGGTGCCGTGCCTATGTGGGGGAACCGAGTCGAACTAGCGCCTGTCGAGAAAGAGACCACGCAAGCTACGGAATCGGGATACGCGATCGAGGCCCTTGAAAAGCTTCTCGCATCCAACCTCAAGGGCGGCCAGCTGCCGGATGGCCGGCTCGGGGCGGCGTTGGCGCGGCTCGTGGCGCTGGCTACGGAAGCAGCGGCGCAAAGCGCTTTATCCGTCGCGAACGTCGGGTCGGAAGTTTCCGAAGCAGCGATCAACGTGGGATGGATGCGCAACGATTTCCGCGAGGTAGCGCAGTCTACGTCGTCGATCTCGGCTGCCATCGAACAGCTCGCGGCATCCACATCCGACCTGTCGCAGACCAGCCAGGCTTGTGCCTCGTCGGCCGAAGGCGCGCGGGACATCATGCGCGGATGTATCGACGACAGCCGCAACGCAACGGTGGCCATGCAGTCCATCGAAGGCCTTGTCGGCACGATTGGAGAACGCATGAGCGTTCTCGACTCCGCTGTGAAGCACATCGGCGGAATGGCGGGCGATATCGACGCAATCGCGCGCCAGACCAATTTGCTGGCTTTGAATGCCACGATCGAGGCCGCGCGTGCCGGTGAAGCGGGTCGCGGTTTTGCGGTGGTGGCATCCGAGGTCAAGGCGTTGTCGGTGCAGACGGGGGCCGCGACGCAGGAGATCAGATCACGCTTGGGCACGCTGACGTCCGAGGTGAAGGAAATTCGCGACGCGGTCCAGGAAAGCCTCCAGTCCGTTGCGAAGGGCGGGCACACGGTTGGCCAGGTCGGGCTCGTGATCAAAGCGGCCGGCGACGAGATGATGTCGATTTCAGAGCGCATCATGGGCCTTTCGGAGCTACTCAATCAGCAGCGCGCTGCCACCAGCGAAATATCATCGAGCGCGATCAAGATTGCCGAAAAAGCCGCCAAGATCGATTCGGAGGTCTCGCAGATCACGGAGCGGTTGGTGGTCTGCGAAACGAACGCGATCAAGGCTCTGGAGCAGCCGACGTCAGGCAGCGAGTTGGTGCTGGCTGCCATTCGCGTCGCTCCGGACGCTTGCGCTTGGAAGCGACAGCTTGCGCAGGGGCTCCTCGGCTTCGGCAGCTTGGCCGAGGTGAAGCCTATCGACGTTAGCCGGTTGGTGACACTCGGCCGCGTGTTCGCGGAGGAGCACGTCCAAGCGAAGCCGTTGCTCAACGCGATCATGCAGACAGCAGAGGCGGCACGTGGCAAGGCCGCTGACATGTGCCGCGCGGTGAAGGCTGGCGACTGGGGTGCGGCGACGCCGGCCTACCTAGCCTGCGAAGAACAGCTGACACAACTCGCAACGCACTGCCGCCGCCTGACCGAAACGGTACGCGTACAATCGGCAGCCTGATTAAATGGTGCATTCTTGCCGCAACCGGCAAAATCTCGAGCCCTAATTTGCCAGTTGTTTACGTTCACCCGGCAATAATACGAGCCGAAAGGGCGCTCGGCACTGGACGCACGGTGATCGGTTACAGCTTCACGTAAGCTCGACCGTCAATCGTGGGACAGCGGGGAATCATTCCCAGTCGCCCACTATGAAGTCTTGAAAAACGTTTCCGGAGACCGCGATGACGACCGCATCGGACCTGCCCATTCTTGTAGTTGACGATTACAGCACGATGGTTCGCATCATGAAAAAGCTGTTGAAGGAAGTTGGCTTCGACAACGTCGATGACGCCAATAGCGGAACGGCTGCTTTGGAAATGATGTCGACCAAGAAGTACGGTCTGATCATCTCGGATTGGAACATGGAGCCGATGACCGGCTTCGAGCTGCTGCAGAAAGTTCGCGCTGACGAGGCGACGAAGACGCTGCCATTCATCATGGTCACTGCGGAATCGAAGCAGGACAACGTCAAGGCCGCCAAGCAGGCCGGCGTGAACAACTACCTGATCAAGCCGTTCAACGCGGCTGTGCTCAAGGTCAAGATCGAGCAGGCACTGACTGAAGCCGCGGCTATGGCCTAAGTTTTTATGGCGCGCGGATCATGCAGCCGCGCGCCTGTTTGTTGTGAGTTTCGGTAACCGCGTAATCCCAATTCTAGTTACGCGGTAGTCGAGACCAAGATAATGTTGGAAGAAGCCTCAGGCAAATCGGCAGCGCGCCTCACAGCTGAAAAGCTTCTTGAGACGCCAAAACTGTCAGTCGACCGGTTGCCGGTGCTGCCGCTCATTTTCGAGCGTTTCGGCACTGCCTGTACCGAAGGCCTGCGCGAGTTGTGCGCCGAGCCGACAACGCTGTTCATCAACCAGATCGAATCGACCAATAGCTGGGACGTGCTGGAGTCTTATGAGGACAGCGCGGCGGCCATCTTCTATTCGCCGGAATGGGATTGCCGGATTCTGATTGGTCTCGACCGCCGCTGCATCTTCTCACTGATGGAAGCGATGTATGGCGGTGATGGCAAGGAGCTGCCTTTCGAAGGCGAGCGGCCGTTCTCTACGCTTGAAACGCGCGTGGCGCGCACGGCGGCCGAAATTGCAGCGCGGGCGCTGCAGAATTCGTTTCTACCCGGCATTGCGACCAGTTTCGTGTTTGAACGCGTCGAAACGCGTATCGATTTCTCGCTGCTGGGCCAACGCAACATACCCGTCATCGTCGGGCAAATTCTGTTCCAAGTGTTGGACCAGGGCGGCCGCATCTACATTCTGATCCCGCAATCGGCGCTTCATCCGCTCCGCGAAAAACTAACGCGTGAGATGGCCCCGGAAGCGCAAATCAAGGATCCGCGCTGGATCACCGGATTGCAGAATGGTGTCGGCAAGTCGTCCGTGACGGTTCAGGCGGCTCTCGAAGGCCGCGAGGCGACTTTGGCTGAACTGACGCAGCTGAAAGTCGGGCAGGTGCTCGCGCTTGATTCGACGACGCGAAGTCTCATTGCCTTGGAATGTGAAGACCAGCGGTTGTTCTGGTGCAAGCTTGGCCAAGCGAACGGCAGTCTTTCGCTCGTCGTTGAAGAAGCGATCGATGAGAAGGATGAGTTCATGGGAGATATCCTCGCGAGTGCAACGTAACCACAGCGGTGAATATTTCGCATTTAATCGATCCAGATTGAGATCTTTGTACGTTCTAAATACCAAAATTTAATTGTCCCCAGTGTATCCAGATCAGAGACAACCAAGACGGACCCGAGAGTAGGCATGTCTATGCAGAGCGCGCAGACCGCAGTGACGATCGTGAATGCCATCGACGAGATTGATAGCGAACTCTTCGCTCGTGCCGCCAGCCTCGTGAACCCGAAGTCGGGTATCGCGAACGACTATCTCAACATTTTCTACGAGCTTTTGCTGCTCGTCGAGAATCTGCCGGTCATTCCGGAGATGATTGACGATGTCATCAACTGGCAACCCGTCTCCTACGTAGACTACTTCCAGCGGTCTCGCTTGCCGGGAAGTTCTGCGGCACTGGCGATCCACGAACAGTTGAATCCTGCTCTGCGCGATGCATTCGCGCGGATGGTGGGTAACATCAATACTGTCGCGCTGGCCGGCATCGAACAGATCCAAACGCACCGGAAGCCAAACGGCGACATTTTTCCTGAAGATATCATCGACCTTTGTGAGCGTCTGTCGGCGGAGTTGAAAGACTGTCTCGCGCCGACCACCAACCTGGTGAACAACGGCATCAGCGCGGTTCATGCAGAAAGCGTTCAAAACATGGTCGATCGTCTCTTGAATGAGACCGAGCCGGCCTCAGCTTAACGAGATTTTTCCGGCCATGGATGAGCTGCTCCGCGACTTTATCATCGAGACAAATCAACATCTGGAGGAAGCTGCGACGCAGCTGGTGTTGTTTGAGCGCGATCCGACAGACGCTTCGTTGATCGCCAAGATCTTCCGGCTCGTCCATACCATCAAAGGAACGTGCAGCTTTCTCGGTTTGACGCGGCTTCAGCACATTGCGCATGCTGGCGAAACGATGATCGGCGAGTTGCGCAACGGCGCTGCGCCGACTCAATCGTCGGTGACGGTCGTTCTCGCGGCCATTGATCGAATCAAGCAGATCGTCGAGGAAGTCGAGCGCTCGGGCGTAGAGCCCGAAGGCGACGACAACGATATGATTGCGGAACTGGACGCGCAGGCCGCCATTCTGGCAGCGAGCCTTGCTGCCGCGGCGGCTCCGGCTGCCGCAACGTCGCCGGCTGAAGCGCCTGCAGCGGCACCGCCCGAGGCAGCTGCCGTTGCCGCGCCCCCCGAAGTTCATGCCCCGGCGCCCGTCGTAGCAAAAGCACCGCCCGCAAAGGGGCCCGCGGCCCCTGCCAAGGGTCCTGCTGCCGCGAACGCGCGCAGCTCTGAAACAATTCGCGTCGCCGTCGATGCCATCGAGCGCATGATGCAGTTGGTGTCCGAACTGGTTCTCACGCGTAATCAGCTTCTGGAGCTGACGCGGCACCGCCAGGACGATACCGTCAAATCGCCCTTGCAGCGCCTGTCGTCGCTCACCACCGATCTGCAGGACGCCGTGATGCGCGCGCGTATGCAGCCGGTCGAGCGGCTCTACGCCAACCTGCCGCGACTGATCCGCGAGCTTGCGACTGAGTGCGGCAAGAAGATTGATCTCGTCACCGAGGGCGCCGATACGGAACTCGATCGCCAGCTGATCGAAATTCTGCGCGATCCGCTGACGCACATGATCCGCAACTCGGCGGACCACGGACTTGAAACGCCTTCGGAACGTGCTGCGGCCGGCAAGCCGGAAACCGGCGAGATCCGCGTCGCGGCTTCTCACGAAGCCGGTCAGATCACGATCACGATTTCGGACGATGGCCGCGGCCTCGATATCGAGAAGATCAAGAAAAAGCTGATCACCAACGGCACGGTGACGGAAGCCGAAGTGGCCAAGCTCAGCGAAGACGAGATCTTCAAGTTCATTTTCGCTCCGGGTTTTTCGACGGCAAAGACGGTGACGAACGTGTCCGGCCGCGGTGTCGGTATGGACGTCGTCCGCTCAAACATCGAATCCATCGGCGGCTCAATCTCGCTGCAATCGAAGCTGGGCAAGGGCACCAAGTTCTCGATGCGTATTCCGCTGACGCTGGCTATCGCGCCGGCGTTGATCGTGGAAGCGGCAGGCCAACGCTTCGCGCTGCCGCAGCATGCGGTGGTGGAGGCAGTCGGAGTCGGTCAGAATTCCGGCCACGTGATCGACAAGGTGCAGAACGCGCTTGTGCTGCGTCTGCGCGAAGAGGTCGTGCCGGTCATCGACATGAGCCAGGTGCTCGGTCTGGCTCAAGCCGATCGTGAAAATACAGAACAGCTCGTCGTCATCATGCGCGTCGGCGGCGAAAGCTTCGGCGTCATCGTCGACAAGGTTGCCGACGTGCAGGAAGTCGTCGTGAAGCCGCTCAGCGCCTCGCTGGCACATCTGAAAGTCTTCACCGGCCATACGATCCTCGGTGACGGATCGGTTGTGCTGATCCTGGATCCGGGCGGGCTCGCCATGAGCATCGGTATCGAGAAGAGCGGCGACAAGAAGCGGGACGCGAAGAAGGATGTGGCCGGGGCAGACAAGATGCGCCTGGTTCTCTTCCGCGCCGGTGCCGGCGTCGTCAAGGTGCTGCCGGTTTCGCTTATTGCGCGCATCGAGATGGTGGAGCCTGGCCGCATCGAGCATGCGGATGGCCGCCTGACAATGATCCATCAGGATCGCCTGATGCCTCTCGTTCCGGTCGGATCGACGAACTTCGAGACGTCGCGCAGTTATCCGGTGCTCGTCATTACGGATGGCGACCTGACCGTTGGGCTGCTGGTCGACGAGATCGTCGACATCATCGAAGAGACGCTCGACGTTCAGCTTTCGAGCGGTGGTTACGATACGATCGGCGCGGCGGTCATTCGCGGTCACGCCGTCGAGTTCATCGACGTCACGTCCTATCTGCAGGGCGTTGCCTCGTCGATGACACGGCAGACGCAGAAGCAGTCCAGCCGCAGCCAAGTGCTGCTGGTTCACAACGACGCCTTTGCTCGCGACTTCCTCTCGCCGATGCTGGCTGCCGCGGGCTACCGGGTTACGGCTGCGTCTTCGGCCAAGGAAGCTCTGCAGATCATCGATCAGGGATCGCATGTCGACGCCGTGGTCACCAGCACCGAGCTGGGTGAGATGACGAGCAACGAACTTATGAGCGCCGTGCGCCGCAGCCAAGCGACGCGCGAGGTTCCAGTGATCGGCCTGCTCGGATCTGACGAAGGCTATGACGAATCTGAGGGCGACGAACTGACGATGCGCGTCCAGGCAAGCGACAGGCAGTCGTTGCTGGCTGGGCTGTCGTCGGCTCTCAAGGCGATGCAGCGTGCAGAGAAGCGTAGCGCGTCCAAATCGAAGAACGAGGTCGCGGCATGACGACGAGCGCAGCAGTAGCCCTGACGGCTGAGCGGACCATATCGGAAGACATCAGCACATTGACTGTTGTCGCGAATGGCGAGGTCTTCGGGCTGCCAATCCAGACGGTGCAGACGATTTTCCGGATCGCGTCGTTGGCGCCGGTCCCGATGGGGCCGCCGGATATCGCCGGTCTCGTCAACCTGCGCGGCAAGATCGTGACGGCTGTCAGTCTGCGCCGCCGGTTGAAGATGGAAAACGACGTGGTCGAGACCAACGCACTGGCGATCGGCATCGAACACAAGGGCGAGTACTTCTGCCTGGTGGTCGACAAGGTGGGCGAAGTGCTCGCGCTCGACGATAGCAAGCGCATACCCATTCCGCCGCACTTTGATCCGGAGCGGTTGCGGCTGACTACAGAATTCTATCGCGTCGGGAAGATGTTGATTCCCGTCCTGGACGTGAATGCACTTTTCGATTTCGCGAAGTAACGACTAACCGTGGAGTAGTTCGATGAAACAGATCCTGGTCGTGGACGACAGCCCTGTCGTTCGCAAGATCGCCCGCCGCATCCTGACCGATATGGAATTTGATGTGGCTGAAGCCGAGGACGGCAGCGAGGCGCTTCGCTTCTGCAGCGAAAAGATGCCCGATGCGATCCTGCTGGACTGGGACATGCCGGTAATGGACGGGCTCGAATTCCTCCAGGCCTTCCGCAAGTTGCCCGATGGCAAGTCGCCGAAGGTGGTGTTCTGCACCGCGCAGAACCATCAGCAGAGCATCATGCGGGCCATGACTGCGGGTGCCGACGAATACATCATGAAGCCGTTCGACGAAATGATCCTGCGTGACAAGTTGGAGCAGGTAGGCCTGGTCTAGAGCTGAAAAGCACGCGCCTATCCCCCTCAGTGTTGAGTGAAAGTTAGTTCCATGCAACAGCAGTCGTTCGACGCCCTGTGCGCTTACCTGAAGCGCACGTCCGGCCTGATTCTAGACCAAAGCAAACAATACCTCATCGAAAGCCGCGTGCTGCCGATCGTGAAGCGCGAAAAGCTCGGCGGACTAGCCGATCTCGTGCTGATCCTGGAGCGCGGCACCAATCAAGCCCTGGCCAAAGAAGTGGTCGAGGCAATGACGATCAACGAGACCTACTTCTTCCGCGACCGTACGCCCTTCGACAAGTTCCGTGATGTCGTGCTGCCGAAAATCATCTCAGCGCGGCAGACCGAGCGCACGTTGCGCGTCTGGGTGGCGGCGGCCTCCACCGGTCAGGAGCCTTACTCCCTGGCCATGATCCTCGATGAAATGTCGAACAAGATGCCTGGCTGGCGCGTCGAACTCGTCGCGACCGATATCGCCGAGCCGCAGTTGACGAAGGCGCGCAGCGCGACTTACACCCAGTTCGAAGTGCAGCGCGGCCTGTCGACGGCGCATCTTCTGCGCTATTTCACGCAGCAGGGCGACAGCTGGCAAGCGATCGATGCGTTGCGCAGCAAGGTCCAGTTCCGCCAGTTCAACCTGCTGCAGGACTTCGCAATCCTCGGCCGCTTCGATGTCATCTTCTGCCGCAACGTGCTGATCTATTTCGACGTGGCGACCAAGTCGGACATCCTGAAGCGCATGGGGCGCATTCTAGCTCCGGATGGCGCGCTGTTCCTGGGGGCTTCGGAAAGCGTGATCGGACTTGGGACGGACTTCGCGCCCGATACCGAACATCGTGCCTTCCACACGCGCGGCGGTATCGGTTCGGCGTTGGGCCAGCCGATCAAAACCTCCGGTATTGCTCCGGCTACACCGATGGCTGCCAAGACGCCGATTGCTCCGATGGCTCCGGCGGTTCCTGGATCGCGTTTCGCCACGCGTTGAAAGGCTTGAAACAAAAAAAGGCCCGGTCTTGACCAATGTCAGGACCGGGCCTTGTACTTTCCGGCTCTAGTTGCGCGGATAGATGATGATCGAAAGATACTGGACCGGGCTTTCCAGCAATTCCTCTGGCCCATGTGATCCGCTCGAGTCGAAAAACAGCGTGTCGCCGGCTTCCATCAGATAGCTGCGATCGACGTGCCGATATCGGACCTTGCCGGACAGCATATAGATCAGCTCCAGCCCCTCGTGCTGGAACGCAGTGTAAGGGATCGCGTCTTTCGACAGCGTGATGAGATACGGTTCGACGGCAATCGGCCCGGCGAGTGAGTGCCCCAGCAAATCGTAAAAATGGCCAACCTTGGTGCCGCGGCGCTCGATGCGAATGCCGGTGCCGTTGCGAACATAAGAGCAATCGCGGCTCTCTTCGAAACCCGAGAACAATTCGGTGATGGGCACATGCAGCGCGGCCGCAAGGGACTGCAATGTCGTCAAGGATGGCGAGATCTGGCCGTGCTCGATCTTGGAAAGCATGCCGGCGGAGAGGCCGGCACTTTGAGCAAGGTCTGTCGCTGTGACGTCGAGCTTGCGCCGCAGATCGCGGATCTTCACGCCAATCGTTGCTTCGAGCGACATCGGTCCGCGTGAAGGCGCGTTAGAGACCGTTCTGAGATCCGCGCCCTTTGCAGTGTTGTCCGACTTGCTCTTCAGCTTGGTCGCCGCGCCTCCGGCATCAGAAGTAGCGGTAGCGGCAGAACGGTCAGACTTCATCTAGCACCCCAATGTTTTCTTTGCGGGAAATATTATTTACTCTTCGATTGACACGCCTGCGGCATTCTAGCATGATCCGCGCCGGTAGCGCGTCATGCTGGGCCGGGTGCGGGTTGTGCGGAGTGTAGGAGATCATCCGGCGGTAGAGCAATGCAAGCCCTGATGAAGTGGCTCACGCGGAGCGGGCGGGTCGAGGTTGGCCGTCAGCAGGAGATGGGAAAGAGTATGGATCTCGCGCACGAAGCCAAGGCCAGAGGGATTAAATACTTTCTGATCAGCTATCTCGATCTGTTCGGGCATATGCGGGCGAAGCTGGTGCCGGCCGCGGCCATCGGCAAGATGGCCAAAGAGGGCGCGGGCTTTGCGGGGTTCGCAACTTGGCTCGACATGACCCCTGCCGACCCCGATCTGTTCGCAATGCCGGATCCCGCCAGCCTCATTCAGCTGCCTTGGAAGCCGGAAGTCGGTTGGCTTGCAGCCGACTTGTGGATGGACGGCAAAGAGGTGGAGCAAGGACCGCGCAATGTTCTGCGCCGCCAGATGAAAAAGGCCGCGGAGCGCGGCTGGGAAATGAAGACGGGCGTCGAGTGCGAGTTCTTCCTGATCTCGGCTGACGGCAAGGCGATCTCCGACGGCGCAGACCAGGCGCCGAAGCCCTGTTACGATCAGCAGGCGTTGATGCGCCGCTACGACGTCATCACTGAAATCTGCGACAGCATGTTGGCGCTGGGCTGGAACCCATACCAAAACGACCATGAAGACGCGAACGGCCAGTTCGAGATGAACTGGGACTATGACAATGCGCTTATCACGGCCGACCGCCACGCTTTCTTCAAGTATATGACGCGGGCTATCGCCGAGAAGCATGGTCTGCGCGCAACGTTCATGCCCAAGCCGTTCATCGAGCTGACCGGCAGTGGTTGCCACGCACACGTTTCGATGTGGCAGAACGGCACGAACCTGTTCTCCGACGATGCCGGCGAACTTGGCATTTCCAAGCTTGGGTATCAGTTCCTTGGCGGCCTGCTGCACAATGCAGACGCTCTGGCAGCGATTACCAACCCGTGCGTCAACTCCTATAAGCGCATCAACGCGCCGCGTACCACGTCGGGCGCGACGTGGTCGCCGAACTCGATCACCTACACCGGCAACAATCGCACCCACATGATCCGCATCCCCGATGCCGGCCGCTTCGAGTTCCGTCTCGCGGACGGCGCGACGAACCCCTATCTGTTGCAGGCCGGCATCCTGGCCGCGGGGCTGGACGGCGTGGAGAACAACCGCGACCCGGGCCAGCGGCTCGATATCGACATGTACGTCGAGGGGCACACCGTAAAAGATTGCAAGAAGCTGCCGCTCAACATGCTCGACGCCGTGCGGGCGCTCGAAAGTTCGCAAGTCTTGAAGACCGGCTTGGGCGAGAACTTCGTCAAATCCTACGCGAAGATGAAACACGCCGAATGGAACGACTTCACCAAGCACCTCACGGAATGGGAACGCCGCAATACGCTCGATTGCTAGGGATTAGCACCAGGGTCTGATCACGAACCGTGCAACTGCTGCTCGCATCTCCAACGATCAGGTCCGCGTGTCTCTAGGGATCAAGCTGTTCAAACGGAAAATGGCAACGTGCGCTATTCGATATTGTCGGTCCTCGGCCAGGCGCTGAAGGGCCAGAAAGACTGGAAGCCGGTCTGGCGTGATGCCGAGCCGAAACCTGCCTACGACGTGATCATCGTCGGCGGTGGCGGGCACGGCCTCGCCACGGCTTATTACCTGGCGAAAGAGCACGACATCCGCAACGTGGCGGTGGTCGAGAAGGGCTGGATCGGTGGCGGCAATGTGGGCCGTAACACGACGATCATCCGCTCGAATTACCTGCTGCCGGGCAATATCCCGTTTTACGAAAAGTCGATGAAGCTCTGGGAGGGCCTCGAGCAAGACATCAACTACAACGCGATGATTTCGCAGCGTGGCATTCTCAACCTCTATCATTCGGACGGACAGCGTGACGCCTACGTGCGGCGCGGCAATGCCATGCGGTTGCATGGCGTCGACGCCGAACTGCTCGATCGTGAGGGCGTCCGGAAAATGTATCCGTTCCTGAACTTCGACAATGCGCGCTTTCCCATTCACGGCGGCTTACTGCATCGCCGGGGTGGCACGGTACGGCATGACGCGGTGGCCTGGGGTTATGCGCGTGCAGCAGACCAACGCGGCGTCGACATCATCCAGAATTGCGAAGTGACGGGCATCCGGGTCGAAAATGGCCGCGTCCTGGGCGTGGAAACGGAACGCGGTTTCATTGGTGCGAACAAGGTGGGGCTGGCGGCGGCGGGCAACTCGTCTCGCGTCGCCGCAATGGCGGGGCTGAAGCTGCCGATCGAGAGCCAGGTATTGCAGGCCTTCGTCTCGGAAGGCCTGAAGCCGCTCATTCCCGGCGTGATCACGTTCGGCGCAGGACACTTCTATATCAGCCAGTCGGACAAGGGCGGCCTCGTCTTCGGCGGCGACCTCGACGGCTACAACTCGTATGCGCAGCGCGGCAACCTGCCAGTCGTGGAGGATGTCTGCGAGGGTGGCATGGCACTTATGCCGGCCATCGGCCGGCTGCGGGTGCTGCGCGGCTGGGGCGGCATCATGGACATGTCGATGGACGGCTCGCCTATCATCGACAAGACGCCGGTGGACGGCCTGTATCTCAACTGCGGCTGGTGCTACGGCGGCTTCAAGGCGACGCCGGCCTCGGGTTTCTGTTTCGCGCACACCATCGCGCGCGACGAGCCCCATGAACTCAACGCGGCCTACCGGCTCGACCGTTTCCGGACAGGACGCCTGATCGACGAAAAGGGTGTCGGCGCTCAGCCCAACCTGCATTGAAAGCCAGACCGCACTTTTAAGGAATGAAAAGTCATGCGGATTGTTTGTCCGTTCTGCGGTGCGCGCGACGCACAAGAGTTCTCCTACCTGGGTGACGCCAGCCTGCAGCAGCGGCCGGATACACCTGCGGGTGCGCCGCTGGATGATGCGGCGCATGCGGCCTGGCACGACTATGTCTATCTGCGCGAAAATCCGCCAGGAGAGCATACCGAGTTCTGGTACCACGCGTCCGGCTGCCGCCAGTGGCTGAAGGTGACACGGCATATGCGCACGCATGCGATCAGCAACGTCGAGGCGGCGCGTCCGTCCAGCCTGCGCGGGGCGGCATGAGCCGGCAACCAAACAGATTGGCGAGTGGCGGTCTGGTCGATCGCAACAAGCCGCAGCTGTTCCGTTTCGATGGTCAGCCGTACCAGGGATTTGCGGGCGATACGCTGGCATCCGCGCTGCTGGCGAACGGCGTGTCGCTGTTCGGCCGCTCGTTCAAGTATCACCGGCCGCGGGGCCTGCTGTCGGCCGGCCCGGAAGAGCCGAATGCGCTGGTGGAACTGCGGTCGGGCGCGCGGCGCGAACCAAATACGCGGGCGACGGTGGCCGAGCTTTACGATGGGCTGGAAGCCACGAGCCAGAACCGCTGGCCGTCATTGCGCTTCGATGCGATGGCGGTGAACCAGTTGTTTGCGCCGATCTTTGCCGCGGGCTTCTACTACAAGACGTTCATGTGGCCGGCGGCGTTCTGGGAAAAGCTGTACGAGCCGATCATTCGCCGTGCAGCCGGCTTGGGCCGGCCTGCGGGCTCGGAAGATCCGGATCATTACGAAAAGGCATTCGCGCATTGCGATGTGCTCGTGATCGGTTCCGGGCCAGCCGGCCTGATGGCGGCGCTGGCCGCGGGACGCTCGGGCGCGCGCGTCATCATCGCCGAGGAAGACTTCCGGCTGGGCGGCCGGTTGATCTGCGATCGGCGCGAAGTCGACGGCGTGCCGTCGGTGGAGTGGGTGGCGCGCATTGCCAGTGAACTGGAAGCGATGCCGGAGGTGCGCGTGATGCTGCGCACGTCGGTGTTCGGCGTCTACGACGGCGGCGTTTATGGCGCACTTGAGCGCGTCAACGATCACGTGGCGGTGCCGCCGGAGTTCCAGCCGCGGCAGCGCATGTGGCGCATCATGACGCGCGAAACAATTTTGGCAGCGGGGTCCATCGAGCGCCCGGTCGTGTTCGGAGACAACGACCGGCCGGGCGTGATGATGGCGGGCAGCGTTCGCACTTACACCAATCGCTTTGCGGTGGCGCCGGGCACGCGGGCGGCGGTATTCGCCAACAACGACGACGCGGCACGCACCATTGGTGATCTCGAAGCGGCAGGCGTGCACGTGGATGCCGTTATCGATCCGCGGCCAGGCTCGACGGATTCCGTGCGCTCTGCTGCGCGCAAGGCCGGGTCCGAGCTGATCGAAGGCGCGATCGAGCGCGCAACTGGCGGGCAACGTGTACAGTCCGTCGATGTCAGATCCAACGGCAGCACGCGTAGCCTGTCGGTCGATCTCGTCGCCATGTCGGGTGGCTGGAGCCCGACCGTGCATCTGACGTCGCATCAGGGTTCAAGACCCGTGTGGGACGACCAGCTCAGCGCGTTCCTGCCGGGGCAGACGTTGCCCCCGGGTATGACCGTCGCGGGTGCTGCGACCGGGCAGTTTTCGCTGGAGGCGTGTCTCGCCGCCGGTGCGGCCGCGGGCCTCGATGCGGCCGGGCGTTGTGGTTTCCGCCGGGCTCAGTTGGCGGTGCCTTCTGCCGATCCGGAAAGCACGGCGGTGTCGCCGCTGTGGCGTGTGCGCGGAACCAAGGGAAAGGCGTTCGTCGATTTCCAGAACGACGTAGCGGCGTCCGACGTCGAACTTGCGGAGCGCGAGGGATTCCGCTCCGTCGAGCATCTGAAGCGCTACACCACGCTCGGCATGGCGACAGACCAAGGCAAGACAGCAAACGTCAACGGCCTGGCGCTGATGGCGGAGATTACGGCCAAGTCGATCTCGCAGACGGGCACCACGATCTTCCGTCCGCCCTACACACCAGTTGCTATCGGTGCGCTCGCGGGGCACCACCGTGGCGAGCACTTCAAACCGACGCGGCTGACGGCGGGGCATGCCTGGGCCAAACGGCAGGGCGCGGTGTTCGTGGAGTCCGGCGTGTGGATGCGCGCCGCGTATTTTCCGCGGCCTGGCGAAAACGACTGGCTGGAGACCACGATCCGCGAAGTGAACACGGTGCGCAGCGCCGTCGGCGTTTGCGACGTGTCCACGCTCGGCAAGATCGACGTGCAGGGCCGCGATGCCGGCAAATTCCTCGACTTCGTCTACTGCAACACGTTCTCGACGCTGGCTATCGGCAAGGCGCGCTACGGCGTGATGCTGCGCGAAGACGGCTTTGCCATGGACGACGGCACGACGTCGCGGCTTGCTGAGGATCACTACGTCGTCACTACCACAACGGCGAACGCCGCCAAGGTGATGCAGCACATGGAGTTCTGCCACCAGGTCTTGCTGCCTCATCTCGACGTGCAGATGATCTCCATCTCCGACCAGTGGGCGCAGTATGCGATTGCGGGTCCGAAGTCGCGGGCGGTGTTGCAGAAGATCGTCGATCCGCGCCACGACATCTCCAATGAGGCCTTCCCGTTCATGGCGGCGGCGGAAATCTCTCTCAAGGGAGGGATTCCGGCGCGGCTGTTCCGCATCTCGTTCTCGGGCGAGATGGCGTACGAGCTCGCCGTACCGGCCGGTTTTGGTGAGGCGGCGATCGTCGAGATTATCAAGGCCGGGCAAGAATTCGGCATTGCGCCTTACGGCTTGGAAGCGTTGACCGTGATGCGCATCGAAAAAGGTCATGTCGCAGGCGCCGAATTCAACGGGCAAACGACCGCGCGGGACTTCGGCCTCGGCAAGATGGTTTCGACGAAGAAAGAGTTTGTTGGTCGCGTCATGGCGCAGCGCGAAGCGTTGACCCAGCCGGATCGGCCGATCCTCGTCGGGCTGCGGCCGATCGAGGAAGGTTTCCGGCTGCGTTCGGGCGCGCATCTTTTGAATCGCGGGGCCGAGCCCAGTCTCGACAATGACCAAGGGTACGTGACATCCACGACATACTCGCCAACGTTGCGTTCGTGGATCGGCCTTGCGTTCATGAAAAGCGGCAAGGAGCGGACGGGCGATACGGTCCGCGCCTGGGATGCCATTCGCGGCACCGATGCGCTCGTGGAGGTTGTCGGCCCATGCTTCTACGATCCGAAGGGAGAACGCCACCATGGTTGATGTCTCCATTCCTCCCGTGGTTTCTGCCTTGGCAGGATTGGCCACGGCTGGGCAGCGTCTCGGTTTCAAGGACGGCGAAGCCGGTGTGCAAATCGCCGAATTGACGGGGGTCGCTATCGCCTCGATCGCCGCGCGGAAGGGGCTGGCTGACGACTTGTCGGCGAAGGTACAGACGCTGTTTGGGCTGCCGCTGCCTTCGGAGCCGAAACGCGTTGCAGCAGGTGATGTCAGCATCATCTGGAGTGCGCCCGGTCAATGGCTCGTCGTCTTCGAATCCGGCGGTCGCCAGCGCGTATCCGACCTGACGGCCGCCCTGCGTGGGTTGGCGTCCACGACAGACCAAAGCGACAGCCGCGCGATCATCGAGATTTCCGGGCCGAGGGTTCGCGACGTGCTCGCCAAAGGCGTAATGGTGGACCTTCATCCGTCGGTATTCGCGCCGGGCAATACGGCTATCACGCTGGTCGCGCACGTCGGCGCACAGCTCACCTGTATCGACGCCGCGCCCGTTTACCAGCTCATGGTGCCACGCAGCTTCTGCCTGAGTTTCTGGGACTGGTTGATCAGTTCTGCCGAGGAATACGGCATCTCGATTGGTGCTAAGGGAGATCCAAAGAAAGGTTGATCTGCCCTGTGCCAGGGTGGGAAAATCTTTTGACTTAGAATAAAAAATGGCTCAGCCTTCATGCGACCGTCTGGCACAGGACGGCTAGCCGCGTGTTCAAGCGATCCGCTCCAAGAGATCGCGCAAAACGAGCGTGCACTTGGGAGAAACAGCTACCGGCACCGGCCGTCCGAAAGGCGGCGCAGAACGGCCGGAGCGAAGGGAGAGCTCACGATGTCAGAACTCACTCAAGACGAGCGAATAGAGAAGGTCTATCGCGGCGACGTGCTGGGCGCGTGGACGTTTGTCCTCGTGCTGTGGTGCACGCTGGGATTCGTTGCCTGGGCGACGTGGGACTTGGCGCCCAACGAAAACGTTCGCTACCTGCTGCTCGCGATGGGCGGCTTGGTATTGCTGTTCAACACAGCGGCAATCGCCGCGATGGTGAAGCACTACCGGGAAGACAAGGCCTTTATCTACGGTCTGGACCTCAAGAACCTCGACGCCATGCGGCGTCGCGGCGCCATGTGAGGAGACGGGACATGGCAAAGTATATTCCTCCACATCAGAGCAAGTTCGGGCAGGTCTTCGACGTGCTTGTCGTGCTCGCTCTCACGGTCGGTGCACTTTACATCCCGCTCTGGCTGAAGATGGCCGGCGCAACGAAAACCCCGGCGCCGATCGAAAACCCGACGTGGGAAGCCCTTGGGCAGAACCCCACGATGGTCGAGCGCTGGCAGGCGCTGGGTTATCCTGACCCTGCAAGCGCAAATGAACTCATCACGGCACGCTTCGACTATTCGTTCGACTGGCTGGCACTGGCAGCAATGGTAGCGCTGGTGGTCGGTTACTTCGTGATGGTCGTTCGGTTCTCCGACAAGGAGTACCGCGAGGTCATCAACGAGAAGTTCGGCGAGAAGAGATAGGAGAGCGAGCCATGGATTATTGGAACTACGCGGAATACGCGGCGTGGGGCGTTTCGGCTTTGCTGGGCCTCCTGATCATCTTCGACTGGTTGCGTACGGATTCGACCTACTCGGAAGACGTGCTTACGTCTTCGCGCGAAGGCGAAGTCGAAGCCGTCGCTGAAAAACATAAGCTTTAGGGGAAACGTCATGGCAGTTGCAGAAGCTGCGGGCGCCGTCCCGCATACTGAACGCGTCAGTTTGCTGCGCGTGCTCGGCCCGGCCCACGTTTGGGCTCTAGGCGTTGGCATCGTGCTTGTTGGCGAATACATGGGTTGGAACTTCGCAGTGGGCAAGGGCGGCGCGTATGCCGCGCTGGTCGCCTGCTGGATGGCCGGCCTGCTTTATACCTGCGTGGCAATGATCGACTCGGAAGTGACGTCTACCGTCGCTGCCGCAGGCGGACAATACGCGCAGGCCAAGCATATCGTTGGGCCGCTTATGGCGTTCAACGTCGGCCTCTTCCTGGTGTTCGCCTACACGATGCTGGAGGCAGGCAACGCCATCACGGTCGGCTTCCTTGTCGATACCGTGGCGAAGATGGCGGGCCACGAGGGAGTCGATCAGCGGCCATTCATCGTGCTGTCGATCATGTTCCTTGCCTGGTTGAATTATCGCGGCGTGCTGGCAACGCTGACGTTCAGCCTTGTCATCACCGCGTTTGCGTTCGTTGCCATCCTGGTGCTGTTCTTCGCAGTTCAGCCCTGGAGCGCGGATTCGCCGTTGCGCCATGCAGAGCTGATCACCAAAGAGCTGCCGTACGGTTGGCTCGGCGTGCTGGCGGCCATGCATTTCGGCCTGTGGTTCTACCTCGGTGTCGAAGGCACGACGCAAGCGGCCGAAGAGGTTCGCTCGCCGTCGCGCGCGCTTCCCTACGGCACCATGGCCAGCATGATGACGCTGGCCATCGCCGCAACGCTGACGTGGTACATTTGCGCAGGCCTGATGCCTTGGGAGTACCTAGGTCAGGCGGGTGTGCCGCTGTTCGACGCTGCACGCCTGACGGGCAGCACGTTGCTCATGTGGCTACTGGGCATCGGCACGTTGTTTGCGACGCTGGCATCCGCCAACGGCTGCATCAACGACGCGTCGCGCGCCTGGTTCTCGCTGGGGCGCGACCACTACCTGCCGGCGTGGTTTGGTGCCGTGCATCCCAAGTATCGCACGCCGTACCGTTCGATCATCTTCCTGGTGCCGGTTGCAATGCTGTTTGCGCTGCAGGTGCCGCTGGACCAGGTGATCACGTTCTCGATCCTGTCCGGGCTTCTGGGCTACACGTTCATGCCGATCAACATGATCATGTTCCGCAAGAAGTGGCCGCTGGACACGATCAAGCGTGGCTACGTGCATCCGATGCATCCGCTGCCGGCACTCGTGCTGATCGCGCTGTGCGGCTTGACGTACTTCGCGGTGTTCCTGGGATACGGCACACAGCTGATCGCCATGATGACATTCTACATCGTGGTGTCGTTGTGGTTCCACTTCTGGCGCTACCGGTTCGTAAAGCGGAGCGACCAGTTCACGATGCCTTGGCCGCGGCCAAACGGGTATTGAGCTGGACGTCAGTATAAAGTATGGCCGGCCTTAGTGCCGGCCATACGCATTCCGGGTGAGGCATGAACGAGTTTATTGCTGCTGGTCTTACGGTTCTGGCCGGGTGGTTTGCTTGGCGAGCGTGGCGCGACAACGCGCAACTGACGGCAGCGCGTGCCCAGCTGTTGTCCGGTCTCGGCCAGGTTCTGGATGACGTTAGCGAAACGCCGCTTCCATCCGGCTACGTCAAGGTCACGGGCACCTATCGCGGCCAGCCAGCCATCATCGAGCCGATCGTCGATACGCTGAATGTGCGCAAGTTACCGGTGCTGTGGTTGATGGTGACCGTTCCGGGGCCGGTGCCGGTGCGCGCTTCGTTCGACCTGATGATGCGGGCGACCGGCATGGAAGTGTTCTCCAACTATCGCGATCTCAATCATACGATCGACACCCCGGCGGGCTTTCCGGAATGGGCCGGGATCAGGACGGACGACCCGGCGGGTTTGCCGATGCCGGAGATTTTCGCGCCCTATCTGGCGCGCTTCCACGACGGCCCGGGCAAGGAACTTTTGGTGACGCCTAAGGGGCTGCGGATGGTCGTGATGGCGGACCAGGCCGATCGTGGAGGCTATCTTATTTTCCGCGATGCACGCTTCGGCGTGGCGCAGCTGGCACCCGATGCCGTGCGCGGCATGCTGGATGATTTGCACGCGCTGCGCTGCGATCTTGAAGCACAAAGCGAGAATCAGGCGGTTGCGTCATGACGGACGTTGGGCCGACGAACAAGACTGTCGCAAAGCCCTGGCATCCCTATCTCGTGCTGGCGGCAGCGCTTGTTTTGCCTGGGATCGGCCACGTACTCGCAGGCAAGCCGGTCAAGGGCCTGCAGTTCGCGTTCTTCATCCTGCTGTTCGGGTGGCTCACGACACAGATCGCACCGCCGGAAGCAACGTTCATCGGGCGGCACGCGGGCGGTGTTTTCGTGTGGTGCTTGTCCGTGCTGGACGCGTACCGCCTCGCGCGCCTGCGCTGGGAAACGTGGCGCCGGGGCTAGCTATTCGCTACGTGCCAGGACCGACCGGGAATGTCTGCTCGTAGACGTTCTTCTTGGTGTCGCTGGCGACGACCTTCAGCGAACCGGCACCGTTCAGATCAAAGTTGAACTCAATCACGGGGTCTTCGGAAACCGAGATGCCGTTCTCCATCTGCATCACAACGTCGTTGCCCTGGCGGACTTCGAGCTTTTCGATGATGTGCACCGGCCAATAGAGCAGGGTTATCTGGTCCATCTGCAGGCCGGTGAAATTCGGGTGCTTCAGTTCGAGGCGGGCGCGGCGCTGGATTTGCGTGCTGTTGGCGTTGGCGGCAGCGTCCGTCAACTCGGCCAGTTTCATCTTGCCCATGCTGGCGGCGATCTCTTCGGCGTTGCCGTTGGGCGGAGCCGAGCAGGCGGACTGGCCGCCGGCGTAGCGGACGAAAGCGTGCGCCATGTACAGTTCGCCGTCGCTGGCCTCGACGATGGCGCGCACATTGGTCTTGCGGTTGAAGCGGAAGTTCATGTTGACGCCGACATGCGCGCGGCCGGCGCCAGGGCGCAGCACGGTGGCCACGGGCGAGGGGTTTTCATCGATGATGATGGTGATGGCCTTGACGCTGCGGCCGTCGGCGAATTTTGCATCGACGCCGATAGGCACGGCGCGCTGGTCTTCCGGGCGGAACGGAGCCTTCAGCGTCATGATACCTGCGCCGTCGTGAATGATGCGCTGGCCGAACACTTCCGGGCGAATGTTCTCCCAAGCCGATTGAGCGCTGGCGGCGACGGGCGCCAGCAGGCTCAGTGTCGCGGCGATTGCGGCGAGCATCAGGGACTTGGAAAGGCGTGAAGGCACAGCTGGCAGTGCGCACGTCATTTTTACGTCCTTGCTTGCGGTTCGATACTTGCGGCTTGGATAGCGCCGGTTTGGTTGCAAAGGTGTCCCGCCGCGCCGGGTAAAAGTCAATGTTGTCGCGAATTGTAACGCCTAACAAGGGGCTCGGCCATTGGTTGCGCCGCCCGTTCAACTTCGCGGCAACGATTTCCCCTAGTGCACCGCAGCAAAAGCTCATTGCGTACGGTTTTTTTGCCGCCATGAAGTGAACTCTTCCAGCATACCGCGAGCGATTTCGCGCTCGCCCATGATGACGGTATCGGCACCCAGGTCGGTCAGGTGGTTGACCTCATCATCGGAGTGGGCGCGGGCAATGATGCGGATGCCAGGGTTTGCCTGCCGTGCCTGTTCGACAACTTGACCAGCTTCAAACGCCTCAGGGATGGCGATGATAACTGATGCGGCTTGCGCGATGTTGGCGGATTTCAGCACCTCGCCGGCGGCGGCGTTGCCGGAGAACGCTTCGACACCGGACTTTTGCAGCAGAGCGACCGCGTCATCTGACGCTTCGATGGCGACGAAGGACTCGCCGGAAGCCAACAGGTCTTGCCCGACAAGGCTGCCGACGCGGCCGTAGCCGACGAGTACGATGTGACCGGTCTTTTCAGACCTCTTCGGTGGCTTGGGTGGGGGCGGCTGGGCGGGCACGGGTGCTGGCCTGCTGGCGGCATCTGCCGCAGTGCTGGCCGCCGCTGCAGCCTCCTCTTCGTCTTCCTCACGTTTGTTGATGCGGTCGACGATAGCGAAGATGACCGGGTTGAGCAGAATGGAGATGATGGCGCCGGCCAGGATGAGATCGCGGCCTTCGGATGGCAGTAGCTTCAAGGCGACGCCCAGCTCAGCCAGGATGAAAGAGAACTCACCGATCTGCGCGAGGCTGGCGGAGATCGTCAGTGCGGTCGATGCCGGATGACGGAATGCACGCACGATCACATACGCCGCGGCCGACTTCACGACGATGATGATGAAGACGGTGGCCAGCATGGGCCAGGGGTCGCGCACGATGCTGCCGGGATCGAACAACATGCCCACAGACACGAAAAACAGCACGGCGAAAGCGTCGCGCAGCGGCAGGGACTCCTGGGCGGCGCGCTGGCTAAGTGCAGATTCACTGAGGATCATGCCGGCGAAGAAGGCACCAAGCGCCAGCGAAACACCAAACAGCTTCGCGGCACCAAAGGCGACCGATAGGGCAAGGGCCAGGACCGAGAGACGGAACAGTTCGCGCGATCCGGTATGGGCAACCCAGTGCAGCACCCACGGGATGAAGCGGCGGCCGATAACCAGCATAAAGACGAGGAACAGCGCAACCTTGACCAGCGTCAGCGCGAGAATGCCGGGCAACCCCAATCCTAAATAGGCGGCAACCGGGTCTGGTGCCATGCCCTCGGTGCTGCCGCCGAGCAACGGAGCGAGCGCCGGCAGCAACACCAGCGCCATGACCATCGCCAGATCTTCCACGATAAGCCAGCCGACGGCTATGCGGCCGCGGTCTGTATCCATCAGGTGGCGTTCCTGGATGGCGCGCAGCAGCACCACGGTGCTGGCGACCGAGAGTGCGAGGCCGAGTACGAGGCCGGCGCCGAGCGGCCAGCCAATCACGTAGGCAAGCAGTACGCCAAACAGCGTCGCAACGGCGATTTGGACAATGGCACCCGGGACGGCGATGGCGCGGACAGACAGTAGATCTTTGAGAGAAAAGTGCAGGCCGACACCGAACATCAGCAGGATGACGCCGATCTCTGCGAGTTCCGAGGCGAGCGCTTGGTCTGCGACGTAGCCGGGAGTGAATGGACCAACCGCGACACCGGCGAGCAGGTAGCCGACCAACGGCGGCGCCTTGAGACGATGAGCCACTGCGCCGAAGACGAAGGCCAGCGTCAAACCTGCGACGATGGTGGCGATCAGCGGCGTGTCGTGCGGCATGCGGTTTGGGCCTCATCAGTATGGTGTTGCACTACATCTTAGCTGGAACTTCCGTTGTGTGGAGGGGAATCGAAGGTCTGCGACTCCATCCCTGATGAGTTCCAGGCCTGCTTGATCGCTATCGTTTGCTGCGCGTCAGCACGTCCATCAGCTCTGCGACCTTGGCCCGCTGATCAGCTTTGTTACCGCTGGCGATGGCGTGTTCGATACAATGGGAAACATGGTCCTTCAGGATGGCATCTTCCACACGCTGAAGAGCGGCCTGTACGGCTGCGATCTGCGTGATGATATCGATGCAATAGCGCTTGTCCTCCACCATCTTGGCGATGCCGCGCACTTGCCCCTCGATTTTGCTGAGGCGTTTGCCTGTGTCGTTTTCCATGCTTGACGCATACCCTAACGGGGTATAGGTGTCAATCCAAGATACCCCCTGGGGGTTTATTGGTGGAGTCGCTCGCATGACCGGGAAACATACGCATCAGGGCGCACAACACGTTCACGGCGGCTGCTGCTGCAAAAACAAGTCTACGCAAAACAGCGCTGCGGCGGTGCTTGCTAAGGATCCTGTCTGCGGGATGGATGTCGATCCGCATAGTGCGAAACACACCGCCATGCACGAGGGGCGGCCGTACTATTTTTGCTGTGGCGGATGCCGCACCAAGTTCCTGGCCAATCCGGCGCGATACCTCAATCCAGGCCAGGCCGAGCCGGTCCCAGCCGGGGCGACATACACTTGCCCGATGCATCCGGAGGTTCGGCAGGAGGGGCCGGGTGCGTGCCCGATCTGCGGCATGGCACTCGAGCCGGAAATGGTCAGTGCCGATAGTGGGCCAAATCCGGAACTGGCGGACATGACGCGACGGCTGTGGATTGCTGCGGCGCTTGCAGCACCCGTTGTCCTGCTGGAAATGGGCGGGCATCTGGCCGGTTTGCACCACTTCCTTTCGCCGCAACTAAGCAACTGGCTGCAACTCGCGTTCGCAACGCCCGTTGTGTTGTGGGCCGGCTGGCCGTTCTTCGTGCGCGGCGCTGCATCCGTGCGTAGCGGCAACTTCAACATGTTCACGTTGATCGCGCTGGGTACCGGCGTGGCGTGGAGCTACAGCGTCGTCGCTACGCTGTTTCCGGATGCCTTTCCGGCCGGCTTCCGCGCTTCCGACGGATCGGTTGCGATCTATTTCGAGGCCGCCTCGGTCATCACGGTGCTGGTGCTGCTGGGCCAGGTTCTGGAATTGAAAGCGCGCGACAGCACCAGCGGGGCCATCCGCGCGCTGCTCGACCTCAGCCCGAAGATCGCACGGCGAATTCTGGCCGATGGCCGGGAAGAGGATATCAGCATCGACGCAATCGTTTCCGGCGATCTGCTGCGCGTGCGTCCTGGCGAGGGCGTGCCCGTGGACGGCGTCGTCAGCGAGGGCCACAGCAGCGTCGACCAATCGATGATCACCGGCGAGTCCCTGCCGGTGACAAAGCGGGCCGCCGATACCGTGATCGCAGGCACGCTCAATCAGACTGGCGCGCTGGTCGTGCGCGCGGACAAGGTGGGCCGTGACACGATGCTGGCGCGTATCGTCCAATTGGTATCACAGGCGCAACGCAGCCGGGCGCCGATCCAGCGTCTTGCCGACAGAGTGGCGCAGTGGTTTGTGCCGCTGGTTCTGGCCGTCGCGTTGCTGGCATTCTTGGCGTGGTGGCTCCTGGGTCCGGCGCCTAGCCTGACGTATGGCTTGATCGCGGCGATCTCCGTGCTGATCATCGCGTGCCCTTGCGCGCTAGGCTTGGCAACACCGATGTCGATAATGGTGGGCGTGGGACGCGGAGCGCAGGCCGGCATCCTCATTCGCGACGCTGAGGCGCTGGAACGGCTGGGAAAGGTCGATACGATCGTCATAGACAAGACGGGAACGCTGACGGCGGGCAGGCCCAAAGTGATGGCGATACGGCCGGCGGCCGGCATGACTGAGCATCGTGTACTGGAGCTGGCGTCGAGTGTTGAGCTTCTGAGTCAACATCCCCTCGGAGCGGCCATCGTGTCGGCTGCGCAAGCACAGAACGTCGCGCCGCTTCCCGTTGAGGATTTCGCGGCTCCATCAGGCAAAGGCGTATCGGCCGTTGTCGATGGCCAGCGTGTCGTCATCGGCAATGCGCGGATCATGAAGGAGGCAGGCGTCTCGGCTGCGGACTTGGAGGCAACGGCGGAAGCTTTGCGTGATGACGGCGCGACAGCGATATTCATCGCAGCCGGCGGCCAGCTTGCGGGCGTGATCGCCGTCGCAGATCCGATCAAGGAGACAACCGCGCAGGCCCTGAGGGAGCTGCGCGCCGACGGCCTCAAGATCGTGATGCTGACGGGAGACAATGCGACCACGGCGGCTGCGGTCGCACGCAAGCTAGGGATTACCGATGTCGAGGCCGATGTGCTGCCGGAGAGCAAGGCGCGTATCGTCGAGCGGCTACGTCAGTCCGGCCGTGTCGTTGCAATGGCTGGCGATGGAATCAACGATGCGCCGGCGCTGGCGGCGGCAGACGTGGGCATCGCGATGGGCACCGGCACCGATGTGGCGATTGAAAGTGCGGGCGTGACGTTGGTGAAAGGCGATCTGCAGGGGATTGTAAAGGCGCGGCGTTTGTCGCAGGCGACGATGACCAATATCCGGCAAAACCTGTTCTTTGCGTTTGCGTATAACGCAGTGGGTGTGCCGATTGCCGCTGGGCTGCTTTATCCAGTTTTTGGCTTGCTGCTGTCGCCGATCGTTGCGGCGGCTGCAATGGCGTTGTCGTCGGTCAGCGTGATTGGCAATGCCCTACGCCTGCAGACCGCAGACATCTGACGTGGCCGCGCATGCAAAATCCGCTACGCGGGGCGTAGCGGATCTGTTTTGCTCCGGCTCGTTACTGCTGGGGTGCCGGCGGGGCAGGAGCCTGCTCAGGCTGCTGTTCTGGCGCGGGCGAAGGCCCGGGTGAGGGTGCTGCTTGGGTCGACGGCGCTGAACTGCGTGCGCTGGGAACTGTGCTGCTGCCGCTTTCACCCGAGCTGGTGCCGGTGTTTGCAGGGGGCGGTGTCGCTTCCGACGCCGTTGTCGTGGCAGGTGGGCTCGCGACATCGTTCGAAGCCGTATCGGTATTCGAGAACGAGCCAGCAACGGCCAAAGCGACCAAGAAGGCTGCTACGAGAGCCAGCGGCACTACATAGCGTGCAGAGCTCGGACGTGTGGCTGGACGGTCTGATGGATTGGGATCGTTAGGATCTGTCGGGTACGCCATAAAAATCCTCCTTGCGCTGCGTCTTACAGGCAAATCGGCGCGCAGCTGGGGGTTCAATTGCGGAAACCGCTGCGAAGTTCCTGGGCTGCGACATTGTTCCGAGCGGCTTACAGGCTTGATCTGTGGTTTCAAGGCGTTAAACGAAGCTGTTCGTCGCCGCACTGCTGATGACAGCGCAAAGTGTGCGGCCGATTACCGCAACATCCTTTCCGCAAGTGGCATGCTGCTATGCAACCGTTATCAAGCGGGGCGGTTATGCGTGAGCCAATCGCGGGGTTGAGCTTTCTTGGAGACTTGTCATATGGAACGGGGCCAAACCTTGAGTGCGGAGCTCGCGCGCGATTTCGACCTTGAGGCGACTGATTTATCGCCCGAGTTGCAGCTGTGTATTGCGCGGCTTGAAGAGCTGCGCCGCCGGGAAGATCCGGTTGGTGATAGGCGTTCGCGCTCGGCTAAGCCTTTTCTCCTCAGCGTTCCGGCCAGCAACTACCCGATCGAGTTGAGCATCTTGCCGGGCATCAACGAAGAGATTTGCGAGCTGCGCTATAAGGCCTACGAGCGCGCGGGATGGATTGACGACGAGGCCGCCATCATTTCTGACGATTTCGATATGCTGCCCACATCCGTTCTCGTGGCGGCCACATCAGGCGGGCGCGTCGTCGGCACCATCCGGATCAGCATGAAGACTGGCCAGAACGCTGCGATCGGTTTGCCGTGCGAGATGGAGTTTCCCGGGAAGCTGGCTGACGTCAGCAAGTCGATGCCTGACGCGAAACTTGCCGAGTTCTGCCGTGTGGCTATTGATCCCGACATCACCAACAAGTCGTTTCGCGCGACATTATACGGCAGCTTGGTGCGCGCCGCCGTGACCGTAGCCTGGGCGTCGGAGATCAATTACGCGCTCGTTGCCGTACATACGGGCATCTCGCGCTTTTATCAGCATATGTGCGGGTTCCAGAAGCTGGCGTCATCGCGCGGGTACGGCATTATCAAGGAGCCGACCAATTTGCTGGGTGCCGAGTTTTCGGAACTTCTGCGCCGCAGCAGCAAGCGCAACGGCTTCTTCCACATTAGCGACGAGGAAATGGTCCGCGTTGGCGACCATCTTCGCCGCTCCAGCCCGGGCTTGTGGCAAGAGGCGGCGCAATAGAGCCGCGGAACTCGCGGTCTGAATCCTGCTTGAAGCGTACAAGCAAAGCAGGAGGATCTCCGTCAATGAAATATGCATTTTCCAGAGTCGCGATCGCCTTGGCCGGGCTGGGAGTGGCTTCGGCTGCTAGCGCTCCTTATGCCTTCGCCGAGACTATTGCTGTGGTCATGGTCTGCCCCAAAGGCGCGCCCTGCAACGAGCAGACAGCGCGCAGCATTTACCACATCCCGCTACAAGGAATGATCTGCTTCGTGCCGATCCAGCAGGAATTGGCCAAGCTGAACGTCTATGACGAGACCAAAGACGACATAAAAATCAAATGCCGAGCCAAGGGATGAGACGGTGCCGGCGTTGAAGCGCAAGCGGGCCGGGCGGATCGCCGGGTTATTCGCTCACAGCACGAGCGGTGCAGCAAAGGAGCCGGTAAGCCAGCTGGCGCTGACCTTCTCAGGCGTGCTGGGCGACGGCCATTCGGGGATGACGCGGCCTGCCGGTGTGCGAGAACCCGCGTTCAAGCGTGGTCATGAAATCGCAAACATGCGCCAGCTATCGCTTGTCAGCGTCGAAGAGCTGGCGGATGTCGCCGCCCTGATGGGTGTCGCCGCCATTGATCCAGGATGGGTCGCGGCGAACGTCGCCATCCAAGGCGCGGGGCCGATCACTCAATTTCCCAGCGGGACGATCATTCGTTTCCAGCCGTCGCAGGCCAGCATCTACGTGACGGGATTGAATACGCCCTGCACGTTTGCGGCGAAACTTATCGGAAAGGCCGGCCGCTATCCGGCAGCCGATACGGCGTCGTTCGTGCGCCACGCCACAGGCCGCCGCGGATTGGTCGGCATCGTCTATGCGGCGGGCGTCATCTCGGTCGGCGATAGCGTCGAGACCATCTTCGCGCAGCCGGAATTGCCAGGTCCGTGATGGCCGTACGCGCGTGGTCCTTACCCTCTCGCCTTTAGGCCGCGGTCGGACCTGAGCTGTCGAGCCGAAGCTTGAAGACAAAGCCGTTGGGATGGTAGGAGCGCTCGGCGGTGGCGCGTAAGTCACTCAGCAGCCGGTCGATAAACCGCGTGCCGAAGCCTTGGCTCGCAGGCGGATGGATTGCGGGGCCGCCGTCTTCCTGCCAGACCACGGTGACGGCGCCTTCGTCCTTCGCGCACGAAATCAGAACTGTACCAGCCGTCGAGGAGAGGGCGCCGTACTTAGCTGCATTGGTCGTCAGCTCGTGCAGGATCAGTCCCATATTACGCGCCTGATTGTCCCTCAACACCAACGGATAGCCGCTGACCGCGTACCGGCTTGGATCGTAACTCGACAGAGCGCTGCGTACGATGTCCTCGAAGGGAACCGTCATTTCAGGAGTGGTCAACAGCAATTGATTGGCTTTTGCCAATGCGCCGAGGCGGCCATTGATGTCCTTGGCGGCGTCCCGATCGTCTTTGAGGCCCTGCGAAACGATGGCTTGGGCGACCGCCAGGGTGTTCCGGTTCCGGTGCTGCATTTCCATGACCATCAGGTTGCGCCGGTCATCTTCTGCACGCAGGCGCTCGATCAGTCCGCGGTAGCTTGCTGCAATCCACACCAGCAGCAGTGCCATGGCGCCGAAGAAGCTCATGTTGAAGAGCTGATCGGCATCCGGGATATCGAGCAGGCTGTGGCGCGCCATGAAGGCGACCCACACGACGACAACCGAGGCCACGCTGGCTGCAATGCCAGCCCTGATGCCGCCAAAGAGAGTTGCGGCCAGGACAGCTGGATAGAACGTGGGAAACAAAAGTGCCCGCTCGCTCAGAAACGAAGCGCCGCCGCGCAATGCGCCGGCGACTGCGACGGCGGCGATGGCAAATGCGTAGCGTTGGATCGTTCCGGACTGAAAACCGGCCACGACGAAGCGAGCAATCGGATCAAAGCGGCTAACTGTGCCGGGTTCCATTTGTTAGGCGAGGCCTCCAAAGATTTGCCGGACGTTAGCGTGTCCGTCGCTCATCTGCATAGTGGTCTGTTTAGCCCTGGATTGGGTGGAAATAGATTGGAACGGTTTGGTAGGAACGGGGTTTGCTGAGAATGGTCAGCGCCCCGAAAAACATTGATGCCCTAAAGCATTCCATCAAGACGCTATGGCAGATGGAAAACGAGCTGCGTTACTCCGCGTGGAGCGCGCTCACACTCGACAAGGAGAAGGCTCAGGCGCACCTCTCCGAGGCGCGCCGGCACCTGAATCTCATGCTTAATGAGGTCGACCCCGTCGACCATGTGCCGGACCAACCGCCAGCGGTCGATCCCAAAAAGTAGTTCACGTCCTCAAACTAACGACGTTTCTTTTTGCGGGCACTGCTGATGCCGGTTGCGACATCGGCACGCTGTAGACCGAACGCTCTTTCGCGGGAACGCTGCATGGCCTACACGAGCCAAAACTCGGTACAGGGCCACCGCGCATATGATTCGTTTTGATAGTATCAGCAAGCAAAATGGACACCAGATCGTCTTCATCGAGGCGTCCGCTGCCCTTCACAGGGGCGAGAAGGTCGGCCTGGTTGGCCCGAACGGCGCGGGCAAGACGACACTTTTCCGGCTGATGACGGCGCAAGAGCAGCCGGACGAAGGTCAGGTGTCGACCGATCGTGGCATCACGATCGGCTACTTCAGCCAGGACGTGGGCGAGATGGCGGGCCGCAGCGCCGTAGCCGAGGCGATGGACGGCGCCGGCCCGGTCAGCGCGATTGCCGCCGAACTGGCGGAGTTGGAACTGGCGATGGCCGACCCTGAACGGGCGGACGAGATGGACAGCATTGTCGAGCGCTACGGCGAGGTGCAGGGCCGCTTCGAGGAATTGGGCGGCTATGCGCTCGAAGGCCGGGCACGCGAGGTGTTGGCAGGATTGAGTTTCAGCCAGGACATGATGGACGGCGATGTCGGCGCGCTATCCGGGGGCTGGAAAATGCGCGTCGCCCTGGCGCGCATTCTGCTGATGCGGCCCGACGTGATGCTGTTGGACGAGCCCAGCAACCACCTCGACCTGGAGAGCCTCATATGGCTGGAGCAATTCCTCAAGGGCTACGAGGGCGCACTGATGATGACCTCGCACGATCGTGAGTTCATGGATCGCATCGTGACCAAGATCGTCGAGATCGATGGCGGCTCGCTGACCGCTTACTCGGGCGGTTATGAATTCTACGTGCAGCAGCGCGCGCTGAGCGAAAAGCAGCAGCAGGCTCAGTTCGACCGCCAACAGGCGATGCTCGCCAAGGAGCTGCGTTTCATCGAGCGCTTCAAGGCGCGCGCCTCGCACGCCGCGCAGGTGCAGAGTCGCGTGAAGAGCCTGGAGAAAATTGATCGGGTGCAGCCGCCCAAGCGGCGCCAGACCGTGGTGTTCGAGTTCCCGCCCGCTCCACGATCGGGCGAAGACGTGGCCAGCTTGAAGAACGTGCACAAGCGCTATGGCAGCCGCCCCATTTACGAAGGACTGGATTTCCAGGTCCGGCGCAAGGAGCGCTGGTGCGTGATGGGTGTCAACGGGGCTGGCAAGTCCACGCTGCTGAAGCTGGTCGCCGGTTCGACGCAACCCGACACCGGGTCGGTGGCGCTGGGGGCCAGCGTCAAGATGGGTTACTTCGCCCAGCATGCGATGGATCTGCTCGAAGGCGAGCGTACGGTATTCGAGTCGCTGGAAGATGCCTTTCCGCAGGCCGGGCAGGGCTCGTTGCGCGCCCTGGCCGGTTGCTTCGGTTTTTCCGGCGACGACGTCGAGAAGAAATGCCGGGTGCTGTCTGGTGGCGAAAAGGCGCGGCTCGTGATGGCGCAGATGCTGTTTGATCCGCCGAACTTCCTCGTGCTCGACGAGCCGACGAACCACCTTGATCTGATGACCAAGGAGATGCTGATTGCTGCGCTCTCGGAATACGAGGGTGCGATGCTCTTCGTCTCGCACGACCGGCATTTCCTAGCCGCTTTGTCGAATCGCGTGTTGGAACTGACGCCCGACGGCATCCATGCCTATGGCGGCGGCTACACCGAATATGTCGAGCGCACCGGCCAGGAAGCCCCTGGCCTCCACGTTTAAGGAATGCGCGGTGGGATGCTTCTGGAGGGTTGCCTCAGGCCCGGCATCGCATGCGGTAAGGAATCAGTGGTACTCTGCGTGGGTGGCACAACGCCTGGGCAGGCCAAGATTGTGCTGGACCGGCAGGCGCTCTGAGAGACACGAAAGGCAGTCATCCATCGATGGATGAGACGCTCAGCACGAACAGATCGCCTGGTATCTTGCGCGGTCGGCCGGGGACAAAGATCCATGCCGTCTGACCTGGCCAATACTGCCGTCTACGATGTTGCTATCATCGGTGGCGGAATAAACGGGTGCGGTATTGCGCGCGATGCTGCCGGACGTGGCCTCTCCGTCTACCTGTGCGAGAAGAGCGACCTCGCCAGCGGTACGTCGTCGGCCTCGACCAAGTTGATCCACGGCGGTCTGCGCTACCTCGAATACTATGAGTTCCGGCTCGTGCGCGAGTCGCTGATGGAGCGTGAAGTTCTTTGGCAGATCGCGCCACACATCGTGCGTCCATTGCGTTTCGTGCTGCCCCATCATCGGGATTTGCGGCCAGCGTGGCTGCTCCGGCTAGGTCTCTTCATCTACGACCACCTCGGCGGCCGCAAGCTGCTGCCGGCCACGAAGACGCTCGATCTGACGCAACACGAGGCCGGGAGATTGCTCAAAGCCGGTCTGTTCACCAAGGGCTTCGAATATTCGGACTGCTGGGTCGACGACGCGCGCCTTGTCGTTCTCAATGCGATGGACGCCGCGGCGCGCAGTGCCGTCGTCGAGACGAGAACAGCGCTGGTTTCGGCCAGCCGCGTTGGCGGGCTGTGGATCGCTACGGTGCAGGACGAGCGCACCGGTGCCACGAAGGATGTCCGGGCTAAAGTGCTGGTCAACGCATCGGGGGCGTGGGCCGGCGACGTGCTGGGATCGCGCGTCAAATCAGGCTCGGTTTCGCACACGCGCCTCGTGCAGGGATCGCACATCATCGTGCCCAAGCTCTTCGATCATGCCGGCTGCTATATCTTCCAGAATGCAGACGACCGCATCATATTCGCGATCCCCTACGAGACCAGCTACACGCTGATCGGTACTACTGATCAGGATTTCCTCGGCAACGCGGATGATGCCGGGATTACGCCTGCAGAGATCGACTACCTATGCGCTGCGGCTTCGGAGTATTTCGTCGAGCCCGTCGTTCCTGATGACGTCGTCTGGACCTACTCCGGTGTACGGTCGCTGTTCGAAGACGGTGCAGGCGCTGCCCAGGCAGCCACGCGGGACTATGTTCTCGACGTCGACGCGCCGGACGGGGAAGCACCGCTGCTTTCGATCTTCGGCGGCAAGATCACCACGTATCGGCGCCTGGCCGAACACGTGATGGAAAAGCTGGCTCCGTATCTGCCGAAAGCTGCTGACCGCGTGGGCTGGACCGGGCGCGAGCCGCTTCCCGGTGGTGACTTCGCGGTGTCTGAGTTCGATCAGATCGTGGCCGAGCTGATCAAGACGTATGCGTTTCTGCCGCGCGAGCACGCGACGCGTTTGGTCCGTCTGTACGGGCTTAGGGCATACGACGTGCTGAAAGACGCCAGATCGCTCGATGATCTGGGACAACAGTTCGGCGCGACATTGACGGCGGCGGAGGTGGATTACCTGCGCACACATGAGTGGTCCGAAACCGCGGAAGACATTCTCTGGCGCCGCTCAAAGATCGGCCTCAAGCTGACGGTCGAGCAACGCCGGGCTGTCGGCGATTATCTGGTGGCAAACGCCAGGCCAAGTGTCGCGCCCGTTCCAGCTGCATCTTGAGAGACGGCGACTTCCCTCCGGCCAATGTCAGCAGCAGCTGACGTGCTTAGTCTCTCCCTGACCGTATGAGCTGAATTTCTCCATGACGCGGGCAATCTCGTCGTCCGGCAGGACGTGTGGTTCGCCAATCTGTAAGGCGCGCCAGTACTGCGCTGCCAGCGTCTCCACTTCAACGGCGAGCCACGCCGCTTTCTTCAGGTTTGGTCCGACGCAGACCATGCCGTGATTGGCGAGCAAGCAGGCGAGGCGATTCTGCAGCGCGCCGATAATCGCGTCGGCCAATTCCTGCGTGCCCCATGTCACGTAGGGCGTGCACGGCACCGTCGGCCCGCCGGCGGCGGCAATCATATAGTGCACGGCGGGGATCTCCCGGCGCAGCATCGACAGGGACGTGCAGAACATCGAGTGCAAATGGATCACGGCGCCGACTTCCGGCTTTTTCTGCATGATGTCGCGGTGAAAACGCCACTCAGTTGACGGCTTGCGCGCACCGGAACTGTTCGCCTCGATGTCCATCAGCACGATGTCCGCCGGAACCATCTCCGCGTAGGGCACGCCGGAGGGCGTGATGAGGAACCCTTCGTCGACGCGCACGCTGATGTTGCCTGCGGTGCCTTGGTTGATCCCCTTGTCATTCATGAAAATGCAGGTGTCGATCATGTCCTGGCGGAGGTTCTCGTACGTCATGTTCGGCTCCCGTTGGAACTGCGCTCGGGCGCGTGGCCGCACCGTTGGTTACCATGGCGGCGATCACCTCGCACATGGCGGTTGTCGTTCCCTTGTAAGAGACAATTGAGAAACTTTGAGCGCTTTGACGGTTCTGCGGTCGATATAGATGTTGCCTTCGCAGTGAGAATGGTTCACGGGCCTCGACTCGGGCGCTGCCCGTCACCATAACACTCCATCGAAGATGACTGAGCCCGGGGGCTGCTTTCAGACATGGATGCTTTCGTTCGATTCACGCGTGCCGTCGTGCTGTCGGTTGCCGCCGGCCTCGCACTGCTGGCTGATCCCAGCGACGGTCAGGCCCGTTCGCACAAGTTCGGCGTCGTCGTCGTTGACCTTCAGGCAGACTTCATCGCTGACGCGCAGATCAATCCCGCAACACCTGCGGCGCTCGACATCACAAAACGCATTCTCCAAAGCACGCAGCGCAATCAGGTGCCCGTGTTCGTCACGTACGAAGGTGACAATCTACTGGGCTACGACATGCCGCCCGCCCTGAAAGCCGATCTGCCGGAGTGGCACAAGCCGTTCTTCAAGACCACGTACGCGGCAACGGGCCTGCCGGCATTCATGACCGAACTCGAGCGATCGGGCGTGACGCACGTCGTACTGGTGGGGGCAGAGACCGACGTGTGTGTAATGTTGACGGCTCTCGGCCTGCGTGAACGCGGGTATGAGGTGTTCGTAACCAAGGACGCCGTTTTGTCGGCGGAGCTGGACGTAACCGCCGCTTTGACGCGCATGAAGATCGCCGGCGTTCACGTCGTCGACCATACGCTGGTGAAGCAGTTTTTATCCGGCAAGGCGATGCCGCCCGCAGCGCCGAAGTCAGATCGGCTTCTGATCCGTGCGATAAAAGATAGTGCCGTCCGTTCGGCCATCGTCTTAAGCGTAGCGTTCGATCGCCTGGATGGGTGCAACGATGGTGCGAAACTGGAGCGGCTGGCGGAGCTGATCGTTTTCGCCGAGTGGCTGAAAATCCCCGTCTACGTCGACGGCGATGTCGACGCGGCTTGGCAGACGTTGGACCGAAGTTTGGCATTTTCTCAGGCTGCCCGAACCGTTGTCACGCGTGCGGCCTGGAAACCGCTCACCGCGTTTTCCGCGCAGCGCTACAAATCGGTAACGTTCGCGGGCGCCGCGCTTCCGACGTGGGATGCGGCAGACGCCGCGCCCTATGCCATCAACACGTATATTGTCGTTGATGCATCGTTTCCGCCGAACCAGGGCGTCGAGCTGGCGATGAGCAGCCGTACGGCTATTCCGATCAGCTATAAGTCCTACTATCGGGAACTCACCGGCTCGGTGTCGTTTTCTGACTGGCCCTCGCAGGCTTGGGTTGCGCGCGCGGCACAGTTTGAACCTGTCATGCGAGATCCTGAAGCGCTCACGCCGATCAAGTCGACGTGCACGCCGGAGATCGGCGACAGCCACGAGCAGGAGATTCGCTAAGGCAGATGCCAGGCGAAGGCAGCACGTCATCAAATAGGCGGGCGCTCGCCAATGGCGGCATTGCGCCAGAAGGAGAGCGCGTCATGTAGCCCCGCTTCCAAAGTTACAGCGGGTTTGAAACCAACTTCGTCGCGCAGCCTGCCGGTCGCTGCAGTGATACGGGGTGGTTCGCCGTCCCGGTCCGGCAGTGCGCCAATCTTGATCAGATCCGGCCTGCCCGACAGATCGCCAAGCATCTGCGCGACAGAGGCGATGCTTTGCGCGTTGCCGGATGCAATATTGACTTCGCCTTCAACAGTTGAAGCCGCGAGCGCGGCCAACGCAGCGCCCGCATCGCGCACATCCATGAAATCGCGCAGGCTGACGCCGGTTGAACATTTGGCCTCCTCCGCCGCGACCAAGCTTCGGCAGACGGATGAGACCAGCCTACCGGGATGTTCGTTGGCGCCGTAGAGATGGAAGACGCGGCCCCAGGCGAATTGGCAGCCGGTCTGTTTCGTGAACGCCGACAGCGTGCGCCGGCAGGCGTCCTTGGCTGCGTCATAAAGCAAATGGTTCTCGAGTGCCGTCGTCGTCTCAACGCAATCAGACTGGCTAGGCCAAGCATATTCAAAGCATGTTCCCACGCCGCAGAAGCGTGACACTCCGGCGTCGGCGCAGGCTCGGGCAAGAGCCATGGTGCTGGAGACCCAATCCAGGTTGGCCGGATCGGTCCAAAACCGGCCATGCTCGACTGTCCAGGCCAAGTGCAGGACGACCTCGGGCTTCGCAATGGTCACGATGCGCTTGGGCTGTCCCTCAACAAGGAAATCAGCCGCGATCCATTCGATGCCGAGGTCCAGCGACGGCTTGCGGCCAGTTCCGACAACAGTATGCCCGGCAGCCCTTAAACTTACGACCGCATGACGCCCGATAAAGCCGGACGCGCCGGTCACCAGGATCCTCATGCCGGTAACGGAATTTGGTCGATGGTGACGTATCTGAAATTGTTGCCCGACATTTCCCGTATCTCGGACAGATAGTTGCTGTTCATGACGTAGATGGTTGCCCCATCGGCCAGCGTGGGCAGAACGTGTTCCGCCGACTTCACCTCCAAGCCCGTCGCCGGCAGAAACTTGCCCTGCTTGGCGGGATTGATGTCGACCACATGATCGACGGTAACACCGGCGCGCTCCATCATAAGGCAGAACAGCACACCTTTTGACGCGCCTCCCCAAACAACCGAGTTCGCGAGAGAACGCGGCTGCATGGTGGCGCTGAAGTCTGCAGGAAATTGCGGTCTGTCGTTCGGGTCGAACTGCGGTCTGCGCAGCGTAGCAAGGTCGGCAACGACGCTGAGATACTGGCCGCCGAATGTATGCTTTGCCTCGTGCACAACGCCAAACATGCGGGAGAAGTCGGAGAGCCTGAAATAATTGACGTGCTCATAGAACACGTCAAACCAGGTCCGGTGAGCGCATATCCAGTCGAAGCATGGCACTTCGATATATATTTCCCCGCTGCCGCCGTTGGCCTCTTGCAGGTCGAACAGAAACGACACGGGATCCTGAATGTGTTCCAGGACATGTCGGAGTATCAGTCCCTTGCCCGTGATGCCGAGCGATTTGCTGAAGTACTCTCTGACAATTTTGGGATTGGCACCTTCGTACGTTGGATCATAGCCGGTGATTTGAGCGCCGCGCGTGGCTAGAAGCTCCAGGAATAGCCCTTTGCCGCAGCCGACTTCCACCAGGCCGTTCAGGCCCATCCGCTTTTCGATCAGTTCAGCTATCGATGTCAGATGGTCTTGAAACCGGGGACTGTTGCCCTGCTCGTTTTGATAGTTGCTGTCGTAGTTCATCACGTCGGGGCGGAACGCTTGGTTGTAGACCAGGCCACTGTTCAAATCTTCAACCAGAACGACGTCGCCCTTGATGCAGCTTCTCGCCGCCTCGCGCGACGGATACATCCGGTTCTGAAAGATGGGCAAGCCTTCGACTTGATGCAGTATCTTGACGTCGGTCATCACGGGCTTTCCTCGATTTTGCCCCGCCTTCAGTGGATGATGCCATCCGGTCGAGTTCTCAGCAGAGAAGGGTGATCGAACCGGCTGCGTGCGGTGCGCATCATTCAAGATGTCCGTTTCAGAAAGCCGTCTGGATTGACGCTGATCATCAACTGGTCATGACGCGCCGCATCGATCTCAAAATTCGGCTGCTCACGGAGCCATGCATGCACTGCTGTCTTGGGGTTGTCTCCGACGTCCCACGGACGGTCTGAAAAGTGGCCAGCCGGCATGTCTTCGATCACCGTATCGAACACGACGCAGTAGCTACCCACAGATACCATCGGGCCGTAGGCGCGGAGCTCGTTCAGCACGTGCTCGTGAGAATGCATGGAGTCTAAAAATACCAGAACCCTGCCAAAGCCGGCCGCGGCTGCCTGTACTTTAGCGACGATTTCCGGAGCAATCGCGCTGCCCTGGATCATTTCGATGCGGCGGCTCATGGGATGCGCTTCGATCGCCTTGCGGTTGTGATCTCTGATATCGATGTCCACGCCGATGACCTTGCGGTGGCCGCCGGAAGGATCCTTGCCTTCACACAAGTCCAGCAACGCCAACAGAGAGGCCGATAGAATGAGCGACCCTCCATGAGCAATCCCCGTCTCTATGATGAGGTCGGGCTTCACGTCCCAAATCAGCTCCTGCGTGGCTTGGATGTCCTGCGGGAACTGAATGATGGGGCGGCCGAGCCACGAGAAATTGTAAACGTACTGCCGCTCCAACGACAAGTTTCGCCACTGGGCGGATGCGGCTTGAAACGGCGCGTCATCGCCAAAGCCCTTGATCCGCTGCGTCCGGCTATTTTGAAATTCGCTGTGTTCCTTCGACGTCATGCTGGCGCGCTCTCAATAAATGCGGTCCGTGGCCTCGCGAGACTCATTGACTAGGCATTAGTGGATGCTGGCATATTGAGCAACGGCAACAGAACAAGTTCGTGCGGATATCATCGACCGAATCGGCTCGCCGGAGATCTTATCTGGCAGCGCTCGACTGCGATGTCGCATCACCTGCAGCGTGACATGATCCGCCGATCATGAGGGAGCCGCGGGCATGAAGGCTGCGCAACCTTGGCAGGCTTTTAGCGACCGCCTTCCGACCCGCGCTCACAGCGCCGGATCACAACTCGCAGCGGATTAACACCAGCGAACAACGCAACTACGGGGCTGTGAATTCTATTGCCGAGATGCACATGGGTGTGCTCGAAAATAAGGTTGGTTGCGGGGGCTGGATTTGAACCAACGACCTTCAGGTTATGAGCCTGACGAGCTACCGGGCTGCTCCACCCCGCGTCACCAATGCGAGACCTGACGTCGTAGCGTGACCGCCAATGATGTCAGGCTGCTGGACATTCATTCGCGGCATCCCGCGATGTCCGTTCCGGGGCGCCGGTGCCCGCGGAAACAAAAGCCGCCCCATGCATTGAGGCGGCTGATGGCGCTTCTATAGCACGAATTTTCTGGCTGTGAAGCCCACGTGGACGTTTTTCCATGCCAGCTTGCCGCAGCACCGGTTAGCGGGCGCGTTTCAACGCCGCAATTTAGGAAACAAGCCTAGCTACGGCCGGCGGTTCGCCGGTGCCCGGCGCCGCCGGTTGCAAACGGCCTCGCGTGGCGGGCATCTCGCACGCTATAGTGGGTACAAGAACGACTCTAATGCGCCGATCCACACGGGCGCGGGACAAAATCGACCCATGACGCCTGCCGACCGGACGATGCGCGGCGCTCGCGCCGCCCAAGACCCTGCTTCGACAACACAGGGCCTGGAGGAGACGTTCGTGCTGCTCGACAACAGCACGCTCGACGGCAAACCATCCCTGCTCTTCACCGAGCCGTTGGACATCGTCACCGCTTTCGAGCCTTCGGAGGTAGAGGGCGCTCTTGCCCGGCTCGAGACCGGGCTGGCGGATGGCCTGCATGCGGCGGGCTTTTTTGCCTACGAGCTGGGTTACGTGTTCGAGCCGAAACTTGCGGCTTTGATGCCGCCGGCGCGCAACGTGCCGCTGATCTGGTTCGGGCTCTACAAGAAACCGCGCACAATGGACGAGACGGAGGTCGACCATTGGCTGGGCACGCATACACGCTCGGGCAGCTACGAATTTACCTCGGTGCACCACGCCTGGAGCCGCGACGATTATCTGGCGCGCTTTGCCCAGGTGCAGGAGATGATACGCGCGGGTGACATCTACCAGCTGAACCTCACGTTCAAGGCGCGCTTCAACCTGTCGGGCTCACCGCTGACGTTTTATCGCGATATGCGCAAACGCCAGCGCGTGGCCTACGCGGCCATCGTCGATACCGGCGCGGTGACCGTGCTTTCGGCTTCGCCCGAGCTGTTCGTGGAGCAGCACGGCCGTATCGTCGAGACGCGGCCGATGAAGGGCACCGCATCGCGCGCTGGCACCCCCGAGGGAGATGCGGAGGCCAAACGCATCCTGTCGAGTGACGTGAAGCAGCGCGCCGAAAACCTGATGATCGTCGATCTGATGCGCAACGACCTGGGGCGCATGGCCGAAGTCGGCAGCGTGGAAGTGACGGACCTGTTTACGGTCGAAACTTTCCGGACGCTGCACCAGATGACGTCGGGCGTTCGCGCCAAGCTGAAAGACGGCGTGGGCTTGAGTGCGCTGATGCGGGCGATCTTTCCGCCGGGGTCCGTCATCGGCGCGCCGAAGATCCGGGCGATGGAGCTGATCGCCGGGCTGGAGACGGAAGCGCGCGGCGTCTACTGCGGCGCGATCGGGCATGTCTCACCGGGAGGCGCAGCGCATTTCAACGTGGCGATCCGGTCGCCGGTGGTATTCCGCGATGGCCGCGGCGAGATGGGTATCGGTTCCGGCGTCGTTTATGATTCCGATGGCGGGCGCGAGTACGCCGAATGTCTGCTGAAGATGAAGTTCCTCACCGATCCCCCCAAACCGTTCCAGCTGATTGAAACGCTGATGTGGGAACAGGGCAGCGGTTATGTGCTGCTGCAGGGGCATCTCGACCGGCTGAAGGCGTCGGCGCGATACTTCGGGTTTACGTGTGATATCGACCAAGTGCGTTCAGCGCTGGATACCCAGGCCCGGCAGATCGATGCGCCGCGCGCACGCGTTCGCATGACGCTGGCGGAAGACGGCGTGGTGACGATCGGCGTGACGCCGCTGGAGGTGGCCGGGGCACCGCCGGTCATGCGCTATGTGATTTCCGATACGCGCGTGAACAGCGCCGATGCCTTCCTCTATCACAAGACGACGCGGCGTGATGTCTATGACGGGGAGTGGACGTATTACTCGGAGACGGCGGGGGCCGACGAGGTGATCTACCTCAACGAGCGCGGCGAGCTGGCCGAGGGTAGCCGTACCAACATCTTTCTCAAAAAAGATGGGCAGCTTCTGACGCCGGCGCTGAGCTCAGGCCTGCTGCCCGGGGTCCTGCGCGCCGACCTGATCGCGAGCGGACAAGCGAGCGAAGCCGTGCTGACCCTCAAAGACCTGGAGAGCGCGGACGAGGTTTATCTCGGCAATTCGGTGCGGGGGGTGTTGGTGGCAAAGCCGCTGATCCACACGAAGGCGGCCGGCTCATGAAAGCGGCTTGCAGTCAGTGCGCCGTCAAAGCCGACGGCGCGCTGATGCTGCCCGTCTCTTGAGGGGCGTGTAGAGCCGGGACGGCCGTGGATGCCTCCGATTGCGTTACGGCCCCTTCGCTCGTCTCGCCGTAAAGCGTGGCGTAAAAGAACAACAAGGCTGCAAACGTCAACGTGACGGCAACCGCGATCCCGCGCACATAGCGGCGGGCGCGGTCGCGCAAGGTTTGCTGGTCGTCAGGCTTAATGATCATGCGAGATTTGTCGCCGGATCGGCCTGTCGGAAGCTATGGCGCCAGCTGTCGCGCGACAGTAGCGCACAGCAGTTTCTCCACGGATTCAGTCCGCTTGAAAAATGCTGCGCTGCGTCATAGGCCGCGCATGATGCAGCCCATCACCAGGATGATTTGCGCGGCGAGGAAAGCCCACATTTCGTTGCCCGTTAGAAGCGGGATTTGTGAGCTGAAGAAGTAGTTGATCAGCGTCGCCACCATCAGAACGACGGACAGCATGAACGTGACGATACCCGGTGCCTTCAAAACCATAGTGCAGTCCCCCTTCGTTTCGCCCGTCCCAGCAACGCTTTGAGGCGTCAGGGCGACTCAATCTCTTCATTGGGCTTATAGCAGCGGTGCGGTCTCTAGGCACTGCGCCGCAATATCGACCTGTGGGGAATTGCCAGGCCGGTCGTGGCGTATTGGAGGCCACGCCACGCCTTGCCTCATGCGGCAGCAGGCGTCTGAGGCAAGGACGGCGGCGGAGTGGGCGGACGCCGCCGCGGGAAAAACAGGCGGCGCAGCAGCAACAGCAGCAGCAACGCGGCAAAGCCCAGGGCGATCGTGGGGATGGGGTGGCGCTCCCAGATCAGAAGCGGGCTGACGCGGCCTTCCCAGGCCGAGACGAAATCCTGCAGCGTGGCCTGGGTGGTGTCGGCCGCGCCGGAGCGGAGAAACATGTCGACGGCTGCCGCCTGATCGGAACTGGCAAGGATAGCGCTGCGCACCCGCGGGGGGGCCATCAGGCGCATGCGAGACGGGTCGGCGGCGACGGCACGCAACACGCGCTCGCGCGGGGCATCGGCCAGGCCGGTCAGGTATGCCGCCAGCGTCGTCAGCTCGCCTTCGCCGAGCGTGCGGGCCAGGGACTTCAGGTCGTTGGCGTTCAGATCAAACAGGGTGTCACGGGCCGCGCGGTCGATCGACGCCAGGCGGGAGATGGCCAGACGGTCGTCCACGGCGAACAGGCGGTCGAGCGACGTCTTGGTGAAGGCATCGGGCTGGCCGCGCCGGTAGATCTCGAATTCGACGACCTTGCCGAGGTCATCGCCTGCAATGGCGGACCAGGCCAGGGCGGGTTCGATGGCGCGGGTTTCGCGGGCAATCGTCATTGCAGGCTCCGGCAGCTTGTGGATCGCCGTCTCCAGCGTGCCGTCGCCAAGGCGTTTCAGGATGCCAGCTTCGCCTTCGGCGGAGAGCACAAGGCCGGTCACTTCGTCGAGGCGGGCAAAGGCTACGGGCTGCACGTCGCTCAAAAATTTGCGGAAGTCTGCATTGCGGTCGGCGAGGTCAAGCGCCTTGAGATGGGCGCGGCGGAACTCGTGCCAGATCTCGACGACGCGTTGCGCCGACTTGGCGCCGATCTCGCGAACATGCAGGCCGATCTGTTCCGACAGGCTCTTGGCGAGTTCGTCTTTTACCATCGTCTTGGTGGCGGCCGTCTTCATTTCATCGGAGATGATGGGGAGAACGCCGTTGCGCAGGTCCCAGATGTCCTTGGCGATGAGGACAAGGCCTATGCCTCCAGCAACCACGGAGACCAGCCGGGACAGGACGGCGCCGACAATGCGCTGGCCGATGCGCTGGGCCATGTTGGCCAGTTGGCGGCGGACGATCAAAATGGCGGCGCCGGTGATGCCGCTGGAAGATTGCTTGAGCACGGCGCCGGCGTCGACGCTGGCCCCGCCCTTGTCCGGGTCCAGGCCAAATTCGGCGGCGGCGTTGCCGGACACGACGCCGGCGACAGTCTGACCGTAGCGGCTGCCGAGGAATGCCTTGAGGCAGTCGAGCGCGGGGCTGGCCGCATCCTGGCTGGCCAGCTCGATCCGGGCGCCGACGCTTTGACCGACACCTTCGGCCAGCTTTTCGATGGCGCCAGAGACGGCTTCGGAGCGGTAGACGCGCTCGGCAACGGCCGTCGCCAGCTGCTGGGCCTTCTCTTTATTGCCTAGGGATTGGATGCGGGTGCCGAGGCTGGTCTCGTTCTGCACTTCCTCGACGGCGATATCGACCCGCTTGTCGATGATCTGGTCGACGCCGAGTTTGCGCCATTCAGTATCCACGGCCGCGGCGTAGTCGACGCCTTGCAGGCCCTTTTCCATCGCCGCGACAGTGATCTTCTCGACGGAAGCTTGGAATGCGCGCTCATCTCCCGCCTGGCAGGCCTCGTAGTCTTCGCGGGTAACCGTCTCTTTAGTGAGCTGCGTCTGGGCCTGTAGAGCTGGAACGCAATGCGTTTGCGCAACGGCGGCGGCGAGAACGACAGACAGCGTTCTGCGGATGCGTCGTATGGCCAACTCGAGCCCCTTTGTTCGGCAGCGCGCCTTGATGATCAAAGGCCTACGGCCACGCCCCGCCGCTGACAGCCGCCCGAGCAATATAGAGGGTTGCTGTCCGTCGCCAAGCCGGTAGCGCAGCGCTGCGGACCGGCCGCGCCGCCCCGGCCAGCGGAAGTGGCGGTTTTGCCGCAATGCGGTGATGGCGGAATGCCACCAATCTCGATCTCGATATTCAAACTTTATTAGCGGCTTCTGGCCTTCTGTAGCGCGGTCGTGTTAACTCGCTACTGCGTCATCCTGACATATCGTCAACTGGGATGGTGCGGCGCACAAATTAGCCTGCGGTTTGTTTAATACGACGTCAGAGCATCGGCGTTTTGTAGGCCGGCCTGACACATGAGCGCTGAAGGAACTAGGGGTTCTGTCCATGCCAACAGCCTGAAAAAGGGCTGCGGCGTTCTGAGGCAGGGCGGTGAACAGGGGTTGGCTTGCAAGCCTTAATCGGCTTATTAATCGATCCAAGATCCGAGCGGGTAATGGTAACGTGCTAAAAAACAAAGAAAAACTGACTGGCTTCCGGGGAAGCCTTGTCATTCCGGGCGGCCGTGTGGGTGTTCTCCTCATTCACAGCCTCGGTGGCAACCCAATGGAATTGCGCTTCGTAGCGCAGTCGTTGGCGCGCGAAGGTTGCACTGTTTATTGCCCGCTTCTGCCAGGGCTCGGTGGCGGCACGGACGTGTCCGGCTTGTCGACCTGGCAGGATTGGTATGCGGCAGCGGAGAAGGCCCTCGCCGATCTGCAAGCGCATTGCGACACGATTTTCGTCGGGGGTATGTCGGCGGGCTCGATGGTGGCGCTGCAGTTGGCGCGCAAGCATCCCGAAACGGTGCAGAGCCTGTTGCTGTTCGCGCCGACGCTTTGGCCAAATGGCTGGACGATCCCGTGGACGTTCAACTTCTTCAAGCTGGTGCATCAGAAGTGGTTCGCCAACCTGTTCCACTTCCGCCAGCGCGCACCCTACGGCATCAAGGATGACCGCATCCGCAACTTCGTGTTCGACAGCTACAAGACCGGCGACAGGCCGATCGAGGATCTGTTTGGCCGCGGTGGCGGGCTGGTGTTCGAATTCTTGCGGTTGGCGCGCGACGTCAAGAAGGGCCTGGCCGGCATCAAGCAGAATACTGTGATCTTCCACCCGCGCGAAGACGATCAAAGCGATCTGTCGAATGCGCTGCTGCTTCAGCGGCGCCTGGGCGGCATGGTCGAGACGGTGGTGCTCGACGACAGCTATCACATGGTGACGCTGGATAAGCAGCGGAACATCGTCGTCGATCGGGCGGTGGATTTCGTGCAGCGGCAGCGTCAGCGCATCGAAGAGCGCGAAGCCGTCAATCGCTGGAAAACGGGTCAGCAGACCGAGCGCGAGTCTTCGGCTATGGGCGGCGAGGATCGCTCAGCCTAATCGCAGGCGTTAGCGCCAATGAGCTAGTCAACGGTGGATGAAGCGTCGTCTTCGTCCGCCGTTTTCTTTTTGGCGGCGGGCTTTGCTGCGGCTTTGTCAGCTGGAACGGTGGCCTTCTTATCGCCCGTGGTGCTGGCCGTTGCCGTCGCAGGCTTCTTGGCGACGGGTTTCTTTGCCGCCGTGGGCGCGGGGGGGACAGGTGCGGCAGCGGCCGCCTTAGCTGTTCCGGCCGGCGGCTTCGCAGCGGACTTGACGACGGGTGCTGCCGCCTTCGCGCTGGGTGTCCCGCCGGGCTTCGCAGATTTCTCGATCGCAGCGGTCTTGCCTACTGCCTTGGACGTCCCCGCGGCGGATGCGGCCGCCTTCTTGGCTGGGGCCGGTGCGCCAGCCGGCTGCTTGGTAGCTGCCGTGGTCTTGGCATCCTTTGCGGCAGGCAGCTTTTTAGCCTCGTTCGCCGCGCCTCCCGGCTTTGCAGCCGGTTTCGCGGCCGCCGGTACGGTTGCCGCCGTGACGGGCTTCTTTGCAGCCGTGGGCGGCGCGCCGTCCTGCTCTTTCGGCGCGGCAAGCTTCGGCGGCGCTACGTTGGGCTTCGCCTTGGTCTGCTGGGGTGCAGCTCCATCGCAGCGTTGCAGGTCAGCTGGGGCGCGCGTCCACGTGAAGGTTTTCGAGAACAGCTTGATGCCCTTGTAGCCGGTCACAACCAGCTTATCGCCCGCGGCCTGCAGGGCGACATCATACTGCGCGCCCTCTTCCGGGTTATAGATCCAGCCTTGGTCCCAGCCTTCCGGCGTGCGCTTGACGTTGCCGATCACCGGCAAGCCGCAGATGGGGCGAGTGCGCTTCGTCTCGTCCGGATTGCGGCGATCGATCAATGGCTGGCCCTGGTCGTTCACGGGGGTCTTCAGCCAGACGATATTGCCGCACAGGCCCGGTCCGCACGGCTTGATCTCGACGGCGCCCTTGCCTTCATGGTTGATCCAGACGCCGACTTCCGGCGGGCCGGCCGCTTGCGCATCCCGCAGCTCGGGCAGAACCAGGGCAGCGCCCAGTGCAAAAGCCGCTTGTGCCGCTAGGTTCCCCCTGCGGCCAGCGACGAATCGTGTGAAAAATTGCATGGCCTATCAGCCTGATATTGGAATTTGAGGAGACGTTGAACTAGAACCGGAAAGAGGCAAAACCAGGGTGTCCGGAAAGCTTTAGTAAACCCTTACCGGGCGGGACCAATCGACGCTGAGTATAGCCTGACCATCTTTCTGCCAAATACCAGTGATGTTAGGCGGTTATGGTTGCCGGGTTCGAGAGCCGAAGCGGCTTGATCTCTAGCAACTGCGCCAATTCGTGAATAAGTCTGGCGGCGAACGGCGGCCGATACTTTAGTTCGCTAGCCGTGGCACGTTATGTCTCATATCGAGTTCTATCGCGAACTGCTTTAAGTCGCGCCAAGTTTACATGGGTGGCTAAACGAACTCCATGATCCTCACGCTTGCCTTTCGAAATCTATTTCATGACCGGATCCGGTTGGCGGTAACGCTCATCGGCATCCTGTTTTCGATCGTGCTCGTCGCGGTGCAGCTCGGTCTGTACCTCGGCTCGAGCCGCATGATCACGGCCATGATCGAACGCGCCAACGGCGAGCTGTGGGTTACGGCCTATGGCGCCAAGTCGTTCGAGGACGGCGGCGTTCTGCTGACACCGCGGGAGCGTCACGCGGCTTTGGCTACGCCGGGCGTGAAGGCCGTCATTCCCATGATTGTAGCCTTTGCCGAGTGGCGTAAGCCCAGCGGCGGCTCGACCCGCGTCGTCGTGGTCGGCACCGACGCGGAAGACAAAGGTCTGGAGCCCTGGTCGTTGGTTCAAGGCGACTGGGAAGACATCAAAGCTCCTGACGCGATCGCCGTCGACAATACATACCTTCGTGAGCTGGACATCGCCGGCGTGGGCGATACCGCTCAGATCGCGACGGGACGCGTCCGGGTCCGGGCGCTGACGCACGGCATCCGCTCGTTCACGCAGAGCCCCTACGTGTTTACGCCGCTCAATCGTGCGCGCCAGCTCATTGGCGTGGACGGCGATAAGACCACGTTCTTCCTGGTCCAGCTTGAGCCGGGCGCCGACGTCGAAGCGGTGCGGGCCGACCTGAAGTCACGGCTGGAAGGCGCAGACGTGCTGACGAAGCCCGAGTTCCGGGACCGCAGCCTGACACAATGGCTGTTCCGCACGGGCGCGGGCGTTGCCCTCATCGGCGGCGCGCTGTTGGGAATTCTCGTCGGTACGGTCATCGTCGCGCAGACGCTGTATTCCAGCACGAAGGACCATCTCAACGAATTCGCGACTTTGCGTGCGTTGGGCTCGACTTCGGGGTATATCCACAAGGTGATCCTGGCGCAGGCCGGGATGAGCGCGGTGATCGGCTACATCCTTGGTATGCTGATATCGCTGACCGTTCTGTTTATGAGTCGATCCTCGCCGCTGCCCCTTGTGATGACGCCGGGGCTCGCGGGGGCCTTGTTTGCCCTAACGCTATCGATGTGCGCGATATCGGCCGTGTCGGCGATCGTGAAAGTAACCAAAATCGATCCAGCAACGGTATTCAACAGATGACGAGCACCCCCTCGCTCGAAGCAGATAACATCGTCAAGGAGCTTGGCCGCGGGGCCGGCAAGGTGATGGCGCTGAAAGGCGTCAGCCTGGTTCTCAATCCCGGCGAATTGACGCTTCTGATGGGGCCTTCCGGCTCCGGCAAAACGACGCTGCTGTCGATCATGGGCTGCATCCTTACTCAGACCTCGGGCGACATTCGTGTCGCCGGTCAGAGCACGAAGGGGATGCGGGCCGAGGAATTGGCGGCCCTGCGGCGTACGCATATCGGTTACATCTTTCAGTCCTACAATCTGTTCCCGACGCTCAACGCGCTGGAGAACGTGCGTATCGCGCTCGACGTGATTGGGCAGAAGGGCTACGCCGCCTCGCAGCGCGCCGAAGAGGTGCTGCATGAGGTGGGGTTGGGTCATCGCTTGAAAAATTACCCGGGCAATCTCTCGGGTGGTGAGCAGCAGCGTGTTGCTGTGGCTCGCGCAATCGCCAGTTCACCCTCCGTGGTGCTGGCAGACGAGCCGACGGCCGCTCTCGACAGCGAGAACGGTCACGCCGTCATGGAACTTCTGGCGCGTATTGCCAGGGAACAGAAGCGCAGCGTCCTTGCCGTGACGCACGATCCCAGAACGCTCGGCTATGCCGACCGTGTCGTGCGTATCGAGGATGGCTTGATCGTGGGCGAGGAGCGCAGGCCGGACGGCCTCGATGCGCCGCGCGTCACCGATCTCACAAAAAGGCGAAAAGCTCATGGCTAACTTGATGGCCCGATTGAATTCGACAGTTGCGACCGTGACGGCATTCGGGATGCTGGCGATCGCTATCAGTCTGCTGCTGAACTGGGGCCCACCCACCAGCAACGTGCCGCCGGCCTATGCTGCCGATGTAAACAGCGCGCCGAAACCGCAGTGGGCCGCCTCGGCGACCGGCCGTGTCGAGCCGCGCGACGGTGAAGTGCGCATCACCACCCAGTCGGGCGGAGAGATCGTCGCCGTCAACGTCAAGACGAACGACAAGGTGGCCGAAGGCGATGTGATGGTGCGCCTCGACGATACCGATCTCGTCGACAAGCTGGCTGCAGCACGTGCCGAAGCACAGGTCCGGGTGCGCGAGCGTGACGAAGAGCCCGCTACCAAGGGTCCGGCCGAAGAACGCCGCGTGGCCGAAGATCAACTCGATAAGGCGGAACGTGCCTTGTTCGACGCGCGTCAATCGCTGGACGCAGCGATCTTGAAGGCCCGTGCCGATGCGAATGCTGCCGATGCCACGGGCAAAGCCCGCGAGGCGGTCACTGCTGCCGCACAGAAAGTCGAGGCGGACCGCGCCAATGTCGCCCGCGTGAACGGCCTTGCTGGAATTCCGCTGCCGACGCGGCTTGAGTCTGCCCTGTCGCAGGCGCGTTCGGATCTGTCGTTGCTGGAGAACGCCATCGATCGCACGCGCATTCGTGCCCCCTACGACGGCACCGTGCTGACCGTCTGGGCCAAAGTCGGCGAGAACGCCGTGCCGTCGCCCGATAGCCCGCTCGTCCTGTTCGGCGATCTTGCAAGCCTGCGCGTCCGCGCCGAAGTAGAAGAGCGCGATGTAGTGAAGATCAAGGAAGGCCAGGCAGCTGTCATTCGCGTCGATGCCTACGGCGAGAAGGACTTCAACGGCAAGGTGTCGTCGATCGCGCAGTCTCTCGGGCCGCCACGGATCGTGTCGCGTGGCCCGCGCCGTCCCAACGACGTCGAGGTTCTCGAGGTTCTCGTGAGCCTGGACGGCAACCCGCCGCTGCTGACCGGCATGCGTGTCGATGTGTTCTTCAAGGAAGGCGGCGAGGCCGCTCCCGAGCCCAAGACGAACTAACGTCGCGACGCATTCATCAAACAAAAGGGCCGAACCTCGCGTGGGGTTCGGCCCTCTTCGTTTGTGCAAGCTTTGAACGCGTGCTGCGTCAGGCGGCGGTTGTCCTGGCCTCGTTGTCGATGAAGCTGGCGAGCTGCTGGTCGATGCCGAGACGGTTTGCCAGTGCCGACAGGAAGGCGTTTTCGCCGGCCGTGTCAGGCTCGATGGCAATGCGCGCGGCCGTATAGACCTGGGCTGCCTCTTCCGGCGAGCCGACGCTGGCTGCCAGTTCATCGATCGATGCGGGCTGGCGCAGTTCCTGCTCAAGGAAGGCTTCCGCCTCAGCCTCCAGTCCACCCTGCTTCAAGGCGCCGAAGATGCGCTGCTTTTCGCCTTCGTCGATGCGTCCGTCGGCGTTCGCCGCGGCAATCATGGCGCGGATGTAGGTCGTGGCGCTTTGATTGGTGAGTGCTTGCGGCTCAAAGCCGGTGCCCTGGGGCGCGGCTTCAGCGGGATGAGCGCCGGTGATCAGCGGACGGCCAGCCTGATAGTTCTGGTAGGCCTTGTATGCGAGCCCGCCGATAAGGGCGAGAGCGCCGATCTTAGCGGCGCTCATCGCCAAGCCACGGCCCGTTTGCGTGCCGAGAACGAGCCCGCCCAGACCACCCAGAGCCGCGCCGGCACCCAGCTGGTTATTGGCAATAAGCTCCTTCAGTTTGGCCATCAGGTCCTCGGGCGACTGTCCCGTCGACCTGTTGAAGGCATCGCGGGCGCCTGTCGCATCGCCGACGCGGCCGGCACCTTCCTTGGCCCCTTGCGTGGCTTGGCTCAAGATCTGGCCGAGGACGTCGGCGATGCCACCGCCGCCAGTTCCGCCCTGGCCTCCGAGGCTCTGCTGGAGCTTACCGAGAATGTCGGAGAGGCCACCGCCGCCGCCTTCGGAGCCCGCAGCTGCATTGGCGCCCGGTGTTACGCCGCGTGTCTGGCCGGGCACGAGGTTGCGGAGAATGTCTTCCAGGCCGTTGCCGCCTGAAGCGGGTGTACCGGAGCCGCCAGGGCCAGCCCCGCGGCCACCGCCTCCGAGCAGGTCACCCAGAATGTCGCCTAGGCCGCCGCCGCCGCCGGGGGCAGCGCCAGGAGATGCGTTCGCGCGGCCGGCCTGACCGCCATTATTTCGCATGAGGTCGCCGAGGATATCCCCCAGACCACCGCTGCCTCCGCCGGCTGTATTCGAGCCGCGATTGGCGCCATTAACGATCTGCTCCAGCAGTGACCTGGCATCAAACATGGGAAAACCTCTCTAACTTCGAGCCACAGGCCCTAGTTAGGGAGGATATGGGGGCGTAACAAGCTATTGATGCGCAGATGATCTTTCCGCCGGAGTTCAGAAGGGCCGGAAACGGATATTCTGCAGGCTCGATAGCGTATCTTGAGAGAAGCCGTTGTTGCTTCCGCCACCGAGCAGAGCGAGGGCGTTGCTGTTGGCCGACGAGATGCCACCATTGTTCTGGACATCGTAGAGCGCGATGAAGCGCTGAATGAACTTCTCCAGTTTCGCCGGATCCTTCAGGTCGGCGACCTTGAGCTTGCTCTCGATGGTGCGCGCGATGACATCCAGATCAGCACGGGCTGCAGCATCGGGAATCCCCAAGGCGACGCGCGTGACTTCGAACAGGGCCTTGTCGGCCAGCAACGAATAGGTCGACGTCAAAGTCGATGCCTTGCGCTTGAAGTAGAGCGCCAGGCGAACGCCGGCGCTCTCGGCGCCAGCGTCGGCCTCGAGCGTCTGTTCCAGGAAGTCCATCTGCGTTTCGAAGATGCCGCCTGAAGATTGAACGGCGACTTCTGGCAGGCGCTTCAGTTGGCCCTTGGTGTCGAAGTTGAACGTAGCGGCAATCTCGCGATACTTGATGTCCTTGCTGGAGTTGGCGAAGCTCTTTGGATCGCTCAGATCACTCGTCAGGATGCGTTTCAGATCGCTGGTCTCGAACGTTGCGCTAAGGCCAAACGCTTTGGCGATGTAGGCGACGGCGCGCTTGTCGGCGACGAGTTCGTCGACGTTGGCAACTTTGAGGATCGCTGTGCTGTAATAGTCAGACTCGGCCTTGATGAGGTTCTCTTGCGCGGTCGGCGTGTCCTTGGCATAGGCCGGCCGTTTGCTTTCAGGGAAGGACGCTGTGTATTTCTGCGCGAGGCGCAGGGCATCGCTGGCGCTTTGCGCCTGGCGCGGCGTTCCAACCGAGCCATCGGCGTCAAAGTTCAGGGCGTTCGCCAATGCGCGGTACTTCTGATTGCCTGCAAGATCCAGGAAACTGAAGCTGCTCGATGTGTTCGCCAGAAGTGCCTGGCGAATGTCAGATTTCCGTTCCGTCGTTGGATCGAGCCCATAAGCTGCAAGCGCGAATTTATAGAGCTGCGGATCAGCCAGGAACTCATCGACCGCAGTGGTGCGGTTGAGCGTTGCCCTGGATTCCAGGCTGTTGATGTTCGCTTTGAAGCCTGCGGTTGCTCTGGTGGTTTCAGCCAAGGCCGCTGGATTGTTGCGGGCGAGGTAGCTGTTGACCGTGTTGGCGAGCTGGGAGGCAGATTGCGTCTGCTGGTCGCTGGGGACGATGCCGCCACCGAGATTGAAGTTGAATGCTTTCGCCAACGCCAAGTACGAGCCGCCCAGCTGCTCGGCCAGGCTTGTGAAGCCGTCGTCGGCATCCAGAGAGCTGCTCAGAACTTTGCCGATCTGCTCCTTGGTCGTGGTTGCGGGGTCGATGCCAAAGGCTGCAAGCGCAAAATTGTAGGAGGCTTCGTTCTCCGGCTTCAGGAAGTCAGTGACCGTCCTGATGTTCTGGATCGCCGATTTGAATTGGCTGACGATGCGGTCGCTGTAGGCGCCGGTGGTGTTGTCCTTCATCGAGACGAAGCGCTCGATCATGCGGTCTTCTTCGATCTTCGACTGTGCGGGCTGCCCCACGGCCAGGCTGCCGTCGGCGGCAAAGTTGAAGACGTTCGACAATTCAAGGAGGCGCGGATCGTTGTGAAGCGTGGCCTGCTGCGCGGCGAACGCCTTGTCGGTGAAGATCTGGCGGAAGTAATCCGTGGATGCCGATACGCGGTTGAATCCGTAGGCTTCCAAAACGAATGAGAAGGACGCGGTGCGTTTGCCTTCTGCATCGGAAAGGAATTGGTCGACGTTTCGCACGTCCTTCATGTCGTACCGGTAGGCGTATGACGCCTGCACCGAAAGGGTTGTGCCACCGAAGCCCTTGGCAACGTACCGGTCCCGCAGTTCTTCGATCTTTTCGGGGGTGGCGACGATGCCGTCCGCGGGAACGCTGCCGTCCGGCTGGAAGGTGAATAGCGACGCCATCGTCGCCCAACGCTTATCGGTCTGCTGGTTGGCAAAGCTGGATGGGTCAGACAAGTCGCTGGTGAGAACGTTCCGAAGGAAGTCGGAAGACAAGTTCGAATTCAGATCGAACCCGAACGACTTCAGGACGAAACGCGCCATCGCAGCGGCGACGTTGTCGGTGACCGTCGGGTTACCGGGGTCTGGAGACTTGCCGCTCAACATCGTGAGGAAGTCTTCGACGTTCTCTATGATGCCGGGCTTGTTGACCGTGTCCTTGAAGACCTCATAGTCGTTGATATAGGGCAATGCATTGTTGGCGTTTGCGTTGGCCAGATATCCAGCGATCGTGCTCTCGATCGCGTCAGGGTCCTGCGGAGGAACCCCGGCAGGCAGGCTGCCATCGGCCTCGAAATTGAAGGCCTGCGCCAAACGTTGGAAGGCAAGGCCCAGCGTATTGGCAGCGCTGGCGGGATCGTTCAGATCGCTCGTCAGCGCGGCCAGAACGTCGGCTTTGTCAGTCTTGTACGGGTCAAGGCCGTAAGCGGTCAGTGCGAAGTTGAAGACGCTTTCGGTGTCGAGAAAATTCTGGGCAGACGTGATGCTGCCGATCGTGTTGCGATAGGTCTCTGTCGAATACAGCAGCGTTGCTGTGACGCTCGACTTGCCAGAATTCTGCAAGTAGCCCTCAACCGTGCGGGCCTTTTGCACCAGAGATTGGGCGCCGCCGGGAGTGACGCTGCCATCTGTTTCGAAGTTGAACGCGGAGACGAATGCTTCGAGCTTCTTGGCCAGAGCAAGGCCTTCGGGTGTGCCGCGATCGATCAGCTGGATCGGGTTGGTCGGATCGGTCAGGTCCTTAGTCAAGATCTCGCGAAAGTATGCTGGATCGGCATATTTCTTCAGATCCCCCAGGCCGAATGCCGTGAGGGCAAAGTCGAACACGGTTCGGTCGCCGCTCGGAGGAAACAAGTCGTCGACAGACGTCAGGGCATCTACGCCGGCGGTGTAGGCTGCGATGGAGGCTTGGGACGCCGTCTCGCGTGCGATGATGCTGTTGTTATAGAGGCCGATCATCGTCTGCTCTTGCAGATCGGACTGCACGTCGGAGACGGATTTGACCTGGCCCTTGGCGTCGAAGTTGAACGTCTTGGCCAGCTCGACGTAGCGCTTGTCGGTCAGTTTGTTGGCAAAGCTCTTTTCATCGTTCAGGTCGCTCAGCAGCACCTTCTTGATGAAGGCCTTTGCATACGTCATGTCCTCCAGGCCGGCCGCCTTCATCACGTACGTGTAAAGGCGATCATTCTTCATCAGGTCATCGACGCTTTTGACCTTGCCGATGTTCGCCTGATAGTAACTTGCCTGGTTGGAGATCTGTGTGTTCTTGGCAAGATTGCTCAGCGTCCGCGAATAGTCGCGGGTCAGTAGCATGTAACTTGTGAACGTCGACACGGACCTGCTCCTGGTATCGGTGCACGGAATTTCGCCGATACTCTGGAGCCAACACCTTACTCGGGCCTTAACGCTTTAGTTAGGATCGGCCGGAACGGGCTTTTTACGCTCACGCGCGCGAGGCGCGCTCCGCGGGGGCGGCGCTCGCGCCGGGCCGCCTTGCGGCCTGGGCCTATTCGGCCATCGAGCTTTGGGCCTATTCCGCGGCTTGCGCCCGCGCGGGCGCTACAACTGCGCGCGGGCCGCTGGTGGGTTTGAACGCGGTGGCTTGCTCAGCCTCATCGGGCTCGTCGGTCTTGCCGACGAAGCGGCCGAAGAAGTGCCAGATCCACGTCGCCACGTCGTCCATCAGCACGAAGGCGGCGGGAACAAAAACCAGCGACAGCACCGTCGATGAGATAAGGCCACCGATGACGGCGATGGCCATCGGTGCGCGGAACTCGCCGCCGGAGTCGAGCGCGAGCGCGGACGGCAGCATGCCGCCGACCATGGCGATGGTTGTCATGACGATGGGGCGCGCGCGCTTGCGGCCGGCATCGACAATGGCTTCGAGGCGGGGCACACCGCGCTTGATCTCCTCGACGGCGAAGTCGACGAGCATGATGGCGTTCTTGGTGACGATGCCCATCAGCATGAGGATGCCGATCACAACGGGCAGGCTGATCGGCTTGCCGGTGACGGCGAGTGCGATGATGGCCCCGCCAATCGACAGCGGCAGGGAGAACAAGATCGTGACCGGCTGCAGGAAGCTGGCGAACAGCAGCACAAGGACGGCAAACACCATCATCAGGCCCGCGCCCATGGCCTGGCCGAAGCTGGCGAAGACCTCGCCCATGACTTCGGCGGCTCCAAACTCCTTGATCTCGACGCCAGCGGGCAGGTTCTTTGCGGCTGGCAGCGCCCGGACGGCGGCGACGGCCTCGCCTAGCGGTGTGTTGCCGACCAGGTCGGCGCCGAGCACGATGCGGCGCGTGCGGTCGTAGCGGTCGATCGCGGTCGGGCCCTGGCCGAACTCGATGCTGGCCACAGTGGTCAGCGGTACGGCCGCACCGGAAGCGGTGTTGACCTTCAACTGCTCGATGATCTGCCGGCTTTCGCGCGCCTTGTCGGTCAGCTGCACGCGGATGGGGATCTGGCGGTCGCCGACGTTGAACTTGGCGAGGTTGGCGTTGATGTCGCCGATGGTGGCGATGCGCACGGCCTCGGATATGGCCTCTGTCGATACGCCGAGTTCGGCGGCGATCTCGTGCTTGGGGATGACGCGCAACTCGGGCCGGTCAAGTTCGGCGGTCGAGACGACGTTGGTGATGCTCGGCAGGCGCTTGGCCTGACTGGTCAGCTCCGCGCCAAATTTGTTCACGGCCTCGCCGTCGCGACCGGTGACGACGAGCTGGAACTGCCGCTGGCCGTCGTCCTGCATGAAGTTGAACCGGATGTCCGGTTCAGCCGTCAGCATCTTGGAGATCTCTTCCTGGATCTGGAACTGCGCCAGTTTGCGCTCGGCCTTCGGCACGAAGTTGAGGACGAACGTGGCTTTGCGCACCTCTTCGCCACCGCCGAGGATGCGGCCGCCGTCGACGAATACGCTCTTGACGTCGGGGCGTGCTTTCAACTGGCGTGAGATCTTGTCGGTGATCGCTTCCGTCTCCGACAGACGTGTTCCGGGCGGCAGCTCGACTGCCATCAAAGCGCGGCCGGAGTCCTCCTGGGGAATGAAGCCGTTGGGCAGCAGGAAAAAGCTGCCGGCGGACCCCAGCACAAACAGCATGCCGAGGCCGAAGGTCTTGATGCTGTGGTGCACCGACCATTCGACGAGGCGGGTATAGGCCTTCATGAGCCGCCCTTCCTTCTCGACGTGCTTCGTCTCGCGCAGGAAGTAGGCAGCCAACATCGGCGTGACCAGTCGCGCGACGAGCAGGGAGAAGAACACCGCGAAGGCAACAACCAGGCCGAACTGCTTGAAGTACTGGCCGGCGATGCCGCCCATGAAGCTCACCGGCGTGAAGACGGCGATAATCGTGAAGGTGATGGCGATGACCGCGAGGCCGATTTCATCGGCGGCTTCGAGTGCGGCGCGGTAGGGCGACTTACCCATGCGCATGTGGCGGACGATGTTTTCGATCTCGACGATGGCGTCATCGACGAGGATGCCGGTCACGATCGTGACCGCCAGCAGGCTGACGAGGTTCAGCGAGAAGCCCATCACCTCCATGGCCCAGAAGGCGGGGATGATGGACAGCGGCAGGGCGATGGCGGCAATCAAGGTCGCGCGCCAGTCGCGCAGGAACACGAGGATGACGAGGATGGCTAGCGCGGCACCCTCCAGCAGGGTGTGCATCGTCGATTTGTAGACGCCGTAGGTATACTCGACCGTGTTGTCGACGCGTGTCATCTTCACGTCGGGGAACTTGGTGATGAGGTCTTTCACTGCCGTTTCGATGTCGGCTGCGACGACCGTGTCGGACGCGCCCTTGGAGCGCGAGATGGAGAGGGCGACGATCGGTTCGCTGTTGAGCTTGGCGAAGGTACGCGGCTCGGAGATACTGTCGGTCACGGTGCCGAGCTGATCCAGCCGCACGCGCTTGCCGCCTGGCAGCGCGATCATCGTAGCAGCCAGTTCCTCGACAGTCTTCTTGTTGGCGAGCGTGCGGATAGCTTGTTCGCGGCCCGAGAGTTCGCCGCGGCCGCCAGAGAGGTCGACGTTGGTGGCGCGCACTTGCGCGTTCACGGCGCCAGCCGTCGTGCCTTGTGCGGAGAGGCGATCGGGGTCCAGCGCAATACGCACTTCGCGCGTCACTCCGCCCACGCGCCGGACTTCGGCGACGCCCTTGACCGCCTGCAACGCGCGCGTGGCCGTGTCGTCGGCGAACCAGGACAGCTCCTCGGCCGTCATCGCCTTGGCGCTGATGGCATAGGTGACGATCGGCAGGCCTTGGATCTCGACGCGCGCGGCAATCGGCTCGCCGTCGATCGTGCGCGGCAGCTCGGTGCGGATGCGCGAGATCGCATCTTTGACGTCGTTCAAGGCGCGGTCGACATCGATTTCCAGACGGAACTCGATCATCGTGATGGACGCGCCTTCGGTCAGCGTCGAGCTGATATGCTTGACGCCATTGACGCCGGAGATGGCGTCTTCGATCTTTTTAGTGATCTGGGTTTCCAGTTCGGCGGGCGCGGCGCCTGACTGATAAACGCGAACTTGAATCAGCGGAATGTCGATGTTGGGAAACTTGGTGATCGGCAGGTTCTGGAAGCTGAACACGCCGATGACGAGCAGCACCATGAACAGCACCAGCGACGGCACTGGCTGGCGGATGGACCAGGCTGAGATATTCCAGTTCATGGGGTGACCGTCGTGGACGGGTTGTTCTTGCCGGCTGGGCTCATCTCGCTAACGGCAGCGCCCGTCGTGATTGGGCGGACGCTGTCGCCATCGCGCAGGAAGGTGCCGGCGCGGGCGACGACGAGATCATCGAGTGCGACGCCGGAGCGAATTTCCACCTTGCCGCCAGCCATCAGGCCGGTCTTGACGTTCGAGGCGACGACCTTGTTGCCGCGAACGATCAGCACGGTGGCGCCCTTCTCGTCGTAGAGGACGGCGGAGGCGGGAACCGAGAGGCCTTTGCTTTCTGCCGTCTGGATTTCGCCGCGGCCGAATGCGCCGATGCGGATGCGCGGGTCGGTGCCGAGGAAGACACGGACGCGGCCGAGACGGGTCGCCTTATCGACTTCGGGTGAGACGAGGCGGACACTCCCGGCTACCGGGCCGACGCCGGCAACCTCGATCTCGGCCTTCTGGCCGAGATGGACTTTGGCCATCGGTTCTTCGGGCACTTCGGCATCGAGCTCGACTTCGCCGCGGGCAACGATGCGGAACATCGGATCGCCCATCGACATGGCGAGGCCGCCGACGCGGGCCGTGCGGCGGCTGACGATACCGTCAGCGGGCGACTTCACATCGGTATTGCTCAGGCGCCAATCCAGTTCCTTGCGCTGGGCGACCACTTGCTGTTTCTCCGCATTGGCGAGCTTCAGCCCATCGCGCGCGGCAACCAGCTGGGCGCGCATTGTCTTGGCAGTGGCCTCGCGCGTGTCGAACGTGCTTTCGGACAAGTAGCCGCTCTTGGTCAGCGGGCGGGCGCGTTCGAGGGAGGAGTCGGCTTCCTTCACCTTGGCCTCCATTTCGGCAATCGTGCTCTCGGCGCGGGCGGTGGCGGCGTCCGCTCGGGCCAGCGAGGCATCGCTTTGCGCGACCTGGGCTTGCAACGTCGTTGGCACAAGGGTCGCGAGCACGTCGCCCTTTTTCACCTGATCGCCTTCGTCCACCTTCAGTTCCAGCACGCGCAGGCCCTCGATCTCGGGGGCGACGAGGATCTCGTCACGCGGCACCAGGGTTCCGGTCACCATCACGGTCTCAACGAACGTTTCCTGCGAGACGCGTGCAACGGTGACGGCGGGCGGCAGCGGGCCTTCTTCCTTTGCAGCAACTGCGGGTGAGGCCACGGGGGCAACGCCCGCCGTGTTCGTCAGGTGGCCCTTGTAATAAAGACCGCCGACGACGGCACCGATCAGCAGCAGGGCGATGAAGAGCTTAAGTTTCATTGGCGGGCCTCTTTGGCCACCATTCGCGGCGCGGCTTGCGGCGATTGGAGCGGGGCGCCGAGCAGCGTTTCGATCGTGCGCATGACGGCTGGTATGGTACGGGCCGCGTCGAAGTTCGGATCGGTGGCGCGGCGCCAGAACAGGCCGTCGCCAATGACCTCAAACACCCGGCTCAGCGAGAGGACGTCCAACTCAGGGTTGATCCGGCCCTCGGCCTTAAGACGCTCGAACAAGGCTTCGAAGCTGGCGCTGCAGAACTCGTCGACCGAGCGATAGATCTCGCCCACCTGCGGGTTGCGGGTCGCCTCGACGCCGATTTCGACGAACATCAGCTGCTTATGGGCCGGCTCGTCGACGAAGTAGTGCTGGGCGAGCGAGCGTAAGGCCTGCACGACATCTCCACTGTCGGCGAGATCGGCGAAGCGGGCGGCGAAATCGGCGCGATTGCGTTCAGCGATGCCCGCGATCAGCGCTTCCTTGGACGAGAAGTAAACGTAGAGCGCGCCGGGACTGACGGACGCTTCCTTGCAGATGTCCTGCATTGTGCAGCGATGGAAGCCCGAGCGCGCAAAGCAGTGCTCGGCGGCGTCGAGGATGTGTTCGCGGCGGGCGCGCTGGGTGTCGGGCTTGAGTTTGGGCATATGACGTCTCGGAAATTCTCAGCAAGCTGGCTAATAAAACGAATGATCGTTTTGTTTGAGGCGAAAGAATGGCGGTGTCAAGACTGCGTGATGATCATGGAAAAGGGCTTAGGGGCTGTCCCCCGCAGGACTGCCGGCCTAGAACTTGGTCAGCAAGTTGATCCCGGCGTAAGGGGCCTCGAGGCGTTCCGCGTACAACCCGGAAGCGCTTGGCTGCAGTTCCAGTGGATTGCCGTCGTCCAGGTCGACAGCTAGGCCGCCAGACACGGAAAATTCGCCTGTCTCCCAGGCGTAGCGGACGAAAGCGCCGCCTCGCGCGTAGGCCGCCGTCAGGTCGGTTACCTCGGCCGTTCGGCTGTCGATGCTGATTTCGGTGCCAATAGAAATGCCGGTTTGGCCCAGACGAAACCCGCCCCGCAGATTAGCGCCATAGGTATCGTGTGCGGTGGTGTAGGTGGCGTTCAATGAGGCCCAGTAAGGCCCCCCGGCATCGTACCAAAGTTCCAGTTGCAGTCTGGGCCCCCATTCCACGCCGTCGGCTGAGGCTGTTACCGACGTAGACGTTACATCGTGCTCGACGTAGGCCAGGCCCGCGAAGCCTTTTGCCGTCAGGGCACCGAGTTGGAGCAAGTAGCCCACCATGGCATCCGCCGTGTTGACGCGATCCTCAATCTTGATCCGGTCGACGAGGAAGGTGCCGGCGGCATCTCGCGACACCTTCCAGCCCTCGAATTTGTACTCACCGTGTCCGGCCTGGGCGCGGAGACGGAAGCCAGGTTGGTCGAGGCCGCCGAACGGCGCGCTGGTGCTGCCAGTATAGGCGAACCATACGTTTTCCGTGCCGATCGCGCCGGCCCAGGCTTCTAGCGAGGGCACAGCCGTGTCTTGACAGAGTACAGGACTGGCGTTTCCTGCTGTCACTAGCGCAAAGAGACCAAGCGCTAAGCTGTGATGATACGTTCGCATTGGACGCAACACAAAAACACGCACGTATCCCCTTGAAACATGTAAGCCGATCTGCTACATATGTGTGATGAAAACGAAACCCATGACACATGCGCAGTTGCACGCCCGGTTCCCGGACGATGACACCTGCCTTGAGCACATCTTTCGCGCCCGCTACGGCACGTCCCACGCCTGCGAAAAGTGCAACAAGGTCGGCAAGTTCTATCGGGTGAAGGCCCGCCGCTGCCACGAGTGCGAGCACTGTGGTCACCAGCTTTACGCGACCGCTGGCACGCCCTTCGAAAAGACCAAGACGCCGCTCACGAAGTGGTTTCTGGCCATGTTCCTTTTCACGACCTCGCGCAACGGCGTGTCGGCAAAGGAGCTACAGCGCACGCTTGGCGTGACCTACAAAACCGCTTGGCGGATGGGGCACGAAATACGCAAGTACATGGGCTTCGTTGACGGTGACGCACCACTTGGCGGCGACGCCCCTGGATCGCCCGTCGTAGAGGCCGACAAGACGTTTATCGGCGGCTACGACAAGATGGGGCAGGACGATAAGATTATCGTCCTGGGCATGGCTGAGCGCGGCGGAGAAGTCGTAACGCGCATCGTTGATGACCGCCGCGAGACGACGGTTGTTCCGATCATCAAGGAGTTCGTGAAGCCGGGAACAAAGATCGCAACGGATGAAGCCAAGGCGTTCCGCAGCCTGCACGAAGAAGGCTACCAGCACGGCGTGGTCAATCACTCAGCCAAGGAATACGTGAGCGGCGAAGTCCACACGAACAACATCGAAGCGTTCTGGGGCAACCTGAAGCGCGGTATCAACGGGACTTATATTTCCGTTTCGAAGCAGCACCTTCAGAAGTACCTTTGCGAATTCGAGTTCCGGCATAACCTGCGGAAGCAGCCCGACTTGATGCTTGAGCTTTTGCTACGTGCTTTCCCTTCGCCGAAGAAGGTGGCTCGCCCTTAGCCATGGCCTCCAGCAGCTTGTCGAATGTTGTGGTCCGCTCCGTCATCGTTGCCTGTCTATCGCGTGGAAGTACTCAACTGGTAGGTCGCGCCAGCTGTCGGCGAATTGCGTTCCTCGCTCGCCTCCAATTAGGTGCAAGCCCTTCAGTAGCGCAACTGTTCTTCTCGCGGTTTCGTTTTTTGTTTCAAAGTTTGTTCCGCCTGCCATCTCGCCTGAGAACGCGAATTGGCCGCCGTCCCACCTAAACGTAACATTTGTGAACCGGCAATTTATGAAGTTGTTTCCGTCCAGTTTAACCGTGGCGTTCACGAACGCCTGATCTCGCACTTGCCGAAGGTTTCTCGTCGCCCAATCCGCGTCTCTCGGTCCCCTGAGGCGCCCGATGAAAACGGATGACTTATCCCATACCCACGGAAGCGCTGCGCCTGCCGCCAAGATGGCGAACCAGTACGGTTCAATAGAATTCAACGCAGCTGAAATTGCCCCCACTATCATGGCTGATTTGCCAGATAGCTGAGGGGCCAGCCAATCCAGGCCCTTGCCGATGATCCAATCGATAATTCCGATTGCAACGATGCCAACTGCCCAACGCAATCGCGTGGGAATTCTACCCCAAACTTCGGACATCCTTCTGCCCCCCGACTCGGTTGCTGTGTATTCATATCACAGCCCCCAAGTCGTGTACATGTCGTGTGGGGATACGTGCGCAAAAACACAACAAGAACAAAAGAAGTACTTGGGCCCTATTCCGTTCAGCTTTGCTTAATATATGACGTACAAAGTATAACCGGTCAAATACTACTGCATATGCAATTATTAGTTTAATCTTACTTAAATCGGCAATCTAAAATTGAATATGCGTCATCCACCGCTATTGCGGCTCCCGACGCCGAATCTGCCGAACGCTTAATTGATGACCAGGCAGCAAGACACTATGGTGTCGCACCATAAGCGTGGGTAAGCGCGCCAATCCGCAATTTCGTTAGAGTGATAGGGAGACTGAGGGCAATGACGGCAAATTCCACGTCGCAGTTCGGTTCTGCCGGGCCATTTTTCGCACCGATGCACGCCTATTTCGGCAACCTCGATTCGATGTCGCAGAGCATGTCACCCCTCAAGGGCATTGCGCGGTCGCAACTGGAACTTATGGGCTTCTTCAGCCGCCGGACGCAGGCGTACATGGAGATCCCGTCGCGGATGCAGCAGTGCCGCACACCACAAGACCTGCTCAACGAGCAGGCGCGCTTTTGGCAAACGGCATTCGAGCAGTATGCCGAAACCAGCCGGCGCATGATGGAGGCGTGGTCGCACGCCGGGCTGGGCGCTCAACAGCAGCCGGTTCGTGCGACGGCCCGCGACTACATCAACTTCGGCAGCGAAGCCGTAAGTGGCGCCAAGCCGCTCGCCAACGGCCACGACCGCAAGGCCGCCTAAGCGGTTAGGTGGCCCAGTACGAGATTGCAAAATAGGGTGGTGGTTGTTCTGCCGCCCGCACTGACCCTTGGTAGCTCAGCGGCCTGCCTAAAGCGTCAGACCGCTCAAGCGCGGATGCGCAGCTTATTGATCGAGCCCGCTCAAGCCTTCGGCAAAGCCCGCGAGAGAAATCGGGATGCCGATGCCGGCTTCCTCCGTTTGGAAAATGACGAAGATCGCGGTCTTTCCGTTCTTCAACTGATCAACGAGTTTGTCGTCTGCCACCACCTGCGAGTAGCAGGTGAAGGTGTTGCAGCGCAGGAACGGCGCGTTGCCGATGTCCTTGTCGTCGATTTTCAGCCCGACGCCACGCGGCAACAGAACGCCGAGCGGTGCGAAGACGCGCAGGCGGCGCGAACCATCGGCGAACTTCTGAAAATATACGGTCAGGCCGACGTTGTTCCGGTCTTCGGCCATCACGGCCTGGACGAGGGCGCAGACTTCGCTCTTGGCACCCGGCGGCGGCGCCTTGCAGACGACTTGCCAATCGCCGTGCTGGGCCTTGACGGTCGCGTCCTGAGCGGCGGCCGTTGCAGCGCAGACGCCAGCCGCGACCACGACAGCAAAACAGCAGATCCTATGAACGATGTGGCGGGAGATGGCAGAAGTAAAGTCGTGCACGCGATTTCCTGACCGACCAAGTAAGGATAGAAAATTGACGGGAGCGATCGAGGGACGTCTGTCAGCGAATAAAAAGGCCGAAGTTGGGACACTGGGCGATGCGAAAACGCGGCGCAATCGGAAGTTATAGCTTTCGTCGCGAAGTTTTGCCGCATAAGCTTGACTTGCCGTTGTGCTGACAGTTGTGCTGTGTGTGCATTGGGGAGACTTTGCATTTTGCGAAGAGAGGGACAGTGACCGGCGGACCCGAACTCCGGCTGCGGTCTCGTTGAACCGAACACGACAGAAAAATAAGGTCGCACGGCGGAATATCCGCCGGTAAGAAAGCGGCTGGAAAAGAATATTCGGGAGGAACCCGGCGTCGCCGGACCCAACTAGGAGCGGGAGAATGACGATACGTTTTTGTGCGCTGGCGGCCTTTGTCATGGCTGCTGTCGTAGCGCTACTCGGCGTTTTTGACCCAGTCATGGCTGCAATGGGGCATTCGCTGCCCGGGCAGATGGTGATGCAGGATGCGGCGACGCCGATCGCCGAAGAAATCCATTCGTTCTACGATTTCGTGAATATCATCATCATCGCCATCGCGGTCTTCGTTGCTTTGCTGATGGTCTACGTGATGTTCCGTTTCCGCGAGAGCGCCAACCCGGTGCCGTCGGTCACGACTCACAACACGCTTCTGGAAGTGGCCTGGACCGTTCTCCCCATCTTCGTTCTCGTCGCCATTGCGATCCCCTCCTTCAAGCTTTTGCACAACCAGTATTCGTATCCGAAGGCCGACGTGACGATCAAGGCCACGGGCAACGCCTGGTTCTGGTCGCACTCGTATCCTGATCAGGGCATCGAAGAGTTTGTGTCGACCATGCTGGACGACGCAACCACCGAGGCGCTGCGTGCCGAAGGCAAAGATGCTCCGCGCCTGCTGATGGTCGACAACGAAGTCGTCGTCCCGGTCAACAAGGTGGTGCACGTGCTCGTCACGTCGAACGACGTCATCCACAACTGGACGATCCCGGCATTTGGCTCCAAGACCGACGCCGTGCCAGGCCGCGTGACGGCAACGTGGTTCAAGGCCACGAAAGAGGGCGCGTTCTACGGCCAGTGCTCGGAACTGTGCGGCCTCAACCATGCCTTTATGCCCATCGCCGTTCGCGTCGTGAAGGAAGACGTGTTCGCGGCATGGGTCGAGGCCAAGAAATCCGGCGACGATGCGAAGGTGAAAGCGGTCATCGGTGCGGCTGAGCAGGAGCTCAAGCTGCGCAATAAGGTGGCCGACGCGAGCGCTGCTCGATAACGCCTCGAGGTGGGAACGCTCCGCTCCGCGTTCCCGCCCATTTCGCCTTTCAGGAAACACCCAAGTTATAAGGTCTAAAGACAATGGGTAGCACCGCACACGCAGACCACGCTCATGATCACGATCATGCGCCCACCGGGCTCAAGCGCTGGCTTTTTTCTACGAACCATAAAGATATCGGCACGCTGTATCTGATCTTCGCGATGGTCGCCGGCATCATCGGCGGCGCGCTGTCGGTTGGCATGCGCCTCGAGCTCGCAGAGCCGGGCATGCAGTACTTCGCCGATCCGCACATCTACAACGTGTTCGTCACGGGTCACGGTCTCATCATGGTGTTCTTCATGGTGATGCCTGCCATGATCGGCGGTTTCGGCAACTGGCTGGTGCCGCTGATGATCGGCGCGCCGGACATGGCCTTCCCGCGCATGAACAACATCTCGTTCTGGCTGCTGCCGGTGGCGTTCCTGCTGCTGCTGACGTCGATGTTCGTTCCGGGGCCCCCGGGCATGAACGGCGTCGGCGCCGGCTGGACGATCTACGCGCCGCTGTCGAGCTTGGCCGGCCATCCTGGCCCGGCGATGGACTTCGGCATTCTTGCCCTGCACGTTGCGGGCGCCTCGTCGATCCTCGGCGCCATCAACTTCATCACCACCATCTTCAACATGCGCGCGCCGGGCATGACCCTGCACAAGATGCCGCTGTTCGTGTGGTCTGTGCTGGTTACGGCGTTCCTGCTGCTGTTGTCGCTGCCGGTTCTGGCCGGTGCGATCACCATGCTGCTGACCGATCGTAACTTCGGCACCACGTTCTTCGATCCGCGCGGTGGCGGCGACCCGATCCTGTACCAGCACTTGTTCTGGTTCTTCGGTCACCCCGAGGTGTACATTCTGATCCTTCCCGGCTTCGGCATGATCAGCCACATCATCTCGACGTTCTCGCGCAAGCCGGTATTCGGTTACCTGGGCATGGCCTACGCCATGGTCGCGATCGGTCTCGTCGGCTTCGTCGTTTGGGCGCACCACATGTACGCGGCGGGTATCAACGTCAACACGCAGGCTTACTTCGTGTTCGCCACAATGGTGATCGCGGTGCCGACCGGCGTGAAGATCTTCTCGTGGATCGCGACGATGTGGGGCGGTTCGCTGCGCTTCTCCACCCCGATGCTATGGTCTCTCGGCTTCATCTTCCTGTTCACCGTCGGCGGTGTCACGGGTGTGATGTTGTCGAATGCCGGTGTCGACCGTGCGCTGCATGACACCTACTACGTGGTCGCGCACTTCCACTACGTGCTGTCGCTGGGCGCCGTGTTCGCGATCTTCGCGGGCTGGTACTACTGGTTCCCGAAGATGAGCGGCTACATGTACTCCGAGTTCATCGGCAAGCTGCACTTCTACGTCACGTTCATCGGCGCCAACATCCTGTTCTTCCCGCAGCACTTCCTCGGGCTTGCAGGCATGCCGCGCCGTTACGTCGACTATCCAGATGCCTTCGCCTACTGGAACCACATCTCATCGTGGGGCTCGTACATGACGGCCTTCGGCACCGCGATCTTCTTCTTCGGTGTGGTCTGGGCATTCGTGCGCAAGGAAGTAGCGGCCGGCAATCCGTGGGGCGAAGGCGCCACGACGCTGGAATGGACGCTGCCCTCGCCGCCGGCTTTCCACTCTTATGAAGTGCTGCCGCGCATCAAGCCGACGCAGCATCACTAAGCTGCGGTCAGCATGACGATCTGGGGCGGGCGGAACATCATTGACGTTCCGCCCGCCGCCTTCACGACCTCGAAGCGGCAGACGCCGCGCGAACCAAGATCAAGCGGGTCAACCCGCGAATTTCAGGGAAGCAGGAACCATGTCGGGCATCGGGGCCGATACCACCAACGCCAGCGGGCTGGCTGAATCGCTGGAGCCGTCCGTCGGCGACTTCGTGCAGTTGATGAAGCCTCGCGTGATGTCGCTTGTCATTTTCACGGCATTGACGGGCATGGTCGCCGCGCCCGGCTCACTGCATCCTGTCCTCGCCGCTATTGCGCTGCTGATGATCGCCGTCGGCGCCGGCGCCTCGGGCGCTCTCAACATGTGGTACGATGCGGACATCGACGCGCAGATGGCGCGGACGGCGGCGCGGCCCATTCCGCGCGGCCGCGTCACGGCTGACGAAGCACTGACGTTCGGCACCATCCTGTCGATCGGTTCGGTGCTGACGCTGGGGCTGCTGGTGAATTGGCTGGCGGGAGCCCTGCTGGCTTTCACGATCGCCTTCTATCTCTTCATTTACACGATGTGGCTCAAGCGGCGGACGCCGCAGAACATCGTCATCGGCGGGGCTGCCGGTGCCTTCCCGCCAATGGTGGGCTGGGCCGCTGTCACGGGTTCGGTGTCAATCGAAAGCGTGGTCATGTTCATGATCATCTTCATCTGGACGCCGCCGCACTTCTGGGCACTGGCTCTCTATCGCTGCCGCGACTACGAGCGCGCGGGCGTGCCGATGCTGCCGGTTGTCGCCGGCGCGGACGAGACGCGCCGCCAGATCCTGATCTATTCGGTGCTTATGGTCATTGTTGCGGCCTCGCCGATCTATTTCGGCTTTGGCGGCATGACGTATGCCATCGCTTCAACATTGGCCGGCGCGATCTTCCTGGCTCTGGCCGTGAAGGTGTGGCGGGTGCGTGAAGGCCGGGCGGCCGACCAGGTGGCACGCCGGCTGTTCCACTATTCGATCTTCTACCTCTTCCTGCTGTTCGCGCTGCTGCTTGGCGAAAGTGTCGTCACGCGCCTGATGGCTTGAGCGGAAGACTAACCGGTGATGGAGCCCCAGTTGGCAGACGGTAACGACAACGAGAGCAGAAACGCGCAGGCCAAGCGCCAGCGCATGCGCTCGATTGCAATCGCCGTTGCGCTAGCCGCTCTTGTCGGGCTGTTCTACGCGGCCACCATCGTGCGCATGGGCGGGCATGTGGTGGAGCGGCCGTTATGAAAATCGGCAAGGACAATGCTGTCGCCCTGTCATGCGTCGCTGCCGTGGTTTTCATGACGGGCGCGGCTTTCGCTGCCGTACCGCTGTACAAGCTCTATTGCCAGGTGACGGGGTATGGCGGCACGACGCAGAAAGCGATCGAGCCGTCGCACGTCATGCTCGACCGCAAAATCACCGTTCGCTTCGACGCCAACGTCACGCCTGGCATGAAATGGAAGTTCGAGCCCATGCAGCGGACGATGGACGTGAAGCTCGGCGAGAACGCGCTGGCCTTCTATAAGGCGACCAACATTTCCGATCACGCAATTACCGGGACGGCCGCGTTCAATGTGGCGCCCGACGTGGGTGGCATTCACTTCAGCAAGGTGCAGTGCTTCTGTTTCGAGGAACAGACGTTGGCGCCGGGCGAGTCCGTCGAGATGCCGGTAAGTTTCTTCGTGTCGCCGGCGCTCGCCAGCGATCCAGATGCCGCGCACCTGTCATCGTTGACGCTGTCTTACACGTTCTACCCAGTCGACAAGCCGAAGGATGCGGTTGCGGCCAAGCAGAGCGGTGAACCAGGCAAAGGAAGTTGAATCGAAGGCAGCCCGTGCCGGTCCATGACCGGCGAGCGCTGCAAGAAGACTGCGATACAGGGTGGAAACACACGTTCTAGGGACGACGGAGAAGAAGATGGCCGAAACGCACGCCAAACATCATGACTATCACCTCGTAGATCCAAGCCCGTGGCCGCTCGCCGCTTCGGTCGGCGCCCTGATTATGGCGTTCGGCGCGATCATCTGGATGCGCTCGTTGGGCGGTGGCGAAGGGCTCTTCGGCGTGACCGGCCCGTGGGTCTTCGCAATCGGCTTCGCCACTGTAATTGCGATTTCCTACCTTTGGTGGCGCGACGTCATCATCGAGGCCCACAAGGGCGATCACACGCCGGTCGTGCAGCTTCACCTGCGCTACGGCATGATCCTGTTCATCGCTTCGGAAGTGATGTTCTTCGTCGCTTGGTTCTGGGCCTACTTCGACGCCTCGCTGCTGCCGGGTGACGTGCACAAGCTGCAGAACACTAACGAACTCATCGGCATGGTGAAGCGCAACGAACTGTTCGGTGGCGTATGGCCGCCGGTGCCCGTCGAGACGACGGAAGCGCCGACGCCGGGTAACTTCCGCGCAACGTTCGATCCATGGGGCCTGCCCCTGGTCAACACGCTGATCCTGCTGCTCTCGGGCGCAACGGTCACTTGGGCGCATCACGCGCTGCTCAAGAACGAGCGCACGCAGCTCATCCTCGGCCTCGTGTGCACTGTTGCGCTCGGCGCAGCGTTCACCGTGCTGCAGGTGGTCGAGTATGGCCATGCCGCATTCAGCTACGCCGGCCATCTGTACGGCTCGGCGTTCTTCATGGCGACCGGCTTCCACGGCGCGCACGTGCTGATCGGCACCATCTTCCTGCTGGTCTGCCTGTTCCGCGCAATGAAGGGCCACTTCACACCCAAGCAGCACTTCGGCTTTGAAGCTGCCGCCTGGTACTGGCACTTCGTCGACGTGGTCTGGCTGTTCCTGTTTGCCTGCATCTACGTCTGGGGCGCGGGCGCAAATGCGGGTGCAGCACCTGGCCACTAGTCTTACGGGCTTCTTTTCGGAAAACCGCTTTTACACTTTTCCGGAAGCACTTCTAAGCCAGGCTCTACCTAACGTGAAAATTCCAACGGGGCAGTCTTCTGGGCTGCCCCGATTGGCTTTCAGGAGGCATCACATGGCGGGACCAGACCTGAGCGTTTCACCCGTCAGCGCCGCAATCGGCGGCCGGTGCCCACGATGCGGCCAGGGCGCACTGTTTCGCCAGATCCTGAACCTGCGCGAGCGCTGCACGGCCTGCGGCTTAGATTACGAGTTCATCGACACGGGCGATGGACCGGCCGTCTTCGTCATTTTCATCCTGGGCTTCCTGATGATGGGATCGGCCCTATATGTCGAGTTCACGTTCGAGCCGCCGGTATGGGTGCACATCGTTGCTTGGGGGTTATTGACGCCGCTGGTTGCGCTGGTGCTGCTGCGCGTGATCAAGGGCGCGCTGATCGGGCAGCAGTTCAAGCACAAGGCCGAGGAAGGCCGGTTGTCGGGCGATTGATCGAAGGACCGCGCCACGCATGTTGAGATCGCTTCGCCAGAACGGACTGTTGGGTTCGGCCATCGCCACGGCGATCGCGTTCGCCATACTGATGGCGCTCGGGAGCTGGCAGATGCAGCGCAAGGCCTGGAAGGAACGCCTGCTGGCGCAGATCGCGGAGCGGTCGCATGCGCCGCCGGTACCGCTTGCCCACGTTCTCTCGAGCATGTCGGCATCGTTCGAGCCGCCTTACGATCCCGAGTACGTGCACGTCACAGCCACCGGCCGCTTCCATTACGACAAGGAGCAGTTCCTGTGGGCGCCCCATCCCGATGCCGGGCCCGGTTATCACGTCTATACGCCGCTGGAGACGGCGCCGAATACGGTCGTGTGGGTCAATCGCGGGTACGTGCCTCACGACAAGAAGGCGCCCGAGACGCGGGCGTCCGGCCAGGTCGCGGGCGAGGTCACGGTGGTAGGTCTCGTGCGGCGACGGATCGCTGACCAAGACAAGGGCGCGTTTACCCCCGACAACGAGCCCTACCGTCAAATGTACTACTGGCGGGCGCTGGACGAGATGCATGCTGCGGCGTTTGGCGCCAAGGGCGTCAACAAGGCCCAGGTCTTCGTCGATGCGGACGCTGAGCCGGCCAATCCCGGGGGGCTGCCCAAGGGCGGCGTGACGATGGTGGACCTGCCCAACCGGCACCTGGAGTACGCCATCACATGGTACGGGCTGGCGGGGACGCTGCTTGCGATCTACGCCGCGTTCGTGATAGCCCGCGTGCGGCGCCCGAAGAGCGATCCGAATCGCCCAGAAATTCGTTGATACGCCTAAGTTTTCCCGATTAGCCGTCCAATTTCGCCACGATCTGCGCTAGGTTGCAGCCGAGGGGCGTTAGGCGGTCCGGGCATGGTTGGAGCTCAGTTGACGTGAACTATATTTCGACACGAGGCGAGGCGCCGGTACTCGGCTTCGAGGACGTGCTGTTGGCGGGGCTTGCCCGCGACGGCGGCCTGTATGTGCCTGAGATCTGGCCCGTGCTGGACGCCAAGACGATCGCCGGTTTTGCGGGCCGCAAGTTTGCCGACGTGGCCGTGGAGATCGTCAGCCGGTTCGCCGGCGGCTCCATTCCGCGCCATGAACTTGAGCGTATGGCAGATGCCGCGTACGCCAGCTTCGGCAACCCGGCCGTGACACCGCTGACGCAAATCGACCACGACCGCTTCGTGCTGGAACTGTTTCACGGCCCGACCCTTGCGTTCAAGGATGTCGCGATGCAGTTCATCGCGCGGCTGATGGATTATGTGCTGGAAAAGCGCGGCGCACGCGCCACCATCGTCGGCGCGACGTCGGGAGACACCGGCGGCGCGGCTGTCGAAGCCTTTGCGGGTTCACCGCGGCTAGACGTTGTGATCCTTTATCCGGAAGGCCGCGTCTCCGACGTACAGCGGCGCATGATGACGACGCCGGTCGACGACAATGTCCACGCCGTCGCCATCAAGGGCACTTTCGACGATTGCCAGGCCCTAGTGAAGGGGCTGTTCAACGATCACGCGTTTCGCGACCAGGTGGCGCTGACGGGCGTCAACTCGATCAACTGGGCGCGCATCGTCGCGCAGGTGACGTACTATTTCGCCGCGGCAACCGCGCTTGGCGCGCCGTACCGGCCGGTGACGTTCTCGGTACCGACGGGCAACTTCGGCGACATCTTCGCGGGCTACGTCGCGCGGCGTATGGGGCTGCCGATCGACCGGCTGATCATCGCCACCAACGACAACGACATTCTTCGCCGTGCGCACGACACCGGGGTTTACGAGATGCAAGGCGTTATGGCGACGACGTCGCCGTCCATGGACATTCAGATCTCGTCGAACTTCGAGCGCTATCTGTTCGAGGCCTCGGGCCGCGATGCGGCAAGGGTGCGCGCGCAGATGCACGGGTTGGTGCAGGGCAAGCGCTTCGATCTCGGCCAGCAGGCCGCGGCTATGCGGGAAGAGTTCGCGGCCTATTCGGCGACCGAGAGCGAGGTGGCGCAGGCCATCCGCCACGTTGCGGTGGAGAGTGCCTATCTGATGGATCCACATACCGCATGCGGCTGGGTGGCGTTGAAGAAAGCGGGCCGCGGAAGCGGCGCCCCCGGCGTCGTCCTGTCGACGGCGCATCCGGCCAAGTTTCCGGACGCGATGGCAGCCATCACCGGCAAGCGGCCGGCATTGCCGGACCGGCTTTCGGCGCTAATGACCGACAAGGAGCGCTTCACGCCACTTCCCAACGACCTCGCCGAGGTCAAGAAATTCGTAATCAAGACGGCACGCGCTGTCTCCGAGGGCGCGGCATGAGCATTGAAATCTCGACGCTGGCCAACGGACTGCGCGTCGTCTCCCACGAGATGCCACACCTGGAGACGACATCGCTCGGCATCTGGGTTGGTGCTGGGGCGCGAGACGAGACGGAAGAGCAGAACGGCATCTCGCACTTGCTCGAGCACATGGCGTTCAAGGGTACCAAGACGCGCAGCGCCCGCGACATCGCCGAAGAGATCGAAGCGGTCGGCGGCGAACTGAATGCAGCCACAGGGCCCGAATCAACCGGGTATTTCGCTCGCGTGCTCGCAGGCGACGAAGGCGTCGCCCTGGAGATCCTGGCCGACATCCTGCTGAATTCGCAGTTCACCTCGGGTGAATTGAAACGCGAACGCGAAGTGATCATCCAGGAGATCGCGGGCGTGCGCGACAGCCCTGAAGAGGTCGCGATCGATCTGCTGCACGAGGCGGCCTATCCCAGCCAGGCCGTCGGCCGTTCGATTCTGGGCACGCCGGCCAGCCTGAGTTCGATCAAAACTCAGCAGCTCAAAGACTTTTCGCGCAAGCATTATGCGCCGGACAACATGGTGTTAGCCGCGGCCGGCGGGGTTTCGCACAGCGCATTTCTCCGCCACGCTGAAGCCCTATTCGGCGGGCTCAGTGCGCAAAAGCGGACGGCTGGCGAGGCGGCGTTCTACAAGGGTGGGACGCGCGCGTTCGCCAAACCGTTTGAGCAGTGCCACCTCATTATTGGCTTCGAAAGTCCGTCGTATCTGGACGATCAGTTCTACGCAGCCCAAGTCGCCTCGGGCATTCTTGGCGGCGGGTTGTCGTCACGGCTGTTTCAGGAAGTCCGGGAGAAGCGGGGCCTGTGTTACTCCGTCGATTCGTCGGCGTGGGGAATGAGGGACACGGGCATGTTCGTGATTCAGGCGGCCACGGGGGTCAGCACCATGACGAAGCTGACGGATGTCATTTCCGCCGAGCTGAAGGATCTTGGCGCCAAGGGGCCGACGAAGGCCGAGATGGCGCGTGCCAAGGCGCAGATGAAGGCGGGCCTGTTGATGAGCCTGGAGAGTTCGTCGGCGCGCGCCGAACAGATGGCACGCCAGCTACTGACGTTCGACAAGCTGCTGACCACTGCAGAACTGGTGGAACGCGTGGACGCCGTCACATCCAAGCAAGTGCGGGCCTTCGCGGAGCATGTGAGCACGGGCGTACCGTCGGTCGTGGTGGTCGGGGCGGGCAGCCGCTCGAAGGACCACGCGGCCTATGCAGCGCAACGCGCGAGAACGTGAGCGGGGGACCGGGGACGACATGGCATTCCTGCGGTCAGGCCTCATCCCGGAAGGGGCCCAGTCCCTCGAGGGGCGGGGCGTCTGGCTGCGTCCGCCGCAGATGAACGACTACGGCGCCTGGGCGCAACTGCGCGCGCTCTCACGCGAGCACCTGAAGCCATGGGAACCACTGTGGCCGCGCGATGAGCTGACGCGCAGTTCGTATCGCCGCCGCCTGCGTCATTACCAGCGTGAGATGCGCGAAGATCTCGGCTACAGCTATTTCATCTTGAACCGTGACGACGAACTGATGGGGGGCATCTCGCTCTCCAACGTGCGCCGCGGCGTCACGCAGTCGGCTTCGCTAGGTTACTGGCTCGGGCTGCCATATGTCCGGCGCGGGCACATGACCGCTGCGGTAAAGGCGCTGTTGCCGCACGCTTGCCACGCGCTCAAGCTGCACCGGATCGAAGCGGCCTCACAGCCGGAGAACGCGGCGTCGCTGCGCGTCCTCGAGACGTGCGGTTTCAAGGCCGAAGGTCACGCTCGCCAATACCTGAGGATCAACGGCGAGTGGCAGGACCACGTGTTGTTCGCCTTCCTCGCGGACGATCTCAACGTGGGGGGCAGGCCCGCGTGATGCAGCTTCGCGCCCTCGTGCTTTCGATGTTGTTGGCAGCGCTGCTGGCGCTCGGATTGAGTGCGCCTGCGCTGGCACTGAAGCCCATCGTTCTTGATGCAACGCAGGATCGCGTCGAGATCACAACCTTGGGCGATCTCTATGAGTCGCACAGCGACAGCCTGCAGGTGGAGACGGCGGCGGGTGCCGACGGCACGACCGATCGCGTCTCGGTCGCGGCGACCACGGCCGGCACCAGCCCGAACTGGATGGTGTTTGCGCTGACCAATCCGACAGAGAATGCCATCGAGCGCTGGATCACGGCAGACCGCTACACGGTGGCGGGATCAGGCGCCATCTGGCCCGATCTCGACGCGCGGCGCATCGAAAACGTGACACCGACGATGGGTTTTGCGGCGGAGCGGGTGAAGAGCGAACGCGCCGACGTGTTCCGCATCACGATCGAGCCGGGGCAGACCATCACGTATGTGGTGGAGCTGGCATCCGACCGCTTCTCGCGCATCAATCTCTGGAAGCCGCTGGAATATGAGCTGAAGGTGCGTGACCGCCAGCTGTTCAACGGCATCATGCTCGGCTTGACCGGCCTGCTGGCGATCTTCCTGACGTCGATCTTCGCGGCCAATCACAAGCTGATCTTTCCAGCGTCCGCACTCGTGGCCTGGTGTGTGCTGGGCAACCTGTGCGTCGACTTCGGGTTCTTCCATAAGCTGTTCCAGCTGAGGCCGGAGGACAACGCCATCTACCGGGCCGCGGCCGAGTCGGCGCTGGCGGCCAGCATTCTCATCTTCACGCACACGTTCCTCCGGCTGGGCACGCTGCCGGCGCTCATCCGCATGATCATCACCGTGTGGATGGTGGGTCAGCTGTCGCTCATCGGCCTGGCGGTCATCGATCCGCGGCTGGCGGCGACGTTTGCGCGGTTGTCGTTCCTGGTGCTCGGGCTCGCCGGGTCGGCGGTGATCCTGCTGCTGGCGCTGCGCGGGCAGGATCGCGCCATGTCTTTGGTGCCGCCGTGGGTGATGTTCAGTGTCTGGCTGTTTGGTGCCGCCGTCGTGCTGACGGGGCGCGTGTCGGGCGACATCGCGGTGTCGTCACTGGTGGCCGGCCTTGTGCTCGTGCTGCTGCTCATCGGCTTCGTCGTCACGCAGTTTGCTTTCCGCACCCGAGATGCCGGTATGACGCTGGCGCCGACCGAAGCGCATCTGCGTTCCATCGCCATCGACGGCGCGGGCGCTGCAGTCTGGGAATGGAACGCGCGCCGCAATGGCATCAAGGTCAGCCCGGTCGTCGAAGAGATCCTCGATCTCAGCCCGGGGCAGCTGTCGGTCAAGGCCGATGAGTTCATCACGTATCTGCATCCAGCCGATCGCGAACGCTTCCGCTTGATGCTGTGGTCGATCCAGGAGCGGGCGGGCGGCAAGATCCGTACGGACCTGCGTCTGCGCCACTCCGACAACAGTTACCGCTGGTTCGAGATCGAGGCGGCCAGCGTGCCGCAGGACGAAGACCGGCAGGTTCGCTGCGTCGGTCTCATTCGCGACATTACCGATGCCAAGCGCTCGCACGAACGGCTGTTGCACGATGCCGTTCACGACAGCCTGACCGGCCTGCCAAACCGGGCGCTGCTGGTGGACCGTATCAAGACGGCGGCTATGCGCGCCAAGACGGACCGCAGCATCCGGCCGACATTGTTCTTCATCGATATCGACAAGTTCAAGAGCGTCAACACGTCGTTCGGGCTCGTCGTCGGCGACAGCCTGTTGTTGACCGTGGCGCGGCGTCTGCAGCGGCATCTGACGCCGCAGGACACGCTGGCACGTGTCGGTGGCGACCAGTTCGCGATCCTGTCGCTGCTGGACCAGGATGCTCAGGAGCTGGCATCTCTGGCCGAGCGCGTTCGCCGTTCGCTGCGTTCGCCGGTCAAGATGGCCGGGCAGGATATCGTGCTGACCGGGTCGGTCGGGGTTGCCGTATTCAACGGCTCGGATGAGGCCGACCAGGATCTGCTCAAGGATGCGGAAGTCGCGATGTACCGCGCCAAGCGCGGGGGCGCCGACCGCATCGAAATCTTCAAGCCGGAGATGCGGTCCGACCGCGAAGAGCGGCTGGCCATCGAGGCGGAGCTGCGTAAGGCGGTCGAGAAGAACCAACTCAAGTTCCTCTACCAGCCGATCTATTACTTGCCGACGGAAGAGCTCGCCGGCTTCGAGACGATCGTGCGTTGGGAGCATCCGAAAGAAGGCCTCATCAATCCGGCGGCCATCGTGCCGGTGGATGCCGAAAGCGATCTCGTCACCAAGCTTGGGTCGCACGTGCTGATGCGGGCTGCGCGCGACGCGGCGGCCTGGAACAAGGAACTGGCGCGGCCGGACCAGCCGCTGTTCGTGTCGGTCAATGTGTCGAGCCGGCAGATGTTCCGGCAGGTGCTGGTGCAGGAGGTGCGCCACATCGTCGGACAGAATGTCGTGCCGAAGGGTGCCTTGAAGCTGGAAATCGCCGAGGCGCTCGTGATGGAAAATCCCGAGCAGGCTGCCGAAATCCTGGAGCAGCTGCGCGCTGCCGGCGCAGATCTGCTGCTGGATGAGTTCGGCACGGGCTACTCCTCGCTGTCGTATCTCGGGCGGCTGCCGTTCGATACGATCAAGCTGCAGCGCGAGCTTGTGCAGGCCAGCGGCGGGCGCGACGGCAATGGCGAGGGTGTCGTGCGCTCCATCGTGGCGATGGCGCGCGAACTCAACAAGAAGGTCGTCGCTGAAGGTGTCGAAGCCGAAGAGGACGCCGCGTTCCTGCGCTCGGCCGGCTGCGAGTATGCCCAGGGCTACTACTACGGCGACCCAGTACCCGATCGCGACGTTTTGCAGATGCTGCGCCGCGTGCGCAGTTCCGAACGGCGGTTGAAACCACGCGGCATGTTCCGGCCGAAGGGCAAGCGCCGTCAGGACGAGACGACGCCGACAGCGGACGTTGTGCCTATGGCTGCAGCGGCTGCCGCACCGCCCCTGCGCAACGGCGCGGCGGGAGAAAAACGGCCTAACGGCGCTGCCAGCAGCCCGGCGCGGCCTAGCGCTGTGGCCGGCGCGCTCTTGCCGGATCCCCGGCCTGGCGCCGACGCTGAGCAAGGGCCGCGCGGCGGGCGCCTGCGGCCGGCTGCGGCCGCCGGTTCAAGTGGTGACGCGGCTGCATCAGCCAGGACGCCCGGCCGCACTGCTGGCTCCGGTGGTGGCGTGCCGCCGCCTATTCCCGGTGGTGCCGCGCGCAATGGTGCGCGGCCGAACGGGGCCGGGGTTCAACCGATGCCACCGCCGGCGCGGGGTAACGGTCCGCCCTCCGTCCCGGCTGGCTCATCTGGGCAGATTGGGGCGAGCGGGCAAAACGTTGCGTTGAATGGGCCGGGAGCCGGCGCGGCGGCATCGAACGGTGCTGCCGCCAACGGTTCCCCAAACGGGCTGCCCGCCGCGCCGTCTCCTGTCCCGCCGACGCTGAATATGCCGGCCGAGGCCTTGCCGCCTTCCGGCCTGCCACCGCAACAGCCCAGCAGCCCGCCGCCGATGCCAGGTCCGGCCAGGCAGACCGCGGCGCCTGCGCCGGTCGATGGGCGTCCAGCGCAGGTCCGGGCGCCGACCATTCCGCCGCCGCCAGGGCCGCGCGCGGTGCCGCCGGCGGCGCCGCCTCAGGCCCCCGTCCCGCCCGTGGTTGAAGCCTGGCGGCCGCAACGCAGCGCGCCTGTGCCGCCGCCTTTGTCACCAGGTCACGCTGGTCCGCCCCAGGCCGGTTCAGCGGCAGGCCCGCCGCCCGGCGCGCCCCCGCCTATCCCGGCTGCGGCCTTCGCGCCGCCGCCGCCCCCGCCGGGGCAGGCGCCGCAACCTCGTGTCGTGCCGCCGCCGCCAGTGGTCGCACCGGTCGTTGCTGCGCCGAAGCCTCCGCCGGCTCCGGCACCTGATTTCTCCAAGCTGCCACCGGCAATCGCCGAAAGCCTGGCGCGTCTCGCCGGCATCGAGACGCCCCGCAAGGACTGAGCCGTGAGTTGGTGAGTGCTGGCTGCTGCCTGCGGGCGGCTAGCTTTTGCCGTCTCATCTTCAATCGTCATCCTCGCGAGGGCACACCGCCCATCCTCGCCACATCGTCGTGCCCGCGCAGGCCGGCATCCACGACACGCCTGTTCTAGCTCCACGGCGAGACGACCCCACACGTGCAACGAAGCCATGCAACGTTGTTGCGAAGACGCATGTCGTGGATCCTCGCCTTTGCGAGGATGACGATTGGGGAGGTGAAAGGCGCTGCGCCTTCGCCGGATTAATCCGCTAGGCGTGGCCGGCGTCGTTGACGAGGTGGGAGGGATCGATGCCGATCTTGGCCAGCGCGCGGGCGTATTTGTTGTCGATGTCGTCGTCGAACAGCAGGCCGCTATCGGCGGGGCAATGCAGCCAGCCGTTGGCCTGGATTTCCGTTTCCAGTTGGCCAGCCGCCCAGCCGGCATAGCCGAGTGCGAGGATCGATTGGTCAGGCCCTTTGCCGTGGGCGATGGCTTTCAGGATGTCGATCGTCGCCGTAAGGCTGACGCCGTCGTCGATCGCCAGGGTGGAGTTGGTGGCGAAATAGTCGGCGCTGTGCAGCACGAAACCACGGCCGGTTTCCACCGGGCCGCCCATATGCACCTGCCGCTCCAGGATGTCGTTTGGTACGCCGTCTTCCGACGAGTTGGTAACGATGCCGAGGCGATCCAGCAGATCGGGGAAGCTGATGTGGTCGGCGCGATGATTGATGATGAGGCCCATGGCGCCGTCTTCGGAGTGGGCGCACAGGTAGATTACCGAACGCGCAAAGCGGCGGTCGCTCATCAGCGGCATGGCGATCAAAAGCTGGCCATCGAGATAGCCCGTGGTGCCACGCTTGCGTTTGGACTTTGTCGTCTTCATACCGTCAAAGATACCCGTTAGGCGCCAATCCTGTGAAGCCGCCAATTCGGCTGAAGTGGCAAAAATTTTCTTACGTTTCTACAGCCTGCCGCCTCCCGGATAAACCCGCTCGTCGCTCAGTTTTACGTCCAATGGTGTCTTAATCAGGATCGATCATGCCCCAGTTCGTCCGCCTATTTTTTGGGCTCGCAGCAGTCTGGCTGGGTTTTGCGGCGGGCGCCGGGGCGCAAAGCGTCGCCTCGCCCTGGGTCGATCAGGAGCGCGCCCAAACCCGCCTGCTGGCCGCGGAGGCGGATGGCCGGATGGTCGGCTTCGTCGAGATTAAGATGCCTGAGGGGTGGAAGACCTACTGGCGCAATCCGGGTGACGCGGGCGGGTTGCCGCCGTCATTCGACTTTTCCAAATCCGAGAACATTGCTGACGCGCGCGTCCTCTATCCCGCGCCCAAGCGGCTGTCGGACCGGGCCGGCGAGACGATCGGCTATGAGGAGCGCGTGATCTTTCCCGTCGCGTTCGCCATCACCGCCAAGGACAAGCCGGTGCAGCTGCGGGTGGCGATGCACTTCGGCGTCTGCCGGGAGATCTGCGTTCCGCTGGAGGCGACGCATGAATTGACGGTGCCGCCGGGCATCGTGGGGCCGGCGGATGGGGCGCTGGCCGAGGCGCTGGCGCACATTCCACGCTCGATGTCTGAGGCAAAACCGGGCGATCCGACGGTCGTGCGTGCGCAGGTGGAGTCCTATGAGGAGCCGGCGCAGATCTCATTCAGCGCAACGTTTCCGGGCGGAGCAAAAGATGCCGACCTGTTTGTCGAAGCGCCGGAAGGTCTCTATGTGCCCATGCCCAAGCGCCGCGCCGGTGGAGACGGTGAAACCGTTACGTTCGACGCGGCGATCTCGAGCCCCGCAGAGCTGAAGCAGCTGCTGGGCAAGCCGCTGAAAATAACGCTCGTCGGCAGCGCGGGGCAGTCCGAGGCCGTGGTGACGGTGGAGTAGCTTGCCCTGCGGCAGTCGCGACGCTATGGCATCTGCCGATGCTTTTGTTGGGAGATCAGGCGATGGCGATTAAAGTCGGCGACAAGCTGCCGGACGGCAAGTTTACGGTCATGGGCAGCGATGGCCCGGCGCAAACCAGCGTGAGCGACGTCTTCGCTGGCAAGAAGGTCGCGCTGTTTGCGGTGCCGGGCGCCTATACGCCGACGTGCCATCTGAAGCACATGCCGGGCTTCGTGCAGCGCTTCGACGAGTTGAAGGCCAAGGGCATCGATACGGTGGCCTGCGTCGCCGTCAACGACATCTTCGTGCTCGACCATTGGTCGAGTGAGGTCAATCCGGGTGGCAAAATTCTTATTCTTTCGGACGGCAGCGCCGACTTCACGAAATCGATCGGCCTGGACATTGACCTGGGCTCGCGCGGCTTCGGCACCCGTTCCAAGCGTTATGCGATGCTAGTGGACGATGGGGTGGTCAAGACCTTGAACGTCGAAGACATCCCGCCGGATCACGACAAGTCCAGCGCCGAGACGCTGTGCTCGCTCATCGATCGCGCGCTGTAGCGTTAACTTTATTGCGCTGGCGACTCCCCTGTGGGGAGCCGGCGCCAGCGCGGATGGAACCCTCGGTTGGGCCAATGGGCCACACGCCGCGAAATCGGCGCGCTTAGAGCCCTTCCGGCTTTCGTTCAATCGCGGAAGGTTATAGCCGCCTATTTTGCCGTGCTTCTTTCCGGAAAGCTGGTTCGCACTTTGTCCGGAAGCACTCTAGCTGATTGCCTAAGGGCAATCGGCTGGGCTAGCCTTAAGGCTCATGGGGTGAGGGAGACATCCATTGGATCGCGTTGAAAACGCTGCAAGTCTTGGCGACGATTTGCTGAGCCTGCAAGAGCTTGCCGGCCGCAATGCGCGCACGCCCGACGAACTGGCGGCGATCCTGCAGCACATCTACTGGACGGTCTACGACGTCGATCTCAATCGCTACGATGCGGCCGAGACGGCGAAGGCTGCGCCCTACTTGATGCAGACGATCTTCGGCCTGCGCATGACGCTGCGGAACCGGATCATGGACTGGGCCTCGCGCGGGCTGTTGACGTTGCCGGCGGAGTCGGCGCTGCGCGACGTCTTCCGCATTGCGCGCTACGGCTCCGACATGCTGGGCGAGTTGGCGATCGGGTTCGATCGCTTCGGCCGCACCGGCAAGGGCCGTCGTGTGTTCACCGGCACGGACCACAACACGCTCGTCAACCCAGCGTACTACGCCGGGAGCGACCTGCCGTATCGGTCGGGCGACGTATTGTTGATGCGCGGCAGCGCCTACAACAGCGCCGCAATCGCGCGCATCGGCGATGTCGATACGCAATTCAGTCATGTCGGCATGATCCACGTTGACAGCGACGGCCATCATTCGGTGGTGGAAGCGCTGATCGAGGACGGCGCCGTCATCACGCCACTTGAGCATGCGCTCGACTGCGGCATCGGGCGCGCGGTGCTGTATCGCTGTCGTGACGAAGAACTGGCACGTCGCGCTGCGGATCTGATCTTCGAACACGTCAAAAAGTCGAACGGTCCGCTGAGCCGCCGCATCGTCTACGACTTCTCGATGGAGCTGCCGGGCTACAAGAAGCTGTACTGCTCGAAGCTCGTGCGCCAGGCGTTCGATATGGCCAGCAACGGCGAGGTGATGGTGCCTGCGTTCACGACGCGGCTGCACATGAACAATCGGGATTTCTTCGATCGCATCGGCGTCACGGCCGAGCAAACGTTTGCGCCTGGCGATATCGATCTCGACCCGCGCTTCGATCTCGTGGCGGAATGGCAGGACTACCGGCTGACGTCGACCTTGCGTCTGCAGGACATGCTGATGACCAAGCTGCTGGAATGGATGGAGCGGCGGGGGTTCGTATTCGAGGAAGACATCGTCATCCGGCTCGTGGCGCTACTGGGCAAGGGCGCCAGCCTCCTGTCCGAAGACGCCAAGACGATGGTTGCCAGCGTCGTGCCCAAAGTTCCCCGCAACATGAGCCGGCGGACGATCGCCACGATTGCGATGCTGCACCGGACGGGCGAGGAGCTGTTAGGGCCGCTGGACGCGCTGGAGCAGAACACCATTCGCAATACCGGCCGGCCGCTGCACCCGCGCGACATCTTCGAGCATCTGGAGCGGGTGCGGGAGATCAGCGGGGGCCGCATCGGGTATCTTGTGGAGCCTCGCGCCGAGGCGGCTTAGCTGGCTGGCGGTCGGTTGGGTCAAGCGCAGCGCGACCCAACCTACGGTACCACCTGGACCTGTTGGGTCGCGCTGCGCTTGACCCGACCTACGGTCCGATGCGTTCAGTTCGCTGCCGACTTCATCGCGGCCTTGCGGCGATCGACTTCGGCCTGGCTCACTTCGCCACCGGCGACCAGTGCGCGGATGCAGGTCTTGGAGAGGCCAGCACCGACGGCGCGCATGCACGAACGGGTAGCCGGGCTGCCCATTGCGTGCTGGCTGCAGTGGCTCAGATAGTCGCTCATGCAGGCCATTTTCACGGCGATGCTGACGGCGGAAGCAGGGACGGCCTGGAATGTCATGGCGGCGGTAACAGCGGCCAGCGAGAGCGCGATCGTGCGGGTCATGGCGTGTTCCTCTTGGGTCAAATGGGTTCGTCTTGACCCAAAGATGCCGCAACCAGGCCCCGCGGCCAGTTCCGTACGGAACTCAGCAAATAATTTCAACGCACTGCGCTGCACCAGGTTTGGTGAACGGGGCGATGACGGCTTGGCGTGGCGCCGAAGCGTCCTGGCCAGGTGCCGAACTCCACCTAGGCCGTCCTCCAAGTTCTTCACCCCACCCCTAGCCCCTCCCCGTCGAGGGGAGGGTGAACAGGTGGATTTGGCGTCAGCAGTCGTTACGGAGGCCCATTCTTTCTTCGGAATCGCGGTGCGTGCCTGGTGCATCCGACGGCCCGACGGAAACGCTTGGGTGGGCCGTTAATCTCCACGAAGCGGAGGCACCGCTGCCTTTCCCCGGAACTGAGTGGAGCAACCCATGAAAACTATGTCACGCGGCTTGGCCCTGGCCTTGCTGATCGGCGTTTCGCCGGCAGCCGTGCTCGTCGCGCAGGCAGCCCGCGACGGCGGCTGGAAGATGACCCCGGAATCGCGCGAGCGCATGCAGGACGGCCGGATCGCCGCCGCCAAGGCGACGCTCAAGCTGACGCCGGACCAAGAGAAGCTTTGGGCACCCATCGAAGAGCAGGTGCGCACCATGTACAAGGAGCGTGCGGACAAGCGTGCCGAACGCCAGAAGCGGCGTGACGAGCGCCGTGCCGATCGTGAGAAGGACGACGGCAAGGCCGATGGCAAGCCGGGCGATCAGACGTCGGCCGGGACGCGCGAGCAAGCGAACGTCGCCGAACGCTACGAGCGTATGGCCAAGCGCCTCGGTGACCGCGCCGACAAAATGAAGGCGTTCTCCAGCGCATTCAGCCCATTCTACGCCTCACTGACAGATCAGCAGAAGGACGTCGCCGGCCCGGCAATGCGCCAGTTGCGCGTGGCGCAGCTCGGCGGGGATCGCGGCTGGGGTCATCGCGGCGGTGGCTGGCATGACGGCGGCTGGGGCAGACGCTGGGGAGGCCATCACGATCATGATCGCGGCGGCAACGAAGGCGGCCGCGCCGGCGGCCAGGAGGATGGCCCGAAGGCCAAAGATGGCCCTGGTGTCGGCGGTGGTGCTGCCAACGACGAGTAGTAACGCACAGCAGTCCCTGAGTGCGGTGAGCCGGGCGTCATGCCCGGCTCATTTCGTTTGGCGGGCTGTTCTTATTCCGGCTGATTGAGCTCGCGCAGATCTTTTAGACGCGCGTTGTACTTCGCGGTCAAACAGCTCGCGTCTGCGCCGCATGCATTGCGCTGGCGCAGCCAGTCGCGCTGCTCGCCGCGGAACGTCACGACGTCGGCCTCGGTGCCGCCGACGGCTTCGGACGTGATGTTGGAAAGGCGCATGCTGAACTGGAAGTTCAGCTCAGCATCGAGCGCCATAAGTTTGGAGTTGGCGCACACCGTGTTCTCCGCGTCGTTTCCGGGTGTCTCGCATGTCTTGGATGACTGGGCGGCAGCCTGCTTCTCGCTGGGCTGGCACATCTGATAGACATCCGCCCGGGCCACGCCTTTAGCGCAGAGGATGCCGCCCCACATGTAGCCGGTCGTGTCGTGAGTGGGGCCGTACCAAATCTTGAACCACGGATAGCCGTTGTCCAGCTCAGGCGCGACGCCCATCAGAGAAACCGTTTCGCCCTCGGGCAGGCTGGTTTGCTTCTTGTAGCTCTGTCCCGGTCCGCTGCGGACGATGCCGCCCCATGTGCCGGCTTCGACCGGGAAGTTGGTGTCCACGGATGCAGGTGGTGCCTCGGCCTCGCGCGGCGGTGTCGTGCCAGCAGGCTGGCCGGCCAGTTTCTTGACGTAGGCGCGGGCGAGATCAGCGTGGAACCCGGTCGGGTAGTTCGACAGGAATGCGTCCCACGCCTCGACGGTGCCGAGGTCCTTGGCCGCTTCGAAGGCCTCTTTTTCAACGGCCGGCTCGGCCGCGAGTGCGATGCCGGCCTTCGGGAAGACGATGTCAGGGCCGGCAGTGAACGAGGCGAACAATACGATAGCCAAGGCAATGCGATGCAGAGCGGTTATGGCCATCTGTGTCATTCCGGTTGATTGGAAGCGTCTGGTAGGTGGGTCAAGCGCAGCCCGACCCAACATTGGTGCACCACGCAAGTTGTTGGGTCGCCCTTCGGTTGACCCAACCTACGCGTGGAGTCAATCGACGAGATGCGCTTGCCGACGGACCATCCGGGAGCTGAGATGCCGGTGCTAGAGCCCTTCGTCCGGGATGCACAGCACGCGGCCGCAGGCCTTGCAGTGCACGGCGTCCTGGTCGTGACGCTGCAGCCCGCAGTCCGGGCAGGGGAAGCGCACCTTGTGCGGGCGGAACAGAACCTGGGCCAATCGCAGGAACAGCGTGACGCCGGCTATCATGATCGCGACCGAGATGAGCCGGCCGAGAGAGCCGGGCAGCGTCACGTCGCCGTAGCCGGTCGTCGTCAGCGAAGTGATGGTGAAGTACAGCGCATCGACGTAGTTGGCGATCTGCGGATTGGTGCGGAACTGGGTCTCGTAGACGATGCCCGTCATGACGAAGATGAAGACGAACAGGTGGGCGACGGCGATGACCACTTCCTCGTTGCGGCGGAAGAAGTCGCTGTCGGAACGCAGGCGCCGAAGGATCTGGAACGTGTGCAGCAGGCGCAGCGTGCGCAAGATACGCAGGAAGGCGAAGCCTTCGCCGGTGATGGGGGCGAGGAACGAGGCTAGCGCCACCATGTCGGCCCAGGTCGAGGGATGCTTGAACTCGTCGAGCGGCTTGCGCGCGATGGCAAAGCGGGCGCCGATGTCCAACGCCAGCAGGATACCGACCAGCACGTCGATGCGTTCCACGATCTCGGTGCGGGGCACGAACGAGGTGACCACGACGAACAGCACGGTCAGCAGGTCGAACAGCAGCAGGCCATAGCGAAAGCGGTGCGAGGTCTGCGAGTTGCCCTCGTACAGATCGCGGAGCCGCTCGCGGAGCGGCTTTCGGGCCTTGTCCTGCGTCTTCGTTGCCATGCTTTGGCGCTGCCTGCCTCGTGCGAATTATGAGGCTCAGCTTATGCGCACATCATCGGCGCACCGCAAGGTGTTCGCGTCACATGAAGCGTGCCGTGGACATGGTCTGCGCCGGCGACTGGCCAAGGATGTACACCACGAGCACGCCCACAAGGATCGGGATGCCGAGAATGTGGACGATGTCGATGGCGCGGGCGTACTTCGGACGGTTCTTGATGTACTCGCTGACACGCAGGATCGACAGGCCGATCATCAGGGACACGGCAAGATAGTCGACGAGGAATATTCGATCGGACACGGTCGCCGTGTCTGACGCAACTTTCGGGATGGACAGGTAGAGGGCGACGGCGGACAGCAGCGCTGTGACCTGGATGGTGACGATCGCCTCGAAGTTCTCCTTCGGAATGAAGATCGACAGGTAGGCGACGATCAGGATGAAGGCCAGCGGGATGACGACCTGCAGGTAATAGTCGGTTGCCTCGCGCGTCATGATCCAGGAGTAGCTGCCCTTATAGAAGGGCACCACGCTCTTCGTGTCGCCGCGTGTGTCGATCACGGAGATGAAGTCCTCGTCGTAGCCGACATACTGGTCGGCGATGGCCCAGCCCTCGGTGTCGGCAACCTTGTCGCGCAGATCGCGCGAGGGCGGCTGGATGACGAACGGCAGGTCGCCGCTTTTTCTCTGCACGTCGATGGAGAACAACTGCGTGTCGAACGGGAAGCGGCTGAAGTCCGGCTTGAAGTTGAACTTGCCGGACACCTTGTAGATCTTGCTGCCCTCCGGATAGGCGTCGCTCTGGCCGCCCTCATGCAGCGGCGTCACGGTGAACTGCGGGCCGTTGTTTTCCGGATCGATGTAGGCGTTGGCGAAATCGATGTTGGCGATCGACAGTTTGTCGGAGTTGATGACCGACAGGTAGAAGTCGGCAAAGAAGCTCTTTTCCTTGTCGTCGACGCGGTGAAGGCGGATCAGGTCGATGTCCATGTACAGCGTCTGAATGCGGCGCAGGCTATCGTTGCGAACGCGCACGTACTGGTCGGGCGCCAGCCGCACCGACTGCGTGCCGCGGGGGCGTATGATGATCACGGGCGTACGACTGGCGGTGCGCGAGTCCGGACGGAACGACCAGTTGTCGTACTCACCTTGATACATGCCCAGCCCCGTCGCGTAGGCCGTGCCGATGCCTTCGACGACGCGCTGGCGCAGACTGTTGACGCCCTCGTTAGCCGGCGCCTCCTTGATGAGGCTGGCGATCAAGCCGATCATGTCGGCGTATTGGGTGCCGCGAGAGATGGCACGCAGGTTGGCGGGATCGAGCACGTTCTCGTTTTCCCCGCCGTCCGGCTCCTTGCACTTGCCTGTAAGCCAGCCTGACGAAAGCGTGCGCTTGCGATCTGGAAACAGCCACGTGGCGGTGTCGTTGCGCAGGATCTGCTGGCGCAAGCGCTCGTTGTAAAGGCCGGGCAGGCCGTCAAACGCCAACTGATAGAGATCGCCGGGAAACTCCTTGAGGCCGGAGTTCTTCAGCGCATTTTCCAGGTTGCCGAAGATGAAGAACGGCACGCCGAGGCCGGCGTTCGTGGCCTCGCGCAGCGTCTGGGCATTGGAGTCGCCGCCAAGGGCGATGATGACCATGTCGACGTCTTTGGCTTTCAGGTCGGCAATGGCGGCGGTCAACTCGGCCGGATCGATCTTGTTATCTTTCACGACGAGGCGATGATCCGCCACGATCGGCGGGGTGTCGCGCAGGCTCTTGAGGCCCTCGCCGAGGACGTTGCTGTTCTCCTCATCCTTGACGCCGATGAAGGCGGGGCGCTGGAACTTCTGGTCCTTCAGGATGCGGCCGATGACAGGCAGGCGTTCTTCCTCCTGCGAGGCGCGCATTGTGAAGACGTTGGTCTGATCCTTGAAAATCGAGTTGACCGAGATGTCGGACATGAAGGGAATTTTGCTGTCGCCGATTTCCTTGCCGATCTGCTTGAACACGTCGGCCGCGCGGCGCCAGCCGGGCATGCCGACCAGGGCCAGCGTCTGCGGATCGCGCATCGCCGAGCGCACGTTTTCGATGGAGGTCTGCGCGTTTTGGAAGTCGTCGCGGAAGGTGACGGACAGCTTGCGGCCGTTTAGCGCGTGCGAGCTATTGAGTTCGGCGACGCGGCGCTTCACGAAATCGCGGATCGCCCGGTTGTTGCCGGGACTGAAGCACTGGTCTTCGGGCGAGGACAGCAGCACCGAGATGTCGTACGTGCCGGTGGCCGCCTGCGCTTCGTCGGCGCGGGCCGTCTGCGGTTGCGACGCGAGCGCCAGCAGGGCGAGCGGCAGGACCAGCAAACTCGCACGGCGTGACAGCGCGCGCACTGCATTGAACGACGCAAAAAGCAAAGTTCTCTCCCCAAAGTCCAGATGTACTGATGCCTGCTCGTCGCGCTCTTACCGGACCAATTGCGCCCCGTTTCCCCGAGGCGCTCAATCGGCAATGGCGCGTGACCGAAATTTTGGCAATCGGTCAAATCGCCTAAGCCGACATTGTGTCAGCGGTTAGTTCCCAAGGGCGGGGTGGCTGCGCCGCAACTCGGCGTGCTGGGGCCGCGCCGCTTGCGTTTTTGTGAGTCCAGCGCCCAGAAACAATTCGGTCCGCTACTGCACCTTCAAGGCGTGGGCGATGACCTTGCGCATGACTGACGGCAAGGCTGCGCCATCCAGGTCGCGACGGGCGACCCATTCGCAGCGGTCGGCATCGGCCCAGAACGTCAGCGAGGCATCCACCGGCACGATGGCGCGGAGCACCTGTAGCTCCAGGCGGAAATGCGTGAAGATGTGCACGACGTTGCCGGGCACGGGCCACCAGTCGGCGTGGACGGGCGCGCCGCCGCAAGCGGGCTCCATCGGCACCCAGTCGTCGAGCCAGTCGGTCGATGGCACTTCGAGCATGCCGCCAAGAAGACCGGCGGAAGGACGCCGGCGCAGCAACACGTGCCCGTCCTCGCGCAGCACCAGAAAGGCGATCCCGTAGCGGCCGGGACGTTCGGTCTTGCCGAGCTTCACCGGCAGTTGCGCTTCGATGCCGGCGGCATGGGCGGCGCAGTCGGTCTGCAGCGGGCACATCAGGCAGGATGGCCGCTTGGGCGTGCAAATGGCAGCGCCGAGGTCCATCATCGCCTGGGCGAAGTCGCCGGCTCGCCGGTGCGGCGTCAGCGTTGCGGCGAGGCGCTTCAGTTCTTTCTTCGCGCCCGGCAGCGGGTGGCGCACGGCGAACAGGCGTGAGATGACGCGCTCGATGTTGCCGTCGACGGGCGTTGCGGGCTGGCCGAAGGCGATCGCCGCAATCGCGGCGGCCGTATACGGGCCGACGCCGGGCAGCGGCAGCAGGCCGGCTTCGGTCGAGGGAAACTGCCCGCCGAGATCGCGCACGATGACCTGCGCGCATTTGTGCAGGTTGCGGGCGCGCGAGTAGTAGCCGAGGCCGGCCCAGGCGGCCATCACGTCGTTGACGGAGGCGGCGGCGAGATCGAACACGGTGGGCCAACGTTCCAGGAAGCGCTGATAGAACGGGATCACGGCTTTCACCGTCGTCTGCTGCAGCATGATCTCGCTGAGCCAGACGCCGTACGGATCGGCCTTCTTGCGCTTCTTGGAACGCCACGGCAGATCGCGCCGTTCGCGATCGTACCAGTCGAGCAGCGCCGCCACTGTGTCCGGTCCCGCCGGCCGCAGCGGCAGTTGCCGTCGCGCCACAATCCCCAATTGAGCCTCCCGCGTCGAATCGCGAATCATTTACATGATGGTAAGCATCGGCAACGCGTAATGGAATTGATTGGCGAGGTGAGGCGTGTCGAAGCTAACAGCCAAAAGAGGATTTGCAGCCAAGGCCACTGCGCCACGCCGGGCCATGGCAAGTGCGTGGATCCCGCCACAGCGCGCCTCCAACTATGTGGCGGCGAAGGCCGTAGGCAGCTGGGTGCCGAAGCTGACACAAAAAGCGTTCCAGAAGTACGGGTTCTCCACGGCCACGCTGCTGACCGAGTGGGCGGCGATTGCGGGCGAACAGCTGGCTGCCGCCTGCGTGCCGGAGCGGGTGAAGTGGCCGCGCGGCGTCGAGACGTTCGGCGAGGCGGATGCCAGCGGCCCGCGCGCCGGCGCAACACTGCTGCTAAGGGTCGATCCGTCGCGGGCTTTGGACGTGGAATACCGCGCAGCGCAGATCATCGACCGCATCAACAGCTACTTCGGCTACCGCGCCATCGCCGAGCTGCGGATCCTGCAGGCGCCTGTGACACCGCGTGTGCAGGTTGCCCCGGCCCGCCCGCGAGCGGCTGCCGCTGCCGCACCGGCTGGGCAAGACCCGCTGACAGCAGCGCTGGAGCGGTTTGGCGCTGGCGTGATAGCACGTGCGCGGACGGCTTAAGCCCTATCCCTACGCCTCGTTGCTCCATTTGATCTGGAATTCGATCTCTTCTTCGTCGCCCGAGCGCTCGTGCTCGATGTTGAAGATCGCGCGCGCAGGAACGCGAACGCGATCTCCGGCGATTTGGATCGTGAAGGGCTTGTCGCTCTCGAGCGCGTCTGCGAAGCGGCGCAGCTTGGCGACGAAGGCGCTGGTGCTGTAGGTCTTCTCAATATCGCGTTTTTTCTTTGCCTTGGCCACGTACGGGTTCCTCAAATGCGAGAAGGACGCCGGCGCTGGGCCGGCGTCCGGGAATGATTAGTCTCTGGTGATCACAAAGACCTTGTAGTCCTTGTCGAGGCGGAAGTCGTACTGGCCGGCCTTGCACTTCACGTCTTCAGCTTCGAACACGCCGGTGCCTTCGGTTTCCTTCTCGTAGGTGCCGCCATCGCAGCCCCAAGCGGCAACTGCCTCTTTGATCTTGGCGGCTTCGGCCTCTGACGGCTTGTCGTCGGCGAGCGCCGGCGTGGCGGCGAATGCGAGGGCGGCTACGGCGAATAGAACTTTGTTCATAGTGGTCTCCATGACTTGCAGACAAGGGGGCTTGCAGACGATTGTTTCGCTCTTCGAGGAGCGTTTTCAACCATGGCGGCAGTGTTAAAGGACTGGTCCTGACAGTTGCCTGACGGCCGGGAACATTTGCTAAATGTTGGCCGATGCAATTCGTGTGGACGTGACAATTCGTGGGGACGTGACAAGGCAGTGGGACATGCGGCTATGACTTATCTCATCATCAAGGCCGCGATTTCCGGAGTGCTGGTCATGCTGGTATCGGAGGTGGCGCGGCGCAGCCCGGGCGTAGGCGGCCTTATTGCGTCGTTGCCACTGGTGTCGGTGCTGGCGATCATCTGGCTGTGGCGGGATACTGGAGATGTGGAGCGGATTGCCGCACACGCGCAGTCAACGTTCTGGTTCGTGCTGCCGAGCCTGCCGATGTTCCTGGTTGTTCCGGCGATGTTGCGGGCTGACTGCGGCTTCTGGGTTTCGCTGATTGCCGGCTGCGTGCTGACGATGGTGCTCTATGCGCTGACCATCTGGCTGCTGCCGCGGCTAGGGATTGCGCTGTGACGGCGGCAAGCTAAACGGGCCGCGGCCAACCTAAATTCTCCGTCACTTGACTTCATTGGGCCAGCCCGCAACATCGGCCGAAATCCGGTATCCAACGCGGGAGATTTCGCGTGACGCTCAAGACCAATTTTGCCGCGCTCATGCTGATCATGGGATCGCTGGCCGCGGTGCCTGCAATCGCTGTTGCCCAGGACAAGCCGGCCGATCCACCGGCAGCGGCCGGCGCACCCGCTCAGCCGCCTGCGGCCGCAGGCGCTGAGGAGGAAGCCGCGGCGGGACCGGCTGAGGTTTCGCTGGATGCGCTGCTGAAGGCCAACGGCGACATTCCCGACATCGTCATCGGCAAGCCGGATGCGAAGATCGCGATCGTCGAATACGCGTCGCTGTCGTGCAGCCATTGCGCCAACTTCCACAACAAGGTGCTGCCGGATTTCAAGGCCAAGTATCTCGATACGGGCACGGCACGGTTGATCATCCGCGAGTTCCCGACCAGCGAGCGCGCGCTTGTCGCGCATATGCTGACGCGCTGTGCGGCACCCGACAAGGCGCCGGGCTTGCTCAGCGAGCTGTTCCACAAGCAGGAGGAGTGGGCGTTCTCCGACGGCGATCCGACGCCGAAGCTGAAGGCGTTCGCGACGGGTGTCGGCGGCATGACGCCGGAGGCGTTCGAGACCTGCACGAAGGACCAGAAGCTGTTCGACAAGCTGGTGGCGAACTTCACGGCAGCCGGCGACAAGTTCGGCATCAACGCCACGCCGACCTTCTTCATCGACGGCAAACGCGTCACCGACGCCGCGACGATGGAAACGTTCGACAAGCTGCTAGCGGAGAAGAAGTAGGCAGGCTGTGATGAGGCTTACGATTGCTCAAGAGACGCTGTTGCGATCGATCGCGCTTGGAAATACGTCTCATGTGGTCTTGAACGGACGGTCTCGGGAGACAGCCAGAATACTTAAATCTTATGGATTCGTAGATTACTCGATACATCCCCCGCCTGACAAAAACGACCGGCTTCCATTGCGGGTCGGGGGGCATCAAATTCGGGTATGGGCTACCAAAAAAGGCATTGCCCGCGCGCAGACCCTGTCAAAGTGGGGGACGGATGCGCCCGGCCGAGGCAGTCGATCCAGGATCTGATTTCAACAGTGCGTCCAGGCAACGGCGTTGCGCGAAGGGCGCAATTTGCCTTATTCCAGTGCGTTAGGCGTGCTAGCGAACGGAAAACGCGAGAGCCTGATCGTTTGAGATGCGGGCGGATGCGCTCGCATCGAAGACGTGAATCAGACTCTAAATAAATATATAGAGCACGTTCACACGCAGAGAGATCTGAATTCAATCAAGAGCGAACGTGTTCTAGCCTCGAAAAGAAACGATCAGGAGTGAAGTTCCGTGGTTCATGTGCTTACCAGAGTGATGCGCGCTGCCGCGCTGGCCAGAGTGATGCGCGCTGCCGCGCTGGCTAGAGTGACGCGCGCCGCCGCCCTTGCCGGCGTAGTGTCGCTTACGGCTCTTTCGCCCGCGCTGTCGCAGCAGCGCCAGGACGGCCCTGCTGAGGTCCCGGTCGCCGAGCTGATGAAGCCGCCGGGCGACCTGCCGGAGATCACGCTCGGTCCGGCCGATGCCAAGGTCACGATCGTGGAGTACGCCTCGCTGTCGTGCGGGCACTGTGCTTCGTTCCACAAGAACGTGCTGCCGGAGCTGAAGACCAAGTACATCGACACGGGCAAGATCCGGCTGATCATGCGCGACCACCCCGGCAACGATCGCGCGGTCGCGGGCGCCATGCTGGTGCGCTGCGTGGCGAACGACCGGGCCTATCCGCTGATCACCGCCCTGTTCAATTTGCAGGAGCAGTGGGCCTTCGTGAAAGAAAGCCCGCTGCCGAAGTTGCTGGATATTTCCAAGCAGGCGGGCTTCACGGAAGAGACGTTCAACAAGTGCCTGACGGACGACAAGCTGCTGAAGACGATCAACAGCAACTTCGAGCACGCCCTTCGCGACTACGGCGTCAGGGCGACGCCGACGTTTTTCGTGAATGGCAAGCGCATGCAGGGTGCGCCGACGATGGAATCGTTCGACAAGGCGATTGCCGAGGCCGAAGGCAAGCCGAACGGCTGACGACTGTTATCGGGGGATGACGTGACCTACGCGCCGCATAGGACATTGTCTCGAGCCTGGCAGCTGACTGCTGCCGGGCTTGCAGTGCTTCTTACGGCGTCACTGGCGGCGTGCTCAGCGGATTCCACGTCGCTGTCCGCCAACGTGGCGACGGCGTCCACCACGCCGGAGGGTGGTGGTGGGGCCTACGATACGGTCAAGACTGCGGAGGAAACGGCGCAGTCCGGGCCAGGGATCGTGCATCCGTTCTCCGATCCCAATGATCGCGAAACAGGTGGCCGGCAGGTCATCGAAAGCCCGACCTTGGCCGAAGTGCTGGAGCCCGGTGCGCTGCCGGAAATTGTGATCGGCCGGGCCGATGCGCCGGTGACGATCGTGGAATACGCCTCGCTGACGTGCCCGCACTGCGCGAAGTTCCATAAGGAGGTCCTGCCGGACTTGAAGCGCGAGTATCTGGATACCGGCAAGGTTCGTTTGATCTTCCGCGAGTTCCCGATCGGCAAGACGTCGGGGCTGGCGACCATCACGATGCGCTGTGCCAAGCCCGAAAAGCAGGTGGAGCTGATCGGCAAGTATATGGCGCAGCAGGACAAATGGGTGAGCCAGGAAGTCCGGCCAGACCCCGTGTTCGACGTGGCAAAACAGGTGGGGATGACGCGGGCCGAGTTTGACGCCTGCCGCCAGAATCAAAGCATCATCGAGGCGCTGAAGGCCATCAAGGAGCGCGGCCGCAAGCTGGGCATCATCGGCACGCCGAACTTCTTCGTCATGGAGAAGCGCGTGAAAAGCACGCTGACGATGGCCGACATCCGCGCGATGGTCGATCCGCTGCTGCAGCAGGGCGCGCGTCCCGCCGCGACGGCTCAGCGCTAGAATTTGCTCCGCGGGGAGTTTCCTCTCCCTTTGGGGAGAGGGGGGTGAGCGGATAACGGTTCCTCCTTCAGACGTCATCCCGGCGCAGGCCGGGATCCACGCCAGCATCTGCTGGCCCGACGTGAAAGGACCTCGATCGGTCTCTCGCCACGAGTTCCTGTAGGCGTCGAACTTGCTGCACCTTGCGTGGATCCCGGCCTGCGCCGGGATGACGTGGTGGTGGTGTCTTGGCTCGGGTTTCGGCGTGATGTCGTGGTGTCGTGCGTTGTTGGGTCTCACGGACGAGACTCGACCCAACCTACGCGCTGCGGGCTCGGCCACGATCCAGCAGCGCACGTTCGGATGAGACTTGATGAAGATTTCACGCCTTCGCCTGCTGGGCTTCAAGTCGTTCGTGGAGCCGACCGACCTCGTCATCGAGCGCGGGCTGACGGGCGTCGTCGGGCCGAACGGCTGCGGCAAGTCGAACCTGCTCGAAGCGCTGCGCTGGGTGATGGGCGAGACCTCGCACAAGTCGATGCGGGCTGCCGCCATGGACGACGTGATCTTCTCGGGCACGAACTTGCGGCCGGCGCGCAACTTCGCCGAAGTGACGATGTTCCTCGACAACCAGGAACGCCAGGCACCGGCCGAATTCAACGACCACGACGTGATCGAGATCACGCGGCGCATCGAGCGCGAGGCGGGCTCGGCGTATCGCATCAACGGCAAGGACTCGCGCGCCCGCGACGTCAAGATCCTGTTCGAGGACGCCGCAACCGGTGCGCGGTCGCCGGCGCTGGTGCGGCAAGGGCAGATCTCGGAGATCGTCAATGCCAAACCGGAACAGCGGCGGCGCATTCTTGAGGATGCGGCGGGCGTTGCCGGCCTGCACTCGCGGCGGCACGAGGCGGAGCTGCGGCTGACGGCGGCGGAGAACAATCTCGGCCGGCTCACCGACATCATGGGCCAGCTGGTCAGCCAGATCGAGAGCCTGAAGCGCCAGGCACGACAGGCGCGGCGCTACAAGGAGATCTCCGGCGAGATCCGCCGCATCGAGGCGCTGTGGCATTATCTGCTATGGGCCGACGCGCAGGCGCTGGTGACGGGCGAAGAACGCAGCCTCACCGACGTGCTGGGCAAGCTTGGCCAGGCGACTGAGGCCGAAGCCAGGGCGCTGCGCCAGGAGGCGGAGTTCGCCGAAGCGCTGCCGCCCCTGCGCGAGGAAGAGGCACGGCGCGGTGCGGCGCTGGGGCGGCTCAAGATCGAACAGGAGAATTTCGAGCGCGAGGCCACGCGGGCGATGGATCGCCAGCGCGAGCTGCAATCGCGCGCCGAGCATCTGACGCAAGACATCTCGCGCGAGGAACGGCTGATCGGCGAAGCGCGCGAGCTGCTGCAGTCGGCCGGGGCGGAGCTGGCGTCGCTGGACGCCGCGGAGGCCGGCGCCGACGAGGCGCAGGATGCGGCCCGCGCGACAGTCGATAACGCCGGCGTGGCGCAGAAGACGGCGGAAGCCGACCTCGTCGCGCTGACGAACCGCACCGCGGAATTCCGCGCGCAGCGCCAGAGCCTGGAAGCGCAGGGCCGCGAGCGGCGCGAGGGTGTCAGCAAGATCGAGCGGCAGCTGATGGCGCTGGGCCAGCAGCTGCGCGAGACGGCAGCGCGGGCCCCGGACGTGCAGAAGCTGACGGCGACGGCGGACGCCGGCCAGAAGCTGTCGCGCGACATCGCCGAGATCGAGCAGCTGGCGGAGGCGGCCGAGGAGAAGGTGCGCGAGCTGACCGCCACCGTCACGGTGAAGCGCGAGCAGGCGAACCGGGCGCGCCTGCGGGCCAGCGAGCTGAAGACGGAACGCGAGACGCTGGCGAAGCTGCTGGTTGCGGAGAACGCCGAGGGGCTGCCGCCGATCGCGGAAGGCTTGCGCGTCGCGCTCGGTTACGAAGCCGCGCTGGGTGCAGCGCTGGGCGATGACCTTGAGGCGCCGATCAGCGACGACGCGGCCGTGCACTGGCGGCTGATCGAGCCGGCTTCTGCCGATGGCGCGTTGCCGGCCGATGTCGAGCCGCTGTCCAACTACGTAAAGGCGCCGCCGGAGCTGCAGCGGCGCCTGCGCCAGATCGGCATCGTCGATCGCGAGGACGGGGCGCGGCTGCAGCCGCATCTGCGGCCGGGCCAGCGGCTGGTGTCGCGCGAGGGCGATCTGTGGCGCTGGGACGGGTTTGCGGCGGCAGCCCATGGCGTGACGCCGGCGGCGCAGCGCATCGCGGAGCGCAACCGGCTGTCGGATCTGGCGGCGCGCGAGAAGCAGGCGGCGGAAGAGGCGGATCTGCTGTCGGACGCCGAGGCGCATGCGGCCGAGCAGATGCAAGCGGCAGGGGCCGCAGACAAGCAGCTGCGTTCGCTGTGGCGCGAGACGCAGGTGAAGCTGACGGCGACGCGCGATGAGCTGACGAAGATCGAACGGGCCGCGCGCGAGACGGAGACGCGCATCGCCTCGCTGAACGAGGCCAAGGCCGTCGCGGAAGACGAACTGATCGACGCCAACGGCCGTTTCGAGGAAATCGATACGGCGCTGTCGTTGCTCAGCGAGGCCGATGACCTGGAGCCGCAACTTGCGGCGGCGCAGGACACGGCGACGGCTGCGCGCAATGCGCACGCGGAGGCCAAGACGCAGCTGGCGGCGCTGGAGCGCGATCGCGCGCTGCGGGCGGAACGCGTGCGCACGCTGACGGCAGAGCGGGATCGCTGGGCCACGCGTTCCTCGGGGGCCGAGCAGCAGATCGCGACGCTGCGCGAGCGGCTGGATGGCGCGCTGGACGAACTGGAAGGCATGGCGGACTTGCCGGCGCTGATCGACGAGAAGCGCCACAAGCTGCTCGCCAGCCTGGAAGGCGCGGAGCGCGAGCGGCGCACGGTTGCCGACGAACTCGCCCAGGCTGACACGGCCTTGCGGGCGGCGCAGCAGGCGTTGCGCATTGCGCAGGGCCAGGTCGGCGAGGCGCGCGAGGGCAAGGCACGCATCGAGGCCAAGCTGGAGAGCGCGCGCGGGCGGCGCCAGGAAGAAGCGCGCAAGATCCGCGAGACGTTCGAGGTTGCGCCGGAGGACTGCCTGTCGCTGGCGGAACTGAAACCGGGCACGGCGCCGCCGCACCTCGGCGACGTCGACAAGCAGCTGACGCGTTTGAAGGGCGACCGCGAGCGGCTGGGCGGCGTCAACCTGCAGGCGGACGAGGAACTCACCGTTCTGCAGGCGCAGCACGACACGATGGAGACCGAGCGCGCCGACGTGGACGAGGCGATCGCCAAGCTGCGCGGCGCCATCGGCCAGCTGAACAAGGAAGGCAAGAAGCGTCTCAACGACGCGTTCGAAACGGTGAACGGCCATTTCGGGCGGCTGTTCACATCGCTGTTCGGCGGCGGCGAAGCGCGGCTGGAAATGGTGGAGAGCGAAGACCCGATGGAGGGCGGGCTGGAAATCATTGCCAAGCCGCCCGGCAAGAAGCCGGCGACGCTCTCGCTGCTGTCCGGTGGCGAGCAGACGCTTACGGCGCTGTCGCTGATCTTCGCGGTATTCCTGACGAACCCCTCACCGATCTGCGTGCTCGACGAAGTCGACGCGCCTTTGGACGACGCCAACGTCGACCGCTTCTGCAAGCTGATGGAAAAGATGGCCGAGGAAACCGACACCCGCTTCCTGGTGATCACGCATCACCCCATGACGATGACGCACATGGACCGCCTGTTCGGCGTGACCATGGCCGAGCGCGGGATCTCGCAGCTGGTGTCAGTGGATCTGCAAACGGCCCAGAGCTTCAGGGAGGCGGGGTAGGGCTTCGCGATGTTCGACGATGCGGCGCGGTAGATTGTTCGTCACACCGATGTAGAGAGTGCCGTTGCGCTTGTTGCTCATGATGTAGACGACGAACTGGCGTTGCATCCTGTGGCCCCTGGATGGCCGCCTCAAGGGCGGCCATGGAGAATGGGGAGAGGTCGGCGCAGAGCTGCTGGCGTGGCAAGACTGCTCGGCGCAGTATGTCAGCGTACGGGAGCGCGTTCGCATTGAATTTGGCTTTGCGCGCTGTCCTCATGCTTCATGGCGGGGCCTGATGTTAGTCCGAGGACATTGGTGACACCTGATCCTGCCATCCAGCGCCCCGCGCGCCGCAATCGCCTTCGCATTGCTTTTGGCTTCCCGCGCTGTCCTCATTCTGCATGGCGGGGCCTGACCCTGCCACCAGCGCCGCGCGCGCCGCATCGCCTTCGCATTGAATTCGGCATTCCACGCCCCCCATTCTCCATGGCAGGGCTTGACCCTGCCATCCAGGGGCCGCACGCGCCGCCGTTAGATCGAGGCCTCGTCGCCGAGATCGCGACTTTGCGGGTGCGCCTCTCGATCGGATCCGCCCGTCTTTTCCGTCCTCGCAATGCGTAGCCGATGTGGCGATGCCAACTGTCCATAGTCACACGCTCCCCCATTCTCCATGGCAGGGCTTGACCCTGCCATCCAGGGGCCGCACGCGCCGACGTTAGATTGAGGCCTCGTCGCCGAAATCGCGCCATTGCGGGTTGAGCCTCTCGATCAGATCCGTCCGTCTTTTCCGTCCTCGTAATGCGTAGCCGATGTGTCGATGCCAACTGTCCATACTCACACGCTTCCTCATTCTCCATGGCAGGGCTTGATCCTGCCATCCAGGGGCTGCGGGCGCCGACGCTAGATTGAGGCCTCATCGCCGAGATCGCGCCATTGCGGGTTGAGCGTCTCGATCAGCTCCAGCTTCCACTTTCGTGGCCAGCGCTTGAGACTGGTTTCGCGCTGGATGGCGTCGAAGGCCGTGTTGAAGACCTCGTAGTAGACCAGCATTTTCAGGCCATACTTCGATGTGAAGCCGGGCAGCAGACCCTCGCGATGTTCGAAGATGCGGCGCGGGAGATTGTTCGTCACGCCGATATAAAGCGTGCCGTTGCGTTTGTTGCTCATGATGTAAACGACGAACTGGCGTTGCATTAGCGGCCCCTGGATGGCCGCCTCAAGGGCGGCCATGGAGAATGGGGGGAAGTCGGCGCAGAGCTACCATCGTAGCAAGAACCTTGGCCCGTATGTCGGGTCGTTGCAGCGCTGGACGCTCTCGCATCGAAAATAGGTGACGACGCTCCCCCATTCTCCATGGCAGGGCTTGACCCTGCCATCCAGGGGCTGCACGCGACGCCGTTGAGGCCTCGTCGCCGAGATCACGCCATTGCGGGTTGAGCTTTTCGATCGGATCCGCCCGTCTTTTCCGTCCTCGCAATGCATAGCCGATGTGGCGATGCCAACTGTCCATACTCACACGCCCCCCACTCTCCAGGGCAGGGCTTGACCCTGCCATCCAGGGGCCGCACGCGACGCCGTTAGATTGAGGCCTCATCACCGAGATCACGCCATTGCGGGTTGAACTTTTCGATCAGCTCCAGTTTCCATTTTCGCGGCCAGCGCTTGAGACTGGTTTCGCGCCGGATGGCGTCGAAGGCCGTGTTGAAGACCTCGTAGTAGACCAGCATTTTCAGGCCATACTTCGATGTGAAGCCGGGCAGCAGACCCTCGCGATGTTCGAAGATGCGGCGCGGTAGATTGTTCGTCACGCCGATATAAAGGGTGCCGTTGCGCTTGTTGCTCATGATGTAGACGACGAACTGGCGTTGCATTCGCGGCCCCTGGATGGCCGCCTCAAGGGCGGCCATGGAGAATGGGGGGAGGGTCGCGCAGGGCGACTGGCGTGGCAAGAACGCGGCGCGTATGTCGGGTCGTTGCAGCGCTGGACGCTCTCGCATCGAAAATAGGTGACGACGCTCCCCCATTCTCCATGGCAGGGCTTGACCCTGCCATCCAGGGGCTGCACGCGACGCCGTTGAGGCCGCATCGCCGAGATCGCGCCATTGCGGGTTGAGCTTCTCGATCAGATCCAGCTGCTACTGCCGGCTTGGTGGCGTCGCCATTGAGATGCGCCGCCTCTCCTTCGCGGTCTTGAGCCAACGTGGTGGAAGCGCGAACGCCCGCCCTAACCCCCAATCCTCCGCGCCGGATTGCCTGCTACCGTTACGCCGGCTGCAACGTCGCGCGTGACGACGGCGCCCGCGCCGATGATGGCGTCGTCGGCGATGGTGATGCCGGGCAGGATGATGGCGCCGCCGCCGATCCAGACGTTGCGGCCGATGACAACGGGGCGGCCGAGTTCGAGGCCGGAGCGGCGCGCGGCGGGATCGCGCGGGTGGTCGGCGGCGTAGATCTGCACGGCGGGCGCGATCTGCGTGCCGTCGCCGATGTGGACCTCGCAGACGTCGAGGATCACGCAGTTGAAGTTGAGGAAGACGCCGGCGCCGAGGTGGATGTTGAAGCCGTAGTCGCAGAAGAACGGCGGACGGATCGCGGCGCCCTCGCCGACCGACGCGAAGCGGGCGCGCAGCAGGCTCGCTCGCTCAGCGCGCGTAGAGCCAAGCGCGTTGTAAGCGTCCATCCAGGCACGGCTGGCGGCAAGGTCGTGCTGCAATTCCGCGTCGTTGGGAGAATAGAGATCTCCGGCGAGCATCTTTTGCTTTTCGCTGAGGGGCAAGGGCAACTCCAGTGCTGATTGTGCAGACGTCAATCGGAATGGGCGGCGTCATTCCAGCGGTCGCCAAGCTCCTCACTCAGCGCCCCGAGAACAGGTTCCGCCAAATTCTTATCCCCGTCCCCTCCACCCGTGTCACCATGCTCCCGCACGCATCACTTGGGGTTGTCTCCGGAGGCATACCGTAGATGAGATGCGCGTCGAGTTTGAAGGACTGCCGCGGGAGATGCGCTCCTGGTCCTTCACGGCGACGGGCCCACATGCTGGGGGTAACTCCGCAACCGGGTAGTGCAGGTTAAAGCAGGCCCACCGCGCTCTGGGGTAAGCAAGTTGAACGGTCCCCCAGGCTAAGCTCGCAGGCGGGGCGGCGGAAAGCCGCTCAAAAAATTAAATAGATCGCGGCGATCCACCGCCCCGCTCCCTTAATGATTGCGCAAGCGACTCCGCTACGCGGAGCCGGCCGCTTGCGCGTGCCTGGAACGGCGCTGGAGATTCGCTACTGGAGGCCAACGGGTCCGCTTTGGGTGGGTATCGGCGGCCTGTGATGCGCGATTGCTGTTTGGAGCGCCTGCGATCGAACAATCCGGCGTGCGGGGCGTTACGACGATTGCTGAGTGGCCCGTCCGGGTCTAGCAAGTCCCGGACTAGCAGGGATCAGCGCTCAGTTCCCCCACAGCCCAGCCGGAGACCGCATGCCGAGCCCTCACCGCCGCGAGCCGCAGCCGCCTGAACTTTTGTCGCCGTGGCGCACGCAGGCGCGCGTCGCCCTGCAGCAGGAGGCGCGGGAGTTCGCGCGCGATATCGTGCTGCCGATCGCCGATGAGCTGGATCCGCAGAAAGGCGAGATGCCGCGATCGCTGATCGAGAAGATGGCAGCGAAGGGCTGGTTCGGCATCACCATTCCGGCCGAGCACGGCGGCCTCGGGCTCGGTGTGTTTGAATATTGCCTCGTGTCGGAGGAGCTGGCGCGGGCGTGGCTGTCGGTCGGCAGCATCCTGGCGCGCGGGCAGGGGCTCGGCACGCAAACGATCGATGACGAGCGGCGGCTGCAACTGATGCGGCGTTCAGCTCAGGGCAAGTGGATCGGCTCTATCGCGTTGTCGGAGCCGACGGCGGGTTCGGACCTTGCCGGCGTGCAGACGCGCGCCGTGCGCGATGGCGATGACTGGGTGCTGACAGGCACGAAGCGCTGGGCTGGGTTTGCGCTGGCGGCGGACTTCATCGAGGTGCTGGCGCGTACGCGCGAACCGGAACCGGGCGAACCGCGCTCGGCGGGGCTGGAGCCGTTTCTCGTGCTCAAGGAGCCGGGCAAGTTTCCCAAGGGCATCACCGGACACTTCATCGACAAGGTGGGCTACCACGGCTTCCTCACCTGGCACCTGGAGCTTGACGGCGTGCGCGTGCCCGAAGGCGACCGGCTGACCGGACTGTACGGCGACGAAGGAGCGGACGCGGATTCCGGCGGCTTCGCGTCGGTACAGCGCGGCCTCAACATCGCGCGCGTGCACACGGCGGCGCGGGCAGTCGGCGTGGCGCGGGCGGCAGTGGAGGATACCTGGGCGTACCTGCAGGAGCGCGAGCAGTTCGGGCATCCGATTGGCGAATTCCAGGCGCTGCGCTTTGCGCTGGCGGACATGGCGGCGGAGGTGGCGCAGGCGCGGGCCTACTGGCAGCAGGTGGCGCACCTGCTCGACCAGGGCGAGGCGGCGGAGAGCGAAAGTGCGCAGGTGAAACTGCTGGCAACCGAGATGGCGGTACGCGTTACCAACCAGGCGATGCAGCTTCATGGCGGCAACGGCTACACGACGGAACGGCGTGTCGAACGCTACTGGCGCGACGCGCGGCTGACGACGATTTTCGAGGGGACCAGCGAGATCCAGCGCCGCATCATCAGCGATCGCATGCTGCCGAAATAGCGGAACCTCAGGCCTCCAGCGCGGTTCATATCGTGATGTTCAACCTCGCTGGACGGGTTCGTCTAACGACAAGGCGCGTGCGGCGTAATTTGCGGAGGTTCTCATGAGCGAACAAATCAGACCCACGGCACGCCCGACCGGAGAGCGTTCAGGTTCGGCGTTCGGAACTTTGCTGGCTGTTATGCTGCTGCTTGCAGCGGTGGTCGGCGGAGCTTGGTATATGAATAGCACCGACGTCAATCAGGCCGCCGTCAATCAGACGGAAAGTTCTTCGACCGGTGCCAGCTCGGGCGAATCCGGAACCAGCAGCAGCACGACTGCCCCGGCACCAGACGTAAATGCCCCAGCTGCCGTGCCGGACAAGACGCCATCAAGCGAGCCGAAGCAACCATAACGGCTCACAGTGTTTTCCAATGGCGCCCAGATTTCGGGCGCCATTTGTGTTGAGCGGTACCAGACACATCTGAGACGAAGTCCGCGGTGCCTGCTCCTCGCGGCTCCGGCGTCCGCTCCGTACAGCCATGTCCGTATTGCTCCGCTCCACACATGAAATATGTGGCCGTTGCCGGAAGACGAGCGTTCTTGAAGCGCCGTAAGACGCCTGCTTGCCCCTATGCAAATCATGCGCTGGGGCCAGCAGGAGGTCTGAGAATGCTCAAGAAGATCGGCGTTGCGTTAGTGACTTTGCCGGTAGTCGTTTTTATCCTCGACAAGATGGTCGGGGTTTATGATCGCGTGGCTCAAGGGCTGTGCGGGCCGGCGTACTTGCTCGAACCGGACAAGAATTTGGTGGCCCAAGGCATTCTGTCGGAAACCAGCTGTGGCTTCGACGCGGATCTCACGGGGGTTGCGGGCACTGTGTTCGTCATGACTGCGGGAGGGCTGATTTATCTGGCCGGCCGGCGCAGGCGACTCTATCCGCAGCTATGATGAGTTAACGCGGCCGTCAGGTCCGTTTTCCGTCCTCCGTCCGTTGAGCGCTGGAAAAAGCCCAGCCTGCGCGGTTTCGCCCTACCTGCACGGCAAAAAGGCATTGTGGCGCGACCTTGACACTACGTAGGACGCGTAACTATGGTGCGGCCCGTCGAAGGCCTACTGACATAAGGGTTTGCCATGCCGGATGAACGGAAGGGCGAGGGCCCAGGGTCGGAGAATTTATCGTCTTCAGACAGGTCGAATTTTGAGCGGCGGGTCACCGATCTCGACAAGCGGCTTGATAATGCGCGTGCCCACCACGCGGCCAAAGATCCGGATGGATCGAGTGCCGTCCGGGCGCGCGGCATGGCATACGGCCTTCGAATGGCATCCGAATTTGTCGGTGCGGTTCTGGTTGGTGGCCTGATTGGGTTTGGTCTGGACCGGTGGCTGGGCACTACGCCGTGGCTGTTTCTGGTTTTCTTCTTCCTGGGCTTCGCTGCCGGCGTCGTCAACGTGACCCGGTCGTTCACGCGGCTCCAGGAGGAAATCAAAGTGGCGACGAAGGGCGATATCGGCCGTTCGCTGCCAAATGATGATGACGACTGAGGTTGAGGGGAAATCGTGGCCGACGGCGCACACTCGGGATCCGCAATGCCGGATCCAATTCACCAGTTCGAGATCAACCGCCTTTGGCACATTGATCTGTTCGGCTTCGACGCGTCGTTCACGAACTCGGCGCTCTTCATGGTCGTGGCGGTTGCCCTGATCGTCGGCTTCCTGCTGTACGCCATCAGCGGTCGGCTTCTCGTTCCCTCGCGCCTGCAGTCGCTGGCCGAGACGGCCTACGAGTTCATCGCCAACATGGTGCGCGAATCCATGGGCGAACAGGGAATGAAGTTTTTCCCGCTCGTGTTCACAATCTTCATGTTCATCTTCACCGTCAACATGTTGGGCATGGTGCCGGGCTTCTTCACGGTCACCAGCCATGTCGCCGTCACGGCGGCGCTGGCCTTGCTGGTCTTCACCATCGTTCTCCTGGTCGGGTTCGCCAAGAACGGCCTTGGCTTCCTACGGCTGTTCGTGCCGTCGGGTGTGCCTGTTCTCATCCTGCCGTTCGTCACGATGATCGAAGTCATTTCGTTCATCTCGCGGCCGATCAGCCATTCCATCCGTTTGTTCGCAAACATGCTGGGTGGCCATATCACGCTTAAAGTTTTCGCCGGGTTCATCGTGATGCTGCTCGGGTCGCAGTCGGTTGCCGTCAACCTGCTGGCGCCGTTGCCGCTCGCCGGCGCCGTGGCGCTGATGGCTCTCGAGTTCCTGGTCGCCTTCCTGCAGGCCTACGTCTTCACGATGCTGACCTGCATGTACCTCAACGACGCGCTGCATCCTGGCCACTAGGGTTCGCGCACTTCTTTCAACCAATCACACCAATCCATCCAAGAGGAGACGTTTCAATGGATCCCGCTTCCGCAAAGCTCATCGGCGCAGGTCTTGCCGCTATCGGCACCGGCGCTGCCGCCATCGGCGTGGGCAACCTGTTCGGCCAGTTCCTGCAGGGTGCGCTGCGCAATCCTTCGGCAGCCGACGGCCAGTTCGGCCGCCTGATCTTCGGCTTCGCCGTTACCGAAGCCCTGGGCATCTTCGCGTTCGTTGTCGCCCTGCTGCTTCTGTTCGCCGTCTAAGTTTTTCGATCGATCAGGCGCGGGAGTGCGCAAATCCGCACTCCCGCTCCTTCTCTCAATAATTCCCATCCAGCATGTGGACGTGACAATGGCTGCCGAGACAGCAACGACGACCGGAACCGAGGTGCCGCACAGCGCGGGCCACGCGAAGGTCTTCCCGCCGATGAACCCGGCCGATTTTTCGCCGCAGATCATCTGGCTCGCCATCACGTTTGCGGCACTCTACCTGCTGCTCTCTCGCATGGTTCTGCCGCGCATCGGTGAGGTGATCGACGAACGCAAGGATCGCATCAAGCGCGATCTGGAGTCGGCCGAACGCCTTAAGGATGAAACGGACAAAGCGCTGAGGAGCTACGAAAAGGCCCTGGCCGACGCTCGCAGCAATGCCGGCGCCATTGCCAAGGAAAATCAGGCGAAGCTCACCGCAGAGGTCGACGTCGAACGCAAGAAGCTGGATGCGGCGTTGAACGCCAAGCTGGCAGACGCCGAAAGCAGCATCACCGCCACCAAATCCAAAGCCATGCAGTCCGTCAGCGAGATCGCAGCCGATACGGCTGCCGCTCTTGCCAGCGCGCTCTCGGGCCAGAACATTTCCGTAGACGAAGCCAAGCGTGCGGTCTCCACCGCCGCGGGCAAGTGAGGACAAGCTGATGGCGCACATGTTCGATCCCGCCGCTGCCGAGTTCTGGGTCCTCGTCACGTTTCTGATCTTCATGGGCATCGTGTTCTATCTGCGCGTGCCCGCGCTGATCGCCAAGGCGCTCGACAAGCGCGCCGACGAGATCAAAACCGAGTTGGACGAAGCCCGCCGCTTGCGCGAGGAAGCCCAGCAGCTGCTCGCCGACTATCAGCGCAAGGCGCGCGAGGCCGAGGAAGAAGCCAAGGTCATCGTCGAGCAGGCCAAGCACGAAGCCGAAGCGCTCGCTGCCGAAACCAAGAAGTCGCTGTCGGAAAACCTCGCCCGCCGCACCAAGCTGGCGGAAGAAAAGATTGCCCGTGCAGAAGCGCAGGCCGTCAGCGAAGTGCGGGCCAGCGCCGTCGAGGCTGCCGTGGGTGCCGCCGAGACGATCCTTAAGGAGCGCGTCTCCGGCAACGTCGCCAAGGGCTTGATCGACACCAGCATCAGCGACCTCAAAGGCAAGCTGAACTGAGACGCGGTATTTCGCTGCGTCGCAGCGGCGAACTCTGAAATTCGGAATGGGTCTCGCGGACAGCGGGGCCCATTCTTCATTTTTGGAAGGCGTTGATCCGAGGCCACGTCGCCGGCCGCAGGCTACGACAGCGTGACGGCCTCCACCCACCAGCCGGCCTGCGCGTGCCGCAGCGAGCTGGCCGCTGCGGCCGCTGCCGCTGCGTCGTCGAAGATAGCGAAGCAGGTCGGTCCCGCACCGGACATGCAGGTGGTGCGGCAGCCCGGCGTCGAACGCAGTGCCGCCAGCACGTCAGCGATGATCGGCATGACGACCGTGGCGGGTGCTTCGAGGTCGTTGCCGAGCCGGGCGATTGCGTCGATGACCTCGGATATGCTGCCCATGTGGGGTGGCGACGGCATGTCTGACGCCTCCGCTGCGAGGTCCGGCGCCCGGAGGGTGCGGAAGACTTGCGCCGTCTTGTCGGCCGGCACGATGGCCTGCGGATTCACGAGCACCGCGGCGATGGGTTCGTGCAGCCGTGGCATGGTCTGCAATACATCGCCGATGCCAGTCATGAATGTCGGTTCGTTGGCAAGGCACACGGGCACGTCGGCCCCGAGTGTGGCGGCGATGCCGTGCCAATCAACGGCGGCCTGCAGCTCGGGGTTGGCACGGCGGACGGCGCGCAGCACGGCGGCGGCATCGGCCGAGCCTCCGCCAATGCCAGCGGCGACCGGCAGCCGCTTGTCGAGATACACGGCGCCCAGTGTCAGCGCCGGGTGGCGGCTCTGCAGCGTCTTCAGGGTGCGTTCGATGAGGTATTCGCTGGCGAGCTTCGGCGCGAAGGGGCCGGTCACCTCGATGGCGTGCGGGCGACCGGTATCGAGGGTGACGACGTCAGCTGCAGACGCAAAAGCCACCACGCTTGCGAGCGCGTGGTAGCCGTCGGGGCGGCGGCCTGAAACCTGCAGCGTGAAATTGACCTTGGCGCGCGCCAGTTCTTCGATCAGCACGGCACGCCGGAACGCATCAGATCACTGCACGCGCCGCGGCTGCGGCCCGGCCTTGTTCTCGCTGCGGCGACGCGGCGGCTCGGTCGAAGACGTCTTGGTCTTCACCTCATCGACGAGCGGTGGCAAAGCCACGAGGCCTTCCGCGATTTTCTTCTTCGTTTTCTCAGCGTCTTCCGGTTCGGGCTTCAGCGACAGCGATTGATCCCACTGAAAGCGGGCTTCGCGCTGGCGGCCAACGCGCCACAGGGCATCGCCCAGGTGGTCGTTCAGCACTGGATCGTCAGGCTTCAATTCGACGGCGCGTTCGAGATAGTTCACCGCGTCGGTGAAGTTGCCCTGCTTGAAGTGCGCCCAACCGAGGCTGTCGACGATGTAGCCATCGTCTGGCTTCAAGGCGACCGCCTGCTCGATGAGCGACATGCCTTCCTTCAGGTTGGTGCCCTGGTCGATCCAGGAATAACCCAGATAGTTCAGGACCAGCGGCTGGTCAGGCACCAGCGACAACGCCTTCTGCAGATCCTTCTCGGCGGCGGGCCAGTTCTTCAGCCGTTCGTAGCAGGTGCCGCGCGCATAGAAGTAGGCCCAGTGCTGCTTGCCGGGGTTGGGGATGAGAGCAATCGCCTTGTCGTAATAACCGGCGGCTTCCTCGTAGAGCTTGCGGGCGCGCATGATGCTGCCGAGCGCGTCCAGCACCTGCAGCTGCAGCGCGTCGTTGCGCGAGATTTTGGGCTTGGTCGCAGCAGCCGCGGCGGCGGGCGGCGCCGCAACGGCAACTTCGGTGGCGACGGCGCCCGGTTCGACGCCGAGAATGAGGCCATAGGTTTCCGGGCCGACCAGGCCGTCGGAGCGCAACTTTTTCTCGCGCTGGAACTGCATGACAGCCTTGCGGGTCTTGTCGCCGAAGGCGCCATCGGCAGTGCCGATGTCATAGCCAAGCTTGGTCAGGGCTTCTTGAAGTTTGAGAACGCGATCGTCCTTGGCGCCGAGACGCAGGGGTGCCTCGTCGGAGGGCGGTTCGGACACAGCTGCCTGTGGCTGCTCACTGCCGGCGGCGGGTGCTTCGCCTTCGCCTGCAGCGGCAACGGCAGCGGCCTCGTTGGAGACTTCGGCGGCGGGCGTGGGCGTCGGCAGCGGCGTCGTCGCCGGCTTGTCGCCGCCTTCAACCTTGGTATCGAGCAGCGCGATCAGCGTGCTGCGAGCTTCGTCGACTTTGTCGAGCGAGTTCAGGTCGAAGGCCTTGCGAATGCCCACGGCGGGGGCCAACGGGCTGGTCTTGGCGATTCTGTCATACGTGGCAATCGCGGCTTCGTAACGCTTCTGTGCTTCCTCGGCGCCGGCCAGCGCAACGAGCGCCAACTCGTGATCCGGCTTCACGAACAGCGCCATCTGCAGGTAGGCAACGCCGAGAGCAACGCCGCCTTCGCTGGCTAGCGCTTCGCCTAAGCCGTAGAAAACTTCTGCCAGGCCTTCGGCCGGGGAGCCGATCACAAGATCGACCTTGCCGCTGCTCTGCAATCTGGTGTTCAGGTCAGTCGCGAGCGGGTGCGGGTCGCCCTGCACCTTGTCGAGGTATTCCTTCATAATAGCGCGCGCCTGCTTCACGTCACCTGAGTGGGCGAGGTGCGCGACGTAGGCTGTCGTAGGCCGCAGCGCCTTATTGTCCTGCTTGAACACGCCCTGATAGGCCGTGCGCGCTTCCTGACGCTTGCCGCCGACGTCGTACATCAGGGCGCGCTGGTAGCGCACGTAGTTCTGTGCCCAATCGGCCTGCTTGGCGACGTCGGCCAGCTGCGTGGCGGAGCCGATGTCGCCTTCGGCGACCTTGATCCAGCCGATGGCGATGGCGCCTGTCAGCTGGCCTAGCGGATTGGTTGCCGCCCCGCGAAAATGTGTTTCGGCGGTCTTGTAGGATTTCTCGTTGAAGGCTTCCAGGCCCAGCAGAAGATGAGCGATACGGTGCGTCGGCTCGATCGCGACAAGCGTGCGCGACAGCTCGATCGCGCGTTCATACTTCCCGGCCGAGAGCTCCATCAGCAGTGCCTGTTCCAGCAGCACACCGTTGCCGGGATCGCGCGCCAGCGCATCGCGGTAGAACACGGCCGCGCTCTCGCTGTCGTTCAGGCTACGCGCCAAGCGGCCGGCGAGGTAGCTGCCGACCAGCGAATGCGTTTGTAGCTGGTCTGCTTCGACAGTCTGCGGCTCAGGCGTTTCGGCGAGAGCCCCGTGCTGGGCCAGGGTAAAAGCCGCAGCAAGACCAAAGGCCAAAGTGGATGTGAGAGCAGTGCATCGGGCAGCTTTGGCGTGCATCAAGCTCGTCCTGTAAAGGGCGCTAGACCCGGTTCTATTTCGCGGTGCGGTAACACTAGCGCAGAATTTGCGAACTTGACCACCGGCCAATGCCGACTGTTACCGCAAATTTAGGATTGCAGTTTGCGTTCCGCGGGCCCGTCCTGGCAAACACCCTGATTGTCAGGGGCTTACGCCTACATGCCGGCGTAATTTGGTCCGCCGCCGCCTTCGGGACAAACCCAGTTTATATTCTGACTGGGATCTTTGATGTCACACGTTTTGCAGTGCACGCAATTTTGCGCGTTGATCTGAAATCGCGGTTCGCCGTTGGCTTCGCGAATGACCTCGTAAACCGCCGCGGGACAATAGCGCTGCGCGGGTTCGGCCCACTCCGGCAAGTTGATGCGGATAGGAATGCTGGGATCGGCCAGCTTGAGGTGAACCGGCTGCTCCTCCTCGTGATTGGTGGCAGAGAACGAAACGCTGGTCAGCTTGTCGAACGTCAACACGCCGTCGGGCTTGGGATAGGCGATCGGCTTGCTATCCTTGGCCTTCTTCAGCGTCGCGTAGTCGGCCTTGCCGTGACGCAGCGTGTAGCCCAAACCGACACCCTTGATCAGGGTGTTCATCCACATGTCAAAACCGCCGAGCGCGATGCCCAGGATCGTGCCGAAGCGCGACCACAGGGGCTTGGCGTTGCGCACGCGGCGCAGGTCGGTGGCGATGTCGCCTGAACGCACGGCCGTTTCGTAGTCCGGCAGTTCATCGTGGGCGCGACCGTCCTTGATGGCGGCGTACGCTGCGTTGGCGGCCTCGATGCCCGACAGCATCGCGTTATGGCTGCCCTTGATGCGCGGCACGTTCATGAAGCCCGCGGAACAGCCGAGCAGTACGCCACCAGGGAACGTCAATTTCGGGATCGACTGCCAGCCGCCTTCGGTCAGCGCGCGCGCGCCGTAGGCGATGCGCTTGCCGCCTTCGAAGATGGGCGCGATGTCGGGATGCGTCTTGAAGCGCTGGAACTCGTCATACGGCGAGAGATATGGGTTCTCGTAGTTGAGATGCAGCACGAAACCGACGGCCACGAGGTTTTCGCCGTAGTGATAGAGGAACGTGCCGCCGCCCGTCCGATTGTCGAGCGGCCAGCCGAACGAATGCTGCACCAGGCCCGGCTTATGTTTCTCGGGCTTGATCTCCCACAGTTCCTTGAGGCCGATGCCGTATTTCTGCGGGTCGCTGTTGGCGTCGAGCTTGAAGTCGCGGATGAGCTGCTTGGAGAGCGAGCCGCGTGCACCTTCGGCGATGAGCGTATACTTGCCCTTCAGTTCCATGCCGCGCACGAAGTTGTCGTTGGGCTTGCCGTCGCGGCCGACGCCCATGTCGCCTGTCGCGACGCCGATGACGGCGCCCTTTTCGTCCGTCAGGTATTCGGCGGCTGCGAAGCCTGGATAGATTTCGACGCCGAGTTCAGCAGCTTGTTCCCCGAGCCAGCGCACCACGTCGCCAAGGCTGACGATGTAGTTGCCGTGATTGTTCATCAGCGGCGGCATGAAGATGTTGGGCAGGCGCACGCCGCCGGACGGGCCGAGATAGAAAAACTTGTCGTCGGTAACGGGCGTGGCGATGGGGGCGCCCTTGTCTTTCCAGTCGGGTATCAGCCGGTTGAGGCCAATGGGGTCGATCACGGCGCCAGACAAAATATGCGCGCCAACCTCGGAGCCCTTTTCGAGCACGACGACCGAAAGCTCTTCGCCCGCCTCATTGGCGAGTTGCTTCAGGCGGATCGCTGCGGCAAGTCCTGCCGGACCCGCGCCTACGACCACCACGTCGAAATCCATCGCTTCGCGTGCCGGCAGACCTGCTTCGTCTGCGACAACGCCTGCCGCCCCCTCGTCCGCCATTCTTCCCGATCCTTTTTTCTGCCGGCGTGCCCGCCCCGGTCTGTCCATGCGATTAGGTCGCATTAAACGCCGACGTCAAGGTCAGGGTCCCGCGCCACTCGTCGCACGCATCCTTTCGGAGATGGCCGAAAACAGGGTAGAATGCGGCGATGCTTGATGCCGACGAGAACGAAACGCTGGCCGCTTTGCTTGCCTGGTATCGTGAGATGGGGGCAGACGAGGCCGTTGGCGAGACGCCAATTGACTGGCTGGTGCATGGTGCTGCTGCGCCGGGTGCTGCCGTGCGCGAACGCATCGTGGTGCCGGCTGCTGCAGCCGCGCCTGCAGCCATTTCCGCTGCTACGCCCCTGGCAGCGCCGCGGCCAGGGTCCGCTCAGGCTGCTAGCCGCCCGCCTCCCGCTGGCCATCAGCCATCCCGGCCAGCTCCTGCGGTATCACGCGAGGCCCGCAGCTTTCCCTCGGCTCCACCCGACGTGTCACAACTCGCGGCGCGGACCGCGGCCACCGGTGCTCCCTCGTTGGCGGCTCTCGAGGCGGCGTTGCGTTCTTTCGACGGTTGCGGGCTGAAAGCTACGGCCAAGAACCTGTGTTTCTATCGAGGTGCTGAACGGGCCCGCGTGATGTTGATCGGCGAAGCGCCCGGCCGTGACGAGGATCTGGAGGGCAAGCCATTCGTCGGCCCCGCCGGGCAATTGCTCGATCGCATGCTGGCATCAATCGGCCTTACCGAGGCGGACGTGCACATCACCAACATCGTCTACTGGAGGCCACCGGGAAATCGCACGCCGACGCCGCAGGAAGCGACAGTCTGCCGGCCGTTTCTCGATCGCCAGATCGCTCTGGTGGCGCCGGAGTTCGTCATCCCGCTCGGCGGGGCTGCGGCAAAACATATGCTTAACGCGGCGGAAGGCATCATGCGGCTGCGCGGGCGGTGGCAGGCGGGCGAGTTTGGCGGCCACCCTGTGCGCATTCTGGCGACGCTGCACCCGGCCTATCTTTTGCGAACGCCAGCCGCCAAGCGCCTCGCGTGGCGCGATTTGCTGTCTTTAAAGGCAGAAATCTGAGTTGCACAAAGTTTTACGTGTTGTTTAGCGATTTCCAGCATCATCCTTCAAAGGACAGCGTGCGCCATTTAAGAATATTGCCTGGTAATCAACATACCCGGATTTGTGCAGTCAGTGATGTCTCTGGAATTACAGGAACGATCGGTAAATTCGCTTAGCTACGTTAGGCCGGTTGCAGTCGCCTATGTGCGCGCTAAGGGCCCGATCGCAACGGCTGCGCCCCAAGCCTGGCGCCAACTTCGCAGCATCATCACGGGCGCGGGTGCCTCCCAATTCAGTGTTGGCTATGGCTTGGTGTATGGCTCGCTGAGCAATCCCGCGCAGATGTACTTCGAAGCGTGCATTGAGGTGCCCCACAACGACGACGGGGTCCACGCTCGCATGCTTGCAACGCAAACGATTGCCGGCGGTGTACACATCGCCAGCGCGGCAGTCTCGAGCCATCAGTCTTTGGCTTGCGCTCTGGAAGGGCTGCTCAACGACCCGTTGATCGGCCACGGCCTCTCGGTGGCTGACGACCGTCCCGCCATCATCACCTATGCCCGCGCAATGGCGAACCCCTATTCGAAGGTGTGGGCGCTCACGCTCAATATGCCGTTATGCTGGGCCAGCGGCAGCCAGGGCCGCGCCGCTTAGGACCGGTTGCATTGCAACCGGCTGGACGGGGGCGGCAACCCGCGGCACAACTGACGCTCCCTGTGGAGCTTCAAGCTTATGACGACGCCAGAGTCCTCGCGCCCTTTTCTGCCGATCCGCATCGCCGTCTTGACGGTTTCCGATACGCGCACGCCATCCGACGACAAGTCGGGCACGGTCCTCGCCGACGGTCTGACGGAGGCGGGCCACACGCTTGCGGCACGCGATATCGTAAAAGATGATATTGGTGCCATCGCCGTGAAGGTCTCGGGCTGGATTGCCGATCCAGACGTCAACGTCATCATCACGACGGGCGGCACCGGGTTCACGGGACGCGATGTTACGCCCGATGCGATCCGACCGCTTTTCGAAAAAGAGATCGACGGCTTCTCGGCGGTGTTCCACGCCATCTCGTTTCAGAAGATCGGCACGTCGACCATCCAGTCCCGTGCCTGTGCGGGGCTTGCCAACGAGACCTTCATCTTCTGCCTCCCGGGCTCACCCGGGGCCTGCAAGGACGCGTGGGACGGCATCCTGTCTCAGCAGCTCGACAACCGGCACAGGCCCTGCAATTTCGTGGAAATTATGCCCCGTCTGGGCGAAGGGCGGTAAAGTCTACCCGGCGTTCTTTGAGTCAGCCGGAAGCACTTTAAAGCAGCGACTGTAGCCGGGCGATGCGCGTTGCCGGCACGCGGCAGTGGTACAGCGCGAGGCAGGCTTGATTGCGCACGGCGCGCTTGAGGTAGCCTTCGTTGCGATAGCGCTGACCGCTGGTCAGCGCCCGCGATCGCAAGATTGTCAGGCGGCGGCGACCGAGACGCCTGACAAGGTCGACATCTTCCATCACCGGCAACGGCGCAAAGCCGCCGACTTCGTCGTAAAGGTCGCGCGAAATGAGCAGGCCCTGATCGCCGAAGGTCCGGCGGAGGACAGCGGTGCGGGCGGCAACCAACGTTTCAAGCGCGCGCGGTGCCAGGCCGACATCGTCGATCGTAAAGCGGAAGGCGGCAGCCGAACGGCGCCGGCGGCCGGTGTCGACGCGTTCCATGAACTGGGACGCCTCGAACTCCCAGCCGTGTTCCAGCATCGTGTCGGGATGGAGAAACAGCAGCCAATTCGATCGCGCCTTGGCGGCACCGGCTCGCAATTGCTTGCCGCGTCCCGCTTCCGTGCTGATGACATCGACGCCGGCCTGGTCGGCGACCATGAGGGTGCGGTCCGTCGATCCGGCATCGGCCACGATGACTTCGCGCACAATCCCTTCGACTGCGGCGGGCACGAGCGCGGTCAGCGCGAGCCCGAGACCGGCCTCTGAATTCAGCGTGGGAATGACGACGGAAATCATGCGCACTGGTGTGCCACGCGATGCCCATAACGACAAGGCGGCACCCGGATCATCGACCAATGGGCTTGCGGCTGGCACTGTTATGTTCTATCTTTGTTCTCATGACAAGAGATCGCGGAAACGGTGATGCTGGTGCGGCGGGTCCACCGTTGCTGCAACGGCAATGGCTGCCTGGGCCAGACGTTTCTGGCGCGATGGTCGATCACGAGCGGCGGCGAGGGCGGGGTGCCTTATCGAACGCATCGAGCCGCTTTGACGCAGCCCGCAGTGAAACGTTCGACGACGGCTGGGAGGGCGAGGCGGACCTGCCACCATTTAAGACCGAGGTGCGCTTCGACACAACGCGGACGATCATCGCCCGCAACGACAGTCCGGATATTTCGTTCGACCGGTCGATCAACATGTACCGGGGCTGCGAGCACGGCTGCATCTATTGCTTCGCGCGGCCGACACATAGCTATCTCGGGCATTCGGCCGGCCTCGACTTCGAGACGAAGCTCTATGCCAAGCCCGAGGCGGCGCAATTACTGGAGCGCGAACTGGCGAACCCGCGCTACAGTTGCGCGACGATGGCGCTGGGCACCAACACGGACCCGTATCAGCCGATCGAGCGCGAGCACCGCATCACGCGCGCAATCCTCGAAGTGCTCGACAGAACCAATCACCCGGTCGGCATCGTCACGAAGTCGGCGCTGATCACGCGCGACATCGATATCCTGGCTCGCATGGCCAAGCGGAAGCTGGCGAAAGTGGCCATCTCCGTGACGACGCTGGATCGCAAGCTGGCGCGTGCGATGGAGCCACGGGCGTCGACGCCTTCGAAACGGCTCGACGCGGTGCGGCAGCTGGCGGCGGCCGGCATTCCCAGCGGGGTGATGGTGGCGCCGATCATTCCGGCGCTGAACGACAGCGAGATCGAGCGCATCCTGGAGGCTGCCAAAGACGCAGGCGCGACGTCTGCCGGCTACGTGATGCTGCGCATGCCGCTGGAAATCAAACAGCTGTTCCGGGAATGGCTGCAGGCCGAGTTTCCGGATCGTGCGCAGCGGGTGATCAAATTGATGCAGTCGATGCACGGCGGGCGCGACTATTCAGCGGAGTTCGGGCTGCGGCAGCGCGGGTCGGGGCCATACGCTGCGCAAATCGGTCAGAGGTTCCGGCTGGCGCTGACGCGGCTTAAACTCAACACCGAGCGGGAAAAATTGCGGACGGACCTGTTCCGCCACCCGGTTCTCCCCGGCGGACAGCTGCCGCTGCTTTGACTTCGTGAGCGCGGCCCGCGATCCTGACCCGCATGAGGATCAGTGATTCGCGGATACGGCCAACGTTCGATTTGGAAAGCCTGGAGCTTGAGCTTCTGGGCGGGCCGGTGGCCGGTATCGACGAGGCGGGGCGCGGGCCGTGGGCGGGTCCCGTGGTGGCGGCTGCCGTGATCCTTGACCCGGCAAACCTGCCGAAGGGCATCGACGACTCCAAGGCGCTCGATGCCGACCAGCGCGAACTGGCCTACGCCAGCATCACGGCGACGGCCCGCTTCGGTGTCGGCATCGCGCACGTCGATCGCATCGACCGCGACAACATTCTCAACGCAACCATGTGGGCCATGGCGCAGGCGATCGCCGCGCTCGACTGCGTGCCGCGGCTGGCGCTGATCGACGGCAACCGTGCGCCCAAGCTCAAGTGCCAGCATCGCACCATCGTCAAGGGCGACGCCAAGTGCCTGTCGATCGCGGCGGCGTCGATCATCGCCAAGGTGACGCGGGATCGCATGATGATCGCGCTTGCGGGCGAGTTGCCGGGCTACGGCTTCGAGCGTCACAAGGGCTACGGCACGCCGGAGCATCGCGAGGCTTTGCACCGGCTGGGCGTTTCGCCGCATCATCGCCGCTCATTCGAGCCGGTCCAGTTGGCGCTGGAACTGGCCAAAGCCAGCTAGCGTCTTTTGTCGTGCTTCTCATCGGAAAACCGATTCACACTTTTCCGGAAGCACTTTAAACGGCGGCGCCGGACTCAGTTGCTGGCGAAACTTCGTTAACCCACGTCTTCGCTAGATCGTTTACGATACCTGCTGTCCGCTCGATCGTTCGAGCGGCGTGTGTTGTGGCGTAATCAGTCAGTTGAGTAGGCGTTTCATGGTTCTTCGTCGGCGTGTGGCTTCCGCGTGTGAACTCGACCGTATCATTCGCGGCGATTGTCTCGCGGAGCTGAAAAAACTTCCAACCGCCAGCGTCGATCTCGTCTTCGCCGATCCGCCATACAATCTGCAGCTCGATCGCGAGCTGCTGCGCCCGAACAACCAGTCGCGCGTCGCCGGCGTCGATGACGACTGGGACAAGTTCGCCGATTTCGCCGCGTACGATCGCTTTACGCGTGCGTGGCTGAGCGAGTGCCGGCGCATCCTGAAACCTGATGGCGCGATCTGGCTGATCGGCTCGTACCACAACGTCTTCCGCATGGGCACGGCGCTGCAGGATCTCGACTACTGGATGCTCAACGACGTGATCTGGCGCAAGGTCAACCCGATGCCGAATTTCCGCGGCCGGCGTTTCACCAATGCGCACGAGACACTGATCTGGGCCAGCCGCGATCGCAAGTCGCGCTACACATTCAACTACGAGAGCCTGAAGGCGCTGAACGACGACCTGCAGATGCGGTCGGACTGGCTGTTTCCCATCTGCTCAGGACCGGAGCGCCTGAAAGACGACGGCGGGCGCAAAGCGCACCCGACGCAGAAGCCGGAAGCGCTGCTGCATCGCCTGCTGCTGGCGACGACCAATCCCGGCGACGTCGTGCTCGACCCGTTCTTCGGTACGGGCACGACCGGCGCGGTGGCCAAAAAGCTCGGCCGCCGCTTCCTCGGCATCGAGCGCGATCCGGATTACGTCGCGGCCGCTGAAGAGCGCATTGCGAAAGTGACGGCGCACACGGAATCGACGCTGTCGACGCTGCCGTCCAAGCGTGCGGAGCCGCGCGTGCCGTTCGGCACGATCATCGAGCTTGGTATTCTGAAGGCCGGCGCAAAGCTTTACGACGAGCGGCGCAGCATCCGCGCCGAAGTGAAGGCCGACGGTACGCTGGCCGTGCCCGGTCAGCAGGGGTCTATCCACCGCCTCGGCGCGCTGGTGCAGGGTAGGGCTGCCTGCAACGGCTGGACCTACTGGCACTTCGAAACGCAGGGCAAGCTGCAGCCGATCGACGTCTTGCGCGAGCGCGCCAAGCATCAACTCGGGCTGAAGCGTGAGATCCTGGTGGCGGCAGAGTAGGTAAACGGGATTCCGGCTTGACCCGCTGGTTTGATCGTTTATTGGACCCTGAAACCACTCAGACCAATCAACGAGGACTTCCCATGCCGACGATGTCAGACCAGGCGCGCAAGAAGATCACGAACCGCCAGCGCAAGATGGAAAACGCCAACAAGCGCGTCGCCAAGGCTGAAAAGCGCGAACGCAATAGCAAGAGCTGAACGTTCCGCTGCGACTGGGCCACCTGCGGTTATCCGCAGGCCCAGTCGATGCGCTATTTCTTGAACGGGGCCATGCCCTGGCGCGCAAGTTCGTCGGCGCGTTCGTTTTCGACGTGGCCGGCGTGGCCTTTGACCCATCGCCAATCGACGTCATGGGCTTTGCGCGCGGCATCGAGGCGCTGCCATAGCTCGGCGTTCTTCACCGGCTTCTTGTCGGCGGTTTTCCAGCCGTTTTTCTTCCAGCCGTGAATCCAGGCGGTGACGCCGTTCTTCACGTAGTTGCTGTCGGTGTGCAGCTCGACCTTGCTGGCGCGCTTCAACGCTTCGAGTGCTGAGATCGCGGCCATCAGCTCCATGCGATTATTCGTGGTGGTGGCTTCGCCACCGGACAGCTCCTTGCGATGGTCGCCCCACATGAGGATTGCGCCCCAGCCGCCCGGCCCGGGGTTTCCCGAGCAGGCGCCGTCGGTGTAGATCACGATCTTGTCGGTAGCGGTCATTGCAATCCGTAATCGGCGATGGAGCGGATCGTCTGGTGGAAGTGCAGACGGCGCAGGAAGTCGATCGGGTCGTGCGGGCTGACGAGCGCCGACTTGTCGTGGTGGATCCAGTCGTGCGCGCGCGTCAGCAGAAAGCGCATCGCCGCACCGCGTGCCAGCAACGGCATCGCCTCGCGTTCTGCCGCTGAGAGTGGACGGACCGCAGAATATCCCGTCAGCAGCGCACGGCCCTTCTCGACGTTGAAGGTATGGTCGGTTTCGAAGCACCAGGCGTTGAGGCAGATGGCGATGTCGTAGGCCAGCGCGTCGTTGCAGGCGAAGTAGAAGTCGATGAGGCCGGAGAATTTGCCGCCGAGGAAGAAGACGTTGTCGGGAAACAGGTCGGCGTGGATGACGCCTTCGGGCAAGCCTTTGGGCCAAGCCGCCTGCAGTCCGGCCAACTCTGCCGTGATGGTTTGCTGCAAGCCGGGTGCGATCTCGTCTGCCTGATTGGCGAACCTATCGAACAGCGGCTGCCAACCGGCGGGGCCCAGGGCGTTGGTACGCTGTAGCGGAAAGTCTTTGCCGGCCAGGTGCAACTCGGCCAATGCGCGGCCGACGGCGCCGCAATGCGCGATCGACGGGCGGCTAACCGAGACGCCCTGCAGAAACGTCACGATGGCGGCAGCGCGCCCGGCGAGCTCGGAAAGGTTGCGGCCTTCCGCGTCGTGCAGCGGCGTGGGGCATGAGACGCCTTTGGCGGCCAGATGCTCCATCAAGCCAAGAAAGAACGGCAGGTCCGTCGGCGCCACGCGTTTTTCGTAAAGCGTCAGGATGAACGGGCCCTTGGCCGTCTGCACCACGTAGTTGGTGTTCTCGACGCCCTCGGCGATGCCCTTGTAGGATTGCAACTCGCCCAGGCCATAGCCCGCGATGAAGCGCGACAGCTCGGTGTCCGAGACTTCGGTGTAGACGGCCATGATGGTTATGCCGCCGGTTCGCGAAGTTCGCGCGGAATGTTGAAGGCGATGCGTTCGTCGGCGGTCTTGACGATCTCGATGGTGACGTCGAAGCGGTCCTGCAGGGCAGCGATGACCTCGTCGACCAGCTCCTCGGGAGCAGACGCGCCGGCCGTGATGCCGATGGAGCTGATGCCTTCCAGGCGCGTCCAGTCGATGTCGACGGCGCGCTGGATCAGCATCGAAACGCGGCAGCCGGCGCGCTCGGCGACTTCAACGAGACGGAGCGAGTTGGAGCTGTTGGGGGCGCCGACGACGAGCATCGCCTCGACACGCGGGGCGATCGCTTTGACGGCGACCTGGCGGTTGGTCGTGGCGTAGCAGATGTCTTCCTTGTGGGGGGCGACGATGTCGGGAAAGCGAGCCTTGAGGGCCTTCACCACTTCGGCCGTGTCGTCGAGCGAAAGCGTGGTCTGCGTGACAAAGGCCAGCTTGGCCGGATCGGCGGGCGTGAAGCGGGCAACATCGGCCACGGTTTCAACCAGTGATACAGCTCCGGGCGGTAGCTGGCCCATGGTGCCTTCGACCTCGGCGTGACCGGCGTGGCCGATGAGAACGATCTCAAGACCTTTCTCGAAGTGGCGCTGCGCCTCGTTATGCACCTTGAACACCAGGGGGCAGGTCGCATCGATCGAGAACATGTTGCGGGATTTTGCAGCCGCTGGCACGGACTTGGCCACGCCATGTGCTGAAAATATCACGGGCTGGGACGTATTCGGAATCTCGTCTAGCTCGTCCACAAAAACGGCGCCTTTAGCCTTCAACGATTCCACGACGAATCGGTTGTGCACGATTTCGTGCCGGACGTAGACGGGCGCGCCGAACTTGGCCAGCGCCAGCTCAACGATCTGGATGGCGCGATCGACGCCGGCACAAAAACCGCGGGGGGCCGCGAGCAGCAGCGTCAATCTCGGACGCGGCAGGGTATCGTCGGGGCGCCGGTAAGCGGTGTCGGTTTGCAACGGGGACGTCATGAAGTTAATCGAGTTCCCTTTTTTGCGCCGGAACAATGGCGTACCGGGCTTGGTCCGGTTGTTAGCAGGGTGTTACAATTCGAGTCGAGAAGCTTCAGTCCACCGGGTGCGCGCCATCAGTCGCAGCGCCGGCGGGGCGAACGTGATTATGCGGATCGGAGCACGATGACGCAACGCATTAGCACATTGGGACGGGGCATCGTGGCCGCGGCAGTTGCGGCTGTGGCCGTCTGCGGCCTTGGCGGTTGCGGGGTTTCCTCGCTAACGTCGGGCTTCGGCTCCTCAAGCGTCTTTGGCGGCAATAGCAGCCAGACGGCTGCCGGCGGCAGTGGTGTCAACGAAGCGCAACTGCTGGCGGAAGCCAAGACGGGTGAAACCGGTACGCTCGGCGGCGAAGTTTCGGCCGGTTGCCCGCGGTTTGTCGTCTGGCCGCGCGATAATAACGTGACGGTTTACGAGCCCGGCCGCGTTGGTGATGGCCTTGCCATCATGCACCGGGCCGAGATTACGAAGACCGCGAGGGAATGTTACGTAGACCAGGGTCGCGTGACCGTTCGCTACGGTTTTTCCGGCCGCGTGCTGCTTGGCCCCAAGGGGGTTTCGGGGCCGGTTCGCTTCCCCGTCAACGTCTTCGTGACGGACGCCAAGCGCGAGAAGATCAAGACGGAGAAGCTTGAAGTCGCAAGCTCCGTGGCGGTCGAAAATCCGATCGGCTATTTCTCCGCCGTCCAGTCGGTGACGTTCGATGTGCCTGAGGGCGCGCGGGCGGGTGAGTTCGAGGTCTACGTCGGCTTCGAACGCAACGTGCCGAATTCCGGCTGATCGTTCCGGTTGACAATTAGGTCAGCATGACTGACATATCGCCCGCTCAAATCTTGAACGGGTGATGATCGATGACGGCCGCGTGGGAACCAGCGTATGCGCGTCGCGCCGGCCGCATGCGCGCCTCGGAAATTCGCGAACTGCTGAAGCTGCTGGAAAAGCCGGGCGTGACGTCGTTCGCCGGCGGCATACCCGATCCGGCCCTGTTTCCCATCGAACGCGTCAAAGCGGCTTACGCCGCCGTGCTGAGCGATGCTGCCGCCGCCAACGGCGCCCTGCAGTATTCGACAAGCGAAGGCTATGCGCCGTTGCGCGAGTGGATCGCGCAGCAGATGCAGGCGCAGGGCGTGCCGGCGCAGCCCGGCAATATCCTCATCACCAGTGGCTCGCAGCAGGCGTTGGAGTTTCTCGGCAAGCTGTTCCTGGATGCGGGCGATACCGCGTTGGTGGCAGCACCGACGTATCTCGGCGCGTTGCAAGCGTTTGCCGCCTACGAGCCGCGCTATGACACGGTACGGCCGGGGCAAGGGAACGAAACGCCGGAAGTCCTGCGTGCGCGTGCATCGGCGAATGGCGGCAGTGCCAAGTTCATATATTTGGTGCCGGACTTCGCCAATCCGACCGGCGAGACGCTGACACTCGCGGCGCGCCAGCAGGCGCTTGGGCTGGCGACCGATCTCGACATTCCCATCATCGAGGATGCAGCTTACGCGGCTCTGCGCTTCGAAGGCGAGGAGCAGCCTTCGCTGCAGGCGCTGAGCGTCGCCGATGGCGGTGGTCTCGAGGCGTCGCGCGTCATCTATTGCGGCACCTTCTCCAAGACGCTGACGCCGGGGCTGCGGGTCGGCTGGGTGTGTGCGAGCGAGGCGATCATCCGCCGCCTCGTGCTGATCAAGCAGGCCTGCGATCTCAACTCGTCGCTGATCAACCAGATCATCATGCATCGCCTCGCTGAGGACGACTTCGCCGGACAGGTGACGCGGGCCCGGTCGCATTATCGCCGGCGGCGCGATGCGATGCTGGCGGCGCTGGCGGAGCAGGCTTTGCCGGGGGTAACGTGGACGAAGCCGGAAGGTGGCTTGTTCGTCTGGGTGACGCTGCCCGAGCATCTCGACGGTGCAGCGCTGCTGCAGCGGGCGATCGCGGAGGCCGATGTCGCCTTCGTGCCCGGCGGCGCGTTCTTCACCGACGGCTCAGGCCGCAACACCATGCGGCTCAGCTATTCATTGGCCAGCGATGAGCAGATCCGCGCCGGCATTGCCAAGCTGGGCGGGATCATCAGGCCGTTGCTAAGCGGAACCAAGAAGCTTGCCGAGTAGGCACTGCCTCAATGTGCCCGCGCGATGCAGAACTCGATGACGGCTTGCATGGCGTGCTTTTCGGGGCCGGCGGGGAAGATGGCCATGGCGTCGCGGGCGATGGCGCCGTAGGAGCGGGCGCGCTCTAGCGTGGCTTCGAGCGCCTTGTGCTTGCGCATCAGGGCAATCGCTCGCTCCAGGTCGCCGTCGGCGATTTCGCCTTCGGCAATCGTACGCTGCCAGAAGGCGCGCTCCTCTTCGTTGCCGCGGCGGTAGGACAGGATGATGGGCAGCGTGATCTTGCCTTCGCGGAAATCGTCTCCGGTCGATTTACCCAGACGCGAGCTGTCGCCGGCGTAGTCCAAGGCATCGTCAACCAGTTGGAAGGCCAGGCCGAGGTTTTTGCCGTATGAGCGCAATGCGGCCAGTTCGGCTGCCGGACGATTGACGATGGCCCCGCCGACTTCAGCCGCGGCCAGGAACAGTGCCGCCGTCTTGGCATTGATGATCGCCAGGTATTCGTCTTCGGTAGTGGCGGTATTCTTGGCGGCGGCGAGCTGCATCACCTCGCCTTCGGCAATGACGGCTGCTGCATTCGACAAAATGCGCAAAACGGGTAGCGAGCCAACGTCGACCAGCATGCGGAACGCCTGGCCCAACAGGAAATCGCCGACGAGCACGCTGGCCTGATTGCCCCAGATTAACCGCGCCGTCTTCTTGCCGCGGCGGGCGTTGCTTTCGTCCACGACGTCGTCGTGCAGCAAGGTTGCGGTGTGCATGAATTCAATGGCCGCAGCCACGCGGACATGGTTGGAGCCATCGTAGCCGCACAGCTTAGCGGCGGCGAGGGCCAGCATGGGGCGCAGCCGTTTGCCGCCGGAATCGATCAGGTGATGGGCGAGCTCGGGGATCGTATCGACATCGGAAATGGCCTTGTCGAGAATGATGCGATTGATCGCCTCCATGTCCTCCTGCACGATGTCGAGCAGGGGCTGGAGACCTTCCGAAGCAGCGCGTGCTTCACCTAGAGGGACGACGACACCCAAGGGCGTTCCTTTTCGTTTCTGCGCCCGTTCGCCAGGCTTTCTCTGGCGGGGCGGCTGAGGCTGTACTAGCGTCTGCCGGAGGCCGGAATTAGGCATCCTTTGCCGCACGGGAGCACCGATTTGTCAATGGGATGGCGCGATGCGTGAAGTGCTGCTGGCTCAGGATAGCGTGCTGATCACGTTCGTCGAAGCGTTGCTGCGGGACGCGAATATCGAATTTGCCGTTCTGGACCGCAATTTGCACTCGATGCACATCGCGCCGGGCTGGGCGCCGCAACGGGTGATGGTGAACACGGAGCAGTGGGAGCGGGCTCGCCAAGTGCTGCTCGACGCCGAACTCGGACCCTATCTAACGAAGGAAAAAGAGTGAGTGAGGTGCTGCGCTCAGAGCTGCCGGTGACGGACGACGCGTTCCTGGGCGATGGCCTGCGAATGCTGCAGCCGAAGCATGGGTACCGCGCGGGCGTCGACGCTGTGCTGCTTGCTGCAACCGTGGCGGGCAATGGCGAGTTGCGCGTGGCCGACTTGGGTGCGGGCGCTGGTGTCGTCGGCCTGTGCGTGGCGCGCCGACTGGCGGCAGCGCGCGTGACGCTGGTGGAGCGCGAGACGGAGTTGGTGGATCTGGCCCGCCAGAATGTCATGCGCAATGGCCTATCCGATCGCGCTGCCGTGGTGAGCGGGGATGTCACCGGAAAGGCCGAACTGCTGCGTCTGTCCGGCGTGGCCGACGAATCGTTCGATGCCGTGCTGGCCAACCCGCCTTTTCACGCGACCGGCCATGGCACGGGGGCGGGCAATGCCTTGAAGGCTGCGTCCCACGCGATGGACGGCGATCAGCTCGACAGCTGGGTACGCTGTGCGGCGCGCCTGACGCGGCCGGGCGGCACGTTCACGATGATCCATAAGGCTGATGCAACAGGCGATATCCTGGCATCGTTCGGCCAGCGTTTTGGCGGAGTGAAGGTGAAGCCGGTCTATGCGCGGGCAGACGAGCCCGCCATCCGGGTGCTTGTTCAAGGCATCAAGGGCAGCCGCGCCCCTTTGGTGCTGCAGGCGCCGCTCCTGCTGCATGGAGAGGGCCAGGGCTTCATGCCAGGCGTGAATGCCATCTTGAGAGACGGTGCTGCGCTCGCCATGTAGCTGAGGTTGCCGGTTGCGACCGGCGGCTGCTAGGGTCTTTGCGCTTTTCGTTGAAACGCGGAAAGTCCCCGGCTTGTTATTTGCCGTGCTTCTAATCGGACTGCTGCACACTTTGTCCGGAAGCACTGCTAGAAGCTCTCAACACCTCATGACAACGGAGAATATTCCTGATGTGGCCTTTCAAGTCCGGTCCCGTCGTTCCTGTGCTGCGGCTGTCGGGAACGATCGGCATGGCGACGCCGCTGCGGCCGGGCCTGTCGATCGCTGGAGTGGCAGGGCCCATCGAGAAGGCGTTTTCCATGTCGAAGGTGGGCGCCGTGGCGGTGGTGATCAATTCGCCGGGCGGGTCGCCGGTGCAGTCGAGCCTCATCCTGAAGCGCCTGCGGCAGCTGGCGGACGAGAAGAAAAAGAAGATCTACGTGTTCTGCGAAGATGTGGCGGCGTCCGGCGGCTATTACATCGCGCTCGCCGGCGACCAGATCTTCGCGGATGCCTCCTCGATCGTCGGCTCCATCGGTGTGATCTCGGCGAGCTTCGGCCTGGATCGTGCGATCGAACGGCTCAGCATCGACCGGCGCGTCTACACCTCAGGTGAGCACAAGGGCACGCTGGACATGTTCCAGCCGGAAAAGCCCGATGACGTGGAGCGGCTGAAATCGATCCAGCGTGATGTGCACGACGTCTTCATCGGCGTGGTGAAAGAGCGGCGGGCAGGGCGGCTGAAGGGCCTCGACGGCGAGCTATTCACCGGCGCGTTCTGGTCGGCACCCCGCGCGATGGAGTTCGGGCTGATCGACGGCATCTCGGATGTCCGCACCAAGATGCGCGAGCTGTACGGGCCCGAGGTGCGGCTGAAGGTGGTACCGCTGGAACGTGGCGGGCTGTTCAGCCGGCTCAGGCGCTTGCCATCGTTCAGCCTTTCGGCCGCAGGCGGGTTGCCGGGTCTTGCAATCGGCGATGACTTGGTGTCCGCTGTCGAGGCGCGCGCGATATGGTCCCGATACGGGCTGTAGCGGCGGCGGTGTCGTCAATTTGATTAGAGGTGCGTCATGCCGCACGTCTTCGGTGCTGTGTTGATCGCGGCAGGCGTTTACGCCGGCGCAAGGTGGCTCGCGCGAACGCTGGCTGAACAGGCGCACGAGGCGGCGCGCGTGGCCGAGGACATGCATCGCCGCGCCGCCCAGGCGACGCGCTCGCCCAAGGATCTGGGCGCGCTGGAGTATGACGCAGCCAATCAGGTTTACCGGCCCAAGGGGTCGTAGCGGCCCGCGTGCCTAATAATCGGGTGTGCCATGGGGTCAGACCTGAGGTCTGACCCCTAAATGAGCGTTCTCAGAATGTCGCCGGATTTGCACCGCCGGGCTATCGCGCCAGAGGCGTGACATGCGGGGGCGAATGCTTATAGTGCCGCGCAAATCGATGAAGGCGACGGCCCCCGTTCCATGGCGACAAAAGCGAAGGCGCAGGCAGCGATAGAGCTGCAACCGCGCAAGGCATTCCAGGATCTCATTCTCACGCTGCAGCAGTTCTGGGGCGCGCAGGGCTGCGTGATTTTGCAGCCCTATGACATGGAAGTGGGCGCGGGCACGTTTCATCCGGCAACTACGCTGCGCGCACTGGGGCCCAAGCCGTGGAGTGCGGCCTACGTGCAGCCCTCGCGCCGGCCCAAGGATGGCCGCTACGGGGAGAACCCGAACCGGCTGCAGCACTACTATCAGTTCCAGGTGATCATGAAGCCGTCACCGGCCGACATCCAGGATCTGTACCTGAAAAGCCTGGATGCGATCGGCATCGACACCGCGATCAACGACATTCGCTTCGTGGAAGACGACTGGGAGAGTCCGACCCTCGGCGCCTGGGGGCTGGGCTGGGAAGTATGGTGCAACGGCATGGAAGTGTCGCAGTTCACGTATTTCCAGCAGGTCGGCGGCTTCGACTGCAAGCCGGTAGCTGGAGAGATCACGTACGGACTGGAACGGCTGGCCATGTACGTGCAGGGCGTGGATCGCGTCTACGACTTGAACTTCAACGGCCGCGACGACGAGCGGAAGCTGCTTTACGGCGACGTGTTCCTGCAGGCGGAGAAAGAGTACTCACGCTTCAACTTCGAGCACGCCAACACGGAAATGCTGCTGCAGCATTTCAAGGATGCCGAGGCGGAGTGCCAGTCGCTGCTCGACAAGGGCAAGAGTGACGGCGAGCATCTGATGGCGTTGCCGGCCTACGATCAGTGCATCAAGGCGTCACACGTCTTCAATCTGCTGGACGCGCGCGGGGTCATCTCCGTGACGGAACGGCAAAGTTATATTCTGCGCGTGCGCGAGTTGGCGAAGGCCTGCTGCGGCGCGTGGCTAGAAACGGAGGGAGGACGATAATGGATCAGGCACTCATCGCCGGGATCGGCACGCTGGGTATTCCGCTGTTGCTCATCGGGCTGCTGTTCGTGCGCCGCATCGCGATCTTCCTGTTCTACGTCGTGCTCGTGATCGTCGGCATCGGCTATCTGACGTCGACGGGCGCGATCTCGGACATCGGTCACTTCACGCTCAACACGGTTGGCGTCAAGGAAGACACTGTGGACACCGTGCCGTTGGTGCCGCCGCCTGAGAAGATGCCTGCCCCGGCGCCGGCGCCGTGAGTTGCGCCAAAATCCATTTGTTAGGTTTTCGCAATGTCTGAACTGCTGCTCGAACTGTTTTCCGAGGAGATCCCGGCGCGCATGCAAGGCCGCGCGGGCGACGATCTACGCCGTCTCGTCAGCGAGGCGCTGACGGCGCAGGGTTTGGAGCTGGGTGAGAGCAAGGCGTTCTCGACGCCGCGGCGGCTGGCGCTGGTCATCGAGAACGTGCCGGCGCAGTCGCCGGAGGTGAGCCAGGAGCGCAAGGGGCCGAAGGTCGGCGCGCCGGAGCAGGCGGTGGCCGGGTTCCTAAAAGCGGCGGGACTGGCTTCGCTGGATGAGGCGGAGATCGTCAAGGACGAGAAGAAGGGCGACTACTACGTGGCGCGCTCGACGCGGCCGGGGCGGCCTGCTGCGGAGATCGTGGCCGAGGTTGTGCCGGCGGTGCTTGGCAAGTTCCCGTGGCCGAAGTCTATGCGTTGGGGCAGCGGTATGGCGACGTGGGTGCGGCCTTTGCATTCCATCGTATGCCTGCTCGACGGTAAGGTCGTGCCGCTGGAGTGGGCGGGCGTTACGAGCGGCAACGAGACGCGCGGGCATCGCTTCCATGGCAACGCGCCGTTCGCGGTGAAAAATTTCGCCGACTACGTGAGCAAGCTGGAAAAGCACAAGGTTCGGCTCGACGCGCCGGGCCGTGCGGATGCGATCGCGGGGCAGGCGTTGGCGCTCTCGAAGGATGCCAAGCTGGCGCTGGTGGAAGACGAGGCGCTGACGAACGAGAATGCAGGCCTCACCGAGTGGCCGGTGGTACTGATGGGATCGTTCGACGAGGAGTTTCTCGACGTGCCGGCCGAGTGCCTGATGACGTCGATGAAGACGCATCAGAAGTGCTTTTCCCTGCGCGATCCCAAGACGAAGGATCTGGCGAACAGGTTTCTCGCCGTCTCGAACCTGACGCCGACGGACGGCGGCGCGGCGATCGTGTCGGGCAACGAGAAGGTGATCCGCGCGCGGCTGTCGGATGCCAAGTTCTTCTGGGAACAGGATCTGAAGCGGCGGCTGGAGCCGATGCACTTCGAACTGAAGTCGATCACGTTCCACGAAAAGCTCGGCACGCAGTGGGACCGCATGGAGCGCATCAAGGAACTCGCGGGGCAGATCGCGGGCGCGGTGGATGCGGAGCCGGACTTGGCGCGGCGCGCAGCCGAGCTGTGCAAGGCGGATCTCGTGTCCGGCATGGTTGGTGAGTTTCCCGAGCTGCAGGGGCTAATGGGCCGCTACTACGCGGAAGCGGAGCACATGAACCCGAAGATCGCGCTGGCGATCGAGGAGCACTACAAGCCCAAGGGCCAGAGCGACACGGTGCCGACGGAGGCCGTCTCGGTGGCCGTGGCGCTCGCCGATAAGCTCGATACGCTTGTTGGCTTCTGGGCCATCGGCGAGAAGCCGACGGGCAGCGGTGATCCGTATCAGCTACGGCGAGCGGCGCTGGGTGTAGTGCGGATCTTGATAGAGAATGATTTAAGGCTGCCGCTTCGCAGAAATCTATCACTCGGTTATGACCGCCTGTTCCTGAATCGCATTTCCGAATTCTACAGAGAATTAAGTTTGAGCGATTTTCGCATTAGTCAGGATGAAGTTGCGCTAGCGAACCTCGATCAACTGGCACCTTTTGATTTTGACGAGTTTTTGGTTGAGCCTCATTTGATCAAACAGGATATCGATCTCGATGTGGGCGCAGATCACGAGGATTTTTTCTGGAAGTATCAACTCGCATTGGACAAGCGGCGCATGTTGGTCGCTATGAAATATCTAGCCTATCGTGAGCCGGATGAGTTTGATAGCGAGATACTTAAGCCGTGGAAGATCAAGGCTGACCATCTATGGAACGCGACTCGTGATCCGCGCATAAATGATCTGCTCTACTTTTTCTCCGATCGATTAAAATATTACCTGCGCGACCAGGGTTCCCGCCATGATCTGATCGATGCGGTGTTCTCGCTCGGCGGGCAGGATGATCTGGCGCTGATCGTGAAGCGCGTCGACGCGCTGACGGAATTCCTCAAGACGGAAGACGGCGCCAACCTGCTGGCGGGTGTAAAGCGCGCATCCAACATCCTCGCCATCGAGGAAAAGAAGGACAAGACGACCTACGCGGGCGAGATCGACGGCGAACAGCTAAAGGAGCCGGCCGAACGCGCGCTTGAGGCAGCCATCGCCAAAGTGAAGTTCGACGTGAAGGCCGCCATCGACGTGGAGAATTTCTCCGGCGCCATGCGCGCGCTTTCGGAACTGCGCGCGCCGGTCGATGCCTTCTTCGAGAAGGTCACCGTCAATGCCGACGATAAAGCGCTGCGCGAAAACCGGCTGAAGTTGCTGGCCGAGATCCGCGCGGCGACGCTAACGGTCGCCGATTTCTCGAAGATTGCGGGCTAGCGCGAGACGCTGCCCATCGTCTTAAGCCTGCACCTCGCCTGGCGTTGCGTGCTGGCACATCACGCCTCCCCATCGTCATGCCCGCGCAGGCGGACACTCACGACACGTTTGTTCTGGAACCACGGTGGATGGGGGATCTGACCGTTGGAACGAGGCCCGGCCGCGTCGTTCCGTTGACGCGTGTCGTGGATCCTCGCCTTCGCGAGGATGACGTTGTGGGGGTGGGGCCCCGGGAGTCGTGGGCGGAGGGGACCGCTACTCGCCGGCGGGAGAGTGTCCGTGGTGTCCGTGGTGTCAGTGGCGGCAGAGGCGGGTGTGGCGGTGGGGAGCGTTCAGCTGGCGCTCAGCACGCGGGTAGAGCGCGGGGTAATCGTTGGGGCCGTGGCAGAGCTTGCCGTGGCCGTGGGGATGGCAGTGGTTGCCAGGCTTCAGATGAATCGGTGCCGAAATGGAGCCGCTGGTCACGTTGCGGATTGCAGCAGCAGCGCTAAACGGCGCGGCGTCAGCAGTGGCGACGGTTAGCGTCATGCCAAAGGCGGCAATAGCGAAATGAGCAAGGCGGCGCATGATAACGATCCGGCGTTAGGGATGCCTATGAGCATCCAAATGAAGTCACTCGCGCCACTATAATAGAAGTGTACGCACCATATTCACTATCTGTTAGCCATGGTTAGCGGGCTGTCCTGTCAAAGTCGGAGGCCACGCAGTGCCCCGCTACTTTGTTACGAAACCGGCCATCACCGTCGCGCCGTCAGGTTTTGCAACCGGCTTATCGAGCGCTTCATCGAACATACCGTCGGCTTTGGCGTCCTCGTGCAGCACCGCCGTCAGTTTTTCACCCGCCCTAACGTCCTGCTCCAATTTGACAGAGACATTACTGTTGGAGCCGGGGTTGACGATGGCGTAGCCGATCGCAGGGCCAGGTATTTCAGTTTTCGCTGGCTCGGTTGCGTGGATCACGAGAAAGCCGGCGCTTGGGCTCGTCACATCCTGAACTTTGACGATGTTGCCGCTTTCGACCCGCTGATCGTGAACAGCTATCTTCGCATCATTTGCGAATGCAGGATGCCCGGTGGCGGTTGCCAGCGCCAGGAGTGCAGCGGTTCGGCTGAGATATGCGGACATGACGTCCCTCGGGCTGTCCAAACGGGGCGACGTCGCGTTATTGCGCGCGCGTGGCTTGGAACTCGTGGAACCGAGCGAGGTTCCGGCGCGCCAGGGAGCGAGGGAGCTGACGCAGCGTCCAGGTGATGCCCTCAACCCTGGCTGATCCCCCGCAAGACCAGACCGGGTCAGCTCCCCTCACCTTATATATACAACGAGAGCGTCCGATCGACTTATGAGGATTCGGCGGTTGTGTTATTCGCGGCGTGTTGTGGACAAAGAGATTGCAGTGCCTGCTGCATTGATCGGCAATACGCTTCTTATGCCGTTTCGACGTCGGCTAGCGCGGCGGCTTCTTCGTAAACGCCGGTCGCTTCAAGCCACGTTTCTTCAGCCTCGCTCAGCCGCTTGGCAAGCTGGCCGCGTTCCAGAACCGTTTTCTGTGCCTTGTCGGCCATGGCGTAAAGCGCGGGATCGGCCAAGGCGACATCCAACCGAGCGATGTCGGCCGTTAGCTTCTCGACGGTTTTTTCAGCCGCCTGCATGGCTTTCTTCAGAGGGGCGAGTTCAGAGCGGCGGCCGGCGGCGAGGCGGCGCTGGGCTGCGCGATCGACGCGCGCTTCGGCTTCGCCTTGGCTTGTGCGGTCGCCGCGCTGGCGCGTGCCGCGTTCGGCCAACAGTTCGGTGCGGTAGCTGTCCATGTCGCCGTCGTAGGGCGTGACCGTGCCGCCGCGGACAATCCATAGGCGATCGGCGGTCGCCTCGACGAGGTGGCGATCATGGCTGATGAGGATGACGGCGCCTTCGAACTCGGTCAGCGCGTGCACCAGGGCTTCGCGGCTGTCGACGTCGAGATGGTTGGTCGGCTCGTCGAGGATCAGCAGGTGCGGGCCGTGGAAGGCGGTTAGCGCGAGCAGAAGCCGCGCTTTCTCGCCGCCGGAAAGGTTGGCGCAGCGCGTGTCGGCCTTGTCGGCGCTGAAGCCGAAGGTGCCCAGGCGCGTGCGCTTCTGCGCTTCCGTCGCCTCCGGCATCAGCTTGGCGATGTGGTCGTACGGTGTGGCGAGCGGGTTCAACTCATCAAGCTGATGCTGGGCGAAGTAGCCGGCTTCCACGCGGTTGGCGCCGTAGACCTTGCCCGACAGCGGCTCAAGCTTGCCGGCGAGCAACTTGGCGAAGGTGGACTTGCCGTTGCCGTTCTGGCCGAGCAGGGCGATGCGGTCGTCCTGATCGATGCGCAAGTTCAGGCCAGTCAGGATGGGGCTGTCGGCGGCGTAGCCGGCGGCGGCGCTTTCCATGCGCAACAAGGGGCTGGCGAGCAGCTTCTGCGGGTTGGGCAGCGAGAAGGGAATGACGCGGTCTTCGACCTGGGCGGCGATCGGCTGCATCTTTGCCAGCGCCTTGACGCGGCTCTGTGCCTGCTTGGCTTTCGTCGCCTTGGCCTTGAAGCGGTCGATGAAGGCCTGGATGCGGCGGCGCTCGTCGTCCTGCTTCTTCATCAGCTTGAGTTCGAGGCGCTGCTTTTCGCGGCGCGCATCCTCGAAGGCGTCGTAGCCGCCGGTGTAGAGCGTGAGCTTGCCGCGCTCCAGGTGCAGGATAGCGCCGACTGCGCGGTTGAGCAGGTCGCGGTCGTGGCTGACGATGAGCACGGTGTGCGGGTACGTGCGCAGGTACGTCTCAAGCCACAGCGTGCCTTCCAGATCGAGATAGTTCGTCGGCTCGTCGAGCAGCAGCAGTTCGGGCTCCAGGAACAGCACCGAGGCGAGCGCGACGCGCATGCGCCAGCCGCCGGAGAATTCGCGGCAGGCCCGCTGTTGCGCCACCTCGTCGAAGCCCAGGCCCGACAGGATCTGCGCGGCACGGGCAGGCGCGGAGTGCGCATCGATGTCGGTCAGGCGGATCTGGATTTCAGCGATGCGGTGCGGGTCGGTGGCGTGCTCGGCCTCGGCCAGCAGGCTGGCGCGCTCGGTGTCGGCGGCAAGCACCCAGTCGATCAGGCTGTCGGTGCCGCCGGGGGCTTCCTGGGCGACGTGGCCGATGCGGGATGACCGAGGTACGGTGATGTTGCCGTTGTCGGCGTGATATTCGCCGGTGATGAGCTTCAGCAGCGTGCTCTTGCCGGCGCCGTTGCGGCCGACGAGGCCAACCTTGTGGCCCGTGGGAATGCCCGCGGTAGCACCCTCGAAGATCGGCTTGCCTTCGATGCGGAAAGTGAGGTCGTTGATGTGAAGCATCGAGGTTCGCTTACAGCACGTAGCGGCAGGGCGCTAGCCAGCCATCACGTGGCGTAGCGTCTCCACCAACAGGCGGTCCTGAGCGTCCGCGTCCTTGATGGCGAGCAGCGCGGTAAACAGGTCCTGCACCATCTGGCAGACGCGCTCGGGCGGTGCACGCGAGAAGGCCTTGGGATCGAAGAACAGCTTGATGTCGTCATCGCTCCAGCCGACGTTCTTCAGCTCGGACGTCAGCGCGTTGATGTCGTTGGCCGCCTTGCCCTCACGCTTCAACGGCGACTTCTTGCCCTCGGCGACGGCGGCAAAGATCGAGTTCAGCTGGCGCTGGACGGGCGATGTCGTGTCCATCTTGCGCATAATCTCGATGATGGGGTCGCTGGACTCGCCGTGAGAAATGAACTGGTAGCAGGAGTTGGTGTTGGTCGCGCCCAGATGCATCAGGGTTTCGCGGAACGTGACGGCGACGTTGCGCAAGACTGGAGATGGCGCCTGCAGGGCGACATCGCTGTTGGTGCGGCGAAATTTTACGAGTTCAGAGACGAGGTAGCGCGTGATCTCCAGCTCGGTCTTCTTCTGCTCGGTCAGCTTGGCGACCTCGGCAATCTGCTCCTTGTACCAGTCTGGAAACTCTTGCTTGGCGAAGGTCCAAGGCTCGGTCTTTTGCAGCTTGTTGTCCACCGATTCCGGTGTCTCGATGCTGCCAGTGGCGAAGCCTACCCCGCCTGTCATGCTGGCAGTCATCGTCATGATGGCGTCGCGGTTCAGGTAGCTGAGGTATCCACCGATGCCGAGCGCGATCAGCACGACAGCCGCGATCGCGACCTTGCGTCCCCGGCCGCTCTTGTAGGGTGTTTCGAATTCGTCGTCGAAGTGGTCGTCGGTGGCTTCGAGCGACGTGTCATATGAGGGTGCCGCCGGCCGGCCGGTGCGTGGTTCGTTCGACAGGGCGGGGCCGAGGGAGGGCTGCGGTCCGGAAGGTTCGTTCTGCTGGCGCGGGAAAACGGCGAGTGCCGGCCGCCAATCGGGGAAGCCCTGACGCCAGATCAAGTCGGTCGGACGCAGGTACGACAGCTCGACGAGCTTCTTCATCTCCGCATCTGAGAGCGGACCGTGCTGGGTGCCTTCGCGGGCGATGAACCACTGGGCTTCAGGCTGCATGACGCTCATGCTTACTCATACCACGATAGCAACTAGCAAGAAGACACGAGCTGGACCGAGACAGCAGACTGGCGTCACCGAGACGCCTGCAAATCGATAGTTTGCTCGGGTGGTGTTTTGCCCCCGGGCACGCCGCTTTCGCCATGTAGGTCTACCGCGCGTTTGAACCGATACTTCCATACGTCAAGGCGGACTGCACCACAACTGTCAGAGCGTCGCGCGATGTACAACAATCCTCTGTTCCAACTGTAGAATCCAGGCTTTTGCAGGGCGGCCAACACGTCCGGCTGCTGCCTAAAACGCGTTGCCGTGCCGATTTGGCGGTCTTGCTGCCCTGCAGGTGCGCGGCTATAAGCGCCGCAACCGCCTGCAAATCAAAGGATACGAGACACAAGATGGCTACCGAGCGCACCTTCTCAATCATCAAGCCGGACGCAACCAAGCGCAATCTGACCGGCGCGATTAACGCTGTTATCGAAGAGGCGGGGCTTCGCATCGTCGGACAGAAGCGCGTGCGCTGGACGAAGGCAGAGGCCGAGAAATTTTACGAGGAACACGCCGCACGCCCGTTTTACGGCGAGCTGGTGACGTTCATGACGTCCGAGCCGATCGTGCTGCAGGTTCTGGAAGGCGACGGCGCCATCGCCAAGTATCGCGAAGTGATGGGCGCGACGGACCCCAAGGAAGCCAACGAAGGGACGATCCGCAAGCGCTTCGCTCTGTCGAAGGGTGAGAACTCCACGCATGGTTCAGACAGCCCGGCTGCAGCTGCACGCGAAATCGAGCTCAACTTCAAGGCTGACGAAATCGTCGGCTGAGACCGGGCGAGTGTCGCGGCAAGTACAAGGGTCAGCCCCTAGGGGGCTGACCCTTTTTCGTGCTCAAGAGCGCACGAGGGCGGCGGCTTCTTCCGGTGGCGGATAGGGCTGGCCGTTGAGTTCGGCCTGCATGCGGGCTTCATCCATCGCGCCTTCGGTCTTGGCGATGACGACGGTGGCGACGCCGTTGCCGATCAGGTTCGTCAGCGCGCGTGCTTCGGACATGAAGCGGTCGATGCCTAGGATGATGGCCATGGCGTTGACGTCGATCGTGCCGGTGGAGGCCAAGGTCGCGGCGAGCACGATGAAGCCCGAGCCGGTAACGCCGGCGGCCCCCTTAGAGGTCAGCAGCAACACGCCGAGGATGCCCAGCTGCTGGCCGAGCGACAGGTCGACGTTCGTCGCCTGCGCGAGGAACAGGGCGGCCATCGTTAGATAGATGCAGGTGCCGTCAAGGTTGAAGGAATAGCCGGTCGGGATGACGAGACCGACGACGCCTTCCTCGGCGCCGAGCTTCTTCATGCGCGCGATCATGCGCGGCAGCACGGACTCGGATGATGAGGTGGCGAGAACGATCAGCAGCTCTTCCTTGATGTAGCGGATGAACTTGAAGATCGAGAAACCGAACCACCACGCGATTGGGCCAAGTACGCCGAAGATGAACAGCAGGCAGGTGGCGTAGAACGTGCCCATCAGCATCGCGAGCGAGGCGAGGCTCTCGACGCCGTATTTGCCGATGGTGAAGGCCATGGCACCGAAGGCGCCGATCGGAGCAGCCTTCATGATGATGCCGACGATGCCGAAGAACACGTGGCTGATCTGGTCGATGAAATCGAGCACGGGCCGCCCGCGCGCGCCCATACCCTGCAGCGCGAAAGCAAACAGCAACGCGAACAGCAGCACCTGAAGGATGTTGCCGTCGACGAAGGCGCCGACGACGGTCTTGGGAATAATGTCGAGGATGAAGCCGACGGTGCTCTGGTCGTGCGCCTTGGTGACGTATTCAGAAACGGATGCGCCGTCGATCTTGGTGGGATCGACGTTCATGCCTTCACCCGGACGGACGATGTTGGAGACCGTCAGTCCGATGATGAGGGCGATCGTCGTGAGGATTTCGAAGTAGATCAGCGCCTTGATGCCGACGGTGCCGACCTGCTTCAAGTCCTGCATTGAGGCAATGCCGTGCACCACGGTGCAGAAGATGATCGGCGCGATGATCATCTTGATGAGCTTGATGAAGCCATCGCCGAGCGGCTTCAGCTGCGTGCCGATCTCCGGATAGAAATGCCCCAGGGCTATGCCGAGGGCGATGGCGGTCAGCACCTGGACGTAGAGGTGCGCGTAGAACGGCTTCTTCGCCGAGGGTTCGCCGAGTGCTGCCTCGTCCGCTGCTGATTGCTGCACCTAGCTCTCCTCCCACAAGGACCGTTTTTAAGAAGCCTACGGCAGGTTGGGTGGGGAGGAGAAGGGTCTTTGATCCGCCATGCGCGGCGTCAACCTATTGGCTGACTGTATCGCAGGGGACAGCGACAAAAATTGAAACGCGGCAATAACAGAGAGAGATCGCAAACGCAGTAGCCTGGGAGCGCCGCCAATGACTCGCACAAATCTCATCGCCAGCATTGCTGCAGTAATCGGCGGCACAATTCTTTTCGCCTCTGCCGCCCAGGCTTGCATCTCGTGCGAATATGTCCCGGAGGTGCTCAGCGCTTCGAAAGACAATAGCCACCGCTCCCACCGGCCTCAGTCCTCATACTCTGCCACGAAGGAGATGCGCGCACAGGCTGCTCGGGCCCAGGTGGCCAAAGCTCAGATGCTCAAGGCTCAGATGCTCAAGGCCCAGATGCTCAAGGCCCAGGCAGCCAAGGCGCAGATGGCGAAGGCCATGGCTGCCAAATCCCGGGCCGCGGCCGCACAGAAAGTCGAGACCGCCAGTCTCATGCAGAAAACGGACGAGAGTGCCGCTAAAGCGCCGGTCGTGAAAACGGTAAGCGCCAAGTCTGTTGAGAGTTCGACAGCTGGCTCCGGCTCTAGCCGGGAAAAGGTTGTTTCCACAGCCACGCTTCTGGTGGGCGAGCGCGTCTCGGCGGAGACGGGGCCGAGCGAGCCAGTGTCCTGCAAAAAGTTCATCGCGGCGATCGGGACGACCGTAACGATGCCCTGCAAATAGCTTGCTCAACGAAAGACGGTGAATCAATTAGGCGAGGCCTCCGGGCCTCGCCTTTGTGCGTTGCTCGAAGCTGGCTTCTGCCTAGCTGAGTTCGCGGATCTTGAACATCAGGCCGCCCTTGGGGGTCAGCGTGACGGTGCCATTGATACCGGGCGGTTCGTTGCCGACATACTCTGGACGAAAGCGGCGCAGCAGGATGGATAAGGCGAGGGTGTTCTCGACCTGGCTCATGGCGCCGCCGATGCACGAGCGCTTGCCGCCGCCGAAGGGCAGGTAGGTGTAGGGCTTCCGCTTGCGGGCGGCGTCGCCCATGAAGCGCTCGGGCCGGAACTCTTCAGGCTCGTCCCAATATTTCGGGCTGTGATGCGCGCCGTAGGCGAACAGCATGATGCGATCGCCGGGGCGGATTTCCTTGCCGCCGATTTCTTCGGCCTTGGTGGCGACGCGGATAAAGCCCCAAATCGGCGGATAGAGTCGCATCGTCTCTTGGACAACGGCGCGGGTATAGGCCAGCGCGGAATAGTCTGCAGCAGCCGGTGCGCGGTCGCCGTAAACCTCTTCGCCTTCCTTGCGGATGCGTTCGGCGGTATCGGGATGCTTGGAGGCCAAGTATAGCGCCCAGGCGAGCGTCAGCGCCGTGGTCTCGGTGCCGGCCCACAGGTATTGCTTCAGCTCGTCCACGGCCTGCGCCTGATCGAACTCCGGCACGTCCGGATCGTCGACGGCCGCCTGGATCATCGTCAGCAGCGTGCGTTCGCGCTCTTCACGGGGATCGGCGCCCATCACGGCGGGGGGCACGTTGGCCCAGATTTCCATGGCCTTGGAGGCGCCTTCCTCGGTCATCTCGAACTCTTCGCCCGAGTTGACCTTCAGACGAATGGACTTATGGCCCTGCACGTCGGTGTAGGTCTTCACGCACTTGAAGACGACGTGCGGATTGAAGGGCATGTCGCGATCGAACAGCGCCTTGCAGATCATGTCGGCGGCCAGCGTCCACGTCTGCTCCACCATTTCGACGGTTTCGCCGGACTTCGCCAGATCGGCCCAGATGTCCATCTTGGTCTGGATGGCATCAAGGAAGTAGGGGATGTATTCGGCGAACATGTCCGGGTGGAACGCCGGCTGCTGCGGCATGCGGATCTTCTGCCAGAGTGCGCCGTCATTCGTAATCATTGATTTGCCGAAGATCGGCTTCAGGCCGTCGAAATACTTGATGTAGTCGTCGCCCTTGGTGACGAGCACGTGCTTGAAATGCTCAGGCTCCGACAGCATGACGACGCGCTGATTGCCGAAGTTCACCGGGATCACCGGGCCGTAGCGGTCCGCCATGGCCATGAGCGTACGCATCGGGTTCTGCGGGTCGCCCTTGAGGAGCGCCGTCAGCTTGAACCAAATGCTGCTTTCCTCGCCGAGCTGATGATTTTGCCCGTGCGTTTCTTGTGCGGTCATCATGCACCGTTTCCAAGCCAGCCGGCGAACTCGGCGCTGGCAGTCATTAAGCGCTCCTGGGGCCTTCTCGGCGACGGCCGATCCGGTCTCGCAGGCCAGGGCGTACAATCACTATGCGATGTCGCCAGCCGGAAACTTGCTGTTCCCCGTGATACTGACGTGAAGAGTTCGGGCCTCAGTATCACCGGCAAGTTGGGCGTGTCCATGGATCGGGGCGCCGCCGCTTCAATTTAGCGCGCGGTGCGTGTTGTTCTGCCACGGTGATTTAGCTGGCAGAACCGAGGTCTGGCGAGAAAAGCGTGCCGCTCTGGTTAACCGAACCCGGCCAGCTAACTCTTTCATCTACAATTGAAATTCTTCCTGCCGCGTAGGCAGCAAGGATGCGCGGGTACAGCTTGTGTTCCGCCTCCAGAATGCGCGCGGCCAGCGTCTCGGCCGTGTCATCCACTGCCACGGGAACGGCGGCCTGACCGAGGATCGGGCCTTCGTCCATCGCGGGGCGGACGAGGTGCACGGTGCAGCCGGAGATTCGCACGCCTGCGGCGATCGATCTCTCGTGCGTATGCAAGCCTTTGAATGCCGGCAGCAACGACGGGTGAATGTTGAGCATGCGGTCGCGCCACTTCTGGACGAACTCCGGCGTCATCAAGCGCATGAAGCCGGCGCAGGCGACGAGGTCGACTTTCGAGGCCGTCAGCACAGTGTGCAACTGCCCCTCGAAGTGGTCGCGGCTTTCGTAGCGGGTGTGATCGAGGCCGAGCGCCGGGATGTTCTGTTCTTTGGCAAAGAGAAGCCCCGCGGCATCCGGGCGGTTGGCGATGACGACGACGACTTCGTAGGGGCAGTTGGCTGCGCGCGACGCCTCTACCAGCGAGCGCATGTTCGAGCCGCGGCCCGAGATGAGGATGGCGACGCGTTTTTTCAGAGCTGTCATTGGACGAGTTTCAACTTGCCCTCGTAGCCGACGGCCCAGGCGTCGCCTTTGCCTTTGGCGGAGGAGCGCTCGCCGGTGCCGGGTCCGATCTCGCCGATGATGACGGGCTGTTCGCCGGCCTCGGTCAGGCTAGCGATGACGGCGCCGGCATGGGCCTTGTCGGCGACGACGATCATGCCGATGCCGCAGTTGAAGGTGCGCAGCAGTTCAGCGTCGTCGAGGCGGCCGGCTTTGGCCAGCCAGCTGAAAACCGGCGGTACGGGAATGACGGATAGGTCGATGCGGGCGGCGACCGTGGGCGGCAGCACGCGGGGCAGGTTTTCAGAGATGCCGCCGCCGGTGATGTGCGACAAGCCCTTGATAGCGCCGTCTGCCGCGCCGCCCGTCGCTTCAATGGCGGCGAGCAATGGCTTCACATAAATGCGCGTGGGCGCCAGCAACGCCTCGGCCAGCGAGTGGGCAGGCTCGAACGGTGCCTTCGCTTTCCAATCGAGCTTTTCTTCAGTGATAAGGCGGCGGACGAGCGAATAGCCGTTGGAATGCACACCGGTTGACGGCAGGCCGATGAGCACGTCGCCCGCAGCGATGTCGGGCCGGGGCAGGATTTGGCCGCGTTCGACGGCGCCGACGGCGAAGCCGGCGAGGTCGTAGTCCTTGCCGTGATACATGCCTGGCATCTCGGCGGTTTCGCCTCCGATCAGGGCGCAACCGGCTTCGCGGCAGCCCGAGGCGATGCCGGCAATGACCTTGCGGGCGATCTCGACGTCCAGGTGGCCGACGGCGAAGTAGTCGAGGAAGAACAGCGGCTCGGCGCCTTGCACGACGAGGTCGTTGACGCACATGGCGACAAGATCGATGCCGATGGTTTCGTGGTGATTGGCGTCGATGGCGATCTTGAGCTTGGTGCCGACGCCGTCGTTGGCGGCGACGAGGATGGGATCGCGGTAGCCGGCCGCCTTGAGGTCAAACAAGCCGCCGAAGCCGCCGAGTGCGGCATCTGCGCCGGAACGGCGAGTTGCCTTGACGAGCGGCTTGATCATTTCAACAAGGGTGTTTCCAGCGTCGATATCGACACCGGAATCGCGGTAGGTGATGGGGCGTGTTGAATTGTCGGTGGGCTCTGCCATGCCAATATCGCGAATAAGTCCAAGGCGTTCGGGGCCCGGAAAGAACCCAATTTTCGCCCGATTGGGGCTGAGTGATAGGGGCTCCTACCAGCTTGACCGTCCTGGGGCAACACGCGCCCACCGCAATCTGCGTGCAGGTTTAAGAAGCTTTGTCTCCGGGGACTGATTTGCAACGGCGAATTTTAGGTTTGGTCTGCGCGGCAGCAACGGTCCTGGCGACTAGCGGGTTTGTGCACGCGGCGCCGGGCGATAAGGCGTTTACGATCGCCAATTATCCGGTGGATGCGACAGCCAAGGACGCGGTGGCGGCCAAGGACAAGGCGATCGCCGACGGGCAGCAGGCCGCGTTCCGGTCGTTGCTGAAGCGGCTGGTACCCGTCACCGGGTATCAGGGACTGGAACGGCTGAAAGCGGTCAAGGCGGCGGATTACGTCGATGGCTTCGCCATCCGGTCCGAGCAAAACTCCGGCACGCGTTATATCGCCAGCCTCGATTTCAACTTTGATGCGAATTCCGTTCGCCAGTTGCTGCAGCAGCAAGGCGTGGCTTTCGTCGACAAGCAGGCCGAGCCGGTGATCCTGGTGCCGGTGCTGCGGCAGTCGCCTCCGACGGGCGGTGGCAAGGCGGCAGGCGCGGAATTTTCAGTAGCAACCGGGCCGTGGTCGACGACCTGGTCGGATCTAGACGTCGCCAATTCGTTGACGCCGCTGACCGTGACGCCATTGAAGCCGAGCGTGCACAGCGACGCGATCGCGTCGCGGGTGGCCGCCGGACAGGACGGCCCGGAGCGGATACTCGCCACGGAATACGGATCGGAAAAGGTCGTCGTGGCAGTCGCCGAAGTCGATAAGGCGGCTGGCCGCGTGCACATCACACTTGCCGGCCAGGATGGCGTCGCGCCCATCCTTTGGAAGCGCAGCTATCGCATCACCGACAACGATGTCGCCTACACGATGGAATTGGCCGCGGTGATCTCGCTGGGCGTGCTCGAAGGCCGCTGGAAGGCGATGCAGAACGGCGAGTTCAGCGGCACCGCGGCGGGCGGCGGCTTTGATGGCGGTGGCGGGCCCATGCCGGACGTTCTGCTCGACGTGCAGTTCCGGTCGATGACGGAGTGGAACGAGATCCGCGGGCGCATTTTGGATCTGCCGACGGTCGACGACGTGCGCGTGGGCAACGTTTCGGCCAGCAGCGCCCAGGTTATGGTGAAATTTCCGGGCGGTGGGCCGGCGCTAGCGGGTGAGCTTGGCCGCCAGGGGCTGCAGATGCAGCAATCCGGCAGCGGCTGGCAAGTGCGTGGCGGCTACTGACCGCGGCGGAGACGGCAGCCCCACACAGCGCGATTAAGTTTTTCGTTGGCCCGCAGGTGCCTTGCGCTGCGATCGTGGTATGCAGCATCTCACGGGCGTACCTTTCGCCCGGCGGACCCTGCAATATCGAAGTGCTCTCTCTTGAACATTCCCAACCTCATCTCCCTCGGGCGCGTTATTCTCGTGCCGATCGTGTTCTGGCTGCTGCTGCAGGACCAGACGCAAATGGCCTTCGTGCTTTTCGTCGTGGCAGGCATTTCCGATGGGGTCGACGGGTTCCTGGCCAAGCGCTATGGCTGGACCACGGAACTCGGGGCCTATCTGGACCCGCTGGCCGACAAGCTGCTGATCGTCAGCATCTTCGTAGCTTTGGGCGTGAAGGCGGCCTTGCCCTCATGGCTGGTCATCGCCGTCGTATCGCGCGACATCCTCATCGTTACCGGCGTGGTGCTGGCGTGGGTTTTGGACCGGCCGCTGCGCATCAAGCCGGCGGCCGTCAGCAAGGTGAATACGCTGTCGCAGATCCTGTTGGCGGGGACCGTGCTGGCAGACGACGGCTTTGGCCTGGGGCTCGAGGCGGCGCGGGTTGCCTTGGTGTGGATTACGGGGATGCTAACGATCGCGTCGCTCGTAACGTATCTCCGTACTTGGTTTCGGCATATGTCAGGCTATGAATTGAACGACGGCGCGCCGGACGCAAAATGACGGGCTAGCGGCGCAGATCTCGGCCGATCGCTTGGCCACGACGGACGGGGAACAGTTTGCATGCGTGGCGTTGAACGGCAGATGTTTTTTTGGCTCGCGGCGGCGGTGCTGCTGGTGCTGGCCATTGCGCTCGTCAAAGACGTGCTGCTGCCGTTCGTGGCCGGTGTGGTACTGGCCTACTTCCTCAATCCGATCGTCGACAAGCTGACAGCCCTCGGCCTCAACCGCGTCGTGGCCTCGGCACTGATCGTGGTCGCAGGTGCCGTTGTCGTCATTACGCTGCTGGTTCTGATCGTGCCGCTGCTGTTTGATCAGGCACAGCAGTTCGCGGTGGCGCTACCCGGCGAGATCGACCGCGTGCGCGGGGTGCTGGAAGCGTGGATGCAAGAGCGCTTCGGCAACAACTTCGCAAGCTTCGATACCGGATTGAAGCGAGCGGCGGATACGTTTGCGCAGAACTGGGCGAGCCTTGCGGGCTGGGCTGCGACGTCGCTCTGGGATCGTTCGCTGGCTGTGTTTAATTTCATGTCACTTCTGCTGGTGACGCCGCTCGTCGTGTTCTACCTGCTGGTCGACTGGGATGCGATGCTGGCAAAGATCGACGGCTGGTTGCCGCGCGATCACGCGCCCACGATCCGGGCGCTGGCTTCCGAGATCAACGAGGCGATCTCTGCTTTCATCCGCGGGCAAGGCACGGTCTGCATCATCCTGGCACTGTTCTATGCGACGGGGCTGACAGCCGTTGGCCTCGACTATGGTTTGCTGATCGGTCTCGCGACCGGAGTGATGGCGTTCATTCCATTCGTTGGCTGGGCGCTGGGATTGCTGACCGCAATGGTGCTGGCAGTCGTGCAGTTCTGGCCCGAAACCCTGCCAATCTTCGGCGTGCTGGCGGTTTTTCTTGCCGGTCAGGCGTTCGATGCCGGTTTCCTGTCGCCGAACATCGTGGGGTCGAAGATCGGCCTGCATCCGGTGTGGCTCATATTCGCCCTGTTCGTGTTTGCTTATCTGTTCGGGCTCGTCGGCATGCTGCTGGCGGTTCCCGTCGCGGCGGCGATCGGCGTGCTGGTGCGTTTTGCGCTGAGCGTCTACCTGCAAAGCTCCGTCTACCGGGGTGACAGTGCGACGACCGACTTCCTGCGCGACCCCCGTGTTTGATTGCGAGCCCCTGCACAATGAGCGCCGCTGGAAAAATGCAGCCGCCACAACTTGTCTTCGATTTGCCACACCGGCAGGCGCAAGGCATGGAGGACTATCTGCTCAGCCGGTCGAACGCGGCTGCCGTGGAGTTGGTGGATCGCTGGCCAAATTGGGTGCATCCCGCGGCCGTTGTGGTTGGACCGCCGGGGGCCGGGAAGACGCATCTGGCGCACGTTTGGGCGGCGCGATCCGGTGCGGGATCGATCCCGGCGGCGGACCTGTCGGACGACGCCATCGCGCTGCTGTCGCGGCACGGCGCGCTCGTGGTCGAGGATATCGATCGCACGCCTTTCGATCACAGGGTGCTGTTCCATCTGCTGAACCTCACCCGCGAAAAAGGTTTCACGGTGCTGGTGACGTCGCGGCAGGCGCCGGGCGAGTTGGACATTGCGCTGCCGGATCTGCGATCGCGGCTCAGGGCCCTCCCGCTGGCAACGATCGAGGCGCCGGACGAGCCGTTGTTGAAGGCCGTGCTGGTGAAGCTCTTTGCCGACCGGCAGCTGGATGTCGAGCCGCACGTCATCGGATATCTGGCGCTGCATATGGACCGGTCGATGCAGGCGGCAAACGAGGTCGTAGCCGAGGCTGATCGGCTGGCACTGGCCAAGCAGCGCCGGGTTAGCCGCGCCGTTGCGGCCGAGGCGCTGGCCAATGCCGCCCGGCCCGTCGATTTGACGTAACGGCCACACGCCCTTACGGGGTGTCATCATGCTGTCGTATAACGCAGCATCTGATCCCGCCCAGCGGGATTTTGAAGGACAGGTTTCATGACCACGAAGGCCAAGCAGCGCGAAAAAGCGGATACCGAGCCACCGGCAAAGCTGCCGGAAGATGCCTCGCGTTACTACAACCGGGAACTCTCCTGGCTGCAGTTCAACCGCCGTGTGCTGGAGGAAGCGCAAAACCGCCATCATCCGGTGCTGGAGCGATTGCGCTTCTTGTCGATTTCGGCGTCGAACCTCGATGAATTCTACATGGTGCGCGCGGCCGGCATTTACGGCCAGGTGGCAGCCGGCGTCACGACGCCGAGCCTCGACGGCGTCACGCCCGTCGATCAGCTGAAGCAGATCAACAATTTCGTCGCCGGCCTGGTGGCCGATAAGCAAGCGTGTTGGAACGAACTGAAGCGCGAACTGGATGCTGCCGGCGTGCATCTGGTAAAGCCCGACCAGTTGACGGCCGAGGAGCGTGCCTGGCTGCAACAGCTGTTCATGACGCACATCTTCCCCATCCTGACGCCAATCGCGATCGATCCAGCGCATCCGTTCCCGTTCATCCTCAACAAGGGGCTGACGGCGGTCGTGTGGATGCACCGCGAGTCCGACGGCAAGACGATGAGCGGGCTGTTGCCGATCCCGGGGCAGCTTGAGCGGTTTATCCGGCTACGCGTCGGTGCGCAGTCGCCGAACGACCTGCGCTTCATCCAGCTTGAAAACCTGATCAGCATGTTCATCGGCGAGCTGTTCTCGGGCTTCGAGATCAAGAGCCAGGGTGCGTTCCGCGTGCTGCGTGACAGTGATATCGAGCTACAGGAAGAAGCCGAAGACCTCGTGCGCTCGTTCGAGACGCAGCTGAAGCGGCGGCGTCGCGGCCACGTCATCCGGCTCGAGATCGACGCGAAGATGCCGGAGAAGCTGCGCAAGTTCATCACCGCGGAATTGGAAGTCGGCGAAGAGAGCGTTTTCATCAAGGACGGACTGCTGGCGCTATCTGACATTTCGCAGATGATCGTGTCGGATCGGCCAGACCTATTGTTCAAGCCATACCTGCCGCGCTTTCCGGAACGCATTCGCGAATTCAACGGCGACTGCTTTGCCGCGATCGGCAAGAAAGACATCGTCGTCCATCATCCCTATGAGAGCTTCGACGTGGTGGTGCAGTATCTGCGCCAGGCGGTGGCCGATCCGAACGTGATGGCGATCAAGTGGACGCTGTACCGGACGTCGCGCGACAGCCCGATCGTGCAGGCTTTGAAAGAAGCCGTGGAGGCCGGTAAGTCGGTCACGGCCGTGGTGGAGCTCAAGGCGCGCTTCGACGAAGCGGCCAACATCCGCTGGGCGCGCGACTTGGAAAACGCCGGCGTGCATGTCGTCTACGGCTTCATCGAGCTGAAGACGCACGCGAAGCTGGGTCTGATCGTGCGGCGCGAGGGTGGCGAACTCGTCACCTATGTGCACATCGGCACGGGCAACTATCACCCGCAGACCGCGCGCATCTATACCGACCTATCGCTGTTCACGACCGATCCGGTGATCGCGCGCGATGTGGCGCGCATTCTCAACTTCGTGACGGGTTATGGTCAGCCAGCCGAGCTGGAGAAAATGGCTGCCAGTCCGCATGGCATCCGCGCGCGCATGCTGGCGCACATCCATGAAGAGATCGAGCACGCGAAAGCGGGGCGGCAAGGCGCGATCTGGATGAAAATGAACTCGCTGGTCGACGCGCAGATCATCGACACGCTGTACGAGGCAAGTGCGGCCGGCGTGCAGGTAGACCTCGTCGTGCGCGGCATCTGCTGCCTGCGGCCCGGCGTGAAGGGCCTGTCGGAGAACATTCGCGTCAAAAGCATCATCGGACGCTTTCTGGAACACGCGCGGATTTACTGCTTCGGGCGTGGGCAGGGGTTGCCTTCACCCAAGGCAGCCGTCTACATCAGCTCCGCGGATATGATGCCGCGCAATCTCGACAGGCGCGTCGAGGCGATGACGCCAGTAACCAACCCGACGGTGCATGAGCAGGTGCTCAATCAGATCATGGTGGCCAACCTGAAGGACAACCAGCAGAGCTGGCGTATCAAGGCCGACGGGTCATCAGAGCGGATCGCCCCCGTCAGCGGCGAAGAGCCATTCAATGCGCATCAGTACTTCATGACCAACCCCAGCTTATCCGGCCGCGGTCAGGCGTTGAAGGACAGCACACCGCCACGCTTCTCGCTCAAGCAGTTGGAGCGCAAATAGTTGTCAGTGATGCCCCACATTTTCGGCGACCGTTGGCTGACCGCCGAACGCGAGCCGATCGGCGTCATCGACATCGGTTCGAACTCGGTTCGCCTCGTCATCTACGAGGGTGCGGTGCGGGCAGCCACGCCTGTCTTCAACGAGAAGGTTCTTTGCGGCCTCGGCCGGTCGATCCATTCGACAGGGCGCCTCAGCGACGAAGCCATCGAGCGCGCGATCGGCGCGCTGGCGCGCTTTCGCGTCATCTCGCGCATCGTGGGCGTGAAGGTGCTGCGCGTCATCGCCACGGCTGCCGTGCGCGAAGCCGAGAATGGACGCGAATTTATCGCTCGCGGCGAGAAGGCGTGCGGTGCCAAGATCGAGATCCTGTCGGGCGAGAAGGAAGCGGAACTGGCGGCGCACGGCATCCGCATGGGCTTTCGCGAGGCGGACGGCTTTGCCGGCGATCTCGGCGGTGGCAGCCTTGAGCTGATCGATATCTATCGCGACACGCTGAACGAAGCGACGACCATGCCGCTCGGCGGCCTGCGGTTGATCGATTCCACCGGCGACAAGCTGGATAAGGCGCTAGCTTTGATCGACGAGTCGCTCGGCAAGATCGACTGGCTGGCGAAGGGTGCCGGGCGCCCGTTTTATGCGGTCGGCGGCACGTGGCGCGCGCTTGCCAAGCTGCATATGGACGAGACCAATTATCCGCTGCGCGTGATGCAGGGGTATTCGATCCCCACGCGAGACGCGATTCTGTTCTGCGAAAAGGTACGCAAGACCAAGAAGCTGTCGCTGCTTCCCGGCATCGACGATGTGGCGCGCGCGCGGCGCGAGGTGCTGCCGTACGGCGCGCTGGTGCTTGAGCGTCTGCTGAAGCTGTTGGCGCCGTCGGAGGTGATCTTCTCGGTTTACGGCATTCGCGAGGGGCTGGTGTTCAGCCTGTTGCCCGAAGTTGAGCAGCGGAAGGATCCGCTGCTGTGCTTTTGCGAAGACTACTCGCGGTTGCGGTCACGGTCCTACGATCACGCAGTCGAGTTGTGCGCCTGGACGGATGTGCTGTTCGACAGCCCTGATCTGACGGAGACCGCCGACGAGAAACGCCTGCGTCATGCGGCCTGCCTGATGTCGGATATAGGTTGGCGTGCGCATCCTGACTATCGAGGCGAGAAGAGCCTGAACATCATTGCTCAGTCGGGGTTGGTCGGCACCGACCATCCGGGGCGCATGTTCATCGCCATGTCGGTCTTTTTCCGTCACGTGGGCTCAAGCGAACAGAACACCGACCAATTGTCGGAGCGCATAAAAGGCGCCCTCAGCAAGCGGGCCCTGAAGCGCGCCCGGATCGTCGGGGCAGCTATTCGCGCGGCGCACATGGTTTCGATCGGGATGCCCGGCGTCATCGACGAAACGCCGCTGAGCTTCGAGGATGGCAAGCTGGTTCTGACGCTACCAAAGTCCTACGCCAGCCTAGATGGTGAACGGCTGCGGCGGCGGATGGAGAGCCTGGCCGCATTGCTGCAGCTGACGGCCGAGGTTCGTGCGGGCCGGTGAGCCCTGGATTTCGGCACGTCGGCCATTATTTAGCATAGCTTGATGCTGCCCGTCGGCCCCGTGTGCGGCGGGTCGAAATCCTGCTAGTCTGCGTTCAACCAACAGAATCATGGAGACTTCGGCGACGCATGGCCGACGACCCCTATTCCGTCCTGGGTGTCGCCCGTGCCGCTTCGGACGACGACATCCGCAAGGCCTACCTGAAGCTCGTCAAAGAGCTGCATCCCGACGTTAATCCGTCGAAGACCGCAGAAGAGCGCTTCAAGAAGGTCACGGCGGCGCATGAAATTCTCGGCGATCCGGATAAACGGCGGCAGTTCGACCGCGGCGAGATCGATGGCGCGGGCGAGCCCCGGCGTTATTCGCGGCCGCATGCGGCGGGCGCTGGCCGAGGCGGCGCCGGCAGTGGCGACTTCGGGGGTGATTTCGGCTTCAGCGACGTGTTCTCCGACATTTTCGGCGGCTTCCGCGGTGCAGCGGGCGCCGGTGGGGCGCGTCCCGGCGGTGGAACGTACGCGCCCCGCGGGCGCGACGTGCGCTATACGCTGGATGTGGATTTCCTCGAAGCCGTCAAAGGCGCGCGCAAGCGCGTAACGCTGCCGGAGGGCGGGACGCTTGATCTCACCGTGCCGGAAGGTGTCAGCGATGGGCAGGTGCTGCGTCTCAAGGGCAAGGGGTCGGCCGCGCCGCGCGGGGGCGAACCCGGGGATGCGTTAGTGGAGATCCGGGTCAAGCCGCATAGCCAGTTCAAACGGCAGGGGCTCGACGTGCAGCTCGATCTGCCGATCACAATCGATGAAGCGGTGCTCGGCGCCAAGGTCGAGGTGCCGACGGTCGACGGCCGCGTGCAGCTGACGATTCCCAAGGGGACGAGTTCCGGGCGCATCTTCCGGCTCAAAGGCAAGGGCGTGAAAAACGCGGCGACGAACACGACGGGCGATCAGCTCGTCGCTGTGCGGATCGTCTTGCCGGAGGTGATCGACGACGAACTCGGCTACATGATTTCGGAATGGCGGCAGCGCCACAAATACGATCCGGGCCGGAAGTAGCCTGATATCGAATTGCAGTGGAGACGTTACGGCGGAGACTCCACACGCCTGCACGGCGTGATAGCGTCATTGCGTCACATCCGGCAGGAGTGGACGCGCATGACGCCTTGGCTGTTCCGATTGTCTGCAATGTTGCTCGTGGCCGTGCCGGCCGCGGCGCGAACCGATGAGCTGTTCACCATCACGCCGGACGCGCAAGTGGCGCTCGGAGATGGTGGCGACACCTTCGGCATGGAGGTGCCCTCAGATAGTCAGGTGGTCATCCTGCTCAATCCGGATGGCGAAGACTGTACGTTGCGTTTCCCGCTGCGCCACGGCGAAGCGTTTCGTCTGTTCGTGCGAGCCGGGCTGGATCAGAAACTCTACTGCCACGTGTCGCTCAGCACCACGGGGCAGGGCGAGACGGCGACGTTCTCTTCGCATTGCGAACAGGTTGACGCGGCCAACGCGCCGCGCTGCCCGGCGCCGAACTAGGAGTACCCGCGCAAGCAGGCCAAGAGTCTTTTCGCTTTTCGATCGATCGCGAATATTCTCTAGCTCGTTGTTCTTTCGTGCTTCTTTTCGGAAAACCGCTTCACACTTTGTCCGGAAGCACTAAGCTTCCGCCAACCAAGCAGTGGGAGCGAACGCACCGTGATTCAATGGAATGAGATTGCCGATTTCGTCGAGCCCGATTGGGAGCGCGCCGGCACGACCGCGCCGCCATCGCTGTTCTGGCGGCCGAAGAAGGGCGCCACATTCGGATTCATCCGCGACGGCGAATTGTTCGACGCCAAATGGATCTACGTCAGCGACGCCAACAAGGTCTCGCACTTCTCGCTTGTCGAGGGCCCTGGCGATAACGTCGTCGACCTGGCAGCGCATCGGGCTGTTTAGCGCTCTAGCCGGGCTGCAACTCTAGCTGCCGGCCGCAAGCCTGTTGGCGATGCGGCGTTCACCGGCAGCGACGATCGCCTGGCGTAAATCAGCAAGCGACGCTCGGGCTTCCGGCACACCTAGCTGCTGCTCGTGCGCCAAAAGACGCAGATGGCGCTCATTGGTTATTGCGGCGAGCGCCGCTAGCGCCGCGTCACGCCCGCGGGTGCGGAGCACTACGATAACGTTGGGTGTATAGGGATCGAAATCCGCATCAAGGTCCGTTGCTGGGCCGTAGCCGGCGGCTGTGCCGGCTGACGCCGGCGGCGGAGCGGGGAGCGTTACAGTTCGCGTCGTTGCCTTCCGGCCGCGCTCCGCCTCGACGCGAATGCGCAGGCTTGAGACGGCGGCCGTCAGCTCTTCCATTAACCGCGCGCGCGCGGCGTGATCGTCGCCCAGGGCGGATCGGACGATGCCGTCCAGGAACGTGTTCTTGGCGGCACCGGAGATCGAACGCGTCGACTTGCTCATGTCTCTCAATCCAACTCGCGCGGTATGCCGCTGAAGACCTCCGCGTGCAAGGCGCGAAGATGCGGCAAGGCGTCAGCGTATTTCTCAACCATCGATTTCTTCGTCTCTTCCCAGTCGAACGCGCGGGCTACGCTGTCAAGCAGCGGGATGCGGGAGGCGAGCATCGGGTGGTCCAGCGCCATCTGGTCGAGCAACAGGCGTTCGCGGCCGTTGTTGTTGCGCACGTAGTTGGGCAGGCAGACGTAGCGGCGCTCGGCGAACGGGATTGCCGCGACATCTTCCGACGTGTGGACTTTTTCGATCATCGTTGAGATGCGGTCGATGGCAAACTGAGAAACGAAGTCGGGACGGAACGGTACCACGACACGGTTGGCCAGATCCAAGGCAGCAAGGGCGGCGAACGAAAGGCCCGGCGGGCAGTCGAGAATGACGACGTCATAGTCCATGCCGAAGTGCTTCATGAGCCGCTTCAAGCGGCCGCGCACTTCCGTGGCTACGACTTCTGTGTCCTTACCCTTGCGGGCCTGGGCGACGAACAGTTCGCCCTGGATGTCTTCCATCAGCAGCGAGCCTGGCAGCAAGGCGACACGGCCATTGCCGGTGCGGGGATGGGCAACATCGCCCGCGTTGGCGATGACGTATTGCGATTCATCTTCGGCGACCTTGTCGAAGCGATCGAACAGATAGTCGGCGATGGTGCGGCGCGAGCGGCGGGCCTTGTCCCAACCCTCGCCGCCAACCAGCATCAGGGAGGCGTTGCATTGCGTATCGAGGTCGATCACCAGCACGCGGTGGCCGCTCCAGGCGGCGGCGGCATGCGCCAGCATGACGCTGGTGGTCGATTTACCTACGCCGCCCTTACGATTGGCTACGGCCAGAAAGCACGCCATCAAGACCTCACAAAGCCACTGTTTAAGAACGATGAGCTAGTCGATTCTTAACGTTGCGCCAATGGTTTGCGGGGGGTGCAACTAAGATGGTAGCGCAACGTTCCCCAATGGCGCGTCGCGTTGCCCGGCATCGCTAAAGCCGTTAAGAAACGCGGCCGCTACGGGCGAATCCACCGGAATGCGAATGGGTCGCTGATCGGGCAGTAAACACGTGGAGAGACGGCCCGTGCAGACGGCCGTATAAGCGTGATACGCACGACCGAACGGCGAAACGACGAAAGGCTGAATAGCCCCGCGCCAAAGGGAAAGCAAAATGGATGATACAACGATTAAGCCGCTGCTTATGGGCATCGCCGCCGTGGCCCTGCTCGCAGCTGGCTTGCTGTTCTGGGATAATCGGGGGTTGCACGACGAGATCGCCACGCTGAAGGCAGCGCGTGCGTCGGTCGAGCGGGAGGCGAAGGCTGCTAACGAGCGGGCCAATGTTGCCGAACGCTCGATGGACGAGATGAAGGCGGAAGTGAGCAAGGTCAAAGCCGCCAACGAGACGGTCAATCATTCCGTGACACAACTGCGCAATCAGCTGGAGCAGGTGCAGATTCAGGCAAACACGGCCCGCGAGGACGCAGAAAACCGGCTCAAGGCGAGCGCCGACGAATTGGGCAAGGCCCAGGGCGAGGCTGCGCGTTTGAAGGACGACATCGGTAAAGAACGTGCGGCGCGCGAACTGGCGCAGAAAACGGCGCGCGAAGCCGACGACCGTTTCCAAGCAGAGCTGAAGCGCGCGCAGGATGATGCCGCCAAGGAGCGTGCAGCGCGCGAGGCTGCCGAGTTGTCGGCGCGGAATGCCGCCAGCGGCGCCTCGACCGGGGCACCGGCTCAGTCGGCACCACCTCCGGCCAATCCCTGATTTAGATGCGTATTCTCGTTGTTGGCGCCGGCGCGATTGGTGGCTATTTCGGCGCCCGTCTGTCACAGGCCGGGCGCGATGTGACGTTCTTGGTGCGTCCCCGCAGGGCCGCGCTGCTGGCGCAGAACGGCCTGCGCGTGCGCAGTCCGGCCGGAGATATTTCGATCGCTGCGCCGGCAACCGTCACGGCGGATAAGCTGTCCGACGCCTTCGATCTCATCATTCTAAGCTGTAAGGCCTACGACCTAAACGCCGCGATTGCTGACGTCGCGCCAGCTATCGGGCCTCACAGTGCGATCCTTCCGCTGCTTAACGGCATGCGCCATATCGACGTGCTCGAAGCGCGATTTGGTGGCAACGCCGTTTTGGGTGGCCAGTGCGTCATCTCCACGACGCTGAGCACGGAGGGAACGATCGTGCATCTCAACACGACGCATAGTCTTACGTATGGCGAACGAGACGGCGGGGCGAGCACGCGTGTCAACGACATCCGACGCGCATTCGAAGGCGCGGCATTCGACGCCACGGCCAGTCCGCAAATCCTGCAGGCGATGTGGGAAAAATGGGTGGTTCTTGCCTCCATGGCGGGAGCCACAAGCACACTGCGTGCGCCGATCGGCGTGATCAACCGCGTGGCGGGCGGGCGTGATTTCGTCCTGGGGTTGATCGATGAGGTCGGAAGTATCGCTGCGGCGGCGGGGTTTGCGCCAAGGCCAGACTTTCTCGATGAAACGCGCGCGTTTTTGACGAACGAGCAGTCGCCACAAACGTCTTCAATGTTCCGCGATATCGAGAATGGCGCACGCATCGAGGCCGACCACATCATCGGCGATCTCCTTATGCGTGCGTCCGGTGGATTGGCGTGCGAGCGGCTGACCGTCGTCTACGCACACTTGAAGGCTTACGAGACGCGCCTGAAAGAGCGAGCTAGCGATTAGCTTCGGCAACGCGGGGCGGCACGGATGGAGCTGCGTCTATGGTGTCAGCCTCTGCCGGCACCGCCTCTTCGGCGGCGTCGATACCTGATGCCATGTGAGCAGCTGTCTCGCGCGGGATTTTCAAAGCGCGCACGCTGCGGCGGCGGGCCGGGTCGAACGCATTGGGATTCTTCAATGCGAATGGATCTGCCGCCGCGATGGCCTTCGTTTCACTGGAATGCTTGGAATTCACCGTCGCGGCACACAAGAAGAGCACGCAAATCGTCATTGCGCACAGCAGCGCGCCATGACTCTGAAACAAACGCTCGAACTCGGGCTTCACGGCTTTCCCTTAATGGGGCGGCGCGCTAACATAGCGCGCATTGTCATTGCGAAAGTCGCAATTACGGCAACAGGTTCCATTGCTGAGCGAACGTTTGCCGTCAGCGACACTGTGCGTCAAGGCGGCGAATAGGCATAAAGCCTAACAACCCTTATGCGAGCAGCTTGGAAACGCCGTTCAGCGCGTTGAAAATCGTTAGAAATCGTCGCGCTCGTCGTCATACCACTGGCGGCCGCGGGGGCGCTCCGAGGCGTAGCTGTCCACGCGATCGTTGGCATAGCGATCGCCAAAGCGGTCACGATTGTAGCGGCGAGATGCCATTGGCCGCTGCACGGCATAAGGATCGTAGTCGTCTACGTCGTCGTGCGGCGTAACCTGGACATCGGCAACATCGGCCTCGTCAGACGGGGGAGGGGCGCGGCGGGCCGGCACCGGCCTATAGGGCTGGTCATCCGGGTCTCCGGTCTGCCATTCGGCCGCTGGCGGCGCGGCCGCAGGGGGCCGTACCGGGCGGTTTGCTGCGACCGGTGGCAAGGTGGCCGGCGGACGGCTGAAGGCGACCGGAGGCGGCTGTGGCGTGATCGGCAGCTTGTTGACGACCGTCACGCTGGTGCCGACCTGCGCGAACTGTGCCAAGTGCAACACTGCGGAATTCATCATGCGGAAGCATCCCGACGACGACGCGTGACCAATGGTCTTTTCGTCGTTGGTGCCATGGATACGGTAGAGTGTATTGCCGAGATAAAGCGCCATGGCACCGAGCGGGTTACGCAAACCACCCAGCATCTTCACGGGCAGCTTCGGGTCACGCCGGCGCATTTCAGCCGGCGGATGCCAATCTGGCCAGGCTTGCTTACGGCTGATTTTTTCAGTGCCCGCCCATGCGAAACCCTCGCGGCCGACCGAGATGGGATACTGAAACGCCCGATTGCCGGGCAGCACGAAGTACAGCCTGCGCCCGCCGCTATCGATCACGATCGATCCCGGGCTGTACTGGGGCAAGTCGAAGGCAACCACAATCGGCGCTTTTGGCGCAACTTCAGGCCTCGGCCCGCCGTCGCGAACGTCTCCGCCACCCTGGGCTTGCGGCATTGGCGTGGGTGCTGTGTCCAGATCGCGGTAGCGGTTTGATTGTGACTGGGCAGGACGGTCCCAAAACGGCTCGTTATCCCATGGCGTGTAGGGCTCGGCGAATGCCGGGACGCTGCTGGCACAAACCCAAAGCACCACTGCTGCCGCGCGCGATATCATCATTCACTCTCCGCTTTAACGCTCTGGCGGCGCTTTAGGAAAGGCGAGCCGTCACACATGCGTTGTGACTCACCTTCGTGTCCGAATAGCGATTGATGGTTGTCCGGATTGTGGGTTCGGCACGCCATGTCAACACGCCGCACAAGCGGACCCGGGGACGCCGTCAGGGTGTGCTCTTGAGCTTCCGCGAAATCTCGCGGACCTCCGTCTGCGTGATTTCGCCGGCCTGGACGAGTGCTTTGATGCAGCCGGAGGACAGTTTCGGACCGGCAGTTTTCATGCAGCGGCGGAGGTTGGTGCTGCCGAGTGCGTGATTAGGACAATGGGCGTAGTAGTCTTCGCGGCAAAACTGCCGGACTTGATCGCTGACCGCAAAGGATGCCGATGCGCCTACAACGGACGTTAGCGCCATCATGGCGGCATAGCTGGAAAGTCGTGGCAGCATGATTTTCGCTCCTCGTTCCGCGCCTAAACGTTTGATTGGCGGGCTAGTTCCGGGAGTGTTGGCATTCCGGCGCAGGTCGCACCGGACCACAGACAGAGGTCCCTCACACGGGGGCGCATTGACGCAGCGATGCGGTTGGTACGGATCAGGCGGCGCCGCTGCCTTTTTCGATCCGGGTGATCCGCTCCAACAGCCCCGGACGGCGCACCGATGGCGCATCATCGCCGCTGGAAGGGGTGCTAGCTGCGGGGGTCGATGATGCGGGGGCCGGAGGCGAGAAACCGCCATCCAAGGCGGCAGATCGTGCGGCGTCCGTGCCCGTGGTTTCCAAGCGGCGCATGAAGCCAGCGCCTGCGCTCACCGGCTCGGCAGCCGTTTCGGCTGCGGGTGCCTCGCGGGTGCCGAACGGCGTCGACGGGGCATCTGTCGTGCTGTCTATGTCCGGCTGGTCGTTGGCCGCGAAAGGCCGCGGTGCGGTGATGCGATCGGCGAGGCTGGGACGTTTGACGTCGTAACTGGTCCGGCGCTGTGGCCCCGCGGCCGGAAGCGTACCTGCGCCGAGGCGGCGCATTTCATCAACGAAGTGCGCGGCTTGGCGCGCAAGCTTTTCGTTTGCCGCAGCGATTTCAGAACGCAGGGTCTGGATCGTGCTCACCTGCTCGTCGGCCTTGGCCTGCAGGGCGCTAAGCCGCGCTTTCAAAGCGATCTTGCTTTCAACGATCGTCTTGTCGTCGTCGGCGCTGCTCTGGAATACGCCAAGCGATGCCTTGAGATTTGCGATCTCGGTTCGCTGGTCCTGGTTGGCCGATTTGAGGGCGCGCAGTTCCAGTTCCAGCGCCGACTGGCCTGCCTGCCCGGCTTCGGCTGCGCCGCGCACCGATCGCAGCGCCATTTCCGCATCGGCAAGATCCCGCCGCAAGCGGCCGATCTCGGCTTCGGCTGAGGTGGCGTCGATCGGCATCGCGCTGCCGGCATCGTTGCCAGCAATGCGATCCTGCGGAACGCCCGCCGTGGTCATGACGCCCTGCAGGCGGCTGATCAGCGCCGACTGGTCGCGCGTCTTGGTTCGCAGTGCCTCGATCTCTGAGCGCAGGGCCACTTCGCCGTCGAAGCGGGGGTCTATCAGGGCATCGCGGTTACGGGCGGCGCGCGTCGCCAGCGTGGCGTTGAGGCGATGGACTTCATCGCGTTGCTGCGCGTTGATCTGCTTGGCCTCTTCCAAGGCTTGAGCCTGCTTGTTGGAACTGTCTGTCAGATGCGCCAGCTCGCGGTCGCGCTGGAACAGCAGCTTCTTGGCTTCCGACAGGCGATGTTCGACGCGCGGCAAACGCTCGGTAATGGTTTGTTCAAGAACGCGGCGTGCATTCTCGTGCTCATCGAGGAACGTGCCCATGCGCGCGACTTCGCCCTCCAGCGCGCTGATGGTGGCGTCTCGGCGATTGAGGTCAACCATGTGACGAGCAGCGGAAAGCGCGCTCTGCTCGGCCTTGGTTTCCAATTTATGAATCGAGATGGCGAACTCTGCGCGAAGGCGATCTTTGTCGGCGCGAATCTCGGCCTCGGTCAGTGGCATCGCTCGGCGAAGGGCGTCCGTGGCAAGGCGAGCCGAGCGGCGGCCGTAGAAGGGCGCTGCGACGAACACCAATAGTGCCGCAAAGCAGAAGCCGAGCAGCACGAGCATGACCGCTTCGATCGTGATCACTCGCGCACCTTCGTCATCGATTCCCGGTTCCCGTTCCGTGCCCGATACAGCTCAAACCGAGTTCTGCCATGAGTTGTTGAGCTGCGAAGCAGAAGCATCAAACGCCAAGACCCGCAACTCGTTTCCCAAAGCACAGCCGTGCAGCCGGTGAGCTGCCACGTCGTTCCAGCGAGGGCAGCATAACGCGCCAACCGCAATCCGCCAGTCCTGCCGCATGATTTCGGCAGGAATTACAACGGCAGTTGGGCGATGCGCGCTGTGCCTAAAGCGGGTTCCACGTGGGGCGGCGGCTATATTTCGAATAGCCGATGTTAGCTCCCAGCCGCAGTCCGACGCCAGACCGGATGACGCCCAGGGTCACGTGACCGTAGGTTTGGAACTGCACGGAGACGCCGCCGACGAGATAGGCCGAGCCTTCGGCGCCGCCGAACCGCTCATAAATCTCGCTGGGGTCATGCATGTTGTAGACGAGCACCATCGTCTTCGAGCCTTCGGCGCCCATGTCGTAGCCGACCGAGGGGCCCTGCCAGTAGACCTTGTGTGTTCCGGCGTCCTTGGTGAAGAGCTTGCCTTCGCCGTAGCGCAATCCAACCATGAACGCACCGCCGGCATCCTCGCCAAGAATGTACCCGTTGGGGCGGCCCTGGCTCTTGAAAGCATACTCGACGGCGCTGGCGAGACCTTTGGTCACTGACCCAAAGAAGCCGTGACCTGCCGCAACGATTTCGTTTTCCTCGTAATAGCGCGACCGGCCGGGCGACGGCTCTTGAGGCTCGGGATAGCCGTTGTCGCGGTAGGCGCGATCCCGCGGCGGAGAATCATAATTGTCGCCCCGGCTCTTTGAGAAGCTGTCGCGACGGCCGCTGCCTTCATAGCCTTCGTCGTGCGGTGCACGGTCGTAGGTGTCGGCGGGTGGGCGGTAAGCGTCGTCACCGCCGGAGCCGCCGCCGCGATCGTCATAGCCGCGGTCCTGCGATTGGCCGCCCTGATTCGAATCATCGTCGTAGCTGTTCTGGCTGTAGCGGCTGTCATTCTGCGCAGCGGCGGTAGACGCACACATCAGCGGCAGCACGGCAAAAATGCCGGCGCACAAGCATCTTAGGCTCGAAAGTGGCATGGCTCGTCCCATCCCTCAGCTCGCCGCGCAGCGGCCCATGCGCGCGGATTAACCCCGCGTAAACGATGCCGCACAAGTATTACTAAAGTGTGGCTAGGGAGCAGCGGACATGTGTCGCGACGCCTGCAAAATCAGGGCTGCGGCGGCTGTCGTCCCCAGGCGATGAACTCGGGGTTGAGGAAGCGCGCGTCGGTCTTGCCGTAGCTCAATGGCTGCCCATCCATCGTCACGACAGCACCGCCGGCCGCGGCAAGGATCGCCTGGCCGGCAGCAGTATCCCACTCGTTCGTAGGCCCGAAGCGCGCATAGAGATCGGCGCGGCCTTGCGCGATCAGGCAGAACTTCAGGGATGAGCCCGTCGGTTGTGCGTCGCTGACACCGGCGCGCTGCAGAAACGCGTCGGAGATTTCGCTCGGGCGCGATCGGCTGGTGAGCGCGCGCAATGCGCCGGGCTCGGGCGCGCGCGTGCGCAGGCGTTCGAACCGGCATTCTGAAAATGAAGAGACGAGCGCGTTCGTCGGCAGGTAACAGTAGGCGGATTCGCCCTCGGCCGTGGTGAGATACATCGCCGAATGCGCCGGAGCATAGATGATCCCAAAAGCCGGAACACCGTCGGAAATCAGCCCGATGTTGATCGTGAAATCGGGCCGGCCGGCGATGAAGTCTTTGGTGCCGTCGAGCGGATCGACCGCGAAAAATGTGCCCGCGACCTTGGGCACGAAGCCTGCGGCGGCACGCTCTTCGGCCACGACGGGAACATTGGGTGCGACGGCGGCCAGCCCGGCCAGCAAGACCGACTCTGATTCATGGTCTGCCGCGGTGACTGGCGAGGCGTCGGGCTTGGCGATGACGGCGATGTCGGAACCGAGATAACGCATCTGCAAACTGCCCGCAGACAGCACGCACGCCAGCAGCCCGTCGGCCAAGCGCCTGTAATCCTGCTGCGAAATCCGAGGCATGCCAATCCTTCGTGCAATTGCGGCCCAGCCGTACCTGACGCTAGCATTGTGCGTGGCGATGCGGGCTCAGCCAGACGGCAAAACGTCTGATTCTTCCCCGATTACCTTAGCCAGACTTTGCATCGACTCGCGGCGCGTGTATCAAAGCTAAGATACCGTTCGCAAGCGGCCCCTGTTGCTCGCGTGATGGTCTGGCCTGCGCCAGACCCCGAGACGCCGCTCCACATCGCTTAGCGATTTTCCCGGGGGCACCATGTCATTAAGTGAACGCGTTCATCCAACCGATCTGGAACTCGCGGCGCTGATCTCCAGCAAAGTCTGTCACGATCTGGTCAATCCGGTCGGGGCCACGAACAACGGCTTCGAGGTGCTCGATTCGGAAAGCGATCCGAATGCGAAAGCCTATGCGCTCGATGTCATCCGCAGCGCCTCGCGGCAGGCGGCGGCGCGGCTGGAGTTTGCGCGGTTTGCATTCGGTGCCTCGGGTGGTGCGGGCACCATTATCGAAATGGCAAAGGCTCAGGAAATCGCTCGCGGCGTGATTGAGCAGAGTGCCAAGCACAAGCTGATGTGGCATGCCGGACCGGCCTTCATGGCGAAGGACAAGGTCAAGCTGCTGTTGAACCTGATCGCCAACTCCATGACCGCGCTGCCGCATGGCGGGCAGATCCACGTGACGTTCGAAGGCACGGAAGCGTCGCAGGCTTTCGTGATCCGGTGCGCCGGCAACCGTGCGCGGCCGCCGCAGCATCTGCCGGAATTCATCATCGAGCAGCCGACGCGGCCGCTCGATGCCATCAATATCCAGGCCTACTACACGTGGCGGATGGCAGGCGCGGCCAAGATGCGGCTTTCGATCCTCATGGAGGGGGCAGACATCCTGGTGGCCGCCGAGCCGGAAGGCTGATCGCCGGGCGCCTAAGGCGTTCAGACAGCGTCTCAATTCCGCGTTAAGGCCTTTAAAGGATACTAGAACTCCTTAGCCCCCTCGCGGGCCGTCAGTGCTCAATCTCCAAAGGCTATCCATGCGGCGCTGCCTAATCGTCGATGACTCCAGTGTCGTCCGGAAGGTCGCGGCTCAGATCCTGCGCAGCCTCGGCTGTACGGTTTCGGAAGCGGAGAGCGGCAGCGACGCCGTCGGGCTTTGCACGGTTTTGATGCCGGATATCATTTTCCTCGACTGGCATATGCCGGGCAGTGGGAAGCTCGACGCTATTCCCGCGATTCGCGCCATAGAAAGCGACCGGCGCCCGCACATCGTCTACGTCACGACCGAGCATGATACGCTGGACATTGCGCGCGCTTTGTCGGCTGGCGCCGACAGCTACATGATGAAGCCGTTCGATCGCGCAATGCTGAGCGAAAAGCTCGATGAGATCGCTGCCAGCGTCGCTGCGGCTTAAACCTTCAGTATCCCCTACAATCGTGATGCGGCTCTAGCCGGTAGCGCCAGCGCTTGGTAGCGTCAGGCGTTCAATTCATGGGTGGCTGGGGGCATCTGCCATTTTGCGGGCCGAACACATCAAGATCGGAACGTCGCCGCCCATATCGTTCGAAGTGGGCAGCGGCGAGTGCTTGGCTATCGACGGGCCGTCCGGATCCGGCAAGACGCGGCTGCTGCGTGCGCTGGCGGATCTCGATCCGTTTTCGGGCCGAGTGTTTTTTGACGGTGCGGAACAGTCTGAGATGCCGGGACCGGCGTGGCGCGGCGCGGTGCGGTTCGTGGCAGCAGAGCCTGTGTGGTGGACGGACACCGCGCGGGAAGCATTACCACCGGACGAAGCCTGCCGGTCGCGTGCGGTCCGCGTCGCCGCGGCAATCGGCTTGCCGGCGGCGGCTCTCGATCAGCCGCTGCAGCAGCTTTCGACAGGCGAGCGCCATAGGCTGTCGCTCGCACGGGCGTTAGCTGACAATCCGAAAGTTCTTTTGCTCGATGAGCCGACGAGTGGGCTCGATCCGGCGGCGGTGGCTTTGGTGGAAGAGCTGATCCGCTACCGGCTGCTCTCCGGTAACACCGTTGTCTTGGCCAGCCACGACGCGGCATTCTCCAAGCGCCTTGCCAACGCGCGTATCGCGCTGGGCAAAAAGCCACTTACGGCGCACGCACCATGAGCTACGTCGCGCTCACGTACTGGGACTTGGTGTTGGCCTCGCTGCTGCTGTTGATCAATGGCGCCATCTCGTTCGGCTTCCGCTTGAACTTGGAGCGTAGTCTGGCAATCTCTGCCGTCCGCATGGTGCTGCAGTTGGCTTTGATCGCCGTGCTGCTGAAGTTCATCTTCGCGTCTGACGCGTTCTGGCCGACATTGCTGTTTGCGATGTTGATGCTGGCTGCCACAGGGTACGAAGTTGCCTCGCATCAGTCTCGCAGGATTTCCGGATGGCGCGGTTATGCGCTGGCTGGCGGGCCGCCGTTTGCTGCCGGTCTTGTCACTGCGTTGTTTGCCGTCACGGCTATCATCGGTGCAGAGCCATGGTACGCGCCACGGTTCTTCCTGCCGATTCTGGGCATGATCGTGGGCAACGCGCTGGCGGGTGCCGGACTGGTGCTGGATACGATCGCGGACGGAGCCAATCGCGAACGTCAGGTGATCGAGACGCGGCTGGCGCTCGGGCAATCCCGGTTCGTGGCGATGAGCGATATCATGCGGCGATCAGTGCGGGCTGGAATGCTGCCGATCATGAGCATGATGGCGACAGCCGGCATCGTCGCCATACCGGGAATGATGACCGGGCAGATCCTCGCTGGCGCAGAGCCCGGAGACGCCGCCAAATACCAGATCATGATCTTGTTTCTGATCGCCGGTGCGACGGGCCTTGCGGTGTTGTCGGCGGCGTGCGGTTCAGTGCTGCTGATGACTGACGAGCGTCACCGCCTGCGCCTGGAGCGTTTGCAAAGCAATGGTTCGCCCTGAACGCCGGAATGGCGTGTCGTGCCTTTTCAAATCTGCCTCGAGCTCAGTCCGGACGTCCTTCCAGTATGCCCGGTCGGCGTTACGGCTTCGGTATGCCTTCCGCCGGCTCATCAGCCGATGCCGACTTGTTGCCGGCAGCAGCCTTCTCAGCTGCGGCAGCAGCACGCTCGGCTGCGGCGGCAGCGCGCTCGGCGGCTGCAGCTGCACGCTCGGCGGCGCTTTCGTCCGATGCAGATGAGCGCGTTGCGTCTGGCGCTGTGGCGGCTTCGGCCGGCTTTACCGAAGCAGCGGGTGCCGCTGTTTCAGACTTGGCCTCGCCAGGCGATTCCTGCGTGATCGCGCCGGTTTCGACTGGAGGCTTTGACTCGCTCGCGGCGGCCTTGGTTGCGCTCTTCTTGGGCGCGGCACCTTCTTTTGCCGTTTTGGGTGTATTGCTGCCAATGCCGGAACCCCAGCATACCGAGGCGGTGGCGGTGCATGTGTGCTCGTCAAACAAAATGACGTCGAGGAAGAGCTCGCATTTCACGGTCTTCTTGCCGACGGTATATTTCTCAACGCCGTTATCGGCCGCCCACTTGGCAATATCCTTGTCGAGCAGCTCCTTGGAGTCCTTGGTCGGACCGTCCTTGCCGTAGTCGTTTACGGTGAAGCCCATCGTCTTGCACTCTGCGGAAGCAGTGCCGGCGCTCATTGAGAGCGACAGTGCAACGACCGATGCGGCGATCAGCGGCGACTTAAAGGGCATCAAGGAATCTCCCAGTAACATCATAGCAGACTGCAGCTATAGCTAGGCCAACTAGGCTTGCCTAGGCGCAGCGTACCGCAATCATGACGTTATTCATGGCAGATTTGCGCAGCCGGTTTGAAACGGGCGCAGTTGTGGGCCGGCGTTGCCACCGGGCCACAGCGCACTTAGCGCATGTAGGGGGCGTCGCCGCCATTGCGGCCTACGCCGGAATCGAAAAAGAATCCGTGATCGAACGGTCCACCTTCGGTCTGGCGGCCCAACTGCGGATCGCGCAGGGAATCAGACGAGCCGTACCGGCCGCGCGAGTCGCCATAAGTGTTGATGACCTCGGCCTGGTCGTACGAGTAGCCGCCACGGCGGTTGCCCTTGGAGGATTTTCCTTCGGCAGCAAAGGCCGGTGCGACGTCAGCGATAACGACGCTGCTGCCAACGACAGCCGCGATCAACGCGACCATGCAACGAAACGAAGCCATTTGAAGCCCTCTCAAACGATTGCCAAAGCGGCAGCTGACGGCACAGTACCGAATATAGGCTTAAGATCGTTGGAGAAAATATAGTTCCGAACGACTTTCATCCGGCCTGTGACCCGTGGACAACGGACAGCTGTTAGGAAAGGGACTTTCCGAAAAACGCGCGTTGGGTTGTGCTCGGGGAAATTATATAACTCCGAATGCTGTGATTTTACAGCACGCGGCGCGGAGATTCTTCCCGTCGCTGGTCGGGTGGGGCTTGGAGACTAATTATGGATATCACAACACTGTTGTTGCAACTCGTCGCGGGTGCCGTTGGGGGCAACGTGGCAGGTTCGCTGCTGAAGAACATTAGCTTGGGAACCTTGGGGAATTCGCTGGCAGGTCTCGTCGGTGGCGGCCTTGGAGGTCAAATCTTGGGTAGCCTGCTCGGCTTGCCGGGCGTGGGCGGTGCCGAGGGGCTTGATATCGGCGCTTTGGCCTCGCAGTTCGCCGGCGGCGGTGTCGGCGGCGCTATCGTCATGGCGCTCGTCGGCATGATCAAGAACGCACTCGGTAAGTGAGCTAGCTAATTAAAGCTGGCTGAATGACGGGGGCTGGACCGCTCGCGGCCCAGTCCCCATTACGACGCCTTGCCGTTGGCTTTAGTTCGGCGCTTGGCGGGCGAGTTGGCCTTGGCCTTGGCAGGTGCGGCGGGCACACCTTGCAGCGAAGTGACCAACCCTGCCATGTCGGCAGGCAGGTCCGAAATGAAATGCATTTGCTTGCCGGATTTGGGATGGGTGAAGCCCAACTCAGCGGCGTGCAGCGCTTGACGGCCAAGCGCGTCAAGCGCGCTCCTGGCCTCGTCGCTCAGTCGCGCGGCGCTCGTCTTGAAGCCGACGCCATAGACGGGATCGCCCAGCACGGGATGGCCGATATGGGCCAGATGGACGCGGATCTGATGTGTGCGCCCGGTTTCCAGCTGCAACGTGACGAGCGAGGCAATGGCTTTGCCTTCGTCGTCGGAGAAAACCTGGACCACTTCGTAGTGCGTTACGGCGTGCCGTCCTGCGGCCGGCGGAACGACGGCCATCTTGGTGCGGTTGGCAGCCGATCGTCCCAGTGGCGCATCGATGTGCCCGCGGGGCCGTGGCAGCGCGCCCCACACCAGCGCGCGATACGTTCGTTGCAGGCGGCCATCGGCGCCGTGAGCGGCGAACTGTTCGGATAGCGCCTTATGAGCCGTATCGGTCTTGGCGACGACGAGCAGGCCTGAAGTATCCTTGTCGAGACGATGCACGATGCCGGGCCGGCGAACCCCGCCGATGCCGGAGAGGCTATCGCCGCAGTGCGCAATTAATGCGTTGACGAGGGTGCCTTGTGCGTGGCCGGCGGCTGGATGCACGACGAGCCCAGCGGGCTTGTCGATGACGATCACGTGCCCGTCTTCGAAGGCGACGTCGAGGGCCATGTGCTCGGCCAGCGGCTGTGCCGGCTCAGGCGGCGGCACGGCAACGGAAACGGTGTCGCCCGGCTTCAATTTATGTCCGGGATTGACGACCGGCTTGCCGGCGATTTGAACATGACCCGCGCGGATCAAGCTCTGCACGCGGGAGCGCGACAGGCTTTCGACCTGGGCGGTGACAAAGAGATCGAGGCGCACGGCCGCATCCGCCTCGGAGGCGCTCAGCGTGACGATATCGCTTTCGGGATCAATCATAGTCGCACAGGTCCACTGGCGCTGGATGCGCGCGGCAGTCCTATCAGAATTGGGCGGCGCTGGCGGTGGTAATCGCCTCGATCGACCTTAAGGGCGCCTGCGAGACGAAGCCATATGCCGCAGCTGAGACGATGCCCGCAGTCACGAGGACGGCAACGCACCAGGACGCGGCGCCAATGATCCTGCCGTTAAGGTGGCGCCGGCGAGCGGCGGCTAGGCAGGGCGCAGGGTTGGCGGGTGCGGAGAGCGCGCTCGCCGCAGCGGTTACCTTCGGCTGCGCGATGCGGGCGCCGGGCATGATGGCGAGCACATCGTCGTTGCTGCGGGCGGTCTGCTGCAGCGCTTCGGCGAGCGAGCGGCGCTTCGTGCGCGCCGGCTTGGCCGGTGATTGACCCAGAGCTTCGGCGAACTGCGCGATCAACAGGGCGTCGGCCGATGGCTGCGCCACTGGCCGAGAGGCACGCGCCTTGACGGTTCGGCGCTTCGTGGAGCGCGAGCGCGGGACGGCTGCCTTAATGACGCGGCGGGGACTTTTGGGGCTTTGCATACGCGGGCTACCAACGCAGAACAGGGGAGCCCGTTTTCTAGCGCACAGGGCGTTAACAGCGCCTGAACCCGGTCTCTCCGATGCGGCCCTTTTTGGCCAATTGTGGTAAGGCACGGGTTCGGAGAAAGACACTCGGGAGAGAGAACGACATGCTGCCTTTGATTTTGGGGATCGTCATATTTTTGGGCGTGCACCTGGTGCCAACGTCGCCCGATCTGAAGGCGGGGCTAACGGAACGTTTCGGGGCGACCGCCTACAAGGTTGCCTTTGGCGTGTTGTCGCTCGCGGGCTTGGTGCTGATCGTAGTGGGCTATCACAAGCTGCAGTTGATGCCCGACAAAAACGTGGTGCTGTGGGATCCGCCGGCGTTCACGCGTCACATCGCGGTGGCGCTGATGCTGCCGGCGATGATTTTTCTGATGGCGTATCTGGTGCCGTCACGCATCCGCACGGCGGTGAAACATCCGATGCTGATTGCAATCAAAACGTGGGCGCTGGCGCATCTCATTGCAAACGGCGATCTCGCCTCGTTGATTCTGTTCGGTAGCTTCCTGGCGTATGCCGTCTACGATCGCATCACGCTTAAAAGGCGCGTTACGACGGCGCCCGTGAATGTGATGGCGCCGTCGCCGATCAACGACGTTATCGTCGTCGTGGGCGGCATCGTGCTATTCGCGGTCATCCTGCTCTGGGCACATCAGTATCTGATCGGTGTGGCGCCCATCCCGCAGATCTCGGCATAACAAAAAGGCCGGCTCAACGGCCGGCCTTTCGCTTATCCAAGAACTGACTCGCCCTATTGGTTCGTCAGCACGATGAAGTCGGTGTACTGGCCGGTTTCATTGCTGATGCCGTGGTCGGTGATGATCACCGACGAGCCGGGCTTCATCGCATCGACGATCTGCTGGCGAACGCTGTCGTCCATCGCAACGCGTTCGAGCGCAGCTTCCGGTGTCTGGCGAACCGCAGCGACAGGCTCAGGAACTAGCTGTGACTTCGCCTTCAGCTTCTCCAAGCGCGTACGCGTGTCAGGCTTGGCTGATGAGGCGGGAATAGAGATAGCGTTCCAGCTCAGTTCGGTTCTGGCATCATTGGCATACTCGAGCGCGGTGTAGACGTGCGTGCCCAGCGGCTGGTCGGGATTGGTGAAGGTAACCGGTGCATCAAAGACCGGCTTCTGATTCTGGCGGACGTAGAGCTTGCCCGTCTTGCGGCTGATGTAGACCGATACCGGGTATTTGCGCAGCGCTTCAGCGGTGCGGATCGTGCTGACCTTCACGCCTGCAGTCTTGAGCTTCACGTTGGCATCTGACAGGCGGTGGATAGCATCGCGGCGCTTCTGGTCCGCCTCGGCGACCTTGGCCTCGTGGTCGAGGATGATCTGATCCTTGGCATCGACGGCTGCGCGTGCCGCATCGACAGCATCTGATAGAGCCAGCGCGTTGGCTTCGAGCGCCTTTTCTTCTTCGATCGAGGCTGCGCGCTGTTCGTCAGTCAGGGGCGCGGTGCCGGCGTATTTCTTGTAGAAGGCGGCAAACTGGCGATCGCCCTCCACGCGGTCAGCCTCGGCCTTCGCGACGCTCCGCTTCAGGTTTCCGACCTCAAGGATCACGTTGCGCAGACCCAGCTTTGCCGCATCGGCCTCGGCGACGGCGGCCTTGGCCAGATCTTCGTCCGCCTGCTTTTCAGCCTTGGCGGCTTCGAGTGCAGCCTCAGCTTCGGCCTTTTCGGCGCGGCGCTTGGCGCGGACCGGGGATTCCTGCGGTTCGGCGAGCGGCGCGGCGTCTGCCGTCGAGATCCCCAATGCGCTGGTCATGGCACTGGCATTGGTGCCTTCGGCCGACACCGTCTGCACCGTAGCCTCACCACCGCTGTCTGCGCTGGGCGCTGGGGCTGGCGGCGCATCATCTGGCGGATATGAGCCGAACAGCTTGGCGTGCGAGAATGCAACCGGCTCGACAGGGTCACGCGTGACGACGACGCGCGTTCCCATTCGCGTCATATCAAACAGCTGCTTGGAGAAATTGCGCGGCAGGCGGATACAGCCGTGCGAAGCCGGATAGCCGGGCAGGTCGCCCGCGTGTAAGGCGACGCCGGACCACGTCAGCCGCTGCATGTTCGGCATCGGCGCGGATTCATAGAGGTTCGAGAAGTGGACGCGGTTCTTTTCCAGGATCGAGAAGACGCCAGTGGGCGTGGAAAAGCCGATGCGGCCGGACGAGATCGGCGCTTCGGCGATGCGGCCCGTCGTGTCGTAGACGGAGATGTGCTGCTTGCGCAGCGAAACCATCAGGAAGACCGGCCGGCCGTCGGGCTTCTTGTAGGGCGCTATCTTTTGAACCGACGTCTCGTTGCCGGCCGGCGCTGCGGGCCGTTTGGGGGCGCGGGGCTTAGGCTTATAATATCTTGGGGATTCGTCGTAGTCGGAGAATCCAAATAGGCTCCAACCTGAGTTATAGCTCTTCTTAGCCATGGCAACGCTTGGCCAAGAGACGGCCGTCAGCGACGCGGCCGCAATAGCAAACAATGCGATGCCGCTGCATGTCATAGATTTTTGGTGGGCGTTGCGCTTTCCGCGGCCGCCGATGGTCCCAAATCCCTGCAAAAGCACGGCGTCACCTCTTACAAATACAGCAAAGGCAAATAGTCTTTCGACTAGAGCCTGACGCGCCTACCGAAAGGTTTACAGCCCGAAAACTCCCTGCGCAACGTGGCTTCCGTGCCATAGTTCGCTCTTGAAGGGTCCTGTGGCGCAATCTCAACTTAATCGCAATTGGCTGCCTTTCTGTCGGGCATCTGGCGTGTGCGCCCCGTGCCGAATAATGTGCGGCCCTAGCCGATAGCGCGCGAAGGATGAGTTCTCAGATATGTCTCAGCATACGCAGACGAAGCGGCGGATGGCGCCGGACATCACGGCATTGAAGGGCGTGCGGCCCATCGTTTCGCTGACGGCCTATCACGCACATACGGCGGCCATCGCCGACAAGTATTGCGACTTTCTCCTGGTGGGAGACAGCCTGGGCATGGTGATGCACGGGCACGAGACAACCGTTCCGGTGCCGCTGGAGCTGATGGTGATGCACGGCCGGGCGGTGGTGCGCGGGGCCAAGCAGTCGCTGGTGGTCGTCGACATGCCGTTCGGCACGTACGAGGAAAGCCCGTCCGTCGCTTTCCGTAATTGCGCGACGGTGATGAAGCAAACGGATTGCGGTGCAGTTAAGCTGGAAGGCGGGCGGCGGATGGCCGAGACGATCCGCTATCTGGTCGATCGCGGTGTGCCGGTGATGGCGCACATCGGGTTGACGCCGCAGTCGATCAACGTGCTGGGCGGCTTCAAGGCCCAAGGCCGCACGCGGCCGGAATGGGATGCACTGGAGGAGGATGCGCGGCTGGTGGCCGAGGCCGGCGCTTTTGCCGTGGTGCTGGAAGCCATCGCGGCGCCGCTGGCGGAGCGCATCACGGCGGCCGTGCCGATCCCCACGATCGGTATCGGCGCGTCTGCTGCCTGCGACGGCCAGATCCTGGTCATGGAAGATATGCTGGGGCTGTCACCGCGCGTGCCCAAGTTCGTTAAGGAGTTCGGCAGCATCGGCGCGGCCATCGAGCGCGCTATCGCCGGTTATGCCGACGAGGTGCGTGCAGGCACCTTCCCGACACCCGATCACAGCTTCGCGATGCGCGAAGAAGCCGCCAAAGCGGGGGAACCGGCGGCTGGACGGGTCACGAAAAAGCCGAAAATTCCGAGCACTTAGCCCAGCGAACTGGGGGACTGCAGCGGTTAATCGATCCGGCGGTGGATGGCGGCAGTTGCGCGGCTGGCCACGTCGGGTATCTATGCTGCCCAAACCGCGCCCGTGACGGCGCTTTTCAACAGGCAGCAGCGAGAACAGAGGCCTTATGGTCGACAAGAACGACAGTTTGTACCGGGAGGTCGAAGAAGAGCTTCGCCGTGAGCGATTGGCGAAGCTCTGGGATAAGTACGGCGTTTTTGTCGTGGGCCTGGTTGCACTTCTCGTGGCGGGCATCGGCGGCCATCAGTTGTGGCAAAGCCGCCAGCAGACATTGGCCGCCGAGGGCGGCGCACTCTACGAGAGTGCCACGCGCCTGTCGGCTGAAGGCAAGACCGACGAAGCGCTGAAAGCCTACGAAACACTGGCTGACGGTGGTCATCGTGGCTATGCGGCCCTTGCGGCTTTGCAGTCGGCCGGCGCCGACTTGAAGGCCGGCAAACAGGACGAGGCGCTGGCGCAGTTCGAGAAGATCGCCAAGGACTCGACGTCCGATCCCCTGTTGAAAAGCTTCGCGACCTTGCAGGCTGCGGGCTTGCGGTTGGGGAAGGCCGACTTGCCCGAGATGCAGAATCGGCTCAACGCTTTGGCAGCTGACGGCAATCCGTGGCGCTTCAGTGCGCGTGAATTGCTCGGCATGGCTGGTTACAAGGCGGGCGACATCGTTGCCGCCACCAAGGAATTTGATCGCATTCTGAGCGATCCGCTTGCGCCGCAAGGCGTCGCCGCGCGCGTACGTGTTCTGATGGGGTCGATCATGGCCCAGACTTTGGCGAAGGTTCCGGCTGGCGCTATGGGTGGTGGTGAACCGGCGGCAACACCGGCACCAGCTGCAGCACCGGCGCCGGCTACAACGCCTGGGCCTGATGCGAAACCGGCAGCTGAAGCTGCAAAGCCTGAAGGCGATCAAAAAGAGACGACCCCGCCGCCAAGCACGAAGTGACGTAACGAGGACGCTGGCATGATGCTCACACGAGCGAGACGATCGGCACTGATGGCGGCAGTGATCGCCGCCGGCGCGAGCGTCTCGGCGTGCTCCGACAGCTTGCCGAGCCTGCCGAAAGTCGGCGACCTCAATCCGTTCAAGGAAAAGCAGGCGCCGCTGCCGGGGCGACGCGTTGCCGTACTGCCGAACGAGGATAAGTTGCCGGGCGAGCTTTCGACGGCTGCGGCGCCGGTGGTGCTGCCAGCCCCGCGCAGCAACGACACGTGGACACAACCGGGCGGCGATGCCAACAACGCACCCGGCCACCTCGCCTACGGCGGTGGCCGCCAGACGGCATGGAGTGCCAGCGCGGGAACGGGGTCCAGCAAGCTCGGCCGCGTTACCGCCAGCCCCATCGTGTATGACGGCAAGGTGTTCACGCTGGATGCCGACGGCACGGTCAGCGCGTTTTCGACGTCGGGCGGTTCGGCAATCTGGCGGACGCAGTTGAAGCCGACGCCGACCGGCGAGAAGGCTTCGCCGAGCTTCAGTTCGCAGATCCTCTCGCTCGGCGCCAGCGACGGCGGTGGAGGATACGGCGGCGGCATCGCCATTGACGGCGGGCGCATTTACGGCGCTAGCGGTTACGGTGGTGTCTTCGCACTCGATCCGGCCTCGGGCAAAGTCATCTGGGAAAAGAACGTCGGCGTGCCAGTGCGCGCTGCGCCGACGGCGGCTGGCGATCGCGTGTATGTGATTACCAGCGAAGGGCGGTTCCTTTGCTTATCAGGCGTCGACGGCACGGAGCTTTGGTCGACGCGCGGCCTGCCGCAGCAGGCCAGCCGCGTGATGAACGTCAGTCCCGCCGTCGCCAACGACATCGTCGTCGTGCCTTACCCGTCGGGCGACGTCGTTGCATTGAAAGTTTCCGATGGCAGCGCGGTGTGGACCGAGAGCCTGACGCGCATGCGCACGACTTCGCAATTGACGGCACTCAGCGACGCAGCAAGCCCGGCCATCGACAACGGCATGGTCTTTGCGGTCGGTCATGCGGGCCGCATGGTCGCGACGAACAGCACAAGCGGCGAGCGCGTCTGGTCTCTCAATTTTCCTGGAACGCAGACACCGTGCGTGGCGGGCGACAGCGTCTTCGTCGTGGACACGACAGGACAGCTGATGGCCGTCAGCCGGAAAGACGGCAAGATCCAATGGACGATCAAGCTGCCGGGTGGATCGACATTTGCCGGACCAGTGCTGGCAGGCGGCAATCTCTGGCTAACGTCCAATACTGGTCAGTTGGTCGGCGTCGATGCCGCCACCGGCAAAGTCATGGGCCAGCAGGATCTTGGCGATCCGATTTTTGTGGCGCCTGTCGTGGCACAGGGCCGCATGTACGTCCTGACGGACGACGCAAAGCTGATTGCGCTGAATTAGGCTTCCCAGTCTTCGAGCTTCAGTTCTGGCACGCGCTCGAACTCGCGCGTGTTGCGGCTGATGAGCGTCAAGTCGCGGGATCTTGCGTGGCCCGCGATTTGGCAATCGTAAGGACCGATTGGCGCGCCTCGTTTCTCAAGCGACACCCGGATTACTGCAGCATGCTCCGCGGCATGGCGATCGAAATCTAAGACTTCAAATCTCAAGGCTTCGACGCGACCGAGATTGCTTTCGGTCTGCTGAGATTTGTAAGCGCCGTAGTGCAATTCGTGCGCATTGATCGTCGAGATCGCGAAATCTTCAGGAGCGTGTTGCTGCATTCTCATTAGCAGCTTGGGATGCTCCTTCATGATAGCAATGACCGCATTGCTATCCAGCAAATACCTCATTTGAAGAAGTCCAACTCTGGCCGAATTTGTTGTTCGGGCTGCTCTTCAACGGCCTTCACGAAATCATCATCCAGAGGCCCGGTGACCTTGTCGAGCCAGGCCCAATCCTTGGCGATGGGTTCAAGGATGACGGCATTTCCCTGACGGCGGATGCGCTCTTCAGTGCTGTCAAACCTGTACTCTTTCGGCAGACGTACCGCCTGGGAACGTCCAGACCAGAAAACCTTTGCGATATCCATGGTTTACCTCATTTGATATATACCAAAGATATATCAAAGTAACCTATGCCAATCGACTTTCCGAGGTCGGCGCTCAGGCCTTCTTTTCCCATTTCCCGGCGTCGGATTGGCGCCAGTAGGTCACTGGACAGCCGGCGGCTTTGGCGGCTTGCCATTGTTGGCGGGCCGCTTGCGTTGCCTCCGCGTCATGGCCGTCGAACAGGTAGACGAGCCGGGTGTAGCCGGTGAAGGATTGCGCCTCGGCGCCGTCGACCAGGAATTTTACGCCGGCGCCATTCGGTGCCTCGTCTCCCGTCGTCAGATAGATCGGTTGCTCGGCGGCGTGTCCGTCCTTCTTCGTGCCGTGGGGCAGGAAGCTTGCTTCGCTGAAGGTCCACAGCGACGTGTCAAGCGCTTCGAGCCGTTCTTCCGACCCTGCCTGGACGACGGCACGCCAGCCGCGATCCAAAGTGCGCTGAAGCAGACCCGGCAGTACGGCTTCCATCGGCTGGCGTTCGAGGTGGTAGAAGAGCACCTCGGCGGGGGCGTCGCTCACGGGCCGCTATCCTTTTCGTCGCCGGGCGCCTGGCCAACCTCGTCGAGCTCGAAAGTGTATTTGGCGCTGCAGAATTCGCAAGTGACGCCCAACGTGCCATCCGGCTCGCGCATGTCGGCGAGTTCGTCGCGTCCAAATCGAGTGAGAAACATCTGCACGCGCTCTCGCGAACAGCGGCAGTGGGCGTGGACAGGCTGGCGCGTGAATGTACGAACGCCTTCCTCGTGGAAGAGGCGCAAGAGCAGCCGTTCCGGAGCGAGCGTCGGATCCAGCAACTCGTGGTCCTCGACAGTTGCGGCGAGCAGGCGGACGCGCTGCCAATCTTCGGCACTGCCGGCGGCGTCGGTTTCGTTTTCTTCGGCCGGATCGGCGTCGAGGTGCTGGATCATCAAGCCGCCGGCGCGCCAATGCCAGCCATCGGCGCCGGGCAGCCGATGGCGAGCCACGGCCAGGCGAATGAAGCTCGGCAGCTGTTCGGATTGGCGGAAATAGGTGTGGGCTGCTGCCGTCAGCGATTGGCCTTCCAACGGCACGACGCCCTGATGCTGGTCTCGTCCATCTCCAGGATCAAACGTCAGCGCGAGATGGCCGGAGCCAAGGAGCGCCGCTTGCTGCACCTTGCCGCCTGCTGCCGCAAGTTCAGAAATCCGGTCACGGTCAAAACTGGCGTAGCCGCGCAAACGGCCAGGTAGCTCAATATCGGAGATGAGAACCCGGAGCGGTCCGTCCGTCTTGGTTTGCAGGCTCAGCTTGCCGCCGGGCTTCAGCGCCGCACTCAGCATCGACGTCAGCGCGAGCCCCTGCGCCAAGGCTTCGCTCACGGGCTCGGGATAGTCGTGCCGGGACAGGATCGTGTCGACGCAGGCGCCAAGGCGCACCAATCTGCCAACAGCGCGCGATTTCTCGGTGCGGAACGGCAGCACGATGTCGTCCTGTAGATCTTCCAGGATCGGGAGAGGAGTTTGGTCGCTCATATCGTCCTTTTAGCGCGGGCACGCCGAGCCGTCTCCGCCGACCGCCCGAGGTAAGAGGTAGATGCTAACCGGGTATGCAGCGGATGCATGACACGTGGCCGGAAACCGCGATGTAAGCCCATTTTGCCCGCCTACAACGTGGCGGCAGCCACTCTAACGCACAACCCGTCATGGAAATTACAAAGCAGTAATTTGCTGGCGCCTGCTAAATATGTACTGTGCGGTTTGAAAACGACGGAACTAGCTTTGTCCCACGTTCATTCCTCATAGCCCAGGCGGAAACCAACGGGGCTTATGAGACGTAAGACGAAGCAGCGTTAGAGTTCGATCTAAAAGAGGGACGCGAGATCACGGGCAACCGGCACCCTCGCGACATAAGGAAATGGCCAGCAGAACACTCCCCACGATCGCCGGCGATGCCGGCGGCCTGTCGCGTTACTTGGAGGAGATCCGCAAATTTCCGATGCTCGAGCCTGGCGAGGAGTACATGCTTGCCAAGCGCTGGACAGAGCATAGCGATTCCGATGCAGCCCAGAAGCTGATCACCTCCCATCTGCGCTTGGTTGCGCGCATTGCCATGGGTTACCGTGGGTACGGCCTGCCGATCGGCGAGGTCATCTCGGAAGGCAACGTCGGGCTCATGCAAGCCGTAAAGCGCTTCGAACCCGAGCGTGGTTTCCGTCTCGCCACCTATGCGATGTGGTGGATCCGCGCGTCGATTCAAGAATACATCCTGCGCTCCTGGTCGCTCGTGAAGATGGGCACCACGGCTGCGCAGAAGAAGCTGTTCTTCAATCTGCGGCGCGCCAAAAGCCAGTTGCAGCAACTGGAAGACGGCGACCTGAAACCTGAACACGTCAAGACGATTGCCAAGCGTCTCGGCGTGACGGAAGGCGATGTCGTTTCGATGAACCGGCGTCTGGGCGGCGATAGCTCGCTGAATGCTCCCGTGCGTGCCGATCAGGAAAGCGGTGAGTGGCAGGACTGGCTTGTCGACGATACACCGTCCCAGGAAGAGCGTTTGGCTGAGACCGAAGAGTTCGATCAGCGCAAGTCGTTCCTGACGAAGGCGCTTGGATCATTGAACGATCGCGAACGCCGTATCTTCGAGGCGCGGCGTCTTGCGGATGATCCGGTGACGCTGGAAGATTTATCCAGCGAATTCGGCGTGTCGCGCGAGCGAATCCGGCAGATTGAGGTGAGGGCCTTTGAAAAAGTTCAGAAGGCTGTTCAAGGCTCTGCGAAGACCGCAGGCATGAGTATGGCGGACTGAGCATAACGGATTGATTGTTCCCCCACGTCTGTGCGACGTGGGGGAATGAACTACCGTCACGCTTATCACGCGGGCAATTTCGCGGACGTGCTGAAGCACGCAACGCTGGCCCTTGTCATCGAACATTTGAAGCTGAAGCCAGCACCATTCCGCGTGATTGATACGCATGCGGGCACGGGCGTCTACGATTTGCATGGCGACGAGGCGACCAAGACAGGGGAGTGGCGAGATGGCATTGCCCGCCTTTTGTCAGCGCCCAAGTCTGATGAAATCAATGACATCCTGCGGCCGTATGTGGAGGCCGTTTGCGCAGGAAATCCGGGCGGTGAGTTGCGCACCTACCCGGGAAGCCCGCTGCTCGTGCGCCGTCTGATCCGGCGCGACGATCGCATCATTGCCAACGAGTTGCATCCTACGGACGCCGCGGCGCTCGCACAGCTGTTTGCGCGTGACAAGCAAGTGAAGGTTACCAATCTCGACGGGTGGATCGCGCTGAAGGCATTTCTGCCGCCAAAGGAGCGTAGGGGCTTGGTGCTGATCGATCCTCCATTCGAGCAGGCAGGAGAATTGGACCGGCTGCTGACCGGGCTGCGGGAGATCGTGCGGCGGTTTGCGACTGGGTCGGTCATTTTGTGGTACCCGATCAAGTCAGCCCCGCCCATTGAGGCTTTCGAGCGTCAGCTCGCGGCCTCAGGTGTTGATAAAATTTTGCGCGCGGAATTGATGATCAAGCCGTTCCATGACGCGCAATCGCTCTGCGGAACGGGGTTGATCCTCCTGAATCCTCCATTCACAACCGTCAACAAATTGAAGGTGTTACTGCCGTTTTTGGCAGATGTTTTCGGTCACACGCAAACGCCACGATGGCGGCTGGATTGGTTGTCTGAAACCGGAAACTCGCCGTCGGCTTAGTTGAGCCTTGTACGGAATATCGCTTGCACCACGCGGAAGCCGTGCCGATACTGAGACGCCAGCTGATATTCAGATCGCGGATTTTGTGACGATATGAACATGAAGCCTTATTTTGCTTCAAACTTCGATGATCAGACCAAACTCCGTACGCTTTTGAAGATGTCGGTCGTTGCGCGATCACATGCTGCAGAGCACTGGCTTCTTGAAGTGGGAAGGGAGACGTCGCAATGCGGCAGACAGGTACTGTTAAGTTCTACAATACGCAAAAAGGGTATGGCTTCATCACGCCTGACGACGGCGGCAAGGACGTGTTTGTGCACGTGACAGCTGTGGAACAATCGGGAATCAATCACTTGAACGAAGGGTCGCGAATCTCTTTTGAAACGGAGCCGGATAAGCGCGGCAAAGGTCCCAAAGCGGTGAATCTGCAGCAATCGGGCTGAAGCACCGTTGTCAGCGGCGTCACCGCGCCGCCACGAACGGAGAAATTCTTCGGTATTATCGAGGGAAGAAAACGATTCCAATCTTGCAACGGCGGCAGAGTCGGGCACATTCGCCTTGGCATGCCGCCGTTTTCACAGTTGGGGAGAGAAACCGATGATCGGGTTCAAGAAATCGATGATCGCCGTCGCCGCCGTTGCAGGCTTGGCGTTGACGAGCGTTGGTGCTGCTGAGGCAAAGACGTGTTTCAAAAAGGCCGGCGTGGGTGAGGCCGGCTCCGAAGCCGACGCGAAGTTCCAGGTTGACGAAGTGCTGCTGCAGGCGACCGATTGGGGCGCGTGGGCCGCCTGGATGTCCAGCGGCAAGACACCGGGCTACACGTTCGGACCGCGCAAGTATCGCTGCTCGAAGGGTGGCACGTTCGGTTGGAAGTGCCACGGCCAGGCCACGATCTGCAAACTCTGAGTTAATGCCAAACCGGCGGGCCAAGGTCCGCCGGATTTGTTTTGGCAGCACGGCGTTAAGCCCACCTGCAATACTCCGCTTGCGGTAGACCCCTCGAAGTGTTCGGGTGCCCCTCGAAACACGAAACATCGAGGATTGCCGTGACCCAAACTGCCGCACTGTCCATTCTGTTGCTTGCGATCTGCCTGGAGGTGACCGGCACCGCCGCTCTGCAAGCCTCGCAGCAGTTTACCAAACCATTGCCGACGCTGCTGATGGCGTGCTGCTATGGCGGTTCGCTGTTCCTGTTATCGGTGACTTTGAAGGCCATTCCGGTCGGCATCGCCTATGCGATCTGGTCCGGCGTCGGCATCGTGCTGATTGCGCTGGTCGGCTATTTCATCTTCAAGCAATCGCTGGATACGCCTGCCCTCGTTGGGCTGTCGCTGATCGTGGCCGGAGTGATCGTCGTCAATACGTTCTCGAACTCGATCATGCACTGACGCGAGTGCCTCTCAGAACGCGCCGAGGCACCAAGCCAATATCGCCTTCTGCGCGTGCAGGCGATTTTCGGCCTCATCGAATACGACGGACTGAGGGCCCTCTAGCACCTGTTCAGTCACCTCATGCCCGCGATAGGCGGGCAGGCAATGCATGAAGATGGCGTTCTTGGCCGCTTGCGCCATCAAGGCGGCGTCGACACTGAAAGGTTTCAGCAACGCCTTGCGCCGGTCAGCATCCTTGTCACCCATGGAAACCCAGGTGTCGGTGACGACGCAATCAGCGCCGGTGGCCGCAGCGACCGGATCGTGCATGATCTGCACTTGGCCCTTTTCGCGCTTGACCCACTCCGTCACGTCGGCGTGGGGCGCCAGTTCCTTCGGGCACGCGACATTGAGCGTGAAGCCGAAGCGGACGGCCGCGTGCATCCAGGACGCAGCGACGTTATTGCCGTCGCCGATCCACGCGACGGTGCGGCCCTTGATCGGGCCGAGGTGTTCTTCGAAGGTCAGGATGTCGGCCATCACCTGGCAGGGATGGGTACGGTCGGTCAGTCCGTTGACGACCGGCACGGTGGCATACTTCGCCAGTTCGCGCAGCGTATCGTGCGAGTTCGCGCGCACCATGATGATGTCGATGTAGCGCGAGATGACGCGCGCGGTGTCGATGGCGGACTCGCCGCGGCCCAGCTGCAGGTCCATGTGGTTGAGGACGATGCTTTGGCCGCCGAGTTGGCGCATGGCAACGTCGAACGAGATGCGCGTGCGTGTCGACGGCTTCTCGAAGATCATTACCAGCACGTCATCGGCGATTGATCTGGGTCGCAGATTTTCCGGCACGCGCTTGCCGTTGCGCTTCATCTCGTGCGCTGCATCAATGATGCGGCGCAGGGTGGCGGCGTCGATCAGATCAAGATCGAGGAAGTGGCGGGGGGCGGGTTTCTTCACGGACATGGCTTCAGGCCAACTCTACAGGTTGATTGGGAACACTATGCATTGGCCGCTTTGGACAGCTTGTCGAGGGCGCGGGACAGGCGTGCGACGCCGTCTGCGATTTCGTCCTCCGATACGTTCAGCGGAGGCAGAATGCGAACCGTGTTGTCGGCTGCGCCGACGAGCAGAAGCTTTTCGCCGATCGCTTCTTTCACCACTTCGGCAACGGGCACTTTGACCTTCAGGCCTGCAAGCAGGCCCTGACCGCGCACCTCATCGACAATGGTCGGATAGTTGTCGTGCAGTTCGGCAAGGCCTTGCTTGAGGCGCAGTGCCTTCTGCTGCACGCCGTCGAGAAAGTCCGGTTCCAGCACGATGTCGAGCACGGTGCCGGCAACTGCCATTGCCAGCGGGTTGCCGCCGAAGGTGGAGCCATGCGTCCCGGGCGTCATGCCTTCGGCGACGGCGGCCGTCGTCAGAATAGCGCCAACGGGGAAGCCGCCGCCGATGCCTTTAGCGATGGCCATGATGTCTGGCGTAATGCCGGCCCACTCGTGCGCGAAGAGTTTGCCCGTGCGGCCCATGCCGCATTGGACCTCATCAAGGATGAGATAGATGCCGTAGCGATCGCACAGGGCGCGCAGAGCGCGCAGGAACTCCGGCGAGGCGACATGGACGCCACCTTCACCCTGGATTGGCTCCACCATGATCGCGGCCGTTTCCGGTCCGATACAGGCTTCGGCCGCGTCAGCGTCGTGGAACGACACCTGATCGAAACCCTCGGCGGGCGGGCCGAAGCCTTCGAGGTATTTCTCGTTACCAGCCGCTGCCAGCGCGGTCAGCGTGCGTCCGTGGAAAGCGCCAGCGAACGTGATAATGCGAACGCGCTCGGTGTGGCCGGCGACGAAGTGCGCACGGCGCGCGATTTTGATGGCGCCTTCGCAGGCTTCGGCGCCTGAATTACAAAAGAATACACGCTCAGCGAACGTTGCCGCACCGAGGCGTTCGGCGAGCCGTTCCTGGCCTGCCACGCGATACAGATTGGATGTGTGCCACAACTTGCCGGCCTGCTCTGTCAGCGCCGCGACCAGTTTAGGATGGGCATGTCCGAGCGCGTTCACGGCGACGCCGGAGCCGAAATCCAGGTAGCGCGTACCATCGGTTGCAATCAGCCAGGAGCCTTCGCCGCGCTCAAACACGAGGTTTTGGCGGCCGTATGTTCCCATGACCGAGGCAGTATGCGTCGGTCCAACCTTCGTCGGGGTCGCCGGTGGTGTGGCATTTGCGGCGGACATGCAACATTCCCGGTCGCGCCGGGACCTCCAAAAGCAAAAAAGCCGCCCTGCCAGGCGGCCTCCGTTGTCTGTCACTTACGCGCTGTGCCGACGATCTGTCAATGAATTCGGCGTTTTTGCCAACGGGTGGGTTTGGACAGCTGGGCCAATTCAGTCACAGACAAGACGTCATGTCAGCCTGCCCACACGAATCGAATATGTGGCGACAGGGCCACGGCTTCCTGTCAACACCCCCGGCAAGCTTCGTGCAGGCTTGTAGACCGAATTCTGGATGTTGTAGGGTTCTTCTCATCGGCCACGAGATGTCGCGGGTTAAGGCGACGCGTTAATTTTGGCCGGTGCTTTAGCCGCATAGGGCGATTCACCCTATGGCTGTCAAGCTTAGTGCCGTGTGTTTCGGCATTTCTGTTCAGCGTTCCCCAAGTTCAGCGTTCGTAAAGCGGGTCGATTCCTGTTCGCGGCGGCGTATGTCCACGCCCGTCTTCACAGGTCCTCGCTAGTTCGTCGAGCGTGCGCAGCCCATGCGCCGTTCCGTAGTGATATGCTTTTGAGGAGCGAAGTCGATGGCCTGGAATGAGGAACGTGTCGAGCTGTTGAAGAAGCTCTGGGCGGAAGGCTTGAGCGCAAGCCAGATCGCCGGGCGTCTCGGTGGCGTCACGCGCAATGCCGTCATCGGCAAAGTGCATCGCCTCGGCTTGTCGGGCCGCGCCACGACATCGCGTATGAAAATGATCCGGCCGCGCAATCGCGCCGTCGTTCCCGGCGGCACCAATGCGCTGCAGAAGCGCCCCGTCAACAATAACGCCAACAAGCAGCGCTTTGCGCAGTCCGGCAACCCGGCGGTGCGCGCGCTCTACAGCCCGGAAATCGAGCCGTTTATTCCTTCGGCCGAAGAGCTCGACATTCCGATGGCCGAACGCAAGACGATCCAAACGTTGAACGAATGCTCTTGCCGCTGGCCGATCGGCGACCCGCAGCTCGCAGAGTTCCACTTCTGCGGCAAGAACAAGGTTCCGGGCCTGCCGTATTGCGAATTTCACGCACGCCGCGCATTCCAGCCGCCGCAGGCACGCCGCCGCGATCGCGAGATCGTCGAGCGGTTGCCGGCGATCGCAGCAGCGGACTCCACAAAGGAAACCGCCGGCGCCTAGTCGCTGCTGATTGAGCTTCTGATGGGGAAGCGCTGATAGACTTCGGGGGAAGCGGCCGGCGCGCAAGCGCCATGGCCGAAGGGGGAAAAGCCGGAGACCACGGGGGTGGTCTCCGGCTTTCTTATTGGCGGGATGGGCGCGTCAGGCGGACTGCAGCAAACCGGCGGCGGCGGAAAGCAGTTCGCTATCGCGGTCGCGCAGCGCTACGGCCTGAATGCCTAGCGGCATGTTGTCGACAGTGAGCAACGGAAGGCTGATTGCGGGAACGCCAAGATAGGTCCACAGCGCGTTGAAAGCCGGGCTGCCGGTAGCGCCCAATCCTACAGGAGCAATTCCAGGCGCGGCCGGCGTCAACACGGCGTCGAAGTCGCGGAACAGGACACCAAATTCCTCATACAGCGGCTGGCGCCTTGCCAGGCTTGCGTCGTACTGGGCGTCCGTAACGGCCCGGCCGAGGGCCACGACTTCGGCGAGCTTGGTACTCATCACGCCCCGATTGGTATCCAGGATCGGTCCATAGTTGCGGGCGATGTCGCGGAACTGCACGGCCTGCTGGTCCGTGATGCCGCGCGTGAAGCTGTCGGGCAGTGCGATTTCGGTGGCACCGATGCTTACCGCGTATTCGCTGACGGCCGCGAGCATCGCCGGCTCGCCCATCGGCCAGGACGCCGTCCGAACGAACGCGAGACGCAAGGATCTGCTTTGCGTCCCGGCCGCTGCAACGGCTTTCGTCACTGGTTGGCGCGTGTCGCCTGACAAGATGTCGATGAGCAGGGCGAGGTCGTCGATCGATCGCGCGTATCCGCCGATGGTATCGAGTGGAGCGGATTGGGCCAGTACACCTTCGCGCGGGACGAGGCCGAACGTCGGCTTGAAGCCGATGCAGCCGCAGTATGACGCCGGCCGCAGGATCGAGCCTGCGGTTTGTGTGCCAAGGGCCAGCGGAACCTGCCCATCGGCAACGGCTGCTGCGGAGCCGGACGAGGACCCACCAGGTGTGCGTTCGGGATCATGCGGATTGCGCGTTTTGCCGGGGCCGAAGAATGCCAGTTCGGTGGTGACGGTCTTGCCCAAGATAACGGCGCCGGCTGCCCGAAGCGCGGTCACGACGGCCGCATCAGTTTGAGGGCGGCGGCCGGCGAACGCGGGTGTGCCGTTCTCGGTGGGAAAGTCGGATGTATCGATGATATCCTTTACGCCGACAGGCACGCCGTGCAGCGCGCCGAGCGGCTTGCCGCTGGCGACTGCCGCGTCAGCGGCGCTGGCTTGCTGAAGCGCGTAGTCCTGGTCCAGGTGGGCCCAGGCGGCGACGGCATCTTCTCGCTCGGAAATCCGCTGCAGGCAGCCGCTTACAAGCTCGAGCGAGGTCAGCCTGCCTTGGCGGATGGCTGCTGCGGCTGCGGTGGCGCTCATCGTAGCCGGCCGATTGCTGTCGTTCATGGCGTCCCCCCCTACTCGCGCCGCAGCGCGGTCTGTCGCCGCGCCGCTGCAGCAAAGGCGCAAATTCAACAGTTTGACGCGCTTTTCAACCTTTGTTCGGGCTTGACGGGGGCGACCTTTCAAATCATAGCTGCCTGCCTCTTTGGCGGGCATTTCAAACCTTGGGCCAACGTTTGCCTATCCGGAACGAGTCTTTCGTTCCGGGCAAGCGTGGCCGTACCGCCAGTGCTTCAACGGGGATTGTTATGCCGAACTCGACGACACGTGCTGGCCGCCATTTCCTGCAGATCCCGGGCCCGACGCCCGTGCCCGACCGCATCATGAACGCGATGTCGGAACAGATCCTGGACCATCGCGGTCCGGCGTTCCAAAAGCTCGCCAAGCGTGTGCTGGCCAACGTCAAGACGATCTTCAAGACCGAGAACCCGGTGCTGCTGTTTCCCTCGTCGGGAACGGGCGCCTGGGAGTCTGCGCTGACCAATACGCTTTCGCCAGGCGACCAGGTGTTGATGGTCGAGACCGGCCAGTTCGGTTTGCTGTGGAAGCAGATGGCCGATCGCCTGGGTCTCAAGACGGAATTCCTCGCAACCGACTGGCGCGTTGGCGCCGAGGCGAACGTCATCGAAGCGCGTCTGCGCCAGGATACGGCGCACGCCATCAAGGCGGTCTGCGTCGTGCAGAACGAAACGTCGACGGGTTGCCGGTCGTGGATCGACGAGATCCGCCAGGCGATGGACGCCGTAAAGCATCCGGCGCTGCTGATGGTCGACACAATTTCGTCGCTCGGCGTTATGGACCTTCGCCACGACGAATGGCGCATCGACTGCACGATCGCCGGTTCGCAGAAGGGCTTGATGCTGCCGCCTGGCTTGTCTTTGCTCGCGATCAGCCCGAAGGCGATCGAAGCCTCGAAGACGGCGAAGCTGGCGCGGTCCTACTTTGCGTGGGACGATATGCTGGCGAACAATGCCAACGGGTTCTTCCCCTACACGCCAGCTACCGGCTTGCTGTACGGCCTCGACGAAGCCATCGACATGCTGAACGAAGAAGGCCTGGAGAACGTCTTTGCCCGGCACGAGCGGCTGGCGGAAACCACGCGCCGCGCCGTGCAGGCTTGGGGGCTGGAGATCTGGTGCCGGGATCCGAAATACTATTCGCCGGCCGTGACGACGATCGCCGTGCCTGAGGGCCACAACTCGGATGCGTTGCGTACCCTGGTGTTGGAGCGGTTCAACATGGCGCTGGGTTCGGGCTTGAACAAGCTTGCGGGCAAGGCGTTCCGCATCGGCCATCTCGGTTACACGAACGAACTGACGTTGCTTGGTGCTTTGACGGGCGTGGAGATGGGCCTTGAATTGGCCGGCATTCCGCATCGCAAAGGCGGCGTCGCTGCGGCAATGGAATACGTGGCGTCCATCGGCCGGCCGGAAGCGGCCAAGGCCGCCTGAAGCGGCCTTTGCCTGGTAGCGCTAGCGTGACGATTTAAGAATCAGAACGCCGCCGTCCATCGGACGCGCGGCGTTTCTTGATCAGGCGTACTAGCGCGTTAGCGGAGACCGGCTGCGGCAAGCTCGACTTGGCATTTGCGGCCCAGACGGAAAAATTTGGAGTAGACGCAGGCCTTGACCTTCGCGACGGTCGGGTTCTGGCCGATGCACAGACGGCGCACGTCGCTCTCGCACGCGGCGCGCATGGCGGGCGTGACTTCCTTCGGTAGCTGAAACTCTTCGGCGAACGCCAGCGGGCTCGCAGAAAGCACGGTTCCAACGATGACAGCTCGCATGGCCATCATGAGCATCCCTCCTGAAATGATATTTGTGAAATTTGCTGCATAGCAGCAATTCGTTGGGCGCGAATATAGGCAGGAAGGTGACCCCCTGCCAACCCGACCGGGGTGCCCTGTGGAAAACGAGGTGAATTTCAGATCATGCTGGCGGCAATATTTATCATGAGGGCCAGAACTATCGTGTTGAAAAAGAACGATATTATCGAATGTGCTGTCACCAGCCGCCGCATCTTCGATGTGCTGACCTCGGTGTCCGACGTCTGTGACGTCGCACCTATCGTCGATGAGAAATAGAGGAAGTCCCAATAGTCGGGTTTCTCCTCGCCAGCAAAGCCGAGGCAACTTTCAGGCTTATCGCTTCCCCCGCGCGGGGCGTAAAACTCATGGGCGTAATGGATGGTGAACACTGTTTGCATTACGAACCAAGAGAGTGCGATCGTGCTTCCGGCCAGCAGAAGATAAAGGGGCTTGGTGTCGGCTGCCGCCGCTTTGGCTTCCGAAAGGACTCCGGCAACCGCCAAAAAGCACGCAGCGATCGCCGCCGCGACGATCATCGGAATGATGAGCGCGCTTTCGTCGTGATCGGCTGCGCGCTTGCGAATATCCGCGGGGCCTTCTCCTGTCATGATCCAGACGGCGCCGGCCAGGTAAACGAAGGCACCGGCATCCCAGGCCAACGTAGTCCGGGCCGAGCCGGCCAGGGTCTGCGGCAAGACGAGGTAAAGGATCAGGCCGATGCCGATGGCGACTAGCAGCTTCGGTCGGGCAATGAAGGCGCGTGCGACCGAGACGGGGTGATACCATCGCGACGATACTGAGGAGCTTGCCATGGGCCGGACACTTTCTGTGACGTTTCCGGCTTGGGAGCTCGTCAGGGCGTTTCCTATCCGCCGCTGAAGACCTGAACCATCGCCTCTGTTAGCCGCACGCTGTCGACGTCGTCCTTATGGATGATTTCGGTAGCGCCGCCGGCGCGTAACTCCACGTGGCGGTTGCGCGTGAATTCGCCGCTCACGACGATGATCGGGCCGGTGTAGTTGGCGTGACGCAGAAAAGGGATGGTTTCCGTCGCGCTGTCGCTCGGCTTTAGAACGTCATCGAGGAAGATAAGATCCGGCTTGCGTTCAATGACGCAATCAAGCGCTGTTGCAATCGTTGCGGCGCGGCGCACTTGGATTTCATAACCCAAGATGACGCGCAGGGTTGCGGTCAGCCTTTTGGCATCCACATCGTTGTCATCGATCACGAGCACGTCGCGCAAATCCGGCAACGCGGTGCGCTGCTTGCTCACGGTGCTCTTCCGTTCAAGAAAAGCGCTACCCGTTTCAGATGCGGCCATAATTAATTTTCCAGTTACTTCGGCGACCGCAGCTTGTCACCCTGCCAAGGGTGATGTCGACCGGTTTTTCAGCATTGCAGAGATCGTCTTTGGCCAACGTACTCGAAAACTGGTTCCACGTGTCTTCGGGGCATCGGATGCGACGTTGATGCTGCCCCCTATGCTCGAAAGAGCACGCTCCACGATCGCGAGCCCCATGCCGCTGCTGCTGGCGTTGGCGCCAGCGGCCGCGAGCGTTCTGAACGGCAAAAAGATCGCCGTCTGGTGTTCCGGCGGGATGCCTGGCCCATCATCGGTTACGCTGATCTCCAGCGCTTCTTCTTCCTCGACGACCGCAACGGAAATGATGCCGGTGTCCTTGTCGTGATGAGATATGGCGTTGTCGATCAGGTTGCGCAGGACGAGATCGAGTAGCGCCGCAAGCGTCGTCATTTTCGGCCAGCGGCCGTCGATGTTGATCGTCATTCCGGCGGGCCGGGGGAGGCTCTCGACGATCGTTGTCACCAGTGCGGCCGTGTCGATGTCTTCGAGGGCTTCTGACCTCTGCGCCGCCGTGACGTAGCCGAGCAGGGACGACATCATATCGGACATCCGGCGCGACTGCTGCCGCATTGCCAATAACGTTTGCCGCGCTTGATCGATATCGCCGGCAGCCAAAAGGGTATCGGCATCGTCGGCAAGAAAGCGCAACTCGCGCATGGGCGCCTTAAGGTCGTGAGAGATGATCGACGCGAACTGCTGCAGGTCGCCATTGGCCCGCTGCAGTTCTACGGACTTGGCCACGACATCAGCCTCGGCGATGAGGCGCGCGCGGATCTGCCGGTTGAGCTCTACTTCCAAGTCGGAACTCAATACGGCACGCGAAACGAGCACCAGGATGCTCTGTTCGGATTGCGACCACACAGCTGCCAGGTTCAGGCGCGGTGTCCGATCGTGCTTCGTGAAGATCGTGACGGAGGGCACGTCGAGCACCGAATGCGGTTTGTTCACCAGCGTCAGGAGGTCCTGCTCCATACCGGCGAACGGGAGAAGGCTATCGGTCAATGGTGCGCCGACGTCGACGAAGCCGACGAGGTCGCCATATCGCGCTGAAACGGCGAGATCACTGTTTACCCAGATAATGCCGTAGAAGCCGCGTTCGGCGAGCAATCTGCTGGCGCTGACGAGCGGCGCATCCCGCATTCGCGACAACGCCGCCGTCATGCCGTGCGCCGCACGATGGCCTTGGCCGTTTCCGCAAAAGCGCGCTTAACATTGTCGCCGGTCAGCGCGCTGGTGCGAAATATGAGTTCTCCATCGCGGGCCAACTCGGCATCGAACAATGCCTGTCCATCCCAAAGGTCGGTCTTGTTGACGAGGAATGAAACGCTGCGGCCCGGTAGGCGCGTGCGGAAAGCAGCGGCGATGGCCGGCATCGAGTCGATCGTATCCTGGCGCGTGATGTCGCCGACGATCAGAGCTGCGGATGCTTCCTTCAGGTAGACGTGGCGGAACATTGCATCACCCAGGTTCCCGTCACTGTCCCACACGATCATGGGAACAGGGCGATCATCGGCCTCGGCCTCGTAGCGATAAACGTCGACGCCGATAGTCGGCTTGTAGGATGTTTCGAAGCGATCGAATACCAGACGCTGGACGATCGAGCTTTTGCCGACACCGATTTGCCCCAGCAGCATGACTTTGTATGCGGGCGCGCTCATTGGCTGCTTTCGCCGTCGAAGCCGAGTTCGAACTCGACGCGGCGGTTCGGGCTCGTTTCGCCGATAAGGGATGCAATTTGGTTGGCGTCGTGACGGCCAACGGCGACGAGCCTTGAGGCTGCCACACCGCGTGTCGTCAGCGCGTCGAAAATCTTGCGCGCGCGGTTCTCGCTGAGTGCCGTGTTGCGGTCGGCGCTACCCTTGGCATCGGTATAGCCGACGATACGCACCAAGGCATCGGTTTCGCGCATTAGGGCGGCAAGGTCGTCCAAGGTCTTGGCGGCTTGCTCGTCACGGCGGTAGTTCAGGTCGTCTCCAAAGAACACGGCATGTGTGCGCACGAAGACGGAAAGGCGCTCGAAAGCCGTAATATCGGCCGCGCGAACGACCTGGGGTGCGGGTGGTGGAAGGTTGCGGCGGACAGCATCTGCCTGGAAGGCGGCGGCGACGATGGTCGCCAGTTGATCCGCTGCAAGTTCTAGCCGCCTAGCGCTTTCCGGTGCCGTTTCAGATTGACTGGCAGGTTCGATCGCGGCGGGCGGGGCGTCGCCGCCGGCAATAGCGCCGATAGCTGCAGCCAGCTGGCGGAGCTGATCGCTGAGTTTCGACTGGTCGCGGGGCTTTATGTAGAGCGCGCTTGCCTCGTCGCGGAGATTGCGTGCGGATTTCGTGGCGAGCGATGCAGCGCGATTGAGCAAGTCGCGATGGGCAGGATCTTTCGCGCCGGCGGCCATCTGCGGCAGGTCGGCCGTGGCTTGCTCAAGCCGCAGCGCGGCTCGCTGCAACGAGGCTGTTACAGACGCGCGTTCGATCGCAGGGCCGATTTTGCCATGCACGCCGGGCAGTGGTGTAAGCCGGTCGTTGATTTCAGTGCTGGGTAGATCGTGGTGAAGGCGCTGCAACAGCGCTGCTTTGACAGAGTCATCCTGCATCAGGCCGGTAAGTGCAACACGCCGGCCAAAACTGCTGACGTCGATATTGACGAGGTATCCTTTGGTGCCCGGGGTAGCGGCGATGGCGGCTTGCGCGATGTCCTGTGCGCGGTGAACGAAGTAGCGGTCGAGCACGATCCACGCGCCCATGCCGGCCAGTGCCAGAGCAATGAGCCCCAGCAGCACGAGTGCGGGAGAGGCTGACGAGCGGCGTTCGCTGGCCGATATGCCGCTGAAGCCGAGCGAGAGCTGATCGGAAAGCCGGCCTAGCTGGCTTTGATAGGGCGGCGGGTGCTGCATGCCCACGACTGGCGCGTTCGCCGTCAACGTCTGACAGCGCTCGATCGTGGACAGCAACGCGTCATCAAGCAAGCGTTCGGCGCTGGCGGGTGCTGCGCCGGTGCAGCGAGCAGCCAGCAAGTACAGTGGAGAGGCGCGCAGATAAACGCAGGCATCGCCCATGTCGATCCGGCGCAGTGATGAGCCGTCGTTGCCGAAGGCGTCGCTGGCAAACTCGTTGATCGCGGCCAGCACGCCGCTCATGGCCTGGCTGCGGTTGTGTTCCTCGGCCAGCGGCCAGCGGCCGACGAGTTCGCCCGTACCGCGGCGAATGAGATAGATCTCTTCAACCTTCAACGTATTGGAGTCGGCCAATGCGAGTTCTGACACGGACCTTCCGGACATCAGGCTGCGCAAGCGCAGCATGACGGGGTTGCCTTCGACCTTGCGGTTGATCTGTGCGGCGAGATCAGCAATCGCGCTGGCGACGTAGGCCTTCACCATGCGGCCTGTAATGGGATACAGGGCGTCGACAAGTTCGTCGCGGCTGTTGGTGATTTCTGTCCGGATCGTGCGTACGATCAGAGGGGCGACGGCTGCTGACAGCTCGGCGTGGCGTTCGGTTTCGGCGTGGCGCAAGGCGCGGTCGAGCACTGAGGCAACGGAAAGGCGAAAGCGCTCTTCGGTTCCGGCGCGCGCAAAGACCTCGTCGAGCCGCTCGGCTAACTCGCGGCGATGCGACAGCAGATCGGATTCCGATTTCGAAAGACGTCGCTGCACATCCGAGAGGGCACGAGCCTCCGTGTCGAACAGCAGTTCTTTCAGGCGGTCGACAGATTGCGACATGCCGGCATAACTCCCGTACCGCTAGATGCCGCGGACGCGATTGCCGAGATCGTGCATGGCGCGCGACAACTCGTCGAAGGCGGCGCGGCGGTCGGCGAGCACGTCACGCGAGAGCGCGTCGAGACGCTGCGATATGACGTCCAGCCGCTGCAGTACCGTTTGTTCAAATTCCTTCTGGCGGGCTTCCAGAGAGGCAAGGCGGCCGGCGTTGGCCTCCAGCTTGTCGCCGAACAGCAGCTGGCGGATCTGCTCCATCTTCTCGTCGCTGGGGAGTGTTGGCGGCGTGACGGGCGTATCCCCTGGTGCCTGCGGAGACTTCGCCGCCTGGGCTCGCAGTTCATCGAGAGAGGTCGCGTTCATGGCGTGCTCGTCCCCTGCAGATCCATTTCATTCCGGCGAGCCTAACGCCTGATGAGACAGCACAATAGTCCGGTTTCATACCGTTCTCAACAATCATTGCGTGAGCGGAATGGGGCGAAGCCTTTGAAAGTGCGGTGATCTTAAGATAATTCATCACTCCGCTGCTTCACGTACGGGGCTGTCGGCCAGTTGGGCGGCGAGTCTTTGATGCTTGGCCCGGGCGCGTTCTATGCTCGCGGTTTTCACATGACCATAGCCGGCGATCTGTAATGGAAGGGCGGCGAGCGCGACGCAGGTTGAATGCGTCTGCGGTGACAGGGTGCCGGGCAAGCTGTCGAGTAACATCTCGTAGTCTTCAATGAGGCGACGCTCGCGGCGGCGCTCATGCGTGTAACCGAATGGATCGAACGGCGTGCCGCGCAGGCGGCGGCCCTTGGCTAGGAAACGCAGAAGCGGCAGCAGCCAGGGACCGAATTTCATTTTGCGCGGGTGCCCGGTGACCTTGTCACGCCGGGCGAACAGAGGCGGCGCCATGTGGAACTCGACGCGGCGCGTGCCGGTGAAATCGCGATCCAACTGGTCTGCGAAAACGCCGTCGGTGAACAGACGCGCGACCTCGTACTCGTCTTTGTAGGCGAGCAGTTTGAAGTATGCGGCAGCCACCGTTTCGGCCAGGGTGCTGTGTCCGGGTGTGCGGGCGCCTTCTAGCGCGGCGACGGCCGACACGCGTGCGAGGTAGTGCGAGGCCAGAGCCTGATCCTGGTAGCCTGCCAGAAACACGGATCGGCGGGCGGCGATCGCGTCCCACGTCTGCAGTGGGGCACCAGCGGCAGCCGCTTCTTTTGCGGGGAGCAGGCGCTGCAGCGCAGCAGGATCGCCGGCGGCGAGGCGTCCAAAGCGGAACGCGGCGAGATTGCGCGCGATGTCGACGCCATTGAGGTCGATCGCTTGCTCGATGGCATCTGCCGGCATCGGAACGTGGCCTGCCTGGTAGGCGTAACCCAACAGCAGCATGTTGGCGTAGATGCTGTCGCCGAAGAGGGTCATGGCCATTTCGTGCGCGTCGATGGCGGCCAGCGGTGCGCCGGCGGCTCGCGTTTCGATAGCGGCGCGCAGAGCGGCACCGGGCACTTCGAGCGATGGATCGCGTGCGAACGGGCCAGTCATCAACTCGTATGTGGAGTACACCACGGCGGTGTGTCCCGGACGGAGCGCGTCGAGAATTTTGTTGCCTGCCGTTACCACCAGATCGCCGCCAAGGATCAAGTCGGCGTGCGCCGTGCCGACGCGGATGGCGTGGATGTCTTCCGGACGCTCCGCAATGCGCATGTGACAGGCAACGGCGCCGCCCTTCTGTGCCAGGCCCGTTACGTCGATGGATCCGAAGCCGCGGCCGGCAATGTGGGCTGCCTGCGCCAAGACAGCTGAGATCGTGACGACGCCGGTGCCGCCGACGCCAGTTACGAGAATGGCGTATGGCCGGCGCAGATCGGGAAGTTTGGGCGTGGGAAGGCGGGTGATTATGTCGTCGGGGCTGTTGTCGGCAGAGAGTTGGACCTTTTCCGGGCGGCGCACCTTGGCGCCGTGCAGCGTGACGAAGCTCGGGCAGAAGCCGTCCTGGCACGACAGGTCCTTGTTGCAGGCCGACTGATCGATCGTGCGCTTGCGGCCGAGATCTGTTTCCAGCGGTTGGATGGCGATGCAGTTCGATTTGACGCCGCAGTCGCCGCATCCCTCGCAAACGGCGGCGTTGATGACGACGCGCATGTCGGGGTTAGGCATCGTGCCGCGCTTGCGGCGGCGGCGTTTCTCGGCCGCGCACGTCTGGTCGAAGATCAGGGCCGACACACCGGATGTTTCCGCCAACGTGCGCTGAACGAAAGCCAGATCGCGGCGATGATGGACGCGCACGCCAGGCGGAAAAGCGCTCGCGCCGTATTTGCCGGGTTCGTCTGTAACGATGTCGAGGCGGGAGACGCCTTCAGCCAGCACCTGGGCTGCCATCTGCTGCACGGTGAGGCCGCCGTCGAGCTTCTGGCCACCCGTCATCGCGACGGCGTCGTTGTAAAGGATCTTGAACGTCATGGTCGTGCCGGCGGCGACTGCGGCGCGGATGGCGAGCGAGCCGGAGTGAATGTACGTGCCGTCGCCGAGGTTCTGGAACACGTGGCCGCGTGTCGAGAACGGCGCTTCGCCGATCCAGTTGGCGCCCTCGCCGCCCATCTGGGTAAAGCCCTCTGTCTCGCGATCCATCCACAGCGCCATGTAGTGGCAGCCGATGCCGGCGTAGGCGTGGGAGCCCTCCGGCACAACGGTCGACGTATTGTGCGGGCAGCCGGCGCAGAAGTGCGGCGTGCGCGGGAAGGCGTCGGCGCCGGTAGGGCGCGCGGTGATGAGCGACTTCAATTCGGCGACACGCTGCGCAAGGGCCGCGTCAGGCGTGGCGGCAAGGAGGCGGTCGCCGATCGTCACAACGATGTCGAGCGGATCGAGTGCGCCTTTGGCAGGAAAGAGCCATCGCCCAGCTTCGTCCTTCTTGCCCAGCACAGCGGGGCGGTCTGCCGTGTCGAAGAGTTGCTCCTTGACCTGCGTCTCGATGAGCGCGCGCTTTTCCTCAATGACGAGGATGAGATCGAGGCCTTTGGCAAAACGTTCGATGCCACGCGGTTCGAGTGGCCAGGGCATGGCGATCTTCATCAGGCGCAGGCCGAGGGTGGCGGCGCGAACCTCGTCGATGCCGAGTTCGTCGAGGGCTTGGCGCGTGTCGAGGTAGCTCTTGCCGGTAGAGATAATCCCGATCTTGGGATTTGCGCCGCCGCTCAGCTCGATGCGGTCGAGGGCGTTGGCGCGCGAGAAAGCAAGGATGGCCGGGCGTTTGTAATCGTGCAGGCGCGCCTCTTTGGCCAAGGCCGTGTCACCGCGGCGAATGTTGAGGCCGCTGGCCGGCATCTGGAAGTCCGAACTGGCGGGGAGCTTGATGGCAACCCGGTCCAAGCGGCCGTCGACCGTCGCGGTGCTTTCGATGTTGTCCTTCACGCATTTGAGACCAACCCAGACGCCCGCGTATCGCGACAGCGCCAGGCCGATGACGCCGTAGTCGAGGATTTCCTGCACGCCGGCGGGATTGAGGATCGGCATCATCGCGTCGACGAAGGCGAACTCAGATTGATGCGCGCTGGTGGAGCTTTCGCAGGTGTGGTCGTCGCCCATCAGGGCCAGGACGCCGCCGTGCCGGGATGTGCCGGCGTGATTGGCGTGGCGAAACGCGTCGCCGGAGCGATCGACGCCCGGGCCTTTGCCATACCAAATGGCGAAGACGCCGTCGAACTTGCCTTCGCCGCGCAGTTCGGCCTGTTGCGTCCCCCAGACGGCCGTAGCGGCTAAATCCTCATTGAGGCCGGGCTGGAAACGAATGCTGCGGGATGTCAGGAGTGCAGCTTCGCGCTGGAAGGCGGCCTCAAGCGAGGCAATGGGCGAGCCGCGGTAACCGGTAACGTAGCCAGCTGTCGCCAACCCTGCTGCCTCGTCGCGGGCCTTCTGCATCAGCATCAGGCGCACGACGGCTTGCGTGCCGGTGAGAAGCTGTCGCGTCTCGGCAAGATCGAATTTGTCGCTAAGGCTCGCCTGGCGCTTGGCCATCCGCATCAACCTCGGCCGTGACGCACGATGAATCGCGCGACTCGAGCAACAGGGTCGCATGCTTCGTTTCGGCCTGCAAATGAACTGCCGGTTAGGTGTCTGACAGCAGGCAGCCGTGAGAACTGGGCGCCCTATTCGCTCTTGTTGGCGAAGGAGCTACCTGTGCCGGTTTCCAGCACGCCGAAATCCTTTGACCGCGATCCATGATCGACGGGCCCGGTCTGATCAGAGGCAAGTCCGCGCTTCAGAAGCTCACGCACGGCGGCCGCCCGGCTGGGGAGGCGGTACTGGTAACGAAAGTCGTCAAGGGCTGTAAGCTCTTGTGGCGACAACATTATTTGAAGGCGCTCATCGCGATTCCGCTGCATCGGCTCCTCCCGAAAACAGACTAACAATTGTCAATCTACTTCAGTAACGCACAATGCGCAATATAAGTTCCTTGTGCCTAGTTCGTGCATAGCTCAGTGGAGGTCAATTGTGTAAGCAACCGTAGGAAAGCAAACAGGAAAGTCCTAATTTGAGGATGGTCGGATCACGCCGTCCGAATGCAAAGGACAGGTTTCATGAGGCCAAGCAATTTTGCCGCGACAAGCTCGCGCCCGGCCAATGAGCGGTTCAGTGGGCTGCGAGTGCTTGTGGCCGAGGACGACGGGCTCGTTAGCCTGGCGCTTCAAGATATCCTGACAGATATGGGGTGCGAGGTCGTGGGAAGCGCGTCCGAGGCGAGTGCTGCCATGTGCCTGGCTCAGCAGGCGCGGGCGGATGTCGCCTTTCTTGATTACTGGCTGCACGACAAGCCGGTCGACGCCGTGGCTGACGCGTTGATCACTAAGGGCGTGCCTATCGTTCTTGCAACGGGGTTTGGCCCGCAGGACATCGCGCCGCGTCTGCGGCACGTGCCGCTGCTTAGAAAACCCTACATTGTCGAGGACGTCGAAGAGGTGCTGTCCCAGTTGCTGACGCCGCCGGCTCTCTTGATGGCGGGCCGGAACAACGCCTCGGGACACCACGCCAGATAATTGGCTGCCCGGCGCTGCTCACGCGAGAGCAGAGACTTTGCCGTAGTGGTCTGCCAGCAGGTAATAGAACGTCACGCGTTGCTTGCTGTGATCGGCCTTCATCTTTTCACAAACGGCCTTGATGCCTTTATCCAGTTCGGCATCGTCCTGGGTCAGCTGCAATTTTTTCTTGAGCCAGCTTTCGCGAATGCGCTCCAGTTCATCCTTGCTGGAGCACGACACAAGCGACGCATCAGCACTTTTGAGTGCAATACCCAAATGCTTGACGATGCCCGCGACGGCGTTCTCGTCAGCAGCTGCCGCATAGCGTTTCACATCTGCAGAATAGTCGATGCTCATTGGCCTCTAGCTCCCATTCAGTGCGCAGGTTGCGGTTTGCAAACGAGGGGAGTTTAGCCGCGATTCCAGCGGATTTAGAGCTGAATAACAGCTTCTTCGATATAGCAACTAGCGCTTGCGCGCTAGGCAATGGGTGTATTGGTGCGCCTGCGCCGCACTGCGGGAAGGCCCGAGCGGAAGGCCGTATAGCTGGCGTGAATACGTGCGGCTGCAGGCGATGCGGACGCGATCGCTGCAATGGCTCGTTCGGCTGCTTTGCCAGCTGCAGCCGTCACGTCGGGCGGCATTCCGGCGAAGGCCACGCCATCGCGTTCGGTCATCGACGTGCGCAGGCGCGCCGAGATGACAAGGCTTTCGGCGACCACAGTGTTCAGTTCCTGAGATGCGGCCGCCGCAAAGATCGCTTGGTCTACTGCAGATATGCTGGACCAGAGCGCCGAGCGAACGGCCAATACCGCGGTGAAGCCACTACGCGACAGGCCCGGGCGCAGGCAATGACGTGCGTGGCGATGCAGGTCGCAGCCAAAGGCCGCGATCGTGCCGCCCCATTCCACCGCGTCGACGCGGCCATCTGCTAGCGCGCCAGCCAGGTCCGCCGGGGGCAACGTCACCGCTTCTGCACCCAAGTCCCGCACGACGTCGACGCCAAGGCCCGTTGCCGCGATGCGCCGGCCCTGCAGGTCTGCGAGGTTGGCAACGGGCGCACGTGACCAAAGCTTGGCGCGCGCGCCGGAGTGGCCGGCGAAGAACGGCTTGAAGCCGTGCGGCGCCGAGAGATCATCCCATAGCGATTGGCCCCCGCCGGCCATCAGCCAGGCGTGGAGGTACGTTGGCCGTACGGCTGCGTTTCCGGGCAAGCCGGCGAAGAATGCAAAAGCGCGATCGAGAGCGAGAAAGTCGTGGCCGGAGCCATGATAAAGATCGGCCTTGCCGGACGTCAGGGCGCTAAGGCCGTCTGGGCTCGGCGAAAACGTGAGGCGATAGCGGCCGCCGCTGAGCGTGGCGATCGCCTGTGCGAGCCGGTGGGCGCTGTCATCGAAACCGCGGCCGGTTTGCGGCCAGGCAGACGCGACGCGCAGTTCTCTGGCGGCGGGCGCAGCATGGATTGCCGGGGCTGCAGGCGAGGCTGGTGCTTGAGCGACGGCGCTGGTGGTGCCTGCGGCGATCGCTGCGGCTGCAACACCGGTGCTCTTGATGAAATCGCGGCGATCCATGGCTTGTCCCCTCAGCGCGACATGGCTGAGACAGCATCAAAGCCTAACTTGCCAGCGAAGACAACGCTGGAAAGGTCGAGCTATTGCGAGGCCAGGAGGGACGAAATGAGCCGGGCGAAGTCTTCAGCGCCGACGAAGCCTTCGATGCGGCCGACCTCGACGTGGTTGCGCATGACCACGGACGTCGGGACTGTCGCGATAGGGGACTTCAACTTGAGGCGGTCGGCACCTTCAGCGTTGATGTCGATGAAACGGATCGGCACGTCGCGGGCGCGCGGCGTGGCCGCGTAGGCCGGCACGACGGATTGCCGGAACAGGGGGCAGTATTTGCAGCCGTTGACTTCGATCACGACAATCTCGATGCCGCTGCCGGCTTGCGCGACCAAGTCGCGCGCCGCGTTTGCATGCGGAGAATTAGTGAACGCTGCTGCGGCAACGGCCAAACCCAAAACGGTACGCTTGAGAAGCTTAATCATACGCGGGCACCCGAACGCTGGACGAGTGCGAGCACGATCCAAATTCGGGGCCAAAACTCTGCGTCAGATCGGGATCGTGCTGGGCTGGTTAATCGAACCGGTCGGGGCGCGCGTCACACCACCGGTTCGGCGGGCGTTTTTACCAGGTCCTTGGTGAGCATTTCGCGCCCTGCATCTTTGGGCAACCGCATGAAGATCAGGACAGAAAGTGCCGAAAGCAGCGCGATGCCGGCGAACACCGGCGGGAAATGCGACGCGTCGATGGCCGCGCGGCCGTCCCAGTGTTGCAGCAGTTCCAGGCCGAGCGCGGCGACGGCGACACCGATCGTACCGGAGAGTTCCTGCAGCACTGCCACAAAACCGGCGGCGCGGCTCAGCTTGTCGGGACCGATGTCGGCATAGGCGATCGAGTTGATCGAAGTGAATTGCAGCGAACGCAGGAAGCCGCCGATGAGTAGCGAGCCCATGATGACGAGCCATGGGGTGGCCGAGGAAAACAGGCTGGGCATGGCAATGAAAACGGACGCCAGCAATGCGTTGAACACCAACACCGGCCGGTAGCCGAACTGGCGCAGGATGGCGGGTGCCAGCAGTTTCATCAGCAGCGCGCCGGCGCCGCTGGCGAGCGTGAGGCAGCCGGATTGGAACGGCGTCATGCCGAAGCCGAGCTGGAACATCAGCGGCAGCAGGAACGGAAACGCGCCGATGCCGATGCGGAACATCAGTCCGCCCGTGACGCTGGCACGGAAGGTGGGGATCGACAGCAGCCGCAAGTCGATGATCGGTGCGGCACTACGCAGAGCGTGGCGCACGTAAAGCGTAACCAGCAGCGCACCGATGCCCATGACGAGGACGTTGGTGATGGGATCCAGCAGGCCGAGGCCGGCGATTGTCGCCCCGGTGAGAAACGCGGCCAGTCCAGGGCCGAGCAGCAGAAATCCTGTCGTGTCGAACGCGCCGGCTTCCTGTGGTTCGCCTTCAGGGATGAAGCGGGTGATCAACCAGATGCCGAGCACGGCGATCGGAATGTTGATCCAGAAGATATATCGCCAATCGAAATACGTCGTGAGAAAGCCGCCGAGCGGAGGACCCATGACCGGCCCGATCAGGGCGGGCATCGTCAGCCAGGCGAGAGCGCCGACGAGTTCGTTCTTGGGGATGGCGCGCAACACGACGATGCGGCCCACGGGAACCATCATGGCTCCGCCCATGCCCTGCAGGGCGCGCGCGGCGACGAGTTCCATCAGTCCGTTCGACAAGGCACAGCAGATGGACCCAAGGGCGAAGACTGCCATGGCCCAGCGGAAGACGGTCTTGGCGCCGTAGCGGTCGGCAACCCAGCTGGAGGCCGGAATGAAGATCGCCAATGCCAGCAGGTACGTGGTGACAGCCAGCTTCAGATGGATGGGATTGGCGTCGAAGTCGCGGGCGATTTCCGGCAACGCCGTCGACAGGACGGTGGCGTCCAGTGATTGCATGAACAGCGCCGTGGCCACGATGAGCGGCACGGTGTTGCGGGAGACGGCAGCGCGGACTGTAGCGTTCATCCGGGTTCCTGATTGGCGCTTTCCGCTAGAACCCGTATCCCTCCGCGTCAATAGGCGAATGATCGCGATGTGCCGGGAACTCTTGCCGAATGGGCGCCAGAACCTGAAGGGGCGCGGGCTGGAATGGGTGAACATCACGTGCTACGCCCGACGCCGGATCGACCGCAACACCTGTTACGAGGACGACGATGACCGCCAAAACGCCGACGCGCACCGAGACCGACACGTTTGGCCCGATCGAGGTCGAGGCGGACAAATATTGGGGTGCGCAGGCGCAGCGCTCGCTCGGCAACTTCAAAATCGGCATCGAGACGCAGCCAAAGCCCGTCATCCGTGCGCTGGGTATCGTCAAGAGGGCGGCAGCTGAGGCCAACATGGCGCTCGGCAAGCTGGACAAGAGCCTTGGCGATGCCATCGTAAATGCTGCGCAGGAGGTGATCGACGGCAAGCTCGATGCGCACTTTCCGCTCGTCGTCTGGCAGACCGGGTCTGGCACGCAGTCGAACATGAATGCCAACGAGGTGATCTCGAACCGGGCGATCGAGATGCTCGGTGGTGAGATGGGGTCGAAGAAGCCGATCCATCCCAACGATCACGTGAACATGGCGCAGTCGTCAAATGATACGTATCCGACGGCGATGCACATCGCGTGCGCCGAAGAGATCCAGCACAAGCTGGTGCCGGCGCTCAAGCATCTGCACGGCGCACTCGATGCCAAGGCCAAGGCGTGGGAGCACATCATCAAGATCGGCCGCACGCATACGCAGGACGCGACGCCGCTGACGCTGGGGCAGGAATTCTCCGGCTATGCCAAGCAGGTGGAGAACGGCATTCGCCGCATCGAGCAGACGCTGCCGGATTTGATGCAGCTGGCGCAGGGCGGCACGGCGGTTGGTACGGGGCTGAATGCGCCGAAGGGGTTTGCAGAGAAGGTGGCGGAACGCGTCGCTTCGATCACCGGGCTCGCGTTCACGACGGCACCGAACAAGTTCGAGGCGCTGGCCGCGCACGACGCGATGGTGATGAGCCATGGCGCGATCAACACGGTGGCGGCGTCGCTGTTCAAGATTGCCAACGACATCCGCTTTCTGGGGTCGGGCCCGCGGTCGGGCCTGGGGGAGCTGTCGCTGCCGGAGAACGAGCCGGGCTCGTCGATCATGCCGGGCAAGGTCAACCCTACGCAGTGCGAGGCGCTGACGATGGTGTGCGCGCACGTGTTCGGCAATCATGCGGCGTTGACGTTCGCGGGCAGCCAGGGGCACTTCGAGCTCAACGTGTTCAATCCGGTGATGGCCTACAATTTCCTGCAGTCTGTGCGCATCCTGGGTGATGCGGCGCGCTCGTTCACGGACAACTGCATCGCCGGCATCGAGCCGCGCGAGGACAATATCAAGGCGGGGCTGGATCGCTCGCTGATGCTGGTGACGGCCCTGGCGCCGAAGATCGGCTACGACGCGGCCGCCAAGATCGCCAAGACGGCGCACAAGAAGGGCACGACGCTGCGCGAGGAAGCCGTCGGCGGCGGCTACGTAACCGACAAGGAGTTCGACGAGGTGGTCGACCCGCGCAAGATGATCGGGCCGGAGTAGGGTTGCAAGCCAGGATTGTTGGGATATGATGCGCATCAAACGTGCGCATCATGGAGTGTGCAATGGCTGCGCAAGCGAACAGGAAGAAGGCCGTTAACCTGTCGATCGATGCTGCTCTGGTCGCTGAGGCGAAGGAGGCGGGAACGAATTTGTCGGCCGTCCTCGAAGCCGCTCTTAACGAGCAATTACGTGAGAAACGGCGCAAGAAGTGGCTTGAGGATAATCGCGAGGCGATCGAGGCCGGCAACGCTCAGCTTGAGCGAGACGGCATGTGGTACACGCCTGACTGGCTCAAAGAATGAAAAGATTTGACGTCCGGTCCTTGATGCGTGTGGCGGGCGGCGTCAAAGATCGGCTCGTCGTCGTGTTGCAGCATGAAGAGACGGAATTTTTGGATACGGTGATCGTCGCGCCGTTGTTCAAGCCGGCCGACCTTCCACCAGTGCAGCGCCTTCGGCCCCTCGTCGCCGTGGGCCGGCAACGTTTTGTGGTGGCAGTCGATCGCATGGTGTCGTTGCCTAAGAAACAGCTGGGTAAAACGGTCGGGAACCTTGAGCCCGATAGGTTCGAGATACTGCGGTCTATCGATCTTCTCTTTTCCGGGTTCTGAGATGACAGCCGACATCGTCAATTTGCGGCAGGCGCGAAAGACGAAGGCGCGTGCGGCCAGCGAGAAGCGGGCCGAGGAAAACCGCGCGAAGTTCGGGCGGACGAAGCGCGAGCGTAAAGACCAAGAGGCCAACGAGGCATTGCGGGCCGCGCGGCTTCGGGCACACGAGCGCGAGGGCGCTGCTACAGATGCTGGCAAGCCGGCGGACGACGACGCGTCATGAGCCGGCCGCAGAAGCGCTCATTCTCGATCAAGGGACACCGGACGTCGATCTCGCTGGAGGCGCCGTTCTGGGATGCGCTGCGCGACGCGGCGGCCGAGCAGAAACTGACGCTGGCGGGGCTGGTGGCGCAGATCGACGACGCGCGCGGTGATGACGGCGGCCTATCGACGGCGGTGCGGATCTGGGTATTGGATTATTTCCGCCGGCGTGCAGAGCTGAACAGCTACGACGGCGGCAGCCGGGATTAACTTGTGACCGAAAAGAAAGGGACCGCGCATCCGGTTGGACGGCGATCCCTTGAATTCCAGTTTGCTACCGCCGATCAGGGCGAGGAAGCGGGCACCGATGTGGGCAGGTCCATCGCGACGCCGCCGTAGCCGTAGTAGGACAGCGCGCCGAAGATGAGACCGAAGATGATGGCGGTCACGAGCGCGTTGACGAAGCGGTTGCTGAACGAGACGATGTTGCCGATCAGGTCGACGACAAAAACGACGAGCGAGGCGATAATGACCGGCTCAAGAAAGCTGTATTCACCTAGATAAGGTGCAAGCATACGTACGTCCCCCTTCTCATCTGTGCGCTGTCCGACATTCCGGTGCAGCTGCGACCGCCTATATATCAAAAGTGAGCGAAAACCAAAACTGTCCTGCCCAACATTGAGGCAATTGGGAGATTCTTGCCCAGCCTCTCAGAATGCGCGGGAGATCGGCTTGCGATTCTCAGACAAGCAGCGGCACATGCCGCCGCCGCGCGTCTGAGCCCGTTACCGCGCCAACAGTGGTGTGATGCGGCGGATGGCGACACGCCGGTTGGCACGCTCCGCTTCCGACGTATCGATTTTCAAGAACTGCTCGCCGTAGCCCTGGGTCGTCAGGTTTTCCGCCGGGATCTGGAATTCTTCCGACAGAATGCGGGCGACAGACTCTGCCCGGCGATCGGACAGTGTCAGGTTGTCATCGTCCGAGCCGACGGCGTCCGTGTGACCTTCGATCAGGAACATTTCGTCGGCGTTGCGGCGCAGGACGCGGCGCATGGCGCGGGCGACGCGTTCCAGGCGGTCGTAGTCCTGCTCCTCGACTTCCCACGACCCGAACGCGAAGTTGATCGTGTCGAGGTCGATGCGGCGCATGCGATCGCGGAGCGAATAGCTGGAGCGGATCTCGTCGATCGAATAGCCCTCGTCGATTTCCTCGACCGGTGGCGCCGAGAGTGCGTCGTAGAGGTCATCCTCCGAGGCGCGATCGTAGTCGACGATGTATTCGTCGCGCGGAATGCGCAGGCGGGGCGGCGGCAGGTCGATCACGGCGTCAAACAATCCGCCGCGGCGGCCACGACTCCAGCCGCGAGAGCGAGAGTTGTCGAACAGCACGACGTCGCGGCCATCAGCGCCGCGGCGCCAGCGGCGGCGGGGGCGCCCATCGTCGTCGAAATCCGTGAAGATCTGTACGCCACCGGTGCCGACAGCGATGGTGACGTCACGTCCGTTGCGCTTTTCGCGGCGCACGTCGCGGAAGTTGCGGCGCAGGCGCTCGTTCTCGTCCGTGCGGATGATGGAGCGGCCGCCCTCGCGAATAATTGAGCGCTTATCGGGCTCATCAATGACCACGGCTCCGCCTTCACGGCGTTCGCGGCGCTTGGATTTCAGTTCCTCGATGCCGCGGAACGGCGTGGCGTCACGCGTGCGTTCGCGGCGCTCGCGGACGCGTTCATCACGGCCGCGGCGCAGATCCTGGAACGCCTTATCTTCGCCGACGCGCGAGCGGAAGCGATCCTTGAAGGTATCGAGCCGGCGGGGTTCGGCCTGGGCCGGCGGTGCATTGCGGCGTTCTTCGACTTGAACAGGCGCACGCCTGTCGTCGCGATCGCGATCGCGATCACGGCCGAAGCGATTGTCGCGGTCGCCTGGGTTGTCCCGATCGTTGCGGCGGTCGCCACGGTCATCGCGCCGATCGTCGCCACGGTTCGGTACTTGGACGCGTTCCCGCATACGCTCCTTGAGTTCCTGCACCCTGCTAGGCTGTTCCGTGCGCGCTGGCAGCTGATCCCGCGGCGTGACCTGCCGCTGCTGTTGCGGCGCGGCTGGTGGAGGCGGTGCTGCTTGGCGTTGCTGGGCCGGCGGTGCTGGCGGAGGGGTGACCTGGCGCTGCGGGGGTGGTGGTGGCGCGACCTGCTTTGGCTCGACTTGCTTGGCCGGCGGCTGATCCGGGCGTCCGCCGCCCCGTTCTCCACGATTTTCGCCTCCGCTGCCTTCACCGCGCTCGCGGCCTTCGCCACGACCTTGGCCCCTGCCTTCTCCTCTGCCCTCTCCGCGGCCTTCACCGCCACGGCGCTCACCGCGGTCTCCGCCATCCCGACGGCCCTTGCGCTTGTCGTCCTCGTCCTCTTTCGCCGTGGCTGGCGGCGCCTGGGCAAGTTCGATCAGCGGTGTCTGCCGGTCTGCCGCGTTGGCGGCCGGCGCATGAGCAGCGGCAAAGGAGAGGGCAACTAGCCCGGATGAGGTCGCGATGCGCAGAAACTGCATGAGATGCTTCCAAAGGTCAGTGCGCGAATAAGTTCACGCCAGCAACTGCTTTCGGCGGCAAAGGTGGTGCCATTATGTCGGTATTGAGCTAACGATAGGGCGCAGCGGAATTACTGTTCCGCTTCAACGTCAGCTGGTGGAGGCGCGTTCGCCCCACAGATCGTATTCATCGGCGTGCAATACGCGCACCGGAATGATGTCGCCGGCTTTGACCGACGTTTCGCCGTTCAAAAATACTGATCCGTCGATTTCCGGTGCGTCCCATTTGGAGCGCCCGATGGCGCCTTCGGCGTCCACTTCGTCGATGACGACGTCGATCGTTTTGCCGACCTTCTGCGCGAGCAAATCGCGGCTGATGTCCTGCTGCACGGCCATGAAACGGTGCCAGCGTTCGTCCTTCACCTCTTCGGGGATCAGTCCTGCGAGGTCGTTGGCCCTGGCGCCTTCGACAGGCTCGTACTTGAAGCAGCCGACGCGGTTGAGCTTGGCTTCCTTCAGCCAGTCCAGCAGGAAGGTGAAGTCTTCCTCGGTCTCGCCGGGAAAGCCGACGATGAAGGTGGAGCGGATCGCCAGGTCCGGGCAGACGTCGCGCCAGCGGGCTATGCGGGCGGCAGTCTTTTCCTGATGCGCCGGGCGGCGCATGGCCTTCAACACGGCCGGTGAGGCGTGCTGGAAGGGAATGTCCAGGTAGGGCAGGATCTTGCCGTCGGCCATCAGCGGGATGACGTCGTCCACGTGCGGGTATGGGTAGACGTAATGCATGCGGACCCACGCACCGAGGTCGCCGAGGGCGCGCGACAGGTCAAGGAAGCGGGCCTTCAACGGCTGCCCGCGCCAGTTGCTCTCGGCATATTTGATGTCGAGGCCGTAGGCGCTGGTGTCCTGGCTGATGACCAGCAGCTCCTTTACGCCGGCTTTGACGAGGCGTTCGGCTTCGCCCATCACGCTGGCGGCGGGGCGGCTGGCCAGGTCGCCGCGCAGGCTCGGGATGATGCAGAACGAGCAGCGGTTGTTGCAACCCTCGGAAATTTTCAGGTACGCGTAGTGGCGCGGCGTGAGGCGAAGGCCTTCCGGCGGCACGAGGTCGACGTAGGGGTCATGCAGCGGCGGCACGGCGTCGTGCACGGCGGAGACGACCTGCTCGTACTGATGCGGACCGGTGACGGCGAGAACGCCGGGATGAGCAGCGCGGATGCGGCCTTCCTCCACGCCCATACAGCCAGTGACGATGACGCGGCCGTTGGAAGCGATGGCTTCGCCGATGGCGTCGAGGCTTTCTTTCTTGGCGCTGTCGAGGAAGCCGCAGGTGTTGACGACGACGACGTCGGCACCCTGATAGTCGGCGGCCACCTGATAGCCCTCGGCGCGGAGCTTGGTGATGATGCGCTCGGAATCAACGAGCGCCTTGGGACAACCCAGCGAAACGAAGCCGACCTTTGGTGCCACGGCTTTGGCCTTGTCGCGGCGCGCCTTCGCGGGGGCCGGCGCTTTGCGCACGGCACGCGGCTTGGCAGATCGCTTGGCCTGTGAAACGGAGGTCATGGTCTCTTCAGATTGTTTGCGGGGCGGGGTCGCGGGGGTGCCCCCGGTCTCCAGCGTTGTCTTGTCGGTTGCGTGACCAGAGGGCAAGCCTTTTCGACCGGCAGGACGGTGCGGCGATGCGACCTGCAACTTGGTGCGGCATTGATTTTGCTGGGTTTGTACGCCGGACGAACGTCTTTGCAGGCGAGGCGGCGGCCACCGGCCCAGCGGCAGTCAGGACATCCGCAGGGCGTGGATCGGACTAGATTTGTTGATTTCTAGTGCCTACTTTGCGCAATTATGCGTCGTTTGCGCGAGCTCGATGACACTCTCCGCGTGGGCGGCCGAAGGGGGCCAGTAAGCGGCGTTGACACGTCAGGCGTGTTGTCATTCGCTCAGGCAATTGATTGGTTCATGCAAAAGGCGCTCCGAATGACGGATGCAAACATCCTCGATCGCACTGAAGCCAGCCGTGCGAAGCGGCTGAAGGCCAGCACGCACGAGGCACACGACCGTCTCGATCGCCGCATCATGGCAGGCCGACCGTTCGAGAGCCGCGAGCAGTATGGCCGCTTCGTCTCCGTCCAACATGCGTTCCACAGCGACATTGATGCACTTTACGTCAATCCGCACTTGGATCGCCTGCTTCCGGACCTCGCGGGCCGCCGCCGTCTTGGACTGATCGAGCAGGATATGGCGGATTTGGGCATCGCGCCGCTGGCAGCTGCGCCTGTGCTTCCTCTGCGGGCGGATGTCGATCGTGCGACAGCGTTGGGCTGGCTCTATGTCGCGGAGGGTTCCAATCTCGGAGCGGCATTCCTGCTCAAAGAGGCGATGAAGCTCGGGTTATCGGAAAACTTCGGTGCACGGCATCTTGCCGGCCACCCCGATGGCCGAGGACTGCATTGGCGCACGTTCACGGCGGCCCTTGACGCGATCTCGCTGAGCCAGGTCGAGGAAGACCATTTGGTTGCCGGGGCGACGGCAAGTTTTCAACGCGTGCATGCGCTGGTCGATACCGCATTTGCGTAAGGTGCGCCGATGCCAGCGGTGATGGGATCATAGGTGGACGTTCTACGTCACAACGCGGGCCGAGCCCTCGCCGGATAGATTATGATCAGCCGCTGGCGGCATCTTTCTTGGCGGCGTCGAGCAGCGGTCGGATTTCGCTGATTTCGGCGCCGGGGAAGGCTTCGAGCACGGCGGCGACGGCGGGGTGGGCCCTGAGTTCGGCCAGCTCTGCCGCCTTGCGAGCGCGGTTCACCTCGCCAACGGGCGTTTCGCCCGCCGCCTTCGACAGCACGACGATCCAAGCCCGGCCGGTCCAGCGATTTAGCTTTTCGCGCAGATCGTTGGCCAGTTCCTTCGGGGCCTGCGGCAGCAGGAAGATGTCGATGGCGCCAGATGGGTCGAACTTCACCAGGCTGACGTTGTCTTCCAGGTGGATCTTGAGCCTGGCGTCGCGCTTCTCGCCAACGAGCGCGATCACATCGGCAAACGTATTGAGGGGACGGCCCGCAGGCGCCGGTGCGCCAACCTCGAGCGCAGCTTCACCCTCGCCGTCGAGGTCCATTCCGGACATGTCGGCGTTGGCGCCATAGGCGTCTTCGTCGAACACGGAGGCGAACTCTTCGGCGGGGCCAAGTGTAGCGATGTCATTTGCAGACGCTTGCGGGGCGGCAGCCGGCGCGACGTTGAGGGGAGCGCGATCTTCGCGGCGCGGCGGGCTGTCGCCTGAAGGCGTGCCGGGCTTGCGTGCGGGCCGTGAGGCGCCGCCGAGCGCGGCGATGATTTCATCGGGAGCCGGAAGATCGGCCGTGTAAGCGAGGCGGATCAGAACCATCTCGGCGGCAGCCATCGGGTTGGGCGCCTTGCCAGCTTCCTCCAGGCCTTTGAGCAGCATCTGCCACGCGCGCACCAGCAACGCGACCGACAGGCTCTCGCCGAGCTTTGATGCGCGGCGGGCCTCTTCCGCAGAGACTAGTTCGCCGCCGGCCTCGGCGCCGACGGCCTTGAGCCGGGCCGTTAGATGCACGGCTTCGGCGAGATCACCCAGCACCTGTGCCGGCTCGGCGCCGTCGCGGATCAATCCGGCTAGCGATGCGAGCGCGGAGGCGGTGTCGCCGCGAACCACCTGCTCCAGCAGATCGAAGATGCGGCCGCGGTCGGCCAGGCCCAGCATCGCGCGCACGCCGTCAGACGTGACGTTGCCCTGGCCCATGGCGATGGCCTGGTCGAGGATCGACAGGCCGTCGCGCACGGAGCCCTCCGCCGAGCGGGCGATGGCGCGCAGCGCTTCGTCTTCGGCTATTGCGCCCTCGTTGGCGACGATCATGGCGAAGTGCTTCGTCAGCAACGGAACGTCGACACGGCGCAAGTCGAAGCGCTGGCATCGCGACAGCACCGTCACCGGCACCTTGCGGATTTCGGTGGTGGCGAAGATGAACTTCACATGCTCGGGCGGCTCTTCCAGCGTCTTCAGCAGCGCGTTGAACGCGCCCTTGGACAGCATGTGGACCTCGTCGATCACGAACACCTTGGTGCGCGCCACGAGCGGCTTGTAGCGCGCGTTCTCGATAATTTCGCGGATGTTCTCGATGCCGGTGTTGGATGCGGCGTCCATCTCGATGACGTCGGGATGGCGGCTGTCGATGATATCGGCGCAATGGCGCCCGAAGACCGGCATGTCGATCGTTGGCTTATGGATCGTGTCGGTTTCGTAGTTCAGCGCGCGCGCCAGAATGCGGGCCGTCGTCGTCTTGCCGACGCCGCGCACGCCGGTCAGCATATAGCCCTGAGCGATGCGCCCCGACTGGAATGCGTTGCGTAGCGTGGTGACCATCGCCTCCTGGCCGATCAGGTCGTCAAACGTCTGCGGCCGGTACTTGCGGGCGAGCACCACGTACGGCTTGGCGGGGCCGTCAACGCCTGATGCAGGCGTGGTCGCTTCGTCGTCGGATCTGGGCTTCTTGGCCATGCGGGCGGCAGCATCCTCGTGTCTTGGTCGGCGCCATCATAGGCGGCGCGGCTGGCGAGGTCGAATCTGGGATGTGCGGGCGTGTCGCCCTCTAACGGCTCGAAGGGCCGCAATGCGGCCCGGCGCTTAGCGCCGCCCCCGCGGAGCGCGCCTCGCGCGTGAGCGGAACAGTGAGAGGCTGGCGAACGACCCGCTTCCGATTCGTTAGGGCTGCTTCCTTCCGGACCTGACCCGGTTGGCGAGGGATGCGTCCGCCGCCAACCTCCCGGACGGGGTTATGGGGGATGTGGCCGCCCGGTGCAAGGGTGGGAACGTGGCATCCGGCCAGCAAAACCGCCCATTTGAGGGGTACGGACGTGGTCGCGTCCGTTTGACGCCGCTCGCGGACCATGCACATCTGCGGCTGACCGCCATCATTCAAGCCACGTCGTAGATGCCACCAGTTTCAGATCTCGTACAACACGCCATCGACCGGCGCACGGAGCGCAGGGGCGACCGTGCCTATCTGCTGGAGCTTCACGGTGCGGAAGATGTGAAGTTCCTGGTGATCGGCGGCGCCAGGGCGGCGATCGTTTCGAGTGAAGACCGGCGAAGGGCTGCCGTGCGCTGGTTCAGTGCCGCGGAGCTGGCGGCGTTGAACATCTCAACTGCGAATGCGCTGTTTCTGGGCGTGGAGGCGAAGTCGCGGGCCGGACGATTTGCCGTCGCGCTCGGCGACAGTGAGGCCGACGCGCATGCAGAGGGGCTGGCGCCGCTCGTCGATCTGCGCTCGCTCGTCATGCAGGGCGTGATCGGTCAGGAGAGCTTCGGGCAGCTGGCTGAAGCCAAGATGCTGAGCGAATGGCACGCGTCGGCAAAGTACTGTGGCCGCTGCGGGGCTGAGACCAAGATCAAGGACGGCGGCTGGAAGATCATTTGCACGGCATGTACGGCGGAGCAGTTCCCGCGCGTCGATCCCGTGGTGATCATGCTGGTGACGCACGGCGAGAACTGCGCGCTGGCGCACGAGCCGCGCTTTCCCGAGAAGATGTATTCGACGCTCGCCGGGTTCGTGGAGCCTGGTGAGGACGTGCGTACGGCCGTCCGGCGCGAAACGCGCGAAGAGATCGGAATCCAGATCGGCAAGGTGGAGTTTTTCGGCAGCCAGCCGTGGCCCTTTCCCAACTCGCTGATGATCGGCTGCGTCGCGGAAGCGTTGGATGACACGATCACCATCGATCAGAACGAGATCAGCCATGCGCGCTGGTTCGGCCGGTCCGAGGTGCGCGACATGCTGAGCCAGAAGCATGCGCATGGGCTGTTCGTGCCGGGCGGTCATGCCATAGCGCACGCCTTGATTCGCCAATGGGCTGAAGCCAAATAGGCAGTCCGGCGAAAGCCTGCATCGGGCTGGCGCGGCCGGGATCGATCAGGCCAGCAAGTGTGTTATCTAGCCAAACAATCGGCGGCTGTGCGCCGCGGGCTCAGCAAGGAGACGTGATGAAAGATCTGATGGGCATGATGAAGCAGGTGGGCCAGATGCAGGCGCGCATGCAGCAGGTGCAGCAGGAGCTCGACAGCCTGGAGGTCGACGGGCAGGCCGGCGGCGGGCTCGTGGCCATTACGCTGAGCGGCAAGGCAGATCTCAAGCGCATTCGCATCGATCCCAGCCTGCTGAAGGCCGACGAGGGTGAGATCCTGGAAGATCTGATCGTGGCGGCCATGGCGGATGCCAAAGCCAAGGTCGAGACCACCATGCAGCAGAAGATGCAGGAGGTAACCGGTGGACTGCCGCTGCCGCCCGGCATGAAGCTGTTCTGATCCGCGACCGGCGCGCAGGGCGGGCGGTTTGATGTCGAAGAAGATTGCAGGTCCGGAGATAGAGCGGCTGGTGCAACTGCTGGCGCGGTTACCTGGCTTGGGACCGCGTTCGGCACGCAAAGCGGCCCTGGCGTTGATCAAGCGGCGGCAGGATCTGCTGTTGCCGCTGGCGGATGCCATCAAGACCGCTGTGGAGAAGATCGTCGAATGCCCGCAATGCGGGAACGTAGATACGGTTTCCCCGTGCACGATCTGCCGGGATGAACGGCGCGATCCCTCGCTTATCGTAGTGGTGGAAGAGGTCGGCGATTTGTGGGCGCTGGAGCGCGCGCAGGTCGTCAATGCGCGATATCACGTGCTGGGCGGTCATCTGTCGCCGCTGGATGGCATCGGCCCGGATAAGCTGAATATCGGCAGCCTCGTCGGGCGTGCCCATTCGGATGATGTGAAAGAGGTGCTGCTGGCGCTGAACGCCACCGTCGAGGGGCAATCGACCGCGCACTACATCACCGGAGAACTAGCGCGGGCAAACGTGATCGTTTCGCGTCTTGCGCAGGGCGTGCCCATTGGCGGAGAGCTGGATTACCTCGACGAGGGAACCCTCGCGGCCGCAATAAAATCGCGGCGGCAGGTCTAGAACGAACTTTTCGGTCTAACTTAGGCCAAGTCTCCCATTTCTGAAACGCGCCGCATACGTTAAATATGTCTCCGGTTCAACGATTTGAACGGGGATGCGGGGGCCGATGGCGCTCATTGACGGGCCTCAGGATTTAGCTTGGCAGGATCGTTTGCTGGGACTGTCGCGCTATGCAAAGCGGGGCATTCTGGTTGCGGTCGATTTTTTTATCGCGAGCGCAGTCTTATGGGCCGCGCTTTCATTGCGTTTTGGCCACGTCTACGTTCCCCATACTTGGGACGTCGCGGGCCTGTTGTTTGCCGGGCCTTTGACCACGGTTCTCACCCTCGCGCAGTTCGGAGTGTACCGTGTCGTCACCCGGCATCTTGGATATCGCAACGCGAGCAAGGTGTTCTTCATCGTCCTCTTGTCGGTGTTGATCTGGTCGTTCGTCGTATTCATGGTTGGCCAGTTCGGCATCCCGCGATCCACGCTCATGGTCTATGCCGTTGGTGCTGCAAGCCTGATCACACTCTGTCGCGTGGCGGCTGGACTGGTGCTGGAGAATGCCGGGCTGCAGATTTTCAGCTCCATGCGCGGGGCACACCGGTCTCCGGTTCTCATCTATGGCGCCGGCAGGATGGGTGTGCAGCTGATGGACGCGCTCGACCGGTCTTCCGACCGCCGGGCAATCGGTTTCATAGATCCCGCACCGACGCTGTGGGGGCAGTATCTCAAAGGCATCAAGGTTTATCGCCCAGAGCGCTTGGAGATGCTTATTGAGAGCGAAGGCGTCCAAGAGGTCATCCTGGCGATGCCCGAAGGTATGCGGCGCGAGCGGCGCGCCGTTCTGAGTGAGCTCGAGCGATATCCAGTGCAGGTGAAAATCCTGCCGGCATTCGAAGACGTCGCGTCCGGCCGCGTGCGTATCGCGGACGTGCGTCCGGTCGATGTGGTCGACTTGCTGGGACGCGACGCGGTGCCGCCGGAGGCCGACCTGTTGGCCCGCAACACGCGCAACAAATCAGTGTTGGTTACGGGGGCAGGTGGCTCCATTGGCTCGGAGCTGGTGCGGCAGATCCTCAAGCATGAGCCGCGGCAGCTGGTGCTGCTGGATATCGCGGAGCCAGCGCTTTACACCATCGAGAGAGAAGTCGAGCAAGCTATCCACAAGAGCGATGGTGCGCGGCCTGTCGTTCGCGTGGTGCTCGGCAGCGTGCTCGACAAGCAGTTGATGGGCGAAACGCTTGCCCGCTATCGCGTGCAGACTGTTTATCACGCCGCGGCTTATAAACACGTTCCAATCGTCGAAGCTAATCCGATCGCGGGCATAGAGAACAACGCATTTGGCGCGGCTGTATTGGCCGAGACCGCCAGTGCGGCAGGCGTCGAACGCGTCGTGCTGATCTCGACCGATAAGGCTGTGCGGCCGACCAACGTCATGGGCGCGAGCAAGCGGCTTGCGGAGCTTGTGCTTCAGGCGGCTGCCTCCGAGAGCAGTGGGACCGTCTTCACGATGGTGCGTTTTGGAAATGTGCTCGACAGCTCCGGCTCGGTGGTGCCGGTGTTTCGCAACCAGATCAGGGCCGGCGGTCCGGTTACCGTGACGCATCCAGACATCGAGCGGTATTTCATGTCCATTCCTGAGGCAGCGGAGCTGGTGTTGCAGGCCGGCGCGATGGCGCAGGGTGGCGAGGTCTTTGTTCTGCACATGGGCGATCCTGTCAAAATAGCCGACCTCGCACGGCTGATGATCAATCTTTCCGGTCTCACAGTGCGCGACGCGACCAGGCCAGATGGGGACATCGAGATTCAATTCACCGGCCTTCGCCCGGGCGAAAAGCTATTTGAAGAGCTGCTGATCGGAGGCGAGCATGCCACGACTGGCACGGAGCACCCGCGCATTTGGAAATCGGATGAGCCGTTCCTGAAGCCTGAGGAGCTTGCGCGCGAATTCGCCGTTCTGCAGGCTTTGATGACGCTGCGGGATGTGGCGGGCATCGACAGATTGCTGGCCCGGCTGGTCGAGGGCTATGCACCCCAAGCCGACTTGCGAGCGGACGACGACGTGCCGATAGCGCCTTGGCCCCCGCTATCGGGCACTTTGCATTGACCTGTCGCGAGCCCAGCCCAGCAGACGGCGTTGCCCACGTGGCGGTGTGCCGGCGTCATCCCGTTCGCCAGCTCGCGTCAGCGCGTCGATGACTTATAAGACCGGGCGCCCAGTTTTGGCTGATGATACGCGCCGGACGGATCGACCATGAAATCGGCCGGGATAGCTTGGCGGCCAAGCAGCATGCGATGGGTCATAGCCTCGCGGTTGGTAAGGCCGATTTCGATCGGCCATTCGCGATCTCCCACGCGAAGGCGTGTTTCGACGATGTAACGCCGTTCTTTTTCCCCGTTGGAACTGGTCACTTCGCGCTCCGCTAGGACGCGGGCTGTACAAATAATTGCGATGTCTGGCCGCAGAGGCAGCGGGTGAACGGTAAATCTGACCATGGGCCGCTGCGGCGTGCCGACGGCTTGAATATCCGCAGCATGCAAGGCGGACGTGCGGGCGCCGGTGTCGACCTTGGCCTTGATGGCCGGCAGGCCGAGCTCGGGGAGCGCTACCCACTCCTTGCGCCCCAGTATAAGCGGTTTGTCCAGCATTCTGCCCCTGCTTCAGGGTAGGATTCTAATGCAAACGCCCCGGCAAATCACTTCCGGCCTCGACCTTCGTCGCAAACGGGTTAACGTGGCTCTGTGGTCCGCTCATCTCGGTGATTGACCGCGTGACGCGACTTTTCTATTTCACACTGACAATGTCCAAGCTTCCCATCATCACGTTGCCGGATCCGCTGTTGCGCCAGGCGTCCAAGCCGATCGAAACGATCGACGCGGACGTTAAGCGGCTAGCGAGCGACATGTTCGAGACGATGTATGTCGCGCCTGGTATCGGGCTGGCGGCCGTGCAGGTCGGTGTGCCGCGCCAGATGCTGGTGCTGGATGTCGCCGACGACGACGAGACGCCTCGGCCGATCACGATGATCAATCCGCAGATTATCGAATCCAGCAATGAGATGCGCACGCATGAGGAAGGCTGCCTGTCGATCCCGGACTTCAAACTGGATATCGACCGCCCGGATTGGGTGCGCGTGACTTATCTCGATCTCGACGGCAAGCTGCAAGAGCTGCGGACGGGCGGTCTACTGGCTACTGCGATCCAGCACGAGATCGATCACCTGCGCGGCAAGCTCATCATCGATTTCCTGTCGCGATTGAAGCGCGACATCGTCATCCGGCGCTTCAAGAAGCAATCGCGCGACGCGATGTCGTGAGCCCCCGCAGCGAAGTGGACCGCCTGTCATGAGCTTGCGCCTTGTCTTCATGGGCACGCCAGACTTCTCGGTGCCGGCTCTCGCTGAACTGATTGGCGCCGGGCACGAGATTGCCGCCGTCTATAGCCAGCCGCCTCGTCCCTCGGGACGGCGCGGGCTGGAATCGCTACCAGGGCCGGTGCACCGTTATGCTGCCGCAGCGGGCATTCCGGTGCGCACCCCGGCAAGCTTGAAAGGCGAGGCGGAGCAGGTGGAGTTCGCAGCGCTGAAGGCTGATGCCGCCGTGGTGGTGGCCTATGGACTGCTGCTGCCGAAGGCGGTGCTCGATGCGACACGGCATGGCTGCTTCAACATTCATGCATCTGCGCTGCCGCGTTGGCGCGGGGCCGCGCCGATCCAGCGGGCGATTCTGGCGGGGGACACAGAAACCGCCGTGATGATCATGAAGATGGAGCAAGGTCTCGACACGGGGCCAGTATGTCTCGGTGAGCATGTTGCGATCGCGCCTGGCGAGACGGCGGGCGCGCTGCACGACCGGCTATCGCAACTGGGGGCCAGCTTGATCACGCGTGCGATGGCCGCACTGGAGCGGGGCGGCCTCACCGCAACGCCGCAGCCGGCAGACGGCGTGACGTATGCGACCAAGATCGATAAGGCTGAAGCGCGGATCGATTTCACCCGCCCGGCTCAGATGGTTCACAATCAGGTGCGGGGGCTCTCGCCGTTTCCAGGCGCCTGGTTTGAGATCTCTCCCGGGGAGGGACGTCCGCCGGAGCGGGTCAAGGTGTTGCGGTCGGCGTTGGTCGCGGGAACCGGTGTCCCCGGACAGGTGATTGACGGCGAGCTGACGATTGCATGCGGGGAAGGCGCGGTGCGGCTAGTGGAACTGCAGCGTGCGGGAAAGAAGCCGATGTCGGCGGAGGACTTCAAGCGCGGGTTTGTTCTGGCTCCCGGCGCGCGTCTGGCGTGACTCATTAAGCATGGCGGCGATTGCGCTCGTGATGGGCACGTTTCTGGGTATTCTGGCGGTAACGAGTTGTTAACCCGCGTTTCGGGAGCCCGCCATGCGCCGTTTTGCGTTGATCTTACCGCTTGCCACCATCCTTGCCGGACCGGCGTTCGCCGACGGCCGGACCATCCAAATCGAACCGCGCCCAACGTACGGCGCGACCGTTTCCATTGAAGCCGGCGTGCGCGTTTTTCGTCCGTTGCCGGCCGGCCCGCGCACGGTCATCGTCAATCCCAGCAAGACGCCGCTGGTAATTGATGTCGGGCAAACCAATGTCGATAATCGGACGACCAGCAACTCAAACGTCGTCATCAATCGTCACCGCTATTGAGCGCGGATGTGTTTGCGGTTCGCAAGGGGAGCGAAAAGCTGTAGGTGAGGGGCCTCGGCGCCCCTCTCCTACAGCTCTCCACTCCAATCATGCCGCGCTATCGCATCACTCTTGAATACGACGGAACGACTTTCACCGGCTGGCAATCCCAGCCGGACGGCAAAGCCGTTCAAGACGCTGTAACCAGGGCTTTGTTGAAGATGTCGGGCGAGCGCGTGATCGTGCGCGCAGCAGGGCGTACAGACTCGGGTGTGCATGCCATGGGGCAGGTGGCGCACTTCGAACTCAGCAAGGACTGGGAGGCGTTCCGCATTCGCGAGGCGCTGAACTATCATTTGCGGCCGGCCCCCGCGGCGGTGCTGGACTGTGCCGAGGTCGACACGACATTCGACGCCCGCTTCTCGGCGACCGCGCGGCATTACCTGTACCGGATCTTGACGCGGCGGGCGCCGCCGGTGCTGGATCGCAATCGTGTGTGGCCGCTGTTTGCCAGTCTCGATGCCGATGCGATGCATGATGCTGCCGGCTATCTGGAGGGGCACCACGACTTCACGACGTTCCGGGCGGCGGCGTGCCAGGCCAAGTCGCCGATGCGGACGCTGGATCGGCTCGACGTGTCGCGCGTGGGGGAAGAGATCCACATCTACGCCTCAGCGCGATCGTTCCTGCACAATCAGGTTCGATCGATGGTCGGCAGCTTGAAGCTGGTCGGCGAAGGCAAATGGCAGCCGCGCGACATGCAGCGCGCGCTGCAGGCGGTAGACCGGACCGCGTGCGGGCCGGTGGCGCCGCCGCAGGGCCTCTACCTCACAAAGGTTGATTATGGTGCAGCTGGCGCGTGCTCTCCTGAGCAAAGCGACGGCGATTCCACGGAAGAATAGGCTCGCTGGCGCCGAGCACGCGGCCGACGATGCCCACGTGGGTTCCACTGGTCACCACGCGGCGCCCGAACATCAGCAGCCAGCCGTTTGGCTTGTACCGGATGCGCCAGGTCGATGCGGTGTTGGCGGCCTTGAAGATGCTGGCGGCGACGAGTTCCGGGCCCGGCGCATCGGCGAACTCGATCTTGTAGGCTTCCCAAACTCGGGCTTCGAACTCGCCGTATTCGGCGGAGACGTTGTTGTCTGCGACATCAAGCGAGCGTGTCATGAAGTCGGTGCGGATAGGGCCCGGCTCGATGATGCGTACGAGAATGCCGTGCGCCTTCAGTTCGTAGCTGAGCGCTTCGGTGAAACCTTCGACGGCCCATTTCGTCGAGCAGTAGAGCGAGTAGAGTGGCATGGACATGCGCCCGGCGACCGAGGCGACGTTGATGATGGTGCCGGATTTGCGGGCGCGCATTTGCGGTATTACGGCGCGTGTCACGTTCATGAGGCCAATGACGTTGGTCTCGAACTGGCGCCGCACCTGATCGGGTGTCATGGCCTCAAACAGGCCGATGAGGCCGTAGCCGGCGTTGTTGACCAGCGCGTCGATCTTGCCGAACGCAGCAACCGTGTCGGCGACTGCTGTCGCGATCGTGGCCTCGTCGGTGACGTCGAGGCGGAGAACCTTGATGCGTTCGGCGCCTTCGCAAGTGAATGACGTGTTTTCAGGGGAACGCATCGTGGCGGCGACGTTCCAGCCGCGGGCGGCGAAATATTCTGCCGTGGTTTTGCCGATGCCGGTGCTGGCGCCTGTGATGAGAACAGTTTTCGCGTTGGACGTAGCGGGCGTGGCCATGGTCAATCTTCGACCATGGACAACAGCTCCTGGCGCGTAATCGGATTGTCGCGGAACACGCCGAGCATGCGGCTGGTGACGAGGTCCGTGCCCGGCTTGTGGACGCCGCGCGTGGTCATGCAGTGGTGCTCTGCCTTGATGATGACGCCGACGCCCTGCGGCTGCAGCACCTGGTCGATAATGTTGGCAATCTGCGCCGTCATTTTTTCCTGGATCTGCAAGCGCTTGGCGAAGGCGTCGACGACGCGGGCGAGCTTGGAAATGCCGACGACGCGGCCATTGGGGATGTAGCCAACCCACGCGCGGCCGATGATGGGCGCCATGTGGTGTTCGCAATGGCTTTCGAAGCGTATGCCGCGCAGCACGATCATTTCATCGTAGCCTTCGATCTCTTCGAAGGTTTTCTGCAGGATCTCCTCGGGGTCTTCGCCATACCCCTTGAAATACTCTTCATAAGCGCGCGTGACGCGTGCCGGCGTCTCGTGCAGGCCATCACGCGAAACGTCGTCGCCAGCCCAGCGAATGATGGTACGCACGGCGTTTTCAACTTCCTCGCGCGTAGGTTTTCCGGTGGCGTGCAGCACGTCGCCTTTTGCGGGCTTCTTTGTCATTGGCAACGGCACTCCGAGGAATGGTGCGGGAAGGTTCGGCCGCCCGTTCTTGAGCAGAACAGCCAATTGGCGCGGCCTTGAAGGTGAAGTTAGGCCGATTACATCGGAAATGTTACTGCCGACGTCAAGCGAATAGGCTCGCGGCGGAACATCAAATCTTTGATGTAACAGTAAATTATTGTATTTCGACCTGGTGCTGCCGGTGGGAATTGAACCCACGACCTCTTCGTTACCAACGAAGTGCTCTACCCCTGAGCTACAGCAGCGGACCGGTTGAAATGCGAACGGCGAGGGCGCGTCTCACGTGACGATCATCCTCGCGAAGCGGCGCGACACTGCCATAAGGCTTCCGCCCCGGCAAGCGCGTTCGGCTCGTTTTGTGAGGCTGGCAGTCCAGAGTTTTTCCGCCTATTGCATGAGCTGGCGGAAGCTTGACAACTTGCCGCAGAGGCGCAGATGAGGCAATGGACGGACGTAAGGACAAGGCAAAGCCACTGACGCAGGCCGAGCGGCGGCAGATGCGGCTGGAGCAAGAGCTGCGGGCCAACCTGCAGAAGCGCAAGGCGCAAGCGCGGGCGCGGCGGGATGACGAAACGGCGCCGGAATCGGCAAATTGCGAGGAGAGTTCAGCTCCCTTGGGCTTGCCGCGGGGCCCGCGAAGCGACTAAAGCGTGTTTGCATTGTTCGTAATGCCCGCACGCTCTGCCTGAGGTTTGTCGCGCGTAGGAGCGGAAAACCGCTACACACTTTTCCGGAAGCACTCTAAGCATTCGCACGAAGCCGTGCAGGGCCAACCAATGGCGCCGCGCGGCCGCCGCTGCCAAGGTTGGCGCGGCGAACAACCAAGATCAAGGCAGGACAGCGGACGGCATGGATCGCATCAAGATCACGGGCGGACAGAAGCTCAACGGCGAGATTCAAATCTCCGGTGCCAAGAACGCTGCGCTGCCTCTTTTGATCGCCTCGCTGCTGACGCCGGACCGTCTCACGCTCAAGAACGTTCCGAACCTGGCCGACGTCAACCTGTTGACGCGCATCCTGCGCAACCATGGCGTGGATCTGGCGGTGGATGGCAAGCGGCCGGGGCTCAATCCGCATCTGGGCGAGACCTTTCACCTGACTGCGCGAGATATCGTGGATACGACGGCGCCGTACGAAATGGTCTCGCGCATGCGCGCTTCGTTCTGGGTGCTGGGGCCGCTGCTCGCGCGCATGGGGCAGGCCAAAGTTTCGCTGCCAGGCGGCTGCGCTATCGGCACGCGGCCAGTCGACATGCATCTCGTCGGCTTGAAGGCGCTGGGTGCGGAAATTGAGATCGATGCCGGCTATGTGATCGCCAAGGCGCCGAAGGGCGGACTGCGCGGCGGGCGGATACAGTTCAACAAGGTATCGGTTGGCGCGACGCATCAGGTGCTGCTGGCGGCGGCGCTGGCGCGCGGGGAAACCGTGATCGAGAACGCGGCGCGCGAGCCGGAAGTGGGCGACGTGGCGGACTGCCTTGTCAAGATGGGCGCCAAGATCGAAGGCATCGGCACGTCGACGCTGCGGATCGAAGGGCGCGACCGGCTTGAAGGCACGGTCCACACAGTGCTGCCTGATCGCATCGAGACGGGGACGTTTGCGTTTGCCGTCGCGGCGACCGGAGGCGATGTGGTGCTGGCGGGTGCGCGGCGCGACCTGCTGGCCAATGCGCTCGACGCACTGGCGGAGACGGGCACTATCGTTACTGATGTCGAGGGCGGCATCCGCGTGGCGCGCAACGGTACGGGCATCGCGCCGGTGACGATCGAGACGCAGCCGTTTCCGGGCTTCCCGACGGACCTGCAGGCGCAGTTGATGGCGCTGATGACGCGCGCCTCCGGCACAAGCGTCATCCGCGAGACGATTTTCGAGAACCGTTTCATGCATGTGCAGGAGCTGGCGCGGTTGGGCGCGGACATTCAGCTTCACGGCGATACTGCAACGATCAAGGGCGTGAAGTCGCTGCGCGGCGCGCCGGTGATGGCGACGGACCTGCGCGCGTCCGTCAGCCTGGTGATTGCCGGCTTGATGGCTGAGGGCGACACCACGATCAATCGCGTCTACCACCTCGACCGCGGATTCGAACAGCTCGAGGCCAAGCTGTCGCGTTGCGGGGCGGCCATCGAGCGCATCACAAGCGGTTAAGGCTTATGCCTGCTCCGCGATCGGCTTGGCGGTGCTGCGGCCGCCGAGCAGCACTGGCGTTGCAAGCGTGAGCGCGCAGAGCAGCATCGCGGCGCTGACATACCACGCCATCGGATCGGAAATCTGCGCGCCCCAAACCTGCGTGTGCCGCGCCACGGCCGCCGCGATGGCGACGGCGCCGAGCAAACGCAGCGCGCGTGCCGTCGCGCCTCCATCGCGCGCGACGCCGGCTACTGCAAACGCGGCAGCGAACGTGGCCAGGTAGATTGCAACGAGGAAGCCGCCTCCGCCGGTGAGCGCGGCCAACGCCGTGGTGCCGAACGCCAGCGGCTGGCTCCAACCGACGGCGGCCCACACGCGTTCCCAGCCCGGCGAGGGGCGTCCCTGGTCGCGGCGGCGCGCCAGCCAGATGGTGACGCCGGTGTGGGTGACGACGGTGAGCGCCAAGCCGAGCACGCCATAGCCCAGTTTCACGAGAATGCCGCCGAACCAGCCGAAATGCAGCGGCTGCAGCACGCCCAGGATCTGCTGTCCGATGCTGCCGGTCTCGAAGCCGCCGTCATACAGCTGTTTGCCGCTGCCGTCGAAGGCATAGGGGTTGCCGAACGGCAGATGTCCGGGTGATCGCATGTTGATGGTGACGATCTGGCCGGCCTTGGCGATGTGGCCGATGTTCATGCTGGAGAAGACGGCGTCGGGTTGCCGGTCGGTGATCTGTCGAACCATGGCGGCGACGTCGGGAACGGGTGCGGCGGTCTCGTCGGCAGAAGGTTGCGGACCAAGAATAACGGAAAATGCCTTCTGCTGGTCGCCGTCGTAGGCCGCAAGGGCAAGAACGCCGACGATCAGCGTCGATAAGCCGAGCAGCGCGCCGGATAGCGAAACGACGACATGGAACGGCAAGCCCCAGACGCCGAGGCGGTTGTGCAGGTCCGCCTCCTGCAGGCGGTGCGAGCCGCCCCAGCGGAAATGGAACGCGTCCTTGAACAGTCTCGGATGAGACAGGAGGCCCGAGATCAGCGACGACAGCAGCGCAACCCCGGTGAGGCCAACGAGGAACAACCCCCAGGTCCGTGGCAAATGCAGAACCATGTGCAGGTCGGCGACGAATTCCGACCAGGGTGCCACGACGCGCCTGTCCAGGTTTCCTTCAGCATCGCCTATCCAGCTGCCTTGAACGCCTGTTTCATGATCGTGATAGTTGATCTGAAGCCGCGGGGACACGCCGCCGGGCCCCATGACGAAGAGATCGTGCGCGGCGTTGTCGGCGACGGCCTGCTTGTGTGCGTTGACGGTTGCCTGCTGCAGCATCTCGGGCGTTGCAAAACCCTCGACCAGCGGCGCGTTCGGTTGTTCCCACCGCTGCAACTCATGGACGAAAACCGACAGCGTGCCGCTGAGACACACAATGTAGATCAGGGCGGCGAAAGCCAGGCCAAGCGCGGAATGGCCGGCCAGCATGGCACGGACGAAGTCTGGCTTCAGGAACGAGCGGCGGCGCGGCTTGGTATCAATACTGCGGTCTGTCACGTGAGAACCTTCGGAAGAAATGCGATGCCGTAGCCGACCACAGAGACGATGATCAGGAGGATGGTGGCGCGAACCAGCTTGGCGTCGCACAACGTCCACGCCATGCCTGCGCCCCAGAGGACGGGAACGAGAAGACCGCCGATGACGATCCGATCGGTCGGCTCGAGCGGCATGGCCACCGCAAAGGCGACGCCCAATCCTATCGCAGCGATGCCCGAGAGCACGATAGCCAACAGGCTTTTCGCGATGGCGCGGGGCCAATTGGTGGGACGGTCCTCAGGCTCGAGCGCGATGTCGCGGGCGCTGCGTGGCTTGGCAGCGCGGACCTCCATTCCGGCAGCAACGACGAGCAGGGCGGCGATCGACAGGGTCATCAACGCATAGGCGGTGCCGAACTCACCGCCGAGGGTTTGACAGAAAACGGCAAAGCCGGCGGCGACGAGCGACCAGCCGCCAAAGCGCAGCATCGGCTTGGCACCGTTGCGCTCCCGCCAGCTTTTGCGCAGAACGAGAGTGCCGGCCAGCAGCAGTAACGAGCCGGCAATTAGGACGGCAACCGGGACGTCGATAGGCAATGAGGACAACGCGCAGATCCTGAGGATGGACGTCTCTGACGAGACCACTGCGGAGGTTTAAATCACGCCAAATCCAGATTGTCGACTTTTGTCGTCAGGTCATGCGATAGCCGCGACAATGCTGAGTACGGAATGGCAAATGGCGCGTGGGGAAATGAGCCGGATCAAAAATGGCGATGCACCATCGGCCGCAATGTTGAAGGTTTGCTGGCGGCGCGAGGGACCATTCCGGCGCCTCAGCAGGCGGCCGCTGCATATCAAGAAATACGTCACGGCTGACGCAAGAGGAGGGCTTGCGCTCGCCGTGACGTTTGCGCGACCGTACCTAAAGAGCCTGGTACTGGTCTTCCCCGCTGCCGTGGAAAGGCAGGCGACGCTTTTGCGGCGACCTGCTGTTCTCGATGGATATGAGCTCTGAGATGCAGGAAGCGGCTTCGTCCGCGCTGCTTCCAGCGATGCCGCCATAAAACATGAACGGCACGTTGCCTTGGCTGAGTTCAACACACAGTGACTGTGATGCGCCTTGAGAAACGCAATCGAGTACTGCGCCGTGCAACCGTTTTCGCCGGGCGATCATTACGCCCGCTTCCGCGTTGCTCACGACGTGGACGCCGGCTCCGAGGGCGATTAATGATGACCGTAAATCCGAAGCCGTGTTGTTCTTGCCTTCGACGACAAGAATACTCATCCCGGAGAGAGGGGGAGTGGCCATACTGGGTACCCGCGTGCGCGAGGTCGGTCGCGCGTTCCGCTAGGAGCAAGGCCATGTTGGCCCGCAGTCCCATTCGACAGTCACACTCAACGGCAGCACGGTGACTGACTACTGAACTTTAGCTGCATTTGCAGGCTAACTTGTGATCAGACGTTTCGCACTAGGAATTTTCGTTGTGCGTCGCACATTCTGCAAAAACCGTGAAGCGCCATCGCACTAGTTTGCCTGCTCGCGAGCCTTTGCGCGGTGCGAGAGCATCGCCGTAACATGGTATCGCCATGATTGAGCCGGCGCTCGTCGCGATACGCCGGTGAGGGTCGCGTGCAAGGCGTCGATTGCGCGCTGTCGCACAGCACGATGATGCCGGGCGCCGAACCGCCATAAGTTTCGAACCGATCTCAGGCGATTGCAGGCCGCTGTGCGACGCGTTGTGCAGCGACGACGATCTGCGCGCGCAGGCCACGGCCCGATTCGCGGCCTTGCAGCCGCAGCGACATGCCGTCCTTCTGCAACGCGGTCTCAGCGATGGACAGACCCAACCCGCTGCCGACGGCACTCTTGTGACGGCCTCTGAAGAAGCGCTGCGTGACGCGGTCCAACTCCTCGGGAGGAATGCCAGGGCCGTCGTCATCCAGAGTAATAAGCGCTGCTGCTTCCGACTGGGCGAGCGACCACCGCACTGGCTCGCTGTTGGCCGTGTGCTGGATCGCATTTTCAGTCAGGTTGCGCGCGGCCACGTGAAACGCATCGGGGTTGGCCATGATCCTGTAGCCGAAGAGGCAGTCCTCAATGATAGCCGGCTTCGGATTGTCCTGCGTCTTGAGCTCGTCGCAGATGGTCCGCAAGCGTGCCCCGGCATCGATCCATTCCTGTGGGGCCTGCGGGCCGGCGGCGTCGATTTGCGCCAACGCCAGAAGCTGCTTGGCCATGCGCGTCGTGCGATCTGCGGCAGTCAACGCGTTCTTCAATGCGGTCTCACGCGTTGCGGGCTCTGCAGCGGCAAGCGCGATCTGCACTTGCGTTCGCAGGCCCGCCAACGGCGTTCTGAGTTCATGGGCGGCATATGCCGTCACGCTTCGCTCGTGCTCGCGCGCTGTCACGACCTTCTGGAACAGGTCGTTCAAGCCGTCCACCACGGGCCGGATTTCGGCCGGGCTGCGGCCGATGTCGAGTGCGCTGAGATCGTCGGCGTTGCGGCCGGCGACAGCTGCCGATAGACGCCGCAGTGGTGCCAGACCTTCGCGGATGGCCAGCCAAATGAGGCCGCTGAGAATGATGAGGACGACGAGGCCGGGGACGGCCAGCCCCCACATCAATTCGCGGACGAGCCGCTCGCGGTGACTGATGCTGTCGCCGACGAGGATGCGGGTGCCTCGCTCGATGTCCTCGCGGGCGTAGACGCGCCAGCGTGTCCCGTTGATATCGTGGTTGGAGTATCCGTTGTTGACATGCGTAAGCTGCGTCATGGGTGCTTCGTTCGATTTACCCATCAACCGGCCGTCAATCGACCAGATCTGGCAAGCCAGTTGAAAGTTCGTCTCCAGCGCCTTGACGGGCGTCGATTGCTTGGGGACCCGAACGCCAGAAACGCCCGAAGTAATGCTGACGTCCGCGCTTTCCATCAGCGAGCTCACCATGCGCGTTGCCTCTTCGAGGCGCGCATCCAAGACGCGTTCCAGTTCCTGCCGGCTGCCGGAGTAGATCCACGCCATGCCTGACAACCAGACCACACTGGTGGCGAGGAGCAGAAGGCCATAGAGCCTGGCGGTCATCGATTTCATATAGCGGGTGCCGTCTTTGGGCGTGGCTGCGTTTGCGATGTGCAAAGGATATGACGCAGCTTAAGTCAAGCTTAAGCCGATTACGGACTGGTGTTCCCGGAAAAAACCGGCAAAACGGCATCTGGGCCCAGTGAAGGATTAGCGATGCGGGTTCTAATCGTCGAAGACGATGCCGTTTTGCAGAACGGTTTGACTGTCGGATTGGGGCTTCACGGTATCGCCTCGGAGGCCGTGGACACGTGCGCCGATGCTTTGGCGGCGCTGGCGACCACACCGTTCGACGCTGTGGTTCTCGATATCATGCTACCCGACGGGTCGGGGTTCGACGTGCTGCGCGAACTGAGGAAGCGCAATGATGCTGTGCCCGTGCTGCTGCTGACCGCCCGCGATGCGGTGGCGGATCGCATTCGCGGCCTGGACGACGGAGCCGACGACTACCTCGGCAAGCCGTTCGATCTCGACGAGGTGGCGGCGCGGCTGCGGGCATTGCGGCGGCGTGCCGTTGGCCGGGCAACGCCGACGATTGTGTGGCAGGGCATAGAAGTCGATCCGCAACGTCAACTCGCCACCGCGAACGGGGAGGTGATCAATCTTTCCCGGCGTGAGTTCGCGCTGCTGATGGCACTGGTCGAACGGCCGGGCGTCATTCTGTCGAAGACGGACCTGGAAGCGCTGCTGTATGGCTGGCAGGAAGAGGTGGAGAGCAACGCAGTGGAAGTTCACATCCATCACCTGCGCGCCAAGATCGGCCGCGAACGCATCGAAACGGTGCGCGGTCTCGGTTATCGCGCCAAGGCGTAAACGTGCCACACCGTCGCCTATCCCCTTAAGCTTCACTTAATCTGAGGGCGTAGATTTCCGACTCGCTGGCGGGTCGCGTTTCCCGGCGGTGGCCGCGAGAGGGCGGCGTGACGGAGGGATCTTCAGTGCTATCGAGACGAATGATGCTGCTTGGCGGCCTGGCAATGACGTTGGCTGGCTGTGCGCCGCAGGACGACGATGATTGGCTGGGCCTGGGCTACGAGGTCAACGAGACCGATCGGGCGCAATACGCCGCGCTTAGCGGTGAAAAGTTTCCAATTCAAGCTGCGGACGTTCGTGACATCAAGCCCAAGTATCGACGGCGGCTGGTGACGTATGCGACCAGCGAGCCGCCGGGCACTATCGTCGTCGACGTGCCCAAGCGATATCTCTACCTGGTCGGGCCGGGCGGCAAGGCCATGCGCTACGGCATTGAGGTCGGGCGCGACGGCTTCGGCTGGAGCGGTGTTGCCAATATTGCCCGCAAGGCGGAGTGGCCGACGTGGACGCCGCCGGCCGAGATGGTGGCGCGCGATCCACGTACCGCGCCGTTCGCCAAAGGCATGCCGGGCGGACCTGAAAATCCGCTGGGGGCGCGCGCGCTTTATCTCTACCAGGACGGCCGCGACACGCTTTACCGCATCCACGGCGGCGGGCGGCCAACGACGTTGGGCAAGGCCACGTCCAGCGGCTGCATCCGGCTTTTGGATCACGATGTCGTCGATCTGTATAACCGCGTGCCGTCGGGAACGAAGACTGTCGTCCTGACGGACCAAGTCGCCAGCAGTTCAAACGGTAAACGGACTTAAGCGATGACAGCGGGTGACGACGGTTGCGCGAGCGGTTGGTGTTGCGGTGAAGAACTTGCGCGGCGTCTGGCACGGCAGTTTCGGCTGGGAACTAGTGTAACCCGGTAGAGACGCGCGGCGCATCAAGGCTGGCCAGAAAACTGGCGCCGGAGGGATGGCAAAACTGATCGCCACGTCCTGAACTTTGGAAAGACTGGCGCTCCCTAGGGGAGTCGAACCCCTCTTTTCAGAATGAAAATCTGACGTCCTAACCGATAGACGAAGGGAGCGCTGGGGCAGGGTATAGGGGGGTTTGGCGAGGCTGACAAGTCCGTGCCGGGCGGATGTTTGCACAGGGTGTGCGGCGGATCTACGCGTCGGAGGTTGCTCGGCTTTTGGCTGTGGCCCGTCCCGTTAGACCGGCGAAAAAGAACGGCGGCGAGAAACTCGCCGCCGCAGATTGCCGGAACAGGGGAGTGTCCGGCGGGGAATGATGTCGCTTAAAACCCGCCCTGGGTGACGCCGGGGATCCAGCTGGTGCCGGCGAGCGGGACGCGGGCCATGGCGGCGGCCTCGATGGTAAGGGCGCAGAGGTCTTCCGGCTCCAGGTTGTGGATGTCGTTGTGGCCGCAGGCGCGCGCCACGGTCTGCAGCTCCAGCGTCATG
>JAURWC010000014.1 GCA_030655135.1 Hyphomicrobiaceae bacterium | reverse complement strand
TGCCTCGCGTACATGCCATCGAAGACTACCGTAATTTCGGTATCATGGCGCATATTGACGCCGGTAAGACGACGACGACCGAGCGTATCCTGTATTATACCGGCAAGAGCCACAAAATCGGCGAAGTGCACGAAGGTGCCGCGACGATGGACTGGATGGAGCAGGAGCAGGAGCGCGGCATCACGATCACGTCCGCTGCCACCACCGCGTTCTGGAACGGCAAGCGTCTGAACATCATCGACACCCCCGGCCACGTCGACTTCACGATTGAAGTCGAGCGTTCGCTGCGCGTGCTTGACGGTGCCGTCGTCGTTCTCGACGGCAACCAGGGCGTCGAGCCGCAGACCGAGACCGTCTGGCGTCAGGGCGACAAGTATCGCGTTCCGCGCATCGTGTTCGCGAACAAGATGGATAAGACCGGCGCTGACTTCTACAAGTGCTTGCAGGACATCATCGACCGTCTCGGCGCTAAGCCGATTGCGATCCAGCTTCCGATCGGTGCCGAGAACAATTTCAAGGGCCTGATCGATCTCGTCCGCATGAAGGGCGTGATCTGGGAAGACGAAGCGCTCGGTGCGAACTTCAAGGACATCGATATTCCTGAAGACATGCTGGAGCAGGCCAAGGAATATCGCGAGAAGATGATCGAAGCCGCCGTCGAACTCGACGACGATGCGCTGACCAAATTTCTCGACGGTGTCGAGCCTGACGAAGCCACGTTGAAGCGCCTGATCCGCAAGGCTGTGCTGACGAGCGCTTTCTATCCCGTATTGTGCGGTTCGGCCTTCAAGAACAAGGGCGTGCAGCCCTTGCTCGACGCCGTTGTCGATTACCTGCCGTCGCCGGTCGACGTTCCGTCCATCGTCGGCGTCGACGACGTGGGCAACGAGATCATTCGCCTGCCGAACGACAGCGAGCCGCTTGCTTTGCTCGCGTTCAAGATCATGGACGATCCGTTCGTCGGCACCATCACGTTCTGCCGCATCTATTCCGGCACGCTGATTTCCGGCACAGGCGTCGTCAACTCGACCCGCGAGCGCAAAGAGCGCATCGGCCGCATGCTGCTGATGCATGCGAACAACCGCGAAGACATCAAGGAAGCCTATGCCGGCGACATCGTCGCTTTGGCCGGCCTCAAGGAAACCCGCACCGGTGATACGCTGTGCGATCCGAAG
>JAURWC010000013.1 GCA_030655135.1 Hyphomicrobiaceae bacterium | reverse complement strand
GCTTCCGATCAGGGCACTATTCTGCCCGTCGGCGTCGACATCGGCGGCGGCGTCAAGACCGTTGGCACGCCGCGGATGATGGGCCAGGGCACTTTGGCGCCGACCGGCAACGAACTCGATGTCGCGGTCCGTGGCGAAGGCTTCTTCAAGATCCAGGTTCCCGACGGCACCTACGCCTACACCCGCGACGGCTCTTTCCAGCTGGACGCGCAGGGCCGCATCGTGACCTCGCAGGGCAACCCGGTGCAGCCGACCATCACCGTCCCGCAGAGCTCGTCCGGCCTCACCATCAACCCGCAGGGCCAGGTCTCGGTCGTGCTGCCGGGATCGACGACGCCGACCACCGTCGGCCAGATCGGATTGACCCGCTTCATCAACAAGGGCGGCCTGCAGCCGATCGGCGACAATCTGTTCACCGACACCCCGGCCTCCGGCACGCCGCAGGACGGCATCGCCCAGACCGACGGTTTCGGCGACATGCAGCAGTCCAACCTCGAACAGGCCAACGTCGAAGTGGTCACCGAAATTTCCGACCTGATCTCGGCACAGCGCGCCTACGAGATGAACGCCAAGGTGGTCAGCGCCGCCGACCAGATGATGCAATCCACCGCCAACATGTTCCGCTGAGGGAGATGATGATGTCGTTTCGTTCGCTCTCCCTCGCCTTCGCCCTGCTCGCGGCCACCTCCGCGACCGCATCGGCGCAAGGTCGCGACGACATGATCGCCGCGCCGGTGCTGCGCGCGCACGTCACCGTGACGGGCGATCTGGTGCGGGTCGGCGACGTCATCGACAATGCCGGCTCGGCGGCCCAGATCGCGATCTATCGCGCGCCGGATCTCGGCACCACCGGCATGATGCCGGTAGACCGGGTGCTGACCGCGCTGCGCGCGCATCAGGTGATCGGCGTCGTGACCCGCAATCTGCAGGAAATTTCGATCACGCGGCTGGCCCGCACGCTCGAGAGCAAGGACATCGAGGCGGCGATCGGCCGCGCGCTGCAGCACAAGAACGGCCTCGGCGATGCCGCCAACCTCACTTTGACCTTCGACCGCGACGTGCAGGACCTGCGGCTGGAAGCCTCCAACAGCGGCGCCATGCAGGCGGTCGCGACCCGGTTCGACAGCCGCAGCAACCGCTATGACGTGACGTTCGAAATCGCCAATGAATCCACCGCCGCCCCGACCAAGCTGCGCTTCACCGGCACCGCGATCGAGACCGTCGAAGCCGCCATTTTGGCGCGTGGCGTCGAGCGCAATGAAGTCATAAAATCCTCCGACGTGGTGGTCGAGCGCCGTCCCAAGGCCGAGGTCGGCAACGACCTCGCTCCCCGCGACCGCGCGGTCGGCATGCAGGCCCGCAAGCAGCTGCGCGTCGGCCAGGCGCTGAAGACCGCCGATCTCGCCAAGCCCGATCTGGTGCAGAAGGACCAGGCCGTCGTCCTGATCTATCAGGCGGTCGGCCTTCA
>JAURWC010000011.1 GCA_030655135.1 Hyphomicrobiaceae bacterium | reverse complement strand
TCATCCCGACGATCGTCGTGCCGGTCGCGCTGCTCGGCACCTTCGGCGTGTTGCTCGCGCTCGGCTTCTCGATCAACGTGCTGACGATGTTCGGCATGGTGCTGGTGATCGGCATCGTGGTGGACGACGCCATCGTGGTGGTCGAGAACGTCGAGCGCATCATGACCGAGGAAGGCTTGCCGCCCCTCGAAGCCACGCGCAAGGCCATGAAGCAGATCTCGGGCGCCATCATCGGCGTGACGGTGGTGCTGATCTCGGTGTTCGTGCCGCTGGCCTTCTTCGCGGGCTCGACCGGCAACATCTACCGCCAGTTCTCGGCCGTGATGGTGGCCTCGATCGCGTTCTCGGCCTTCATGGCCCTGTCGCTCACGCCGGCGCTGTGCGCCACGCTGCTCAAGCCCGTGGCGCAAGGCGGCCACCACGAAAAGAAGGGCTTCTTCGGCTGGTTCAATCGTGGCTTCTCGCGCACGGCCAAGGGCTACGAAGGCTGGGTCGCGCGCATGCTCAAACGGGCCGCGCGCTACCTGATCATCTACGTGGCGATCGTCGGCGCGGTGGTGGTGGTGTTCCGCGGTCTGCCGACATCGTTCCTGCCGCAGGAAGACCAGGGCAACATCATCGTCAACGTGCAACTGCCGCCCGGCGCGACGCAGGAGCGCACGCTGTCGGTGATGCAGCAGGTGGAAGGCTTCATCCTCAAGCAGCCCGAAGTGCAGAGCATGGTCGGCGTGCTGGGCTTCAGCTTCTCCGGCCAGGGCCAGAACGCCGGCCTGGCGTTCGTGACGCTCAAGGACTGGGACCAGCGCAAGGAGCCTGGCCAGTCGGCCGAGGCGCTGGCCGGCCGCGCGTTCGGCGCACTCGGCAGCATCCGCGATGCCTTCATCTATCCGCTGAGCCCGCCGCCCATCCCCGAACTGGGCAATGCCAGCGGCTTCACCTTCCGGCTGCAAGACCGCAGCGGCGCTGGTCATGAAGCGCTGATCAACGCGCGCAACCAGTTGCTCGGCATGGCAGGCAAGAGCAAGCTCCTGGCGCAAGTTCGGCCCG
>JAURWC010000008.1 GCA_030655135.1 Hyphomicrobiaceae bacterium | reverse complement strand
GCCATGCGCGAGTACCTCACTTTCGCCAGCCCGGCGGAATTCGCCTCGCGCAACATTTTCACCGAGGAGCGCCCGCTGCGTCGGGCCCGCTCCACTCTCGCTGTCTAGGGTTTCTTGAAGATATGATCATCGCCATCGACGGACCGGCTGCATCCGGAAAAGGCACGCTGGGCAAGCGCCTGGCCCGGCACTACGGCTATCGTCACCTCGATACCGGCGTGATCTACCGCGCGGTGGCCTTCGCGCTGCTCGACACCGGCGTCGACCTGACCGACGAGAAGGCCGCGGTGGCGGCGGCCATGGAACTCGATCCCGAGAAATTCGGCAATCCGGCGCTGAAAACCCAGCAGATCGGCGACGCCGCCTCGGTGGTGTCGGCATTTCCGCGGGTTCGTGACGCCCTGCTCAGCTTCCAGCGCCGTTTTACCGAGGATCCGCCGGGCGCCGTGCTGGACGGCCGCGACATCGGAACGGTGATCTGCCCGGACGCCGACGTGAAGATCTTCGTCGTCGCCGACCCGGTGGTTCGGGCCCGGCGCCGCACCCTGGAGGCCAAGGCGCGCGGCGAGGTGGCCGACGAGGCCGCCGTGCTGGCCGACATCCTGCGCCGCGACGAGCGCGACAAGAACCGGACGACTGCGCCGCTGAAGCCAGCCGCAGATGCATACTTGCTGGATAACTCCAATTTGGATATAGAAGGCGGCGTCCGGGCCGCCATCGACATTGTCGAGGCCGTCCGAGCGGGCCGGCAGCGGGTTTGAGCTCATCAAACTAAACCGCTGCCGTCATTGGAGGAAAGCCCGCTCCTGGTCTTGAACGTCGGCCCTCGCGCCGACTGCCTTGGCACCGGATCATCAACGTCTCATGCGTGCAGTCATGCTGCCGGCCCGTTTCTGTGATTTCCCGCAGGGCGGTCGTTAGGGGTTGCGGACCCCCGACACTACGCGTTTGAGGCGCCCCTTCACCCGACTGCCGGCAATACCCGCACCTGGAGAACAAATGGCTTCGACCGATACTTACAATCCTTCACGCGACGATTTCGCCGCGATGCTCGACGAGTCCTTCGCAGGTGGCAACCTGCAGGAAAGCTCCGTCATCAAGGGCATTGTCGTCGCGATTGAAAAGGACATGGCCGTCATTGACGTCGGCCTGAAGACGGAAGGCCGCGTGGCGCTGCGTGAATTCGCCGTGCCCGGCCGCGAAAACGAACTCAAGGTTGGCGACGAGGTCGAAGTATTCCTCGACCGGATCGAAAACGCACTCGGCGAAGCCGTTCTGTCGCGCGACAAGGCCCGCCGCGAAGAGAGCTGGGGCAAGCTCGAGAAGGCCTTCAACAACAACGAGAAGGTTCACGGCGTCATCTTCAACCAGGTCAAGGGTGGCTTCACCGTCGATCTGGATGGCGCAGTCGCCTTCCTGCCGCGCTCGCAGGTCGACATCCGCCCGATCCGCGACGTCGCCCCGCTGATGAACAACTCGCAGCCGTTCCAGATTCTCAAGATGGATCGCCGCCGCGGCAACATCGTCGTGTCGCGCCGTACGGTTCTCGAAGAGACCCGCGCCGAACAGCGCCAGGAACTGGTCCAGAACCTCGAAGAGGGTCAGGTCATTGACGGCGTCGTCAAGAACATCACCGACTACGGTGCGTTCGTGGATCTCGGCGGCATCGACGGCCTGCTGCATGTCACCGACATCGCATGGCGTCGCGTGAACCACCCGACCGAAGTGCTGACCATCGGTCAGACCGTCAAGGTCAAGATCATCAAGATCAACCACGAGACCCACCGTATCTCGCTCGGCATGAAGCAGTTGCTGGACGATCCGTGGCAGGGCATCGAGGCGAAGTACCCGCTGAACGC
>JAURWC010000089.1 GCA_030655135.1 Hyphomicrobiaceae bacterium | reverse complement strand
ACTCCAAAAACATCCGAACTCGTTCTTCCATCCGACCGGTCTCTCTAAATGGCATCAGCGGGCACTCCCTCCGATGCATTATGGAAACCTGTCGGGAATCATGCCGGTCTAATCTGTCGGGAATCTATCCGGTCCGTACCGTGATAGAGCCCCCACCCCGGCCCTCCCCCGCACGGGGGTGTGGGGGAAGCCGACATCTGATACACGCGCGGTGCGGTCTTCCTACCACCCCCGCTTGCGTGGGAGGTCGGCGCGCTCGAAGAGCGCGACGGGTGGGGGAATTCTCTCCGTTTGCACAGTCGCTTGCGTCCTCGCCTTACGCAATCCCCGCGGCGACCTGGCCGCGCAGCCGTTCCAGGCTGAGCAGAGTGTTGGCGCAGGCTTCCGCGACCTCGACGCCCTTGAGCGCAAAATGCCGGCGGAAGAAGTCGAGATGCGCGGCGCTTTCGTGAAACTGCTGCGGCGTCAGCACCGCCGAGAAGATCGGCACCTCGGTACGCAGCTGCACATCCATCAGCGCCTTGATCACGGTGTCGGCGACGAATTCATGGCGGTAGATGCCGCCGTCGACCACCAGCCCCGCCGCGACGATCGCGGTGTAACGCCGCGTCTTGGCGAGGATCTGCGCGTGCAACGGGATTTCGAACGAACCTGGCACCTCGAACAGATCGACGTTCGTGATGTGGCGCGCTTTGATCTCGCCGAGGAAGGCGATCCGGCATTCCTCCACCACCTCGCGGTGCCAGGAGGATTGCACGAAGGCCACCCGCTGCGGCTTCTGGAACCGCGGATGCGACGGCGCAGGTGGATCGATGGTGTCGGGAGCTTTGACTTCGGGAGAATTGACTTCAGAAGCTTGGACTTCAGAAGCTTGGACTTCGGAAGTTTGTACTTGGGGTTCTTGCAACATCTGATTCATGGCTTTCCTCTTTCAGGACCAGAATCAGGGCATACGGAACGAGCAGCCGCGCGGAATGCGGCTGTCGCGACCGTTCTCTTTCATCCGGACTTTAACCGTCGGCTTCGGAATCACACCGAATCTGCTGACCCTTTTTCCCAAAGGAGATCTCTCCCCGGGGAACAAGGCGCTCGCGGGCTTGGGCTGCGTCACCCTTACCGCCGGTGGGGACTTTCACCCCGCCCTGAGAACATCGGCCGCCCGGTATGAGCGGCCTTGGGGGAACTATGGCGA
>JAURWC010000086.1 GCA_030655135.1 Hyphomicrobiaceae bacterium | reverse complement strand
GTCGCCCTGATAATAGATCTTGATCGGCTCGTTGCCGGGAATGGCGTCGACCAGTTCGACCTTGAAGGCCTCGCCCTTGTCGCGGAACACCTGCTTTGTCTTCTCGCGGTCCCAGACGTCTTTTGTAAACGGTTTGTCGCGCGCGATGATCTCGCGCATCTTCTTCTCGATCGCGGCGAAGTCTTCCGGAGTGAACGGCTCGTTGCGGAAGAAGTCGTAGTAAAAACCGTTCTCGATGACAGGGCCGATGGTGACCTGGGTGCCCGGCCACAGCGCCTGCACGGCTTCGGCCAGCACATGCGCCGCGTCATGCCGGATCAGCTCCAGCGCGCGGCCGTCGTCGCGGGCGATGAATTCGATCTTGGCGTCCTGCTCGATCGGGTCGGAGAGGTCGGTGACCACGCCGTCCAGCGCCATCGCCACCGTGCGCTTCGCGAGCGATGGCGAGATGCCCTTGGCGATGTCGAGGCCGGTGATGCTTTTGGGGAAGTCGCGCCGGGCGCCATCGGGGAAGGTGACGGCGATTTTCTGCTCAGGCTCTACCGGTTTGAGGTTCGAGAGGCCGAACTGGAATCCTGAGGCGGGCTTGTTCTTGTCGTCGGGCATTGCTGTCTCCTTATGCTCACTCCTGCGAACGAGCGCAGGTAAGCGGAAGCAGCGGTATAGCAGGGGATTCGGGCGATGCAATCCGGCAATCCGGCATCCCGGCGGAACAATTTTATTTGAAGCATTGAATGAACCATCGTGCCGCAACCCTGACAGGACATCTGGCGCTCTCGGGTGAAGGTGATGGCGATCTCGTCTACGGTTCGACCGGTCTCCCTTGGCGGTAGGCGTGCGAGCCTGATACAACTAGGCTCCGCAGCCGCGATTGCTCCGGCATTCGCCCAGTCCTGTCGAGCCCCATGAACGCGCGCGCATTTTTCCTCGCAACCCTCATTCTGATCTGCGGACCCGCGTCCGCGGCGCCGACCGCACGTCCTGCGCCCAACGCGTCTCCCGCGGCGCGGCCCGCGCCCAGGGCCGTGCCGGGACCGCCGATGGTGTTCTACGTCGTCAAGGGCGCCCCCGATGCATGCGGCCGTGGCTGCGACACCTGGATTGCCGCGGAGGGACCGATCGATTCCGGTGCGGCGCTTCGCTTCCGAAAATTCTGGGCCAAGGTCAGGGATCGCAAGCTGCCGATCTATTTCTCCTCGCCCGGCGGCAATCTCGACCAGGCGCTGGCGATGGGGGCGATGCTGCGGGAGCGGCCCGTGTTTGCCAGGGTGGCGCGGACGGTGGTCAGGGAATGCGGGTTCGAGGCGCAGAACAGCGATGTCTGCGTCAAGCTGAAGCAATCCGGCCGCGAACTGCACGGCGACCTCTGGACCCGCAACGCGATGTGCAACTCCGCATGTCCGTACCTCATGCTGGGCGCAACCACCCGCGAGATAGCGCCCGACGCGGTGCTGGCGGTGCATTCGCCGAAGGTGGTGGCGCATTTTCGCGGCGGCGTGCCGACCCCGCAGATGCAGGCCGAGGCGAACGCGCGAGGCCGTGAGCGCGCCGATCGCATGCTGAAGGAATATATCGCCAAAATGGGTGTGGACCTCGGCCTGCTCGTTCTTGCCCGCACGGTCAAATACGAAGACACGCGCGTGCTGACGCGTGAGGAGATCGACCGCTTCGGCATCGACCGGCGCGACGTCGTGGAGACGCCGTGGACCTTCGAGAATGTCGGCCGCAGCGTGGTGCACAAGACGGCGCTTCAGAAGCTTGCATCGGATGGATCGTTCCGGTCGTCGCAGTGGCGGCTGTTCTGTATCAATGCCGAGCAGTTCGAGCTGGGTTTGCAGCGGCAGGCTGTGGCCCAGGCCTCCCTTCCCGTGATTTCAATGTCGAATGGCGAGGCGAAACCACTTTACTTCGTGTCGACACGGGCCGCCCTGCCGGGGTTCAATTACTGGGCCATGCGCATGACCCGGGCGTCGGTTCAGTCGCTGTCCGAAGCGGGTCAATTCGATCTGACCGAAACGTCGCAGGGGCCGGACGGGCGCAAGCTCACCCGCTCGGCGAAATTCTCCAGCGACGGACTGGGAAGCGCCGTCAACACGCTGCTCGCGACATGTCCGGCACCCCGCAGCATAGCTGCCCTGCAGCCCGCCGGATCGCGTCCGGACGCGGCCAAATAATTCAGCGCCGTCCTTTCATTCCGCGCGTCCCCGGTCTACATGCACTTGCATGAAAAGCCCGCCCGCCGACGGTCACGCCCACCGCCGCTTCGCGCCCACCGCCTTGATGCTGGGAAACATCGTCACCGGCTGCTCGGTGCTGGCGCCGGCGGGCATGCTGATCGAACTGTCGTCGGGGCTCGACGTCTCGATTCGCGATGCCAGCCTGCTGGTCACCTTCGGCGCGGTCATGCTGTGCATCGGTTCGCCGGTTACGGCGTGGCTGACCAGCCGGATCGAGCGCCGCACGCTGCTGGCGGCGACGCTGGCGATCCTCGCGCTCGGCAATGCCGCCTCGGCGTTCGCGCCGGGTTATGCGAGCCTGCTCGCCATTCGCCTGGTCATGCTGGCGATCGGCGCGCTCTATACGCCGCAGGCCGCCGGTACCGCCGCCATGATCGTGCCGGCGGAAAAGCGCGGCAGCACGATCGCCTATATATTTCTCGGATGGTCGCTGGCCGCGGCGGTCGGCCTGCCGTTGATCGCCCTGATCGCGAGTCATCATGGTTGGCGCATGGTATATGGCGGCATCGGCGTGATCGGCTTCGTCAGCGCCCTGTTGCTGGCGTGGCGCCTGCCGGGCGGACTGATGGGCGCGCCGGTGGATCTCAAGACCTGGACCGATGTCGGCCGCAACCGGCTGATTGTCTTGTTGCTGTTGATCACGACGCTGCAAATGTCCGGCCAGTTCGTGGTGTTCACCTTCATGGGGCCGCTGCTGACCAAGCTGACGCAGGCCGATGCGCATGGCATCGGGCTGGTATTCCTGCTCTATGGTGTGTTCGGCTTCATCGGGATCGCGGTCGCCACCCGCATCGTGGATTCCTGGGGCGCCTACAAATCCTCGCTGCTGTTTACCGGGCTGATATTGACCGGCATGACCGGATGGGCGCTCAGCGCCGGCATCTACCCGCTGATGGCGTGCTCGGTCGCGATCTGGGGATTGGGCTTCGCCTCGACCAATTCGATGCAGCAGGTGCGGCTGGTCACCGCCGCGCCGGCGCTGGCCTCGGCTTCGGTATCGCTCAATACCTCGGTGCTCTACATCGGGCAGGCCGTCGGGTCGGCGATCGGCGGCGTGCTCTATGCGGGTGAATGGCTCTACGGTTCCGGTTATGTGGCGATGGGCTTTGTCGCGCTGGCGCTGTCGGTGGTCATGCTGACCAAACCGCGGCAAGCGCCGGAGCCGGCACGGTAAGGCGAAAGTTCCACGATCGCCCATCGTGACAAGATCAAGCACGCATGCTCTTGTCGCTCCGGGAATTGGGAAGGGGCTGTCGTGGGGAACTGGAAGATCGCGGCGCGTGCCGCGTTGGCAATACTTGCGTTTAGTGGCATCACACTGGGGGCGGATCGAGTTGCAGCCAAAGAGCGCGCCACCGGCTGCACCAACGGCCCGCTGAAAAGCGTCAGCGAACTGGACGACCGCGTCGCGGCCTGCACTCTGGTGATCGACAGCAGCCGTTCCGCCGCGCAGCTTGCGCTGGCGCTGTCCTATCGCGCGCAAGCCTTTCTGAACCAGAACAAATGCGACCTCGCGATCGCGGATCTGAACCAAGCCCGGGAAATCTCGCCGTCGAAAAAGAGCTCCGCCTATTACGACGTGCATTTGTGGATCTCGTCCTACTGGCAGAACTGCAAAGGCGATTTCGACCGCGGCATTGCGGTGCTGAACGAGGCGGCCGCTATTCTGCCGCGTGATCCCGCCGTCTATAACCAGCGCGCCAACATGTATCGCGACAAGGGCGATTATCCGGCGGCGCTGACCGACATCAACCGGTCGATTACGCTGATCAACAACGATCCCTACCGGGCATCGGCCTACAATAACCGGGCGCTGATCTGGAAAACGATGGGCGAGTACGAGAAGGCGGCGGCCGATTTCAGCGTCGCGATCAAGCTCGCGCCGAAAAATGCCAAATACTACGCCAATCGCGGCGACGCCTGGCGGCTCACCGGCAATCTGGAACGGGCGCTGCAGGATCAGGATCGCGCCATCGAGCTCTATGCCGGCGGTCCCGGTATTGCGCTCGGTCTGACGCTGCGCGGCGAAACGCTGCGTTATATGGGTGACTACGACCGCGCGCTCTCGAATTTCAACCAGGCGATCCGTTTCGAGCCCGATTACGCGCCGGCCCATACCGGCCTCGGCCTGACGTTCGAACGGCTGGGCGATTTCGAGCGCGCCAAGTCCGACTTCCGCACCGCGCTGTCGGTCAGCGAAAACTCCGGCCGCGGCGATATCTCCAAGTCAGCCCGGGAGACCGCGGAAGCGCGGCTTGCGGCCCTCAACTCGGGTGTGCAACAGCCGAAGATTCTTCCCGCGCCCAGCAGGGCATCGTCCACCACCTCGGTGCCGACGCTTGCGGTCGCAGCGCCCGTGGTCGCGCCCGCCGTGGCGAAGGCGACCGCGGCGAAGCAGGGCCGCCGCGCCGCGCTGATCATCGGCAACTCCGCCTACAAATCGGTTGCCGTGCTCGAAAATCCACGCCGCGACGCCCAGAAAATGGCGGCAGCCTTGCGCGCCGTCGGCTTTGAGGACGTGACGATGGCGGTCGACGTTTCGCGCGACAAGATGCTCGAGGCGCTGCGTAGCTTCGCCGCCGCGGCCGACAAAGCGGATTGGGCGGTGGTGTATTATGCGGGGCACGGCATCGAGGTGAACGGCGTCAATTACCTGATTCCGGTGGATGCCAAACTCGCCACCGATCGTGACGTGCTGTTCGAGGCCATGCCGCTGGATCAGGTGATGGCGGCGATCGACGGGGCCAAGAAGCTGAAGTTGGTCGTGCTCGATGCCTGTCGCGACAACCCGTTTGCGAGCGCCGCGGCGTCGGCGCCGACGGCGCCGATTGCGGTTGCGGCTACCCCATCGGGCGACAGCACCAGGAGCACAAGAACGAGGTCGCTCGGCAAGGGCCTTGGCGAGCTGAAAGTGCAGGGCGCCTCGCTAGTGGTCTATGCCGCCAAGCACGGGCAGACCGCGCTCGACGGCGAGGGTGAGAATTCACCTTTCGCGGTCGCCGTGGTGCAGCGGATCGCAACCCCGGGGGTGGAGATCAACAAGCTGTTCCGCCTGGTCCGTGACGACGTGATGGAAGCCACGGCCGGGCGGCAGGAGCCGTACACCTATGGCTCGCTGCCCGGGCGCGAGGACTTCTTCTTTGTGAACAAGTAAGAAAAATGTTCGCCAATAAGCCGCAATCCCGGGGATATTTGCCCCAAGGAAATTCCGAAAAATATTTTGCCAGCGGGTATTTTTCCGATACCAGTCTGGACATCCAAAGGGTGCGTTGCCTATGTCGTCGGGCAAAAGGGGTGAAGTGACATGAGAAAAATATTGGCGCTGGCTTTGATCCTTTGCTCGTCCGCTGCATTTGCGCAAGACAAGCCGCCGCCGACCGTCGGCGGCAAGCCGCTGGTGCAGATCAAGCCGAAGGAAGCGGCAGCGAAAGAGCCGAAGGCCAAGCCGCAGTCGATCGCCGTAAGGATGCAGGCCTGTCTCGAAATCGATGACGAGACCAAAGAGCGGCTGACTTGTTACGATACCATCTTCCCGCCGAAGCCGAAGGCCCGGGTGCCTGAGCCGAAGGCCGTCACCGACTGCACCGCCTTCAAGGAAGAAGACGGGCGGCTGAAATGCTTCAACAGTTTCGCGGAAAAACTTCCCAAGCCGCCGAAAAGCTGAGGCCGGCGGCTTCAGTCGCCTATCCGCGTCAGGATCGCCTTGAAGGTGACGCCGGGCAGTTGCAGCGCGCTGCCTTCGAAGTCGACCATGTCGCCGTGCTCGGTTCCCTTCAGCGTGAGCGTGATCATGTCGGTCCCGAACAACGGCTTGAAACCGGGGTCGGCATTGTGCCGCAAGGTCGAGATCTTCACGTGGATTTCCTCGCCGCGGCGGACGTAATTCCCGGTGAAGGCGAAACCGGAATTGCCGCCGCGCAGTTTGCCGCCGGTGGCGTAAAGCACGCCATTGCCCGTGCCGTGAACGGTGTGAAATTCAACTTTATGAAGGCCTTCCCGCAATTCGCATCCCCATAAATCACACGCCAAATCTCACGCGCTGTGGCGGCACCGTATGGCGGTGGCCGGTGCCGGACAATCCCGCGCATCGGAAATGACGCGGCCATCAACATCACGTTTTAAGCAGCGGCAGATCGAGGCGATGCGATGATGTCAGCGCCCTGCAGATGATGGCGCACTTGCCGCCACCCGTGTCAGGGCGGGGGTTGCCGCCATCTTGACCAGCACGTCCTTGACGGGATGGTCGGTCCAGGCGCGGGTGACGTAATCGCGATGCGTCACGCCCTCGGGCGTCTCGAGGAACACCACGCTGCCGGGCCGCAACGGCCCGTTCATGCTGTCGGATATCGCAATGTCCTTTTCCTTCAGCATTGCGATCAGCTCCTTTTCGTGCCGCCGGGTGGAGCGGGTATAGGCGCTGACAAAAAAGCCGGTGCGGTTGTTGGCGATCCAGGACGCGAATTTGTCGAGCTCGCCATACACCGCATCGAGCAGGAACACGCCGCGCACGCGATTGCCGAGGCCGCCGACCTCCAGGCTCCAGGCCGCCGGCATGAAGCCGCCGCTGTAGCCAACGATGATGACGGGCATGTTGGCGAAGGTTTTTGCGGCACGGGGATCGCCATAAAGCCGCGCGAGGTGATCGGAGGACTCGTCGACAAAGCGCTTGAGGCCGCCGGGTTGCCAGAACTTGCCGGCGCTGGAATCGGCGGCGTCAACCGCGAGCTGCGGCGCCAGCAGCACCGCGTTGACGCCGGAGTCCGAAATCTGTTTCGGCACCTGCTGACGGTCGCGGACGTCGCGTTCCAGCGTGGCGCCGTTGCCGTGGAAGAACACCACGATGACGCCAGGTTTCCTGGCGTCGAAATTCTCCGGCACATGCATCAGTGTGCGGTTGTCGTTGTAGGTTTCGTCATGCCAGTAGACCCGGCCGCCGTAGCTGCGATGGCCGCGGCGCTCGCCCTTGGAAACGTTCAGGAACGGCTCGTCGGTGCGCGGATTGTTGCCGAGATAGGGAAAGGCCGAGGATTTCAGCCCGACCAGCATGGTCTGCTCTTCCCGGGCCGGACGCTGATAGGGCGCTGTGGGCGCCAGCGACGCCACGCGATAGGGCGCGGGCTCGGCTTGCGCGGTGCGTCCGCGCGGCGTCGGTTGCAGGGGCGCCAGGCTCTCGCTCGTCGTCGGGAAGCGATCGTTGAGCGTGGGCGCCGGAAACCGGTCCTCGAAACTATCCGACGTCGAGCCATGGGCGTTGGCGGCCAGCATGCCGGCGCTCGGCGCCTTGCCGCATTGAACCAGCACGAATGACATCGGCACAAACGCAAGGAGGAGGGCGATCCAGCGCCATCGGTGCGAACCGGCGCGGTGGTGCGGCGTGGGGATCTGCAGATACTGCGACGCATCAGGTGAACCCACCTGACCTGCGCGATCATGCTGTTTCGGATCCGCCCCGACCATCCACCCACTTGCCCCAATATCCGCCTGTATTTGGCGTATGCTTGCGTTGAGGTGACGTTAAGCTTCCGGGAAAATTCCCCACTCCCGGATGCCCCAAAGAACACGAAATCGTGTCGCGATTGTGGGGTCGCCATCGTCTTCGCGCAACCTCGCGGGCTTCGGAACAGTTGCGAAAGCCGCTAAAGGTATTTTGATACCAAGTTCGACCCCTGATTTAAATCATTGTTAACACTGCTTGAATTGCCAGGGAGCAGCCTGCACGATGAAAAAATCAGAGGCGGCTGGGCCAGGGGCGTGGACCGACATGGCGGCATTGGAGTCGGAAAGCGCGCCGTTGCCGGGCCGGGCACCCGCTAGCGGTTCGGGCGTTTCCGTCCTTGTGGCGACTGCCATCGTGGTGGCCGACATGGTCGGTGTCGGCGTCTTCACCAGCCTCGGGTTTCAGGTCAAGGACATCCCGTCGGGCTTTTCGATCCTGTTGCTATGGGCCGTCGGCGGCGTCGTGGCGCTGTGCGGGGTGTTTGCCTACAGCGAACTCGGCGCGATGTTTCCGCGCTCGAGCGGTGAATACAATTTCCTGGCCCGGGCGTACCACCCGGCCTTCGGATTTGTCGCGGGCTGGGTCTCGGCGTCGATCGGTTTTGCGGCCCCCGTGGCGCTGGCCGCGATGGCGTTCGGCGAATACGGCAAATCGGTGCT
>JAURWC010000082.1 GCA_030655135.1 Hyphomicrobiaceae bacterium | reverse complement strand
CAGCTCACCTGCGTGTTCGTCGATCACGGCATGCTGCGGCTCGACGAGGCCAAGACCGTGGTCGACCTGTTCCGGCACCACTACAACATCCCGCTGGTGCATGTGGATGCCGCAAAACTTTTCCTCGGCGAACTCGCCGGGGTTACCGACCCCGAGCTGAAGCGCAAGACCATCGGACGCCTCTTCATCGACGTGTTCGATACCGAGGCGAAAAAGATCGGCGGCGCCGATTTCCTGGCGCAGGGCACGCTCTACCCTGATGTGATCGAGAGCGTCTCCTTCACCGGCGGCCCCTCGGTCACGATCAAATCGCACCACAATGTCGGCGGCCTTCCCGCGCGCATGAACATGAAGCTGGTCGAACCCTTGCGCGAATTGTTCAAGGACGAAGTTCGCGTGCTCGGCCGCGAACTCGGCCTGCCCGAACTCTTCGTCGGCCGCCACCCGTTCCCCGGCCCCGGCCTCGCCATCCGCTGCCCCGGCGACATCACCCCGGAAAAGCTCGACATCCTTCGAAATGCCGACGCGGTCTATATCGATCAAATTCGAAAAGCCGGTCTCTACGACACCATCTGGCAGGCCTTTGCGGTGTTGCTGCCGGTCAAGACCGTCGGCGTGATGGGCGACGGCAGGACGTACGAATACGTCGTCGGCCTGCGCGCCGTGACCTCGACCGACGGCATGACCGCGGATTTCTATGCGTTCGACATGAAGTTTTTGGGCGAGACCGCGACGCGGATCATCAATGAGGTGAAGGGGGTTAATCGGGTGGTGTATGATATTACGAGCAAGCCACCAGGGACGATTGAGTGGGAGTGAGGGGAGGGCGGCTACAGCGTAATGGATCACGGTAGCATCTTGGCTGGCCTCCGATCTTGAGCAGCAACCTTAAACTCTCTGAGCATTGCCACACATGATTTTATGTGCGAACGTACATAAAAATATGTGACTCGGGGTTCTTGCGATGGGCTATGAGTCGTTTCTACGCGATCTCGCAAGAGCAGGACTAAGTATTCGGGCATTTGCCGAATTGATTGGAATGAATCCCAACTCTGTTTCAAATTACGCCCGTTCAGGAGAGGTTCCCGACCACTTAGCGATCATTGCGGTGCTGATTGCCGAAATGGGCGCTCACGGCCTGGATTTCCGGGTCGCCATTTCGAAGGTGGAGCTAACTGCAAAAAAGCCACGCGGTCGCGCACGCCCTGGCCAATTCGGCGGTGACCGGCAGGTGTCACTGGATCTCAATCGATGACCGCGCGCATCGCCTTCACGAAGTTCAGCGTTCTCCGTGCAATTGTTCTCGCTTGGCTGAGAGCAAGCGCATGATACGCATGCTCAACGTCTTGACTGAACTCGGCGCCGACATCGACAATCTTCGTCTTTTTGATCGACCGGCACCCGAACTCCTGGCTTACTCGACGATCCTGATGGCCCGTGGCCATGATGAGGATCTGCGCCTCGTGGAAGGCGTTTATGAGTGGCAGCAGGCCCCGCTTATTTTTCTCGTCGACGGCGACCAATTGAGCGGAGATATCGAGCGCCTCAACAGGATTCGGCGTATTCTCGCGATGCGTGGCGACGCGCCTTATCTCGGCGCGGTCTATCCGGGAAAGCTTGATGTTTATCGGATTGCTCTCGATCGTCATTCTCTAGCGAAAGCTCAGGTGGATACCGGCGTCGCGGATGATGAGCGCTGGCTGACCTTTGCACGTTTGGGGAATCTGCGTCCCGCCGCGGAGATCAATGACAGGACATGGATAACCGGCGTTATTCTCAAGCTGCTTGATCAGGCGATTTCATCGCTCAAAACAGATGGTGGCCTGTCTGGTGACGACGCGATATCGCTGGTCGGCCGCGGGCTCTTCATGCGCTTCCTCGCGGATCGTTCCTTATTGCCTCTGACCAAAGATATTCTTGGCGAGGCCGTGGAAGGGGCAAGATCCCTTCCCCAAGAGCATGAACTTTTCGATCGTCCTGATTTTGTTCGCCGGTCCTGTGAATGGCTCGACAAGACTTTTAACGGTGACTTGTTGCCACTGTCGGACGCGGTGTTTCAAACGCTTACAATGGATGCTTGCCGTGTCCTCGGCAATATCCTGCGCCGTGCGGAAGGCGGACAGCTGTCACTAGGGTGGAAGGAGCGTTGGGATAATCTCGACTTCTCCCACATCCCTGTTGGAGTATTGAGCCAAGCTTATGAGTACTACCTTCGCAAACATGCTCCACAGCAGCAGCAGCGAGAAGGGGGGTACTATACGCCACACCCGATCGCGAACTTAATGATATCGGCCGCATTTCGGGGACTAGATGCACAAGGCATCTCAGCTACCGCGCGTATATTGGATCCAGCGGCGGGCGCGGGCGTATTTCTGCTCGCTGCCTTTCGAGAACTCGTTGCGGCGCGCTGGAGGTCCGAAGGGGTGCGACCGGACACAGCTGCGCTCCGCGATATCCTTTACAAGCAAATACGCGGATTTGACATAAATGAAGCGGCATTGCGCTTTTGTGCGCTTGGCCTCTATCTGTTGTCGATTGAACTCGATCCCAATCCGCGACCCGTGGATAAGCTGCATTTCGATGATTTGCGCAACGTCGTTCTTCATCGACCGGTCGATTCAACTCACGAGTCTCGTCCTGAAGCGAAGCAGTTAGGAAGTCTTGGGCCGCTGATCGGTGCTGAACATGATGGCCAGTATGATCTTGTAATCGGCAATCCTCCCTGGGCGAGCGCAACCGGTCTGGAGGACTGGAGCCTATTGCTTGACGAGATCCATGCGATCGCTCGGAGTAGACTTGGAGAGAAGATCGCGGCTCCACCCCTCCCGAATGCCGTTCTCGATCTTCCCTTTGTCTGGCGGGCGATGCGATGGGCGAGGCCCAATGCACAAATCGTGTTCGCTTTGCACGCGCGTTTCCTGTTTCAGCAGGGCGACGGCATGCCGCTTGCGCGGCAAAGTCTCTTGGAGGCGATTGACGTAACCTCAATCATCAATGGCTCCGAACTTCGGCAGACGAAGGTTTGGCCAAGTATTTCGGCGCCATTCTGCCTGCTCTTTGCGGTGAACCGGCCCGCCCACACAGCCTCCGGATTTCGCATGTTGACGCCTCGTTACGAAAAGAGCTTCAACAATGCTGGCGTGCTCAGGGTGGATCCTGCTAATGCCGTTGTTGTCCGGCCGGAGGACTTACGGCGCCGCCCCGAGACGTTGAAGATTTTGTTTCGCGGGAGCGAGGCCGATCTTTCTCTCATCGATCGGGTTCGGCGGGGTAATTTTACTACGCTTCGGCATTACTGGAGCAATCCGAATAGAGGTCGGTTGGCGAATGGAAATGGTTACCAGAGCCTACGTCCCTCCAGCAAAAAGCGCGACAATGGTGACATTGGAGAAGATGCCGCCGATTTGTACGGGCTTCCTCACCTAGACAAAGAAGAGCATCAATCATTAGCCATTGATGTTGCACTACTGCCGCGCTTTCAGATCCCACGCCTCCATCGAAAGCGGCGTCGAGAGATATACAGCGGCCCGCTTTTGCTTATCCATCAGTCGCCGCCCGCTGACTTGCAGCGCATACAAATGTCGGTCTGCGACCATGACATCGTGTATAATGAGAGTTGGTATGGCTACAGTGCAAAGGGTATTTCGAACGCACCTGTCCTGATCCGCTACCTCACACTTGTTCTAGGTAGTCGGATGGCATTGTGGATGTCCCTCATTACGAGCGGAAAATTCGGATTCGAGCGCGACGTAATCGAGAAATCTA
>JAURWC010000081.1 GCA_030655135.1 Hyphomicrobiaceae bacterium | reverse complement strand
TGTATCCCAACGCCGAATTGTGAGATCCAGCCCGCCGCAGAATGCAACGTTGTCGTCGACGATCACCAATTTCTGATGTTGGGACGATCCGGTCGGTAGCGTGTTATCCAAAACCAGGTCAACGTTATCCCAGGCGAGCTTGACTTTTGGGAATCCCTCACGTTCGAGGGCATAAAGGGTAGAAAAATCCCATAGCAGCAAACGAATACGCAGTTGCGGCTTGCGGCGCGCCAGTTCCTTAAGAAAGGGCCCCAGATCGCGAGGCAAGTCATCGATGGGCTGGCCGGAGCATCCCGCGAGCGGCGTCCGGCTATCGATATCCCAGCCGACAATTGTGATGCTTTTCTCGGCTTTGAGCAGGCTCGATCGGACCGCTCCAAAACAGGAGGCCACATCATGAAACACAGACATGCGCTGTGCGGACGCTACTTTCCATGTCGTATCCCCGCTCAGTACAGCTATGCGCTCCGGTCCCCGCAACTTAATCATTCCCTTTCTTTTAAGCCGAAAACAAACTGTCGACCAAACCCAATCGTTCCCAACATGATCGCTTGATGGGTTTCTTAGGCAGGAAGCTGCGAGGGCAGATGGTAGCCATCGCAGCGGCTCTGCGGACCTGACGTTCATCCGCTCTCTGGACGCATCCTTCCGCCGCTGCCATCGAGCACGAGTGACATGAGAATGCCGTCGGATCCCCTACCATGGATGGGCCGTAACGGCGTCGCTTTGCCCTCGTTACAGGGAAATGATACCTAAAATCGGCGACATTGAAGAGGCCACATGACCCCGATGAAGAAATTGCTCCCACTGCTTGAGCACACGGCGTCGGATCGCTACGCGAAAGCGCACCATGCAACCAGCCTGTTTGTATCGAGCAACATGAACGGTGTGGTCGGCGCCGAGTATTTCGCTGAGCTGGCACGGCTTGATGCCGTCGCCGACCGTGAGTGGGCCCACAAGGAACGTTGGTTCATCGCCAGTTGCGAAAACGACGACATCAATCCTGGCCCGCGTCGGCAACGGACACCTTAAGCTTCACCCGTTGGCCGAGGTTCGCGACGGCAAGCGCCCCGCTTACTCCCCTTAACAGACACCTTGGCGATCCTTCGCTCGCCAATCGGCGTCTCGCGCATCGACGCCGGTATCGGTCCGCGCATCGTCTCTAAACGTCTCGGCGGCAACGAACGCACACAACTATGCTCATAACTCGCGCGCAATAAAGGGGCTAAAAGCGCGTTTGGCTCAAGTTAATGCCGCCTCAGGAACGGGGCGACTCCCCGTTGCATTTGATGATAAAAAGAGCGCGGGAAAAAGCGCTCGCGGAGTTGCCGCGAGAACCGGGACAATATCGCGTGGTCGTTCCGCGCGGAAGTGAAAGGCTCACAAACTAGCTCAATGAAAAATAATTCAACGATTGCTGACGGGGTATCTCCCTCGTCGGAAGCTGACCGCGTGGCAGCGTTGGAGGCCTATGCGATTGTCGACACGTCGCCGGAAGCCGAATTCGACGATATCGTCCGTCTCGCAGCAGACACGTTCGGCGCCCCGATAGCCGTCATAAATCTGGTGGCCCGCGACCGCCAGTGGTTCATGGCGGAGACGGGAATCGGCGTGCGCGAGTTGCCGCTCGATGTTTCTATTTGCGCCCACGCAATCCTGCAGAATGATTTTCTGGTTGTTCCCGATACCCGAAGAGATGCCCGGTTTGCCTGCAACCCGCTAGTCACTGCCCACGAAGGGCTGCGGTTTTACGCGGGCGCCCTTTTGCGAAGCAGTGAAGGACTTCCGATTGGTACGGTCTGCGTTCTAGACCGTAACCCGCGCCCCGCAGGGATAACTTCGCACCAACGACTCGTTCTCGAAGTGCTCGCCCGGCAGGTCATGACTCAGCTTGAGTTACGCAAGGCTCTAGCCACGCAACGCGCGCGCGCCCAAGAGTTTGCTATAGAAGCTCGGCAGCGCCTCGAAGCCGAGAGTGCGCTGCGACTTGTTGAGGAACGCCTGCGGCTCGCCAACCTCGCGACTAACGATGCGATCTGGGACTGGAACTTTTCCACAAACCACGTCATCTGGAACGAGGCACTTGGCGCTGCTTACGGACATTCTGCTGATGAGGTAGAACCCACAGGAGAGTGGTGGATCTCCCACATTCACCCTGATGACCGCGACCGCATCGACGCAAGTATTCACGCGGCGATTGACGGGTCGGCGAAGAGTTGGACCGACGAATATCGCTTTCTCCGCGCAGATGGCACTTATGCCGGCGTTCTCGATCGTGGGCATATAATTCGCAAGCAGGATGGCGCTGCCATTCGTATGATAGGAGCGATGCTCGATATAAGCGAACGTGTGCGTACCCGGGCAGAGCTTGCCATTAACGAGGAACGGCTCCGGCTGGCGACCCAAGCAGCCGAAGTAGGCTTTTGGGATGTCGATGTCATCAACGACATTTTGATCTGGCCTCCCATCGTCAAACGGATGTTTGGCATCTCGCCGGAGGCGCCGGCTTCCATGGCCGATTTTTACAATGGGTTGCATCCCGACGACCGCGCTGCGACGGCAGACGCGTTTGCGGAAGCGTGCGATCCCGTTAAGCGCGCGCTTTATGATGTCGAATACCGCACCATTGGCAAAGAAGATGGCCTCATCCGGTGGGTAGCGGCTAAGGGCCGAGGCATTTTCGATCCCAGCGGGCACTGCCTGCGCGTGGTAGGAACCGCGATCGATGTCACTGGGCGAAAGCGGACAGAAGCCGAGCTGCGTACGCTCAATGAAAATCTGGAGCGGCGCGTGGCGGAAGTCGTCGCCGAGCGGGAGCAGACGGAGGAGGCCCTGCGGCAGGCCCAGAAAATGGAAGCTGTGGGGCAGCTCACAGGCGGCATCGCTCACGATTTTAACAACATGCTCGCGGTGGTCGTGGGCTCGTTAGATTTGCTGGGCCGGCGGGTGGGAGTGTCCGATGCACGTGCTGCTCGGTACATCGCTTCAGCAAAAGACGGGGCTCAGCGCGCCGCAACGCTCACCCAGCGTCTGTTAGCATTTTCACGCCAGCAGCCCCTAAATCCCGAAGTGCTGGATGCAAACAAGCTGGTCCCCGGAATGTCAGACCTTTTAAGTCATTCCCTGGGAGCTGGCATTCGCCTCGAGACGGTCCTTTCAGCCGGGCTATGGCGGGCGCATGCGGATCGCAATCAGCTCGAGAGCGCCATCCTGAACCTCGCGGTCAACGCGCGCGATGCGATGGGCGAAGAGGGAAGGCTGACTATCGAAACCCAGAACATGCATATTGACGAGCGCTACGCCGCCGCAAACTTCGGAGTCCCGGTGGGACAATATGTGATGATCGCGGTTTCAGATACCGGTGGGGGCATGCCGCCCGAGGTCGTAGCCAAGGCATTTGATCCCTTCTTTACGACCAAGGCCGTTGGCAAGGGAACTGGGCTGGGCTTGAGTCAGGTGTACGGGTTCGTGAAGCAATCTGGCGGACATGTGAAGATCTATTCCGAGGCTGGCGAAGGCACGACTGTCAAAATATACCTGCCGCGCTTTATTGGCGTGGAAGATGCGGAAGATAATGCACCGGGTGTAGCTCTACCCTTAGGCGAGTTTCAGGAGATCATTTTAGTTGTCGAGGATGAGGCAGCCGTGCGCCAGCTGAGCGTCGATGCCTTGGGGGAGCTCGGTTACCGCGTATTCGAGGCCGATGGGGCTGTCGCGGCACTGCGTATCCTGGACGCGCATCCGGAGATCACGATGCTGTTCACCGACATTGTCATGCCCGATATGAATGGCCGCAAGCTAGCAGATGAGGCACGTAGGCGCCGCCCAGACCTCAAAGTGCTTTATACCACCGGCTACACTCGTAATGCCGTTGTACACAATGGTGTAGTCGATCCCGGCGTTGCACTTATTGGCAAGCCGTTCACGCTTGACCAGTTGGCGGCCAAAGTGCGCGAGGTTCTGGAGAGCTGAGATTGGCAAGCTGCTTGAGCACACCGATCCATCTGCTCGTTCGAGCCGGCTGCGCACCAATTCCCCGTAAGTGGCGGGGCATTCGTCATGGTCTTGCTAGCTGTCGTCATGGGCTGGCCATCGCAAGCTGTTGTGGCGTTCCTCACTGGCGCGGACGACTTGCTGGCTACAAGCATGCGAACAGCGTCGCGGCGCGAATCGACCACCCGCGAAGCGCGCTAGTCGTCCTTACGGGAACTAAGCCCCGGGATGGCTGTTATCCTGGAAATGAAGCGTGATTTGTATAGCGTTGAAGCATTGGCAGACTTTCAAGCCGTTCTCGGAGCGGCTGATCGAGAGACGGGCTATTCGTTACCGGTCGCGCTGATGACCTCTCGGCTATGGGAGGCCGTTGATGCCGGTGAGAGCGACCTGCTCCGTCTCAAGGCTGCCGTAACCGGTTGCGCAACGGTTGAGACCTTTTTCCCACGTAAGATTATTGCGATTTAGGATTTGCCCGAACCGAACCGGCCGTTACGCATTGGGCCAGGCGCTACGCGGAATGCTGGAGTCACCAAACAGGCGACAAGTAGAGATGCGACCACAAGCTTCATTGGTTTCTCCTGCTTTGGTGTCGAGTGGAACGCTGCAACCGAAGTGGAGTTGCATGCCCATTGTCTTGAAAATGGAGGACACCATGTTTGAGAACGCCGGAATTTTGCTTTGGGTGTGGATCCTTGTCGGTAATGCGATCGGCATCTTTATCTTGAATGGCGTCGGCGGGGCGACGTCGGCAATGACGACTCGTCACCCTTAACGCGAGTTCAACCAAAAGCCCCGGCCTTTTGAGCCGGGGCGCATTGTTAGCGCCAACGGCGATGGTGCCGATGATGCCTATGGCTGCTGTAACGGTAGTGGCGATATCGCGGACGATCATAGTAATCATCGTCGTAGTATCCGGAGTCACCATAGAAGCCCGGGTAGAAGCCAATGCCGAAACCACGGCCGCCGCGCCAGCCGCCACCATCATGATGACCACCACCGTGCCAACCGCCGCCGTGGCGGCCATCTCGTGCTTCCGCTGTTCCGGTGAAAGATAGTGCCGCAACTGCGGTCGTAAGCGCCAAAGCAGCGCCAGTAAACATACGCATTGTTTTTCCTTTTCGGTGGATCCGGCGGGACCTCTCCTCAGATACGACCTCACGGCAGAGTGGTTTCGCGGCGACCCCGAAATATAAAAGTTCGCAAGATCCGGGGGGTTCTTCCGCCGTCGACATCGCAAACCAGCTCAAGCGCCAAAAGTACGCGTGGTTTCGTCACGGCGCCTTCCACAATAGATCCTCAACCGGCGATAAGTAAGTAAGTCGCTGCGCCGATGAATCTCAAACATTTGTAACCCTTACGCGCTGGTCTGAGCGGAACGTTGGCGTCCCCTGCTTGTTTGGCAGGCAACGAGAACAGCAAGGAAGTACGCTAACAATGGATCTCACGGACCGCGGCCGCGAAGACGAGATTGCCGATGAGCTGAAAGAATTCGTTGCAGACCGATCCTTTCCCTGTGTGGGAGCTAAAGCAGCTCTCAAACGCGACCAGCTTGAGGTTCTCGTTGCAAACGATATCTGTTGCCCGCGCATGGACCGCGATATCACGTCGGTACTCCAGGAGTTTGCTTGCGAAAATCAAGCGGACCAAAAAATCTTCGTTAGTCAGGCAGTGATCTTCACCAACCGCCAAACGCTGTCAGAGACGGAGTTCGAGGCGCGGCTATGGCATCGACTGAATGCCATCCATCAGATTGATGCCGAAGACTTCAAATGGGACCCCAGCGTCGACTCCGATCCAAACTCTCCGCATTTCAGCATGAGCATCGGGGGCCGTGGCTTTTTCGTCGTCGGACTGCATCCCGGTTCGAGCCGTCAGTCCCGCCGGTTCAAATACCCGACGATGATTTTTAACCTCCACTCGCAGTTCGAGCGGTTGAGGGCGGAGGGTCGCTATGAGTCGATCCGAGATACTACGATCGCGCGGGATACGGAGTTGTGCGGTGGGCCGAATCCAATGCTGGCTGTGCACGGTACCGGTCCGGCTGCTGCCCAGTACAGCGGCCGTCATGTAGACGAAGATTGGAAGTGCCCATTCCATGCGTAACAAAATCGCACCTCGCTCGGGCACTTCTCTCAAACTTGAGGCTGGGGAGTTGCTGACGGTCATCGATCCCGAAGGGGAGCAGGTCGCTGATCTCGTCGCGTTCAACGCGCATGATTATAAAGAGGTCGTCTCGTCGGGTCGGACGCTCGATTATGCCAGCAAGCTCTTCATCACCACCGGTGACTTGCTGTACTCCAATCGCAGCCGCGTCATGCTGCGGATCATCGAGGATACCGTCGGCCGGCACGACTTCCTGCTGACGCCGTGTTCGCGCGAAACATTTCGGATCATCTACGGGGATGAGACACCTCATCAGGGATGTTTCGGAAATTTGTCACATGCGTTTGCGCCATACGGCATTGACCCGGACGCCATCCCGGTATCGTTCAACATCTTTATGAATGTTGCGGTTCAAGGTGAAACTGGCCGACTTGATGTGTTGCCACCGCTCAGCAAGCCAGGCGATCACATCACTTTCCGTGCGGAGATGGATCTAATCGTTGGCCTAACGGCATGCTCTGCGCCCCAGAGCAACAACGGATCGTTTAAACCAATTGAGTTTGAGGTGCAGGCCAAATGCGAGGAATGGTGAAGGTTTACTTCTACAAAGTGTCCGATCCTAAGACCGGTGAGGTCCGCGTTCCAGATCGCAAAGCCACGATAACGACGATATCACGGTTGAACGGTGTGTCGATTGTAGAGACGGAAGAAGAGGTAGCCATTTCAATGCTGGACAACGAGGGCCGGTACGATCCAACGATCGGCGACAGAGCAGATCAACGACTAGACAACGTCGCTGAGAAGCTCGGCGCGCCGGAGTGATAAATTTTCACAGCTTGTGCTGCTCCAAACTGTTTTTTATTTCCCATCTTTTCCGCTCGTTGAGCTGACTGTCGAAGGCGCTTTATCTCCCGGTTGGAGAACACGCGATTGCCGCTGCGAGCAGAGAGTTCTTGCTGCAGAAGGTTGCCTTTTGCCCGTTTCGCGGACAGCGCCACTAACCATACTCTTACCAAGTCGCCCAATACGCCACTTTACACTGAGGGCGGGCGCGGTCTGATCAGATGTTCGGCTCATTGAGGGTCGGTGGGACTGCAACTTCTGGATTCTCGAGGTCTCCAAGCGTTTCATAGCGGAAACACATTGGGTCGATTTGATCTGGAAGGTAGTGGTCTATGCGTTCGGTCACGACACCCTTGTCGGTGCGCATGGAGACCCAAGAGTCGTCGCTAAACCTGGTAGTCACGAGGAAACCGCCTTCTGGCAGAGCCTCGGTATCCACACTCGCTATTAGGACAGTCATCCGATACCCGTGCAGTTGTTTGGCCATCTCCCAGCCTTCGTCGAAGGACTTCAGCAACAGCAAAGTGACAGCAAGGTTCCCGTTTGATCGCAACATTGTGAACTATCGGATCGCACCCTCAAGTACGCCAACTCCTCGCCTCACCGCCGGCTTTTTTTTGCACGTTAAATGTTGAGCCACTTCTTCATTCAGGAACATTGTTTGACTGGTTGGCTTACTGACAACTGGGCCAAGCCCATCGCCCCAGATCGCGCCAGACTGGCGCCAACAGTAAGGAAAACAAAATGAAAGTGCTCACAGCTGCTGCTGCTCTTGCCTTTGCGGTCACTGCCTCAGCAGCAATGGCTCAAACACCGAACACGACCGGCGGGTCGCCTGGCTCGGCCGCAGGTCCGTCCGTCGATCAAAACAAAACGTCGTCTGGCTCGACCGGAACGTCGTCGGGCACAGCAGGAACCTCGTCGGCTACGCCAAGCGATGGCACCATGCCGGGCAAGGCTCCAGCAAACAAGAAGGACGGCGGCTCGTTGTCTTCAGGCGCGAACGACGCAACACCGTCGACTAGCGGCCAGGGTGCGAACACCTCGGGCGGCAAGTAAAATTTGCTTCACGCCAAATTATCAAGGCCATCCTGTTTAATCGACAGGGTGGCCTTTCTTCTCACCCAGCCAACATCCCCCAAACCGCAATGCAAATTGGAACGTAACGAGAAAGGTGGAGTTCGTCTTCAAACCGAATTGGAGACGTTATGAACTCTCAAAAATATGCTGTTTTCGCTTGCTCAATAATAGCTTTGCTCCCGGCTTCTTCCGTCATCGCTCAGACAAGCGGTGGGACATCAGGTTCTTCGGGATCAAGTTCGAGCGGAACGACTGGTCCATCTAGAAGCGGCGGTACACCGTCCGCAACATCTCCGAGCCGCGCGGGACCAACGAACGGGACCACGAATAATCGAGCAGTGGCCCCAAATGCGGTGCCATCTCCCGGCAACAGCGCACAACCATCGCAAAGTTCAGGGACGTCTCCCGGCGCTACACCTGGAACACCGCGTAGCGGTCAAGGAGTGACCGGCACCAACCCCCAAGGAGCGACAGGCTCACAAGGCACCAACGGACAGAATTCAACGACTGTCGAACCTAATTTTCGAGGAGGCAATGCGCCCGCCACGGCTCAAGATGGGAAACCAAATCCCAACCAGCCCGGTACAGGCGGGATCCAAGGGATGGGCGAGCGTTCCAGCACAACGGACACCGGCGCTTACGGTAAGAGTGTTGAAGAATGCATGACTGCGTTCGATCCCGCCAATCATATGTCGAAAGAGCAGTGGCGAGAGACTTGTCAGCGGACTACCACCCGATAGGTTGCGCATGTCCAAGCCACTTATTGTTGTCCTTCCCCACAGTCTCGGCAAGGAAGAGGCATTGCGCCGACTTCGCCCCAGCTTGTCGAAAGCTGCAGCCTCGTTTCCGGTCCTTCAAGTCGAAGAAGAGGTATGGTCGGGTGATCAGTTGCAATTTCGCGTTCGTGCACTCGGGCAGGCGGCAAGCGGCACGGTTGAGGTTCGCGACACGGATCTTCGACTTGAAGTGATGCTACCCTGGTTCTTGGAAAAGTTTGCTCAGACGGTCGAAAAAGTCGTCCGAACACGGGGTTCGCTTATGATTGAGAAGAAGCCCTCGGCTAGCTGAGCACAAATTCACGAGGTGGCGCAACCTCGATTTCAGCGGTCTTCATTTTCAATTGCGGTCTGCAACGGTAAGAAGTTGTTCGGGATGGACGGTGTCATCATCACTTATACGAAGCTCGGTTCGTGCTAGTCCAAGCGCGACGCCTAGCTCATTGATTTTCGGTTGGTCTGCCTTCTGTGCCTTCGCGCGCTCGCGCCACCGCTCGTGGACTAGATCGTAACTGGGTTGATTATCGAGTTGGAAGCCGAACAGTTCGCGCCAGGATGACATGCACTTACCTCGCTCTATCCAAGCCCGATGGCGGCCCCATCGTCACCAACGACCACTGAGATCGCTTGTCCAACGATTAAGCCCTGCTTCTCAACTGTATCGTTTGACGTAGACAGTGTATAAGCGAGGCCGTCATCGCCTTTGACATCGACGATGACCGCATCGTCCGCCAGACTTAGATTAGCGATGGTGCCGTTGACCGAGCGCATGTGCTGTCCTTTCACCGAACCTACTTGGCCTTGTCTGGCTCTTCGCGACTTGAGGTCCCTTTCTCGTTAGGGCGCTCGCCTCCCGCAAAACCTCCCTTGTCTTTCTTGTCGACTGCCTCGGTTTTGTCTTCGGGGCGATAATCTTGGCCTTCGCCATACTGCTCCCGTTGGCCCTCGCCATATGGAAGATGCTCGTTCTTCTTGGTGTCCGTCATGAGCGTGATCCTATCGTTGAACGGGCGCAGGCGGTGTCGTTCCTGGAAACACGCCGAAGTACCAAAGAACCGCAACACCGATGGCCACAAGCACGGTCAGCGACACAATGAGAATGACAAAAGTGTTCGGCGAGTTCTCAGCCTGTGTGGACTCTCGCGGTGTCTCAGTCGTTTTGCCTTGAACATTCCGGGGCATGGGCTTTCAACTTTCAAACTGACTATAAAAGCGAGAGCGCCGGATGAGGTGATCAATCCGGCACCCTCATGGAACGAGTGCTTTTGCTTGGGTGGACCCGAGCAGTGGCTCGCTTCTGCCTAAATCACGCGCCAGCAGAGAGAAGGTTCCCGCAAGCGTCGCAAACAGCAACGCAAGGGCCGCTAGCCAATATTGTTGATTGCTTCCAGCGGGAAGCTCGCCCCGCACATCGATCACTTCGCATTCAGCCAGGCTTCGGCTTCATCGAGCGAGAAGGTGAACTCGTCACCGGGGACATCTGAGCGCACGCGCGCGCCTTCTGTGATGTTTACGATGGAAAACCGTCCGTGATGAAGCCCTTTGCCAACCTTCTCCAGGCGGTATCCCTTTAGTTCGGCGATCCGAGCATTACGCTTCTCCTGGGAATTGCTCATTGAGGCTGCCTTCCAAGTCCATCAGTGCGACAGAGCACATCAGAAGTTTATCAGTTCAGTTTACGTTCCCAAGGATTATTGTTCCTTCGTCGTGGGCTGCTTTTCAGGCAAGCCGCCCTTCGCGCTCTCGTGCCCCGATCCTTTTGGATCAGATGACGGCTGCGGTGACACAGGCTTGCTGTTGTCTTCAGGCTCTTTGGCATCGTCGCCTTTAGCCGGGGTTCCGTAGCTATGAGGGTCGAGGTGTTCGGGTGGACCAGGAGTTTCCGGATGAGGGCCAAAGCCACCTTCGCCCGCGCCCTTCGCGGTCTTCTTGTCTACATCCGGCTTCGGCTTGTCGGTGCTCATTTGAAAACCTTTTGTTGGGTCGCTTACCGACCGTTGGTGACTGGGCTCTCGGTCGCGCTGAGTGAGGAATGCTGGCCGGGTTGTCCATCATGCGGCTGATCGACAGCAGCCCGCCGACAAGAATGAGTCCTACGATGACCAATATCCACATCCGACAATTACTACGTGTGGGGTACTGACGCGCTGCCTCAGCCGAGCAGCACGGGCCAGTGAAATGAAATGAGGCCGTCATGACTACTACTATTCGTTGTCGTGTGAAGCGCAGAATTTATAGAAGCGAGCAAATGAAAAGCTGTGCCTCGGCGGTTCCGCGATCGTTCTTCGTGATCAGGGATGATGCCGTCGTTTACGCAGGGCACTCGCGACAAGGGGAGCACTGGCGTCGGCAATCCGGCAAGCATCAGCGCCCTATGTCGCTCATCGTGATGAGGTGCCATCAACGCGCCCCCGGCCTCCCTTTTGGCGGCAGCGAACATTTCATTGCCCGGCAGCGTGCCGAAGTCGCCAAGGGACATGACGCGATATTTCCCGGCATCCTCGTCATAGGCGCGGCAATCCACGATCCCTTGCCCCCGCGCTTTGAGGGACGGAAGCCAAGGAAGCATCCCGCGCGGAGCCTCTGCCAGTGCGGTTCCCGCCGTGCCTTTAGCCGGCCTCGCTCCCCAAGTCTGCTCAAGTCCATCGTCATTCGCCCAGCCGCTTCTTTCCACATGTATGGAATGCGTATGGAATACGTTGGGGGACAGGTTCGGACAACCCTGGATTAGATGCCGGCGTTTTATGAGGTTTTGTCGTCCGAACGGGTCCGCGGTTGGCGCCCAACCCTGCCCTCCGAAGGCAGAGGTCGTAGGTTCGAATCCTACCGGGTGCGCCATCCCGTGGCCGTGTGTTTGCTTTCTGACACATCGCAGTATTGCGTCCAATCATAGCTCCGCAAATTGCCCGCCGGCTGTATCCAACCACTCCTTGCGCTGACGATAGTCCGGCATTGTTCTCTCGATAGTACGCCAAAATTTTTGGCGTACGACAGGTTAGTTTGCATAACCTAACCCCCGCATGAACCGGTCCAACTTGGCTTTCGCAGCATCCCGCTCGCCCTCGATCGCCCTTAGCGTGACACGATACTTGTCCCACCAGACTTCGAGCGCAGCGACCACGCGCTGCCGATGCGCCGTGACCTTGCGGTTTAGCTCCCAAACCAGATTGTCTTTGAGGATCGCGAGCACCATCTCCTTGGCTTGCGTTTCCATGACCTCCGAGCCGGCCTTCGTCAGCAGCTCGGCCAAGCTCTCCTTCAGCCTCTTCATCGTCTTTTTCTCAGACGACAGTTCCTTCTTGAGCGTCTTCAGTTCTTCGTCGGTCAGCGACACGTCGCTCTCCTCGGGCTCCTCGCCGTTCTCCTCCTCGGACGGTGTCCCGGCTTTGATTGTGCCATCTAACTCAGCGATCTTGGCTTCCAGCGCCTCGATCTCGTGCTTGAGTTTGGGGAGCAGCCGGTGAATCAGCGGATGTTCGATCGGCGTCTTGGAGGCCTTCTCGTCGCCGAGTGCGGACGATGGTGGTAACCCAGCCTTCGACTACGCCCGTGAAGCCATGCTCGGCGAGCGAGCGCATGTCGAACTGGGCGTCGTTCCACCACGTCGCGACCGCGCCGGACACCTGAAATCGGTCGAGCAGCCCGATCGGCACCAGCGCTTCACCGAATGACTTGAGTAGCTCGGCGCGGAGCTTCATCACGGCCTTCGTATTTGGCAGTGCCGAGATCGCCGCTTCGTGTTCCGTCCACCAGATCTCGAACGCCTTGAAGAGTAAAGCCTCCTGTGCCTTCACGCCCGCATCCGCCTCGACAAGTATTTTTAGCTCTGCCTTCTTTGCCAGCGCCGGCTTGTAATCGAGATACTTGTCGTCGCGCTCGACCAGGGCATACGCCGGATCGAAGCCGTGCGCCTTGAATAGTGCGGCCGTGGCTTCGACCTCGGCCTTCGGCACGCCGCCAACCAGATGCGCGCGCACATCGTGCGGTTGCGGCGGTGGTGCGTTGTCGGCATAGCGGCGGATGTTGAGGTTGTGCTCTTCTTCCTTCAATTTGGCCAACTCGACGATCTCCGCGAAGCCGGGGATCGCCTCGAACCGCTGGAAGGCGCTAACGATCTTTTCGACGTGTTCGGGGTCGAGGTAGTTCTGCGCGCGGCCCTCGCGGTACTCGGCGTCGGCGTTGATGAACAGGATCTTGCCGCGCCGCTCCTTGGGCTTAGCGCCTTTGGCCCTTAGAATGAGCACGCAGGCCGGAATTCCAGTGCCGTAGAACAGGTTCGGGCCGAGCCCGATCACGGCCTCCAGCAGATCGTCTTTGATGACGCCTTCGCGGATCGTGCGTTCCTCGCCGCCGCGAAACAGCACACCGTGGGGCATAACGGTTGCCACCATACCGCCCGGCCGAAGCACGGCCAGCATGTGCTGCGCAAACATTAAGTCGGCCTTCTTCCCGCTTTCGGGGCACCAGCCATAACTGAACCGCTCCTGGTACTTCATGTCCCTCGAGCGGCTGTAGTTCTGCGAAAAGGGCGGATTGGTGATGACGCGGTCAAAGCGCATCAGCTCGCCCCCTTCGGTATGCTGCGGGTCCGTCAGCGTGTCGCCGTTACGAAGGTCCGCATCGGCGATGCCGTGCAGGATCATGTTCATCTTGGAGATAGACCAAACGCCGCCGTTATCCTCCTGGCCGTAGAGGCTGAGGTTGCGCGGGTCGCCGCCATGCTCTTTGACGTGCTCATGCGAGAGGATCAGCATGCCGCCGGAGCCCGAGCACGGATCATAGACGCGCATCCCCGGCTTCGGATCGATAAGGCGCACCATCATGCGAACGACGGCGCGCGGCGTGTAGAACTCGCCGCCCTTCTTGCCGGCGGAATCCGCGAACTCACCGATGAGATACTCGTAGGCTGCGCCGAGTAGGTCCGGGAACTCAAAGTCCTCGTTGCGCAGGCGGTACTTGTTGAAGTGCTGGATCAGCTCGCGCAGGCGGGCGTCCGGGATGCGGCTCTTGCCGACGGTTCGGGTAAAGTCGATGTGATGCAGCACGCCGTCGAGGCTCGGGTTCACCTCTTCCAGGGCACCGAGCGCTTTGTTAAGTCCGTCGCCGACGTTCTCGTGCAGATCGTCACGCAATTTTGGCCAACGGGCTCGCTTCGGCACGAAGAAGCTTGGAGCGGCATAGAAGTCTGGCGACTCGGCGCGCTCCTCGGCTTCTTGTTGTGACCGGCCGCGCGTCTCGACCTGCTCTTTGATGATATCCTCGCGGCGGGCATCGAACTGATCCGACGCCCGCTTCAAGAACAGCATGCCAAAAATGTACTCCTTGAACTCGGAGGCATCCATCTTGCCGCGCAGGATGTCGGGGGCCCCGAACAGGTGGTGTTCGAGCTGCGGCAAGGTCAGGCGGCGCATACGGTGCTCCCCGTTTCTAGGTCTTCGCTGAGATCTATACACCAGTGCGCGGACACCTAGGTTTGATGTGGCCCCGTTTTCCACGTTTGAGGTCGAGACAGTCCGCGGTGCGCCCTTGTTCGTTCACAAGATTCTGTTGCGCAATATTTGAGGAGGCCAGGATGGCTTTCAGGCTCTGCTCGATCGCATCATCGTCCTGTGGCCTGCTCATTCGCGATCTCTTTGCGACAGGCAAGCAAGAGCTTTAGAAGCGTGTCCGAGGACTTCGGGCGGGTCGATGCGATTAACGATCGGCGCCGCAAGCTGGGGCAGTGCCAATAATGATGGTCCGCGGCACCGCGCCACCGACGGTGCCATAAAACCGGATTGCGGTGCCATAAGTTGGTGCCACGAGAGCAAGAAGCCAAAAGCGGTATTCTATATGTTGCTCCCAACCTTGGATCATAATCCTGCGCTCAAATATACGCGAAAATCAGACTATGGCGCGCGTAGAGCAGAATCCTTGACGACCCGTGGAGAGCTGACGACCGAGGATGTCGCCCGCCCCTGAAAGCGTCGCGCAGGAAGCTTTATCAAAGCTGCAATCACCAACCCGCCCGTAACTGTGGTGTCGAGGACCACAAGCTGCCGTCCGAATAGTTTGGACGCGCGACCCGATGGATAGATCGTGCGACGGTAGCGGAAGCGCTGACCGTCATAGACGACTAGGCCCTGACTGCCACACCAGTCTGTGACGGTTAGCGCGCGACGTCGCTTGGCAGCTGACGAGACGGTGGTAAATCCCCCGTGACCGTCGTGTCGATGACAACAATTCGACCGGATAGCTGGACGCGCGATCCAACAGATGGACCGTGCAACGATAGCGGAGGTGCTGACCGTCATCGGTGACTGGGCGCTGACTATCATACCAGCCTGTGACGGTCACCGCGCGAGATCGCACGCCAGCTGACGAGACGGTGATAAATCCGTACGTGACGGTCGAGTCGATGACAACAATTGCTGCCGTCCCGATAGCTTTGGGCGCGCGACCCGACAGATAGACTGTGCAACGATCGGGCAGTGACCTTCACTGCGATGGAAGCCGGCTGACCGTCAAGGTTCCGGATCGACGGTCAACTTATACGTTCGGATGGTTTTTGCTATCCAGGACGCTTCTTCGCCAGGACCTGCTTGCGAGATTTAGGTTCCGCTGATCGGTCTGGGACATATCGGCAAAAGCTGATTTCAGGCGAGTGAGGCGTTGAGACCGCCTCTTTCATCTTACTCCTTGGCTTGGCAACTGTTATCTGGCGCAAATACTTCGGAACCTTCTGCGCTAGCCGAGCAAATTCGTCTTCTGATAGAAGCTGTGCTCGCTCATTTCGCGGCAGCCACTCGTGTACGTGCCGAAGGAATTCAGCAAACTCACCCTGCAGTCCACCTTCCCACCGTGAAGCAATCCGCCTGCCCCATAGATTGAAGACGTGCGCAAGATCTTGAACGTACTGGATCCGTCGGCCTTTCACATTCGGCCGGCCAGGCTTTAGAGTAAAAGGCGGAAGGGACCAGTCCGGCGCAGCGGCACTTGCATTGTCCACAAGTGGTTCGTCTGTGAGAAGCTTGAGGTCCCGTATCGCGGGGTGCTTTTCCTCAGCCAGAAACGATCGAGTAGCGCCCTCAATCAGCAAATAAGAGTCACGGACCATCTCCCGGCCCCGAGGCCCGTTTGCGCGCATCCACTGAAGTAGCTTCCAACGGAAAACATTGAAGCCGTTAGGCTCAGGTGGCTCGAGGCAAAACTCCGGTGTTCCGAAACGCCGCGTGGCGGCATCCGTTATCAAAAGCCAACGCACAGATGAACGATAGTCGGCCTGCGTCATGCTCTACCATCTCCATCGTGGTCGATTTCTCTAGTTTATCACCACTGAACCGAGCGTCAGTTGTGACATCTTTTTATCATGCCACTCAATGATCCATTTGAAGCTATCCTGAGCGCCAAGCTCGCCGCCGCTTTTATCGGGATTTCGCCAGCCACGCTTTGGCGATTGAAAAGCTACGGAACTGGTCCGCCGTACGTGCGGCTGAGCGCTCGTCGCATCGGCTACCGGCTTTGCGACCTCCATGGCTGGCTTCAGCAACAAACCGTGCAAAGCAGGCGGGAAACTAACCAGCGCTGAGCGCGCGACCGGCCAAATCAATCAGCGGATCTGAAATCGGCAGATGTCTGCCGATGACGCGGACGTGCGTCCAACTCAGGAAACATGACATGTTTGAGCAAGCCGACAAAGCTGACTTTCCCCTAAACTTTCACTGGGAACTCGCAGCAGTCGATGATCTTAAGCGCTTGGCGGTACCGATCCCCAAAAATGCCAAGCAAATTCGGTCACTACTATGCGTCGTGACGGCGGTTCTTCTCGCTGATCGATGTGGTTTGCGAGTCAGTTACTCGCGCCAAGCAAACTTTTACACCGGCGCGACACACTACGGACTGCCGGGGTTTACGCTTACGCACGTCAGAAATGCCGTTGCCGCATTGCTCGCCGCTAGCCTGATCGAAGAGGAGCGCTGCCCGCCCAACAAGCGCGGATGGCGCAGCCAGATTTGGGCAACACCTGCGCTGCAGCTTGGTTTCGGTGGGATTTCGGGGTTCCGTTACAATCCCGTCGAACTCGTTCGTCTGAAAGACTGCAACGGATCACTCATCCGCTATCTCGACACTGATGAGACCATTCGAATGCGCACAGAGATAGCCACGCTGAACGACGCATGGGGGCAGCTCAATATTGGCTACGAGTATGTGGACGAAACCGATGACCACACCAATCTCACAGGGGATGTCGCGTGGATAGATGGGAGGGCGGTCTTCCCGGCGAAGGTAGCTGGATATCGCGTTTTCAACGAGGCTTGGGGATACGGTGGCCGCTTGTACGGACCGTTCTGGCAGCAGATGAAGAAGCAGCACCGCTCTAGGCTGACCTTGAACGGTGAGGCCGTTGCAGAGCCCGATTTTCGGCATATCCACCCTTTACTGCTTTATGGCAGACTTGGTTTGGATCTGACCGGCGATGCTTATGAGGTCGAAGGCGTCAATCGTAGCATTGCCAAGCGTGCCTGGAACATCATGATCAATGCTCGGGGCGAACCTGCCGCGACTCGTGCGGTGGCAGATAAGCTAAAGGTCGAGGGAGTCTATCGAGATTTTGAGGGCAAAGAACGCTTCCGCGAGGCTAGGCGCATATTGCGGCAGGTTGAAAAGCGACATACCGCCATCTCTAGCGAATTCTACACCGGCGTCGGCCTGCAGTTACAAAAGCTCGATGCTGAAATGATGCTCGCCGTTCTTGGCGATTGCCTTGCAGACGGCTTCATGTCTCTCCCGGTCCACGACAGCTTTGTCGTGCAGTCGACCAAAGAGGACCGCGTGCGAGAGTTCATGGATGCACGATTATCGGAACTCATGGCCAAGTTGAAATCGTAGGGCTATGCCTTCGACGCCGCGTACCAGCGTTTCTAGCGCGGCAAAAAAAAATCGTTCCACATATGGAGCCGGGCCGCAGCCGATCCGTACCGCGCCCGCGCCGCCGAGCCGCTCCGTGAGAGGTGACCTCAGCTAGCTGCGAGTGGTGATCGCCCCCTCTGAGGTCCATAGACGTCCGAAAATGGTCAAGCCGCAAGGGATCCAGGGTAACGTTCATAGAGACTTGCAAATGGCACGCGCTGCAGGCGCCGGGACGCTTGCCTGGAACTAAGCACGCGGAGATGCTTGGAGACGTTGCTCGATGGCCGGCCACGGCAGAACGGCGCGAATGGCCGCGCACCGGGCTCCGTCATTTTCCAATGACAGAGCTCGACGCGCCGCCAAGCGGATTGTCTGTCGCGGACAGCCTGCCGCCTCCGCCAGCCAAAGCAGCATCGCCGGGCAGCGTACGTGGCTATAGATGTAGGCGGCGCTGCGATCCCATGACTTTCTTTGGTAGGCGCCGGGGCCGTCGTAGCCAGCAAGCCATCCCAGCCAATGCTCCTTCTGGTCTCGGTACCACGTCTTACCAGGACGGCGCGCGCGCCGCTGCAAGCTGCCTTCGAACATCGCCGTCTTTTTTTGCGCCGCCTGCAAAGGCTTGATCGCGCGGCGCAACGCTCCCGGCGTCTCAATTGCGGGCCGCGCGCTGCGCCGCCGGTTGGCAGCGGCGTCGATGGCTGCACCGGGCAGTTGCAGCGGGCTTGTACGAACCTTGTGCGCGGCCTCGGAGTAGCGCGCAGCCATCGTGGTGGTGCGATGACCGAGCGACCGCTGGATCGAACCGATGTCGGCGCCGGCCTCGGCAGCGCTCGTCGCGAAACCGACCCTCAAGCTATGGCTGGAGTAATCTACTGGCTTCTGTCGATCGGCGGAAAGTGCAGCGATGCGGCGCTTGACGGTCAGGGAGACCGATTGTGCGTCCAGGCGGGCGCTCGTGACATCAGAGGATTTTAAGACGCGTCGCAGCACCGGTCGTCCAGTAGCCACGCCCGCGATGGTCAGCCACCCCTCGATCGCCATCACGGCAAGCTGGTTGCGCCGGCGCGGCAGAACAAAGACGTCTTGCACGCGCCCCGTTTTGCTGTGAGCCAACCGCACCTCGAGATGATCCTCGTGCAGTGACAGCACGCCAGTTCCGTCGCCCAAACGCGCAAGATCAAGTCCTACCAGCTCGGACCGTCGCAAGGCGAAACAATAGCCAAGAGCAAGCAGGGCGGCGTCGCGACGGTCCTTCATGTCGGGTCCCAGGCTTCGAAGGATACGCGTGAGTTGTTCGCGCCTCAAAGCGGGGGCCTGCTGCGGCGCATCCACCTGCAGGCGCAAGGCGCCGCGCAGAACCATGCCGATTGCGGGATGCTCAGTTTCAAATCGAAGTCCAGCCGCTAGATGCGCGGCCTTGAGTGACGCAACTGCCGTGCGCAATGTGGTGATGGACTGTCCCCGGCGCCGCGCTCGGCGACCGCCGGCGTTGCCGGAACTGGCGCGCTCGGCTAGCCAGTTCGCGATGGCTTCGGGTGCTGCGGGAAGTGCCGCGTGACCATGCTTTAGGGCGAACGTTTCCCAAGCCCGCCATTGCCCACGGTAAGTCCGTAAAGTGTTGGGAGCCAACGCCGCCTTTGCATAAAGCTCCGCGACGGCGGAGAGGCCGCCCAACGAGACGGAAAGCAACTCGGAACGCATACTGATAAAAATCCTTCAAAAAAGACAATTTGGCAATACAACTATACTAGTGATAAATGAAATTATCAATAGTAATCCGTGCATGCACCTGCCATTGATTTGTCAGCCGTCTTCATGTTTCCGGTCTTGCGGGCGGTAACCAGGACGCGCGTCCCGATCATGGCCGAGACGCTTCGGTCGCTAAGCCTCGTATCCGCGATGTGCTGATGCTGGTTCGACTGGCCGGAAGATGGGCTTGACACGCCCGCCCACGATCCGCAAAACAGACACGTATCGTCCCCTTCAGTCTTACACGCAGACGTGTCGATAGGGTCGGGCGGGGATTTATTGCCGGGGTATGGAAGGTGGATGGTATCTCGCCGCTGCAGTAGCGGTCACGATTTGTGTGAGAGCATCGTACACGGCGAACCGTTCGGGCTTTCCAAAGAGATAGCCTTGCAAGAAATCACATCCCATCAAGCCCAAGAGCGTTTTCTGCTCTTCCGTTTCGACACCTTCTGCGACAGCTTCCATCTTCATACTGTGCGCCAAAGCCATAACAGATCGCACAATTGCAGCATCGTCCGGATTTTGGGTCATTCCAGCTACGAACTGCCGATCGATCTTGAGGCGGTCAAAGGGAAAGGACCGAAGCGTACTCAGCGAGGAGTAGCCCGTTCCAAAATCATCAAGAGCAATAGAGATGCCCATTTTTTTAAGATGCTGGAGCGTATGAAAGGCACTGTCAGGATCGCTGATAAACACGCTCTCTGTTACTTCAAGCTCCAGCCTCTCAGGTCTCAGGAGCGTCTCGGCAAGAACTGCCTCAACCACGCGCGCAAATTCGTTGGTGGCGATCTGCGCCGGCGAGACGTTCACCGCAACTCGTAACGGAGCCGGCCAGCGGGACGCTTCTTTGCAGGCTTCGCGTAACGCAAACCTGCCAAGCTCATTTATCGCGCCGCATGCTTCGGCTGCTGCAATGAAGTCGCTTGGTGGAATATTGCCTCTGATTGGATGGGTCCAGCGGAGAAGGGCCTCGAAGCCAGCCAGCTTCCCGCGCCTTGCATTTATGATCGGCTGATATGCGATATGAAGTTGCCCCAGCTCCAGGGCATGACTGATATCGCGCTCGAGCGCGCGGCGCTGGAGCTGGTCCTTGCGCATACTGGCGTCGAAGAACACATATTTGGTGGTTGCCTGCGCTTTCGCTTTGTAGAGTGCGTTATCCGCATAGGCCAACAGGTCATCGACATTCTTCCCGTCTTGGGGAAAGCGTGCAATGCCGATAGAAACGCCCAGGCCCGCATCGGTGCCTTCTTTGATGGTGTATCGTCCGCTGATGCCATCGCACAATATCCGAGCCAGGCGCTCGTAAAGCAAAGGTGTACCATCAGACTGAATTAAGACAACGAACTCATCGCCGCCTAAGCGGACGACGATATCAGCGTCTGACGCCAGGGCCGACAGGCGAGCAGCCACCTCGCGAAGAACTCGGTCCCCGGCTCCATGGCTGTGGAGATCGTTGATCGCTTTGAAGCCATCTAGATCCAGATAAAACAGGCAAACATCGCGTTCTTGCTGCGCCGCGTCTGCCAGTATCGCGTCCGCTTTGTCTCTGAGGGCTGCGCGATTGCCCAGGCCAGTGAGATGATCGGTGTAAGCAAGCTTATTGATCCTATCGCGCGAGTCGGCGACGGATATGGCGATGGCGCAGAGGTCGACGCAAGCGGTGACGATATTCCGCTCAAAGTCAGTTGGGGATCTACATTCGGTCGCGTAGAATGCAAACGTTCCGACGACACGGCCCACAGAAACGATAGGTGAGGACCAACACGCCTTTAAACCATTGCGCAATGCAAGATCTTTGAAGTTTGCCCAAAGCGGATCAGATTCGATATCTAAGACTTCAACTGGGCGGCAGTAGTAAGCCGCCGTGCCACACGAACCAACAACAGGTCCTATCTCTGTTCCATCAACGGCACGGCAATACGCTTCTGGCAAGGAAGGCGCGGCTAAGGTGCGGAGCCGCCCACCTTCGTCTATCCGCAATATTGAACACATGACGTTCGACGAGAGGGCTTCGACACGCTCGCACAAGTGCAGCATCGTGCTTTCGAGAGACTGCCCCAAAGCGATAGCTGTCAGGACATCTTTTTGAATGGCGTCCAGACGTTGTGTCATGCCGACGCGGCCCACTGCCCTTGCGCTTATCAAGGTCAGACTACGGCTCGATGACTAAGGATTTGCCAACAGGCACAGCGAAAACATCTCAACATTACCAATGATGGCTAAACAAAGCTAACGCGAGCTTACTTGTGACATCAATGATGTCGGCGTTTCTGCCTGCCATCAGATGTCCGCTATCTCGGCAAGGCGCACATCGGGCTGGATCCGCTAAATCCCAACAGCGGCCTGCTCGGCTCTCACAGCGGACCTTTGCCGACCTTGCCGAGGATGTCTGCTTTGAAGTGAAAAGCGAGCGTTACCGGCTTGAGCCAAGTCCCTCCGTGATCCAACCAGACGCTACTCTCAACGGTACTTTGCTGCGCTGATGAACTGACTGAATGCCTCACACCACACGACGACCGTCGTGTACGCGCCGACGTCAACGCCCGTTGGCACCGGGAGAAGAAAGCCATCAAACGTCTTTATGTCGCCGATCCGTATCGATCTCTCTTTAATTCTGAGGAAGCCCTCTTTGGTGTCAATGAACTCTGGGGCAAGGTAGAGCTTATAGTCCGGGCCGGGTGACAGCTGCCCCTCGTGCGCGATCTTGTCAGATAGAATACGCACCTCGCCTTCGCCCCAATGCACCAAATCGCTTCCTTTGAGTTTGCGGTCAAAATGGCCCTTAAAGAGCGCCGATGCCTGCGTGGACAGAAGGGTCGCCTCGTCAGGTCCTGGAGGCGCGGTGAGTATCGGCAGTACGTAGATGCCGAGCACAAAACCGGCCACGAGAGTGACCAGATGGGTCGCGAGCAGAAGCATCCAGCGCAACATTGCCACCTCCAACCGTTGTCTTGATGCGAACTTAGCCCAATTGGTGCAGAGGCGCCTCCCCAACACCCATTGGATTTGGCCTTATCGCCGCCCGAGGGTCGCAAAATCCCAATTGCGGACGTCGCCCGGTCCCGTGATCGGCACTCCGCGATCTCGATGGCGTCTTCGACTCGATGCCGAGGTAGCTCGCAGCGCTTTCGATCCTGGAGTGTCTGAGCAACAGTTGCACGGCCCGAAGGTTGCCGGTTCGTTTTTAGATCAGCACAGCTTTGGTACGTCGCAATGTGTGCGTGCCGAACTTCGCCGGGTCGATGCCGATGCTGGCCACCCATTCCAACACGAGCCGCGCGTACTGACGCGTGGTAAGTTCGCGATTCGAACTGCACCGGGCGGCGAATAGGAGTTGTCCGGTCGTACGGCCAGTCAACCTCAGGAATTCGTCAATCGCTTGCAACGTCTGATCGGTGAGTTCGAACCGAACCGGCCTGCCGGTCTTCTCCTGGCGGATGGTCGCGCGACCCAGGGCGTAACCGCTTGGTGCGACATCGCCGACGCGGACAGCGACGACGCCGCAGCCGCGAAACCCGACGCGCGTCATCATCAGATGTTTCCGACCCTCATGAGGTCTCACTGATCGGAGAGACCCGAAGACGGCCTAATCAAACAAGATGGTAGAGGCTGAACGATCCGTCTGTCCACATGCGCCCAATGCGCCAGCCGGCCCCTTCAACGATGGAGCGGAACGCTGATGTCGAATGCTTATAGGAATTCTCTGTCTGTATGCTTTCGCCGGCCGCGAACCTAAAGCTGCGACCGCACATCTGCACGACCTGCGGGACTCTGCTGACAAGGTGCATTTCTATTCGGCTCATTCTGACATTAAAGAAGGCGCGATGCTGGAAGCTGGTCAGGGTGAACGCGGGGGCGATTTCATGATTGATCCTGGCCAAGATATTGAGATTGAAAAGCGCCGTCACGCCCGCGGCGTCGTTGTAGGCGTTGACGAGTGTCCTCTCGTCCTTGAGCAGATCCACGCCTATAACCAGTTCGGCATCGCGGCCCAGAATCTGGCGCCAACTATGCAACATGTCGCTCGCCTGTTTCGGATGGAGATTGCCGATTGTCGAGCCGAGGAAGAAACCAAGCTTTTTCCTGTGCTGTAGATTGACCGGAAAGGCATCGAGCGTTGAAAAATCATCAACGACCGGTCTGACAATAAGGCGCGGAAGTTTCGCAGACAACCGCGAACGCGCCTCGGTGAGCGCATGCCGCGATACATCTATGGGAACGAACGTGATGTCGGCTGGCGCAAGACGCAGCAGCGCATCCATTTTGCGGCTCGAGCCGGCGCCGAGCTCGACGATGACGTGATCCGGAGACAATCGTCCAGCGATCTCCGGCGCATTTGCCTCCAACAAGGCTGCCTCGCTGCGCGTCAGATAATATTCCGGAAGTTCAGTGATCAACTCGAACAGGTCGCTGCCGCGTGCGTCGTAGAAGTACCGGCACGGCAGCGTTTTTTTCGGCTGCGCAAGCCCATGAAGAACCGCCTTGACGAACTCGGCATCGATGCCATTTGCCAGAGCGGGCGCGTGTGAGCTTTCGAGCATCAGAGGTCGCTCGCCAGCCGAAGACCAGCGAACTGCCAGCGCTGCTGAGGGTAGAAGAAATTACGGTATGTCGCGCGGGAGTGACCGAGCGGCGTGATGCACGACGCTCCTCGCAGGACCTGCTGACTGACCATGAATTTGCCGTTGTATTCGCCGATTGCGCCAGGCGGCGGCGTGTACCCGGGATAGGGAGCGTAAGCACTCTGGGTCCATTGCCAGACCGAATCGTACATCTGCGACAGCTCCTCGTTGTCTTTCGAAGCAGAAGGTTTCAGTTCCGGAGCGAATGTTGCAGCGTGCGGCGATACTGCTCGTGCCGCCAATTCCCATTCGAACTCGGTTGGAAGGCGATGCCCGCTCCAGCGAGCGAATGCATCGGCTTCGAAGTAGCTAACGAATGGGCGGTTGGGTTGGCCGCAGGACACTGTCTCCCTCCGCAGTTGCCATCGGTCTGGGACTGATCCTGGCATGGTCTCTCGGAGTAACCTTTCCGATGTTCCAGCCGAACTGATGGTTCGCTCGCAACTGCAAAGGCAAGACGAGATCGTCTCCGCGGCGTCCTGCGGATTTGACGTCGTGCTTCGCTGGCCATAAGACCGGGCAGCAAGAGACGCAGGAGCGACAATGAAATTCCGGTCATCATGAGTGGATATCAAGCGCAGAAGTGGTGGCTTAGGCTCCCCTTGTGGTCGATCTTATTTCCGGTCCTCGGTGTCGTTGCCGTTGGGACAAAGCTTTCCAGCTTTGGGTCTGCCGGCACGGCGGCAGCTGCTGCCGTTCTCATTGGCTCGGTCATCGCTGCGGTCCATCACGCAGAGGTCGTGGCTCACCGCGTTGGCGAGCCGTTCGGTACGCTCGTTCTTGCCGTCTCGGTCACCGTCATCGAGGTATCGCTAATCGTTTCGCTGATGCTGTCGGGCGGCGCGGACGCGACTAGCCTGGCAAGAGATACTGTCTTCGCCGCCATCATGATCATTTTGAACGGTATCGTCGGCCTCTGCCTGCTGGCCGGCGGCGTGCGCCATCACGAGCAGCGCTTTACGCTTCGAGGCGTCAGTGCGACGCTTGGTGTGCTCGCGGCGATGGCCGTGCTGGTTCTGGTGCTTCCCAACTACGCGTCCAGCACGCCCGGCCCCACTTATTCGTCCTCCCAGCTCATTTTCGTAGCCGTCATATCGTTGATCCTGTACGGCACGTTTGTCATGGTGCAAACGGTTCGCCACCGTGACTATTTCCTGCCTGACGGGGATGATTTGCCCGCTACCGCCCATGCCGAGCCGCCGGCGCGGAACACGGCTATCGCGTCCTTCGGCATGTTGCTTGTCGCTCTGGTTGCTGTCGTTCTACTTGCTAAGGCGTTGGCTGGCACGGTTGAAAGTGCGGTCATCAAGGCTGGTCTCCCGCTGACGGTCGTTGGTGTCGTGATCGCGGCCCTCGTGCTGGCTCCAGAAAGCCTTGCTGCTTACCGTGCCGCACGCCGGGATCGCATCCAGACGAGCCTAAACCTTGCGCTCGGTTCCGCACTGGCGACGATCGGCTTGACCATCCCGAGCGTTGCCATCGTCTCTCTGACGCTGGGTCTTCCGCTGACGCTCGGTTTGGATCCGAAAGAGATCACGCTTCTCGCGCTCTCGCTGTTCATCGCCACGCTTACGCTTGGCACCGGCCGCACCACGGTTATGCAGGGCGCGGTCCACCTCGTCGTCTTCGCGAGCTATTTGTTTTTCACCGTAGTGCCGTAACGAACGAACATGCGCAGCCGGTCTCTTGACCATATACGGACTGGCAAAGGCGTCTTTTCAAGGGCCAGCCTGATTTGTGTTGGTCTGACGATACGCTTTCGCGCGGCACAAGTTTCGACCCTGGTCCATGGCCCGGCGCGGGTATTCCATTGCCGATTGTTCATAAAACCAGTCGATGCAGCCGCTCGTAGAATCGCCAATTGTCGCCGAATTGCGAGGAGCTCTGAATGAAGCGTCTGACACCGGTTGCTCTTTTGTTTGCGTGGACGCTTCCGCTGGCCGGGCACGCACTAGCCGAAACCACGGCGGTCATCGCGATTTGTCCGAAGGGGCAGAAGGTTTGCAACAAGGACACTGCCCGTAGCGTTTATCGCATTCCCCTTGAAGGCAGCATTTGCTTCGTCCCCATCCAGCAGAAGCTGGCGGAGCTTGGCGTCTACGATGAGTCGCAGGATGCCCTGCGCATCTCGTGTGAACTCAAGTCGCCGGCCGGTTAGCAAGTCCGGGTATGAACCGGCTGGCGGTTTGCGTGAATGAGAACGCTTGGCGGATGGCTCGCGTTGAGCCGCGTTGGACGCAAGTGCCGCAATGATCCATGACGCTTCTCGCAACGTCATTTTGGTAATGGGCGATCAACTGTCGGCCCAACTATCGAGCCTGCGCGAGGCGGACAAATCGCGCGACATCGTGCTGATGACGGAAGTGCTGGACGAAGCGCAGTACGTCCGTCACCACCGGAAGAAGCTCGCTTTTGTATTCTCCGCTATGCGGCACTTTGCCGACGAGCTTCGCGCCGACGGCTGGGAGGTCTGCTACCGGTCTCTTGCAGAGCCGGACAACCGGGGCAGCTTCACCGGCGAGCTCGATCGGGCCGTGGAGATCTATTCACCCGCCCGTGTTGTTGTCACGGAGCCAGGAGAATGGCGCGTCCTTCAGCTTCTGAAGGTCTTGCAGAGGCGATCGAACTGCTCAATCGACATCCTGCCGGATGACCGCTTCATCTGCTCCACCTCTGAATTCGCCACTTGGGCTGAGGGCCGCAAAGAGCTGCGGATGGAATTTTTCTACCGTGAGCTGCGCAAGCACACAGGCTTGCTGATGGACGGCGAAACGCCGGCTGGCGGCCAGTGGAATTACGACCGCGATAATCGCAAGCCGGCAAAACGCGATCTGTTGATGCCACGCCCCCTTCGTTTTCCACCCGACAAGACAACGGACACTGTCCTCGAATTGGTGTCAGCGCGGTTCTCGGATCACTTCGGCACCCTGCGGCCCTTTCACTTCGCTGTTACCCGCCATGACGCGGAAGCAGCGTTCGATCACTTCGTTGAGCACGCGCTGCCGTTGTTCGGCGACTATCAAGACGCGATGCTGGCCGGCGAAGCCTACCTCTATCATTCCGTGATCTCGATCTACCTTAATGCCGGTCTGCTCGATGCCTTGACATTATGCCGGACCGTGGAACGCGGCTACCGGGCCGGTAAGGTGCCTCTTAATTCGGCCGAGGGCTTCATCCGACAGGTGCTCGGCTGGCGCGAATATGTGCGCGGCATCTATTGGCTCAAGATGCCGGCTTATGCGGAGAGCAACGCGTTCGAGCACGGTCGTCCCCTCCCCGACTTCTATTGGACCGGCGAGACACCCATGCGCTGCATGTCAGAGGCGATCAGCCAAAGTCGGCACGAGGCCTATGCGCATCATATCCAACGGCTGATGGTGACGGGCAACTTCGCCTTGCTGGCCGGCATCCGGCCGCACGCCGTGCATGAATGGTACCTGAGCGTATACGCTGATGCGTATGAATGGGTGGAGTTGCCCAACACGCTGGGCATGAGCCAGTTTGCCGACGGTGGGCTGATGGCGTCGAAGCCCTACATTTCGTCGGGCGCCTACATCAACCGCATGTCCGACTATTGCGGGTCGTGCCGGTACGACGTGAATGACCGCTCTGGTCCGAACGCGTGTCCGTTCAATTATCTGTACTGGAACTTCCTGGCAACGCATCGGCGGAAGCTATCGAGCAATCGCCGCATGGCGCAGATGTACCGCCTCTTTGACAATCTCTCGACCGACGACAAGGCCGAGATCAAAGCACGCGCGCGCGCGTTTCTGGATGACCTACGCCCCTCCACCGTGTGGCCATAAGCTCAGCTTCGACCGTTATCGAACGGCTTTATCGAGGTTGAGCGCATGCGCAACGTCTTTGGCGTCCTTAAGGCCCTGCACCCCTCGGAGGATCGCGCCATCAAAATTGGCGCCGAATAGTTGCGCACCTGTGAGATTGGCACCTGAAAGGTCAGCCTTGGAAAGATCGGCCTCCGACAAGTTCGCGTCGGTCAAGTCCGCGCCTGCGAACACCGTGAAGTGCGCCAGCAGGCGCCGCAGGTTGGCGCGTACCAGTCGTGCGCCTGAAAAATCACACGAGCGAACCGCCGTGCGGAGAGGCTCGTTGACGGTCGTGTCGCCAAAGCGCTTGGCGTGAGGGCTGAAGTCGGCGTCCGTTAGGTCGGCGCCGCGAAAGTCGACTTGCCAGTAGACGCCGGTAACGCGGAACCGGACCAACGTGGCGCCCGTGAACTTCGGCGCCTCTGCTACCGCTGTGATGGGATCGATAAAAGCCGCGGGCACCATCATCGTCGCACCTGAAAGGTCTGCACCAGAGAAGTTGGCGCGAATAATGGTGGTGCGATCAAGCCTTGCCCCGATCAGACTGACGTTTTTCAAGTTGGCGTCTGTCATGTCGGTGCCGAACAGGTCGCTGCGGGCGAGCCGCGCCGCACCGAAGTTGAGGTTTGAAAGGTCGAGGTAACTGAGGTCGCGATTGGAAAAATCGATCGGCTGCCCAGGGGTGGCCGCATGCAGGGCCGACGTGAACTCACGGACCGTGACGTCGGAAGCCATGGCGTTCGACATGCCGAATGCAAAGATTGACGCTGCCAAAGAAGCCGATTTCATGGTGCCGCCTAGCAATACCATCGCAGACTATACGAGCGGCGAAGGTCCTGGATCATCGGTGAAACGTCTCGGCCGGAGGCGTTGACCCGTGATGAGCGCCGCAATGCAACGGCGCGGCGGCTTTGTCGTTATGTACGGTCCCCTGTCTCAAGGAATTCAGACACATGTCGCAAGAATTGACCCTGCTCGGCTGGACACTGGTGCTGGCATTGGTGCAGATCCTCGTGCCCGGCTTCCTGCGGACCAGGGAAACCGGCGCCGCATACAATGCGAGCCCCCGAGACGAGGCCTCGCCTGCGCCGGTGGGCAAGGTCACCGGCCGGCTTCAACGCGCGCAGCAGAACCTATTCGAGACGCTGCCGCTATTTGCGGCGGCCGTGCTTATTGCCCATGTCGCCGGACGCGAAGGGCTCCTGACCCTCTGGGGCGCCTGGCTCTATATAGTCGCACGCATCGTTTACGTGCCGCTCTACGCTGCGGGCATCCCGGTCGTTCGTTCGCTGGCCTGGTCGGTCGGGTTGTTGGGGATAATTCTCATCCTGGTGGCGATCCTCGGATCGTAGGCCGGCAACCAACCGGTTCGTCGCGCGTTCGGTTGGCATGCCCAATATGATCAAACAACTCGCACAATCCGCCGCCGTCTCAGTCATCGGTATCCGCACCGAGGACGACCCGCCGTATGCCGTTATCGACCGCATCGGTGGCGTCGAACTTCGCCAGTACGGCATGCGAGCCGTGGCTGAGACCAGCGTGCACGCGTAAGACAATAGGCAGGCGCGCAGCCAGGCGTTCAGCATCCTCGCGGGCTACATCTTCGGTTAAAATAAAGACCGCTTCGAATTGCCCATGACATCGCCGGTATCAACCGAAAGCAGTCGCTAGCTTGCGACGACCGCCCCGGTGGAAACGCGGCGGGTGCAATCCGGCGCATTGACGATGCGGATCTTTCTACCGCTGGGGGTGACGGCGGCGAACGCCCCCCAACCCGACGACGGCGAACGCCGTGGCAAAGCGATCGAGTCTCTTGTCTCTTCTCACCGGCGCGGTTTTAATGGCTCGCGCCGCGGAGGACGCAAAGCTCGTCGCCGAGATAATCGCAGCCACCCAGAAGCGAGCCACCAAGCTGATCGACGAAAGGCGCTGAGGGGACATTGGTTGAAAGCCGAAGCAGCGTTCTACCGTGCTTCGCAATCCGGTGGCTCGTGACGATTTATTTCCGAAGTCCGCTTTCTCGGCAAAGCCGACAAGTGAGGCATGACGGCTTCGGCCCATGGGCAGATATCAACATCTTTGGCGGGCCGCTCAGTGACGCGTGTGGGGTGGTGCTAGAACATATTTTAAAAGCGTGTTCGCGGGTGAAAGGTACTAGCTTACGCAGTCGTGATGGCCGTCACTTGCTCATTGCAAGAGCTTGGCGTGATCGCGGCCGATAAGCTGCCCATCACGCGCTCCCGGATAACGTCGCTCCGCTCGGGTGACGACTAGTTCATCCGGAGGATCAGCCATGAAGTACCTGATGTGTTTCATTTAAATGGCCACACTTTCTTCAGCTTTTTGTCAGGAGTAGGAAGCCGAGTTTCTACCGAACGAATTTGTGGAAACCTGAACTGTTTTTTCGACAACCATTTCTAAATCGTAGAATTATATCGGTTCGCAGCGGGGTAAGATACTTCGCCTAGCTTTCATCACGTCAGCACCGGGGATGAAGGCTCTCGAAGCGCCGCTTGCGTGGATGCTGGTCCAGTAACCTGGCGTCCGAGCACAGCGGCAGGGCCTCCCTCAGCCGCTGTGCCCTTCAGCACCGCCAGCGCGGCTTGCGACGGGGGCTGCTACTAGCTGTCAGCAACAATATTCGGGGATCCGAACTCCTACCGATACGTAAGAAAGCGCACATTTCGCTTCCGAGCCCATATGAAGACCGCTAAAGAAGCACATAGCGAGGCTAATTCGCGGTGAAATGGGGACGTCTGTTACTGATCTGATTGTGATCACGTATCGCCGGATTGATCAGGGGCTTTCCCCCCGAGCCTGTTCCAAAACAAGCAAATCCAATTCGGACAACCCAAGCAGAAGTCCAATGGAGTGCATATCATTCCGACAATGGGGATCATGAAATTGTAAAATAAGCGTCCCAGTTTCTCGCGTCTGTCCGGATCGACATCGAAAAAAATGGCTACTTAAAGTCAGATCGCGGAGAACTCTGTCTGGCGAGAGCCGATTCTTTTGGTCTCGAGTGCTCTACCGGCGCGCATTAGCGTGGCATGGCACAAGCCCTTTCAAGCAACTCATCCTGCTCGGGAAACGGGGCCTCATAATGAGGCCCTACGCTTAGTGCTTCTCTTTACAAACAACCTTCACCTGCTCGTCCGCTTCCGTTTGTGTCTTAAAAGCCGTGTTGCCGACGACGACCCATGTCTCTTCGGTTGGCTTCGTACTGACCACCTTGCACTTTTTAGTCGTCTTATCCTGCACAACATAATATTCGGCGGCGAGCACCGGAGTGCTAAGTGCCAAAGACACGACTGCCGCATTTAGGTATTTCATGAGTTTCTCCACGGGTTCTACCAAGGTGACGAAAAACTCAAACGCGCCGATGTTGTTCCGCATAAAGAGGGGGCTGACTTTTCTATGAATTAATTGTGGTCAGATCACGCGAGTGCGCAGTCGCCGAAGCGCACGCTAAATCGATTAGCCGCTTGGGCTGGCGGTCCGGTTTCACATCGTTGTGCGCGCTGTGTCTGACGGTGGTTGCTTCGGATCGCTGACCACATGATTTTTCCAACCGCTTGCAACTATCAGCTCTGCGCAGACTTCAATCAGATCAGACGCTCGAAACAGATGAGTCATATGAGATGATGAAGCAATTGAGCCTAGTGGCGTGTCTCGCGGGCGTGGCCCTCCCTGCGCTTGCTCAAGTTTCCACCTCCCTCGGCTGGCAGCACTATCAAGAACCAAATGCCAACGTTGAGCTACGTTACCCCGCAGCCGTTTTCAAACCTGACCCATCGAAGACCTCGCCGGCTGGCCGCGTGTTCGTCACCCAGGATGGCTCAGCACGACTGCTTGTCGGTGCGTTGCCTAACGCCGAAAACCATACACCCCGCTCCTACCAAAAATTCATCTCAGACGAGTCTTACCAAGGGGCGAAATTCGACTATGCGCCGGTTGGGGATAGCTGGACCGTGCTGTCTGGCACTAAGGATGAGACGATGTTTTATCAGAAGGCGTTTTTCAATTGTGGCGGCCGGATGATCACGACGTTCGCTCTTACATACCCGATAGCCGAGCGCACGTTCTATGACCCCATCGTTGAAACTATCGAAGATAGCTTTAGACCAACTACACAGTGCGATATTTCGGCAGGGGCCGAATGATTGAGCTGCTGATCGCGCTTTCAGAATAGTCCATTATGCGTTGACCGCATTGCACAATCGAATTGTCTTGCGCCTGATACATAGCTGCTCAACAAATCGCAGATCGGGCTTCGATTTTAGTTTGTCAGTACCGTTTACCGAGCACGGACTGTCTTAGTAACTGCGGGCCATCTGGCCTTGCTCCACGCAAAGCGCAGCGTATCGCGCAGCGAGGTGCCCGCGATGAACAAACCTCTTCTCAATGGTTATTCAGTCTTGATTGTCGATGGGCAAGCCTTTCGGCTGCAGACATCTCTGCTCGGCTGAGCAACTTGGGTGCGAAAGTTCACGTCGTCGCCAACCCCAAATCGGCCGAAGCTGTGGTTTGCGCGAAGAGATTGGACGTTGCTCTGACGGCCATCACTTCAAGAATTGCCCGCGCGAGTTAAAGCGAGCCTTGGACGAACACGGTGTGCCTTACATCACGACTGCGACAAGCTGGAAAGCCGGTTCTGTCCGTCATTACGACAGGCTTTTCAGCTTGGCATTAGAGCCAGCAGCTTAGATTTTTGCCGACACTTACTGTCTTGGTTCCTGCCGGTCGTGCTCGGCGGGCTTGCTTTCTGAGTGCATCAAGGAGTGGGTAGGAGATAATCTGAATTGCAGTCAGCGCTCTGTTTCGTTTGTTGAGCCGTCTCTCAGGTACAGCCGTCACCGAGCTCAACAGATAAAGGCGGCTCGCCACTCGGGCTGGCCATCTGCTGGTCATACTAGGCCTGACGCCAACACCTCGTTTGAGCAGTAATGAGTAATTAGAATCGCGATAGCCGCCGCCCGAGGATGAGAATTACGCTAATCACGGAACATCGTTGCTCTCCCGCTGTTGACCGTCCGCCAGCCCCGGTTCAAAGCGGCTCGTCGACATGAGGAGCGTGGTGCCTCCTCGCGCTCTAATTCTCGCGTCTTCGCGCTCATTTGGGTGATCGCATTGTCCGCCGCAGGAACTGATCCGAGCAATCAAGCAGCGTATAAAGATGCCATCTCTTGCTTATTCGATCTAAGCCGACGCCGGGGTCATATTTGATCCTCTTCGTTTTTATACCGCCTGCAAGAGTCGTCAGCACCGGAATCGGAGAGCCTAGATGCCGCGTAAAGCAAGAGCGCGAAACTCAGCAAGAGCACCACACAAAGTAGCAGCATTTCGGCGGGGATAAATTGCGTAGCGCTATCAAGCAACCTGTCTGCCAGCGTATCTAGGTGAGCAACTAAAGCCAATTTTGTCTCCGAGGGTCGCGACTACATCCCCTATAGACGACGATGGCTTCATGTCTCCGTCGCTGCTCGCGGCTCAAGACGATATGTCTCCGTCGCTGCTCGCGGCTCAAGACGATCACTTGTTTTCACGCTTAATTGCGCGAAGCCATCAGCTTTCCGCCGATCCGCCTGGCATGCAGTGAGCGACTAAGTGGGTCAAATGAATTAGCCGCCGATCTCTAATGCGGACGGCTCGGTTTATCGCCGCCAAGTATCGGACGCTCCGGCCTGCCCTACAGCGGCTTCTGATACGTGATGGCGCACTCGCGCCGGAGTATTCCGAAAGCGATCGCCAAGGGCAACGGCCCAATGGTAACGTCGATCCGCAATCGCCTGAGTATCTCGCGGTCAAGATGCAGACTTTGCCGATTACCGGCTCACCGTGTCGGGCCTGGTCGCGCAGCCGCGCAGCTACACGCGACTGAACTGCGCAACAAGCCGCCACGCACGCAGATCACGCGCCACGATTGCGTCGAGGGCCGGAGCTGCATCACGAAGTGGACCGGGACGCCGCTGGCCGGCATCCTTGATGAGGTGAAGCCCGGTCCGCCGCGCGGTTCGTTGTGTTTCACTGTTTCGATCGCTACAGCGGCGGCAGCGATACGCGCTCAATGGCTGCGATCCGATCGACGCGCGGCATCCGCAGACGATACTGGCGTATGGTCTCAACGATCGATCCCTGCCGTTCACGAACAGTGCGCCGGGCGCGTGCGCATTGGCCGGTGAGCGCCCGCACGGAAATAACGTACATACGATCGAACTTGCCGACAGCTTCGCCAATGTCGGAATGGGAAAAGGCGGCTTTTGGGAAGATCGCGGCTACGACTGGTTTGCTGGGATCTGACGGCACTCGATACGAGCAAGCCGAACGTTCGTTTATTTTTGGAATGTATCCCCCCAGATGTAACCAATCTCTCGTTTTCACGAACTTACAGCTATCGACATCACACGAGAGGAAACGCTGTCATGAAAATTCGCACTGCTGTTATCGCATTGTTACTAGCCATGCCGGCCGCCGCTTTGGCGCAGACCTCCGACTCGGGAAGTCTGTCCACCAAAGCCATGAACGATCAGCCGGGTCACACGTCGGCCGGCTCGACGGCGATGCCGACGGCAAAGCCAGATTCCGGTTCGCTGTCGGAAAAAGCCATGAACGACCAGCCTGGAAATAGCAGCAAAACCGGAACAAGCAGCATGCCGACCGCCAAGCCGAATTCCGGCAGCCTGTCGGACAAGGCAATGAAGGATCAGCTCGGCACGCGGTGAAGTTGCCAGGATCGGCTGCCCACGCTGCGTTGCAGCTGACTGCAACGCAGCGAGTACATCGCCGGTCAGCCAAGCGGCTTCATAACTGAGACCGCGACGCAGGTGCGGCCCACGTTGGCGCGTCGTGGGGCGTTGATCAAGCGAGGCTGAGCGGTGGATCCGTAAGCGGGAACGACTGCCGCGGTGCCCCAGGGTTGAATGTGGCTCAATTTTGCACGCAAGTTCTGATGTCCGCTTCCTCGGCAAAGCCGACATTCAGCTGTGTCTGCTTCGTCCCAATAACGGACCTCGACGCATGGTCGACCGATCTCTGAGAGTTGCACGGCGCCACCACCCGCTCGATCACCGCGACAGGATGATGCGTGCCACGCCGTTAGGGTTTTCTACCGACGAAAAATGGCCGGTATTCGTAAGCGTAAACATTCGAACGTTCGGCAGCGTCGCCTTGGTCCTCTCCCGCTCGCCGACGTGTGACCAATCCTTATCGCCGTAGACCAGGGTCACAGGTGCGCGAACAGTGGCGTAGTGCTTCCGCGCTTCGGCCCAAGAACGCCATCCCGCCAACACCTTGCGCGAGGCAGATCGATACCCTGGACCACGCGCTGCTTTGTCGAAATCAATCAGGAGATCGTCGGGCAGCTTGCTCGGATCCGAGTAACCGCCGCCCATGATCTGGCCGAGGATCTTTCGGTTTTCGATAGATGCGCCGATCGCTCCGAAAATGGGGACCTGCAGACTGCCGATGATCAGGTTTGAAAACCAGCCGCCGCGCCGGATACCGTCGCCATAGCGCATCTCGTAGTCGTAGGGATTGAGGGCATAGACAGCTCGAACGCGATCGGGAAGCTCGGCCGCAGCCGTCAGCGCAAGAACCGCGCCGATCGATTCTCCGGCGATCGTCACGTCGCGGAGATCGAGCGCTTCGATCACACCCACCACGGCCTTGCGCATGTAGGGCTCGTCGAACGGCGCGGATGCGTCGATCGGCGAGTACCCGTGCCCGGGCAGATCCATCGCATATACGGTGAACTCTCTCGCCAGGAGTGGCGCCAACGCGCGAAAATACTCGAGCTGGGTCCGGATGGTATGAAGCAGCAGCAGTGGCGGCCCGCTGCCGGATATTTCATATCTGAGGCAGAGTTCGTCCGAGAGCCTGAGTAGTACTGGGTCCTTGACGGCTGAAAGTTGCATCGTGATTTCCTTCGCGTTCGTGTCTGTTGTTGAAAGGAACTCAGGCCGGCGCCGGCATCGCTACAAACTGCGATGGCGCATCGGTTCCGGTCGCGCGGACGCGAAACCAGATCGCGTAAAGCGCGGGAAGGAACAGCAGGATGAGAAGCGTGCCGCCTGCCGTGCCTCCGATGAGCGTGTAGGCCATCGATCCCCAGAACACAGATGTCGTCAGCGGAATGAAGGCGAGGACGGCAGCCAGAGCCGTCAGCACTACCGGGCGGGCACGCTGTACAGTTGCCTCGACCACCGCGTGATAATCGTCAAGGCCGTCCGCCTTGTTGCTTTTGATCTGCTCGATCAGGATCAAGGTGTTCCGCATCAAGATGCCCGATAGGCCGATGAGACCGAGAATGGCGTTGAATCCGAACGGCTGCTGGAAGACTAGAAGCGTCGGAACGACACCGATCACACCCAGCGGGGCTGTGGCCACGACAAGCCACATCGCCGAAAACGACCTGACCTGGAAGATGATTACGATCAACGTTAAGATGAAGAGGGTGGGAAAAACGGGAGCGAGCGCGCGATTGGCCTTGTCAGCCTCCTCGATGTTGCCGCCCATCTCAATGCGATATCCTTCTGGCAGCTCTGCAATGAGCGGCTGTAACGCTTGCTGAACCTCTAGAGACACCGGCGGCGGCTGCATGGATTCATCGATGTCGCCCTGGACGGTGATTGTCGGCGTTCGATCGCGCCGCTTCAGGATCGGATCTTCCGAGATCACCTCCACGTGTCCGATCTGGGTCAGCGGCACCAACTGGCCCGTCTCGTTCTGTAAGACGAGATTGCCGAGCTTGCTCGGATCCAGCCGATCCGGACCTGCACTCCGCGCCATCACTTGAACCGTGCGAATGTCTTCCCGGACCGTGGTGACGGTAGTTCCGATCAGCAAGAACTGCAGCTGCTGTGCGATATCATTGGGTGACAGGCCAATCAGGCGCAGCCGGTCTTGGTCCAGCGTGAAACGGAGCGCCAGCGCCCGTTCGTTCCAATCGGTGTTGACCTCCCGCATGTGCGGGTTGGCTCGCATGATTTCGACGGCTTTCTGGGCGATCTCCCTCAGTTTCGTGAGATCTGGGCCCATCACGCGAAACGCGACGGGGTAGGGCGACGGCGGGCCGAAGACGAACTGGGTGGCGCGGACACGGGCTTCCGGCGCCAGTCCTTCCGCAATCTTGCTGCGAATGCGCAGCTTAAGTTCATCGCGAGCTTCTGCGCTCGGCGTCACCACCACAATCTTTGCGAAAGCGGGATCCGGAAGTTCCGGGTTGTAAGCGAGAAAGAAACGGGGCGCTCCCTGGCCGATGTAGGTCACAACGTCCGTTGCCTCGGGCTGGTCCTTGATCCAGGCCTCGACCTTGGCAGCGGCAGCGCTTGTCATTTCGATGCTCGTCCCCTCGGGCATCTGAACCTCGACGAGGAGCTCGCGGCGATCGGAACTGGGAAAGAACTGCTGCTTCACGCTGCCCATGCCGACACCGGACAGGACGAACAGGGCCGAGACCGCACCCGCCACGATGAACTTATGGCGAACCGACCAGGCGACGACCCGGCGGAACCGCTGATAATTCGGGGTGGCATAGATCGCCGCGTGCCCGCCCGCGACCGGCTTGATCGCAGGGAGAAGCTTGACGCCCAGATAAGGGGTGAAGACGACAGCGACGATCCACGAAGTGATGAGGGCGAAGGCAACGATCCAGAAGATATTACCGGCGTATTCGCCGGCAGTGGACTTGGCAAACCCGACGGGCATCAAGCCGATCACGGTCACCAGCGTACCTGATAACATCGGTGCCGCGGTATGCGTCCAGGCATAGGCCGCAGCTGCTGTGCGCTCATAGCCTTCTTCAAGCTTCACGACCATGATTTCGATGGCGATGATCGCGTCGTCCACGAGAAGACCAAGGGCGAGGATGAGCGCGCCGAGCGTGATGCGATCGAAATTTCGTCCGGTGATCATCATAATCACGAAAACCGCCGCGAGCGTCAGCGGCACCGCAGCTGCCACGACGATACCGACGCGCCATCCCAAACTGACCAAGCTCACGATCATCACGACCGCCAAGGCAATGACGAACTTGAACATGAACTCGTCGATCGATTCGCGGATGTTGGCCGCCTGATCGATGATCTTCGTGAACGTCAGTCCCGCTGGAAGGTCTTTGGCGATCTTGGCTTCTTCCTCGTCAAGCGCCTTGCCGAGGTCGAGGCCGTTCCAGCCATCCTGCATGACAACGCCGAGCACCATGGCCGGATCGCCGTGATGGCGAATCAGGAACGTAGCAGGGTCTTCATAGCCGCGCTTCACCTCGGCGATGTCGGACAGCTTCAGGACGCGTCCTGCCGCAACGATCGGTGTGTCGGCAATCTTCTGAAGATCGTCGTAGGCGCCTTCTACCCGCATGAACACCTGCGGGCCGTTGGTATCGATAGAGCCTGCGGGCGTGATGACGTTCTGGCGATTGAGCGCGTCGAAAATCGTTCTGGCATTGATGCCGAGCGTCGCCAGCTTTGCGTATGAGAACTCGACAAAGATCCGCTCTGGACGCTCACCCAGAATATCGACCTTCTTGACGCCGGAGACATGCAACAAGCGCTGGCGCAACACCTCAGCTTCTCGCGTCAACTGGCGCGGTGGCATCCGGTCTCCCTTCACCGCATACAAGGAGAAGGTGACGTCGGCATATTCGTCGTTTACGAATGGCCCGATCGTGCCGGCAGGCAGCCTCGGCGCTTCGTCGGCGAGTTTTTTGCGAGCCTGATAGAACTGATCGGCGATGTCCGTCGGAGGTGCCTGGTCCTTGAGCGCAACTTTCATCAGCATCAGGCCTGGCCGTGTGAAGGTCTCGACCCGATCGTACCAGCGCAGCTCCTGCATCCGCTTTTCGAGCGGTTCGGCCACGAGATCCTGCATCTCTTTCGCGGTAGCGCCGGGCCAGACCGCCGAGACCGTCAGGATCTTGATGGTGAAAGGTGGATCTTCGGCGCGGCCGAGTTTCGCGAAGGCATAGGCTCCGGCCAAGGTAATTGCGATGATCAAGAAGAGCGTGACGGCGCGTTCGCGGACAGCGAGGGCCGAGAGGTTGAAAGAGGTCATCGTGAAGCCCCCTCTTCACCGGTCACGCGGACTGTATCGCCCTCGCGCAGCAGGCGGACACCGAGCGCCACGACCTGCTCGCCAGCCTGGATGCCGTCACTGATCAGCGCCTTTTCGTCACTTATCCCCTCAAGCTTGACCGGCCGGAAGCCAACGACGAGCTTGTGCTGATCCAGCAGCCAGACACCGGATGCCGCTCCGTTGTCGACGATGGCGCTCACTGGGACCTCGAGAAGGGTCCTATCCCTTGTGCGTGGGACTAGGATCGTCACCGTTGCCCCGAGTGGAGCCTTGGCGGCTGCTGCCTCCAGGACGAAGCGGGCCTCGTAGGTTCGCGTCACGGGATCGGCCGCGTCCGATAACTGCCGCAGCTGCGCGGGCGAGCGCGATTGAATATCGCCGTAAAGGGTCGCGGTCGCCTGCGAGCCGATCGGCGGGCGCACCGTCTCAGGCAAACTGACCACCGCTTCCCGCGGCCCTGCGTGAGCCAGACGAACAACGGTCTGCCCGGCCGAAACCACTTGCCCCGGTTCGCTGAGCGCTTCCATCACGACGCCGTCGGCATCAGCCAATAGGACGGAATAGTCGCCGGCGTTGCGCGCCACCTGGGCGATTGCTTCGGCGCCGGCGAGTGCTGCCTCGGCGCTGTCGAGCGCAGACTTGGCCTGCTCGTATCGCTGATGCGACGCCCATCCATCGCTCACGAGCTTACGATAGCGCGTCTCGTCGGCACGCGCCTGAATTGCAGTTGCGCGGGCTGCGTTGATTGCATTGGTCTGCGCCACGATTGCCAGTTTGAGATCGGCGGGATCGAGCTTCATCAGAGGCTGGCCAGCCGTTACGGTCTGGCCCGTATCGACCAATCTTTCGATGATCTTTCCCGAGACACGAAAGCCGAGATTGCTTTGCACGCGCGCGGATATGTACCCGGTGAACGCCCGTTCTGCCGCGCCTGCCGGCTGGACCGTGGCGATACGAACCAGCGGCACATCCGTCCTCGGATCGGCAACGGTTGGCTTGCAGCCACCCAAGCCGGCGGCCGTAACCATCAGGACGGCAGCCGCCACTGGCGCGCTCCGCCGCACTGACCAGACACTTTTCACCTCAGTTAACCTCGAGCTCATGTGCGACCTCGATACCTTCCACAGCCGTTTCCGGGCGCCAGAACAATCCGACGCACTATTCAAATAGATTATGGATAGCATCTAAAATTGCAAGCCCGGCTCCTGCGGCGTAGCGTCCGCGATCTCCGGGCAGGCAGACGGTCGATCTCAAGGCTTGTTTGGATTGCAGAAAACATCTATATTTTGGGCGTCGGCACGGAGGTTTTTGATCGGAGCGCCGTCCTGGGAAAGGCTCCGGGTGCCGTTCGGAGGAGATAGAGAATGCGGGCGTCGCGAGAGGTCATGGCTCAACGCCACGATGAGATCATCTCGCAAACGGCGAAGATGCTGCGCCAGCGTGGCATTGGCGGGACAAGCCTTGCCGACCTCATGGCGGCAGCGGGCCTCACGCATGGCGGGTTCTACAAGCACTTCGAGTCCAAGGATGTGCTCGTTGCGGAGGCGACAGAAAGGATATTCGGGGAGATCAATTCTCGCTTTGAAGCCAGAACGCACTCACACGGTGCGAAGGCGGCACTCAAGGCCTACGTGGCCGACTATCTGATGATGTCGCATGTTCGGCGCCCGGAGCTAGGTTGCCCAATTCCGTCCTTTGGTCCTGACGTTGCGCGGGAACACGAATCGATCAGGCGGACGTTCACGGACGGGATGAAAACGACGCTCGCGCTTGTCTCGCACGGATTGTCGTGTCCACGGCGCGAACGCCGTGGCAAAGCGATCGAGCTCTTGTCTCTTCTCACCGGCGCGGTTTTAATGGCTCGCGCCGCGGCGGATGCAAAGCTCGTCGCCGAGATCATCGCGTCCGCCGAGAAGCGAGCCACCAAGCTGATCGACGAAAGGCGCTGAGGGGACAATGGTTAGGAACCGTAGCAACGTTTCTTCCGTGCTTCGCAATCCGGTGGCTCGGCGGCTAAGTGCGATTGGGGGTTCGACTTCGAACGTTGGCGACCGCGGATTAATGCCGGGGAGACGCACCGATACTGGGCAATCAGCCGTCTGCCTACCTCGACATTTGCAGCTAAAAGTCCGAGGTAACTAGATCCTCCTGGCTTCAACACGACGGGTATGTAAGCTACTCAGAAGGCTCTGTTAGCTTTTGCGAGTGATGCGCCATGCAGACAACGCCTCCACTCAAGCGCGCTGCACAGTATGTACGGATGTCCACCGACCAGCAGCAGTACTCGACGATTAATCAAAAAGCCGCCATCGCCTTATGGGCTGAGGCGCGCGGGATCGAAATCGTTGCAACCTACGAGGATGCCGGCAAAAGCGGGCTGACACTTGCTCGCCGACCTGGTCTTCGGCAACTGATCGCCGACGCACTGGCAGGACCTCAATTGTTCGACGCGATCCTGGTTTACGACGTCTCGCGTTGGGGCCGATTCCAGGACGCAGACGAAAGCGCCCATCTTGAATACCTGTGTCGCTCCGCTGGCATCACGGTTCACTACTGTGCAGAACAGTTTACGAACGACGGCTCGACGATGGCCAATTTGTACAAAGTCATGAAGCGCACATTGGCAGCCGAGTACAGCCGCGAGCTTTCAGAAAAAGTAAAAGTCGGCAAGGCACGACTAGCAAGCTACGGGTTTCGCCAAGGAAGTGTACCTGGCTTCGGATTTCGTAGGCGGCTACTCGATCAGGATGGAAGAGACAAAGGGCTGCTGGCGCCAGGCGAGCGCAAAAGCCTAACCACGGACAGGGTTGTCCTCACATTGGGTCCTCCGAAAGAGCTGGCCACTGTTCGCTGGATCTACGAGGCGTACACCCAGCGCGGATTGAGCATGGCCGACATTCGCAAAAACCTGAACGCACGAGGAATCGGCTTGATGTCACCCGACCGAGTGGACCACAGCTCGCGAGGGCGGCTTGCCTTCTTCCCCAGCGTTGGAGCTACGGCGAATCTTTCGGATCGAAGGCCGCATCTCGTGTCGCTTGCTAAGAAATTACCGTCTGCATAACAAGGTCTACAAAAACCACTTCGGGACGATGTCCTTAGTCCTAAGTAGGAGTTGAGAACTGCACCACCGGCTCACTACCTGATCCTAGAATATCCGTGTAAGCCGTTATTCAGCGAGCTTACGGAGCAGTCGATTCGGCCGAAGGTGGTGAAAGGTCGGCCAGTCCACACGTCCTCAACATTCTGGTTTCAAGGCTTTTAGGGGTTGCCCGAGGTTCAGTTAAGAATGCTGAGAGTTTGCGCGTAAACCAAGATAGATTGAGCAAGCATTTCCTTGCCTTGCGCCGTAAAAGTCAAGACATCAGCAACTTGACTTGAGAACCTTACGTAACGCTTCCGGTAAGTTTCGGGACCAGAGGTAAAATGGCGCTCGTTAAAAAGACTGATCTTCCACGCAGATCCACTGAACCGGGCCTTGCCAAGGCCGTGGTGCCAAATGCAGAAGCGCCGAAGCCGGCCGCTCGCCGCGCGCGTGAGCGGTCCAGGGCGCGGCAGGAAAAAGCCGCAGAGCGCATCGCGGCCGCTACCGAAGAGCTGGCAGCGGGCGTCGTCGAGGCTTCGGCTGCATCCGAAGAGCTCAATCGATCGCTCATGCAGATCTCGGCCGCAGCAGAAGAGGCCGCAGGGGCTGCGCATGAATCGCAGGCAGCCGTTGGAAGCCTTGGCGCCATTTTCGCACAGGCGCGCACGCGCGCGGAATCCTGGCGGCAAAAAACCGACACACTGCAAACCCAGCTCGGCGAATTCGCAACGCAGATCGACAGCTTTGCAGCCTCGGTGCAGGATAATGCCGCACGACAGCTGGAAGCAGTCGATGTCGTAGCCCAGCTCGAGACCCAGGCCGCGGATATCAGCGCGATAACGGTCACCGTCGGTGACATCGCCGATCAGACCGATCTCCTCGCACTGAACGCTGCCATTGAGGCCGCAAGAGCCGGCGATCACGGGCGGGGCTTTGCTGTTGTCGCCGACGAGGTTCGCAATCTGGCCGAAACGTCGGAGAAAAGCGCCAAGGAAGTCCGGGAGATCGCAGACACAATTGCCGAGGATGTCCGCCGCATTGCCAAGAGCATCAAGACCTCGGCCGAAACCGCGCAGGTGGAAGCAAAGCGCGGCCGGGACATGATCGCCAGCATCGAGCAGCTTCGGTCAGATGTCAGGGAGATGGCAGAGAACGCGCAAGCGGTCCTTGTAGCTTCCATCGAGGCCGATACAGGTAGTCGTGAAGCGCAACGTGGTGCAGAGCAAGTCGCGAGCGCCGCTGAAGAACAGTCTGCAGCGACCATGGAATCGCAGCGCGCCCTGCAACAGCAAAGCACGGCACTGGACCAGAGCAAAAAGACCGCCGAATCACTCGCAGAGCTCGCTGAAGCGCTGCAGTCTGAGACAGGTGAACACAGCGCCGAGCAGCTTGCCTCTGCCGCTGAGGAGCTTTCTGCGACAGTGCAGGAGTTGTCAGGCGCCGCGACTGAAATTCTTGTAGCGCTTGATCAGATCAATCGGGGTGCACAGGCTCAGGCAGCCGCGACCCAGCAATCATCTTCCGCGATGCGCCAAATAGAGAAAGCAGCGGTCAGCAGTAAGACTGCAGCCGCCGCCGCTTCCGAGCGCGCCGATCGCCTGCTTCCTATCCTGAAGGCCAACCGCGAAGGCGTTCAGCAGCTCCTGAAAAATGCCCTTCAGGCAGCGCAGGACAGCAGGGACGTTTCTGAGTTGATAGCGACTCTGGAGAAGTCTGGAAGTCGTATCGAAAAGTTCGTCGATGGCATCGCCCTGGTAGCTATCCAGACAAACATGCTGGCTGTCAGCGGCTCGGTCGAAGGCGCGCGCGCCGGGGAACAAGGTCGGGGCTTTGCTGTCGTCTCGGCTGATATTCGCAATCTCGCCCGGGAGTCGGCAGAGAACGCCGGGCGGGTGAAAGACGTCGTCAGGAACGTCCAGACGCAGATCCTCGCCGTCCGCCGCGACGTTGAGTTGATTGCGGCAACCTCACAAACGGAGGTTCGCAAGAATGCCGGCATCGACGAGCGGCTGGCTTCGATTGAGGAGGGAATGCTCAGCATCAAGGCGGGGGTCAATGAGATCCTCGGCGGCGCGGATGCCGTTTTGAAATCCTGCGGCGAGGTTCTTTCGGGCACCGAGCAAATCGCGACGGCTGCCGAAGAGACCAGCGGTGCCGCGGCCCAAGCTGCCACGGCCGCGCGTCAGCAGGCGCGCGGGGCCGAAGATTTGGCGGCCGCCATCGAAGAGATCGCGAGTCTGGCTGACGAGCTGCTCATCGCTGAAACCTGAGTGCATCCCATGAGCTCGCTGGACAATCTGGTGCTGCTGCTGAACGTGGGTGGCGAAAGCTTTGGCTTGTCGTCAGCTACGCTAACTGAAGTGATACGGCCTGGTGTTCTCACCCGCGTACCGCACAGCCCGGCCGCACTTCTCGGTATTACCAATCTTCGCGGGGCCGCTCTTCCTGTCGTCTCGCTGGCAACGTTGTTGGGCGTCAAGGCAGCCGGTCCAATCGGTTCATCCAAAATTGTTGTTGTGCGTCGGAATGGTCCGGTTGGCCTTCTGGTCGACAAGGTCACATCGCTGGCCGAAGCTGACGGGCCGGAGCGCATCGATATAAACGGAATGCTCGATCGTGCCTTCGGCGAGGTTCGCCGAACGCGTGCATCCGTGGCCTCCGATGAGCCCGCGCAGCCCAAAGACAAGAGCAGCGCTGAAAGCTTCGATCACGTCTTTCTGAGCTTCATGCTGGGCAGTCAGGAATATGCCCTCCCGATTAAGGAGATCGAAGAGGTCGCACCGGCGGACGATAACGTCGCCAGCCTGCCGCGATCTGATCAGGCCATATTGGGCGTCGCCGCCCAGCGCGGCGAGATGACGTCTCTTCTTTCGCTTCATTATCTTATCGGGTTGCCCGCCGCTCACCGTGCAAATGCAGAAGGTAGGCGCGTGCTTTTTACCCGCCTTGGCAGGATGCGAGTCGGACTGGTCGTCGACCGCATCAAAGAAATTATTCGGGTTCCGACGTCTTCTCTCGATCCGGTACCGGCCGTGCTGACGAGGGGCAAAGGCGAGAGCCAGATCCAAGCCATCTGCCGGCTCGATGACGGGAAGCGGTTGGTCTCGATACTCTCCATCGAAAAGCTTTTCGATGCTGAAACGGCCGCGAGGCTCGCGTCAAACGATATCGGCGAGGCAGCGACAACGATGACAGACGCCCACGCAACCCCAAAATCAGAGGCCGAGCAGTTTGTGATCTTTTCGCTCGAGGATGAGCGCTACGGCCTTCCAATCGCAGCCGTTCGAGAAATCGTGCGCTGCCCGCACAGTCTCGCCCGGGTGCCGCACGCACCGGGATTCGTCAAAGGCGTCCTCAATCTCCGCGGCCAAGTCATCCCAATTATAGATCAACGCGAACGTTTTGGTTTGAAGCTGTCCCCGGCCGGCATTGCGGGTCGCATCATCATCATCAGTATAGGCACGGTAATTGCTGGCTTCCTGGTAGATGATATTGATCAAATTATTCGTATCCCGGGACGGGACATTGGCCCTGCCCCGGACGTTACGCTGGGTGATGCCGGCTTGTTTGACCGAATTGCATCAAGCGCTGACGGAAGGATGCTACTTCTCGTTGATCCAGGCTCCCTGCTGGATCAGACTGAGAAGGACATGCTTCGCCGTGGCGACCTGGCTCCTGAAGGATAGGCTTCAGTGATCAAAGTCCTGGTTGTGGACGATTCAGCGCTGATGCGGAGGCTTCTTGGAAGCGTGTTTCGCGGGAACTCAGATTTTGACGTCGCGTATGCGCGCAACGGGGAAGAGGCTCTGGCGCAACTGCACTCGTTCCTTCCAGATGTCATAACACTCGACGTCAATATGCCAGTGATGGACGGAATCGCATGTCTGAACAGGATTATGCTGGAGCGGCCGACCCCTACCATCATGGTTTCGTCCCAGACCGAGGAAGGCGCCGCGATAACGCTTGAGGCGTTGACGCTGGGGGCCGTCGATTTCATGACGAAACCCGAAGGCGCGATGTCCTTGAATATGCGGGAATTCGGTCCCGGTTTGCTTGCTAAAGTCGTCACGGCCTCAACGGCCCGATTACGCAGAAGCCACAGGCTTGCCGAGCGTGTCCGCCTTAAAACCGGAACAATCAGGGATGTTCGGCCTGACGACGTGGAGTCTTTTGCGGAAGACGACGCAGTCGCTAATGTCTTTGGCACCGGGCTCGTCATTGTGGGGACTTCCACCGGCGGGCCGCCGGCCCTTGATAAGTTACTCTCGCGTCTTCCGGCTGTGTTTCCCTGGCCCGTCCTGATTGCTCAGCACATGCCAGCAGCGTTCACCGGGCCCTTTGCGCGCCGCTTGAATGGCCTCGCTCCGCTTGAGGTAACTGAACTTATCCGTCCCACAAAAATGGTCCGGGGAAACGTGTACGTTGCAAAAGGGGACGCCGATGTCGTCGTGACGCTCCGAGACGGCGTTCCCGCGGCTGCCCCGGTGCCGTCCTTGCCCACCTATCTCTGGCACCCCAGTGTCGAGCGCCTCGTTAATAGCGCCATGGAACATTTTGTCCCCTCGCGACTAATTGGTGTGCTGCTCACCGGGATGGGAAACGACGGGGTCGCTGCTATGACGACGCTACGAACGCTTGGCGGTCGCACGATCGCGGAGGCAGAAGAGACGGCTGTCGTCTGGGGGATGCCCGGCGAGCTTTTTAAATCCGGCGGCGCTGAAGCAGTTCTTCCCATTGAAGGGATCGCTGACAAGCTGATCAGCTGGGCCAAGTAAGCGTGGCGGAGATCAGATCAGAAAATCCTGCGCCGCTCCTGAGCTCTGATGAGCTTCTGCGCCTGTGCGAGTATCTCTATCGTCTATCAGGTATCAGCTATGACGAGAGCAAGAGGTTCTACATCGAAAGGCGCGTCGCCGAGCGGATCGCGCAAACGTCTTCGACCTCCTTTAACTCCTATATGGCCTTGCTCAGATCAGGCTCAGGCGAAGCCGAACATCTCATCAACATCTTCACCGTCAACGAGACCTACTTTTACCGAGAGGACCATCAGCTCCGTTGTCTGACCCATGACATATTGCCTGAGATTGTGCGGTCGAAATTGCCCGGCGATCTTGTCCGTATCTGGTGTGTGCCATGCTCGACCGGGGAAGAACCTTATTCTGTCGCCATTTGGCTCCTGGAAAATTGGCCTCTGGTCGACGCCTATCACATCGACATTGTCGGCTCCGATATCGATACCCGCGTTCTGGCCGCAGCAAAACAGGGAAGGTACGGCGAGAGAGCTTTGTCGAAACTTCCTGCAGCTTTGCACAACGAGTATTTCTCGCCGAGTTACGGGGGACGCCGGGAAATCATTGCGGATCTGCGAGAGTCGGTGACGTTCACTCAAGTGAACCTGCTAGACGCCGGCGGCGTGTCCGCGCAAGGCCCGTTCGACGTCATCTTCTGCCGTAACGTCTTAATCTATTTTGACGATGCCTCAAGGCTAGCAGCCGTAAATAATCTATCCAATGCCCTGCATTCACATGGTTTCATCTGCCTTGGGCATAGTGAGTCAATGTCCCGGATCTCCCTCGAATTTTCCGCCCGACGTTTCAAGGATGCCATCGTCTATCAACGTCCAGGTGCTTGATGGACGAGTTGATGGAGCAGTTCCTCATTGAATCACGCGAGCTTGTGCAGCAAGCGTCGGACGATCTGATTTCTCTCGACGGTAATCTGGGAGATCAGGCGCGTATCGATAGCGCCTTTCGCGCGATGCATACGCTGAAGGGATCAGTCGCAATTTTCGACTTCCCACCCATGCTGTCAGCGCTTCACGCCGCAGAAGAGTTGCTGTCCGCAGTGCGCGGACACAGGGTGCCTGCAGACAAGCCGGTGCTCGATGCCCTGCTGCAATGCGTGACTGCCTCGGACGCGTGGATTGAGTCAATTGCCGCGACAGGCGCCCTAGGGCCCGAAAGTCTGATGGAAAGCGAGCGGTTAAAGGCGCTGCTAAGCCACATCGCCGGGCCCTCACCGTATTCCCGAGATCCTACGGTGCTGTCGCCGTCTTCTAAGCCGGAAGCTCCCATCGCAACGCCTTCATCTTCTTCGGCCGCTAACCGCTCTCTTAGGATAGACGGAACTCAAGTGGATGCGGTTGCCGACGTCGTGGGTGAACTTATCATCGCAAAGAATGTCTTAGGGAACATTGCGTCGAGGGCCGCGGACGTCAACACGGAACTCAGTAGGGCCCTGAAAGCAAACCACACCGATATGGAGCGTCTGATCGGCGATCTGCACCGATCGGTCACGCGGCTCCGAGTGGTACCACTCTCCCGCTCGTTTCGACGGTTTCCACGACTTGTTCGCGACATGGCTGGAAAACTGGGAAAAACGGTCGATCTTGAGATCGTTGGCGAAGAGGTTGAGGCCGACAAGACCATCGTGGACGGGCTCTATGAGCCGCTTCTCCACATTTTGAGAAACGCGCTTGATCATGGCATCGAGGAACCAGTTGTCAGAACAGCAGCCGGCAAATCTGCGTCCGGACGCATTAAACTGGAGGCCAGGAAAAGTGCTGGCCAAATCACGATCTCTGTAAGCGACGATGGACGCGGCCTCGAGGTTGAGCAAATTCGTCGGACGGCGCTCCGCAAGAACATGATGACGCCGAGTACGGTTGCTGACCTCGACGAGGAGGCGGTGGTCAACCTGATATTCGCCCCGGGATTCTCAACCTCGTCATCTGTATCGGAAGTCTCTGGCCGCGGCGTCGGGATGGACGCTGTCAAAACATCCGTCGAGGCTCTCTCCGGCCGAATTGCGGTAACCTCCAATCCCGGTGCCGGGACGAATGTCACGCTCATTTTGCCTCTGGCAGTTTTCGTTTCAACCATCATGCTCGTGCGAGCCGGTGAGCAGTGGTTCGGCGTGCCTTTCGAGGCCGTTCGCGAAACCGTGCGAATACCCCGCGATCGCGTTCTCCCAATCAAGGCGGGAGAGGCCTTCTCACTTCGAAACCGCGTCCTCCCCCTGATCCAGTTGTCGTCGCTGCTCGGGCTACCAGCATCAACAAGACCTGACAACGCACGTATTCTGGTCGTCGGCTCTCCCGCCGCCCCCGTGGGTCTTGAGGTCGAGGATTTTGGAGAAAGGATGGAGGTCCATTTACGCCCCGTGACCGGATTGTTGTCCGGCTTTACCGACCTGCTCGGCACGGCACTGCTAGGCGACGGTAAGGTTTTGATGGTGCTAAATATTTCCAATGTCCTGGGTGGATAGGCAAGACGGTCGATCGGCGCTTGGAACGAGGCCAGCTGCGAACCGCGCGCGGGCCGTTTGTTAAATTTGCAGAGGGTTGATTTGTATGACGCAACACCGCGCCCATGTAATAACCCCATTCTACTAAAGTTGGAGCCCCGACGAATGACCGTAACCGTACTGATCGTTGACGACAGCAAACTCGCCAGGATCGTTGCTGGCAAAGCTGTCACCGCAACGCAGCCTACCTGGGAACGGCTAGAAGCCAGCAACGCTGATGAGGCAATGGACTTGATAGGTTCACACGAGATCGACGTCGTGCTGGTTGACTACAATATGCCCGGGAAAAATGGTCTTGAACTAGCCCAGGATCTGCGCAGCTCACGACCATCCATGCCGATCGCGATCATCACTGCAAACGTGCAGGCGGAAGTCCTCTCGCTAGCGCGGGCGGCCAATGCGACGTTTGTTGCCAAGCCGGTCACACCGGAAGGTCTGCGCGACTTTCTCATTCAAGCCGACAAGATCGTCTCCGCATGACCAATCGTAGTGTCGACGAAATCACCGACGACAGGAAACTCAGCGACATTGAGAGGGACGCTCTCACTGAGATCGCCAATATCGGCGTCAGTCGCGCAGCATCCAGCTTGCGCAAGATGGTCGATCGGCAGGTTTTGCTCTCGGTGCCGTCGGTTGAAGTTGTTACTCATCAATCCGCAGCCGACTTAATAGGTCAGCGCGAAACTGACGACCTCGTTGCTGTGACGCAAGCTTTCTCCGGCGCGTTTGACGGCCGGGCGCTGCTCATTTTTCCGCAGAAAAACGGCATCGAGTTGACCCGCGCGGTCCTTGGAGCGGACGTATCGCCAGACCAAATCTCCAGCATGGTAGAAGAGGCCCTGGCTGAGACCGGCAATGTCATACTGAACGGCTGCGTTGGCACCATGGCCAATATGTTGAACCAGCCGCTGAGCATGTCTTTGCCGACAATAAAGAGAGGAACGGGACAAGAGCTTTTCACGGTCCAATGTTCTCCTCCCGAACAGGGTCTAGTCCTCTTTTTCTTCATCAACTTTGCCGTGGAAGGCCGCGACATTCGCGGTTACATCGCAATGCTGATGGATGTGCCTTCCTTAGCCGCGCTGAAAGTTCTGATCGGTGAATTCATAGCGCGCGTGATGCACGACGATCTCGGTAATACTGGCTTGACGCCTGCAGAATAGAACGCGATGGCCATCAACCCAGATGCTGAATCTCCCGAGTCATTGGCCGAACGGCTAAGGCTGACCCTTGCCGTCTCTGGTGCAGCGGGAGCTTGGGAATGGAACCTGAGCACCAACCTCATCTCCGGGGATGCGCGCTTTGCCAGTATGTACAATATCTCGGCCGCGCAAGCGGTAGCTGGCATCGCCCCTGCTACCTTCGTTTCCATCATCCATCCTCACGATCAGACAAGAATCCGCCTGGCCATCGGCGGCGTGCTGCGTGGCGCCGAAGTTTTTTCGAAAGAGTTTCGAGTCAATCTGGCTGATGGCTCTTTACGGTGGCTGCATGCCCGGGGCCGCCGCGAAGCTGCAGACTCCACCCATTTCAACGGCGTCCTCGTGGACGTTACCGAACAAAAAAAGGTGGAGGAACGGCTCAGGGTCGCTCAGACCGCCGGGGAAGTCGGCACGTTCGAATACATTGATGGCTTCGGTACAGCGACTGTGTCGGACCAGTTTTGTCGTCTTCTTGGACTGCACCCTGCGACCGACCTTCCGGTCCGCAGCATCAATGCTCTCGTGCATCCTGACGACACGCCAATCATCCTCGGCGAAAGAAACTCCGGCTCGATGTCCGAAGGTCGTGTCGAATTTCGAATCACGCGGCCGGATACCCAAGAGGTGAGATGGCTCACGCGCAAGGGTGAGTACGTTTCTGACAGTGACTCCAAGGCCCGACGCTACAGTGGTGTCATCTACGACATCACCCACTCAAAGCTGATTGAAAAGAAACTGCTGCTCCTCAACGAGACGTTGGAGGAACGCGTTCGCGAGCGGACGTTGGAGCGGGATGACATCTGGCGCCTTTCCCGCGATTTGCTTGGTATTGCCGACGCCAGAGGCGTCTGGACCAGCGTTAGCCCGGCCTGGACGCGTACGCTCGGTTGGCAGCAAAGTGAGCTCGAAGGCAGAACATCTCATTGGTTGGAAGATCCAGCGGAAAAATCGCATATCGAGGAGATGTTCACGAAGACGGCTTTCCTGCACCGTCTGAGAACCAAAGACGGCTCATACAGGAGCTTGTCGTGGACGATCGTTCCAAAAGAAGGCCTCTTTTATTGTGTGGCTCGAGACGTCACAGAAGAACTAGAAAATGCCCGCAGTCTCGTCGAAGCCGAAGAACAGCTCCGTCAAAGCCACAAGATGGAGGCGATCGGCCAGCTGACAGGCGGCATAGCCCACGACTTTAATAATCTGCTGACCGGTATTACCGCGTCACTGAGCCTGATTCAGCGCCGGCTGAAGTCAGGAAAACTTGAGGATCTCGACAACTTCATCAATGCCGCGACGACATCAGCGCGTCGCGCGGCAGCCCTTACCCACAGCATGCTTGCGTTCTCAAGGCGCCAGTCTCTGGATATCAAAGGCCAGCAGATCAACGAAATTCTCGTTGGCTTTGAGGACATGCTGCGTCGGAGCGTGAGCGAAAATATCAAACTCACAATGTCTTTATCGGCTGATGTTTGGCCGGCACTGACTGACGCAAACCAGCTCGCGAACGCGATCTTGAACCTCGTCATCAATTCCCGCGATGCTCTGGCCGACGGCGGCGAAATTTCTGTAGAGACGTTCAACGTATCTCTCGATGCCAATGCCGCTAAATCTTTTAAGGGAATGCATGCCGGTGATTACGTCCGTATCTGCGTCTCGGATACGGGTTCCGGTATGCCCGCCGAGGTCATCGGTAAAGCGTTCGATCCGTTTTTCACCACTAAGCCAATCGGCCAGGGAACTGGTCTCGGGCTCTCGATGATCTACGGCTTTGCGAAGCAATGCGGTGGCCATGTTGATATACAAAGCATGGTGGGCCGCGGCACTGAGGTGTCCCTTTATCTTCCCCGGGCTGCTTTGTCCGAGAAAATTCCTGCAACGCCCGCAGCGGCTAGTCCTGTCTCTCGTGGGCGAACCGAGACGGTCCTCGTCGTCGAGGACGATCCAACAGTCCGTCTGATCATCACCGAAGTTCTCGACGAGTTGGGCTACAAGGCCATCGTGGCCGGCGACGCGCACGGCGCCTTGCCGCACCTTAAATCAAATCAGCCCATTCATCTCTTGGTCACTGACGTTGGCTTGCCGCAAATCAATGGGCGCGAGCTTGCCGAAATGGCGCGGGTGTATCGTCCGTCACTCAAAGTGCTCTTCATCACCGGCTACACCGAAAAAGCAACAATCCGGGAAGACTTTCTCTCTCCCGGAATGGATCTGCTGACCAAGCCGTTCGAGCTCGACGCGCTTGGCGCGAAAATTCGCGAACTCATAGATGGCGATCGATGACAGAGAGTCTAAGCGTCTCACCGTGGTCGATCAGCGCCAAAGCATCGAGCATGCTCGTCGACGCTAGTCGGTAAGTCATCTGAACTTCAGGCACATCAAATTCCGAGCCTCTCGCAAAATAGAAGATTGTGCGCCACTTTCGCAAAGCCGTAATTATCGTTGCGGTAGAACGAGATCTTGGATAGAGTGTTCAGGCTTTCCTGAAATGTCATCGCGTTGGGAATTGCTGCCATAGCAATAGCTTGGGGCGTCAGTCCGCTTTCTCGGCAAAGCGCACGCAAACTAGCATCCAATTTGCGGACATAACGCTGACATGCAGCGACGGGACCCGAACGCCCGTGATCGGGCTCGCACAACTAAGTCCGTGAAGGTCAGCACTTCCCCTCCAATGCGATCAAGGACACTTCCGAGCTTCCACGACCATCGTGCACGAATTGCTCACGCGGCGTCTTAAGTTATTGTAAATGCCTATGTATCTTGCCCATCCATCATCGGGGCAACGGAGAATTTGTGATCGTGGGGCAAGGCCAAGCCGTAAGCGAAAGGGTCAAGGCTGGTTCTTAGCGGAATCTCGCTCGATCGTGAAGCGCATCGCCCACTTGGCCTTCAAGTTCTCAAGCCGAAGCCCGCGGCTTCAGAATGTAATATCCCTGATCGGAGGCTGCTTTTCTATATAGCGGAGACAAAATCCGCTTTCCTGAACGCACCGCCGACCTCGCCGTGCTGAGATCCACGCGAGGTGCGCACCGGCGCGCGCGGCTGATGAGCTCCATATCGGTTTGGCTCGCGAGATACTCGATCGTCCGATCGCTATAAGCGTTGAGATGCTCAAGCGGAAAAATGGCGTTGTAGCTTTCGTCGTCCATCGTTAACCGCGCGCCGCCGACATACTTTGCCAGTGGCGATTGATTTGTCATGCCATGACGCTGAACCAGCTGGCGGATATCGCCAGGTCGGGGCACTGCGACCTTGAAAACATGATCCGTGATCCTTGCGAGCCGCTTGAAATCTCGGCCGGGGTTCACAAGGTGCTCAAAGACTTGCTCCGTGTGCACAATGTCGAAACGCATGGCGTCGATCTCGGCGTCTGAGACGATCGCTATGCCGAGTTGCGCCGCTTCGCGCTCTTTGTCTTCACCATGCTCGATGCCGAACACGGTGGCTCCCATGCCACGAGCAACCCTCGCCCATCGGCCGTGACCGAACCCGTAGTCCAGGAATGTTACGTCGCTTGGATGTTTCCCAGTCAACTGAAAGAGCGTCTCGAGCTCGGATGCGATTTGATTGAAATTCTCCAGCGTAAGGCGTTGCTTCTCAAGTTGCGCCAGCGGGCCCGGAGCAACCATGACGCAGTAGATGTCGTACAGCATTGCATCGAGGGGCACGTTGACTTGGTAGATCAAAAAACATGTTTGGCACTCGCGCAGAACGTAGTCTGTCCCGGCCAATTTGTTCCAATCCACGGTCCCCTGTGTCTCGTAGTGGCTTGCGATGAAACCTCGGATCGGCTCTTCATCGAGGGGCGACCGATAGAACTCGATCCCATTGCGACCTGCGCAGACAGGGCAAACGCTACGTTCTGTGAAATAGATGGGATTGTATCGTTCTTGATTGTCGACCAATTGGGAACTCCGCAAAACCTAGAAGGCTGGGGACTGGCGACTAGCCGCCCGGATCGGTATCTATCGATCTTGAACGCCGGTTTACCTAAGCCCCAGTACTGCCTGCCGAGATCGTACGTATTCTGACGGGCGTAGGCAATAATGTTGAATGCTGAAACTCTCCGCTCCAACGTTCACCATGACGCAAGTCTGCACGCTTGACGACGAGTTGCCGTGTGAAAAATCGCCGATCGCCTCAGCCCGCGCGCTTACCCCCGCAGGAGCCCGAACTGCAGCGCCATTGGCCGGTCGGCATCACAAAACCGATTAACAAGAAGTAGGCCGCTGGGGCATCTCACGTCGCCAGCGCCGATGTCAGCCTGACGTAATTCGCTTTTGCAATGTCTTCCAGCGTCAAACGATCAATGATCTCGATCGAGCCTCGTTTCTGCGAGATCGCGCCCTGCCGCTCGATCTCCTTGAGCGCAACCGTTACGCCTGAGCGCTGCACGCCGAGCATGATGCTTAGAAATTCGTGCGTCATAGGCACGGTGTTCCCATCCACGCGGTCATCGACCATTAGCAGCCAGCGCGATAGCCGCTGCTCCAGCGTTCCCCGGCCATTTGCCAGCGCGGTTTGGGTAGCTTGCGCCAAGAACGAGTGCACATAGCCCAGCAGCACGTAATGCAGGGCCGAACTTTTCTTGATCGCATCACGAAGCCTGCCGGTCGCGATGCGCTGACCTGAGCCTTCGATCTGGATGTAGGTTTCGTACGGAACTTCGCCACTTTTGCCCAGGATGACGGAAACCCCCGTCATGCCCTCTCGCCCGATAACGCCGACCTCGATCGGCCTGTCGCCATCAGCGACCACCGAAGCGATGCCCGATTCCATGAAGTAGATGTACTCGACCTCCTTCATGCGGTGCTCAAGCGGCGTCCGCAGCGGCAGATCGACCTTTTTGAGATACGGCTCCAGTAGCCGGTAATCGGCTGGTTTTAGACCAGCCAGCACGGCGTTTCGCGCCGGAGGGGGCGTGTGCATGCTCAACTCCCGATAACGGGCCAGAGCATGACTACGTCGCCCAGTAGGCTGCGCCCGAGCGTCGCTGCAGCCGAAGTACGAGATATAGGTACTTACAGAAAAAGCACAATTAATGATCTAATTGTACGATTCCGGACGTTTGTACGGAACCGAACAATTACGCTGTTACTTTTAAAGCTAAAGCATCTCCATAAGATGTCTCTTTCGCCTTGAAGGCGACCATCCTCAAAAGTCTGGAGCCGTCATTGTCCGCTCACTCACCCGGTCGGAGCAGGGCTGTGCTCATCGTTGAAGATGATAGCGTCATCGCTTACGATATCGCCGCGGCATTTTCCAATGCCGGCTGGCAGGTTCGCGAGGCAAACAATGCGGCCGGCGCGTTCGCGCTATTGGGCCCCGGCCCGCCGATCGACGCGCTTTTCACCGACATCGATCTCGGCGGCATGGCAAATGGTTGGGATGTCGCTGACGCCTTTCGTGCTGCCTTTCCACACCTTGCCGTCCTGTATACGTCCGGCATCAAGCGTTCCCACCGCCGCGCCGTGTCCGGCAGCATCTTCTTCCCCAAGCCCTACGATGCATCCAAAATTATCGGCGCTTGCCGCAGCCTGCTCAGCAATCCCGCAGGGTTTGCGGCGTAATTAGAGTTTCTCTCGAAACGTGTTGGTGATCGGATACCGCCGGTCTCGCCCGAAGCTGCGCGATGAGATCTTGACACCTGGAGCGGCCTGCCGGCGCTTGTATTCAGCTAGGTACAGTAGCCGTTCGACCTTGCGCACCGTCTCCACGTCGTGTCCCATGGCGACGATCTCTGCCAGCGGCATCTCCTGCTCGACCAGCAGCCTCAGAATCTCGTCCAGGACTTCGTAGGGCGGCAGTGAATCCTGATCCTTTTGATTGTCGCGCAACTCGGCCGTTGGCGCCTTCGTCAGAATGTTCTCCGGAATGACCTCGCCCGCAGGGCCGAGCCCGCCCACGGGCACGTTGGCATTGCGCCAACGGCATAGGCGATACACCTCGAGCTTGTACAAATCCTTGATGGGATTGAAGCCGCCGTTCATGTCGCCGTAGAGCGTGGCGTATCCGACCGACATTTCCGACTTGTTGCCTGTCGTCAGCACCATGCCGCCAAACTTGTTGGAGACCGCCATCAACGTCGCGCCACGCACACGGCTTTGGATGTTTTCCTCCGTCGTGTCGGCGTCGGCGCCCTTGAACAGCGGTTCTAGCGTGCGCGCGAAGCCTTCGACCGGATCGGCGATCGGCACGACGTCATAGCGCACGCCGAGCGCCTCGGCACACCTGGCAGCATCGCTGAGGCTTTCGTTCGACGTGTAGCGATAGGGCAGCATCACGCAATGCACGCGTTGCGGCCCGAGAGCATCCACGGCCATGGCGGCTACGAGAGCGGAATCCACGCCGCCTGATAGGCCGAGCACGACGGAGGGAAATCCGTTCTTGTTGACGTAGTCGCGCAAACCCAGGACGCAGGCATGATACGCCGCCCCGTCCCCCGAGCCGACACGGGCGAGCGCGCCGGGCTGGCACGTCCAGCCGCTGTCGCCGCGCTCCCACTGCGTCAGCAGAAGCCCCGTCTCCCAAGCCGGCATTTGCAGCGCCAAAGTGCGATCGCCGTTCAGCACGAAGGATGCGCCATCAAAGACCAGCTCGTCCTGGCCGCCGACCTGGTTGAGATAGACGAGGGGCAATCCCGTTTCGACCACGCGGGCCACCGCGACGTTCATGCGCCGATCCGCCTTGGGCCAGTCGAACGGCGAGCCGTTTGGCGAGATCAATATCTCGGCCCCGCATTCCGCCAAGCATTCGCAAACCTGCTCTTCCCAGATGTCTTCGCAAATCGGCGCGCCGATCTTGATGCCGCGGAAATCGATAGGGCCGGGCAGGGGGCCTGCGTCGAACACGCGCTTTTCATCGAACACGCCATAGTTCGGCAACTCCACCTTGAAGCGGATGGCGCTGATGCGGCCTTGATCCAGCAGCACGACGGCGTTGTACAGCTTGCCGTCATCGGGCCAGATCGTGCCCATCAGCACGGCGGGGCCGGCGGCGGGCAGGCGCGCGGCGAGAGCCTCGACGGTATCGCGCACCGCCTGCTGAAACGCTGGCCTGCGGACGAGATCCTCGGGGGGATAGCCGGTGATGAACAGCTCCGGCAACACAAGGAGGTCTGCCCCCTGCGCGCCAGCGGCTTCGCGCGCCGCCAGCAGCTTTTCGGCATTGCCTTCGAGATCGCCGACCAGCGGATTCAACTGGGCCAGCGCGATGGTAAGTTGAGATGGAGCGTTCGACATGCGCGGACCATATGAGGCAGGCACGGCCTGCCGCAAGTCCTGCGCCGTCACATGTTCAACGGTTGCCGCGCCAACGCCATTTCAGGAGGGCCTTGGCCTGGTCTTCGCACACGACCTTGTGCACTTGGCCATCCCGAATCACATAGGCCCAGTCGAGCGAAGCGGACCTGGCCAAATCGTTCGGCGTGACGGACTGCAACTGGTCGGAGAAGCCGCTGGCGTAGTCGTAGATGATCTCCCGCTGCTCCTTCTGCGTGAACTGGTTCCAGTCCTGCGGCAGCAGTTTGGCGAGGTCGTCGCGGAAGACCACGTCGTTGAGACATTCCGGCGCGATGCGGTCATCGAAAGCAAGGTCGGCGATGGCCTGCAGGAAGCCCTGCTGCACGAGGCCAGAGCAGATGTACTGGTTGGGCGGCGTAAGCTTCAACCGGCGCGCCTTGGTTATGGCCTTGTACGTGCCGAACACGCACGAGCGCATCCCGTAGCGCAGCTCGTTCCAGGTATCGCGGCACACAGTGATCAGCGACGAATAGCAGTACGGAGACTTGATCGAATTCAACAGCCGCCCGCGTACCAGGCACTGCAACTCCTCGGTGAACCAGGGCTTGTCGAGCCGCTTGATGCCAACGATGGTGCGGCGATCATTGAGGTAGTCGGAAAGGTTGGTCAGGTCGACGCCGCCGCGCGCGGCCTCAATGATGAAGGACTGGTCGAAACCCTTCTCCAACCGCGGCACGAGAAACACCAACGCAGCATGCGAAAACGCGCCGCGCGTGGCGATCCGGATCAGCCAGGACTGCAGGCTCTGGCGCTTGCGTGTCAGAACCACGTCACTGGGCCGCAGATACGGCCCGGCAAGAAAATCCGCCACGGGCATCGGCCAGGCCGGCTCGGTCCCGGCAATCGAAACCTGGGCCGCGCGCGGTATCGTTTCCACCGCCACCGGCCGCACGAGCTGCTGCATCATGTTCACGGCATCTACCCCTTTCGCTGATTCCGCGCAGAGGTTGGGCGCCTGCCGCCAACTTTGCTGTTTCCGCCGGAACACGACTAGCAAATGCGCCATCGGCGGCGCGCATGCGGCGCGAATAGGGCCTTGAAATGACAAGGTTAATGAAGATGCGTTGCATGCCGCATGCGTTCGCTTGCAAACCATGCGGACGGTGTCCGTCGCGCGGCGAACGCATCGTTGCGCATCTTCCGTGATGAACGGACGTGGCAGGCCGCTGACGAACCGGCCGCTGCGTGACGGCGTTACGCCCCTTGCAGGGCATCAAGGCCGGCGCCCGCCTTCGACCTGTCGCGTAGCGTCGCGAACAGACCGTCGACCCGCGCGCGCTCGCCTCGGATTGCGGCAGGATAGCGTGTCATTGGTTCCACCATCGCAGGCCAGCGAACGGTTTGTCCGCTTCTGCCGCGAGTAAGAGGGGTGGAGCACCGTCAAGGGTGGTGAACCGGCGGACGGATCCGCCAGTTCAGATGGTCAAGGTGCGACGAGGGCGGACGTTACTCCGCAGCCGTCCGCTTCTCGCCGTGTAGGATGGCATGGGCTTCTTCCGGCCGCTCGAAGATGTGCGGGGCGACGCCGCGCCGGTCCAGCGCTTCCTGCATCTTGAGGCGCATGAAGGCGCTCGTGGTGTAGCGGCTGGTGGACGAGTAATGATGCTTCATCATGTAGGCGATCATGGCCGCATAGTCGTCATACAGGTCTTCGGCGATGCGCGAACCGTCGTGGTTGACGACGGAATGAACGCGTTTGCCCGCGTTCTCGCAGGCCTCGACGAGGCACTTCTGCAAATCGTCGATGTCGCTCTTTTTGCGCACGCTCCAGCCCTCGAGGTTGAGAAACAGGATGTTGCGCTCCGCGTCGTACTTCACGCGCTCCGACAGCTTCATGTTCATCAGGTCCGACAGAAGCTCCATCGGCTCGTCGGCGAAGATGCGGGCGTCCATCACTGCCGGCTTGTTGATGATCGGCTTGAAGTCCATGTGCGCGAGAATATCGCGCTCGATGTCGATGCCCGGCGCTACTTCGATCAGTTCCAGGCCATCCGGCGTCAGCTCGAATACGCACCGCTCGGTCACGTAGATGACGGGCTGCGTCCGCTCCTTGGAAAATGGTCCGCTGAAGGTGATCTGTGCCACGTCCTTGACGAACTTGCGGGCGCGGCCCTCCTGCACGATCTTCAGCTTGCCGTTCTCGATCGCAATCTTCAGTCCGCCGGCCGTAAAGGTTCCCGCGAACACCACCGCGCGCGAGTTCTGCGCGATGTTGATGAAGCCGCCGCAGCCGTTCAGCTTGCCGCCGAAGCGGCTGGTGTTGACGTTGCCCTTCTCGTCGCACTCGGCCATGCCGAGGCACGTGAGATCCAGGCCGCCGCCGTCGTAGAAATCGAACATCTGGTTCTGGTCGATGATCGAATGCGCGTTGGCCGAAGAGCCGAAGCTCGAGCCGCCCGCCAGCACGCCGCCGATGGCGCCGGCTTCGGTGGTCAGCGTGATGTAGGGCGTCACCTTCTCTTCGTTGGCGACGGCCGCAACGCCATCGGGTGCGCCGACGCCAAGGTTGACGACGCCGTTTGGCGGCAGCTCGAACGCCGCACGCCGCGCAATGATCTTGCGCTCGTCGAGCGGCATCTTCGCCATGCCCTCGACGGGAACGCGAATGGTGCCCGACAGAGCCGGGTTATACTGCACGCCGTAGTTCATGCGATGCATCTCGGGGCTCTCCGCCACGACGACGCAATCGACCAAAATTCCCGGAATACGCACGTCCTTCGGCTTGATCGATCCCTGCTCGACGATGCGCTCAACCTGCGCGATCACGATGCCGCCGTTGTTGTGGGCGGCCATGGCCTGCGCCAGGTTGTCCAGTGTCAGCGCTTCCTTCTCAAGGCTGATGTTGCCTGAGGGGTCGGCGCTGGTGCCGCGGATGAAAGCCACGTCGATCTTGGTGGCCTTGTAGAACAGCCACTGCTCGCCCTCGACTTCGACCAGCTTGACGATGTCTTCCGTCGTCACCTCGTTCACCTTGCCGCCACCGTGGCGCGGGTCGACGTAGGTATGCAGGCCGACTTTGGAAAACAGCCCCGGCTGCCCGGCCGCGCACGCGCGGTACAGCTGCGAGATCACCCCTTGGGGTAGGTTGTAGCCCGTGATCTTGTTGTCCTGGGCTGCCTGAGCAACCTTGGGCATCCGCCCGAAATTTCCAGCGATGACGCGCTTTAGTAGGCCTTCGTGGTGGAAGCGTCCGGTGCCGAGCCCTTTGCTGTCGCCTGCGCCCGCGCACATGATCAGCGTCAAGCCCTTAGGGGCTGCGGTTTCGACGAAGCGCTTTTCCAGCGCCGCGTGCAGGGCCTCGGGAATGCAGCTCTGGACGAATCCAGTGGTGGTGACGACGTCGTCGTCGCTGATCAGAGCAATGGCTTCGTCGGCCGTGATGACCTTGTTCGTTTTCATGGCGTTCCCCTGGTCGACCCATTGCTCGTCGGCACCTGCGGGCATGACTATCCCACGGTAACGCGGCTGAGTTCGTCTTTTGATCCGCCAAGGGTAAATCGGCACGCGGCCGACGGCAATGGCGCTTCTCCGGAGCAATCGTCCTACCCGTGCGGGTGAGACAATTGCCGTCCGCGTTATCTTGGGTGAATCGACGCAATTTTGGGCAGCTGCCGACTGGCGGAACAACGGCCGCAATGGCGGGTTAGGCTGCCTGGATCCACATCACCAACCGCGGGCACGTCCAGAATGGAAATTTCAGTCGGATGCCGGCTGCGCTACGACATGGCGCAGCCGACCTATTTCATATTCCAGATCGAGGCGGCAAAGGCTGATGGCCAGGTGGTGAAGACGGAGGCGCTGCGGCTGCCACCAACCCCATCCGGAACGGGTTATGAGATCTATAGCGATCCCGTCACAGCGACGCGCAAGGTACGCGCGCTGCTGGGCCCTGGCCCGGTCGAGGTCGTCTACGAGGCGACGGTGGATGTGGATGCGACCGGTTTCGATCCAGCTGACGTCCGCGAGTTCGATTTCGCCGCCTTGCCGATGGACTATCTCGACGACCTGGCACCGAGCCGCTACTGCCCGTCGGATACCTTCACCGAATTTGCGCACCAGACGTTTGGCGAGTGCCCGCGCGGTCACGTCCGCGTCTCCAGGATCTGCGATTGGATCTTCGAGAATATCCAGTACGAAAGCGGCAGCACCGGGCCGTCCACGAATGCCGCGGACGTCTTTCAGTCGCGCAAAGGCGTCTGCCGCGATTTCGCGCATCTGGGGATCTCGCTGTGCCGCGCGCTGGGTATCCCCGCGCGCTATGCGTCGGTCTATGCCGACGCGCTTAGCCCGCAGGATTTCCACGCCGTGTTCCAGGCCTATCTCGATGGCCCCAAAGGCGGCGAGTGGTTTGCCTTCGACGCTAGCCGCATGAGTTCGGTCGACAGCCTGGTGCGCATCGCCGCTGGCCAGGACGCAGCCGATGTCGCGTTCGCCTGGCCGCAAGGCGAAGTCACCTACCAGGTGCCGGAAGTCTGGGCAAAGGCCGAAGGCCGTGGCCACACAACGCGCACGACTCTGGCTATCGGCAGCTAGAGTGCCTCCGGATAAAGTGTGAAGCGGTTTTCCGAGAAGAAGCACCACGAACAAGAAGCTGGAGTCTTTCCGCGATTCAACGAAAAGCCGGAAAGGCTCTAGCGCGGCTCGGCGCCGGGATACTCGTCGTGCAATTCGACCCAGCTCATGATGCTCGCCTCGTTGCGGCCTTTGGGCGTGAGATCCAGCCATCGAAAAGCACCGATAAATACCTCGCCGCCGCGCGCATACGATGAGTAGGTGTGGAAGACGGCACCATCGTCGTCCTTGGCGAAGATGCTGACGCCATGCGCCTCGCCTTTGGTGGTCGCCGGTTCGAAATTGTAGGTTTCGCCGGGCCGCCCGTCGAACGAGACACCGTAGTCGAAGTTGAAATCGCTCTTGTTGGACGACACCCACCGGAAGGTCCAGCCCATGCGCCGGCGCACCTCTTCGATGCGCGCCAACGTGGCGCGAGACACCGCCGTGAATGCGAGATCCGCATGTTCGAAGTGCTGGCGAGCGGCATCGATGTGATCGGAGAGGAACGAGCAGCCACCGCAGATGTGATCTGACCCGGGTGCCAGCATGAAATGGTAGACGGCGAGTTGCCCTTTGCCGTCGAACAGGTCGGACAGCGTGCGTTCACCCTGCAGTGTCTCGAAAACGTACGCCTTATCGACCTTGACCCACGGCAATGCCCGCCGCTCGGCGGCGATCTCGTCCTGCTGCGCAATCAGGGCCTTCTCCTTCAACAGGAGTGCTTTGCGCTTTTCCAGCCAGTCCTGCCGCGAGCCGACATCGTGCGGCGGAGCGGATGCATACTTCAATGTCATGACATGTCCTTTCGGCGTAAGGCGATGCGTGGTCAGCAATCGGCTAACCCTTGTCGGGCTGGTTCATTGCCCAAAGGATGCCGAAGGGGTCGCGCATCTGGCAGTAGAAGTCGCCCCAGAACATCTTCTCGATCGGCAACGTCACGGTGATGCCGGCGTCGGCGGCGCGCTTGCACCACGTCTGGATGTCGTCGACCATTAGGGTCATGGTGAAACCTTCCGCGGGCTTTGCCGGGTATCCGTGCTCGGGAAAGAAATCGCTCAGCATCATCGAGCTGCCGTTGATGTGCAGATGGATGTGCATGGTCCGGCCCTTCTCGTCGACCGGATAGCGAAACACCTCTTTGGCGCCAAACGCCTTCTCGTAGAACTTGGCAGCCTTCGCGGCGCCATCGACATTCAGGTACGCTACCATGCCGCCGAGGACGGGCACGTCTGCGCCGGGCGCGGGTTCTGCCTTCGCTGCTGTCGCTGATTTTGCTTTCGCCATGGGGGATCTCCTGCTGCGAGCCGTTGATACTCACATGACGAGACAGCTCCGGCGAGATCGACACGGCGTGCGAATTTTTTATCGCCACTGATTTCAGAAGCTTGCCGGGCTCTGGCTGCCTAGGGCCGGCCAATTCCGGAGTATTCGAAGCCCGCGCCCCTTGCCGCCCTGATATCCAGCGTGTTGCGGCCGTCGAAGATCACCGGTTGCCGCAGCAGGCCGCGCATGCGCTCGAAATCCGGGCTCTGGAACTCTTTCCACTCCGTCACGATCACGAGGGCATCAGCCCCCTCCAGCGCGTCGAACGCGCGGGGCGTTATGGTCACGCCCGCCGGATCTCCGAGCGCGCGCATGGCTTCCTTTGCCGCAACCGGGTCGAACGCCTTGATCTTGGCGCCGCGGCGCAGCAGTTCCTCGATGATCACCAGGCTGGGCGCCTCGCGCACGTCGTCCGTTTCCGGCTTGAAAGCCAAGCCCCAGATCGCGAACGTCAAGCCCGCGAGATCGTCTCCGAACCGCTTCACGATCTTTGCGACCAGCAGCTTCTTCTGGTTTTCGTTGACCGTCGATACCGACTGCAAAAGACTTGCCGGGACTTTCAGGTCCTTGGCCATTTGCAGCAGCGCCTTCACGTCCTTGGGAAAGCACGATCCGCCATAGCCGCAGCCGGCGTACAGGAATTGCGTTCCGATCCGCTCGTCGACGCCGATGCCGCGCCGCAAGGCATCGATATCCGCGCCGACCGCTTCGGCGAACAACGACATCTCGTTCATGAAGCTGATGCGTGCGGCGAGCATGGCGTTCGCCGCATACTTCGTCAGCTCTGCCGTGCGCGCATCCATCACCATGATCTTAGGGTGATTGCGCTCGAATGGCGCGTAGAGCTGTCGCAGGATTTCGATCGCCTCGGCATCGTCGGTGCCGATGATGATGCGCGCCGGCTTCTGGAAGTCTCCGACCGCGGCGCCTTCCCTGAGGAACTCGGGATTAGAAACGACGGCATATTTGTAGTCGACGCCGCGGGCCTTGAGTTCTTCGCCCACGATAGCGTGCACGCGATCGGCAGTGCCCACCGGCACGGTGCTCTTGTCGACGATCAGCCGATAGCCATCCATCGAACGCGCGATTTGTTTGGCAGCGGCCAGCACATACTGCATGTCGGCCGAGCCGTCTTCAGCAGGTGGCGTTCCGACGGCGATGAACTGGATCGTCGCGTGGCGCGCGGCGGCCTCGGTATCGGAGGTGAACTGTAGGCGGCCGGCTTCGTAATTGCGCCGGACGATCTCCGCCAGCCCCGGCTCGTGGAACGGCACGTCGCCGGTCTTGAGCACCGCGAGTTTGCGCTCGTCCAGGTCCAGGCACAGGACGTCATTGCCGACATCGGCCAGACAGGCCCCGGTGACGAGACCCACGTAACCCGTTCCGACCACCGTGATTTTCATGTGTATCAACCGTGCCGACAGAGTGAAAGACCGCGCGCCAGCCGCACCGGGCACCGCGCGCCTAGTCGCGTAACCCATCTCGGCCGGAATTCCAAGCCGACGCCCAGAAAGCGGCTGCGACGGATGCAAGGTATGCCGCAATTTGGCGCTCCCACCGTTATATTGGGCAGCGCAATCAACTTGTGTTCTGGATCGGGGCGGCTACGTTGGCCGCAAATCGAGATTTGCAGCGGCCGCGGCCGCAAGAGGCCCATGACGACCAAAGTCCGTTTCGCCCCGAGCCCTACCGGCCGGCTACACATCGGTAATATTCGCACGGCGGTACTCAACGTTCTGCTCACGCGCAAGGCTGGTGGCTCGTTTCTGCTGCGTCTCGACGATACCGATCGCGAGCGCTCAACGGAGGAGTTTGCCGAAAGCATCCGCCAGGATCTCACGTGGCTGGGCCTCACATGGGACGCGGAGGAAAAGCAGTCGGACCGCACGGCCCGCTACGATATCGTTGCCGATCAGTTGCGCACGTCGGGCCGGCTCTACCCTTGCTACGAAACCGAGGACGAACTCGACCGCAAGCGCAAGCGCCAGATGGGTCGTGGGCTGCCGCCGATCTACGACCGTACCGGCCTGCGCCTGACAGCTGAAGAGAAAGCCAAATTCGAGGCTGAAGGCCGCCGCCCGCATTGGCGCTTCCGTCTCGCCAACTCCGACCTGATGAAGGCCGATCACGCCGACGGTCTTACGCCCCAGCCCACAATTGTGTCGTGGAACGACCTGATCCGCGGCGACCAGATCGTCGACGTCGGCTCGTTATCCGATCCCGTTCTGATCCGCGCAGACGGTTCATACCTCTACACGTTCACCAGCGTCGTCGACGATATCGACTTCGCCATCACCCATGTCGTGCGCGGTGAAGACCACGTGACGAACTCCGGCGTGCAGATCCAGATTTTCGAAGCGCTGGGCGCCCAGCCGCCAGCCTTCGGCCATCACAGCTTGCTGATCGGCGCCGACGGCCAGGCGCTGTCGAAGCGTCTCGGCGCGTTGTCGATAGCCAGTTTCCGCGAAGCGGGCCTTGAGCCGATGGCCGTCGTCAGTCACGCAGCCCTTGTCGGCACGTCGGACGCGATCGAACCGCATCGCACGTTTGCCGAACTCGCGGAGCTGTTCGATCTCGCCAAGATTTCTACGGCTCCCGGCCGGTTCGACCTCGACGAACTGCATGGCCTCAACGCCAAGCTGCTGCACAAGCTCCCGTTCGAAGACGTCGCCGATCACCTCGGCGCCAGCCGCGGCGGCGGCGCCGCGTTCTGGGACGCGGTGCGCGGCAACCTCACGCTTCTGCGTGACGCCGAAGATTGGTGGCACATCGCCACCGGCGACATCAAACCCGTGATCGAGGATGCCGCCGTCACGTCGCAGGCGGCAACCCTGCTTCCCGCCGAGCCTTGGGATCAGGCGACCTGGAGCCGTTGGACGGACGCTGTGAAGGCCGCCACAGGCGCCAAGGGGCGCGCGCTCTTTCACCCGCTGCGGCTGGCATTGACCGGCCGTGACGCAGGCCCGGAACTGAAATTTCTGCTGCCCTTCATCGGCGCCGATCGCGCACGCGCGCGGCTGACCAGCTAGAGTGCTTCCGGAAAACGTGTGCAGCGGTTTCCGATAAGAAGCACGACCAACAAAGCGCTGAGGACCGATGCCCGGCTACAGCAACATCGTCATTCTCACAGGCGCCGGGCTTTCCGCTGAATCGGGCGTGCCGACGTTTCGCGACAAGGGCGGCATCTGGGCCAAGTACGACTACCGCGACGTCGCAACGCCGGAGGGCTTCGCCAAAAATCCGGTGCTGGTGCATGAGTTCTACAACATGCGCCGCCGCGCCCACGAAGGCATCAAGCCCAATGCCGCGCATCTGGCTCTTGCCCGGCTCGAGCAGACATATCCCGGCGAGGTCACCGTCGTCACGCAAAACGTCGACGCGCTGCACGAGCAGGCCGGCTCGCACAACCTCATCCACATGCATGGCGAGATCTTCGCCGCGCTGTGTGACAGTTGCCGTGCTCGCCGGCCATGGACAGCAGATCTCAGCCTTGATCTCGCTTGCCCCACCTGCGGCCACAAGGGCGGGATGCGCCCCGACGTCGTCTGGTTCGGCGAGATGCCGTATCACATGACGCGCATCGCCAAACTGCTCGCCACCGCCGATCTCTTCATCTCGATCGGCACGAGCGGCAACGTCTATCCCGCCGCCGGCTTCGTCGCCGAAGCCGCCGCCAACGGTGCCCGCACGGTCGAACTGAACCTGGAGCCATCCGACGGCGTCACCCTGTTCGACGAAGCCATCCACGGCCCCGCCACGCAGGTGGTGCCAGCCTTCGTGGAGCGCTTGCTGAATGAGAACTAGCCAATCTCTCGCTAGTCAGGCCGTTCTGGCTAGGAAGCCTTCCATGACGCGGCGGACATCGTCGATGGCGTATGGCTTGGCGAGCCGCGGCACCGTGCGCAGATGCTCCGGCAACATCAACACGTCCGTGTAGCCGGTGGCGAAAACGAACGGGATGTGACGCGCCAACAGCTGGTCTGCGATCTGGGCACTCGTGTCTTCCCCCAGGCTCACATCGACGAAGGCAGCGTCGATCTGTTCTTTCTGCGCGATGGCAATGCCCTGCAGCAGGTCGCCCACCGGTCCGACGACGTGATGCCCGTCGCCCTCAAGGTCCGACTGCAGCTGTAGCGCCACCAGTGGCTCATCTTCCACGACGAGAATGCGCGCCGGCTTGAACCCGTTCGTCTGCGGCTCTGGCTTTGCGGGCTCAGGTGGCAGCGCTGGTGTCGGAACTCGTCTCTGAGGATCGAGCGGACCGACGAACGTATAGTTCAGTCCTTCTTCGCCGAACGTGCAATCAGCCTTCGCGCCGATCTCCGATGCGGCAGCGGCCAGCACCGTCAGCCCGAAGCCGCGGCGATCTGGTTCGCGCACCGGCGGCCCGCCACGCTCGCTCCAGATGAAGCGCAGCTGCGGCGGATCGGTATCGGCCACGCGCGACCAGGAGACGCTGACTTTGCCGCCCGGTTGCGACAGCGCGCCGTGCTTCACCGCATTGGTCGCCAGTTCGTGGAGTACCAGTGCGAGCGACTGCGCAATCTTCGGCACCAGCCGCAACGGCGCGCCCTCGACGACGATATTGTGCTCGGAACGCGACTTGAACGGCGACAGCGACGCAGCAACCAGTTCCGCGAGGTTGGCACCCGTCCAGCCGCCCCGGCGCAACAAACCATGGGCACGCGACATCGCCTGGATGCGGCCGTCGAGCGCGGTGACGAAACTGTCGACTGAGCCGGCGCTGGAACTCGACAGCCGCGCGATGGCACTGACGTTCGCAAGGATGTTCTTAACGCGATGGTCGAGTTCGGCCATCAGCAGGATCTGGCGCTCTTCCGCCTGCTTGCGCTCCGTGATGTCCAGCACGGTTCCCATGGCGCGTATGACGCGCCGTGCCGATCCTTCCCCGTCGTGGAACGCCTGACCGCGGTCCATCAGCCATCGCATCTCGCCATCTTTGCGGATGATGCGGAATTCCAGCTCGTGCCGGTCTTCTCCGGATTCTCGCGGTGCCACCATCATGTCCCGCACCTTGGAGCGATCCTCCGGGTGCACCCAGGACAGCGCTTGATCAAGCGACATTTCCTGCTCGTTGGACAATTCTACGAGCTTCATCAGCTGGTCGGAAAGCTGCAGCTTGTCGTCCTCGGCATTGTAATCATAGGTGCCGAATTCGGCCGCCTCGCTGGCCAGCCGGAACCGTTCCTCGCGCTCCGACAGGCGCGCTGTCGATGCCTCGAGCTCCGAGGTGCGTTCCAGAACCCGCGATTCCAGCTCGTTATTGAGTTGCTGCAGCTCGCGCGTTTTGCGGTAGAGCTCAACGAAGATCTTCACCTTGGCGCGCAGGATCTCCGGCACCACCGGCACGGGCACATAGTCGACGGCACCCGTCTCGTAGCCTTTCACCCGGTCCACGTCTGACAAATGGATCGCGGAGATGAAAATGATTGCCGTGCGTTCGTAGCGGGGATGTTCCCGCAGCATTGCGGCCAGCTGGAACCCGTCCAGCTCCGGCATGCAGACATCCATCAGCACTACGGCGACGTCGTTCTTCAAAAGGTATGCGAGCGCCTCGCGGGCCGAGTTTGCCTTCACCAGGTTCTCGCCCAGATCGCGCAGGATCACCTCATGCGCCAGCAGCTTAGCCGGCTGGTCGTCAACGAGAAGGATGTTGACCGGATCGTGAACGCTCATCGCATTCCTTTCTGAGTGCTTCCGGCGCGGAACGGGTTTTCCGCTCGGAAGCACGACAAGACTAGCGGTGCAGCCACATGCGCAAGGCGGCAAGTAGCTGATCCGTATTTACGGGCTTGGCCAGATAGTCGGACGCGCCCGCCGCGAGACATTTTTCCCGGTCGCCCTTCATGGCCTTGGCAGTCAGCGCGATGATCGGCAGGCGCCGCAGCTCGGCGTTTGTCCGGATCTCGCGCATCGTCTGGTAGCCGTCCATTTCCGGCATCATGATGTCCATCAACACGATGGCCACACCGTCGTTGGACTTAAGCGTCTCGATAGCCTCTTTACCCGTTGTCGCGCTCAAAACATGCATGCCGCGACGTTCCAACACACTCGATAACGCAAAGATGTTGCGTGCATCGTCGTCAACAAGCAACGCCGTGCGCCCTATCAAATCCTCGTCGGAGTTATGTAGCTTTTCTAACATTCGCTGCTTTTCTGCCGGCAGCGTTGATACGACGCGGTGCAGGAACAGTGCCGTCTCATCGAGCAGGCGTTCCGGACTTTCCACACCTTTCACGACGACGCTGCGCGCCATCGTATGCAGCTGTGCGTCTTCCTCGGGCGACAGCTCACGGCCGGTGAACACCACCACCGGAACGTCTGCCAGGCCCTCGTCGTCACGTATGGACTCCAGCACGTCGAAACCGGTCATGTCCGGCAGGCGCAGATCCAGAACCACGCAATCTGCACCGGTCTCCCGCAGCTTCTCGAGCGCTTCGGCACCGCTGCCCGCCGTCTCGATGTCGATATCGTCATGGCCAAGCAGGGCCGTGATGCTCAACTGCTCGGCAGCATCGTCCTCGACGACCAGCAGCTTCTTGCGGCGCGGCGTCGTGAAGCCCTTGATTCGCGTCAGGGCTGCCTCCAGTCCCGCTGCCGTTGCCGGCTTGGAGACGAACGAGAACGCACCCCGTGCCAGCCCGTGACGCTTGTCTTCGTCCATGGTCACGATCTGCACGGGAATGTGCCGCGTCGCCGCGTTCTTCTTCAGCTGGCTCAACACCGACCAGCCGAGCATGTCCGGCAGGAACACGTCGAGAGAAACGGCAATTGGATTGTACTCGATCGCGAGCGACAGTGCCTCCGTGCCGGTACCGGCGATGAGCGTCTTGAAGCCGGTCTTGTGCGCCAGATCGGAGATGATGCCGGCATAGTGCGGGTCGTCCTCGACGACGAGCAGCACGAGATCACCCGCCACAAGCGAATGCCGGTCGTCTGGGATCGATTCCGTTTTGCGCTCCGGCAGTCGCAGCAGCGGCGCGGACGCCCGCGCCGACAGTGCCTGCTGCAGCTCGCTGCCGCGCCGCTCTTGGACTTGCGATCCCGAGTACGTCAGCGGCAAATACAGGGTGAAGGTTGAGCCGATGCCCGGCGTGCTCTTCAGCTGAATTTCGCCGCCAAGCAGCGTCGCCAACTCGCGGCTGATCGCAAGCCCAAGGCCTGTGCCGCCATACTTGCGGCTCGTCGAGGCATCGGCCTGCTGGAAGGCCTCGAAGATGATCTTCTGTTTCTCGGCAGAGATGCCGATGCCGCTGTCTGACACCTCGAATGACACGACGGGACCCGTAACGCCCAATGTCGGATGGTCCGGCGTCCAGCCTGCTTCCGGCGAATCGACCGTCAGCCGCACGCCGCCGTGCTCGGTGAACTTGAATGCATTCGACAGCAGGTTCTTCAGTACCTGCTGCAGGCGCTTGCTGTCGGTGATGATGCTGCGGCTCAGCGTCGGATCGACGATGAGGTCGAACGACAGCCGGCGCCGCTCCGCCTCGTGCCGGAACGGCCGCGCCGTGCTCTCCAGCAGGTTGTTGAAGAAGATTTCCTCCGCATCGACCGAAACGGTACCGCTCTCGATCTTCGACAGATCGAGAATGTCGCTGATGAGGTTCAATAGATCGGTGCCCGCGCCGTGAATGGTGCGTGCGAATTCCACCTGCTTATCGCTGAGGTTTCCTTCCGGATTGTCGCCGAGCTGCTGGCCCAGGATCAGGATCGAGTTGAGCGGCGTGCGCAACTCGTGACTCATGTTCGCCAGGAATTCCGACTTGTACTTGGAGGTGAGCGCCAGCTCCTTGGCCTTCTCTTCCACCGCGCGCCGCGCTTGGTCGATTTCCTGGTTTTTGCGCTCCACTTCGGTGTTGCGTTCCGCCAGCTGCTGCGCCTTCTGCCCAAGCTCGGCATTGGTCTGCTGCAACTGGTCCTGGCGCGTCGTTAGCTCGCTGGCAAGCTGCTGCGATTGCTGCAGAAGGTCTTCCGTCTGCATCGTCGCCTCGATCGAGTTCAGCACGATACCGATCGATTCCGTCAGCTGCTCCAAGAACGTCAGATGTGCCGGATCGAATTCGTGCAAAGAGGCCAGCGCAATGACAGCCTTGATGCGATCCTCAAACAGGATTGGATAGACGATGAAGCTGCGCGGCACCGCCTCGAACAGCACCGTGCCGATACGCACGGTATCCGGCGGCACGTCGGCGATGTAAATCGGCTTCTTCTCGACCGCGCACTGGCCGACGAAGCCTTGGCCGAGATTGACCTCCCGGGCGTACGCGCCTCGCGGATCGTCGGCGTATGTCGCGAGAATCTTCAGCTGCTTTTCGTCCGCGTCCATCTGGTAGATGAGCCCCTGGTGAGCATTCACCAGCGGCACGATCTCCGACAGCAGCCGTTTGCCCACGGTCGCCAGATCGCGCTGCCCCTGCATCATGCCGGTGAAGCGGGCGAGGTTCGTCTTCAGCCAGTCCTGCTCGGTATTGCGCTCCGTCGTCAGGCGCAGGTTGTCGATCATGGTGTTGATGTAGTCTTTGAGCTCAGCCACCTCGCCGCGCGCATCCACCTGCACCGATCGCGTCAGGTCGCCCTTGGTCACCGCCGTCGCCACTTCGGCGATGGCACGCACCTGATTGGTCAGGTTGTCGGCCAGCAGGTTCACGTTGCCGGTGAGGTCCTTCCACGTGCCGGCAGCACCCGGCACGTTGGCCTGGCCGCCCAGTCGGCCCTCCACGCCCACTTCGCGTGCCACAGTCGTCACCTGGTCGGCGAACGTGGCAAGCGTGCCGGTCATGGCGTTGATGGTATCGGCCAGGGCGGCGACTTCGCCTTTCGCTTTCACGGTAAGGTTCTGCGAAAGGTCGCCGTCGGCCACGGCCGTCACCACCTTAACGATGCCGCGTACCTGCTCGGTCAGGTTCACGGCCATCACGTTGACGGTGTCGGTGAGATCTTTCCATGTGCCGGCAACCCCTGGCACAGCCGCCTGGCCGCCCAGCTTGCCTTCCGTGCCCACTTCACGCGCCACGCGCGTCACTTCCGAGGCAAACGCGTTGAGCTGATCCACCATGGTGTTGATGGTGTTCTTCAGCTCGAGAATCTCACCCTTCGCGTCCACCGTGATCTTGCGCGAGAGGTCGCCGCGCGCCACGGCCGTGGTCACTTCGGCAATGTTACGCACCTGTGTGGTGAGGTTCGCCGCCAGCAGGTTCACGTTGTCGGTGAGGTCCTTCCACGTGCCGCCGACGCCCTGCACGACGGCCTGACCGCCAAGACGGCCCTCGGTGCCCACTTCGCGCGCCACGCGCGTCACTTCGGCTGCGAACGAGCGCAGCTGTTCCACCATCGTGTTCAGCGTTTCCTTCAGCAGCAGGATCTCGCCGCGCACGTCCACGGTGATCTTCTTCGACAAGTCGCCGCCGGCAATGGCTGTTGCCACCTCGGCGATGTTGCGCACCTGCGCCGTCAGGTTGGACGCCATGAAGTTCACGTTGTCGGTGAGGTCTTTCCAGGTGCCGGCCGAGCCGGGCACCTGCGCCTGGCCGCCCAGCTTGCCTTCGGTGCCCACTTCGCGCGCCACGCGCGTAACTTCGCCCGCGAACGCGTTCAGCTGGTCCACCATCGTATTGATGGTGTTCTTCAGCTCGAGAATTTCGCCCTTCACGTCCACGGTGATCTTGCGCGAGAGGTCGCCGCGCGCCACGGCCGTCGTCACCTCGGCAATGTTTCGCACCTGGCCGGTGAGGTTGGACGCCATCGAGTTCACGTTGTCGGTGAGATCTTTCCACGTACCAGCCACGCCCGGCACCGCGGCCTGGCCACCAAGACGCCCCTCGGTGCCCACTTCGCGCGCCACGCGCGTCACTTCGCCCGCGAACCGGTTCAGCTGGTCGACCATCGTATTGAGGGTCTCCTTCAGCTGCAGGATCTCGCCGCGCACGTCCACGGTGATCTTGCGCGACAGGTCACCCGAGGCGATGGCGGTCGCCACTTCGGCGATGTTGCGCACCTGGTCGGTGAGGTTGCCGGCCATCGAGTTCACGCTGTCCGTCAAATCCTTCCACGTGCCAGCCACACCCGGCACTGCCGCCTGGCCGCCCAGCTTGCCGTCGGTGCCCACCTCGCGCGCCACGCGCGTCACTTCCGACGAGAACGCGTTCAGCTGATCTACCATCGTGTTCAGCGTTTCCTTCAGCTGAAGGATTTCGCCGGACACGTTCACCGTGATCTTCTTCGACAGGTCGCCCTGCGCCACCGCGGTGGCCACTTCGGCGATGTTTCGCACTTGGCCCGTCAAGTTCGAGGCCATCGAGTTCACGTTGTCGGTGAGATCTTTCCACGTGCCGCCGACGCCGCGGACCACAGCCTGGCCGCCGAGTTTGCCTTCGGTGCCCACTTCGCGCGCAACGCGTGTCACTTCGCCCGCGAAAGCGTTCAGCTGGTCTACCATCGTGTTGATGGTTTCCTTCAGCTCCAGCACTTCGCCGCGCACGTCCACGTCGATCTTCTTTGACAAGTCGCCCGAGGCGATGGCCGTGGAAACCTCGGCAATATTGCGCACCTGGGTCGTCAGGTTCGACGCCATCGAGTTCACGCTGTCGGTGAGATCCTTCCACGTGCCGGCGACGCCGCGCACGTCCGCCTGCCCGCCGAGCTTTCCTTCCGTGCCCACTTCGCGCGCCACGCGCGTCACTTCCGACGCGAAGGCGTTAAGCTGATCCACCATCGTGTTCAGCGTTTCCTTCAGCTGAAGGATCTCGCCCGACACGTTCACGGTGATTTTCTTCGACAAGTCGCCCGAGGCGATCGCGGTCGCCACTTCGGCGATGTTACGCACCTGGCCCGTCAGGTTCGACGCCATCGAGTTCACGTTGTCGGTGAGGTCCTTCCACGTACCGGCCACGCCCGGCACCGCGGCCTGGCCGCCAAGCCGGCCTTCGGTTCCCACTTCGCGCGCCACACGCGTGACTTCCGAAGCAAACGCGTTCAGCTGATCCACCATCGTGTTGATTGTCTGTTTCAGCTCGAGAATTTCGCCCTTTACGTCCACGGTGATCTTGCGGCTGAGGTCGCCGCGCGCCACGGCGGTAGTCACTTCGGCGATGTTGCGCACCTGCGTCGTCAGGTTTGCCGCCAGCAAGTTCACGTTGTCGGTGAGGTCTTTCCACGTGCCGGCGACACCGGGCACCACGGCTTGTCCGCCGAGCCGGCCCTCCGTGCCCACCTCGCGCGCAACGCGCGTCACTTCGGCCGCAAACGAACGCAGCTGGTCCACCATCGTGTTGATGGCTTCTTTGAGCTGGAGGATCTCGCCGCGCACGTCCACGGTGATCTTCTTAGACAAGTCGCCGTTGGCGACTGCGATCGTCACGTCGGCGATGTTGCGCACCTGTGCCGTCAAGTTCGACGCCATCTGGTTCACGCTCTCGGTGAGCTCCTTCCAGACGCCGGTCACTTCGCGCACCTGCGCCTGGCCGCCGAGCTTGCCGTCGGTTCCCACTTCGCGCGCCACGCGCGTCACTTCTGAGGTGAACACAGACAGCTGCTTGATCATCGCGTTGACGATCTGCGCCGATCGCAGAAACTCGCCCTTCAACGGCCGCCCGTCGACATCAAGCCGCATCGTTTCCAAGAGGTCGCCGCGCGCCACCGCTTCGATCGTGCGGCTGACTTCAGTCGTCGGCCACACGAGGTCGTCGATCAGCGCGTTGACGGAGTTCTCCATCTCGCCCCACGCCCCGTGCGCCATGCCCAGCTTCACGCGCTGCTTGGTGCGCCCTTCTTTGCCGACCACCTGGCCGACGCGTTCCAATTCGTGCGCCATGCGCTCGTTGGTGGCGACGATATCGTTGAACGCGTCCGCGATCTTGCCCATCACACCGTCGTGCTCGCCCGACAGCCGCACGGAGAAGTCGCCCGCTTTCACGCGTTGGAACGCCTGCAGCAGGTTGACCAAGCCGCCCGCCTGCACAGCAACGTTGGGCCGGCCGGATGGAAGTTGCGATGGTTCAATCGTGGCTTCGGTAGAAACGGGCGTCACTTCGTTGTCAGACATGGGCGGGCTCATAGAAATTGGACGGGATGCAGACGATATGCGATCCGGTCACAGAACATGTTCGGAACCTTAAGTGGCGCCCGGAATTAAGCCAGGAGATGGCCGCATCGTCTAATAAACGACGTGCCCATAATTGTGCGCAGCGTCGGCAGGCGACGGAGCATACCGCGCTTGATGCTGCAACCACATTCCCTCCGGCTGTCATGCAACTCGGCCTAACTTCGCCGAACGTGTTCTGCGTTGATTGGTTCCGTTCTTAAGAAATTTTATAACCGCAATATTTTCTCGTCCATGACTCCCGCTTGAATTGTGCGTTAAGCTTCCGGCGTCTGCGCGGCAGCGTAAGGTTCGCTTGCCGACCATTTGAGCGTGCATTTGTCGGGGGACAGAATGGCTGTTTGGGCACGACGCGCTTTGCGCCGAACCATGCGGGTGGCATCGCTAGCGCTGCTTGCAGCTTGCGGAGTATTCAACGCCGCCGTCGCACAATGCGTCAAGGATGCCCGCGAGGCGAAATTCGGCGAGGGCAACGCGAAGCTCGTCACGTTTCTCTGCAAGGCCGAAGGCGGCGCGACCCCGTCCGTTCGCGTTGAATTTCATCGTCTCAGCGAAGCTGCAGCCGCCGGCGTTGTCGCCGGCAAGCCCTGGCCGGAAGTCTCTGCCGTCATCGGCAAGGCCCGCGTGCTCGACAACGGCGTAGGCCGCGAAGCGCTCAATCTCTACAAGAACTACGGCATCACCGAAGACCGCGAAGACGCCTTTCATTTCCGCGCCATCGGCGGCGAAGCCGAGGCTGAGCCGGACAAGGTTCCAGCCGGCACCGGCCGCAAGGCCATCACCTATCTCACCTATCCCGACACCGAAGGCTTGACCGGCCAGAGCATGGCGCTGCCGGATGAAGACAAGATCATCAGGTCCACGCAGCGCTGGCCCGACGACCTGAAATTTTATTATAAGGGCGAGGACTGCAAGCCGGGCAACTACAGCTGCATCACGCTGTGGCGCTATCTCGCGGCCGACGACCTTGGACGCTTCGAGGAACGCTGGCAGGCACAGCAAGCCATCATGCGCGTCGAAAACCCAGACTTCGCAGCAGCCCAGGATACGAACGAAGAACCGATCCCGACGCCCGGCTCCGGCCCCATCAAGCTTCTGCAATATTTGACGAAGGACACGTGGCCCGACGACTTCGTCGTCGTCACCGGTTCCTACAACGGCTGCGGCGGCGGCTACGATTTCTCCTATTATCCGCGCCAAATGGTGATGGACGTCGCCGTCATCCAGAACGTCTCCTCCAAGGCAATCACCGTCGGCGATCTGCTCGGCACGCAGGTGGAAGACACAGGCTTGCGTCCGCCCGCAGCACCCATGCGCGGCGTCGTGGCTGCCGGCATCGTTCCCATTCCCGGTGCCGTCGGTAAGCTCGCACCGAACGAACGCGTCCTCGTTCCGCTGAAGATGACGTTCGTCGCGCCAAAGGGCCTCGCCAGCAATTTCGCCGGCAAGCTGGCGGATGCCCGCAAGATCTATTCCGCTGTCGAGAAGCTGCCGCCCGGAACGGTGATCAAGGAAGAGCCGCCGGGCGAACAGTCGACCCTGCAGAAAACCAAGGAGAGCTTCCGCGCTCCCGAGCTGCCGAAAGTCACGCCATACATGTGGGGCCCCGAGATCACGTTGAAGGGCCTGAATGCCGACGGCAAGCGCATTATCCTGGAAGAGACCAGCGCTAACTTCCTGGAGCTCACGGCGGGCGAAGGCTACGGCTCATGTCCGTTCCTCTATTCCTACGATGACGCCGCCAAAACCTGGGTCAGCCACGGCAAGGTCATCGACAATGCCGACGATCCAGCTAAGGAAATGACGCAGGACATCGCCATCACCGCCTTCGCCACCCGCTTCCGCCTCGCGGAAGAGGAACTGGAAATGTCGGAGATCAATCGCGTCGTGTTGAACGTCACGCGCAAGGACGGCGAGGCGCTGCAGCTCATACCGGACGACATCCGCCTCAAAGACAAGGACGACCGTTACGTCCGCATTCTTGCGGGCCGCGCCATCAACATCGCCTTCAGTTTGCCTGCGGGCGTTGCGCCGGCTGACATAGCGACGTCGAAGTTGTCGGTTACCGGCTACTACCGCCGCTACTCCTCGCTCAACGTCGTTGATCTCCGTAAGCCGGACCCTGCCCCGAAACCCTAGATCGAGCCCTCGCGCATGCGTTCGTTTCGCTTCGTCTGCACAGGCTTGCTGTCGGCGCTGGCGATGCCGTGCACCGCCCAGACGCCGACACAGGCACCAGCGCCCGCACTGGTCATCAACGATCCATTCGCCGCTCCACTCTGGCGCATCGACGTCGACGCCGACGAAAATCACCTCGTCGCCGGCTCGCCCGCCAAGGCCGCCGCCGTCTGGTCCTTCGACGATCCCTCCGCCGCCAAACTCCTGCGCTTGCCGTTGCGCGAGGAAGAGATGCAGCGCGCTCACGCCATCGCCATTTCGCCCGACGGCAAACGCGTCGCAGCCGCCGTGCCGCCGCTGCGCGACGACAACGGCTTCGCCAAGGCCGGCACCGCCGCCATCTACATCATCGAACGCGCCAGTCGCCGTATCGAGAAGGCGATCACGTCAGACGTCGCCACGCGACCGCAAGCTCTGCGCTTCTCACCAGATGGCACGCTGCTGGCGGCCACCCTGAGCGACGGCTGCGGCCTCCGCGTCTGGCGCGCCGCGGACTGGAGCCTTGCCGGCAGCGACGACGCCGGTTATGGCGGGGCCGGCGGCACCTGTTGTCCTGCAACAGCCGGCACCGATTGCGATCCTTTCCCCGACACGCCCGGCCTTGCCTGGAGCAAATCCGCGTCCGGCGAGCAGGCGCTTGTTACGTCCGGCGACACCGGCGTGCGGCTCTACAAGCCTGATGCCAACGCCGTCGTTTTGCTGGCGACCAAGTCTCCGGCCGACATCGCCCTGGAACGCCCCGAGGGCGTCGCCGTCAGTCCCGACGGAACGCGTCTCGCCGTCGGCGACGCACGCGTTCGCGGCGCAAGCCAAGCCGTAAAACTTCAAGTCGCCGTCCTCGATCTCATGACGCTGACGCCCACTAGCGCCAACCTCACCCTGCCGGATACGGCCGTGCTGTCACCAGCGCTGCTCGACGCCAAGGCCACTCCCGGAGCGGACCAGATGGCGCTTAACCGCGTCGCCTGGACTGAGGACGAGAGCGGCGAAGCCATCTACGCTGGTGGCCTGACGTGGTGCCAGATCGCCGACCCATCGCTCGTCTTGGGAACGCAAGAAGGCGAGGGCACCGAGAACTGCATCGTCCGCTGGCGTTTGCCCGCATCAGGTTCCGCAGACAAGCCCGGCGACGTGCACTTCATCCGCGCCGGCTTGGATCGGGTAATGGACCTGGCCCCGCTGCCGAAGCGCAAGGCGCTGGCCTACGCTACGCTGCAGCGCATCGGCGCGCTACACGACGACGGCACACCCTACGTCAACGACGCTGGTACCGAAGTCTTCGCCGCCGCTCGCGCCTTCGACTTCCGCGACCGCCCGGTCGATCGCAAGACCGGCGCGATGCTCGGCTTCGACCTTTCACCTGACGCGAGCACGGTCTACCTTGAAGACTATCGCAGCACCGCCGCCGCGCCGATCGCGCTCACCTTCAACATCAATCAGCTGAAGCTTGAACCCGCGACGAGCCGCCCCGCCAACGTCGCTGCCCCAAAACGCGACCCCCTGATTGTCGACAAGCTCGCGAACTGGTGGAACGGCGCCAAGCCGCCCATCATCTACGGCCTGCCGCTCGATGCTTTGCAAGGCATTCGCGATACGTACCGCGCCGTCGCGCTCGCGACGGACAAGCGCGCCATCGTCGGCTCCGCAACGCACGTGCGCATCGTCGGCTACGGCAACGGCAAGGCCGAGGTGTTGTGCCAGCTTCGCGTCTCAGCGGAAGCTTATCGCACCGCCGTGTCGGACGACGGCAGCCTCGCTGTCGTCGGCCACGCGGACGGCACGCTGCGCTGGTACCGCATCGGGCAGGGCAAGGATGGCGCCGCCTGCAGCCTCACGCAGCTTCTCGCCGTCCACATCCGCCAAGCCGATGGCGAGGACGGCAGCTGGATTTGGGCGAGCTGGCTTCCCGCCACCGGGCAATTCGCAGCCGACCCTCGCGCCAAGGATCTGCTCGGCTGGCAAGTCGCCGGCGCTGATAGCCAAGTCGAAACCGTCCGCTTCGCCGACCTGCTGCAGTACTACGCTCCCGACGCCGTCAAACACGCGCTGCGCCAATCCACACCGTCGCCCGACGTCGTTGCCAGCCTGGAGAAGAGCATCGGCGACGCCACCGATGCGCTCCGCCTGATGGTGCTGACACCCGACGAGAATTCGGAGGTCGCCACCGAAACCGTGAAGTTCGACATCAAGGCCGAGGGCGGAACCACCTGGCCCCGCAGTCTGTACGTTGCCACCGGCAGCGGCGCGCGCATCACAAAGACCGTCGGCGGCAAGGAACTCGCGGCCAACGATCCGATCGAGATCGCAGCACCCGGCATCCTTCAAATCCAAGTCAAGCTGCCCGCGTCCGAACGCCAGCAGCATCGCAACGTCGACGTCTGCTTCCTCGTCGACCGCCAGCGCGACTGCCACACCATCAATTGGTCCGGCGCGCTGGAAAAGCCGGCACCGCGTGCGCTGCACGCCGTCATCGTCGGCGTGTCCGTCTACAAAGATCCCGCGATGTCACTCGCCTTTGCCCAGAACGACGCGCTCGACCTCGCCCGCATTTTCGTCGACGACTACAAAGCCCGCGTCGTCGACAAGACGTCGAAGGTGCCGGCCGACTACGCTAACGTCTCGATCGACCTGCTGGTCGCTGCCGGCTCCACCTCCGCCAAAACGGAACTCGCCGATCTGCAAGCAAGCGGCGTCGTTCGCGTGCACGAGGCGACCATCGGCAATATCGCCGCCGTGCTCGGCAAACTGGCGCAGCAGGGCACCGACGACAACGACCTCGTGCTGTTTTACTTCTCCGGCCACGGCATGCTGAATCCGTTCCGCGATGCCAAAGGCCTTACGGCGTTGCTCGGCCCCGGCATGGACGCGAGCTACACGCGCGAAAGCCTGGAGCGCGAAGCCCTCACATCCGACCGGCTGATCGCGCTGCTCGATCCGATTCCGGGCGAGAAGCTGGTCATCATCGACGCCTGCCGCACGACGGCGACGATTGCCGGCGAGAGCGCTTTCGATCCCGCTGCCATTCGCCTGGAATTCGAGCGCAATCTGCTCTCCGCCGATTTTTTCTTCTCCGCTGCACCCGGCCAGTACTCGCTCGACCAGGGCGAACTTGCCTACTCCAACGCGCGCCCGAAGGACGAACAGGGCAACGGCCTCTTCACTTACGCTCTGTTGAAATCGCTGACAGACGCCGGCACCGCCCAGGCTGGCAGTAAGCCGCGCAAAGTCGAGGTCTATGACGTGGATCGCTACGTGCGCGGCTTCTTCGACGGCCAAGACCAGGAGAGCGCCGCCATGCGTCTCATTCGCCGTTTGCAGGAGCAGGGCATCTCCGTCGCGCTGCAGCAGCCCATGTACGTGCCGGCCCGCCGCCGCGTCAGCGCCGGCACCGTCATCCGCACGCTGGACCCCGCGCCGTGAGCCTCAGCGAAGGCTATGTCGAACACCTGAAGGAACTGCTGGACGGCATCGGCCACATCACCGTGCGCCGCATGTTCGGCGGCGCCGGCGTCTACTGCGACGGCTTCATCTTCGCCTTCCTCGACGAGGACGTTCTTTATCTGAAAACCGACGAACCCGGCCGCGCGCCGTTCGAAGCCGAGGGCATGGGGCCCTTCACCTACGAGAGCAAGGACGGCCCCATCCAGACCTTCTCCTACTATCGCGCGCCCGAGCGTCTGCTCGATGATCCCGACGACCTGCGCGCATGGGTCTACCGCGCACTTGCCATCAGCAAGCGCGATGCCACCGCCAAGGCAAAGCGGAAGTCAGCACATGTCGCGAAGGAGAAGAAGACGCCGTCATCGGCGATGCCGAAGACAGAGAAAAGAGCGCGCAGGAAACCCGCGCGCTCCTGATCCTTATTCGTTCGCGACCTTCACCGGGCGCGAGGTGCGCCGCAGGAAGGCTGGAACGTTGTCGGCAAAGCCAACCGCACCGTTGTCACGATTGCCGCCGTCACGCTTGCCGTCGCGATCGCGCTCCGGCTGACGTGCCCGGGCGTTCTGACGGTCGTCGCCGCCACGCTCCTGGCGGGGGTGCTGCTCACGGCCTTCGGCGTGACGTGCGTTCTGGTCACGGCCTTCGGCGTGACGGGGCTGCTGCTCACGGCGGCCCTCGCCGTTGCGCGGCTGTGCTGCCCGCTCACCGCGCTCCGGCCGGGCGCCGCCCTCGGGGCGTTCAGCCCGCTCTGGACGCGGTCCACGGCCGCCACGCGCTGGCCGCTCGCCGCGATCCTCACGTGGCTCGCCGCTGGCCTGCTGTTCCGGACGAGGACCCCGCTCACCGCGCGGCGCACGTTCAGGACGCGCACTGCGCTCCGGGCGTTCTCCGCGCGGCTGTTCTGCACGGCCGGCATCCTGCTGCGGTTTGACCTCGATCGCCTCGCCGGCAACTGGCGCATCGAGCTGCGCGGCTCGCGCAACCCGCTGACCCGGCTGCTGCTGGCCGCCGTTACTGCCACGGCTACCGTGTTGAGGAGCGCGCTCGCCACGATCGCGTCCGCCACCGCTGCGGCCCTCACGGCCGCCGCCACGGGCTTCAGCGCCACCGCGCGCACCGCCACGGCCACCACGGCGCTTGCCGGAGTTGGCGATGTCGTCCTCGCTGGGAGGCTCACCGATCCATACGGCTGGTCCGCCGATGATCTTCTCGATGTCCTTGAGCGATTTGCCGAGATCCTCGCGCGTCACGAGCGACGTCGAAGACCCTTCCTTGCCCGCGCGGCCCGTGCGGCCGATGCGGTGCACGTAGTCGTCGCTGTCGCGCGGCAGGTCGTAGTTGAAAACGTGGCTGACGTCGGGGATATCGAGCCCGCGTGCCGCCACGTCGCTGGCGGCCAGGAACGTGATCGTGCCGGCGCGGAACTTGTCCAGCGTCTCCATCCGGCTCTTTTGGTCCATGTCGCCGTGCAGCGCGCCGGCATTGAAGCCATGCTTCAATAGCGACTTGAGCAGGATGGCTACTTCGACCTTACGGTTGCAGAAGATAATGGCGTTGCGAACGCCTTCTCCGCGGATCAGCGTGCGCAGCGCGTCGCGCTTGGCCCAGTCGGTGCCCTCGGCACAGAAATGGAAGCGCTGCGTGATCGTGTTTGCCGTCGTCGCCGGGCGCGTCGCTTCGATGCGCTGCGGGTTGGTGAGGAACGTCGCCACCAGTCGCGTGATTTCCGGCGGCATCGTTGCCGAGAAGAACAGCGTCTGACGCTTGGGCGGCAGCAGCTTGCAGATCTTCTCGATGTCCGGAATGAAGCCCATATCGAGCATGCGGTCGGCTTCGTCGATAACGAGGATCTCCACACCCATGAGCATCAGCCGGCCACGTTGAAAATGGTCCAGCATCCGGCCGGGGGTGGCAATCAGCACATCCGCACCACGGTCGAGCTTCTTGACCTGCTCGTCCATCGAGACGCCGCCGATCAACAGGGCGACGTTCAGCTTGTGATTGACGCCGTATTTCTCGAAGCTCTGCGCCACCTGGGCGGCGAGCTCGCGCGTTGGCGCAAGAATAAGCGAGCGGGGCATCCGAGCCCGGGCGCGGCCGACTTCCAGCCGGGTAATCATCGGCAGCACAAACGAGGCGGTCTTGCCGGTACCCGTCTGCGCAATTCCTAGCACATCCTGTCCGGTTACCGCGATCGGAATGGCGGACGCCTGTATCGGCGTAGGCGTGCTGTATCCGGAGGCCTCCACGGCCGCCTGGACCTTCGCGCTGAGCCCCAGCTCAGCGAACGTTTTCGTTTCCAAAAAAAACTTCTCCATCCAGCGTTCTCAAGACCTCCGCCACCAAGATTGAGGCACGCGAATGAGGGCGCGCGCTAGCAGCGGTTCGGTGGAGCGCAGGGGGAAGAGGATGCCTGAAAAGGGCCAAACCGGAAAAACCGAGGTCTCGAAAATGGGATAATTGAATCGATCCCCTGCGCTCGAGCCACAGGCTTGCTGACACATGTAGGTGGCGAAAGCAAGATAATGCAGGGGTTTCACCCAGTTTGTCGCAATGCTGGGGATGGCTTTCGTTAGCAACACTGCACTTTTGGCCAATAAACGATGAAAATCGCGTGGTTTACTTTGATTGCGGCCCCGTAAAGCCAAAGAAAAGCCGCGGCCGCCCGAAAGCGCCGCGGCTCAATTTTGATATAGGTCCCGTTATCAGGCTTCGTCGTCGAGCCACTTATAGATCAGCGCTCCCGCGACACCGCCCAGGATAGGTGCGGCCCAGAACACCCAAACCTGCAGCAAGGCTTCGGGGCCGCCAAACACCGCTGAACCAAGGCTGCGCGCTGGGTTGACCGAGGCGTTGGAAATCGGGATCGACATGAGGTGGATCGCCGTCAGCGTCAGGCCGATGGCTATCGGCGCGAAGCCCGCAGCCGCCGTTGCCCGCGTTGCGCCCATGATGACGATCAGGAAGAACGCCGTCAGCACGAATTCGATGACGAATACGGGTACCAGGCCTGCTTTCAGCATCGACAGGTTGTCATAACCGTTGGCGGCGAACGTCGTGCCGGTATTGCCGATGATCGTAAACACCGCGCATGCGGCGACGGCGCCGAGGCACTGCGCGATGATGTAGCCGATGGCATCGCCCATCGGGAAGCGGCCGCCGGCAACCAGGCCGAGCGTCACTGCCGGATTGTAATGCCCGCCGGAGATGTGGCCGATCGAATACGCCAGCGCCATGACCGTCAGACCGATCGACAACGCCACGCCGATGATGCCGGCCGCGCCGCCCGGCGCCCCGAACGAATAGAATGCTGCGCCTAACACGGACGCCATGAGCATGAACGTGCCGACAAACTCGGCACCGAGTGCTTTGAATTTCATGAAATCGTCTCCTTCGCTTCTCCCCTAGCCCTGGCGCTGGAAACGATGCCGCGAAAACCGGTCGAACTTGCCAGCGAAATCCGGTTCCCACATCGAATCGAAACAAGGGCCTACACTGTACGTGTACGCGAAACTCGGATCTGAATCTTCGCCGCGGGGAGATCACTGTTGTTCAAAAGTTGCGTGCAGTGCAGCACGCGGGTTTACGGCAGCGTCATGCGCGCAACGATAGGCAGGTGATCGGACCCGAGATCTTCGCCCGTCTCGAAATGGTCGGCGGTAATGTCGGGAGAGGCCAATACGTTGTCGATCAGCAGCAGCGCAGGCAGCGGCAACTGGCTGATTGGGCCGGCAGACTTGAATTGTTTGACCACTGGCCAACTGCGTTCGAAGCTGCCGTGCCGTTTCAGGCCTGTTTGCCAAAGGAGCTTATTGAGCTTCCAGGACCACGGCGTGAGATTGAAGTCTCCCGCGATGATGCGCGGTTCGCTCCAGCCGTTGATCGTGGCGATGAATTTGTTGACCGCTTGCTCTTGCCGTTCCGGCAGGAATGGCCAGGGCAGGTGGACCCCTGCGATGCGGTATGCCGTGCCTTTCGGCGACGTCCAGATCGCACTGACCAGCGGTAGCGTGCCCGACGTATCGACGGACGACAGCGGCAGCTTCGACAGCAGCGCGATGTTGCATCCCTCGCACACGGCCTGGTGGCGGTAGATCGGCTTCAATCGCGGCAGCAGCTCGGCGACGTGTGACGCGCGCAATTCTTGAAACATCACGACATCCGGCGCCTCGTCTTCGATGAACCGCACGATGTCGGCGTGCCGTCCGCTGGTCCACAGATTGAACGATACCAGTTTCATCGGCTCGCCGTTCACCGGCGGCATAGGAGGGGACAAAGCCGCCAGCGTCATCGGCAGCGCCGTGAGCGCGAGGTTGAGACCAACGAGCCCGATCGCCGGCCAAGGCCGCCTCAGACGACGAACAAACACGTCGAACGCCAGGAGCATCATCGCGCCGAGCAACAAGAAAAGCCGGAAGTGGTTAGGCAGTTCGAGCTGCGGCACCAAAGGCGCCAGCAAACCAAGCAAAGCCGGCAAGCCGAAGATCGCTACCGCGAGCATGGAAAGGTAACGCAACGGCAAACTCCGGTAACGCTAGATATCGAGGTCCTTGGCGAACGCCGCGCGATCCTGGATGAAGCGGAAGCGCGCTTCCGGCTTCGATCCCATCAGCGCATTGACTGCATCAGTCACCATGGCCTTGTCGCCTTCGGCCACTTCAACCTGCAGCAGCGTGCGCTTCTTCGGATCCATCGTTGTTTCCTTAAGCTGGGCGGCATTCATCTCGCCCAGGCCCTTGAAGCGGTTAATCTCAATCTTCTGGTTCGCCTTGAACTCGGCAGCGATCAGCTGGTCGCGGTGTTTTTCATCGCGCGCATAGAACGATTTCGCACCCTGCGTGATCTTGTAGAGCGGCGGCACAGCGAGGAATAGGTGGCCGTTCTCGATCAGCTCCGGCATCTCCTGGTAGAAGAACGTGATCAGCAGCGAGGCGATATGCGCACCGTCGACGTCGGCGTCGGTCATCACGATCACGCGCTCGTAGCGCAGGTCCTCGTCGCGATACTTCGCACCGGTCCCCACGCCAAGCGCCTGGATCAGATCGGAAAGCAGCTGGTTCTGCGCCAGCTTCGCCGACGACGCATTCGCCACGTTGAGGATCTTGCCGCGTAGCGGCAGGATGGCCTGCGTCTCGCGATCGCGCGCGCTCTTGGCCGAACCGCCGGCGCTGTCGCCTTCGACGATGAAGATCTCCGTGCCGCCCGCCTGCTGGATCGAGCAGTCCGCCAGCTTGCCTGGCAGCCGCAGCTTGCGCGTTGCCGACTGGCGGCCGACTTCCTTTTCGCGACGTCGCTTCAGGCGTTCTTCCGCCTGCTCGATCGACCAGTCCAGCAGCTTGGTGGCCTGCTGCGGGCTGTCGGCGAGAAAATGATCGAACGCATCGCGCACGGTGTTCTCGACGATGCGCGTCGCTTCCTGCGTCGCCAGCTTGTCCTTGGTCTGGCCTTGGAACTCCGGCTCGCGGATGAACACCGACAACATCGAGGCCGCCGTACCCATGACGTCGTCTGCCGTGACTTGGATGGCCTTCTTGTTGCCCGTCAGCTCGCCGTAGGCGCGCAGGCCCTTGTACAGCGCCTGCCGTAACCCGGCCTCGTGCGTGCCCCCCTCGGGCGTTGGGATCGTGTTGCAATAGGACGAGGAGAAGCCGTCTTCGTCCGAGATCCAGCCCACCGCCCATTCGACTGAGCCATGCCCGTTCGGCTTCTCGACGCGCCCGGTGAAGATCTCTTTCGTCACCAGCGTCTGCCCGTCGATCGTCGCCAGCAGGTAGTCCTTCAAGCCGCCCGGGAAGTGGAACACAGCCTCGGCCGGCGTATCGTCCTTGATCAGGTCCGGAGCGCAGCTCCAGCGGATTTCCACGCCGCCGAACAGGTAGGCCTTCGAGCGCGCCATCTTCAGCAGCCGGGCCGGCTTGAACGCCGCGCCTTTGCCGAAGATCGCCTCGTCCGGCTTGAAGCGGATGCGCGTGCCGCGCCGGTTCATGATCGAACCGAGCTTCTCCAATTTCGTCTGCGGCGTGCCGCGCGAGAACACCATGCGATACAGCTGCTGGCCGCGCGCCACTTCCACTTCGAGCAGTTCCGACAGCGCATTCACGACCGACACGCCGACGCCGTGCAGGCCGCCGGACGTGTTGTACGCCTTGCCGTCGAATTTGCCGCCCGAGTGCAGCGTCGTCATGATGACTTCGAGCGCCGACTGCGTCTTGAACTTGGGATGCGCGTCGACGGGAATGCCGCGGCCGTTGTCGGCCACCATGAGGAAACCGTCCGCGTCAAGCCGCACTTCGATGAAGGTCGCATGCCCGGCCACTGCCTCGTCCATCGAGTTATCGATCACCTCGGCGAACAAGTGATGCATCGCCTTTTCGTCGGTGCCGCCGATATACATGCCGGGCCGCCGGCGCACGGGCTCCAGGCCTTCGAGCACCTCAATGTCAGCGGCTGTGTAGCTGTCGGAGGCATCGATGGTCTTGCGCGCGCGGGCCGTCTTGTCCGTCATATCGGTCTCTAATCCGGAGAAAAGGTCGTCGATCTGGGCCATGCGCTGTTCCGTCCGTGCGGGCGTGAATCTTGCCGGGAGCGGCAGTCCGCTCAGCACGAAACGCACAACGGGGGACGCGCTGGCGAATCTCAAATCGTAAGGCCAATCAGGTCGCATGAGGGGGTGGGCAATGCAAGCGGCCCCACTGCCTCAGTGACATCTGCGCCGCCCGTCAAGCCGTTCGCGGCGGAACTGCGGCTTTGGCAGCATTCGCCGCCGAAAAGCCGTCACTGAGGCAACGGGGGCCGGAAAAGCGCCGCCGCGCGCCCGCGCTTGAGCCGCAAAGACAGGCTACGAAACCGCTGTTCTCAATGCAGAAAATGAACTTTGATCGTTGTGAGGTTTCATCATGTTGCGTCAATCCATTCTGCACGTCCTCGCTATCGCCCCGCTGTTTGGCTTCGCCTTCGCCCCTGCGGCCCGCGCCGACGATCCGTCCAAAGTCAGTGGCCCGCACACCCACGAGAATTTGAGCATCTATTTCATCCACGGAAAAAGCGCGGACGGCCCCGTGCCGCTGACGCTGGAGGAGGCACTGGCCAAAGGCTTCGTCGAAGTCCACGAGACCGACACGGTCAGCCAGCTCGTCGTCGAGAACAAGGGCCGTGAAGAGGTGTTCGTCCACGCCGGCGACATCGTCAAAGGCGGCAAGCAGGATCGCGTCGTCACCGCGTCTTTCGTGCTGCCCGCGAAGTCCAAGAAGATCGAGGTGCCGGTCTACTGCGTCGAAGCCGGGCGCTGGGCTCCGCGCGGCGCCGAAGACTCGCGCAAGTTCATGACGTCAGCCGAAATGCTGCCCACCAAGGAAGCTAAGCTCGCCATGATGGCGGCCCCAGGAGCCAGCAGCCAGATCCCGACCGCGAGCCTGTCCGCGCGCGCTGATCCGCGCGATCGAGGCGTCAGGCGCGCGGACCGCGAGCAGCGCACCGTCGATAACGCCGAGCCGCAACAACCTGCGGAAACGCTGAGCAACAGCACCGATAGCCTCACCGAGCGCGGACCGGCCGGCGGGCAAAGCGAGGTCTGGCGTAACGTGGCGGCAATCCAAGAGAAGCTGTCGATGAAGCTTAAGAAGAAGGTGGCGTCGGACGAGTCCGAGTCCAGCCTGCAACTGGCCCTTGAGGACAAGGACCTCGCCGCCGAACAGGAGCGCTACGTGAAGGCGCTGCAGGCAGCAGGCGAGGCGGGGGACGACATTGTCGGCTACGCCATTGCCGTCAACGGCAAGATTGCCAGCGCCGACGTCTATCCCTCCAACGCGCTGTTCAAAAAGCTTTGGCCGCGCCTGCTGAAGACGGCCGTCACCGAAGCCATCGGCGCCGAAGACGTAAAAGACGTGAAGGCCCCCGCCATGGCGGACGTGGAACTGTTCCTGGCCCGCGACGATGCAAAGGAAGAAACGGACGCGCCTGTCGCCGGCATTTCGACGACAGCCCGCGCCTCAGCCGCCTCCTACGACACCGAAACCACCCGCGGCGGCCAGTTCCTCCACCGCAGCAAAGTTGCCCGCTAAAGGCTAAGGGTCAGACCTCGGTCTGACCTACTGCACTGAGTGAGCTGTCGAGCCGACGGCACGTTTCCGGGGTCAGACCGAGGTCTGACCCCCAATCATCCTGGCTCACCAGTAAACGTCTTGACCCCATGCGGGATCACAACGCCGTCCAGCTTGCGCTTCGTCCAGATGTGAACCGCCGCCGCTAGATCCGGCGGCCGGTCGAGTGAGCCACCTTTGAGGTTCACGAATTCCGGCACGTCGATCTTCTCGTGCCAAAGGCGCGAGCCGCACGTCGGACAGAACGCGCAAGTGATGCGCCGGCCGCTATCTGCGTCCCGCTCCCAGTAGGCTACCGCCCCTTGCAGAACGTTCAACTCCGATCGACGGACCCGCACCGAGATCCCGAACGCGGATGCCGACTGCTTCTGGCATTCCCGGCAATGGCAGACAAAGAGCGCCTGCGGCTCGCCCGCTTCATATCGCACAGCACCGCACTGGCAACCGCCTGTCAGCATCGCTGGCCTCCGTGACGTTCCAGCCTCTACCGCTTGCCCTTCATCGATCCGACGATGATGTCCTTGATCGTCGTCGCTACCTTGCGGGCGATGGTTTTCTTCAGCTCCTTGCCGATCATCTCGCCCATGCCGGCCGGCTGGCGGCCTTTGCCCTTGGCTGTGCCGGAGCTGGGATTGCCACCAAAGATCACGTCGCCCCAGCCGCCGCCTGAGCTGCCGTCGGCGCTGGCTTCCGCCGCGCCACCTTCCATGCGCTTCGTCAGGATCTCGTAGGCGCTCTCGCGGTCGACGGACTGTTCGTACTTGTCGAACACGGGGCTGTATTCGATCACGCTCTGGCGCTCTTCCGCCGACACCGGCCCGATGCGGCCTTCCGGCGGCCGGATCAGCGTCCGCTGCACGATCGACGGCTCGCCCTTGTTCTCCAGCATGGAGACAAGCGCTTCGCCTGTCTTCAGCTCCATGATGACGCGCTCGGTGTCGAGCCCCGGGTTCTTGCGGAACGTCGTCGCCGCGGCCTTCACCGCCTTCTGCTCTTGCGGCGTGAAGGCGCGCAACGCGTGCTGCACGCGATTGCCCAGCTGGGCCGAGACCGTGTTCGGCACGTCCATCGGGTTCTGCGTGATGAAGTAGACGCCGACACCCTTGGAGCGAATGAGCCGTGCGATCTGCTCCACCCGGTCGATCAGCGCCTTTGGCGCCTGGTCAAACAGCAAATGCGCTTCGTCGAAGAAGAACACCAGTTTCGGCTTCGGCAGGTCGCCCACCTCCGGCATCGTCTGCCACAGCTTGGTCAGCATCCATAAGAGGAACGTCGCGTAGAGCCGCGGCTTCTCCATCAACTTGTCGGCCGAGAGAATATTGATCACGCCACGCCCGTCCGGCGCCACGCGCAGGAAGTCTTTGATGTCGAGCGCCGGTTCGCCAAAGAAATGCGCCGCGCCTTGTTCTTCTAAAACCAGCAGGCGCCGCTGGATCGACCCGACCGAAGTGGTGGCGACATTGCCGTACTTGCCGGAGATCTCCTTGCCGCGTTCGGCGATGTTGGAGATCAGCGCCCGTAGATCCTTCAGGTCGAGGATCGGCAGCTTCTCGTCTGCCGCCACACGAAAGGCGATGTTGATGACGCCTTCCTGCACCTCGTTCAATTCTAGCAGCCGCGACAGCAGCAACGGCCCCATGTCGAGCACGGTGGCGCGGACCGGATGCCCGTCCTGGCCGAACACGTCCCAGAATATGGTGGGATAGGCGCGGTTCTTGTACTCGCCATCGAGGCCCACCTCGTGTGCCCGCTTGACGAGAAAGTCCTTCGGCTCTCCCACTGCGGCAATGCCGGAGAGGTCACCCTTGATATCGGAGGCGAACACCGGCACGCCCGCGGCTGAAAAGCCTTCCGCCAGAATCTGCAGGGTAACCGTCTTGCCCGTGCCCGTGGCCCCGGTGATGAGGCCGTGCCGGTTGCCGAGCTTCAGGTCCAAGTATTCGGGTTTGCTGCTCTTTCCGACAAAGATCTTGCCGTCCTGGATCACCGACATCAGCCAAAAACCCCCGAAAATGTCGCCTCTTACGCCGCCTGCCGCCCGACTCACGTCAAAAGCGGCAACAGCCCTATTTGCATGCCTTTCCGAGGTTTGCAAACGGCGGTTGCATGGCGGACTTGGGGATAAGGCCCCCGGCGCCGGCGGGCAGGGCGAACAACCCAATGCCGCCGTGACATGACGCTCATGAGACACGCCCGCGCAGTGATGGTATGCGAAGTGTCCTAGAGTGCTTCCGGACAAAGTGTGCAGCGGTTTTCCGATAAGAAGCACGGCACTAGCTCTCGTGAACGTGTTGGGAACGTGATGACGGATACTGCAACGACAGAAGAAAAGTTGGCCGCCGATTTTCCGCAGGCCACGCGTGACCAGTGGCTGAAGCTGGTCGATAAGGCCATCAAGGGCGGCGACTTCGAAAAGCGCCTCGTCTCGCGCACCGCTGACGGCCTGCGCGTCGAGCCAATCTACACCCGCGCCGAGCAGCTGCCTGGCACGGCGGAAGCTGTGCCCGGCGCCGCCCCCTTGACACGCGGCACGGACGCCAGCGTGCGCGACCTCGGCTGGCAGATCCACCAGATCAACGCCGAGACCGAGCCCGCAACCGCCAACGCGCAGATCCTGGAAGAGCTGGAAGGCGGCGTCCATGGCATCGTGCTGCAGATCGAAAGCCCCGGCCAGTTCGGCATTCGTCTGGCCGATGCCAACGATTTCGCCACCGTGTTGACCGGCACCTATCTGGATCTCGCCCCCGTACAACTCAAGATCGGCCTCGGCGCGCCGAAACTGGCGCGAGCATTCCTAGCGTCGCTGCCGCTGATCGGCGCCAAGCCGGGCAAGACGCAAGCGTTCCTGAACCTCGACTGCATCGGCAAATACGCCCGCTTCGGCGGTCTCGGCCGGACGCTTGAGGACGCGACCAAAGAGGTGATGGCCGTCGCTGCCGAAGCGCGCAAAGCCGAACCCAACATCCGCACAGTGCGCGTCGACGCCACCGTCTATCACGAAGCTGGCGCCACCGAAGCGCAGGAACTGGCAGCTATGGCCGCCACCCTCGTTGCCTATCTGAAAAAGTTCGAGGAGTTCGGCGTCAAGCCGGCGGACGCCCTGCCGCAAATCTCGTACGCCCTGGCCGCCGACACCGATCAGTTCCTGACGATGGCCAAGCTGCGCGCCGCCCGCCAAATCATTTGGCGCATCGCCGACGCGTGCGGCGCAGGCGATGCCGCCGCGAAAACCCACATCACCGCGATCACGTCCGAGCGCATGATGGCCAAGCGCGACCCGTGGACCAACCTGCTGCGCCTAACCGTCGCCTGCACCGGTGCAGCGCTGGGCGGCGCGCACGCCATCACCGTGCTGCCGTACACCTGGACGCTGGGAAAAACCGACAAGTTCGCGCGCCGCATCGCCCGCAACATCCAGATGGTGCTGCAGGAGGAAAGCTCGCTTGGCCGCGTCATCGATCCCGCCGGCGGCTCCTGGTATCTCGAAAACCTCACCAAGGATCTCGCGCAAAAGTCTTGGGCCTTGTTCCAGGGCATCGAAGCCAAGGGCGGCATCGTCGACGCCTTGTGCGCCGGCTTCGTGCAGGACGAAATCGCCGCTGTCGCCGCGACACGCGCGAAAGCGGTCGCAACCGGCCGCGCGCCGTTGACCGGCGTCTCCGCCTTCCCGCTGCTCGGCGACGACGGCGTCAAGGTCACGCCGCATCCCGCTGCGCCCGCCATCAATGGCAAGCCCGAAATCCGCCCGCTCACGCCGCACCGTTTGGCGGAACCCTTCGAAGCTTTGCGTGATGCCGCCGATGCCGCCAGCCACAAGCCTGAGGTCTTCCTGGCGAGCATCGGCCCCATCAGCGAGCACACCATCCGCACCACCTGGGTGAAGAACTATCTCGCCGCCGGCGGCATCGCCGCACTGACGAGCGACGGCTACAAGTCCGCCGACGAAGCCGCCGCCGCCTTCAGGGCCAGCGGCGCCCAGGCCGCCTGCATCTGCTCCTCCGACGCGCTCTACGAGCAGCATGCCGAAGCCACCGCGAAAGCCTTGAAGTCGGCCGGCGCCAAGTTCGTCCTCATGGCCGGCAAACCGGGCGACCAGGACGCCGCCCTCAAGTCCGCCGGCGTGGACGATTTCCTCGCCGCCGGCAAAGACGCCCTGGCCGTTCTGGCCGGCCTGCAAAAGACGTTAGGAATTGCTGGTTAGCCCGCCAGATCGACCTGCAGGCAAACGCGGCGCCGTCTGTAGGAAATGGCCTGCCGCTTGCCGTAACATTTATATCGTCCAGGGCCTTGAGGTGGCCGCCGATACCACCACTTTATGCCGTCCTAAGCCACCGCGGTGCTGACCTATCCGTCAGTTTAAGCGACGGCGTCAACGAGAGGGACGGCGATGCCGATCGAGAGCATGTTTTCCGCGTTGGGGACCAACCCTCTGCTCGTTGGCGGCATTGGCACGGTTGCCTTCGGCGCGCTGATGTACGTTCTGCGCGCCGTTCCCCAGAAGCTTCTCGACTTTGTCGACCGGACGTTCTGGACCAAGCTGTTCGTCGAGAGCCTGTCCGACGAGTTTCGCGACATCGACGCCTTCATCGAGGGCCGGCGCCTGTCGTTCTTCAGCCGGTCGCTTGAGGTCAAGGACGGCACTTTGAAAACCGGCTTCGGCGGCGGGTGGGGAACGTACGAAGGCACCCTCTTCAAGTATTCAAAGTCCAAGTCCACGCAGCAGATCACGCCGATAGAGAGCATCACCGTCTCGTTCCTGACCCGCAACCGCGGCGTCATCGAGAACTTCATCCGCGACAGCCGGCCCGCTGAGCACAGGAACACCATCTACGTTTCGCTGTTCAACGCCAGCGGCAACGCCCGTGGACTGCGGCGCCGCAAACGCGGATTGGATACCGTATTCGTTGACCAGGCGATCAAGGACCGGCTGGTCGAGCGCATGACCTGGTTCCTCGGCGCCGAGGACTGGCATGCCGCGCGCGGCATCCCCTGGAAACTCGGTATCATGCTGCACGGCCCGCCCGGCACCGGCAAGACCAGCCTCATCCATGCGCTGGCCTCCGATTTCGAATTCGACATCAAGTACATTAAGTCGCTGCACGGTCTCGGCGAGGCCTTCCGCACGGGTACCCGCAAGGACTTGTTCGTCATCGAGGACATCGACACGATTTCCGGCAGCCTCGATCGCGGCGGGCGCAACGAGAATGGTAGCGGCAGGCCCAGCCAGGATTCGGCGTTGCGCGGCTCGCCTCTACACGAGATCCTGAATTCCATGGACGGCATCCAGACGCCCGACGGCCTGAAGTTCATCGTCACGACCAACCACCCGGGCCGGCTCGATCCCGCTATCGTTCGCCCTGGTCGCATCGACGATGTCATCGAGATCGGCCCGCTGTCGCTCGCCAGTGCCCGCCAGATGTTCAAGGCCTTCTACGGCCGCGACGGCATCGGTAGCTACGCAGCGCGCACCGGGGCCGAACTGCAGCAGATGTTTTCCACGCTGTCGCCCGAGGCCGCCGAAGCGGCCCTGGCCAGTGCTGGTGGGCCTCAGCCTCAGCGGCTGAACGGCGGGCAAAGCCCGCTCGTGGCCTTGGCCGAGGCAGATGCGCCTCAGTAGGCGTTGTGGGCGGCAGCGCAAAAACGGTTAACGAAGGCCGGTGCGGCCTGTGACGCCGCCGGCGGTTGCCGTGCGTTCCGGCGCTAGTATGATGCGCCAGACCGATAAAATCCGTTTGATGTCAGGGTTTGAAGGGGCTATCCGGGCGGCAACGCCGGCTCGCGACCGTGCTATAGTGACGTCTGGAGAATGAACCGAGAGCTGCTGCTGATGAATGTGCATCAGACCCAATTGCCACCTTTGCTGACGGTCGCCGATTTTCTCGATTGGCCCGGCGATGGCAGTGGCATGCGCTACGAGCTCGTCGACGGAGTTTTGCGGGCGATGTCTCCAGGCAGCGACGCACACAATACTATTGTCGTGAATTTGACAGGGCTTATCTGGACGCATCTGCGCGTGCATAAGCCAGGATACCGCGCAGTGGCGGCCCTCGGGGTGCAGCCACGACTCAGTGCAGAGTGGAACTATCGGATTCCCGATCTCGGAGTGACTCAAGCGCCCAATCGCCCGGGTCAGATCATGACGCCCGATCCCATTCTTCTTATTGAAGTCCTATCGCCGGGAAATGCGCAGGACACGCGCGAGAACGTCAGGGCCTACGCGACGCTGCCGACCGTGCAGGAAATTGTTGTGGTCCATTCCACTAGGATGCGCGTCGAGACAATGCGCCGAGACGCTACCGGCGCTTGGCCGGAGAATCCGCTGATCGCTGAGGCCGTGGATGATACCATCGCTCTTGCCAGCATCGCTGCCGAATTCAAGTTCACGGATATCTACGCAGGAACACATCTAGCCTGAGCGACATCGCTTGTCTCAGCCTATCGGTTTAGGACCAAAAATGACGTCGATCCCGAACTTCACCAACATCAGCCTTGATGCCGCCGCGGCCGCGCCGAAAGCTCCGGCAGCTTCAGCGACCGGCGAAAGCTGGGTCACGCCCGAAGGCATTCCGCTGAAGCCGGTCTACACCGGCGCCGACACGGCCGGGCTCGACTTCCTCGACACCTGGCCCGGCATCGCGCCCTACCTGCGCGGGCCGTATCCTGCCATGTACGTCACACAGCCCTGGACCGTGCGCCAGTACGCCGGCTTCTCGACGGCCGAGGACTCCAACGCCTTTTATCGCCGCAACATCGCCGCCGGCCAGAAGGGCCTCTCCGTCGCCTTCGATCTGGCCACCCATCGCGGTTACGACAGCGATCATCCGCGCGTGCGCGGCGACGTCGGCATGGCCGGCGTGGCGATCGATTCCATCTACGACATGCGCACGCTGTTCTCCGGCATCCCGCTGGAGCAGATGACCGTCTCGATGACCATGAACGGCGCCGTGCTGCCCGTGCTCGCACTCTTTATCGTCGCCGGCGAAGAGCAGGGCGTGCCGCCGGAGAAGCTGGCCGGAACCATCCAGAACGACATCCTCAAAGAATTCATGGTGCGCAACACCTACATCTATCCGCCCGGCCCTTCGATGCGCATCATCTCCGACATCTTCACCTACACGTCGAAGCGCATGCCGAAGTTCAATTCGATTTCGATCTCCGGCTATCACATGCAGGAAGCCGGCGCGACGGCCGACCTGGAACTCGCCTACACGCTCTCCGACGGCCTCGACTATGCGCGTGCCGGCGTCGCCGCCGGTCTTGACATCGACGCGTTCGCCCCGCGCCTGTCGTTCTTCTGGGCCATCGGCATGAACTACTTCATGGAGATCGCCAAGATGCGCGCGGCGCGTCTCATGTGGGCCAAGCTCATCAAGAACGAGTTCAATCCCAAGGACGCCCGCTCGCTGTCTCTGCGCACGCACTCGCAGACGTCGGGCTGGACACTGACGGCGCAGGACATCTTCAACAACGTCACGCGCACGTGTGTCGAAGCACTCGCGGCAACGCAGGGCCAGACGCAGTCACTGCACACCAACGGCCTCGACGAAGCCATCGCCCTGCCGACGGACTTCTCCGCCCGCATCGCCCGCAACACGCAGCTGCTGTTGCAGCAGGAGACCGGCAACACGCGCGTCATCGACCCGTGGGGCGGTAGCCACTTCATTGAACGCCTGACCTACGACCTCGCGCGCAAGGCCGAGATCCACATGGCCGAGATCGACGAACTGGGCGGCATGGCCAAGGCGATCGCCGCCGGCGTGCCTAAGATGCGCATCGAAGAGGCGGCGGCCCGCACTCAGGCGCGCATCGACACCGGCAAGCAGACCATCGTCGGCATCAACAAGTTCCAGGTGACCGACGACGCCGAGGTCCACTTCCTCAAGGTCGACAACAAGTCGGTGCGCGAGCAGCAGATCGCCAAGCTGCAGCGCCTCCGCGGCGAACGCGACGAAGCCGCCTGCAAGGCGGCCCTGAAGGCGCTGACGGACGGCGCCCGTGGCAACGGCAACCTGCTCGAGCTGTCGGTTGCGGCGGCCCGCGCAAAAGCTAGCGTCGGTGAGATCTCCGATGCGATGGAAGAAATATTCGGCCGCCACCGCGCGGAAATCCGCGCCATCTCGGGCGTCTACAGGTCGGAGGCAGGCGCCATGAACAACGACGTAACGAAAGTCCTCACGCTGGTCGACGCCTTCGAAAAGAACGACGGCCGCCGTCCGCGCATTCTCATCGCCAAGATGGGCCAGGACGGTCACGACCGCGGCCAGAAGGTCATCGCCTCCGCCTTCGCCGACCTCGGCTTCGACGTCGACATCGGCCCGCTGTTTGCCACGCCCGAGGAAGCCGCCCGCCAGGCCGTCGAAAACGACGTGCATGTCATCGGCGTGTCGTCGCTGACGGCCGGGCACTTGACGCTGGTGCCGGATCTCAAGACGGCGCTGTCGAAGGAAGGCCGCGACGACATCATGATCGTCGTCGGCGGCGTCATCCCGCCCCACGACTACCAAGCCCTGTTCGACGCCGGCGCCAAGGCCGTGTTCGGCCCCGGCACGAACATCCCGCAGGCCGCCGCTGATCTGATCGACAAGCTCAGCGCCGCCCGCGGCTACGCGGGGCAAGCGGCGGCGGAGTAGGGTCGCGCTTCCTCCTCCCCCTCTCCATGGCAGGGCTTGACCCTGCCATCCAGGGGCCGCGCGTTCGACGTTACATCCAGAACCCCTGGATGGCCGCCTCGGAGGGCGGCCATGGAGAGGAGGAGAGGTCGCGCTGTCTATCTGACGTGACCACCGCAAGCCGTACTTCACGCTGCTTTTCCGGCGCCAGCACGTTTCCCCCTTCTCCATGGCAGGGCTTGACCCTGCCATCCAGGGGCCGAGCATTCGACGGTGCATCCAGAACCCCTGGATGGCCGCCTCGGAGGGCGGCCATGGAGGAGGAGAGGTCGCGCTGTCTATCGGATGTGACCACCGCAAGCCGTACGTCACGCTGCTTTTCCGGCGCCAGCACGTTTCCCCCCTCTCCATGGCCGGGCTTTACCCTGCCATCCCGTGGCCGCGCATTCGACGGTTCATCCAGACCCCCTGGATGGCCGCCTCGGAGGGCGGCCATGGGCAGGAGGAGAGGTCGCGCTGTCTATCGGACGTGACCACCGAAAGCCGTACTTCACGATGCTTTCCCGCGCCAGCGCGTTTCCCCCCTCTCCATGGCAGGGCTTGACCCTGCCATCCAGGGGCCGCGCATTCGACGGTGCATCCAGAACCCCTGGATGGCCGCCTCGGCGGGCGGCCGGAGAGGAGAGGAGCGCTGGTTATCAGAATTGGTCGGCCAGCATTACGTCACGCTTCGTCTCAGCGCCGGTGCATCCTCCCCTCTCCATGGCAGGGCTTGACCCTGCCATCCAGGGGCTGCGCATTCGACGGTACCTCCAGAACCCCGCCTCGGAGGGCGGCCGTGGAGAGGAGGAGAGCGCTGTCTATCGGACGTGACCACCGCCAGCCGTACTTCACCGCTGCTTTCCAGCACCAGCGCGTCCTCCCCCCTCTCCATGGCAGGGCTTGACCCTGCCATCCACGGCCGCGCGTTCGACGTTACCGCTGCTCCATTAGCGGCGCGTGATAATCCCGCGAGCCAGTCCGCCGTGGGCGGATGGCATGACCATGCAGACCATGGCGCTGCCGTTGCTTTTCTCGACGCTCTGGAGCGCGGCCACTTGTTCGACATAGGATTCGTCCGCGCGCAAGGCATCGACCGTCGTCTCCGCCTCCTGGGCGTTCTCGGTGATGAGATCTTCGTCAATGCGCAAATGCGGACAGTGCTTCTTGGCATAATCGGCCGAGGCCAGTGCCGCCGCCGTCTGCGCGATGACGGCATCGCGGCGTTCGTCATTTGCCGCCGCAGGGCTAGACAGAACAGCAGTTGCCACCATGATCAGGACGTATTTCATTAAAACCTCGGCTACAGAGAGATGGAAATGCTGACTTACGCTATCGCCGCCAAACCTTGACGAACGCCGATAGCTTCTCGCCCAATCCTATCGTCTCGTTCCCCAAGGCGTCGAGGAATGACGACAGCCGCTGCGACTTGGCGATCGTGTAGAACGTCAGCACTAGCGTCGGCACGAACACGGCCGCGAACATCGCCACCTTCTCCAGTCCGCTAAGCCCCGTGTGATCGAACAGGTTCATGCCGAGGAAGCCCGTCGCCACCGTGCCGATCAAACCGAAGGCGGTGACCACCGTCAGCCGCGCCACGCTCTCGTTTTGGCGGCGCATCGCCTCGTTCTCAAGGTACTGGCTCATCTCCTGCACCTCCTGCCGCACGTCTTCGTACAGCCGGTCGAGATCGAGATGGCTGCGGCACAGGTCGAACAGGTCGCGCGCCTGGTCCTGGTTGCTGACGACGTGGAACCAGTAGCGATGCGTGAAGCGCAGGAACGTCTCCAGCGCCTCGCGCGTGGCTGAGCGGAACGCCAGCACCGCCTGCGGATTGCGGATGTCGAGGCGGTTCACCGCCTCCGCCAGCCGGTCGGAGAACATCAGCAGCGCCGCCTTCTGGAAGTGCGCCACCATGAACAGCATGAAGTGCTGGTGCCGGAAGCTGTTGAGCAGCCCGTGCTCTCCGTTGACGAAATACGCGTTGCGCGCATCGCCCGTCACCACCAGCGCATGATTGCACGACATGTAGCGCGTGCTCGGCCAATCCGCCGGATCGCGCTTTTCGTGATAGCGATCGTAGCAGTGCTTGGCCTCGAAGTCGGTCAGGTGATGGTCGGCGAGCGGCTGCTTCGACGCCTTGCCCGACCCCCTCACGTGCCCAAGCCGCACGTAGTCTGCACGCGACAAGGCATCGGCATCGTCGAGCGCCAGGTAGGCCATCAGCGGCATGCGATAGTATTCCAACTGCCGGTAACGCAAGGTGCCCTTGTCCCTGTCGAGCGGCACGAGCGGCTTCAGCAAAAACTCCCAATGGCGGCCGAGGCGCGCGGAGCGATGCTGCCCCACGTGCGCGAGATACGTCTTGCGATCCTCGAAATCCGATGACGCCAGTATGGCACCGCTGGCGGACAGCCATTCGGTGCACAGCGCGCAGTGTCCCGGTGCCCCGTCCTTGTGCCAGAAGGACGGATAAAGGCGGCCCAACCGGAACATCACATCCTGCGCGGCCGCCAGAGATAGGTTGTCGGCGTAAAGCTCCAGCGCCAGGATGGCGATGTCGATGTCGAAGAAGAAATACAGATCGACATGCGCCACCTTGAGTTCGATCGGTGCCGCGTCCGGCGTCAGCGTCACGCGCATCGCCGCGACATCGGTGCGGCGCATCACCTTGATCGGCGTGTTTCCGCAGGTCCGCTCCGCCCGCTCGGAGCCCTGACCGTAGATGAAACGCTGCACCGGCGGCAGGAAGGTCACGAACTCGCTGTAGTGGCGTTCCTGAAACTCGGCCGGGTCGCCGGTGAATTCATCTTCGACGATGCGCCACGGATTGTTTGGCCCAAGCGCGGCAAAGGCCTCGGCGTGATCGTGCGACTTTTGCCCCGACACTGAAATGAGCTGCACCGGCCAGAACAAGATCTGCCGGAAATGCGAAACACTGGATGATGAAGGCGTGGCCACCTGTGCGGTGGCATCGGCATGCAGGTCTTGATCCATGGCGGGCTCCAAATCCCGGGCCATCGTGACCAGCATTATAATACAGTTCTGTGACGGTCTCTGCCCAGACAAGCGAGATATTCGTCAATGACGGTTGAACAAGTCGCCTGACAATACCTCGGCAGAAACAACGATGCCCGCGAGGCGACCCCGCGGGCATCCAGGTACTCAGCCGGGAGAAGGATCAGTCGTCGCGCCGGCGCGGCACGCTTGGCACAGTTCCACTGCCGCGGCCGCCCTTTTCCTTCTTCTCTTTCGGGCCAGGCAAAGCCTTGCGCGGTGGCACGGCTGCCTCGACGAGAGCCGCCTGCGGCTCGTCATCATCCTCGTCGTCATCGTCCTCGCTCTTGGGCTTGGCCTTCTTCGGATCGGCCGCCAGCAGTTCGAATGCCAGCTTGCGATCCTCGCCTTCGCCTTCGACGACGACCTTCACGGTGCCGCCGTTCTCGAGCTTGCCAAACAACAACTCGTCAGCCAGCGGCTTTTTGATGTGCTCCTGGATGACGCGCGAGAGCGGCCGGGCGCCGAACTTTTCGTCGTAGCCCTTTTCGCCGATCCACTTTGCAGCTTCGGGCGACAGTTCGATCAGCACGCCGCGATCCGCCAGCTGCGCTTCGAGCTGGAAGATGAACTTCTCGACGACCTTCTCGATGACTTCCTGTGGCAGGCCCGCGAACGGCACGATCGCATCGAGACGATTGCGGAACTCCGGCGTGAACAGCTTGTTTACGGCCTCCTCGTCGTCTCCTTCGCGCTTGCTGCGCCCGAAGCCCATGGCCGGCCGCGCCATTTCCGACGCACCTGCGTTGGTCGTCATGATCAGGATGACGTTGCGGAAGTCGACGGCCTTTCCGTTGTGGTCCGTCAGCTTGCCGTGGTCCATCACCTGCAACAGAATGTTGAACAGGTCCGGATGCGCCTTCTCGATTTCGTCGAGCAACAGCACGCAATGCGGATGCTGATCGATGCCGTCGGTCAGCAGGCCGCCTTGGTCGAAGCCGACATAGCCTGGAGGCGCACCGATGAGACGCGAGACCGTGTGCTTCTCCATGTATTCCGACATGTCGAAGCGCAGCAGTTCAACGCCCATCAGCGAGGCGAGCTGCTTGGCAACTTCCGTTTTGCCGACGCCCGTGGGCCCGGAGAACAGGTAGCTGCCGATCGGCTTCTCCGGCTCACGCAGACCCGCACGCGCCAGCTTGATGGCCGACGACAGGGCCGTGATCGCCTTGTCCTGGCCAAACACCAGCCGCTTCAGATCCTTCTCCAGGTTGATCAAAACGTCAGCATCAGACTTTGTGACGGTTTTCGGCGGGATGCGCGCCATCGTGGCAACGGTCCCTTCGATCTCCTTCACGGTGATCTTCTTCTTGCGCTTGCCTTCCGGCACCAGCATCTGCGAGGCGCCTGTCTCGTCGATCACGTCGATCGCCTTGTCGGGCAGCTTGCGGTCGTGGATGTACTTGGCCGAAAGCTCCACCGCGGCCTTGATGGCCTCGTTGGTGTACTTGAGCTTATGGAATTCCTCGAAGTACGGCTTCAAGCCCTTCAGAATGGCGATCGAGTCGTCGATCGTCGGTTCCTTCACGTCGATCTTCTGGAAGCGGCGCACAAGCGCGCGATCCTTCTCGAAGTGCTGGCGGTACTCTTTGTAGGTCGTCGAGCCGATGCAGCGCAGCACGCCCGACTGCAGCGCAGGCTTCAGCAGGTTGGAAGCGTCCATGGCTCCGCCCGACGTCGCACCCGCACCGATGACGGTATGGATCTCGTCGATGAACAGGATCGCGCCGTCGTAGTTCTCGATTTCCTTCATCACGGCCTTCAGCCGTTCTTCGAAGTCGCCGCGATAGCGCGTGCCGGCCAGCAACGAGCCCATGTCAAGCGAGAAGATCGTGGCGTTCCTCAACACCTCAGGCACTTCCCCGCGGATGATCTTACGGGCCAGGCCTTCCGCGATCGCCGTCTTGCCGACGCCGGGATCGCCGACGAACAACGGGTTGTTCTTCTGACGGCGGCACAGCACTTGGATCGTGCGCAGCACTTCCTGCTCGCGCCCGATCAGCGGGTCGATCTTGCCGTCCTTGGCTTTCTTGTTGAGGTTGACGCAATAGGTGTTGAGCGCGTCCTGGCCCGGCTTCTTCTCGCCACTAGCCTCTTCGCTCGCCTCCTCGTCGGCCCCGCGTACCGAGCGAGGCTCGGACATGCCGGGCCGCTTGGCGATACCGTGGCTGATGTATTGCACAGCGTCGAAGCGCGTCATCTCCTGCTCCTGCAGGAAGAACGCCGCGTGGCTCTCGCGCTCGGCAAAGATCGCCACGAGCACGTTGGCGCCCGTCACCTCTTCCCGTCCTGACGACTGCACGTGCACGACGGCACGATGGATCACGCGCTGAAACCCGGTCGTCGGCTGCGCTTCGTTGGCGCCCTTGACAACCAGCGGGCCCAGTTCCGTGTCGAGGTAGTCAGTCACGCGGGTGCGCAACTGGTCGATATCGACATTGCACGCACGCATGACGGCAGCCGCGTCGCGATCATCGAGCAGTGCGGTCAGCAGATGCTCCAACGTCGCGTATTCGTGGCTGCGCTCGTTGGCGAGTTCCAACGCGCGATGCAGTGCGGTCTCTAAGCTCTTCGAGAAGGATGGCACGATCGGACCTACTCTTTCTCCATGGTGCATTGAAGAGGATGGTCATGCTGGCGGGAAAAATCCATAACCTGCGTCACCTTTGTTTCAGCAATCTCGTAGGTGAACACGCCACAGATGCCGACACCTTTGTGGTGAACATGCAGCATGATGCGCGTCGCTTCCTCACGTCCCTTGCTGAAGTAGCGCTCCAGAACATGCACGACGAATTCCATCGGCGTGTAGTCGTCGTTGAGAAGCAGCACTTTGTACAAAGCCGGCTTCTTTGTCTTCGGACGCGTTTTCGTGACAAGGCCGGTCTTGCCTTCTTCGTCGCCGCGGCCGCCATTGTTGTTGTTGCCGGCGCCGGCGCCGTTTTTCCCGGCCATGGCGATCTCAAACCAACTCTGCTGCAGCGCCGTCGCGGCGGCCTGCCTGGCTCGCGTCGTGCCGATATATTTGTGCGTCGTATCCATCATCATGTGCGAGCCAGCATAGGTCTCCAGGCTAACGATTCCAAATTTCATCTTAAAGCGAGTTCCCGTCGCGTCATGTTACGTATCTGTCACCGCCCCACAGTTTAGCATCACCCGCTGGGACAGCGACTTGCAAGCATCCATCCCGCACCCGCCCCAAAGCCCAGTTTGCCTAAGATGGTGTGGCAACGAGACACAAAAAAGGCCCGGATCGCTCCGGGCCCTTCGTTGGGTTCTACCGCAAAAAATGAGGAACAGCTTAGCGGCCGGCCTGGAGAGCCTTTTCAACCGGCTTGTAGGCATCCTTGGCCATCGAAGAATACATGCCGCCGATCTTGCTGAGCTGGTGCATATATTCATCGTACGCGCGCTTTGCGTAGCTCTGCTGGATTTCGAACGCCTGCTCGATCGACTTGGCCGAAGCGAGCTGCTGGAACGTCGACGTGCCGTCTTCGAAGGCGCGCTTGGAGTAATCGGTCATCTCGGCAGCGATCGCCTGCCAACCCTTATTCCAGTCGCCAACGGCCTTCATGAAGCCTTCTGCGCCGATCTGACTGAACTTAGTGAAGTCCTGATAGTCGTTCATGGGGCACCTGTTTTCTTAGCTGAGGTCGAAAATCTTGGGCGATGGGGGCCTGAAGCAAGGCCGCGCACAACGCCTAAACACGATATGAGTGCAATGCACAAAAAAATCAAGCCGGAATTTTGCACTGCACCATAAGCGCGTTTCAGAATTAACCTAATGGCAGGTTGTGGTCGTATAGCCTCAACCCGCACTCAAGTGGGGCTGGGTAGTCGTAAAGCCGCCCTAAAACGGTGATGAAATCGCTAGGGTCGGGGAGATCCTCCAAGGTTGGGCGCCTTCTCCAGGTGCATGGCAACGCGGTTCCTACTGCTGCGCTCCAGATGAATTGTTGTTGCAACTATTAGGTGCTGCCACGCGATGCCGGTGCTGAGCAAAAGGAGCTTGAGGCTATGCATGCAGGCGGTCGCTTGCACTCTGGCGCTCGCCGTCAGCCCCACGGTGTCGCACGCCGCCGACAAGCAAGCCTCGTTTGTCATCGACGGCAATACCGGCGCTGTCTTGCACGCTCAGCAGGAGAATGAGCCGCGCTACCCCGCTTCGCTGACAAAGATGATGACGATCTACATGGCCTTCGAAGAAATGAAGGCCGGCCGTATGAGCGAGGACACGATGCTGACCATCAGCGTCAACGCTGCGTCGATGGCGCCCTCGAAGCTCGGGCTGGACGTCGGTGAACGGATCTCACTCGGCAACGCCATCAAAGCCGTGGTCACGAAGTCAGCCAACGATATCGCCTGCGCCATCGCCGAAGCAATCTCCGGCAGCGAAGCAGAGTTCGCACGGCGTATGACGAAGCGTGCCCGTGATATCGGCATGGCCAGCACCACGTTCCGCAACGCTTCCGGCTTGCCTGATCCGCGTCAGCTGACCACGGCACGCGATATGGTCACCCTGGGACTGCGCCTGCGTGACGATTTTCCTGACCGGTTTTCCGTCTTTCAGCTGCGCAGCTTCAGCTACGGCGGCAAGACCTATCGCAACCATAATACGCTGATGAACGGCTTCGGCGGCATGGACGGCATCAAGACCGGCTACACCCGGGCATCTGGCTTCAATCTGGTCAGCTCCGTGCAGCGCGACGGCAAGTATGTCGTCGGCTCCGTCTTTGGCGGCGCCTCCGCCGGAGTCCGCAACGCGCACATGCGGGTCGTCCTTTTCCGCGCGCTGGGCAATGCCTCGACTGAGAAGACGCGCAAGTCTGGCCCGGTGTTGATCGCTCGCAGCAAGCCGGCCCGGGCGCCAGAGCCACCGGCTCCGTTGCCGGCCAAGGCGCCGGTCGTACAGGCCGCGGCCGCGCCGGTCATCGCCAAGAAGCCCGACAAAAAGGCAAAGGCCGAGGCGAAGGCACAGGCGTTGTCCACGGCGATGGCGCCGCCACCGGTACCCCAGCCCGTCGCCACCTCTGATCAACCCCCCGCAGCCGATCCCGCGATCAGAATCGCGAAGGTCAAAGCCGTGATGGTCGCCGCACAGACCGCTGGCGCACCCGCGCCTGGCGCAGGCAGCGCCGCTCCGGCAGCTCAGCCACCGCCACAGCGCCAGCCTCCACAGTTCGTCTCAGCCTCCGCTACTCCCCGGCTGGATCTAGGGTCGCGCGCAGCACCGTCGCCTGGCGCGCCGGCAGTACCCGCTCCCGCCGCGCGCTCGGCCGAGGCCAACGAAAGCGTTGTGCTGAAGGCGCGGCGCCCAGGCACCCTCGATGACCAGATCGCGGCTTTGTCGGCTCCGCCCGCTCAGCCCGAGCGTCTCGGCATGCGGCCGGCGCAAGCCGGCCCTGAAGTCGACCCTCAGCGCGACATTGGCGAACAACAGCCGCGTGCCCTAATGGGCACCCAAGCCGCAACCCCGCCGTCACGGCAGGCCAAGCCCGCTGCACCCGTTGCGCGCGCCGGCGGCAACTACCTCATCCAGGTTGGGGCCTTCGCTAGCGCTGCGGAGGCCAAGCGCCATTTGGAAAGTGTTCGCGGCCGCGCCGACGTTCTACGCAATCGCCCGTCCCTTGCCGAACAGGCTCAGGTGGGCAGCAAACAGGTCTATCGCGCCCGCTTCGCCGAATTTGACAGCGCCGGCGCCACGGCCGCCTGCACCACCCTGCGCCAGCAGAAGGTGGATTGCATGGTCTTGAAGGGCCAGTAGCCCTCGCCCCGATCCAACTCCGATCGATCCTAAGCACTTGGCCACGCAGTCATGTTGATCGCGTGGTTAATAATGTTTCACCGCATTGCGATAAATGATTGAGGTTTCCGAATCTCCACAGTAGTCTCCGGGAGACGGCGCAAGTAAAAAATTAAGCCATGCACAGGCATCGACACCCTGTGGATAGGTTGGGGAAAAAAACGAGCGCGTCAGTTGGGGAAGACGGGTCGCCTGCGTATTGGGCGCCTGGAGTAATGTGGGGAGCGTAGCATGTCTAAGCGTAGACAAGGCTCGGCAAACGAATCGTTGGCCGAAGCCCTTTCCCGCGTAATGGTCTCTCGCGCAGAGAGCGAGCACCACGACAACTATGACTGGGCCACCCAGGAAGGCCGCGGCGATCGAATGCCGCGATTCCTGGAACGTGCCATCCAGGACGTTCCTCACGCCAGCCGCGCGGTTCGCAATGCTTCGAGCACGCGCCGCTACCAGGGCGCCAGCCGTCCCTTCGCCCGAGCCACCTTTCTGATGTCGCTTGTCGCCGTTGGCACCGGAGTTGGCATTAGCATCGCCAGCCCCGCCACCGTCGCGCCCTTCCTCCAGGGTGCCGAGCGCTGGATCCAGACGGCCACGCTGAACCTGACCTTCACCTCGAACGCCAACGCCGCGACACCGCGCCTTGCGTTTGGCGAGGCCCTTCGCAACTATTCTGAGCAGGCGTCCGCCCAGGCTGCGCGCGCCAACATCGTTGTCAGCAATCTGGCACCCGGCACCACGCTATCCGCCGGCGCGCAGGTATCCGACACGGCATGGTCGCTACCCCAGTCCGAATTGGACAACCTCGTCATCACGTTCCCCACCGGTGCGCCCACGGCTGCAATGCGCGCCACAGTAGAAATCCCCGGCAACTCCGCCGCGTCATCCGGCAAGTTCAGCGTCGAACTGCGCCAGGCCGGCGAGGTCGACGCCAGCGCTCAGCCCGCCGTCGAAGGTGAACCCGAAGCGACTGCCGAGGTCGCGCCGGAAGCGCCAGCAGCAACTGCCGCCACGGAAGCCGTCAAAGAGCACGCAGTCGAGCGGGCACCTGAGCGTAAGGCGACTGTAAAGGCGCGCAGCGAAGACCAGCCCAAGACGATGAAGCGCAAGCCTCGCCCGTCGGCTGCGGTCGCACCCAAACAGCCGTCGCAGACTGTGGCTCAAGTTCGCGTAACCGAGAAGCCGTCCGGTGCAATCGCTGCCGCCAAGGCATTGGTCGCATCGGCGAACAACAATGACAATGGCGCTTCGCCGTCCGCCTCGCCGTTTCTCGGCCTGTTCCCGTCGCTGTCAAGTTCCAGCAGCACGAACGCCGTGACGATGTTCAGTCTGGGCGGCCCCACCGTCGAATAGCCTTCTGCCCCAAATGCAAAACGGCCCGCGTTTCCGCGAGCCGCTCGATGCGTGTTCTGGGCTGGGCAGCGTTTATGCCGCCTTCTCAAGCTTCTGTTCCCACTTGCCGACAGCCGCCAAACCGTTCATGCGCGCGCGATGCGAGAACGCCCGCTGGCCCGCAGCCACGTTCTCCGGCTTGCCGCCCCAGGCCTTGATCGCGGCAGCCTGCAGTGCGCGCCCATAAGAGAACGTCAGGCCCCACGGCAGGTCGCCGATGGCGTTCATCAGTGACAAGTGCTGCGTCGCTGCCTCGTCAGACTGTCCGCCTGACAAGAACGCGATGCCAGGTACAGCGCTCGGCACCGTCGCCTTCAACACCTTCACGGTCTTCTCGGCGACTTCCTCGGCCGAGGCCTGCTTCGGCGATTTCTGGCCGGCGATGACCATGTTCGGCTTCAGGATCGTGCCTTCCAGGTCGACACGCGCGTCATACAACTCGCGATAGAGCGTGCGCAGCGTCCACTCGGTCACCTCATAGCAGCGATCGATATCGTGGCTTGCGTGCGGGCCGTCCATCAGCACTTCAGGCTCGACGATGGGCACGATGTTCGCTTCCTGGCAAAGCGCGGCATAGCGGGCCAGCGCATGGGCATTCGCCTTGACGCAGTTCCAGGTCGGCTGGCCGTCGGCGATCGTGATCACCCCGCGCCATTTCGCGAAACGCGCGCCGAGTTTGTAGTACTCGTCGAGCCGCTCGCGCAGGCCGTCCAGTCCCTCCGTGATCGTTTCGACTTTTGCGGTCGGGCCAGCGAGCGGCTTGGCACCGGCGTCGACCTTGATGCCGGGAATGGAGCCGGCCGCCTTCATGATGTCGACGAGCGGCGTGCCGTCCTTCGCCTTCTGGCGGATCGTCTCGTCGTACAGGATGACGCCCGAAATGTGCGACTTCATCGCGTCCGTCGAGCGGAAGAGCATCTCGCGGTAGTCGCGACGAGCGTCCTCGGTTGATGTCAAGTTTATGGTATCAAAGCGCTTTTTGATGGTGCTGGAGCTTTCATCGGCAGCAAGGATGCCCTTGCCGGGCGCCATCAGAGCGCGGGCGATGTCGTTCAGCTTCTCAGTCATCGGCGAGCCTCTTGTTCGGTCATGTGACAGGGAAATTGGAATTCACCCGCTGACTTAGCGCCAATTTGTGCGCGGGTGAACCCCCACGTCCAAACAGCGGGCGCCATGAGCCGTTCAGTAAAATGGATTGCCTGCGCCCAGCGGCCGCGCCGTTAGTTGCTGCAGTCCCGATTCCACAAGAATTCCTCAAAATCTTTTTCATTCATTAACGTTTCCGCGCGGCTTCGCCTTTTGGCGCGGCGAAAAGTAAGGGCCCGTTAGGATCTTGGAGGCAGCCTGAAAGAAAAGAACGCCAACTCAGACATCAGTGGTGGAGAATTTCGTTATGACGGCCCTATCGTTCAGCGTATCGCCCGTGGTGAGCACGCCGCCACCCGCGGCGGCTGCCCTGGCGGCTACGGCGAGGCCAGCTCCTGACGCTCCGGATGTTGAACGCCGGTCTCAGGTATCGCCGGAGTCGTCTGTCAATGTGACGACCGGAACCATCGCGGCCATCCAGCAACTGGGCGGCGGCGAAGTAAGCGAGGATGAAACGACGCCGCAAGCAGCTCAGGCCAAGGCCGCGGAGCCGAAATCGTTCGAGGAGATCCAGGCCGAGGCCCGCCGGTGGGAACGGTATTATTCACATCAGCCCCGCCGCCTGGCCGATTTGCTCGCCGTCTACTATGGCGGTGGTCAGCAGGCGAGCCTCGATCCGCGTGGCCCGGCTCCCAAGCCCCTGGTCGAATACATCTCGCGCGCGCCGGAAATCACCGACGAAACGAATGGCGGGTTGCAGCCCGACGCTCATTGACGCGGGCAAGCTACTCCGAGCGCAAAATGCCAGCGGCCAGCAGCATGTGACGAACGGCGAGCGAAATCAGCCCGGCGCCGAACGCCAGCACGGCCAGCGTCACCTCATGCTGGATTGGCGCGATAGCCGTCGCGGCCGCGAACGCAATCACTCCCGCTGCCGCCGCCACGATCCAGCCGAACGTGCCGCGCCGGAAGACCATCGGCATCACGCCCAGGGCCGTGAGAGCAGCCGGAAGCGCCGCCCAGACGAACACGCTCGCCACGGCCTCGCCGAGCGGCGGTGCGCCGGCCGGCAGCAACGCGCCCAGCTTCAACGGGGGTGCCAGAATGATTACCGCGGCGTAGGCCAGCGCCGCGAAAAACGGCCCACACAGCGTGTAGAAGAGAAATGTCCAGAACGCCCGCTGGCCGTTACTGATTTCGCCGGAGACGTCCGCCATCGTCAGAGGCGCTCAGGCCGTGAACCGCACGCCAGCCGGCCAACGATCAAGACGAGCAAGGGGATGCCAAGGCCGATCGCCGCAAACTTGATCCAATGCGCAATCACCGCAGACTGATAAGCCGCCAAGGTGGCCGGGTCGACGCCCGAGTCCAACGGTAGATGCGGTAAGCTCTGCCAGCCAAGAAGTGCGGCCGCAGCGGCACAGACCATCAAAAACAACACCCAGTTACGGAACGTCATCATCGCGCACATTGGCCAGTCTCCGTTTTTTTGTGAGGCGCAAACTAGAGTGCTTCCGGATAAAGTGTGAAGCGGTTTTCCGAAAGAAGCGCGACAAAACAAAAGCTAGAGCCTTTCGCGGTTCGACGGACAGGGAAAGACCCTAGCGCGCCAGTTCCTTCAAGCCGCGACGGATGAGCTTAGCCGTATCCGCCTCCGCACCCAAATCCTTGACCGCTGCGGCAATCGCCGCCGAAGCCTGAGGCGGATTGTAACCGAGGTTGGTCAACGCTGAGATGGCCTCGGCAGCCGCATTGTTTTCAATCGGCGCCGCAACGCCCCCGCCGGGCACGTTGGAAGCCGGCGCATTGAGCCCGGCCACCGTCAACGCAGGCGCCTTGTCCTTCAGCTCCAGCACGAGCCGTTCCGCCAGCTTCTTGCCGACGCCCGGCGTTTGCGCCATGGCGTTCGTGTCTTTCAGCGCGATGGCATTGGCCAGATCCTGCGGTGACATCGTGCCCAGGATCGCCAGGGCCACCTTCGAGCCGACGCCCTGGATGGTCTGCAGGGTGCGGAACCAGCTGCGCTCGATCTCGCTGGAAAAGCCGAACAGCTTGATGGAGTCTTCGCGCACGTGCGTGTCGATCGTCAGCGACACCTCTTCACCCAGCTTCAGGTTGCGCAGCGTCCGTGCCGACAACTGCACTTCGTAGCCGACGCCGTTGACGTCGATGATCGCGTGCGCCTCGCCGATGGCGTCCACCTTGCCGCGCAGCTTGCCGATCATCGAACCGCTTCCTTTAGCAGCCGCGCGGCAACCGCCTGCGGGCTGGTGCGGTGATGCGCATGGCAAATGGCAATGGCCAAGGCATCCGCCTCGTCCGCGTTGCAGAACTTCGCCTTCGGCAGAAGAAAACTCACCATGACCTGGATCTGCTTCTTGTCGGCGTGCCCCGCGCCCACCACCGACTTCTTGATCAGGTTCGGCGGATATTCCGCCACGCGCAAGCCCCGCATCGCCGGCGCCAGCAGCGCCATGCCGCGCGCCTGTCCCAGTTTCAGGGTCGCCCGCGGGTTGTCGTTGACGAACGTCTCTTCCACGGCGGCTTCGCCGGGGGTGTGCCCGGCAATCACGCTGGTGATGCCTTCGAAGATCTCGCGCAGCCGGTAGCTCAAGTCTTCGTCGCTCGTCGACGTCACGTGTCCGGACGCCACATACGACAGCCGCACGCCATCGCTCTCGATGACGCCCCACCCCGTGCGCCTCAGCCCCGGATCGATGCCGATGATGCGAATGATCGTGCCCCTCATGGGTACCTGCCATATCACGCGAAGTGATTCGCGACTGTCGTTGCCGCGGCTCACTTTGCACGGCATCTTGCAGCCGATCCGTTAACGGGGCAGGCAACAGCTGGGCGACGCGAACGGAACCGGCATGGGAGGTGGATCATGGACATGGGCTGGAACGAGTGGACGCTGGCGGTTGGCGGAGCGCTGGTGCTGCTGGCCGTCATCATTTTCTGGACGACGTCGAAATACGACTTGAAGGGCGCCGCGCTCGAATTGGCCTGGCAGGCCGCCCGCGGCCGCCGCTCCGCCGACAACCCCACCGCGCTTGATCAGAAGTGGAATGACATCCGCAACGAAGCCTCGATGACCGGCAAGGCGCGCCGCACGGCGGGCACCGTCATCGGCCATTTCGTCGCGCAAGTGCTGGGCGTCGTCGCCACCTTCATGCTGATTGGCGGCGTGATCCTCGCTGGCATCGGCTTCTGGTGGCGCTGATGGACCAGGCATCGCCGGACGCCTCGGGCTCCAAGCCATTCGGCCGAACCGGCAGGCTAGCCGTCGTCGCGGCTTTGACGGCCGTGGGTCTGGTGACGTTCTGCGTCCTCGGCTTTCTCGTGCTGACCAAGAAATTCAGCATCGTTTCCAGCGCCATGAGTCCGACGCTGAACGTCAACGAGTTCGTCGCGTTTCTGCCAACCTGGCTGTCAGGCGAGCCTCAGCGCGGCGACGTGGCCGCGTTCTGGGTCGACGCCGGGCCAGGCAACCGCGTCATCTACGTCATGCGCATCGTCGGCCTGCCGGGCGATCGCATCGCCGTGAAGGACAGCATTCTCCAGATCAATGGCGAGGCCGTTCCGCGACGCGAGGTCGAGCGTCCAGCACTGCCGAACGATACCGCCGTGGGCCCCGGCGCCCGCGCCTTTGAAGAGACGCTGCCAGACGGCCGGAGCCATCTCATCCTAGATGACCATGCGGAAGGATTTTTCGACACGTTCGCCGAAACTGTCGTGCCGCCAGGTCAATACTTCCTCATGGGCGACAACCGCGACAACGCCCACGACAGCCGTGGCGAACGCGTTGGCACCATCGCCCGCGACGACATCACCGGCACTGCCCGGCTGATCTACTTCGCCTACGACGGCACCGGCATCCGCTTCGACCGCGTCGGCACATGGGTGCGGTAAGTTCGCGACATCATTTCACCCTCACGTTTTTGACGTTCGCGCATTGCCAAATTGCATTCGCTCATACGGCAAGAAGGTCATTTTGTAGATTGCGTTGATGGCGGTCATCCCCATCACACATTTGAAGCGCCTTTGGCCTGACGCAACCAGCCCAGGAGACGCGACACATGGCCAACAAACAAAGCTTCACGCCCGAGGAATGGACCAAGGTCATGGAGAGCGTGATGATGGCAGGCGTGGCAGTCACCGCCGCTGAACCCAGCGGCCTGTGGGGCACGATGAAGGAAGCCTTCGCCAGCGGAACCGCACTTGCCGGCGCCAAGGTCGACGCCTCGGCATCCGAACTCGCCAAGGCCGTCATGGCCGAGCTCGAGACGTCCGAAGGCCGCACCGCCACGCGCGACGCGCTGAAGTCGCGCTACGCCGGCGCCAAGGCCCCCGATATCGTGGATCGCAGCGTCGAGAACTTGAAGGAAGTCTCCGGCATCCTCGACGCCAAGGCTGGCGCCGATGCCGCTTCGTTCAAGGCGTTCCTCGTCCACATCGCCGAGAAGGTTGCCAACGCCTCCAAGGAAGGCGGCTTCCTCGGCTTCGGCGGCGAGCGCGTCAGCCCCGCCGAACAAGCCAGCCTCGACAAGATCAAGGCTGCGCTGGGCACGACGGCCTAGTTCCCGTTGAGGCCGAAGCCCGCCGCACAGCCGATTGCTCACCAATGGTGTCAGCCTCGGGTACGTCCCGAGGATTCCGCGGCGCTTTGAAATTGTAGGTTGGGTCAAGCGCAGCGCGACCCAACTCCCACGGCACTCACCAAATTTGTCATCCTCGGGCTTGTCCCGAGGATCCCATCGATCAGCAGGCGAAGGCATATCGCTCGGGCGCGGTGTCTCCGCCATCGCCCTATCAGATTCGGGGATGGCTGGATCCTCAGGACAAGCCCGAGGATGACGAGCGGGGGGCAGCGGGCTCAAGCCGCCGTCAGCTTCTGCAGCACGTCGTCGGAAATCTCGAAGTTGGCGAACACGGTTTGCACGTCGTCGTCGTCTTCCAGCGCGGCGATCATTTTCATGATGCTTTCAGCGTGATCCTCGCCGACCTCGGTCGACAGGTTCGGCTTCCAGGTCATCTTCACGCTGGTGGCTTCGCCCAGTTTGCTTTCCAGATCGCCGGCGATCGTGCCGAGCGAATCGGCGGAACAAGTGATGACATGGCCATGATCGTCGGACTGCACGTCGTCGGCGCCCGCGTCGATCGCTGCTTCCAGAACCGCATCGGCTGATCCGACCTTGCCCGGATATGTGATTTCGCCGATGTGCTGGAACATGTGCGCCACCGACCCGGTCGACCCCAGGTTGCCGCCGTACTTCGTGAACACGGCGCGCACGGCTCCGCCCGTCCTGTTGCGGTTGTCGGTCAGTGCTTCCACAATCACGGCCACGCCGCCCGGCGCATAGCCTTCGTAGCGGATAGTCTCGTAGGCTTCGGAGTCACCGCCGGCCGCTTTCTTGATGGCGCGCGAGATATTGTCGTTGGGCATGTTTTCCGCGCGCGCCGTCTGGATGGCGAGGCGCAATCGCGGGTTCATTGCAGGGTCAGGCATGCCGGCCTTGGCGGCAACCGTGATTTCGCGGGCGAACTTGGCGAACATCTTGGCCCGGGCCGCATCCTTGCGGCCCTTCTTGTGCATGATGTTCTTGTAGGCTGAATGGCCGGCCATTGCTGTCTCGCTCGTCTCTCGTGGGTTCGCTCGATTTTGCTGCGTATCTAATGCGGGAAGCAGACCGCCCCGGTCAAGACGCCGGTGTCCAAGCGTTCAACTGGTCCAGAACGCCGGTTCGGCCTGGGACAGCACGCCACCGAGCCGCAGTGGTCCCACCTTGTTGGCAAGGCCCGTCTTGTCGTCGACGTCGATGGCCAGGCCGCACACCGTCGCGGGGCCGAGCGCCGGCTCGAAGCGCTGTCTTGGAATGCGCGCCAGGAACCGGTGCACCGGCTCCTCGCTGTCCATGCCCAGCACCGAATTGTAGTCGCCGCTCATCCCCGCGTCGGACATGTACGCCGTCCCGCGCGGCAGGACCCGTTCGTCCGACGTGGGCGCATGCGTATGCGTGCCAGCCACGCCCGTCGCGCGTCCGTCGACGAACACGCCGAGCGCCTGCTTCTCGCTCGTCGCCTCGGCGTGGAAATCGATGAAGACAGCGTCACAGCCTTCCTTCAGGGGGCAGGCGCCGAGTTCGGCATCGATGGCGACGAACGGGCAGTCCAGCTCATGCATGTAGACGCGGCCCATGGCATTGATGACGAGCACATCGGCATCGTTGCGCGCCTTCAACAGCGCGGCGCCACGGCCCGGCGTCCCCTTGGGAAAGTTGAGCGGCCGGATCAGCCGCGGCTGGCGCTCGATGAAAACCAGTGTGTCCTTCTGGTCGAAAGCGTGGTTGCCGAGCGTGATCGCGTCGGCACCCGCGTCGAGAAGTTCTTGGGTAATCGTCTCGGTAATGCCGAACCCGCCGGCTGCGTTCTCGCCGTTCACGACGACGAAGTCCAAGTCGTAGCGCTGGCGCAGCACGGGCAGCGCCTCCACGACCGCCTTGCGGCCGGAGCGCCCGACAACGTCACCGATAAACAGAAGTCTCATTCAAGGTGCTTCCAGACAAAGTGTGAAGCGGTTTTCCGAAAAGAAGCACCGAAAAACAAGGAGCTAGAGTCTTTTCCCGATCAGCGAAGTCGGCAAGTCTTTAGCGTCCGGAGCACTTCTTCGGCCCCGACGGCGTCAGGATCCAGTCGACCGGCTGGTCATAGTCGTTGTGCGGCACCGCGTCGACCCTCAGCTCGTCGTAGGCGACGCCGATGACCACCGCAGGCTTGATGGTCTTCAGCCGCGCAATCGTCCGGTCGTAGAAGCCGCCGCCATAGCCCAGCCGGTAACCACGATCATCGTACGCCAGCAGCGCCGCCAACACGATGTCCGGCTCGATGACCGGCGCGGAGGCCAGCGGCTCCTTGATGCCCCATGTCACTTCGTTGAGTGGATCGCCCGGCTTCCAGGCGCGAAACACCAGCGGAAGCCCCTTGCCCTCCATTACCGGCAGGCAGACGCCGTAGCCCTCGCCGATCAGCCGCTCCAACAGCGGCATCGGGTCGAGTTCATCGCCGATGGGATAGAACGCCGACACCCACGCCGGCGCCGCCACTCCCGCAAACCCCAAACCATGGTCGCGGAGAGCGGCTGGTGCCGTGGTGTTCTGCCTATCGAAAGCCTGCTGGCGAACGGCCTTCTGCTGCTTGCGCAGCGCCGACTTGCTGGCTTTCGTGGCGTCCGTCGCAATGTCGGTCATGTGCGACGGCGCCCCGTATAGTGACTCAAGCCTATCGTGAATTAAGTGCCGCGGTGGCCGTTGGAACGGTTGATCTCGCCGGGTCCCTACAAATGTAAGGTGGGCGCCATATATCCGGAACCACGGTTCCAGTCAGGGACAGCTCCCAGGCAGATCTTATAGGCCCTGGAGTTCATGTGTTCCTGACGAACCCCGCAGCGAAGCGAATGTAATCTCTTCCCGCGAGAAAATCGAGGGGCGAGAAGAGCTAGTCCTTACCAACCACCGAATTCAACGAATCGAGCATGCCGTCGATTTTGCCCACGACCTTGTCGCGCGCCGCCTCGAGCGAGCCGATCCGCGCCCGCGCCGCCTCGAGTTCAGCCCGCAAGCCATCTCTCTCGAGTTCGAGCGCCTTCGTACGCGATTCCAACCGCTGTACGGCATCGTTCAAATTTACCGATGCTTCCTCAGGGCGAGCGGTACTCCGCTTCGCCTTGGTTCGTTCCCGCTGTGCCATGAACCTATCCATCTAAGCTTGGGAAAGCAGAATGCCCTCTGGCTTCAACCCAATGCAAAGTTCTGCTGCGAACATACGGAATGTCCCCGGCATACGCAACCAATGAAGACCATTTGTCCGCATGTTCACCGTGTCGTCGCGTGACCTGAAATCGTTGCAGAAAATCGGATGCGTCGCATTGACATCCGTGCCCCTGCTCAAGTTAATGGCGCGCGCAAATCTCATCCTCTCCGCAGCACCGCGAAATGCCACATAAGTTGCATTTGGGTGCCGCGCATTTCTGTCGTACAGACAGCCCGAATTGTCACAGTCGCCGCCGGCGAATTCACCCGCGAAAGGAAGAAGCAAGATGGCAGTTAAGGTCGCGATCAACGGATTTGGCCGCATCGGCCGCAACGTGCTCCGCGCGATCGCCGAGAGCGGCCGCAAGGATATCGAAGTCGTCGCCATCAACGATCTGGGCCCGGTCGAGACCAACGCCCACCTCTTGCGCTTCGACAGCGTGCACGGCCGCTTCCCCGGCACCGTCACCGTGAAGGGTGACACGATCGACGTCGGCACCGGCCCGATCAAGGTCACCGCCGTGAAGAACCCGGCCGAATTGCCGCACAAGGAATTGGGCGTCGACATCGCGCTGGAATGCACCGGCATCTTCACGTCGCGCGACAAGGCCGCCGCTCACCTGACGGCCGGCGCCAAGCGCGTCATCGTATCGGCCCCTGCCGATGGCGCCGACCTCACGGTCGTCTACGGCGTCAACCACGACAAGCTGACGAAGGACCACCTCGTCATTTCCAACGCCTCGTGCACGACGAACTGCCTGGCGCCCGTCGCCAAGGTGCTGCACGAGCTTGTCGGCATCGACAAGGGCTTCATGACGACCATCCACGCCTACACGGGCGATCAGCCGACGCTCGACACCCTGCACAAGGATCTCTACCGCGGCCGCGCAGCTGCGCTGTCGATGATCCCGACGACGACTGGCGCTGCCAAGGCCGTCGGTCTGGTGCTGCCTGAGCTGAACGGCCGTCTCGATGGCGTGTCGATTCGCGTGCCGACGCCCAACGTCTCTGTTGTGGACTTCAAGTTCATCGCCAAGCGCGAGACCACGGTCGACGAGATCAACGCCGCCATCAAGCGCGCCTCGGCCAACGAGTTGAAGGGCATCCTCGGCTTTACGGATGCGCCCAACGTGTCGATGGACTTCAACCACGACGCGCATTCGTCGATCTTCCACATCGATCAGACCAAGGTGATGGACGGCACGCTCGTGCGCGTCATGTCCTGGTACGATAACGAGTGGGGCTTCTCCAACCGTATGGCCGACACGTCCGTCGCCCTGTCAAAACTGATCTGACACGACACAAGGGGTCAGACCTCGGTCTGACCCCTTTGCCGCACCGCACGTCACGACGATCGTTGGCCCGGTAACGATCCTAGGCCGCGGCGCCGTCACGGCATGCTGCGGCTCTGCCGCGCGACGCCCCTCGTTTCCTTGACCAGCGCGCTGATGTCCTTCGCTGACAGTGCCCGCAGTTCTTTCAACGCTGGCCTGCTGCCTTTCTTGTCGCCGATGCCTTGCCCCTGCAGACGGACACCGTCGCGGCCCTGCGGAAATGCCATGAAATAGTACGGTGACGCGGGGTTGTCCGGCATTGAATAGATGATCACGGTTCGCCGGTCCGAGCAGCTGAGCACGAGCCACTCCGTATTCCCGAACGTCCTCTTCACAGGGCCAATGTCGCAGGCCAGCGCGCGCGGTTTATCGGTGGCAGTCGCCGCTGCTGTGGGAACGATGAGCCCGGCGAATAGAACGATCCAACGAAATGCACATGCCATACCGCGAGCCTCTGATTCCCAACCTCGCCAGTGAGCGTATGGCGGACTCGGAACAATGCAAGCACGGGGCGGCACGGGCGCTGCCGTGCGAATGCCTCGCATAAGCCACGCGCGCCGATGGCAACCGCAGATTGACATGGACGGGCTCATGCGGGTCGGCCTGGCCGCCGGCCCTATGCAATCCGGCCCACACCGCAGCTGCCGCTCACGCGGGCGGCTGCATCAAGCAGCTGTTCCGGGCTGAATGGCTTGCTGAGCATGGGCATTGTCGCAAACGCGCGCGGCAGCGCCTCCCGGCCGTAACCGGTCACGAAGATAAACGGCACGTTGCTGCGGGCCAGGGCCGCCGCCACGTCATCGACCGGATGACCGCCGAGATTGGCGTCCAGGAGTGCGGCGTGCAGCTTGGTATTGGCGATCACACGCAAAGCCTCGTTGACCGTACCGGCAGGTCCGAGCACGTGGGCGCCCGCGCTTTCCAAGCCGTCGACGATTTCCAGCGCGATCAGCGGCTCGTCCTCCACGACCAGCAACCGCTTGCCCGCGAGCCGGTGCCCCGTCGCGCTTTGCACTCCAGGCGGGGTCGCGTCTGCAACCTGCTGGACCAGCTCGGCCGCGGCTGCTGCTTGCGCCGGCAGCGGCAGCTCGATGTCCCAGACGAGGCCGCCCTCGTTGATCGCCATATGCGCCCTGCCGCTTTGTCCCAACGCCGTCCGCTCGACGAGAGTGGTGCCGAAGCCGCGCTTCAGGGGAACAGCGACGGGCCCCCCGCCGCGTTCGTCCCAATTCAGCCGGAGCCGGCCACCACCGATCGTCCAGGTGATCGCGAGGGTGCCGGCCGGCGTCGCAAGCGCGCCATACTTGCGCGAATTGATGCCGAGTTCATAGATCATGAGGGCTGCATCCCGCGCCATCTGAGGACGCAGGTTGACTGCGGGCCCCGAGACCGTGACCCGGTATTCGTCGGGCGCTAGCATCAACTGGTCGCCAACGAGACGGTGCAGGTCCGCTCCTTGCCAGCGCGCGCTGGTCAGAATTGAGTGCACCCGTGACATGGCCCGGATACGTCCGTTGAAACTCGTCACGAATTCGGCGGGATCGTTGGCATTCCGCAAGGTGTGTTGAGCGATCGCCTGCACTGCAGCCAGCGTGTTCTTGACGCGATGGTCCAGCTCGCTCATCAGCACTTTTTGAGTGTCTTCCGCCGTCTTGCGTTCGGTAACGTCGGAGGCAGCGCCGAACCACTCCACGATCTCGCCCTTGCCGTCGAGCATGGGGATAGCGCGCGAGCGGGTCCACCCGAGCGTGCCATCCACGCGAATGACCCTGTGTTCCAGCTCGTAAGTGCTTTTATTGTGAATCGCCTCTTCGATGGCGGCCAGCACGCGCCTCTGATCATCGGGGTGAATGTAGCGTTGCAGCCATCCCCCGCTGGGATTTTCCGTATCGGCGATGAAATCCTTGCCGCTCAGCGCCCGCATCTCGCTCCAATCGGCGCTCATGCGGTATACGACGTCGTAGCTGGCGGTCACGAAGGCGCGAAACCGCTCTTCGCTATCGCGCAGCTTGTTATCGTCGTTGGAATTGGCTGTCATGGCAAAGCTTGCCCCCGCGCAGGTGCTTACAGCCGTTCGTCGCGATGGCATGCTGAAGCCATCCGGCGGCGTCCGCAAGGCAAATTCGTCAGCACACACACGTTACGTAATGACCCGGTGCTGGCCAAGCAGAGACAGCCGTTGCGGTACGATGCTTGACCTCGCAGCCGAATAGCGGCACGAACAAAACATGACCGACGACCGCCTGGTGACATCGCAGAAGCGCGAACAGGATGCGCTGGAAGCTTCCATTCGCCCGCAGTCGCTCGACGAGTTCATCGGGCAGGAGCAGGCGCGCTCCAATCTCAAGGTCTTTATCCAGGCCGCCAAGACGCGCGGCGATGCGCTCGATCATGTGTTGTTTGCCGGCCCGCCGGGTCTAGGCAAGACGACGCTGGCGCAAATCATGGCCAAAGAATTGGGCGTTGGCTTCCGCGCGACATCCGGCCCCGTCATCTCCAAGGCTGGAGACCTCGCCGCACTGCTGACCAACCTCGAAGACCGCGATGTTCTCTTTATCGACGAGATCCACCGCCTCAATCCTGCAGTGGAAGAAATCCTTTATCCCGCCATGGAGGATTTCCAGCTCGATCTCATCATTGGCGAAGGTCCCGCTGCCCGCTCAGTCCGCATCGACCTGGCGAAATTTACCCTCGTCGGCGCCACGACCCGGGCGGGCCTGCTGACGACACCACTGCGCGACCGCTTCGGCATTCCCATTCGCCTCAACTTCTACACGACCGAAGAACTGGAACGCGTCGTTACGCGTGGCGCCCGTGTCATCGGCGCGCCTCTGGCACCAGACGGTGCGACAGAGATCGCGCGCCGCGCTCGCGGCACGCCGCGCATCGCCGGCCGCCTGCTGCGCCGCGTACGCGATTTCGCAGCCGTCGCTGATGCGCCCATCATCAACGCCCGCGTTGCCGATAAGGCGCTGCGTGCCCTCGAAGTCGACAACGAGGGCCTGGACGCGCTCGATCATCGCTACCTGAATTGCATTGCCAAGAATTATGATGGCGGTCCCGTCGGCATCGAGACGCTCGCTGCCGCATTGTCAGAGCCCCGCGACGCGCTTGAAGAAATCGTCGAGCCGTACCTGCTGCAGCAGGGCTTCATCGGGCGCACACCGCGCGGACGCGTGCTGACGTTGAAAGCTTATCGCCACCTCGGCATCTCCGGTCCCGGTCGCGGCGCCGCGGAATTCCCGCTATTCGATCAGGCAACCGATCCCGAGGACACGGGCGGCCAGTCGAGCACCGCATAACGTCGCGCCGGGCTCAAACGTCACGATTGAGCTTTGTATTGCCAGCAATGGCGTCGTATCGGCTTCGCCAATCGAATCACGACGAACAAAGTGCAGGAGAACGCGTAGAGTGATTTCACGACGGAGGGTTCTGACTGCTGCCGCCGGCCTCGGCGCCGGCTCGTTTGGTCTCGGCGGCCTGGCCGTTGCTGGAAGCTATGGCCTGCAAATCACGCGCTACGCTCTCACCCCGCCAAATTGGCCCGCCGGCCTGCATTTGAAACTCGCTATCGTCACTGATCTCCACGCCTGTGACCCATGGATGTCCGCCGATCGCATCCGCGGCATCGTGCAGACCACGAATGCGCTGGAAGCGGACGCGGTCTTGCTGCTGGGCGATTTCGTTGCCGGCAAACGCCTGGCGCGCCTGAGCAGTATCGTCCCGCACCACGTTTGGGCCGGCGAACTCGCGGCCCTCAAAGCGCCTCTCGGAGTTCACGCCGTGCTCGGCAATCACGATTGGTGGGAGAGTGACGAACTGCAGGAGACGATGCAAGGCCAGGTCCCGGCACAGGCGGCGCTGGAAGCTGCGGGTATCCCCGTCTACCAGAACAGGGCAGTGCGGCTGATGAAGGACGCAAAGCCGGTCTGGCTTGCCGGCCTTGGCGATCAATGGGCCTACTACCTCTATCGCCATCGCGAGAAACGCCGTGGTCCAGACGGCAAGCTCCCATTCTTCGTCGGCGTGGACGATCTCCCGGCCACTCTGGCCATGGTCACCGATGACGCGCCGATCGTGCTGATGGTGCACGAGCCCGACATTTTCCCAGCCGTTCCCGATCGCGTTGCGCTGACAGTGGCGGGGCATACGCACGGCGGCCAGGTCCGCGTATTCGGCTTCGCGCCGATCATTCCGTCCCTCTATGGCCGCCGGTACGACTATGGCCATATCGTTGAAGACGACCGCAATCTCATCGTCTCGGCTGGCTTGGGCTGTAGCAACATGCCACTGCGCTTAGGCGCCGTTCCGGAAATCGTCGCGATAGAACTCGGTGGCCCGGCGCTCATTTAACCGGCTTAGGGCTTTTCGATTTTCGCACCCTGCTTCAGTGCCGCCAGTTCCTTGGCAAGCGTGGCATCGTCGGGCTCGCTGCCGAGGCGCGCGTTCACCGACGCCTTCCAGGCCATCTGCGCCTTGATGCGGGCCGTCGCGCTCGGCAGCGCGCGCTTGTCCCACGCGACGAGAAGCTTATGCAGCGGCTCGCCGTCCGCGCCGGCCCGCTTCGGCAAGCCTTCGACCGCCTTGGCTGCTGCACCGTCGTCGGCCGCCAAGTTCTGCTTTTTGGCATCCTGCAGCATCAACTGTTCGTCGATGAGTTCGTCGATCGCCTTGGCCTCGACATCAGCGAACAGCTTGGGCCGCACTTTGCGCACGGCGAGCACCTGCGTGTAGGCCACCGACTTTTCCTGCACGATCGCCATGATCGCTTCTTTGCTGGCGTCCGGGTTCTCTTGCACCACCGCGGTCATCAGCCCCTTAAGATCCTGCGCCACGGCCGGCAAGCGGCTGAGTTGCCGCGATTCGGTCAATACGGACTCCAGGATGGTGTCCTTCGCGATCAGGTCGTACTGCCGCGCCTCGACCGCATCGCTCATGATCTTCTCGCCGTTGACGGTGGCGCGTACGGCCGGCGGTGCCGGCTCGGGCGCTGGAGCTTGGGCAACCGCTGCCAGGCTGAGAGCCATCGACGCGACTGCGCCGAGAAGAGAGATCGAGAACGAACGCATCGGTTTTCCCTGTTTTGAACGCTTGGCCGCGCATAAGAGGGCTCCCGACCGCTCTTTGCAACTCATTGCGAAGCGCACGCCGCCCGAACCTGCGGGCGGATCGTCCCAGCCGGTCAAATGCGCTTGCCCCCTCCGGACACCTGTGCTGCATCAGGCCCGATCGCAATAACCACCCGTTAGATGAGACCTCATGGCCCCGACACCTTCATCTTGGCCCGACCTCGCCGGCCGCATCATCGATGATGAGACCGGTCGCCGGCACGTGCTGCCCGTCCGCGTATATTTCGAGGACACCGATTTCGCGCAAGTCGTCTACCACGCGTCCTACGTACGATGGTGCGAACGCGGCAGATCGGATTTTCTGCGCCTTTTGGGCACCGATGCACGCCGTCTGATCGACGGAACTGACAGCCACGAGCCGGCTGCATTTGTCGTCCGCCGCATGAACATGGATTTCGTCCGCCCCGGCCGGATGGACGATGTCCTTGAGGTTGAAACGCGCGTCAAGGAACTGGGTGGCGCCTCCGTGACGCTCGATCAAATCGTGTCGCGCGACGGCACGCGTTTCTTCGAAGCGACAGTTACGCTGGTGTTGGTAAGTGTCTCCGGCAAGCCTTTGAGGCTTTCGAACGTCGTCCGTGAAGCGTTCAGAAGCGCTTGAATCGACAATTAATTAGGCGTCGAACGGTCGCATATTATCTATATTTGGCGTATACTCGGATTCACATTATTTGAGGTGCGGTATTTTTAGACCGGGAACCTCAATTGGCCAAGACATTAGGATCGCCTCGCCAAAAAGCTTTGATAGATTTCATAATCGCGCGCCGCGAAGTCTCGGGCCTTACGCAGGCTGAACTCGCCAAGAGGTTGGGAGAGTATCAATCTTTCGTGGCCCGGCTCGAGAGCGGGCAAAGGCGAGTGGATGTCGTTGAATTCCTGTCTCTCGCGGAAGTTCTGAAATTCGATCCGGCCACGGCGATCCGCTGCATTCGGAAGGCGCGCTAAGCCACAGCCTCGTTCCGTCTGACTTTCTCCTCGTCACCGCCCTGTTGCGCACAAGATGCGCGGCTAGGCTCAGCCTGCAATGAGCATAAGCCCTTGTTTGGTCATATTGCGCGGCAACATGCCCGATTGGTGCGGGGGTTTTGACAAGGCAGAGCTTCTGCGTGCCGATCGGCGTTCGTCCGGCGCGCGTTTTTGTGCGGCCACTACTTCTCGACACTGCCTTTCATTCCGAGCGCGATGTCCGAACCACGGTTGAGACATGAACCCCGCTGACCTGACGCAAGCTCCCATTGATCCGGCCCACGCCGGTGGTTTTTCGTTCATTGGCCTTTTCATGCAGGCCTCGCCGGTCGTGCAAGCGGTCATGATCGGACTCCTGCTGGCCTCCATTTGGTCCTGGGCCATCATCATCGAAAAACTGTTTGCCTTCCGCACGGCGCGCATTGAGGCCGATCGCTTCGAACAAACGTTTTGGTCCGGCCAGTCGCTGGATGAGCTCTACGGCGGCCTCTCCCGCGGGCGAACGATCACGATGGCGGCCCTGTTCGTGGCAGCCATGCGTGAATGGAAGCGCTCCGTCGAGGGCAACATCCGCGCGATGGGTGGCATTCAGCTGCGCGTGGAGAAGGTGATGGACGTCACTATTTCGCGTGAGATGGAACGGCTCGACCGGCGTCTTTTGTTCCTGGCAACCGTTGGCTCCACGGCGCCGTTCGTCGGCCTGTTCGGCACCGTTTGGGGCATCATGACCAGCTTCCAGGCGATTGCCGTATCCAAGAACACAAACCTCGCGGTCGTGGCCCCCGGCATCGCCGAAGCGTTGTTCGCCACCGCGCTCGGTTTGATGGCTGCTATTCCCGCGGTCGTCTTCTACAACAAATTCTCGGCTGATAGTTCGCGTATCTCTCAACGCCTCGAAGCCTTCGCCGACGAGTTCGCGGCTATCGTTTCGCGTCAGATCGACGTTCGGAGCTAACAGTCTCATGCCGACGTCAGGAGCCAGATAATGGGCGCAAGCGTCAAATCGGCCCATCAGGAAACCGGGCGCCGCCGCCGCGGCCGCCGCAATGCGCCCATGAGCGAAATCAACGTCACGCCGTTCGTCGACGTGATGCTCGTGCTCCTCATCATCTTCATGGTGGCCGCACCCCTGCTGCAGGTCGGCGTGCCGATCGAGCTGCCGCAGTCGAAGGGGCAGCAGTTGGAGAGCAAGAAGACGCCCGTCATCGTATCGGTGAAGCAGAACGGCGAGGTCTTCATCGCCGACGCCGCCGTTCCCATTGAAGAGGTTGCCGCCAAACTCAAGGCGATGGCCAAGGACAACCTCGATGAGCAGGTCTTCGTGCGCGGTGACAAAGGCGTGGACTACGGCGCCGTGCTCAAGGTGATGGGCCGCATCAACGAAGGCGGATTCCGTAAGATCTCTCTCGTCAGCGAGAGCGAAAACGGAGGCTAAGGGGCGACATGCGCCTCAGTGTGCCCGTTTCATTTCTGCTGCACGGCGCCATGCTGCTGTGGGCGTTCCTGCATATCATGCACACGCCCGACATGGTCGCTCCGTTGCCGGAGACGATCGAAGTTTCGATGATCACGCCTTCCGATTTCCTCGCCCTGAAGAAGGGCGACGTGAATTCGACCGAGCTCGACGCCAAGCCCAAGGACGTGCCGCCGACAGAAATGTCGAAAAAGGAGGCCGAGAAGCCCAAGCCGGTTGAGGGCCCGCCGCCCGCCGCCGAGCCTCCGCCGCCACAGGAAGAGGTAAAGCCCCCCGAGCCTCCTAAGCCTGAGCCTCCGAAAGAGGAGCCAAAGGTCGAGGCGAAGCCCCCGGAACCGCCCAAGACTGACCCGATCGCCGACCAGATTGCCGCGCAGCCCCCAAAGCCGCCGGAGCCCGCGCCTGGGCCGACGCCGGAAGAGCTGAAAAAGATCGAAGACGAGAAGCAGGCCGAGGAGGCCAAGAAGGCCGAGGAGCTGAAAAAGCTCGAGGAGGCCAAGAAGGCTGAGGAGGCTAAGAAGGAAGAAGAAAAGAAGAAGGCTGAGGACGCCAAAAAAGAGGAAGAAAAGAAGAAGGCCGAGGAAAAAAAACGCAAAGAGAAGGAAAAGAAGCTGGCCGAGGCCAAGAAGAAAAAGGAAGAGGACGCGAAGAAAAAAGCGTCCGAAGCTGACCGGCTGGCTGCGCTTCTCGACAAGACACCTGATAAACGCGGCGCGCAGAACGCCGCGACTGCGCCCGAAAAGGAGACCGACTACAAGGGTCCGACGGCTGGCGCACGCGAGGGCAATGCCAACCGGCTATCCGTGCGCGAGGCAGATCAGTTGAACTCTAAGGTCGCTCAACAATTGAAACAATGCTGGCGCCTGCCCGGCGCCGGCGGTGGCATCGAGACCGCGGTCGTGACCGTATCGTGGCGTTTACGCGAGGACGGCTCGTTGGATGGCGAGCCTACGCTCGAAGGCGCCCAGTCCGATCCGCTGTACCAGCAGGCAGCCGACGCCGCGATGCGCGCGGTCAAGAACTGCTCTCCGTTTGACTTGCCCCAGGACAAATATCAGTTCTGGAGCAAGATCACCTTCGACTTCGATCCGCGGGAAATGATGCGCTAGGAGTAGAAGCAGGATTCCGGGCCGGCCTGCAGGCGCCGAGAACACGTCCTGGCCCCAATCCTGTGGTGAAGCCCAAATAATGAGCCGCAACGTCGTGATTGAACAGATTGAGCCCGTGCAAAAATTGCTGAAGACTTTCCGCCTCCCGCCTTTCTCTGCCTTCGCCTTTGGAACTCTGTTCGCGACGATCTTGGCCGCGGCCACGGCCAGCGCGCAGCGCGCCGATGATTCCTATAAGGGGCCCGCTCCGCCTAGCAGCTTCGGCACGCAAACAGGCCAGCCACCCGCGCCGGTAGCTCCCCGGCGCGAATCCGGAGGGCCGGCACCCAGCGGTGGCGGTGGTGGTGCATCGGCCGAAGGCGGCCTGCGCGGAACGGTCCGGCAAGGCACGATCGCGCCGATTCCGATCGCCATCCCTGAGTTCGAGGGCGACGATCCCAAGCTTGCCGCCGACATTTCCAACGTCATCACGAGCGATCTGGCCGGCTCCGGTCTTTTCGCGCCGCTCGATCGCGCGTCCTTCCTGGAGCGTGTGGGCAACGTCAACGCCGCACCGAACTTTGCCAACTGGCGCCAAATCGGCGCCGAAGCGCTGGTGGTCGGCCGCGTCGGTCCGGGGCCTGACGGAAAGCTGTCTGCTGAGTTCCGCCTTTGGGATCCGACGAACGGCAAGCAGCTTACAGGACAGCGCCTGGGCACCAGCGCGCAGAACTGGCGGCGTTTGGCGCACATGATCGCCGACCAGATCTATCAGCAACTCACCGGCGAGAAGGGCTACTTCGACACCCGCGTCGTCTTCGTCGACGAAACCGGCCCTAAGCAGAAGCGCGTCAAGCGCCTGGCCATCATGGACCAGGACGGCGCCAACGTGCGTCTGCTGAGCCAGGGCGGCGAGATCGTGCTGACGCCGCGCTTCAGCCCCGCCTCCAACCGCATCACGTACATGTCCTACACCAAGGACCAGCCCAAGGTTTTCATGATGGACCTGGCCACGGGCCAGCGTGAGCTGGTCGGCGATTTTCCTGGGATGACTTTCGCCCCCCGCTTTTCGCCGGACGGGGAACGTGTGATCATGAGCCTTCAGAACGAGGGCAACTCGGCCATCTACGAGATGGATCTGCGCTCGCGCCAGCAGCGCCGGCTGACGCAGGGCACGTCGATCGACACCAGCCCGTCCTATTCGCCGGACGGACGCCAGATCGTGTTCGAGTCGGATCGCGAGGGCACCCAGCAGCTCTACGTGATGAATGCGGATGGCTCGGCCCAGCAGCGCATCAGCGTGGGGGACGGGCGCTATTCCACGCCCGTCTGGTCGCCGCGCGGGGACTACATTGCCTTCACCAAGCAGTACAGCGGCCGATTCTTGATTGGCGTCATGCGGCCGGACGGCTCCGGCGAGCGCGTTTTGACCGAAGGTTTCCATAACGAAGGCCCCACCTGGGCCCCCAACGGGCGCGTGCTCATGTTCTTCCGCGAGTCGCAGGGCGCCAATGGCGGGCCGAAGATCTATTCGGTCGATCTGACGGGCTACAACGAACGAGTCGTTACAACTCCATCGTTCGGCTCCGACCCTGCGTGGTCACCTCTCCTCAACTGAGGCGTCTTAACTTGGCGTTAGGAGTCCGCCGTTACGGCCCCCTGTTGCCGCGCAGCAGAACTTTGCGTTTAACCAACATCGTCAGTCGGTTAACAGGTGTGTCTCAATGCCCAAAAACACCGTGACAGGCATGAAACGCCCAGTTGCATTTTCGCATCTCTAGGGGTGGAAAACAGGGGGAGAACCCCCTCAGTTCTTGATCAAAACAAGCGCTGCCGGTACCCAAATACATGGCTAGTGCCGAACAAGCATCAGGAGAGAATATCATGAAGGGCGCAATTCTTATCGCCGCTGCCGTTACCGCAATCGCACTCGGCGCATGCCGTCGCGAAGAAGCCGCACCGATGAAGCTCGGCGCCGATGTTCCGGCATCGACCGAAGTTGCACGCTAATTTATCTCGTAAACTAACCACACGTTCTACACAGGAGAGAATACCATGAAGGGCGCAATTCTTATCGCCGCTGCCGTTACTGCAATCGCTCTCGGCGCTTGCCGTCGCGAAGAAGCAGCTCCCATGAAGCTCGGCGCTGACGTTCCGGCTTCGACGGAAGTTGCTCGCTAAAGCGAGACGTTTGAAGCCCACGGCTTTGGCCGTGGTGCTTTCGTTTCTAAGACCGGATTGTTTGCCTTCGGGCAGTCGCAATCCGGTCTTAACTTTTTCAGGACTATGCTTTCGCCGCATATGAGCGAAAGCCGTGGGAAAGAGCGCTACCATTCAGCGCATCAAAGCTTTCCAAAGGGGCGATCGCCCCATGAATCCCGTATGACGGGAACGAAAAGCAACGGCGACTTGTTCAAACTGTGACCTTTGCACACGCAAAGCCACATGGAATCGGCCATATTTTTGATCGATCCGGCGCGTAGAAGTCGTTGAAATGGATAGGGCCCGCGCGGGGACGTGCGGCGGAGCCTTAAAGGGGTTTGCAATGGCGGTGTTTCAATCTGTTCTTCGGTTCGGTCGCGCGGCATTGGTTGCCGTGGCCTTGTCGGCTACGCTCGCAGCCTGTGCCAACAAGGAACAGGATAGCGCGCAGCTTGGCCCTAACGGCGGTCCCATAACGCCCGGCACGCAGCGTGACTTCTCGGTCAACGTCGGCGATATCGTGTATTTCTCGTCCGACAGCTCGGATCTGACGCCTGAAGCCCGCGCCACGCTGACTAAGCAGGCGCAGTGGCTGCGCCAGTATCCTCAGTTCACAATCACGGTCGAAGGCCACGCCGACGAGCGCGGCACGCGCGAATACAACATTGCCCTAGGCGCCCGTCGCGCCACGTCGGTCCGCACGTTCCTCGCCAGCACCGGCGTGCAGGCGCAGCGTATGCGCACGATCTCGTACGGTAAGGAACGGCCGGTTGCCACTTGCGACGACATCTCGTGCTGGTCGCAGAATCGGCGCGCGCAGACCGTGCTCAACAGCCGCGTCGCGTCTTGATGTCTTGAACCATCGCCACGTAGCCAGGCCAAGTTTGAAAAGGTTAACAGCCAATTTGGACTTGGCCTCTGCATAAGCGCGCCTAGCTTCCCGCAAGTTCAGCAAAGTTTAGCCTCAATGAGCGAGCATTCTGTTCAGATATGAGCAGGTCTCAATTGGGGTAAGCGTATGTACGGCCCTTCCTTAGGGCCTCGGCGGCGTACAGGTTTCGCGCTGACTGTGGCAACAGCCACTTTGTGTTTCTTATCCGGCTCAGGTGCCGTGCGTGCCGGAGACGAAGGCCGCAGCGGCGTTTCTGAACCGCCTGAAGCCGTTATCGGTACTTTCGAAACGACGCGTGACGCCCGTGCTGCCGCTGGCAAGCCGGCAACATTCGATTTCCAGCCCGAAGCCGCCGAACAAACCGCCGATGACGACATCTCGCGCGCTTTCGCCGACGGGATGGACGCCCTCGAAAACGGCAAGACCGCGCTGGCGCAGCGCAAGCTTGAGCTGGTCGTGGCTCGCGATCCTGACGGCCACCTGGCCAAAAGCGCCCGCAACTACCTGGCAGACCTTTACCGCGATGCGCGTCGCGCTCCCGCCGCAGCAACGGCGCCTGCAAAACCGGCCCCGCCAAAGTTTGCCACGGCTCCGTCGGCCTTGGGCGCTGGCGACATAGCCCGCCAAGCTCCGCCACCCGCCGCCAAATCCGGCGTCGCGGTCGCAGCCAATGTGGAGGAAGATTTTATCGTCTCCGCAGGCGATCGCGTGTTCTTTGCCGCTGGCAGCGCCGAGCTCGGGCAACGCGCCCGCATCGTATTGTCCGCGCAGGCCCGCTGGATGGCCAATCACCCCGAATACGTGGCCGTCATCGAGGGCCACGCGGATGATGGCGCGCTGCCTGACGACCAGAACGCGCAACTTTCGGAAGCACGCGCCGCCGCCGTCCGCGATCGCCTGGTCGAAGAAGGCATCCCATCAGCGCGTCTGTCACTGCTGGCGCAAGGCAGGAAGGCACCCGTCGCGAATTGCCCGGGATCCGACTGCGCGGCGCAGAATCGCCGCGTTGTCACAGTATTGAAAGGGCAGGGACGTGATTTCGGCCTGCGCGGCCGCGGTCAGTCCCTGGCGTCGGATGGCACGCGCTTGCCAACGCAATAGAGTGCTTCCGGAAAAGTGTGCAGCGGTTTTCCGATGAGAAGCACGACAACAGAAGAGTGCTTACGGAAAAGTGTGCAGCGGTTTTCCGATGAGAAGCACGACAACAGGAGAGTGCTTCCGGAAAAGTGTGCAGCGGTTTTCCGATAAGAAGCACGACGACAGGAGAGTGCTTCCGGAAAAGTGTGCAGCGGTTTTCCGATGAGAAGCACGACAACAGGAGAGTGCTTCCGGAAAAGTGTGCAGCGGTTTTCCGATGAGAAGCACGACAAAATATAGCGTGTGACCGTTTGTCGGTCACGCTTCCTTGCGATTGACAACACGGCCAGAAGAACTGATGCCTAGCAACATGTTGTCCCATTTCACGCCAGTCCTCACCGCCACCGCCATGGCGTTCGTTTTCGCGTTTACGCCCGCAATCGCGCAGACGGAACAGCGTAGCCAGCAGCTGCCGCCCGTCGCCACGCCGCCCGCCGCCAAACAGCCTGCCGCAGCAGCCGGCCAGAAGGCGGGCACGCCTGCCGCCGCCAAGCCCGGCAGCGAGGCCGCCCTTCAGCAGCGCGTTGACCAGTTGGAAGAGCAGTTGATCGATCTGCAGGTGGTCATCGGCACCCTCGAATCCCTCGCCAAGGCGCCGGCCGGTCAGGCAACGCCTGCCGCAGCCGACGCGCAACGCATCCAGGCCCTCGAAGCCCAGCTAAAATCGCTGAGCGCGCAGATCGAGCAGCTGGGCGAAAAGGTGCGCGGCGCTGGCGAACCCACAAAGCGCAGCGAATCTGCTCCACCGCCGCAACGGCCGCAGGCCACCGCCGCGGCTCCCGCTCCTAAAGGGACGGACCAGCCCAGCACCGCAAGCTTCGGCTCCGCCACCGTCACGTCGTCGCGTCCTGACGAGCCAGCCCCAGGCGCCGCCCTGCCGCCCATCGGAGCCAACGACGCCGCCCTGCCGCCCATCGGAGCCAACGACGCGGGCCCGCCGCCCGCAGCGAATGCAGCCGCGCCGTCAACAGCACCCGGCGATGAAACAGCGGCCCTGCCGCCCTCCGGTGATCCAGGCGATTCGAAACACGATTATGAAGTCGCCTACAGCTACATCATCCAGCGCGACTACGGCGCCGCCCAAGCCGGTTTCACCGATTTCATGAAGCGCTACCCGAAGGACGCGCTCGTTCCTAACGCGCTCTATTGGCTGGGCGAGACCCACTACCAGCAGCGCAATTTTGCCGACGCGGCCGAAGCTTTCGACCTGGTCACGCGGCTCTACTCTTCAAGTCCCAAGGCGGCCGACAGCCAGCTGAAGCGGGCGCTGTCGTTCAGCGCGCTGGGCAAGAACAACGAGGCCTGCGCCGCGCTGTCGGACCTCGACAAAAAGTTCCAGAACGCGCCCACCTACGTGAAGACGCGCGCGGGCAGCGAACGCCACCGGCTCGGCTGCACAGGCTGATCTTCGCCCTCGCGCACGGGCGTTGACGCTGGCTGCAACCTGGCCGCCACACGCCAACGACGCTGTGCTAAAACACCAGCATGTCACGCGATCAACCTTTGCTGGACCTCGAGTGCGATCAGCTCTTCACCGGGCTCGGTCACTACCGGCTGCTGCTGGTCGCAGTGTCGGGCGGCGCCGACAGCACCGCGTTGATGCACCTCCTTGCGCGCTGGCATCGCCGCCGGGGCAGCACATCGCAACAGCTGCACGTCGCCACCGTCGACCATGCGCTGCGCCCTGAGTCGCGGGCCGAAGCCGGCGCGGTGGCCGCCGCAGCGCAGGACCTGGGCCTGCCACACCATGTCCTGACATGGACCGCACCCAAGCCGGCCGCTGGCCTGCAGGATGCCGCCCGCTCTGCGCGCTACGCGCTGTTGGCGCAGTTGCTGCGCGACCTCGGCGAAACAAACGCCGCCGTCGTCTCCGCCCACACCGCAGACGACCAGGCCGAAACGCTGCTGATGCGGCTGGCGCGCGGCAGCGGTCTCGACGGCTTGTCGGCCATGTCTCCGTGCCGCCGGCTGTCGGCAGGTGAGCCCTACGACCTCGTCCGCCCGCTGCTGGATGTGCCGAAGTCGCGTCTAGTCGCCACGCTCCGCTCAGATGGCATCACCTGGAGCGAAGACCCGAGCAACGCCCGCACCGATTTCGAGCGCGTTCGCATCCGCGCCGCCGCCGAAACCCTTGCTGCACTTGGTCTGACGCCAGACAAGCTTGCGTTGTCCGCCCACCGCCTGCGCCGCGCCCGCAGCGCCGTCGCGATCACGGCGGCCGAATTTGAAACGCGCGTTCTGGATCTGAACGGCGGCGCCTTCGCCGCTGTTCGCCGGAGCGAGTTTGCCGGCGCACCGGCCGAGCTGCGCTTACGGCTGCTGCTGCGCGTTCTGGCTCGCTTCGGCGGTACATCGCCGCCAGCCCGCCTTTCCAAGGTCGAGGCGCTGCTGGACCGGCTGGGGCACGACGCCGGCTTCACGGCCACCCTGGGCGGCTGCGTCGTGACGGCAAACGCCGCCAGCCTGCGCATCTTCCGCGAACCTGGACGCAACCCGCTGCCCGAGTGCCTCTTGCGCGACGCCAGTCCCGTCCTGTGGGACGCGCGATTTGCGGTTTCTGTGGGCGGTCTGCCGCCGGAACACGGGGCCGTCACCGTCAAAGCGCTGGGCACGCCCGGCTATGCAACTCTGCGCCAGTCGACTCCCGTCCGCCTGCCACAGAAGGCCGCCGCGACGCTGCCGTCGTTTTGGAGCGGAGACACCCTCCTGGCCGTCCCTGTCCTGGCCCCGGGCCGCCAGGTCGGCTTGGAACGACCCGAATTTACGTTCCGCACAGAATTCCTAGGTTTGCCCGACGATGCCCGCAATTGCGATTAACACTCAATGCATTCGGATCGTGGCATGCGGCGGGGTCGCGTTAGGCTCGTTTACGCGGGTCCAGCTTGGCAAACCCCCGTCCCGCCACTATCTTTCCCGCACGTTAAGGATCGGGCGGCACACTGTGTGACGACCCACGGTGGCGAATTTGGCTGCCGCAGCAGGATGGTAGGATGAACTCGAACCTTCAGAAGCTCGCGATTTGGGTCGCCGTACTCGTTCTGCTGGCTGCTCTTTTCAATCTCTTCAACAATCCGGCCCAGAGCCGGCGTGCTGGCGAGATCGCTTATTCCGAGTTTCTGGCCAATGTCGAAAGCGGTCAGGTGACCGAGGTCGAACTGGCGGGCAACCGCATTCACGGCACGCTGCGCGACAGCACAACGAAGTTCACCACCTACGCACCGCAAGACCCCGCGCTGGTCGAGCGCCTGCGCCAGAAGAACATCAAGTTCACCGCCCGCCCGTCTGATGACGACATGCCCTCGATTCTGGGCGTCATCCTCAACTGGTTCCCCATGCTCCTGTTGATCGCCGTCTGGGTGTTCTTCATGCGCCAGATGCAGTCCGGCTCAGGCCGCGCCATGGGCTTTGGCAAATCGCGCGCCAAGCTTCTGACGGAGCGTCAGGGCCGCGTCACGTTCGAGGACGTTGCCGGCGTCGACGAAGCCAAGAGCGACCTCGAAGAGATCGTTGAATTCCTGCGCGACCCGCAGAAGTTTCAACGCCTCGGCGGCCGTATTCCGCGCGGCGCGCTGCTGGTTGGCCCTCCAGGCACCGGTAAGACGCTGATCGCACGCGCGGTCGCCGGCGAAGCCAACGTGCCGTTCTTCACCATCTCGGGTTCGGACTTCGTCGAAATGTTCGTCGGCGTCGGCGCCAGCCGCGTGCGCGACATGTTCGATCAGGCCAAGAAGAACGCGCCTTGCATCATTTTCATCGACGAGATCGATGCGGTTGGCCGTCATCGCGGCGCCGGTCTCGGCGGCGGCAACGACGAGCGCGAGCAGACGCTGAACCAGTTGCTTGTCGAGATGGACGGCTTCGAAGCCAACGAAGGCATCATCATCATCGCCGCCACCAACCGTCCGGACGTGCTGGACCCCGCGTTGCTGCGTCCCGGCCGCTTCGACCGCCAGATCACCGTGCCGAATCCGGACGTGCTCGGCCGCGAGAAGATCCTGCGCGTGCATATGCGCAAGGTTCCTGTTGCGCCTGACGTCGACCCGCGCACGATCGCGCGTGGCACGCCCGGCTTCTCCGGCGCCGACCTCGCCAACCTCGTCAACGAGGCAGCGCTGTTGGCTGCCCGCCGCAACAAGCGCCTTGTCACGCAGCCCGAGTTCGAGGATGCGAAGGACAAGGTGATGATGGGCGCGGAACGCCGCTCCATGGTGATGAGCGAAGAAGAAAAGCGCAACACCGCCTACCACGAGGCCGGTCACGCCATCGTTGGACTGGCGGTGAATTACGACCCGCTGCATAAGGTGACGATCATCCCGCGCGGCCGCGCGCTGGGCGTGACGATGAACCTGCCGGACGGTGATCGCCACAGCCGCACGCGCCAGTGGTGCGAGGCCCGCCTGGCCGTGCTGTTCGGCGGCCGCGAATCTGAGATCATTCTCGGCGGTCCGCAAAACGTCACGAATGGCGCTACCGGCGACATCCAGATGGCGACGCAGCTGGCGCGCGCCATGATCATGGAATGGGGCATGTCCGACAAACTCGGCCGCGTCCGCTACAACAGCAACGAGCAGGAGGTCTTCCTGGGTCACTCCGTGACGCAGACGACCAACATCTCCAATGACACCGCGCGCCTCATCGACGAAGAGATCCGCGCGCTCATCACCACGGGCGAAGAAACCGCCCGTCGCGTGCTGACGGAGAAGATCGACGTGCTGCACGCCGTAGCTGCCGCACTGCTCGAGTACGAAACGCTGAACGGCGAGGAAGTTGCCACCATCATGCGTGGCGACAAGATCGTTCGCCGCAATGACGATGACGGCTCCAAGGGCAACCTCGGTTCTGCCGTGCCGACCACCGGCCGCCCCCGCTTCCGCGACGAAGGTTCGGGCGGCATGGAACCGCAGCCGTCTTAAGCCATCGCTGATCCACGGTTGAAACGCCGGCCCCAAAGGCCGGCGTTTTCTTTTGCTCTTTAGCGTTTGAATTCCTTCGCGGATGATGCTCATCGTGAGGCTGCTCCGTCTAAGTCGAGGTTCGTTTCCCATGCAGCGCTCCATCTACATTCGCCCCGTGGGCGTCTTTCGCCCGCCGGCATCGCCCGCGCCGCATGAGGCGTTCACCGGCGAGGTCTGGGGCGGTTTGCCGCTGACCGGTGGGCCATCGAGCTTCGCGGCATTGGAGGTCATCGAACGCGGTGCCAAGGGCGTCAGTCGTCGCGTCATCGGCCTGGGCGACCTGTTCGAGCGTGACTGGGGCCGGCACACACTGGCCGCCTCAGACCTGTTGGAGAACATCCGCGCCCCGCGTGCGCGTCTCGCCGGCCTGTCGCTCGACAAGCCCCGCATTATGGGCATCGTCAACGTCACGCCCGACAGCTTTTCCGACGGCGGCAACTTCCTCGCCGCCAAGGCCGCCATCGATCACGGCCTCAAGCTGGTAGAGGAGGGGGCCGACATCCTCGACATTGGCGGCGAGTCGACGCGCCCCGGCTCGGATCCTGTCCCCGTCGACGAAGAACTGCGCCGCGTCATTCCCGTGATCGAAGGCCTGCGCGCCAAGACCGAGGTGCGCATCTCCGTCGATACCCGCAAGGCTGAAGTGATGCGCCACGCGGCGCAAGCCGGCGCCGACATCCTCAACGATGTCTCAGCCCTGACGCACGACCCCGCCGCCCTGGAGGCGGCCGCCGCCACGGGCTTGCCGGTCATGCTGATGCATGCCCAGGGCGACCCCAAGACGATGAACGACAACCCGCAATATTCCGATGTCGCGCTCGACGTGTTCGATTTCCTCGAACAGCGCATCCACGCTTGCGAGCAGGCCGGCATCCCCAAGGCCAAGCTGGTCGCCGATCCGGGCATCGGCTTCGGCAAGCACCTGCACCACAACGTCGCCGTGCTGTCGGCCATGAGCCTCTACCACGGGCTCGGCGTTTCCGTTCTGCTCGGCGCCTCGCGCAAGAAGCTCATCGGCCAGCTATGCAACGTCGAGAATGCAGCCGACCGCGTGCCAGGCTCGATTGCCGCCGCCCTGCATTCCATTTCGCAAGGCGTGCAGATCGTGCGCGTTCACGACGTGGCGGCCACGCGCCAGGCCATTTCCATCTGGCAGGCTGCCGATGCGGGATCTGAAGCCGTGGTTGCGAAATCCTAGGCAATAATCGCGGCGCTGCCGGCGGCGAGGTCAACTTGCGGCAGCGCGGCGGCTGGCGATGCGCTTCTCGGCGCCGTTGACGATCGCCTGCCGCACTTCTTCCGCGCGCGCCAGATGCGGATCGACGCCCAGATGCTGCGCGTTGGCCAGCTGACGCAGATCCTCGATGCTGTCGATCTCCGACAGCCGCGCGACCAAGGCTTCGCGCCCCTTCTTGACGAGGGTCACGACGACGCTGAACGCGTATGGATCGAACGGGCGCATGGCAGCAGGTTTTACCGGTGGTGCTGCCCGCAGCGGCGGAACAAGCGGTCGCTCTGGCTCCGGCGCGGGTTGCGGTTTCTTTTCGGACCGGCCCCGGTCCCATTCCAGCAGCAGATCGATATGCTTCACGCAACGTTCGGCAACACGCTCTGCCAGCGCCCGGTCAACGCCAGGCTCCCCCATCACGATCTCACGAAAGAACGCGCGAAGTTTGTCTTGTGAAGACGCGTGGCTGAGTTTTCCCATATCGAATGCAGTCCTTAACGTCTCATCAAAGGTATGATCTCGTTGTAAAGGCTCCGCACATCGCTGATCGCGTTGCCGTACTTTTCTTCCATCGACGTGCTTTGTGCCAACCAATCAAAGGAGTTAGCAATGCCGTCTCGCTGTGGCAACTCGGTGGCGAAGACAGGATGAGCAAGGCCGATCTCCTCGATCAGAAGCCGCTCCCGCCCGTTGTCGCGCACGAAATTGGCCAGGCACGCATAGCGCCGGCGCGACAGCGGTACGTCCGCCAGATCGTCCAGATCGCGCCGCTCCTCGATCATCAGTGCGACGCGGTCGACGGCCAGCAGCGAGACATAATCGGCGCGAAAGGGCACCACGACCTTATCGGCCATCTTCAAGCCCGCCAGCGCTGCGAACGACAAGCCCGGCGCGCAGTCGAGAATGATGACATCGTACTCGTGCTCAAACCGGCGCAGCGTTTCAATTAGCCGTTCGCGCAGGCCAACGGAAATGTCCGAAGCCGCGCGATGATCTGCCTGCAGCAGGAACAGTTCGCCCTGCACATCGTCCAGCAGCAACGAGCCGGGCAGAATGGAAAGCGGCGGCTGGCGCCCGGCGCCGTCGACCACATCGCCGACGCGATCCAGCACATAGGCGCCGGGGCGAGACACGCGATTGGAGAAGGCGTCGGAGAAATAGTCCGCGATCGTGCGCCGCGCCGAGCGGGCCGCAACCCAGCCTTCGCCTCCGAGCATGATCATGGAGGCGTTGCACTGCGAGTCGAGGTCGATGATCAACACGCGCTTGCCGCCCCAGATTGAAAGCGCGTGCGCCAGCATGACAGTGATCGTCGACTTGCCGACGCCCCCCTTCCGGTTGGCGACCGCCAAGAAGTAAGCCATTCCCGTCCTCCTCATCGCCGCATCCCCCGCAGAGGCGGCGCTTGCAATATCCACACGCTTCTCTGGCGTGTTGGACGTCCGTGCGAGCGTTCAGCTTAAGTTAGTGTTGCAGCAGGCTGAACGAAGACTTTAATCACAGCTAAGATATTAGGATCCCGAGCACTTCGTTAGCAAACATTGTGGTAAACGTATGCTTATACATCGCTTAGGCCGTGACAGGCGCGGCCGATTCCGGCATTGAAATTGCAGCACACTGCGCGCCGGGCCATCGCCCGGTGCGCCAGTCCATTTGTGCGCTAGTCCAGACGAGGGGCAACTATGACGAGACGCTATTTCGGGACCGACGGAATTCGCGGGCTGTCCAACAAGCACCCCATGACGGCCGAAGTGGCGATGAAAGTCGGCATGGCAGCCGGCAACTTGTTCCACACCGGCGGCCACAGGCACCGTGTGGTCATCGGCAAGGACACGCGCCTATCTTGTTATATGCTCGAAGCGGCCCTGCTAGCCGGCTTCACCTCTGTCGGCATGGACGTATTCCTGCTTGGCCCGATGCCCACGCCCGCCGTTGCTATGCTGACGCGCTCGCTGCGTGCCGACCTCGGCGTGATGATCTCGGCCTCGCATAATCGCTATGACGACAACGGCATCAAGCTGTTTGACCCCGACGGCTACAAGCTGTCGGACGACATGGAACGCGAGATCGAAAAGCTGATCGATGCAGCCACCACCGACTTGCTGACGGTGCCTGACGACATCGGCCGCGCCACGCGCGTTGAAAGCGCCCAGGAACGCTACATCGAGTACGCCAAGCGCACGCTCCCAAAAAACCTCAAGCTCAACGGCCTGCGCATTGTCATCGACTGCGCCAACGGCGCCGCCTACAAGGTCGCCCCCGAAGCGCTGTGGGAACTTGGCGCCGAAGTCATCAAGATCGGCGTCGATCCCAACGGACGCAACATCAACCACAAGTGCGGTTCCACGGCCCCTGAAGCGCTTGTCGACAAGGTGCGTGAAGTGCGTGCCGACATCGGCATCGCGCTCGACGGCGACGCCGACCGCGTCGTCATCGTCGACGAGAAGGGAAAGATCGTAGATGGCGACCAGCTCATGGCAGTCATCGCCGAGAGCTGGCACCGCCGCGGCAAGCTGGCTGCCGGCGGCATCGTCGCCACCGTCATGAGCAACCTCGGCCTAGAGCGCTATCTCAAGGACATCGGTCTCAGCATGGCGCGCACGCCGGTCGGCGATCGCTATGTCGTCGAGCACATGCGCAAGCACGGCTTCAACGTCGGCGGCGAGCAGTCGGGCCACATCGTGCTGTCCGACTTCACGACCACGGGCGACGGTCTCGTCTCGGCGTTGCAGGTCCTCGCCGTCGCCGTGTCCACCGGCAAGCCGGTGAGCGAAGTCTGCAATCGCTTCGAGCGCCTGCCCCAACTGCTGAAGAATGTCCGTTACTCCGAAGGCCGCCCGCTGGAAGACAGCCGCGTGCGCAAGGCCATCGAAAGCGCCACCGCCAAGCTCGGCCAGCGAGGCCGCCTCGTCATCCGCCCCTCCGGCACCGAACCCCTCATCCGCGTCATGGCGGAAGGCGACGATGAAAAGCTGGTCTCGACAGTCGTCAACGACATCGTCGAAGCCGTGAAGAACGCCACCGCGAAGGCGGCGTAGGCGTTCAGGGCGCAGCAGGCGCAGTACATGCCGCGGCGATCATGGTGGTGATCACCAGCAGGTAGGAAACTGCGAGAAACGTCAGGCCGAACTGCATCATACGCAAGTGGGCGGGCGTCCAACTGGTGGCCAATCGGTCCAGTCTTTTCAGTTGCCCCGCTCTGAGAATTTCGCCGCTGCCTCGAACTTCTGCGGTCGTCGCCTGTTGCCTGCTCTTCTTGATCCAGTCGTTGAAGAAAAACGGGATAGCCAGAAGGAAGGCCGATATCAGCCCATAGACATTCGCGATCAATTGGGCCGCCCAAAGCCCAAGCGCAAATGGCAGAAAATATATGATTGCCGCAAACGCGAGCAGACACGACTTCGGATTTCGGGTCAACAATACGCTGAAGTTTGCCACGGAGAAATCACAGCAGTGTTTAGCATAAGCAAAACGCTTAGTCGGCGGCCACCGCAAGGTCAGTTGCGGTATCCTCGTCGATGACGGTAACGCGATAACCCGCCGAGTTGGCGCCAGTGACCTGTTCGATCTGTACAAGCCTAGCGGCGCGAGGTGCGAATGTTTCGATCGGCAACACGAGATCTATCATCTCGATCGGGATCGCCTGCCTGGCTCCGCCAACCTCCCGTCCCGCGCTCGCTCGCTCCGCGTAGTCATCAACGACTGTTCGCAGGTCGAGAAACGCCGCATCGAGCCGCCCGGCCGAGTGCGATGTGGGAAGCGTTGCTTCCAACTGCAGCCGGCTGTTACAGGCATGAAGGATACGGCCAAGCACACCTATCGTCGGTCCCTGGCTCCCGACGCCACGTTCGATGTCACTGATCGCCGACTGTGTCGTCTCCGCGCGCTGCGCAAGTTCCTGTTGCGACAGCTTAGCTGCAGCTCGCGCCTCTCTGACTAGCCGGGCTGCCTGCAGGACGGCCAGCTTGGTGTCAAAGGCTGCAACCGCTGCCGGGCCCCGCTTTTCGATGAGCGACCGAAGGTCGATCGGCTGCGACGACACCCTTGGTGGAATGGATTTCTTCATGGGAGTACGGCCTGTTGAAAGAGCCCATTGCGAGCTTTGGCGATCTTCTTGTCGGTGTTGGAAGGGTTCACCTGCGCGCAGCGCGTGATCCGAACAATTTCGGCATGAGTCATCCGGTACGATGGGTCGAATGCAACGCCGACGAAAAAGCAAATCTCTCCGCATCGGATGAGATACAGATCGCCACCAAGCGGTTCACACTCGCGGTCCATGCGGTTGCGGGTCGGCCGCTCTTCCGACAACGTGAAAAGCGTTGCGGTGCACTCGACCACATCCTTGTCGAATTCTTGCTCGATCGCCTCGTATTCATGGGCCACAACCTCGGCAGATGCATCAGCATACATAGTCACAATAGCGGTGACCGTCATATGTAATTCCCGATATAATATGATTCAACCTAAAGTTCAATAGAAAGATGCGTACCCGAACAGCTGTGGACTGATCAACGCTTTATTAGCGTTGACACACCGCTGTCGGCTCACCTAAACCCGCGGTGGGCCACCCCTCCCCAACGAGGGGCTCCTATCTGGAAGGGTAGATTATGACGGCACACACCAAGCCGGGCACGCGCCCGGCAAATCCGCGCTTTTCGTCCGGCCCTTGCACCAAGCGGCCCGGCTGGACCCCCCAAACAGCTCTCGCCAACGCGTTTCTCGGCCGGTCTCACCGCGCCAAGGACGGCAAGGCACGCCTGAAGCTCGCGATCGACAAAACCAAAGCCATCCTTGGCCTGCCCGACGGCTATCACGTCGGCATCGTACCGGGCTCCGACACGGGCGCTTTCGAGATGGCGATGTGGTCGCTGCTCGGCGCCCGCGGCGTCGATGCGCTGGCCTGGGAAAGCTTCGGCAAGGTCTGGCTGACGGACGTCGTCAAGGAACTGAAGCTGCCCGACCTCCGCGTCATGGAAGGCGAATTCGGCGTGCTGCCGGACCTCTCCAAGATCGACTTCACGCGCGACGTGCTCTTCACTTGGAACGGCACGACATCGGGCGTGCGCGTACCGGGCAGCGACTGGATCCCGGCCGATCGCGAAGGCCTGACCCTGGTGGATGCGACGTCGGCCGTCTTCGCCCAGCCGATCGACTTCACCAAGGTCGACGTGCTGACCTACTCGTTTCAGAAGGTGCTGGGCGGCGAGGCAGCCCACGGCGTGCTGATCCTGTCGCCGCGCGCCGTCGAGCGGTTGGAGACCTACAAACCCGCCTGGCCCATGCCGAAACTGTTCCGCATGACCAAGGGTGGAAAATTCGACGCCGCGATCTTCGAAGGCGAGACCATCAACACGCCGTCGATGATGTGCGTGGAGGACTACCTTGACGCGCTCGCTTGGGCGGAAAGCGCCGGCGGCCACAAAGGACTCATCGCCCGCGCCGATGCGAACGCGAAGATACTGCACGATTGGATCGATCGCACGCCGTGGATCGCCAACCTCGCCGTTGATCGCGCCACGTGGTCGAACACGAGCGTGTGCCTGAAGATCGCCGATCCAGCCGTGACGTCGCTGCCCGCTGCCGCACAGGCCGAGTTCGCCAAAGCCATGGTGAGCTTGCTCGAGAAAGAGGGCGTCGCCTACGACATCGGCTCTTACCGCGACGCGCCGGCCGGCTTGCGCATCTGGTGCGGCTCCACCGTCGAAACCTCCGACGTCGCAGCGCTCGTGCCCTGGCTCGAATGGGCCTTCGCCGAGACCAAGGCCTCCCTCGCCAAAGCCGCTTGACCGATGAGCCAGGGGTCAGATCTCAGGTCTGACCCCGTTCGCCCGCGGCCAATCCGTTGGCGGCGGCCAAACCAGCCGCAACATACCCCCTCCCTCTGGCGGGGAGGGGCAGGGGTGGGGGGATGAGCTTGGAGAAAACCTGGCTGTCAGCCTCCAAGGTCTTCACTCCACCCGCGCTGCGCGCGACCTCCCCGTCAAGGGGAGGTGAAGAGTTCACCCAGCAGAGCCGACGTGCAGACCTCTTTCGTGTTCAACAGCGCCGACAGTCGTGAGCCAACAAATTCCATCAAGCAGCCGAGCTGCTGACCCCAAGGATTTCCCCATGCCCAAAGTCCTCATCTCCGACGACCTCTCACCCGCGGCCGTCGCCATCTTCAAGGAGCGCGGCATCGAAACCGACGTGAAGATCGGCCTCTCCAAGGAGGAGCTTGAAAAAATCATTCCCGAGTACAATGGCCTGGCGATCCGCTCGGCCACGAAGGTCACTGAGAAAGTCTTGGCAGCCGCCAAGAACCTGAGGGTCGTCGGCCGCGCCGGCATCGGCGTCGACAACGTCGATACCAAAGCCGCGACCGCGCGCGGCGTCATCGTCATGAACACGCCGTTCGGTAACTCGATCACCACGGCCGAGCACGCGATTTCGCTGATGCTGGCCCTCGCCCGCCAGATCCCCGCCGCCGACAAGTCGACCCAGGCCGGCAAGTGGGAGAAGACGCGCTTCATGGGCGTCGAAGTCTACGGCAAGACGCTCGGCGTCATCGGCTGCGGCAACATCGGCGCCATCGTCGCCGACCGCGCGCTGGGCCTGCGCATGCACGTCGTCGCCTTCGACCCGTTCCTGACGCCCGAGCGTGCCGTTCAACTCGGCATCGAGAAAGTCGACCTCGATGAATTGTTGCGCCGCGCCGACTTCATTACGCTGCACACGCCGCTGACCGACAAGACCCGCAACATTCTCAACGCTGATACGCTGGCGAAGACCAAGCGCGGCGTTCGCGTCATCAATTGCGCCCGCGGCGGCCTTGTCGACGAGAAGGCATTGGTTGAAGCTCTCCGCACGGGCCAAGTCGCCGGCGCTGCGTTCGACGTGTTCGAGACCGAGCCGGCGAAGGAGAGCATCTTGTTCGGCCTGGACAACGTCATCTGCACGCCGCACCTCGGCGCAGCGACCAGCGAGGCTCAGGAGAACGTGGCCCTGCAGGTCGCCGAGCAGATGGCGGACTATCTGCTGAAAGGTGCCATCACCAACGCCATCAACTTCCCGTCGATCTCGGCAGAAGAAGCCCCGCGCATCACGCCCTACGTGAAGCTCGCCGAGCAGTTGGGCCTCTTTGCTGGCCAGCTGACGGAAAGCTCCATCAAGGGCATTCGCATCGCCTACTCGGGCGAGGTCTCAGACCTCAACGTCAAGCCGATGACCGCCGCCGCCGTTTCCGGCGTGCTGTCGCCGTCCATGTCCGGCATCAACATGGTCTCCGCCGTCGCCAACGCGAAGGATCGCGGCATCATGATAGAGGAGACCACGCGCGGCAAGGAAGGCGCGTTCGGCTCCACCGTCCGCCTCACCGTCGTCACTGACGAGTACGAGCGCTCTGTGGCCGGCACCATCTTCTCCGGCAACCGCCCGCGCATCATCCAGGTACGCGACATCGACATGGACTTCGAGCTGACGCCGCACATGCTCTTCATCCGCAACTCCGATAAGCCCGGTTTCATCGGCCAGCTCGGCACGCTGCTTGGCGACGCGGGCGTCAACATCGCCACCTTCAACCTCGGCCGCGACAAACCCGGCGGCGACGCCATCTGCATCATCGCCGTCGACGCCCCGGTATCGGACGCAGTGCTGGCGCAGGTCAAAGCCTTGCCGCAGGTCGTGCGCGCCCGGCGCCTGGCGTTCTAAGCGCGGGACTGGTCACCCTTGGCGGTCGACCAGATCCCCCGTTGGCAACATCAGCTGCAGTATTTTGCCTCCGGTTGTTCGCACGGCTCTCGCTTCGCTCGCAGCCCGGGGCCAGTTCTGAAAGCGCTACACCCATTCGGGCACTACCGGCTTCCCCATCCCCTCGATGGGGAGGGGTGAAGAACTTGGAGAACGGGTCGCAATCTGGAACTGATCACGAGCCAACGTTGTGCCTCAATCGATAGGCCTCTCCTGGCTCTTCCCCCAACCCCGCCAGGGGGGAGGGAGACGCGGAGAAAGCGTCAGGCGGCGGCTGGTTCGCGTGCCGGCGCAAACGCAGGCCCCCTGTGCTGGAAACCACCGGCATTCCTGGATAATGGACGGAGTGCTGTGCTGCCATCAGCCCTGCCCAGCCATAATTCCACCGCGAACGGAACGCACACGGCAGACGGTGTTCAACCCGTGAGGTTTCCATGCGTATCGCTATCGCCGCCGCTTCTGCCATTCTGTTAGCCGGAAGCGCGCACGCCGCTGAGATCTCGGCCCAATCCAAAGTCGACGCCGTCACGGTTTTTCCGTCTGGCGCCGAGGTAATTCGCGTCGGCAAGGTGAAGCTGGAGAAGGGCGAACACGTCATCGTCTTCAGCGACGTGCCCGCTCAGGCCGCGCCGAATTCCATACGCGTCGAAGGCCGCTCTACCGGCAAGTTCGAAATCGGCTCGGTCGACACGCGCCACCTGTTCGTGCCGCGCACCGACGAGGCCGCCGCCGCTAGCGAGCGCCGCCGCATCGAAGACGAACTCGATACGTTGCGCGATGCCCGCGCCATGCTTGATGGCCAGGTGCTCGCCGCCGAAACGCAGAAGACGTTGATCGCCAACCTAGCGCAATTGCCGGTGCGCCCCGCGCCGCCCCAGGTTGCCGCAGGATCGCCACCTGAAGACTGGGCGCGTATTCTCGCGTTGATCGGCTCGGGCACGTCCGAGGCAATTCGCGCAAGCCAGGACGCGCAGGTTCGCATGCGCGATCTCGATCACAAGATCGAAGATCTGGAAAAGAAGCTCGCCAGCATCGCGCCGGCCCGCGAAGAACGCACCGAAGTAAAGGTCTACGTCTCCGCCGCAGACGCGCTGGAGGCCGACGTCAGCGTCCGCTATCAAGTGCCGAATGCCTCGTGGATCGCTCTCTACGACGCACGCCTAGCTACCGGCACCAAGGATGCGCCGCCCAAGCTCGACCTCACGCGCCGCGCCTCCATCTCGCAGAACACCGGCGAAAGCTGGGACGACGTTACCGTCGTGCTGTCCACCACGCGGCCCACAGCTGGCGCCGCTGCGCCCGAACTGTTCCCGATGACGGTTGACTACGTCCCCGAGCCCAAGCCGGTCCCGGTGGGCCGCATGGATGAGCAGCGCACGAGAAACATGGCGGCCGATAGGAAAGCGGGGGGTGGCTTCGGGGCCGGCGACCAGGATGGGATGGCTGCTGAATCTGCTCCGATGGCGGCATCCGTGCCCGCGCCCGCACCCATCGTGCAGGACGCTATCCAGCGTGGCGCACTCGCCGTCGCCGCACCCTTCCAGGCGTTGTTCGCCGTTCCCGGCCGCTTGACGGTGCCCAACACCGGCGAGGCCAAGCGGGTGCAGCTGTCGGAAGACAGCATGGAACCGCAGATCGCGGTGCGCACCGTGCCGAAGGACGATGCCAAGGCCTACCTCTACGCCAAGCTCGTTCTGCCGAAGGGCTCACCCATCCTGCCGGGCACGGTCGCGCTGTTCCGCGACGGCACGTTCGTCGGCAACGGCCTGCTGCCGGTTCTGTCACCGGGTGAAGAACACGAACTCGGTTTCGGCATCGACGACAGCGTGCGCGTGCGTCACGCCATCGTCGAAGACAAGCGCGGCCAGACCGGCTTGATCTCGTCGTCGAAGACCGACACGCGCAACTACCGCATCACCGTCAAGAACTTGCACCAGCGGCCGATCAGCCTGACGCTCTACGACCAGATCCCCGCCTCGCAGAACCAGGACATCAAGGTGGAACGCACCGGCCTGGCGCCGACCAAGGAAAACATCGACGACAAGCGCGGCGTGCTCGTCTGGGAGAGCAAGCTCGACCCCGAAGAAGAAAAGATCTTCGAGTTCGGCTACCGCGTCTCCTGGCCCGCCGCCAAAGCCATCGAATACGGCCGCTGAGCCGCGCCTGGTGCCATTGGGGTCAGACCTCGGACTGCCCCCAGCTACCGCGCTTTCATTTGACGCGCCATCCCTGCACGCGTCGGCCACCAGCATAGGTCAGACCGAGGTCTGACCCTGAGAATTGTCCGGCGCGACCATGGCGATCAGGCTCGAGCGATCGTGCCCCAGCAGCAGCTCCAGCTCCGTTCCCGCTTTCACAGCGATCGGCCGGCGGAACGGATGCAGCACCTGCAGCCAGCCACCGTCGGTGTAATGGTCGGGATGATTGCTGAATTCCACGCCCTCCGCGAGATCGACGCGCATCCACTGCACGATGCCGATCGCCTCGCCGTCTTCAAGCACCGGGACGGCGAGCTTGCGCAGGTCGGCCGCGTACGTTTTCGCCGTGAGGTCGAGGCTGGCAATGTCGAAATCGGCAGACAGCCGGCGCCATGACGTCATCGTGCCGTGCACTGGCAAGTGTTGCGGCGCCAGATCGTTGAAGGGCGTCACGTCGAACCCGGAACTCGTGGTGGCGAACGCGTAACTCGCAAGGACATCGCTGGCGACAAGGCAGCCGACGGCGGCAGCTGCGCGCGGGATGACTGTTGCGCCATCGCGAACCAGCCGCGCATGTGCATCCTCGAACGTGTCGAGAACCTTCTCGCCCAGCAAGTCGCAGGAGAGGATTTCCGAGATCAGGATGTCGGCCCGCTGGTCGAGGTCGCGCCCGATCTGCAGGTCTTGCGAGTTCTTTCCAACGACGCGGATCTGCGCGCTGTAGCCATTGCGTTCGACGATGCGCCTGGCCGTCTCGGCGATCACCGGAACGGTCTCGCACGTCACGATCCGCTTTGCGCCACCGCGCGCCGCCATCATCGACAGCAAGCCCCCACCAGTGCCGATATCGAGAATGCGGGCCGTGGGCCCGTGCTTTGCGATAGCTGCAAGAATGGCCTTCTCGAACGCATCGTTGCGCGGCGTGTCGTTCATCATCGGTACATGCCAGAACGGCACGATCAAGGAAGCGAGCCGGCGCGCTTGAAGCTGCACATGCAGGTTGTTCGGCTCGATGGCCAGCACCTGCTGGAATTCCGCCAGCGCCTCGTCGCGGCGCCCCGCATCAGCCAGCGCCACGCCGAGGTTGGTCAGTACCAGCACGTTGCCGGGCGCGATGGCCTTGGCGCGCGCGAAGCATGCGGCCGCTTCGTCGATGCGCCGCAAACGATGCAGCAGAACGCCCATTTCCAGCAGTCCGGAAAGATGCAGCGGGTCGAGGTCCAGAAGCCGGTCCCAGTGCGCGATGGAGCCCTGAAGGTCACCGCGATTCGAGAGCAGTTTGGCCAGCAAAGGCAGAACGTCGGCGGGACGGTAGTTCCGCTCGAGCACGCGGCGATAGCCGGCTTCGGCGCCAGAAGCATTTCCGGCGAAATGATCGGTCATCGCGTCGTTCAGTAGTGTGTGAACGTCCGTTGCGTCACCGGCACTTTCGCCGATTGCCTGGTGGGCTTCCGCAGACCGCTTTCGTGCAATCACCATTCGTCCGCTCCGCCGTTGTCAGAATCGATCTCCTGTTTTACTCCGCACGGCGATGCATTGGCCCACGCTACGCGCGAGCCGCGCGCCTTATCCCCAGCCACGATGATGCCACGACGTGTTGTTATGGAACGCGTTATGGAGTGTCGGTTTGTGCCGGAGAGTGTCCATGCGCAAGTTTCTCTATATCGTGATCGGTATCGTGTTTGTTGCGGGCGCCGTGTCATCATTCGGCGCGCGCCAATCCGGATGGGACCGGCACGGCGGCATGTCGTCATTCGGCGCCTCGCCTGGCCATCGCTCCCTTGAACGTTCCTACGGCGGAGAAGAGCCGCGCGCCTGGTTCTCCGATCGCGGCGGCCGCCGCGGTGGTGGCTCCTGGTTTAACGCCTCCAACGCACTCGACCTGCTGAACGCCCTCGTCGGCATCATCGGTATCGGGCTGACGATCAGCGGCATGCGCATGCAGCGCAACGCCATGCAGATGTCGATGCGCGGCCGTAACTAGGCTGTAGCTTCCCTCGTCTGCTGCCGGCTGCCGAGCCACACGCCTGCCAGGATCAGCGCGAAGCCCGCGGCGTGATACAGCGCCGGTTGTTCGTCGAGAAACAGCATCGCCAGCGCCGCCGTGAACATCGGCACCAGGTGCAGGAACACGCCGGCGCGCGCCGCGCCGATAATTTCGACGCCGCGATTGAACAGCAGGTTGGCGATCAGGCTTGGGAACACCACGATGTAGGCGATCGCCGCAATCATGCCTGGCGTTGCGTCGAATTTGCCGCCCATCACCAGTTCGCCCGCCGCCAGCGGCATGTTGAGTACGGCCGCCACGAAATACGTGACGAGCGCGAAACTCAAGAAGTGGATCTTCGGCCGCTGCTGTAGCAGCACGGTGTAGAGCGCCCACAGCACCATCGCCGCCAGCATGTAGAGGTCGCCCTTGTTAAGCTCAAGCGCCAGCAGCGCGCTGGGATCACCTTTGCCCAGTACGGTCAGCACGCCCACGAGCGAGACGGCGATGCCGAGCACCTGCACGCCGCGCACGCGCGTTCCCAGCACGAAGAACCCCATCACCACGATCAAAATCGGGATCGACGAGTTCAGCACCGCCGAGCTGGTGGCCGTCGTATGCACCAGCGCGATGTACTGCAGCGTGTTGAACAGCCCGACGCCGAGCACACCCAGCAGAATAAGAAACGGCAAACGCGCCCGCACCGCATCCCAGTCGCCGCGCACATACGTCCACGCGAACGGCGCCAGCAGCGCTGTCGCTCCGATCCACCTGAGGCACGCCAGCGTGACCGGCGGCATATGCGCGCCCATCCACCGCCCCACGACATGATTGCCCGCCCAGAACAGCATCGTCAGCGCCAGAAACAGCGCCGCATTCGCAGTCGTGGGCCGTGAAAAATACGCCGTCATGCCGGTCCGAGGTTGCGTGCTGACGGCGCGGGACATACCGCATGTGGCCGTCACCGCCTAGGACCCGCGAGCCTGGCCGGCCGGTCCGGCGGCCCAATTTCCGTTAACGCATCACCCATCTGGCCGCGGCACGGCGGCTCACCCCCGCGAAACGCTTGCACGGCCGGTTTTTCGGCTATAACGCCTCTAGGAAACAGAGCGATGGCCCTGGCGCGCTGATGCAACGCTAGGGCCTTATCGTGTGCGCAGTGCCGTGTGAAAAGGTCTTGAAGAATGGCGAACGTTGTCGTGGTCGGCGCCCAGTGGGGCGACGAGGGCAAAGGCAAGATCGTGGACTGGCTGTCGGAGCGCGCCGATATCGTCGTGCGCTTCCAGGGCGGCCACAACGCCGGCCACACGCTGGTCATCGGCGGTAACACCTACAAGCTGTCGCTGCTGCCCTCGGGCGTCGTGCGCAAGGGCAAGCTCGGCGTCATCGGCAACGGCGTCGTCGTGGATCCCTGGGCGCTGTGCGACGAGATCAAGCGTCTGGAAGGCCAGGGCGTCTCCGTCACACGTGAAAACCTGCGCATCGCCGAGAACGCCACGCTCATCCTGCCGCTGCATCGCGAGCTGGACCAGCTGCGCGAGGAAGCGGCCGGCGAAGGCAAGATCGGCACCACCGGCCGCGGCATCGGCCCCGCTTACGAAGACAAGGTCGGCCGCCGTGCCATCCGCGTGCAGGATCTCAAGAACGTCAAGACGCTCGACGCCAAGGTGGATCGCATCCTCGTGCATCACAATGCGTTGCGCGCCGGCCTCGGCAAGCCGCTGGTGGTGAAAGAGCAGGTCATCGCCGAATTGCTTGAGGTGGCCCCCAAAATCCTGCAGTTCGCCGACGTCACGTGGGACTTGTTGGACCGCGAGCGCCGCGCCGGCAAACGCATCCTGTTCGAAGGCGCGCAAGGCGCGCTGCTCGACATCGACCACGGCACGTATCCGTTCGTCACCTCGTCGAACACCATCGCCGCCCAGGCCGCGACTGGCTCCGGCGTTGGCCCGCGCGCCATCGGCAACGTGCTGGGCATCGCCAAGGCCTACACCACGCGCGTCGGCTCCGGCCCGTTTCCCACCGAGCTGACCGACGAGGTTGGCCAGACGCTCGGCGAACGCGGGCACGAGTTCGGCACCGTCACCGGCCGCAAGCGCCGCTGCGGCTGGTTCGACGCCGTGCTCGTGCGCCAGATCGTGAAAGTCGCCGGCATCGACGGCATCGCGCTGACCAAGCTCGACGTGCTGGACGGCTTCAAGGAAGTAAAGGTCTGCGTCGGTTACGACCTCGACGGCGAGCGCATCGATCGCCTGCCCGCTGGTCAAACCGGCCAGGCGCGCGTCAAGCCGATCTACGAGACCTTCGAAGGCTGGACGCAGTCGACGCGCGGTGCACGCAACTGGGGCGCGCTGCCGGCGCAAGCCGTGAAGTATGTGAAGCACATCGAAGAGCTCATCGGCTGCCCCGTCACGCTGCTGTCCACCAGCCCCGAACGCGACGACACCATCCTGATGAAAGACCCCTTCGCCGACTGATCACGGCGAGCGCGCGCGAGGTAGGTTGGGTCAAGCCTTCGCGCGACCCAACACTTGCGTCATTCAGCGCCCGCCGATGATCCCGCGATACTCCGCGAGTGCGCCAGGCTGCAGTTCCGCTGCAAGCAGGCGCACGGGGTTGACCGGCCCTGGCAGCACGATTTGCCCTGCGGGGATCACCTGGAACCCGAGGGGACTGTAGTACGGTGCATCGCCCACAAGCACGACGAGCCGCGCACCACCCTTGCGCGCCGCCTCCATCGCATCGGCAATCATGCCACGGCCGTAGCCTTGCCCGGCAAACTCCTGGTCGACCACGATCGGCCCGAGCAGAAGCGCCCCTCCGGTCCCGCCGATTTTGATCTCGGTCAGGCTCAGCGCGCCAATCATGCGCGAGCCCTGCATCACGCACCGGCAAAAAGCCGACAACGGCACGCCCTTGTTCGGCCGCCCCTCGCGCACGCGATATGCCGTCCGCGCGAACCGGCCCGGGCCGAAGACGCGGTCATGCAAACGGGCGACATCGGCCATGTCTGCCGGCGTCAGGGCACGCATTACGGGAGGGGTCGTCATTAGCACTACCAGACCTGCGATTTTGCGGCGCCCGCCAGAATCTCGGCGATGCGGGCGGCCGTAGGACCATGAATGTCTGCGGGAAGGTTCGCAGGGTCGACGAACTGATGCCCGGCAATCTCGCGATTTGGCCGCGGCGGCACCGGTTGCGACCAATCGCGTACCACGAACAGGGCGATATGGTCTCCTGGATACCGTTTGTGGTTAGCGTAGATGCCGAACAGCTGCGGCGGCACGCCGGGATCGAGCCGGACGCCGGCCTCTTCCCAAAGTTCCCGCTCCAACGCCATATCGACAGTCTCGCGCTTTTCCACGCCGCCACCGGGAAAATGCCAGCCTGGGCGGTACGTATGTTCGATCAGAAGCACACGATTGTGACGGTCGATGACGCACCCCTGCGCGCCGAGCGTCAGCCCGCGGGAAAGGCGCCAATAGCGCTGCATGATCTTCGTAACCGCCCGCTTCACCGGCTCGCCCTGTAATTGACGCATTGCGCCAGCGTTCATTCGCTATTGGCCCGCACCATACAAGGCAGCGTGAACGTTGATGACGCGGCAAAAGCCCTCGCTCCCACCTGCCGATTTCGCTATGAAGCGGGCCGATGAGTACTGATCACGTTACCACGCTGGCCCAGATTACCGACGTGCACCTGCCGCCGGTTCTGTCGCTCAAGCCCTGGATCTGGAATCTCAAGCGGTCGGTTGGCATGGTCAACTGGTACCGTAACCGTCGCGATCTGCATCTGGCGTCGGTAGCGGCCATGATTGCGGCCGACTGCAAGGCGCAGCATCCCGACCATATTGCCGTGACGGGCGACCTGGCCACGCTCGGCATGCCCGGCGAGTTCAAGACGGGCCTCGATTGGCTGGCGACGCTTGGTGACCTGTCGCGCGTGTCCCTCATTCCCGGCAATCACGATATTTACACCACCGGATGCGACCTGGTGTGCCTGCGCGAGTGGGCGCAGTACATGCGCTCGGACGAATGGGGCTCGCAGTTCCTGCGGGGCGCCGAAGGTTTCCCCTACGTGCGCCGCGTCGCCGGCATCGGCATTGCCGCCTTGAACTCGGCCGTGCCCACGCGCCTGTTCCGCGCCTCCGGCCGCATCGGTCCGCGGCAGATGACGGCGCTGCGCGACGTGCTTGATCGCCTGAAGGCAGAAGGGCTGATCCGCGTCGTGCTGCTGCATCATCCCCCGCTGAAATCGCAAGCGCCCTCGCGGCGCGCGCTGGAAGACGCCAGGGAGTTCGAAGCGCTGCTGAAACAGCATGGCGCAGATCTCGTTCTGCACGGCCACAATCACCGGGACTCGCTGGCATGGACCGGCGCCCCTGGCGGACAGCGCATTCCCATCGTCGGCCTCGCCACCGGCTCCACCGGCCGCGAGCATCGCTACGAACCGCTCGGACGCTACAATCTGTATCGGATCTCGGGAAAGCCGGGAGACGCGCGCATTGAAATCATCACGCGCGGTCTTGCATCGGCGGCCGGCAACGTTGTCGAGCTGCGGCGCCAGGTGTTGAGCCCGGATGCGACGCTCGCCGCATCCGGAAATGTCATGACGCTGCCGTAGCCGGCGCTAGCAACAGCGCCCGCTTATTACGAACCCGTCTTGCAGGGCCGCGCGCGTGACACGCACGTCCAGCTGCCGCCGGTGCCGGCCTTCGAGCACTTCGTCGTCTTGAACTTGGCCAGGCGCCACAGCGTCCATGACACGCCCTCGTGCTGCTGCACTTCGTAGCGCCACGCTGCGCGCGCCTTGACGGCGGTCAGCCCCTCGAACTTGCCGCTGGAAGAGGCGGTATGCGAGTGCTGCTTGCAAACGAGCGCACTGGCGGGCGCAACGCCGGCCACGGCCACGACACTGAACGCGGCCGCAACGGCTGCCGCACGAACCATCGAACGCATGATTGAACTCCCCAAATATTATTGACGCCCCGCTGTGACGCCGGATGGCGCACAGCCGCACAGGACGCCGCACCTTAACCAAGGCCGCGCGCCTGCGCCACACCTCACGAGTGCGGTGAGGCCCACAAGTACCGCTGCGAAATTGCTTTCCGGCGGCGGAGTTCGCGCAAAATTGCGGCACCTGTGGACAAATGCATCCCGGCAGTGGTCGCAATGCCTCAATTGTGGTGCCGCAGCGACATGACACGTTGTGTCGCGGCGGTCGCGAATGACATCATCGGGTCTGCTTGACGCACTAGAGAGCCCGAACGTTCGAGATACGAGAGCTTGTGCTGGCGTCGAAGATGAGAATGCGGCTCTCCAACAAGAGAGCACGTCATGCAAACAAATCGGGTTCGATCACGAGCGGCGGCGCTCTAGCGAACCGGGTTCAGTGGGCGGCGTCTGCAAGACGCCAAACTGCGGGGTACATGTGCGGCTGTTCCGCAAGGCGATTACGCTCAATCTGGCATTGCAAGGCGGGGGCGCGCATGGTGCGTTCACGTGGGGCGTGCTCGACCGGCTGTTGGAAGAAGAGCAGCTGAAATTCGGCTGGATCTCCGCTACCAGCGCCGGTGCCGTCAACGCAGCAGCCCTCGCTGCCGGCCTGGCCGAGGGCGGCCGTGACGCCGCGCGCGCCAAGCTGCGCGCCGTGTGGGAAGGCGTCCACAAGGCTGGCGTTCCCGATTTTCTTCGCTTGAACCCGTTTCTCTATGGCCTGTCGCGTTCCAGCTCGATGGCGCAGGTCGCCTCGCTCTGGTCGCCGTATGAGTTCAATCCGCTCGGCTTCGACCCGCTGCGCCGTCTCCTCACCAGCCTCATCGATTTCGACAGCGTGCAGAAAGGCCCGGTCGAACTGCTCATCGCCGCGACCGAAGTGGCGACCGGCCGCGCCCGCCTGTTCCGCCGCGCCGGCCTGACGGTCGACTCCATCCTCGCCTCGGCGTGCCTGCCGACGATGCACCATGCCGTGGTGATCGATGGCGTGGCCTACTGGGACGGCGGCTTCTCCGCAAATCCAGATCTCGTCACGCTGGCCATGGAAAGCCCCGTCGCCGACACGCTGATCGTGCAGCTCAACCCGCTGGTCCGCCAGGGCCACCCCACCGGCGCGCGCGAAATTACCGGCCAGGTCAACCGGCTCACCTTCAACGCGCCGCTGCTGCGAGACGTCGAGATCATCGAGACGGTGCGCGAAACCATGCGCGGCTTCTGGCGTCCGCGTCAGGGCCGGTTGCGCAATCTCGCCACCCACCGTTTCCACCTGATCGAAGCCGGCCGCTACACCAGCGTGCTGAGTGACGACAGCAAGATGAAAGCCGACATGGAGCTGTTCACGCATCTGTTCGGCGCGGGCCGCGTCGAAGCTGACAAGTGGCTCGACCTCCATCGCTCGGCCGTCGGCGCGCGCGAGACCGTCGATCTGAAGGAGCGCTTCTTGGCCCACGAGGCTCCCGTGCAACCGGCCGACGGGCCAGTAACGGCGACGTCCTCGCGGGGCTTCTCCGAGCCGGATCCGCGGCCGGCGCGTGCCAAGTAATGCGCCGAGCGCATGTCGAGTGAAGCGTATCGTGACGGCGCCGCGCAGGGCTGTATGATGCCGGCTTGGCATCTCATGACATCGACGAGTTCGGCCCATGAAACCACCCAAGACCCGCACCGGTCTGCGCCTGCGCATCTACGTCAAGCCGGACGTGCTGCTGGGCCCGGGCCGCGCCGATCTTCTGGAAGGCATCCGCGACACGGGATCGATCGCGGCTGCCGGCCGCCGCATGGGCATGAGCTACAAGCGCGCGTGGAGCCTGATCGAAACCATGAACACGGAGTTCGGCGCCGATGTTGTCAGCGGCGTCAAGGGCGGCGCCCACGGCGGCGGTTCGAAGCTGACCGCACTGGGCGAAGAACTCGTCACCCGCTATCGCAGCATGGAAAGGGCCACCCAGGCGGCCATCCGCGGCGACCTTGCGGCACTGACTCGCAAGATGTCCGTTATAGCCAACAAGAAATAACGCTCGCCCTGGCCCGCGCGGCTTGCTAGCTTGCCTCGAATATGCGGCGCAAGCGAAGTGAGCATTGACATTAATGACAAAATGGAACCTTGGCTTTCTCCTGTCTGCAGCCTATGCGCTGGGCTTCCTGGCGTGGTCGGCGCCCGCCGCTTTCGCCCAGGACGCCGGTGCCAAGCCCGAAGCCAAGGCCACCGTTGCGGCCCAGGACTCGCCCGTCGCCGCCGCCGCGTCGCTTCGCGTGGCGCTCGACGACATCGCCGCGCAGTTTGAAAAGAAGAACGGCGGCAAGATCAAGATCAGCTACGGCGCCACCGGCAACCTCGTGCGCCAGATCGAAGAGGGCGCACCGTTCGAGCTGTTCCTTGCCGCCGATGAAGCCAGCGTCGCCCGCCTGGAAAAGAACGGCAAGACCGATGGCGCACCGGCGGCCCTCGTCGACGGCCTCCTTGCCGTCGTCGCCCCCACCGGCAGCGCCGTGAAGGTCGACGGCGATCTCGCCGGCCTCAAGCAGGCGCTGGCGGACGGCACCGTGAAGCATATCTCCATCGCCAATCCCGAACTCGCCCCGTATGGCAAGGCAGCGCGAGAAGCCCTGACAAAGGCCGGCCTGTGGGAGCAGGTCCAGCCGCTGCTGGTGCAGGGCGAAAACATCGGCCAGGCCGCCCAGTACGTGACGACAGGAGCCGCCGAAGTCGGCCTCGTCGCCCAGTCGCTGCTGTTTGCGCCCGACGTTGCCTCCAAGGTGACGCAGGCGCCGGTCAACGCCTCGTTCTACAGTCCCATCCGCCAGGGCTTTGCACTGCTGAAGAACGCCAGCGCCTCGACCAAGGCCTTCCACGCCTTCCTCACGACACCGGAAGCCTCCGCGGTGTTCGAGAAGAACGGCTTCAAAATCCCGAAGTAAGAGCAGCGGCACGTGGACCAGACGCCTTTCATTCTGTCGCTAAAGCTGGCGTTCTGGACGTGCGTCATCATCCTTCCTGTTGCAATCGTGGCCGGACGCCTGCTGGCGTGGGGCCGCTTCCGCGGCAAGGCCCTGTGGGAAGCAGCCGTCATGCTCCCGCTCGTCCTGCCGCCGACGGTGCTGGGCTACTACTTGCTGGTCACGCTGTCTCCGAACTCGGCCGTCGGCGCCTTCGCGGCGAAACTGTTCGGCGGCCCGCTGGTGTTCTCTTTCACCGGCATCCTTATCGCCTCACTGATCGCCAACTTGCCGTTCGCCATCCAGCCGATGCAGCGCGCCTTCGAGGCCATTCCCGGCAACGTGCGCGAAGCGGCATGGGTCAGCGGCCTCTCAAACTGGCAAACCTTCCGCCGCATCGAGCTGCCGCTGGCCTGGCCGGGCATCGTCTCCGCCCTGGCACTCACGTTCGCGCACACGCTGGGCGAGTTCGGCGTCATCCTCATGATCGGCGGCAACATGCCCGGCCGCACGCAGACGCTGTCGCTCGCGCTCTACGATCGCGTCCAGGCCTTTCGTTATGACGAGGCGAGCATCATGGCCGCGACGCTGCTTGCCGTCTCGTTCATCGCCATCGCCATCGTGCACATGACGGCGCGTCGCCCAGGCGGTAGCCATGTTGGATAAGCGCAGCAGCGAATCGGCGCCAGACGCCGTGACCAACGCGGCCACGGGCACGCTGCGGGTGCGCGTGCGCCAGGATGCGCCCGTTTCGCTTGATGCCGAACTCACCTGCGGCCGCCACGAGCTTCTGTCGCTGATCGGCCCCTCTGGCAGTGGCAAGACGACGCTCCTGCAGATCATCGCCGGCTTGCGCCCATGCCGGTCCGGTGAGATCCGCGTCGGTGATGAAACGTGGCTCTCCACTGAGGACGGCGTCCTTAAATCACCGCAGCACCGCGGCGTCGGCTTCGTCTTCCAGGACTACGCGCTGTTCCCGCATCTAACGGCGCTGGGCAACGTCGCGATTGCAATTGGCTCCGCGGCGGCAAAGGCCGACGCCAACGATGCAGCCGCCCGGCTGCTCGCGCGCGTCCACCTGCAGGGCTTCGAAAACCGCCGTCCGCATCAGTTGTCGGGTGGTGAGAAGCAACGCGTCGCCATTGCCCGCGCCCTGGCGCGATCCCCGCGCGTGCTGCTGCTCGACGAGCCGTTCTCCGCCGTCGACCGCATGACGCGCGTCAGCTTGCGCGCCGATCTGTTGTCGCTGAAGGCATCCCTGTCGATCCCGATCGTCTTCGTCACCCACGACATCGACGAAGCGATGCAGTTGGCCGACCGCGTCGCCATCCTCGACCACGGCCGCATCCTGCAAACCGGCTCACCCGATGAGGTGCGCGCTCATCCCGCCAGCCCCCGCGTCGCCGCGATCCTGGGTCTCTAGCCGCCGAACCCCACGAGCCGCGCGTAGCCCTCGCTCGTCGTCGCATCCAGCAGGGTGCGATACGCATCGTACGTCTCGTGCCCCGGCTTGATCTCGCCGAGCGCAATCGCCGCAAAATCCTTGCGCTGCGCGTAGACGATGGGCGCCGCGACCGGAATGAAGCTCGCCCGCTGCTTGTTGAGCGTCGTGATCAGCCCGCGCATCTCGCCGGACTGGTCGATTTGCGACACGAGCACCATGCGCATCGCCCCCTTGGTCAGCGACACGAGATGGATGAACATGGACGAGGGCGGCAGGTACAGCCGCCCGCGATGCGAGTAGGGTGCGTCGGGCCGGTCGCGCTCTTCGAACAGCAGGCTCGGCCACTCCGGATCCCAGACGATGTCCGTGCGGTACGCCACGATCGTTTCCGGCGCCGTGAACGACGGCCGCAGCGTCAGGTAGCTGCCGAGGTAATGGTCCACGCCCGCGCGCGTGTAGGCGCCCATATAGACCGGCGCCACAACGCCGCCTTCGCCCTTGAGGTCCATGGGCTGGGCGGCCGCCATCGCCCCGAACCAGTCCTCCTTGATGCGCTGGTAATCGAGCCCCAGTACCATGCAGACGTCGAACAGCGTCTGGTCGCGCACCGAGCGCCCGTGCATCAGGTTCTGGATGGTCTTCTCATGGCAGTCCGCGGCGTCCGCCAGCTGCAGCTGCGTCAGCTTCTTCTCCACCATCGCCGTGCGTATGGCCCTCAAGGCGCTGGCACGCTGCAGTTTCGGTTCTGCCGTGGTCATGAGGGCGCTGTCTTCCCTTGGTATTTTCGGGAAGATACCGGAAGTTACCGGTCGCAGGCAAACGGTGAGATTATGGCTCTAGCTTGCAGTTAATTCCGCACGACTTCCAGCTGTACGGTCGTCAGTCCACGGCCTTGCATGCCGATAGCTTCAGCGGCAGCCTCGGACAGGTCGATGATACGCCCCGGCTTGAATGGCCCGCGATCATTGATGCGCACCACAACGTCCCGGCCCGTGTTGGCGCAGAACACCCGCACCTTGGTGCCGAAGGGCAGGGACGGATGCGCGGCCGTCATGTCCCGTTTGTTGAAAGGCTCACCTGAGGCCGTCATCTGGCCTTGCCAGTAGTAGGACGCGATACCGTTCAGCGCGTGCTGTTTGCCACCCTTGCCGGGCGCTGCCGGCGGACGCGCCGCCAACTGGGGCTTGGATGGCCGCTTAATTTCGCGAGGCGGCCCACTTTTCAGACTAAGTTCCGGCTCTCGGGCCACAGTGGCGGCCCAGGCATCCTCGACATGCTCCCGCACCTGAAGGGCGGCCTTGTCGGTGGCGCGCACCGCATCCCGGCCCACGCTGGCTGCACCGTCGGTAATGTCGGAAAGGGCGGCCGAAGCCTCGCTCGCCTGTGCCAAGGCCGAGGACGCCAGCAGCGTGGACGCCAGGCAGGCCGCAATTGTCAGTGTCGCTCGACAGCGCACGTCGCCATCCCCCGGAATTGGAAAGCCAATATTGGAAAGAATGATCGCGAGACTACGTGATTCGCAGAGCGCAAAAAACGAAGCAGCGGAAAATCTGTCCCCGCTGCTTCGTGATACTAGTGATGCTTGAGCGCTTCTGGAAAAGAGTGCAGTGGTTTTCCGATAAGAAGCGCGAACAAGTATTTAGCCGCCGACGACGTCGACGGCGACGCGGGCGACGCCCGAGCCGGTCATGCCGATCACGCCCGCAGCGCGGCGCGACAGGTCGATGATGCGGCCGCGAATGAACGGGCCACGGTCATTGATCGTCACGGTGACCGAGCGGCCGTTGCCGAGATGCGTCACGCGCACCTTGGTGCCGAACGGCAGCGTCTTGTGGGCAGCGGTCAGGGCGTTCGGATTGAACATACCGCCAGAAGCGACGCGCTGGCCCTGCCAGTAGTACGAGGCCATGCCGGACATGGCATGCGAACCCGAGTAAGCGCGCTTGGCCGTGCGGCGCGTTGCGTAACGGGCCGTTTTGCGCGAGGCAACGCGTGCCTTGCGGTGAGAGGCGTGTGCCACGCGATGCGAACGCGCGGAACGGGCAGCCTTGCGATACGTTGCTTTCGAAGAGGCATTCGATGCGGATGCCCCGCAAGCGACTTCACCCCCCTGGCAGCTCCAGGCTGCTTGAGCCGGGGCCGCGGCAACAAACGTCAAAGACGCAAGTGCCAGTGCACTTAGGTAGAAAGTGCGCATGATCATCTCCACTCTAGGCGGCACGTCCGAAGCATTGTCTGTTGCAAGCGCTTGCCCGTGCATGGCCCTCAAAGAAGAGGCCCCCCCGGCTTGGCCAGGTGGCATTCAGGCAAGGCAGTCGCGCAGAGAACCGCCCCGTAAGTTTTCCAGAACTCGGTCTGCCGCCGTGCTCATTTAGATAGAGGGTCGCCGTTTTGGACTTGTCCCCCGTTCTGGTGATCGCACGGAACCCCAAGGCAGGAACCCGGGTCAACCTTGTAAACTGAACATCGTTCTGTTCACTTGTCGCGCATCGCTGTTTTCGCAGGCGTTTTGCTGCGGCAGCGCGAAATTGTGCGACGGCACGTCGCACATATGTCATCTGAACTCGGTATCAGAACCCCCGGGAAAAGCGGCGAAAGAGCGGCCGATAAGAGACGCCAACATGGCCCAGTGCGCCGCCAAATCAATTTGCGTAATGCGCCGAAGTCGCCAAGGTTGAGACCAGCGTAACGTTACGCGTTCTGTCCCGCTGCCCGCTTGGAAAGGCCGTTCGCTCGCGATGTCCGTACCTGTTCCCACGCCCGTCGCGAATGTCCCCCGGGGCCAAAACTCTCCAACCTTCAGTGAGCTCGTCCGGGTGTTTGCCCGCATCGGTGTTATGTCCTTCGGAGGCCCGGCCGGCCAGATTGCGCTCATGCATCGCGAACTCGTCGACCAGCGCTCTTGGATCGACGAACGCAGCTACCTGTCGGCTCTCAATTTTTGCATGCTGCTGCCGGGGCCGGAGGCGATGCAACTCGCCACCTACGTCGGCTGGCGCCTGCACGGATTACGCGGCGGCCTGGCCGCCGGTCTGTTGTTCGTGCTGCCCGGCGCGCTGATCGTCTTCGCGCTGGCGCTTCTCTACGCCAGCTTTGGACAGTTGCCGCTGGTCGCAACGCTGTTCGTCGGCATCAAAGCCGCCGTTCTGGTCATCGTGGTCGAAGCCTTGTTGCGCGTTGCGCGCCGCGCGCTGCGTGGCTGGATCGATTGGCTTATCGCGCTGTTCGCGTTCCTGGCTCTCTTCGCATTCAATGTGCCATTCCCGCTTGTCGTGCTGGCCGCCGCCGCAACCGGCTTCATTCGCCGCCGCCATCAGGCGCCATACGATGCACTGCCACCCATGCCCGTTCCGATCGCGCAAACCTTGCGCACGCTCAGTGCCGGCCTGGCGATCTGGCTGCTGCCCCTCGCGGCCATCGTCCTGATCTTCGGCTGGGACCACGTGCTGTCGCAGCTGGCGTGGTTCTTCTCCAAGCTCGCCGTCGTTACGTTCGGCGGGGCCTACGCGGTGCTTGCCTATATGGCGCAAGAGGTCGTGCAAGGATTTGGCTGGCTGACGGCGGGAGAAATGCTCGATGCGCTGGGCCTTGCCGAAACCACACCCGGCCCGCTGATCCTCGTCACCGAATTCGTCGGCACGCTTGCCGCCTGGCGCCACGGCGGCAATCCGCCCTTGGCGATGGCGGCACTCGGCGCGCTCGTCAGCCTATGGGCAACGTTCGTACCGTGCTTCATCTGGATCTTCGCCGGCGCACCCTACCTGGAACGCCTCAATGCCGAACCGCGCATCGCCTCCGCCCTGGCCGCCGTCACCGCCGCCGTCGTCGGCGTCATCGCCAACCTCACGGTCTGGTTCGCCCTGCACGTGCTGTTCTCCCGCGTCGATACCGTCGAACCGGGCATCCTGCGCCTCCACGTTCCCGATCTCGCCTCGCTGCAACCGGTTACCGTGGCGCTATCGCTGGGCGCCGCAGCGCTACTCTTCGCCCTCCACCGCAGCGTTCTGACGACGCTGGCGGTGACTGCGGCCTTAGCTATCGCGCTGGTCTAAGCGCGACTAGTCGGGCAGTTCAACTTCTGGCTCAAACAGCGCGCGATAGGCCAGCGACAGATAAGTCCACCACACAACGGCCAACACGAAGCTTAGAACGTCAAATGTGACTACGAGAAACCATTGTACGGACCTTGGAAGCGCAAGCACTTCGAGACTCAGGCTCGCAACCACGCTTAAAAAAACTAATCCGAATGTAAGCAAAGAACCGATAGCAATCGCAAGAACATGACCCTTTGTACCTGCCCAGATGCTGCTGATATCGGCGGCAGAGCTCACAGCAACAGCGGGTAGCAGCAATGAGATGCGAAAAAGCAGCAGAAGTATCAAGGTGCATGTCGTTGCACTGGCGAGCGCGGCTAGCGCCGAACTAGGGGTCACAACGACAATTGTCACGGCGATCGAAAACATCAACGTCAAAAGAACTATTAGAACTACGATAACGAAGTCGATCGCCAGATAGCGCCAAACGTTGCGGTCGAAACGAAGGTTGGTCGCGCGATCAGCACGAAGCAGGAAGCGATGCCAGGCGACCGCGACCGATGCCCCCACAATAAGCTGCAGCAGCAGAACGGGCCCATGCAGCCAATCCAGGTTGCCAGGCAGCTCGCTTTCGCTGAGCCATTGGAGCAAAACGGCGGACGGAACGAGTACGAAGACAATCCATTTCCAGGCCAGGGTGAGGAAAGTATTGAAGTGCGCGGCTGTAACCCGGAAGGCGGCGCGGGTCGCGGCCCATGCGGGCAGACTTTTTTGGGCGGGATCGCCTAGAGAAAACGACGACATCCGTCCAGCCCCCGCGTGCCAGCGCAATACGCGATGATAGCGTATGAGCCCACCCTCGCGATATTATTCCGATGTAAGACTAATGAGCAGCCACATTGCGCGCTGTCAACCGAAACCAGTCTCTATAGCCACCCCTTGCGCTTGAAATAAACGTACGGGATCAGCCCCGATACGAACATCAGGCCGAGCGCCAACGGATAGCCGAACCACCAGCCCAGTTCCGGCATGAACTTGAAGTTCATGCCGTAGATCGAAGCCACCAGCGTCGGCGGCATCAGCATGACGGCCATCACCGAGAACAGCTTGATGATCTGGTTCTGCTCGGTCGAGATCATGCCCAGCGTGGCATCCAGCAGGAAGCTCATGCGGTTCGACAGGAAGCGCATGTTCTCCAGCAGCGCCGCGATATCGCGATGCGAAATGTCGATCCGGTTCAGCGTCCGCGGTTCGTCCTTGCGGCTGCGCGCGGCGTCGTAGAAATACAGCAGCAGCCGGTCCATCGACATCGTGCTCTCCTGCACGCGCGCCACGATGTCGCCCTGCTTGCCGGTGTGCTTCAAGAACATCCCCAACCGCTGCGCATGCTGCTTCTCGTGCGCGCGGTCGAGGTCGAACAGGTTCTGCGCCAGCTTGTCGACATCGTCCTGAACGCGCTCGATGAGATCGGCGGTGCGGTGGATCATCGTCTCGATCAGGCCGACCATGATCGCGGCGGCCGACGTGCAGGGTGCGTCCCCGCTTTCCACGCGCGCCAGGAACAGCGGAAACGCTTTCGGCTCGGTATAGCGAACCGTAACCAGCCGCTGTCCCGCAAGAATGAAAGTCACCGCCGTCGTCGACGGCACCTGCGACTCCAGATTGTAGACGATGAACGTGGTCATGTAGTGCGCGCCATGCTCTTGATAGAGCCGGTTGGACGCCTCGATCTCGCGCATCTCCGCTCGCGTCGGTACCGACACCCCGATCGACTGCTCGACGAACGTGTCTTCTTCTTTCGTGGGATCGACGAGATCGAACCAGATGCTGTTCTCGCCACAGGGCGCGGCAGACTCGCGCTTTTGCAGAACGTCGCCGCTCTTGTCATAGATGGTCAGCACAACCGACATCTCCTGCTATACTCAAGGCCATTCCGCGCTGCTTTTACACGCAAGCGAGGAACTTTGGCACTACGTTTGATTTGACCCTCGCGAGGCACGCCGGCGCTGCGCCGGATGTGAACCTGCCATCGGCAGCCGCGCGCGCCTCAGGTGCGCTTTGCCGAAACATAAAAGGAGGAAACACCATGCGCCGATATGCTTTGACCGCCGCGATACTGTTGCCGGCTTGCGTTCTGGCCGCGTCGTCTCCCGCCAATGCCCGCATCGTCTGCCGCAACGACTACCAACTGGTCAGTGGCAATCTGATTTCCACGCCATACTGCGCCGACAACTACGTGGCAGCCGTGGCACGCCAATACGGTATGCGCGTTTCCGATGCCGCCATCCGCAACAATCCGAACAAGAAGCGCGAAGTGTGCCGCTTCATCGGTCACGACATCCGCGTCGCCGAACACTGCAACAATGAAGTGCCCCGGGGGCGTCGTGGATTCTGACGTCGAGCAGCTGAACGCAACCTTTGGCCGGCCCGGTGCCGTTTCCTTCGCTGAGCATGAGTTGGGTGGCCCTGTCGCCCAACTCGTCACAGCGCACGCCAGCGCCATCGTCGCGATTCATGGCGCACACGTTCTCAGCTTCCTCCCCAAGGAGGGCCGCGAAGTGTTGTGGATGTCGCCGCAAGCGCGCATCGCGCCCGGCCAGGGGATACGCGGCGGTATTCCGGTCTGCTGGCCGTGGTTCGCAACGCACGCCAGCGATACGTCGAAACCCGATCACGGCTTCGTCCGCAAGGCCCCATGGCGTGTTGTGCGCTCAGCCGCCGAGAACGGCTCGGCAGAGATTGAACTGACGTTTGCCGCGATGGGCGAGTACGCCGCACTCTGGCCGGGCAAGGCGGAGTTGAAGGTCGTCGTGTCATTGTCGGACAGGCTGCGCGTCGAACTCGCAACGCAAAACCTTGGTGACGCCACCATCGAGCTGACCGAAGCACTGCACACCTACTTCGCGATCGGAAACATCGCTGACGTAACGGTGCGCGGCTTGGAAGGCCGCAGCTATCGCGACAAGCTGCAGGACTACGCGGTGATCACGCAGCAAGGCGCCATCACCTTTGCCGGCGAGGTGGATCGCATTTATGAGGATACGCTGGACGATGTCGTGATCGAAGATCCGGGCCACGGCCGCAAGATCCGTGTCGCCAAGGCCGGCAGCACCTCCACAGTCGTGTGGAATCCCTGGATCGAGAAGTCCCAGCGGCTATCTGATATGCCCGCGCAGGGTTATCTCGGCATGGTGTGCGTGGAGACCGCAAATGCAGGAGGCGATGTCGTCACGCTGGAACCGCGGGACACGCATCGCCTCACAACTGTCTTGAGCGTCGAGCCGCTCTGATTGCCGGCGCGAACTGGCCGCCGTTGTCAGCCCGTGCGCTGTACGGCTTCCACGCGCTGGAACGCGCCCGGATCGAGCACTGGCTTCAACTCGTTGGCATCCTTCGCACGGCGAACGCGGCCGTCGAACTGCGCACCTTCCGAGATAGCCAGCGTTTGATGCGTGATTTCGCCGTCGACTTGTGCCGTCGGATGCAGTGTCACAGTCGCAGCGCGGATGGCCCCCCGAACCCCGCCACGAACTTCGATGACTTCGGCCGAAACCGTGCCGATGACCGAACCGTCTTCGCCGATCACAACCTGACGGCCGTTCACGTCACCGCGAATATCGCCGTCGATCTGCAGCCGGTTCTGCGAAATGATCGTGATCTTGTCGCCCAGAATGGTGAGGTCGGTGCCGATGACCGACGTGCCCATGACCTGCGCGCTCGAAAATGGATCCGCGCGGCCCGTGGGCGTCGCGATTTGCGATTGCGGAGGCTGCTGATGAGGCTGAATGTTGCCCGGCCCGATCGGCTGCGGCCCCCTCGGATTGTTCTGATCTGATCGCCCGAACACTGCTACCTCCCCAAACTCTGAACAAACGGCATGATGTGACCAGCGATCAACTTTCGAAGGGCGAAATTATGTCCCCGGCGCCCAATTGGGGGCCGGATCGAGCAATTTTGCGGCCCGGCAATTTTTGATCGGCACGCCTGACGCCAATCCGGCCACGTCTTAACATTGACGCGCCAGGCACCCCGCCAGGGTTGCCGCAAACTTAATCCGCTTGCAGATACCATTTTAGTTAAGCTAGGAAATCATATTGCCAAAAGTAAACGCACTTCGTTTCGACCAGCCATTTTCAGAATAACGGATTGCGGCGGGCGCCCGGCGTTCGCCAGGAGTGTTTGACATGACCGACCGGCTCGATAGCGAGGCGGTGCTCGATATTATCGAACACATCTACGCCGCTGGGGTGGACCCTCAGGGCTGGCCCGAGGTAGCCGAACTCTGCCAGCAACTGCTTCCAGGGTGCGGTTTCAGCCTGCTTCTCAGCAACGCCGTAAACGAGATCGATGGCGTCGCGTGCGGAGCGGGATACGATCCTAAAACGATCGAAGAATACGTTACGCATTATCACGCGATGAATCCGTACCTGCCGATCATCGACGCCTTGCCCAGCGACCAGGTGGCCCACGTCCGTGACTACGTCTCGCGCGACTGGCTCTTATCGCAACCTTTTTATCACGAGTGGCTGAAGCCTGCCGGAGACTTCATTCACGGCGTCACCATGCCGATCCGCAGCAACGGGACGGGCCGGCTGTTGCGGCTGACATACGACATCCCTTCGGCACGGGCCGACGCGGAAGGCGTCGCAGCAGAGTTTCTCGGCCGCACGAAAACGCATTTCCGCCGCGCCTTCGAAGTCGCGGGCCGCCTGCATCAGGGCGGCGAAGCACTGCGGCTGGGGCAAGCGCTGCTCGACAAGATCGCCGGACCGGCTTTCATCGTCGATGCGTCCGCCAAGATCGCCGGGATGAACGCCCGCGCGCTGAACCTTCTGCGGGATGGCCGCGTGACGCGGCCGGCTTCGGGCGACCGGCTGTCGTTTTTTTCCGCTCGCGCCGAAAGTCTGTTCCAACGGCTGCTGCAAGGCGCCACGACGATCACACAGGTCTCGGCACCATCGGGGTTCCTCGTCGATATCGCTGGCGTGCAAAACCCGGTCATCGTGCTCCCGCTGCCCAGCGGCGCGCCGGGCGCGCCCGGCGCGGCAGGACGCCGTCTCGCTCTGGTTCAGATCGGGCGGCGCGAGCCGGTCGTGCCATCATCGGAACTGTTGCGGTCGCTCTACAACCTGACGCGGGCCGAAGCGGGCGTCGTACAACGGGTCGCAGCTGGCGAGGCGATCAAGGATATTGCCGAGGCGAACGACACGTCGCAGTCGACGGTTCGCAACCAACTGCAATCGGCCATGCAGAAGCTTGGCGTTCACCGTCAGGCAGAACTTGTGGGCGTGCTGGCCGGCCTGACGCCCCGTTTGAGCCTCGACGAATAGTTCGAACGGTCTCACAAAACAAAGAGGCCGCCCAAAGGGCGGCCTCCGTGAGAAAACATGGGCGGCATCGGCGCGTGTTGGCCGGGCCGCGATCCGCTGGTCCCTTTAGATCAGCACCTGAGGCTGATCCGATCCAGAACCGAGCGACCACGACATCGCCGTCCTCAAGATCCCACTCGACATCGGATCACCTCCTCTCAATTGTTGAAGCCTGCCAGCAGCTTGCCATGCTTCGCGACACTTGAAAAGAGCGATTTTCGCAGCTCGCGAAACCCCGGCCCGGCTTGCGCGGCCAGCAGCCAGCATGTCAATAGAGAGGCCTACGGATCGTATTGCGTGGGGTTGTTAATGTTGCGTGTCGCTCCGGCCTGGGTCTTAGTTGCTCTCACGTCCCTGGCCTCTCCGGCATCGGCTGCCGACTGGCTCGCGGTTTACAACGCCGACGAATTCGACGGGAAGCATCGCTACCTCGCCATCACGTCCGCTAGCTTGCCGAGTTTCGGCTTCGTGTGCGAGGCAGAAACCGGCCGCATCAAGCTGCTCTTCAGAACCAACGAGCCGGTGTCGCGCTCGCTGAGCAAGAGTATGCCGATTCATTTCAACCAGATCGTGCTGATTGTCGATGATGATCCTGTCCGGTCCTATTCCGCGACCGTTGACGAGATCGATCGCAAGCTCATTGCGCAAAGCTACGAGGCATCGGTCATCGAGTTGGCCGGGATCATAAGCACCGCGAAGCGGCGCGTCCTCATCGCCGTAGAGATGTACGGAAAGAAGTATTTCCGTGAAGAGTTTCCTGTTGCCGGCAGCGGACGGGCCATCCAGATGCTCCTGAAAGCCTGCCCGAAAAAGTAGCGCATATGCCGATTCTTCCCGATTTCGCCGGCAACCCCATCCGTGTGTTGTCGCCCGCCGGAGTTCGGCATAGCTCAATCTCCACAACCGGCCTGCCGCACTGACGGCATCGACAATGCCGGTGTTGATGGAGAAACGCACATGAAGTTGCTTCGTATCGCAGGCGCTGGCGCCGCTCTCGCCGCAATCGCCGTGGCCGCCCAAGCCGCCTCCGGCGTGGTCATTGCCAAGTCAGCCGAGGTCAAGGGCAAGGCGGCCGCCGACCTCGCCGCCAAGTACGCCACCGTCTGCGCCATCAAGGATTGGCATCCCGCCGTGGCCGCCTGTGATGAATCGGCTGAAGGCAAGGACGCCTTTCGAACGCTGACGCTCAAGGACGGCGCCAAGGTGAAGGAGAAGATCACGTCCAAGAGCCCAGAGGGCTACGGCTACACCATCGTCGAGAGCCCATTTCCGGTGAAGGACTACCGCGCCACGTTTTCCATCAAGGACGAAGGCGGCACGGCCAAAATCAGCTGGGTCGCGTCCTTCCAGGCCAAGGGCAAGTCCGAGACTGAAGCCAAGACGATCATGGACGGCGTGCTCGGCGGCGGCATGACCAACTTGGCCGAGTTGGCCGCGAAGTAGCGCTGGCGATCACCGCAGCACGGCAGAAGGCCACCCTCGCGGTGGCCTTTTACCGGCAGTCAGCACCACGCCGATCGATCCTGCCACTGCCCACTGCCACATGCCCCTCTAGCATGCGGCCTTGACATACTGACATACGCGGCGATATGTCTAGACATATGGAACGCACCACCGTCCGGCTCCCGTCCGAGTTGCTAGCCCGCGCCCGCAAGAAAGCGGCCGCCGAAGGCCGCACGCTGACCTCGCTCATCGAGGAGGGCCTGCGCGAGGCTGTAGCGCCCCGCCCGCGACAACCATCGCAACAGAAACCGCGAGCGCCCATTAGCTCCGTCGCTGGCAGAGGGTTGGTTGATCTAAGCAATTCAGCGCATCTGCAAGAACTGATGGACGACGACGTGATCCGAAACGCCGGGCTAATCAAACTCAGATGATGATGGCCGACGTCAACATACTCGTCAGTGCGTTTCGGACCGACGCAGCGGATCACGAGATTTGCCGGCGCTGGCTGGACGGGATGACAGACGGGAATGTTGCGTTCGGTGTATCCCCTCAAGTCTTGAGTTCAGTCATTCGGGTTACGACGCATCGAAAAATATTCGATCCACCGAGCATCTTGTCGGAGGTCCTGACGTTCTGCGAGTTCTTGCTGTTGCATCCGAACGCACGCCATCTTCAGCCAGGTGAGGGGCACTGGCAGATCTTCCGCCGGCTTTGCCTGGCGGCCAACGCCCACGACAACCTTGTGCCTGACGCCTGGTTCGCCGCCCTCGCCATCGAACACGGTTGCGAGTGGATCACGCTCGACCGCGACTTCGCCCGCTTCCCCGGCCTCAGATGGAGCGCGCCCTCCGCCTGACGCCCGTTGCCTGCATCGATCGCGCTCACATTGCGCGACCGCAGGCCGTCATGTACACGGAGCAATAGGCTGCGTGCGGAGAGACTGATGCGGGCACCCCATCACTCCGACTTCACATAAACCTGCCCGCCCATTTCCTTGAACTTCTCGCTCATCTCGCGCATGCCGGCTTCGCGCGCGTCGGCGTCGAGGCCGGAGTCCGGATCGATCTGCGTCGTCTCCTCCGCAAGCTCCACGGCCGCCTCGTTCAACCGCGCCGCGTAATCGCGCACATCCTGCGTGATTTTCATCGAGCAGAACTTCGGCCCGCACATCGAGCAGAAGTGCGCCACCTTGTGCGCGTCCTTGGGCAGCGTCTCGTCGTGGAACGAGCGCGCCGTATCCGGATCGAGCGACAGGTTGAACTGGTCCTCCCAGCGGAAGTCGAAGCGCGCGCGCGATACGGCGTCATCGCGCAACTGCGCCGCCGGATGCCCCTTGGCCAGATCCGCCGCATGCGCCGCCAGCCGGTAGGTGATCACGCCCGTTTTCACGTCGTCGCGGTTAGGCAGGCCAAGGTGCTCCTTCGGCGTCACGTAGCAGAGCATCGCCGTGCCAAACCAGCCGATCATCGCCGCGCCGATGCCTGAGGTGATGTGGTCGTAGCCCGGCGCGATGTCCGTCGTCAGCGGCCCCAGCGTATAGAACGGCGCCTCGCCGCACTCGCGCAGCTGCTTTTCCATGTTGACCTTGATCTTGTGCATCGGCACGTGGCCGGGGCCTTCGATCATCACCTGGCAGCCCTTCTTCCAGGCGATCTGCGTCAGCTCGCCCAGCGTCTCCAGCTCGGCGAACTGCGCCCGGTCGTTGGCATCCGCGATCGACCCCGGCCGCAAGCCGTCGCCCAGCGAGAACGACACGTCGTACTGGCGCATCAGGTCGCAGATCTCCTCGAAGCGCTCGTACAGGAAGCTCTCGCGATGATGCGCCAGGCACCACTTCGCCATGATCGAGCCGCCGCGCGAGACGATGCCGGTCACGCGATTGGCCGTCAGCGGCACGTAGGGCAGGCGCACGCCGGCGTGAATCGTGAAATAGTCGACGCCCTGTTCGCACTGCTCGATCAGCGTGTCGCGATAGAGCTCCCACGTCAGCTTCACGGGATCGCCGCCGCACTTTTCCAGCGCCTGGTAGATCGGCACCGTGCCGATCGGCACCGGCGAATTGCGCAGGATCCACTCGCGCGTGGTGTGGATGTTGCGGCCGGTGGACAGGTCCATCACCGTGTCCGCACCCCAGCGGATCGCCCACACCATCTTCTCTACTTCCTCTTCCACCGAGGACGTGACAGCCGAGTTGCCGATATTCGCGTTCACCTTCACGAGGAAGTTGCGGCCGATGATCATCGGCTCCAGTTCGGCGTGGTTGATGTTGGCGGGAATGATGGCACGTCCGCGCGCAATTTCGTCGCGCACGAATTCCGGCGTGATGTGTTCGGGGATCGCTGCGCCGAAACTGTCGCCGTCGCCGATCGCCGCCTTTGCCCGCTCCAGCGCCGCTGCCCGCCCCAGGTTCTCCCGATGCGCGACGTAGATCATTTCCTGGGTGACGATGCCCGCCTTGGCGAACTCGTACTGGGTGATGCATTGCGCCGGCGGCCGGCTCCCCGCAGCAGAGTCGCCGGCGCCATTCAGAGCCAAATCCCCTCTCCCCGTCCTTACGGGGAGAGGGTTAGGGTGAGGGGCAGAAGCTTGGACTGTCGCTCGCGGAGTCGAATGTGAGGCGTTCCCACCGTCTAACGCTTGCGCACTCGGCTGCCCCTCACCCCGCCCCTCTCCCCGCGCGCGGGGAGAGGGAGAAGACGCGTCCGCGCATGGCGGCCGGCTCGCGGAACGCGAGTCGCCATGCGCCACTAAAGAGGCCCGATACGGCCTTGGCACATTTGGAAACACACGCGCTGCAGCAGCACCGCTAACGTTGCCGTTGTCCTCCGGCTTCACATTGCGCCCGTCGTAGGCCTCGACCGCGCGCTCTTTGATCCAGGCCTCGCGAATGCGCGGCAAGCCGGCCTCGAGATCCAGCGTCGCATTGGCATCCGTGTAAGGCCCCGACGGGTCGTACACCCGAAACGCGCCTTCGCCGCTCGACGGCGACAACTGGATCTCGCGAAACGGCACGCGGATGCCGGCATGCCCTTCAGGCGACGAATACGTCTTCGCCGAGCCGGCGATCGGGCCGGTCGTGACCGAAGGGATCATCAGATCCTTGGCTCGCGTGATCTTGTTCATGGCGCTCTCCCGTGAGCTGCCGCAGGGCATGCGGCACGAAAATGGAGATCACGCGCGACGAGGGATACATTTGTGGCATGGCAAGTTCCCGTCCCTTCGCCGGCATGACCCGGATCAGGTTCAAAGGGTGCTTGCGCGATCGATAGCGCAATCTCAGCCGGATACCCCCGGCGCCCCTCGGACCGTAAACATAGTAATCTCAATAACTAGCAGATTCAAGTTGCAACTTAAGATAGTCCTCGGTTTACATCGCAGTTCTGATTCGAAAACAAGCCCAAGCACTAGTAGGCACACAATGGCAGATATTGATCCGAACGCAATTATAACCCAAGTCATACTAAGCGAAATTGAAAAAACGATAGAATCAGTAAAGGGAGCTTTTAAGGGAGCTTATGATCAGGCGAAAGCAAAACTCAATGTTGGTTATTCAGATTATATTAAAAGAAACTATGCGAAGTGCGCTCAAATCAAAACGATCCTATACCGCCACCAGCCCGTACTTTTGAAAAAACATTACGTGAGTCCGCATCTTAACATCAATAAAAAAAGGGTGGGTGAGGACGAAATTTTCGAATCTTTGGCTGAGCCATCACGAATTGTGATTACCGGAACTGCGGGTTCTGGGAAATCGCTTTTTATGAAGAACGCGTATCTGGAGTTTGTCAATCAAGGCAAGCGAATGATTCCGATTTTCATAGAATTGCGCGGCCTAAACGACGAATCTTCCAAGACTTTAAAAAGCTTCATCTTTTCGGAAATATCAAGAATAAGCCCAGCAATTACAGAAGAGTTCTTTGATCTGGGGTTGAAGCACGGCTCTTTTGCGCTATTTCTTGATGGCTTCGACGAAATCGACTACAAGCAAACCAAAAAAATAGAAAAAGAAGTTCTGGCGCTGGCCGCGGCTCATTCAAAATGTACATTCATCGTGTCTAGTCGTGTCGATGAGTGCTTCTTCGCATGGCAGGATTTCAAAGTTTACAGAATTCTGCCGATGAACAAAAATCAGATTGTAGAGCTGATCTCCAAAATTGAATACGAAGAGATAGTGAAAACTAAGTTCATAAAGCGGATTGAGGGTGAGCTGTTTCAGAGCCACGAAGAATTTCTTTCAAATCCCCTGCTGGCGACGATTATGCTGTTAACGTTCGAGCAGATAGCCGACATCCCAGAGAAGATGCACATATTTTATCAACAAGCTTTTGAAACTCTATTTCAGAGGCATGACGCAACTAAGGAAATGTACAAAAGGGAGCGGTACACAACCTTTCCGATGGACGAGTTCAAGAAATATCTAGGAGCGTTCTGCCTTGTAACCTACTTAGACCAAAAGTTTTCGTTCGACGAGGAGACAGCGCTTGCTTTCTTGGACGAAGCCTTTGAACTGGAGGGCAGCTCGATCGGGCGCGAAGATAAGGAAAAATTCTTAAAAGACCTATTGATGTCCGTTTGTATGCTGCAGAAAGATGGCGTGGAAGTTCAATTTTCCCACAGGTCATTTCAAGAATATTTTTGCGCCTACTATCTTTGCCAGTGTGACCCTGGGTCTGTCGGAAAACTGTTGGACGAAATTGTACCAAGGGTGCTTTTTGACCGGACGCTTGCTCTTATCAGGGACATGAATCCAGAATTGTTCGATCGTTATTGGACGCTTCCGCGTCTTCGTCAGATAATTGGCAAGGTCCAGTCGATTGATCCTAAAACGCATCCAAAAGAGTTTCTGAAGCTATTTTGTGATCAGCTCATCGTGATCAAGCAGCCCAAAATTGTGCACTTCCGAGAGAAGGGGCGAATGGGTAGGAACTGGTTCTTAATTCGCTTCATTTATCTGAATGAGTCGTTCAGCATGGAGAAGCACGACGAGAAGATTGCGTTGATTGAGAAAAGCCAGGGGCCTATCCACAAGGAGGCGATGAGGGTTCGCTATCCGTTGGAAGATCTACCGGCAGATCTCGTAGGGCAGCTGCTCCGGATTGACGGGCGTCATGATGACAAAGCCCTGCTAGCAAAGCTGAATTCCCAGCTTATGGAACGCTACGCGAGGAAAGACGAGCAGATGGATCGCCTAATCGCAAAGGCGCGCAAATAGCCACTCAGTTCACCCGCATCCCTTCGGCGTCGACCTTCAAACCGTCGGCTTCAGGCTCCGCCTTCAGCTTGGCCACGGGGGACGGCATGCGCGTGTCGTCGCCGCCGATCAGCCGCTTGTAGTTCACGGTCCGGATCATCTCGCGGATGCGCGGCTGGATCTCCGTGCGCCAGCGCGTGCCGTTGAACACGCCGTAGTGGCCAACGCCCGATTGCACGTAGTGATACTTCTCATCCGCCGGCACGTTCGTGCACAAATCCAGCGCCGCCTTCGTCTGGCCCAGCCCGCAGATGTCGTCGCGCTCACCTTCCACCGAAATGATCGCCGTCTTGCGGATGGCCGAACAGTCTACCTTCTCGCCACGATGCATCATCTTGCCGTCCGGCAGCAGGTGATCCTGGAACACGGTCTTCACCGTCTGCAGGTAGAACTCTTCCGTGAGATCCATCACGGCCATGTACTCGTCGTAGAACGTCTGGTGCTGCTTGACGCTGTCGCAGTCGCCCTTGACGAGATTGCTGAACAGGTCGCGATGCGCCTTCATGTGCTTTTCCAGGTTCATCGTCATGAAGCCGGTCAGCTGCATGAAGCCCGGATAGACGCGGCGCATCATGCCAGCGTGCGGAAACGGCACGGTCGAGATCACGTTGTTGGCGAACCACGACAGCGGCCGCTCCATCGCCAGCTTGTTGACGACCGTCGGGTTGCGTCGCGTATCGATCGGCCCGCCCATCATTGTCAGCGACGCCGGCTGGATCGCCGAATCGCGCGCCGCCATGATGGCGGTTGCGGCCAGCGCCGGCACCGCCGGCTGGCACACGGCGATGATGTGCGTGTTCGGCCCGAGGTAGTTTACGAATTCGATGATGTAGTCGATGAAGTCGTCGAGATCGAAGTGGCCTTCGAACATCGGCACTTCGCGCGCGTCCACCCAATCGGTGATGTACAGATTGTGCTCCGGCAGCATGGCTTCCACGGTGCCGCGCAGCAGCGTTGCGTAGTGGCCTGACATCGGCGCCACCAGCAGCACTTTCGGATCGTAACGATCGCCGGCGATGGCCCTGTCACGATCGAAGTGGAGCAGATTGCAGAACGGTTTGCGCAGCACAATTTCTTCGTGGATCGGCACATCCAGGCCGCCCATTTTCACGCTCTGGATGCCGAAATGTGGCTTTCCATAGCGCCGCGTTACGTTCTCGAACAGCTCACAGGCGGCCGACATGCTGCGCGCCAGGGGCGTTCTGGAGAAGGGATTGAAAGGAAAGTTGATTCCAGCTTTGAACGTCTCGACACCCATGCGCATCGGCGACAGCATGGCGTGCGCCAGCTCGTAAGCGTGGTAGTTCATGCGTTCAGCTCTCCCGGAAGCCGTCCTCAAGTATGTCAGAATTGTGATGCTAGGGTTGCACTGCAGCATTCCGCAAGGGGAAACTCGCCACAGGCTTTGCGTTAAAGTTATGCCTGGCCCGCGGGAATGGCGCTGTATCACGGGGATCATGCGACTTTGGACGACCTTTGGATCTGGTTCAGCCTGGCCGCCGCGCTGTGTCAGGCGGTGCGCACCGCGGCCCAGAAGCGCCTGAATGAGCGGCTTTCCACGCTGGCCACCACGTACGCGCGTGCCGCCCTCGGGCTGCCGGTGCTGGCCGTTTACCTTCTTGCCGTCTTGCTGTGGGTCGACCCCCGCGTGCCCGACTTTTCACCAGCTTTTCTGTTCGCCGCATCGTGCGGGGCAGCCGTCCAGGTCGCCTCCACGTCGCTGTTGATCGAGCTATTCCGCAAGCGCGGCTTCGCCGTCGCCTCAATGCTGGTGAAGGTCGACATCGTCCTCATCGCCCTGATCGGCTCCGTTTTCTTTTCCGAGCACATCACGCCACTCGGCTTCGCCGCGCTGTTGATCGTGCTCATCGGCGTCGTGCTGCTGTCGGCGGGCCGCGACGGCTTGGCCTCGCTGCGTGACCAGTTCAGCGTCGGCCGCGCCGCACTCTCCGCCAGTGGCCTCTGGCTCGCGTTGACGTGCGCCTTGTTCTACGCGCTATCGTTCCTGTTCATGCGCGAAGCGACGTTGACGGTTGGCGAGGGCAGTTTCCTGTGGCGCGGCGCCTGGGCCGTTATAGTAACGGTCACGATGCAAGCCGTCCTGCTCGGCCTCTGGCTCATCTGGCGCGAGCCGGGCTTCCTGCGTTCGTTCTGGAACAACCGCGGCGGCGTCGCCATTGTCGGCGCCACGAGTGCAGCCGGCTCCATGGCCTGGTTCTCCGCCTTCGCGTTGCAGAACGCATCCTACGTGCGCGCCGTCGCCCAGGTCGAGGTGATCTTCACGCTTCTGATCTCCGCCCTCTACTTCAAGGAACGCCTGACGCGCCTCGAGGTGATCGGCACCATCATCACACTCGCTGGTGTTCTACTGTTCCGCCTAGCGGACTAGCGCGACCCAAAAAGGCGCAGGCGGCTCATCATGCTGAGAGCATCCGCTATGGTACACCGTCTGGCTGCTTCACCAGCTGCGACCCTCAAGTCACGCTGCGCGAACGATCTGAGCGCGGCCGTGGTCATGCAACAGATCCCGCTGGCAAACCCCACAGTCTGCTGGAATGATACGGCGTTCACTTGGGGATTGGAGGATGACATGACCTACGTTGCCAAGACGGCGCTTGCCGTAGCCCTCGCTCTGGCGCTTGCGCCTGTTGCGGCCGAAGCCAAGGGCAAGGCCAAGCCGAAATCCGAAACGGCCGAGATCGATCAATTCTTCAAGGAGATCGACACCTCGATCGACAAGACCTTCAAGCAGATCGACAAGGATCTCGGGAGCCTGACGAAGCCACCGAAGTAATAGAGCTTTTCGCGCCTTTGCCACGGGCCTCTCCCTCGCAGGAGAGGCCCTTCTTGTAGGTTGGGTCAAGCCTTCGCGCGACCCAACACGGCGTGCACCACGCAAGATGTTGGGTCGCGCTGCGCTCGACCCAACCTACGCAAAAACGAACTAACGCCCCTCGCGCCACCAGGCGATGGCCATCAGGAACAGCAGCGCCGCCAGGGCGGCCAGCCCCGTGAACATCGGCGTCAGCTTTACGCCGCGCGTCACGAACGCCTCGCGGTCCTTCAGCCCCATCCAGCCCGTGCCGGCCAGCACCTTGGCGCCCGACATCATGGCGATGCGCGGCAGGTCCACCTTGCTGGCGTCGTTCTCGCCGCCCAGCAGGCTCGACGCCCGCGTCCAGAACGCGCCGCCACCGGTCGCGTCATTGATCGGCTTCAACTTATCGGGCGTCGCCGTCACTTCGCTCATCTCGCGCGGATCTTCCGTGCCGGCATGCGCCACCGCCGTCAGCTGGCCCGATGTCGCGTTCGTTTCGGCCTTGTAGAGCCCCGGCAGCTTCACATCGATCGTGCTCTTCCACAGCCCCGGCGATCCGCCCGGCTCCAAAACAACTTCGGTCGTCTCGCCGGCCGGCCCGGAAACCTTCACCGGGTCGACGCTGGTTTCCATCGAGCGCCGCTCCAGCGACACCTTCATGCCGGTCGCCGTCGCGATCAGGCGTTCCTCTTCGAGATCCGGCTCCTTCATCAGCCAGTGCGACAGCCGCCGCAGCAAATCGGTATGCGGCCCGCCGCCCTCATAGCCGCGCGCCCACAGCCAGGCCTGGTCCGACGTCAGCAGCGCCACGCGGCCCTTGCCCTTGCGGTCGAGCACCAGCAGCGGCCGGTCCTCCGCGCCCTTCATCACCGTGCGCCCGTGATCCGGCCGCACCTCGACCTGGCGGAACCAGCGGCCCCACGACGGCGTGGCGTTGATGTTCGTGCCCATGCCCGGCAGCCCGCGCGTCACAGGATGCTTGGCCCCGTCGTCGGTGATCTTCGCCTTGAACGGCTCCTCGATCACGCGTCCCGTCGGCCCGGCCGGCAGTACCGGCGACAGCGGCGTGCGATAGAGGCTGGTCAGCCCCGCATAATCGTCTCCCGCAGCCACCAGCAGCGCGCCACCGTGCTGCTCAACATAGCGCGCGATGTTGTCGTAATAGATCAGCTGCAGAATGCCGCGATGCTCGTAGCGATCGAAGATGATCAGATCGAAATCGGCGATCTTTTCCGAGAACAGCTCACGCGTCGGGAAAGCGATCAGCGATAGCTGGTTGATCGGCGTGCCGTCCTGCTTCTCCGGCGGCCGCAAAATCGTGAAGTGCACCAAGTCGACGGCCGCATCCGACTTCAGCAGGTTGCGCCACGTGCGCTCGCCCGCGTGCGGCTCGCCCGACACCAGCAGCACGCGCAGGTTCTCGCGCACGCCTTCAGCGGTAATCACGGCGCGATTGTTGGCCGGCGTCAGCTCGCCCGTCGCCGGCTCCAGTTCCACCTCGAGGATGTTCGTGCCCGCGTGCGGGAAATCCATCGCGATCGCCACCGCCTCGTCGATGCCGACGCGGCGCACTTCATCGGGCCGGCCGTCGCGGCGAATGCGCAGCGCGACTGAATCCGTCAGCCGCGTCTTCTTGCCGGCTTCGCGCACGGCCACTTCGATTTCGCGCGTCTGGCCAACGATGCCGTAGCGCGGCGCCTTTACGACCTCGATGCGCCGATCGAATTCATCAGGCCGTCCCGTCAGCAGCGTATGCACCGGGGCGTTGAACCCGAGCGCGGCCGCCGACTTCGGCACGTCGTGAACCTGCCCGTCCGTCGCAAAGATCACGCCCGCCAGCCGGTCCGTCGGCGTGTCGGTCAGCGCGGCGTTGAGATCTGCGAACAGCTGCGTGCCCTGGCTGCCCTCGTTCGGGCGTGCCGCATCAACCCACTTCACCTGCAGGTTGGGAATGGCACCCAGCTTCTTCTCCAGGTCCGCCCTGATGGCGCGCATCTGCTCGGGGCGCTTTTCCAACGCTTGGCTCGTGCTCTCGTCCAGCACCACGATCGCGACGTTGGCGAGGCTTTCGCGCTCTTCCTGCCGCAGCGTCGGATTGGCCAGCGCCGCGATCAGTGCCGCCAGCGCTGCTGCGCGCAAGGCCGCCCCGCGCGAGCGCCGCCACAGCAGCAGACCCACGAGCACGGCCGCCAGCACTGCAGCGATCCAGAAGAATGGACCCGGCAGCAGCGGCGCAAAGTCAACGGACCAGTTCATCGCAACCTTTCCTGTTGTGCCGCGCTACCGTTAGCCAAGCTATTGGCCAAGGCGTTCGAGCAGCGCCGGCACGTGCACCTGGTCGGCTTTGTAGTTGCCGGTCAGCGCATGCATGACGATGTTGACGCCGGTACGCAGCGCCATCTCGCGCTGGTTCTCACCGCCTGGCACCACGGGATAGATCGGCCGCCCGCGCTCATCCAGCGCCCAGGCCGAAGCAAAATCGTTCGACGTGATCATGATCGAGGTCACGCCGTCGGCATGCCGCGCCTTGCGGCCTTGGTCTGCCCCGCCACCGCCACCGCCGCTACCGCCATTGCCGTCCTGCGCTTCCACCCACAGCTGCCCGCCATCCCAGCGTCCTGGAAATCCGCGCAGCAGATAGAAGGCTTTCGTCAGCACGTGGTCTTCCGGCACCGGCTCCAGCCGCGGAATGTCGAGCGAGCCCAGCAGCCGTTGTAGCGCCGGTCCGCTGCGCCCCGCCGTCGGCATGCCCGCCGGCAGTCCGTTGCCGTAGTCCTTGGTGTCGAAGACGATCAGGCCGCCCTGCTTCATGTAGGCGTCGATCTTCGCCAGCACCGGCACCGGCAGCGTCTTGGCCTCCGGCAGCACCGGCCAGTACAGCACGGGGTAGAATGCCAGCTCGTCATTCAGAATATCGACGCCGCTCGGCTCGCCCGGCTCCACGGCGGTGCGCAGTTTCAGGATCTTGCCGAGACCCACGAGCCCGAGTCGGCTGACGTTGTCGCTTTCCGCGTCACCCGTCAGCACGTAGCCAAGCGTCACCTTCTCCGTGGACTTGCGCGCAAGTTCGTCATCCGGCGTCCGCAGTGCTGATCCCGCACCGTCCTGCGCCAGCGCCTCCGGCAACGTGCCCGGTGCCAACGCTAGGCCCGCGGCCAGGATGACGGCGGCCGCCCGTGGCGCGCTGCGACGCAAACCGGCAAGCGACAGTCCAGCCTGAAGGATCAGCACGGCAATGATATCCATGAACAGAAGGGCAAGCGCGATCGCCAGAAGCCATGGTTTCAGCGGCGTTGTCGAGGTCGCTTCGTAAGCACGCGCCTCGGCGGACTGCGGCAGCCCCGGCAGCGGAGCGATCTTGTCGTTGCTCTGCAGCACGTTGATGGCCCGCGGCGCACCCGCCTTGCCGTAGTAGCCCGGGGGATGATCCAGGCTCGGCCGCAGGTTATTCGCCTTCGCCACGGGAATAGCTTGTGCCGTCGGCGGCGGGGGCCGCAGAAGCCCGAAGCCGTCCAGCGTCTCCACCGGCGGCAGGGCCTCGGCCGCCGGCGTAACCGCCGTGTCGCTGCCTTCAGCCGAGTTCGTCGGCGTGCCGTCGCCGCCAAGTGCGATCCCGCCCGAATTGCCGAGTGCCGTAATCCGCCGCAGCATTTCCACGAACAAGCCCGAGATCGGCAAGTTCGACCAGTCGGAATTCGCTGTGATGTGGAACAGCACGATCTCGCCGTCGCCACGCTTGTGCGCGGTGACGAGCGGCGTGCCGTCCTTCAGCCGCGCCCAAACTTTCACGTCCGGCGTCAGCTGCGCCGGATCGGCCAGCACCTGCCGGTTGATGGCGATGTCCTGCGGCACCGTCAGTCCGGCAAACAAGCTGGAATCTTCGAATGCGTTGAGCGGTTGCGGTGTCGACCACGACAGCGCGCCACCTAGCGTGCGTCCGCCCTCGCGCAGCGCCACCGGCATCAGGTCGTCGCCACCCTTTTCCAGGCGCGCGCCTGCAAAGCGTACCAGCACGCCACCCTTGCGCACCCATTCGTCGACCTGATCGCGCACTTCGCCCGACAGCGTGCCGATATCGGCCAGCATCATCACCGATGCGCCCTGCTTGATCACGGTCGTGACCCCGTCGGCCAGGTTCTGGTCCTTCGGCTTCACGATCTCCGAGAACGGCATCACCGCCTTCTCGATATAGTACAGAGGCGCCAGCAGCGGCTGCGACTTCTCCTGGCTCTCGCCCGAGATCAGCCCGACACGCTGCCACTGCGACCGCGAGTCGATGAGGCTGACGGCCCCGGCGGACCGCTCGCTGCCGAGTTCCACCCGCGTCACCTGGTTGCGCAGCTCCAGCGGCAGGTTGAACGTGAACTCCGTTTCCGTCGCACCGGCCGCCAGCGAGAACGCCGCCTCGCCCAGCCGTTGTCCACGCGCAGAGAACGCATACGCGATGCCTTCGCGCTGCGGACCACCCGCCCGCAGAACCTTCGTCGTCAGTTTGCCGTCCTTGCCCACGCCCGCCAGTGCGGCCAGCGCCTCGCGCCCCGGCGCATCGTTGACGACGGCGAACGTACCCTGCGCAGCCAGCGCCGCCAGCCCGTCAGCGAACGCACTGGCGCCGCCCGCATGATCGATGCCATCCGTCAGCCAGACGACGCTGGCCGTCGTGTCGTCCGTCCCTTGAAACGCCGCCTGCAGCGCAGCAAGTGCCGTCTTGCGATCCGGCGCGAACGGTTGCGGCGTCACGGCTGCTGCCGTGGAGCGCGCATCGCTGGGCGCCTCGATCTTGACGACCGGCGCCTTCGCCGGATGCGCCGTCTCCACGATCGCGACGGGCCGGCTTTGCCCCTCGGCCTCGCCGATCAGCCGTTCCACCATCGCCGCATGCTCGCCCCAACGCGGGCCGGACGCCCAGCCGTTGTCGACGACGATGACGACGGGGCCCGTGCCTTTCAACGCCTGGCTCTGCGAGGGATTGAGGATCGGTTCGGCCAGCGCCAAAATCACCAGGGCGGCTGCCAGCAGCCGGATCAGCATCAGCCACCACGGCGTCTTGGCCGGCGTCTTTTCCTTGTTGTCCAGGCCGACGAGAATGCGCGTCGGCGGAAACTCGATCTGCTGCGGGCGCGGCGGCACGGTGCGCAGCAGCCAGTAGATCACAGGCAGGCTGGCCAACGCCGCCAGCAGCCAGGGATTGAGGAACGCCAGGGCGCCGAACATCATGGCCCGCCTCCCAGCGTCGAGGTTTTCACCGCGCGATAGCCGCCGTCCCGGCCTTCAAGCCGCATCGTCAGCGTCAGCAGCGGCTCTGATGCCGGCCGGTCCGTGTGATGCACCATGAACGTCCAGCCCAGCCGCGTCGCCAGCTCCAGGATCTCGGCACGATGCGCGGCAAGCTTATCCTGATAGCGCGCCCGCATCGTCTCGACACGATCCGCCAGCCAGCGCTGCGTCCCATCGGGCGACAGGAACTCCGTCCGTCCCTGATACGGCAGCGTCTCTTCGGCCGGATCGAGCACCTGGATCAGATGCCCGGTCACGCCGCTGCTCGCCAGCACCTCGATATGCGCGCGGATCGTCTCGATCGGATCGAGAAAATCGGAAAACAGCACGGCCGAGGAGAACCGGTTGAGCCGCGCCTTCGGCGGCTGGCTCTCTTCGGCCAGATCATGAAACTGCGGCGAGGCCATCGCCTCCGCCAGCTTCGTCGCAGCCTTGCGGCTGGCGGTGGGTACCGTCACGCCCAGCAGCCCGATGCGTTCGCCGCTGCGCACCAGCAACTCCGCCGACGCCAGCATCAGCACCACGGCACGATCGCGCTTCGACACCTTCGTCAGGTGCGAGCGAAAGTCCATCGACTTGGAAAGATTGCACCACAGCCACAGCGTATGCGCGGCTTCCCACTCGCGCTCGCGCACGTAGAGATGATCGGTGCTGGCCGAACGCCGCCAATCGATCAGCTGCGCGCTGTCGTTCACCTGCAGCTGGCGGAACTGCCAGAACGTTTCGCCCGGTCCCGCGCGGCGGCGCCCGTGAATGCCGTGCGTCACCGTCGAGGAAATGCGCTTGGCCTCCACCAGCAGGTCCGGCAATCGGTCCGCCACGCCATGCGCATCACGCTGCAGCGTGTGCAGCGCGCTCGAGTGCCGAAGCGGCTCCCGTCTCGGTCCGCCGGCTTGTGCCATTCGGCCTTACTCCACAGCCGCAGCGAGGCGGCTGATGATCTGGCCGAGATCCTGGCCTTCCGCGCGCGCCGCGAATGTCAGCGCCATACGGTGCTTGAGGATGGGGTCGGCCAGCGCCACGACGTCGTCGATCGATGGGGCAAGGCGCCCGTCGATCAGCGCCTTCGCGCGCACCGCCAGCATCAAGGCTTGGCTGGCGCGCGGGCCGGGGCCCCAGGCCACGTAGCGATCGGTGTCTTCGCTGGCACCCGTGCCCGGACGCGCCGAGCGCACCAACTTCAGGATCGCCTCGACGACTTTGTCGGGCACAGGGATCTGCCGCACGAGCCGCTGAATGCTCATCAGCTCGCCCGCGTTCAAGACGGCCTCGAGCTTGCGCTCTTCCGTGCCGGTGGTCGAATACAGCATGCGCCGCTCGGCGACGAGATCCGGATACGACACGTCCACCTGCAACAGGAACCGATCGAGCTGGGCTTCCGGCAGCGGGTATGTGCCTTCCTGCTCCAGCGGGTTCTGCGTGGCGAGCACATGGAACGGCGCGGGCGTATCGTGCCGCTGCCCGGCCACCGTCACGTGATGCTCCTGCATTGCCTGCAGCAACGCCGACTGCGTCTTGGGCGAGGCGCGGTTGATTTCATCCGCCATCAGCAGCTGCGTGAAGATCGGCCCCTTGATGAAGCGGAACGAGCGCCGCGACTGGCCCGGCGTGTCTTCCAGCACTTCCGCGCCGATGATGTCGGACGGCATAAGGTCAGGCGTGAACTGGATGCGCTTGGCGTCGAGGCCGAGCACGCGGCCCAGCGTTTCCACAAGCAATGTCTTGGCGAGACCCGGCACACCGATCAGCAGCGCGTGTCCGCCCGACAGCAGCGTAATCAGCGTCCGCTCGATCACGACGTCTTGTCCGAAGATGACGCCGGCTGCCGCCTTGTGCGCCCGCTGCACGCGTTCGGCCGCAGCCTCGAGCCTCGGAACGATGGTATCGTCAGTTTGTGTGACTGTTGTCATTACCCGCTCAACCTGGTTGCGCCCGGTAGGGCCGTCGTTCACGAAGACTGTGCAGCAAAACTTTGCGCTGTGGAAGTTGGTCGCAATATGATCGCGATTTGTTCGGCCCAGGACCCCCTGGGTCAAGTTAACAGTCCGTAAGACGGCATTCCTCTTCGAGAAGAATCCAAGGTAATGGTGCAACAACAGCCAGAAACGCGGATCAGCGGTCTGGAACAGCTGATCAAGGAGGCCGCAGCACGGCCCGATGCCCCGGTGGAGCGCTGGGATCCGCCGTACTGCGGCGACATCGGCCTCGCCATCCGCGCCGACGGCACCTGGACCTATCGTGACAGCCCCATCACCCGCATCCCGCTGGTGAAGCTGTTCGCCCGCGTCCTGCGCCGCGATGCCGACGGCAAGACGTTCCTTGTGACACCGGCGGAGAAAATCGACATCACTGTCGCCGACGCACCGTTTCTCGCTGTCGAAATGGAGATCGCCGGCGAGGACAGGGATCAGCAACTCACCTTCCGCACAAACGTCGACGACGTGATCACCGCTGGGCCAGACCACCCGCTGGCATTCAAAACCGCCGACGGCGGCGGGCTGAAACCGTATGTGCGCGTCCGCGGCCGTCTCGACGCGCTGGTGTCACGGTCGGTGACGTACGATCTATTGGAACTCCTGCAGCCCGGCTGCGAGAATCCGGAGGTCCTTGGGATCTGGAGCAACGGCGCATTCTTCACCGTGCCGCAGGGCTGACCCTTTGCCCTTGGAACAATTGGTTTGCGATGGCCGTCATCGAGATCATGGCCCGATAGTCGAAAGAACCCCATGCCCCTGAATCCATCAGACAGCGCGCAATCAAGCCTCAATGCTGATGCGGCCGCATCCGGCGACAGCCGCACGAAGCTGTCGCGCACATCCGTCGCCCTCCACTGGACGGTTGCCATCTCTATGATAGGCATGCTCTTTTTCGGGCTCTATCTCGATGACCTGGAGCGCGGCGACGCCAAGACGGCGTTGGTCGCGCTGCATAAATCGCTGGGCTCGCTGATCCTGTTCCTCGTCATTGCCCGCATCTGGTGGCGCACACGTCAAGGCGCGCTACAGCCGCTCGGCAATCATCCGCACTGGCAGCACATTGCCGCCAGGGCCTCGCATCATGTCCTGCTGTTTGGCACCCTCGCCATGCCGCTGAGCGGACTGCTGCGCTCGATCGGCCGCGGCCGCCCGATCGACATCTTCGGCTTTCCCTTCATTCCGCAGATATTCGCCGAAAAGAATGAGATCCTCAGCGCCATCGGCTCGACGCTGCACGAATGGATCGCCTACGCGCTGCTGATCGTCATCACGGGCCACATCCTGGCGGCCTTGAAGCATTTCCTCATCGATGGCGACGGCACGCTGCAACGCATGCTCGGCGCCCGCGTGGGCCAGAGTGCTTCCGGAAAAGTGTGAAGCGGTTTTGCGAAAAGAAGCACGGCAGAGCCTCATGCAGCCTGCCGCATCGCGTCGTCGGCCTTGAGGAACGCCTCCACGTCGGCGGTCATTGCCGGGGCGGGGCCGTCATAACCCATCGCCGCCATCACCACGCGGATCGGCACGAACGCGCGCACCTTGCGATCGTAGAACCCGCCCTTGAACAGCGCGCGCGATGCCACCTGTCCCGCGCGATCGCCTTTGACGAACACGAACTGGTGCTCGATCACGACGATCGTGTCGTCCCAGCCGATTACCCGCGTTTCCAATCGGTACCGTTCGAGCAGCCGCATCTCGCGGCGATAGCGAATGGCGATCGAACTGGCGATCGGCGTCCACCGGTTCTTGACGACCGCGCGCCACAGCCCGCTCGACAGCACCAGGTCAAGACGCCCGAGGTCGCCAATCGTGAGATAGCGGCCGTTGTTCATATGGCCGATGGCGTCGAGATCATGCGGCATGACGCGAAAATGAAGCGTTGAAATGCCGTCCGGCACGGCCAGTTTCGGCGTGAAGGGCTGTATCAGGATGCACCAGAGCAGTCTCAGCCACAGGTTCATAGAAGGCCTCCCAGATCGCTCGCCATCATACGCAAGTTGACGTATACGTCAACTTGCACTGCGCCGATCCGCCCGGACTTTTCCACGGTCTTGCGCGCCACTTCAGGCTGCCGCAAGCCCTGCGCAATGTGCTAACACACTGCATAGCTGCTTCGGCAGGTTCACAGGGCTCGAACACAGAGAACGGGTTTGCTCAACTCGGCACATATTGCGCTCTGGACGCGAACGGTTGCAGGCGTCGCGCTGCTGGCGCTATCCGCTGCGGCCCAGGCCGCGCCGTCCCCCACCCAAACGATTGTCGATCAAGCTGCGACATCGCTGATGCGCGGCGATGCCGCCCAGGCGGCCGGCGGCTACACGGAAGCGTTGAAAGATACCAGCCTTCCCAATGACCGCCGCGCCAGCATCCTCACCGACCGCGGCGTGGCCTATACGCGCCTCAATCAGGCCAAGCTGGCCATCGACGACTTCAACAAGGCCGCGCAGCTCTTCCCTGAATACGCCGCCGTTTACAACAATCGCGGCAACCTGCTGCTCGCGCTCGGCCTGCCCAAGGAAGCCATCAAGGATTTCGAGCGCGCCATCGTGCTCGCGCCCGGCTATGCCTCGGCCTACAACAATCGCGCCAACGCCTACATGAAGCTGGGCCAGTCCGGCGACGCGGTGCGCGACTACACCAAGGCCATCCAGTTGATGCCGGCCAACGCCGCCCCGCTCAGCGGCCGCGGCCGGGCCCACCTCTCGCTCGGCCGCCCGCACGCTGCCATCCGCGATTTCTCGCGCTCCGTCACGGCGGACTCGCGCTTTGCCTCCGGATACCGCAATCGCGCCGAAGCCAAGCTCGAGGTCGAACACTTCGACGAGGCGATCGAGGATCTGTCGCGCGCCATCGCCTTCGACGCCAACAACGCCGAGATGCTGGTTCTGCGCGGCAACGCCTACATGGCGATCAAGAACACGCCGTCAGCCATCAAGGACTTCACGCGCGCCATCGAACTCAGCCCGAACTTCGCCGCAGCCTTTGAAGCCCGCGGCCTGGCGCACGGCATCATCGACGCGCGCGAAGAGGCTTTCGCCGATCTCAACCGCGCCATCGAACTCGACCCGCGCTCGGCCACGGCCTTCGCCTTCCGCGCCTTCGTCTACAAACAGGACAGCCAGCCCGATATCGCCATGAAGGATATCGAGACGGCACTGAAGCTCGACGAAAAGCGCGCCGAGGTCTACTGGGCCCGCGCCGAGATCGAGGAAGCCCAGGGCCAGTCGGAAATGGCCGTCGCCGACCTGCGCCGTGCGCTGGGCCTTCGCCCAGGCTATCGCGACGCACTAGACAGCTTGCAACGTCTCGGCTTCTCGGTCGCGGAGCCGGATGACACGGGCCTGGACGGACTTGGCCTCGACAAGTGGCGGGTCATCACGCGTTCCGGCCGCTATGTCGCCGTCAACGCAGACTACCCGCGCATCACTGTGCCGCTGGAGATGATGGGCGAAGGCAAGCCGCGCATCACCGATTGGGAACTGAAGGAAGCCCCCTTCAAGGGCATCGGTGTGCTCACCTTCGACGCCGGCTCGCTCGTCACGCCGAAGGGCAAGGAAGATACCCAGCAGGTCGCCATCATCGACACGCAGGAGAACAAGATCGTCGCCATCGAGCCGCAGAAGCAGGGCAGCAAGACAGCCAGCTGGACGTGGGAAGAGGGCAAGGTCACCGTTGCGTCTGCCGACGGTGTCACAGACGAATACAACTTGCGCGTCGGCAAGGACGAAGCCGTTGCCGAGCGCCGCAGCAGCAGCAGCTCCCAGACCTGGACACGGCCACAGCGCCGCAAGCCCAAAACCCTGTTCGACCTGTTCTTCAATTGACGCGGCGATCTGCGGGCATCCCACAAACGTAACTGTGCCTCCGAACGTATTTGCTGTTTCCGCGTTCAAGGGCTGCATGAGCGATCCCGTACAACTCGTTTGGTTCCGCCAGGATCTCCGCCTGACCGATCATCGCGCATTGCGCGCTGCGATCGCCACTGGCGCACCGGTGCTGCCTGTCTACATTCTCGACGACGAGACGCCTGGCCCATGGGCCATCGCGTCGGCGTCGCGCTGGTGGCTGCATCACAGCCTCACCGAATTGACGCGCGCGCTCGCCGGCATCGGCGCGCCCCTTGTTTTTCGCCGGGGCACCTTCTCAGCCGAACTTGTGAAGCTTGTGAAGGAGACGGGCGCCACAGCGGTTTTCTGCTCGCGTTCCTACGAGCCGTGGGCCGTCGCTCTCGAAAATGACCTGAAGGCCAAGCTGACAAAGGCGGGTGCCGAACTGAAGCGCTATCCTGGTACGCTGCTGCGCGAACCCGAAGACCTGCGCACCAAGACCGGCGGTCCGTTCAAGGTCTACACTCCGTTTTGGAATGCGCTCTCGGGCGGCGACGATCCCGCCAAGCCGCAGCCCGCTCCAACCCAGATCACGCCACCAGCCAAGCTGCCCAAAAGCGACGCGTTGGCCTCCTGGAAGCTGCTGCCGACGAAGCCAGATTGGTCCGGCGGTATGCGCGAGAGCTGGCAGCCGGGCGAAGCCGGCGCCGAGCAACGCCTCGAAGCCTTTCTCGACGCAATCGTCTCCGGTTACGCCGACAGCCGCAACCGTCCCGACAAGGTTGGCACCTCGCGCCTGTCCCCGCATCTCCACTTCGGCGAGATTAGCCCCTGCCGCGTCTGGCACGCACTGATGCATCACGCGCGCGGCAATTCACTCGACAAGGGCGCTGAAACGTATCTCAAGGAAATCGTTTGGCGCGAGTTCTCGTATCACTTGCTGTTCCATTTTCCTGATTTGCCCGAAAAGCCGTTCCGGCCCGAGTTCGCCGCCTACCCGTGGAAAAATCAGAAGGCCAACCTCACTGCCTGGCAGCGTGGGCAAACCGGCTATCCCATCGTCGACGCCGGCATGCGCGAGCTGTGGCACACCGGCTGGATGCACAATCGCGTGCGCATGATCGTCGCCTCTTTCCTGATCAAGCACCTGCTGATCTCCTGGCAGCAGGGCCAAACGTGGTTCTGGGACACGCTGGTCGACGCTGATCTCGCCAATAACGCCGCGAGCTGGCAGTGGGTGGCAGGCTCCGGCGCCGATGCGGCACCCTATTTCCGCATCTTCAATCCGATGAAGCAGGGCACCACTTTCGATCCGAAGGGCGAGTATGTCCGCCGCTGGGTGCCGGAGCTGGCAGCGCTGTCGGACGAGGATCTTAACACACCTTGGGAGGCCGCACCGGCAGCCCTAGCGAAAGCCGGAGTCGTGTTGGGCAAAAATTATCCGCACCCGATCGTCGACCACGCGGAGGCCCGTAAGGCCGCGCTTGCTGGTTATGCGGCCGTTCGCGACTCACACTGAACAGAACGGCGCGTCAATCCGCGCTGCGTCAGAACCGCACTCGCAGCAAAATATGGCCATGAAACCAGCACATTAATCGACTCTGCGTGTGATCGCTACCAAACGACCCGGCCTGTGGCATCATCCTGCCGGGACAGAACTTAGGAGTGCTGTTTCATGAAGGCTGCGTCCCTTGCTGCGATCCTCGCGCTCGCGCTTGCCGCAACCGGTGCGGTGGCCCAGTCGCCTCCGGCGACAAGCCAAAAGTCGCCTCCGGCCACGACTGGCGAATCGCCTTCCGCGACAGCGGCGCCCCAGATCCTGAATGCTCCCAAGCCCGCCCAAAAACCAGCAGCAGCAGCAGAGCCGTATGCGGGGCAAAAGCCCGCAGGCTCGTCGCCGCAGACGACCGCTACACCTGCGGCCGCTCAGCCTGCGGCTACGCCGCCGCCGCCGGCAGCAGCGGCTGCGCCTGCGGCCACCGCACCCGCCGCGGAAGGCGCAGCTGCAGCAGCAAAAGCCGCTGCATCGGAAGCCAAGTCCGCAGCCCCGGTGCCGGAAGGACCTGCCGTAAAGCCTATCGACAAAGGCGCGGCGCCAGCCGCAGCGACGGCCGCAAAATCCGACGCCAAGCCAAGCGTCAAGCCGGACGCGAAATCTGACGCTGTGCCCACGCTCGCCAAGCCAGAGCCGCCCAAGCCCACGCTGCACGTCGCCATCGACCTGACGAGCCAGAAGATGACCGTCACCGAATATGGTGGCGCCTCGTACAAATGGACCATCTCCTCCGGCCGCACCGGCTACCTCACGCCGAAGGGCACGTTCCGCCCCGTGTGGATGTCGAAGATGTGGTATTCGCGCAAATACGATTATGCGCCGATGCCGCACGCGATCTTCTTCCACGGCGGCGCCGCGATCCACGGTACGGATTCGGTCTACGCGCTGGGCCGTCCCGCCTCGCACGGCTGCGTGCGCTTGTCGCCGTCGAACGCGGCGGCGCTGTATCGCATGGTCACCAAGCACGGCAAGCAGAAGACGCAGATCACGGTCTTCGGCACGCCCAAGCAGTCGTCCGCGCCCGTGGCCTCGAACGAGGACACGCGCCGTCCGCGCACCACGCTGCGCAGCTTCGAAGATGGGCCCTCGTTTGACGAAGACGATGACGACATGCCGCCGTTCCCGCGCCGCGGTGTCTACAGCGATCGCGGCTACGACGACGAATATGACGATCGGCCGCGCTATCGATCGCCGCCACCGCGCCAGCGCCGCTACGTGCGCGACTACGACTCTTACGACTTCTGAATTGCGCTGACCGGCAGACCGGCAAGTCGCAAAAGCACGCGTTGTTTCAGCGGCCTGCGCTGCTCGTGCGAAATTTCTTCCGCCTAACAGCATTTCTTGGGGAGCCATATGCCACCCCCGTGCGTTTCGTGCTGCACAATAATGCGCACAAGCGCTCGACTAAGGAGATTGATCTTGAAAGAGAACTGGAAATTGCCGTCGCTGGCGCTTGCCGCTACGCTGCTTGCTGCGAGTTCCGCTTACGCTTTGGAGCGCGCCGCACCGGTTCAACTGGCCCAGGCTGGTCCGGATGACGACAATGGTAGCGGTGGAAACGGTGGCGGCGCTCCAGAGCCGCGCGGCAAAGGCGGCGACGACGGCGCAGCTGAACCTCGCGGCAAACGCGGCGATGAGGGCGGTGGTGCCGAACGCCCTCAGCGTCCGCAGCGCGAAAAATCCGATGCCGCCGAACCACGGCCCGAACGCCCGGCCCGCCCAGCTCGCGATACAGACGCTGAGCCCGCGCCGAAAAAGGCACCTTCACCTGCGGCGGGTGACGATGACGGACCGCCCCAGAAGAAGCCGCGTCCTCCTAAGGATGACGGCGATGGACCGCCCATTGAAAAGAAGGCGGCACCTCCCGTTGAGAAAAAATTGCCGCCACCAGTAGAAAAGAAGGCTGCGCCCGAGCCCAAGGACGAGCCGGCGCCCGCGTTGAAATCTGAGCCTAAGCCAGAGCCGAAAGCTGTACCGAAGGCCGAGCCGAAAGAACCGGCCCCTAAAGGTGCGGAACCGGCCGAAGAGCCGAAGGCAAAGATGAAAGCTCCAGATGGCAAGCCGGGCGGCGATGTCGATGGCAAGAAAGAACCCGTGCCCGGCGCCAAGACGGACGATGGAATTCCGCCCGCCGCAAAGCAGCCCGGCGCCGGCAAGGAACCCGTTCCTGCCGAAAAAGGCCCGGACGCCGGTCCGCCGAAGAAGGGCGTTGAGGGCACCCTGCCCGCACCGGACGGTAAGGCTGCGCCAGCCGTAGACGGCAAGGCGCCGCCCGCGGACGGCAAGGCACCAGCGCCAGCAGCAGCACCTGCGGGCGCGGCTCCGGCCGCTGCTCCGTCTGAAGTGAAGGACCTGAAAGAGCTGAAACAGGAGCGCAAGGAACGCACCGAGGATGGCGGCAAGCGCGTCGTCATCGAGGAGCCGGACAAGCGGTCGATCGTCAAGGAAGGCGGCAAGACTATCATCCGCCACGACGAGACAGAACGCTTCCGCCGTCTTGATCGCGGCGGCACGCGTCGTGAAAAGCGTAACGGCCTCGATATCTCGATCAGCGTCCGCCCGGGCGGCATCGAGATCTATACCGAAACCGACGATCGCGGACGTTCGCTGCGCCGCTATCGCCGCGATCGCGACGGCCGCGAAGTGATCCTGTTCGACAACCGCGACTACTATCGCCGCCACAACGATGGATCATTCATCGATGCCATCGTCGACCTGCCACCGCCGCGCATGTCGATCTCGCGTGAAGACTACATCCTCGACTACGAGGAGGCGTCCGACGTCGAGGTTTACGAAACGTTGTCGGCGCCGCCGGTCGAGGAACTCGATCGTACGTACTCGATGGAAGAAGTCCGCCGCTCGCCGATGCTGCGCGATCGCATGCGCCGCATCGACCTCGACGCCATCAACTTCGAGTTCGGCGCTTGGGAAGTGACGCAGGACCAGTACCCGGCCCTGCAACGCGTGGCCGGCGCCATGAAGCGCGTCATCGATCGCAATCCCGACGAGATGTTCATGATCGAAGGTCACACCGATGCGGTGGGCTCCGACGAGGACAACCTCAGCCTATCGGATAGGCGCGCAGAGAGCGTCGCGATCATTCTTTCGGAGCAGTTCGGTGTCCCAGCAGAAAATCTCACCACGCAGGGCTACGGCGAGCAGTATCTGAAGGTGAGTACCGAACAGGCCGAGCGGCAGAACCGCCGCGTCGCGGTGCGCCGCATCACGCCGCTGCTGTCGCGCAGCGAAAAGTAGATCCGATAGCACAATGAAAAAGGCGGCCTTGCAAGGCCGCCTTTTTTGTTTCCGAAACGGGGTCAGACCTCGGTCTGACCCCAGCCACGAACGCACCGGCTCGGTTGAGCCGGCGCCGGCATTAAACCAACGGCAACGGGGTCTGACCGAGGTCAGACCCTGTCTCCAATGAAAGATGGCCATGCGGGTCGCCACTTTTTGTTTCCGACACGGAAAACGGGGTCAGACCTCGGTCTGACCCCAGCCACGAACGCACGGGCTCGGTTGCGCCGGCGCCGACATCTGCAACAGGTCTGACCGAGGTCAGACCCTTGTTAAAACGGATTCCACGTTGGTTGCGGCGTGAAGCGCAGGTAGCCGAGGTTCGCACCAAGCCGCAGCCCGACGCCGGACCGGATCGGCGCCATGAACACCGGCCCGCCCTTGAGCAGCGTCAGCCCAACGCCGCCGACCACATAGGCGGAACCGTCGATGCCGCTGAACGTGCGATAGAGGTCCGCAGAGTCGCGCAGCTTGTAGATCAGGAACAGCGTCCGCGATCCTTCCGCGCCCACGTCATAGCCAACCGACGGGCCGTGCCAGTAGATCTTCTGCGTCTGCGTGCCACCCGAGCGCCGGTATAACGTGCCGTTGCCATAGCGCAGCCCCGCCAGGAATGCGCCGCCGCCCTCCTGCCCGAGAATGTAGGCCGTCGGACGTCCTTGCTTGGAGAACGAATACTCGATCACCGAGGCAAGGTTCGTCGAGATCGTGCCGAAGAACCCGCGCGTTGCGTCGCGGATTTCGTCCAGCGTGTAGCCTTCTTCGTTTTCGTCAGACGTATATTCACCAGGCGGCGGCCCATACGGCTGTCCGGCCCCGCCCGGATCCATGTTCATCGCCTGCTCGCTGGACGTCTCCCAGTTCGACGGCGGTGCCTTCGACGCGCGGCGATCCGCTTCCGTGCGTGCCTCGGCGGCTTCCCTTTCAGTGAGTGGCCGCACGGCAGGCGGGGGTGAAGCACCGCCCGCGCGCTCGGGTCCGCGCTCTGGCCCCCGCTCGGCCGGTGCCTTGCTGGGCTCTCGCTGGGCTTCTGCCATCTTCGGCTCGGCTGGCTTTGAGATGACTTTGACGTCGGCCAGCTTGTTGTCCGCTGGCTTTGCCGGTTCGGTCTTGGGCGCGTCGGCCCTGGGCGCCTCAGGCTTCGGTGCTTCGGCCTTCGGCGCAACTGCAGGCGGTGCTGTAGCCACCGGCTTAGGCGCGCCGCCGCCGGCCTGGATTTCCAGTTCGATCTTTTCCAGCGTGTAGCTGGACTTCGCCTTCATCACGGCCAGCAGTTCGACGCCGGCGGCCTTGAGCTCAGATAGCTTCCCGCAGTCGGCAGGTTTGCCTTCTTCGACGCGGCCAAGGGCGTCGATCTTCGTCAGCAGCTCGTTGGATTGCGCGTCGAGTTCCGCAATACGGCCGTCCTGCAGGTACTCCAGCGCCTTGTCTTCAGAGTCGGTTTTTTTCCAACCCTTCTTGGCGCGCAGGGCCTCCAGCTTGGCGTTGAGCTTCGGCTGATTGTCCAGATTGAACTTGCGCAGCGATGCGCCGGCCTGGTCGACGGCGCCGGCGAAGTCTTCCTTTTTGCATGTCTGTGACAGGGCGGCAGGCGCCGTGAGTAACAGCGCCGACAGCGCCAAAATCGTACGTCGCAACGGATACATCATTTAAGCTCTCGGACCAGCGGGCGGGGCGAATCACAAAAATTCGCCTTCCGCCAGTAGGTTAGTTACAGGAAGTTTAGCCGACACTATGGCTCATTCGGCACCGTGCGGACAATGCTCGATGTTGGCTTCTCGTTTCCTGCCGTCGGCAGCCCTTTGACGTCCTTTTCGATCATCGCGTCGTATTCCGGCAGCGTCGACGCCGGCGTCTTCGATTTCAGATGAACGACCTTGTAGCCGCCGTCCTTAAGCGCCTTTAGCAATTTTGGCATTGCAGTCGCCGTTCGCGGCTGGATGTCGTGCAGCAGGATGATGCCTTTGCCCTTGGCTTCGAGCTTGGTCATGACCGTCTTTACGATCTGGTCCGGGTTGTTCTTGAAGTCGAACGAGTCTGCGTCCATCGAGAACATCGCGATGTTGCGCTGCGACAGGTGCTCCACCATTTCCTTCGAATCTTTGAGATAGGGGAAACGGAAGAACGAGGAGACATTGCCGCCAAGCGCCCGGTGAACGCCGCTCAACCCCTTTTCGAATTCCTCGATCGCCAGCTTGGGATCCTTCTTGCTCAGCTTGCCCAGGTCGGCGTGCGACCAGGTATGGGAGCCGATCGTATGCCCACGCGCCGCTACATCGCGCAAAATCTCAGGCAGCCCGAGCGCCATCTTGCCGATCGAGAAGAACGTCGCCTTCGTGCACTGCTCGGCCAGCGCGTCGAGGATGGCTTTCGTCGTCCGCACCTGCGGGCCGTCGTCGAACGTCAGCACCACTTCCTTGGGCTGCAGGAAATCGTGCACCTTGTATTGCTCCAGCCCGAAGCCGGGGCCGCCCGTGGTGTCGATCTCCAGTGTCTTCACCACCCCGAGCGCATCAGGATTCGCGCAAGGTGCGGCGGCCGCGGCCGGCGCTGCTGCCGGCGCAGGCGCCTTGTTGGCCGCAGCAGCTGCTGCCGGTGCGCCCGCTGTCTGCGCGATCGCGCTGGTCGTGCCTGCAATGGCCAAAGCCAATCCGATGAAACCCGCCGAAAGCACCCGCACGTTGTCCTCCTGAAAATTCTTCTTGGATACGCTTCAAATCGAAATCGGCGCCAGTCTGCTAAGACTCGCCCCCGCAACGCAAGACAGCGCAAACATTTCGCCGGGGACGCGGCGGATTGAGGGCGTACGAGCATTTCCGCTAGGGGTGTCGCAAGTTCCCGCTGCGCGAAACGTCTAGCCCGGCGCGCCGACTTTGGTCATGAACCGCTGCCGGTCCACGACGGCCCGCGTGTGCGTCCCGCGGCCGATCAGCTTTTCCCCTTCATGGGCTGTAACGGTAAATCTCAGCACGCGCCCATCAATGGCCGTTAGCTCAGCGCGCGCCGCCACGCGGGCTCCGAGCGCAGTGGCCGCCACGTGCTCGACGCTGATCTCAGTGCCCAAGGTAATGGCGCCGGCGGGCAGCGCCTGTTCCACGCATTGCGCAGCAGCCTTCTCCATCAGCGCAACCATGGCCGGCGTGCCGAACACCGGCACGCTGCCGCTTCCCAATGCCAGCGCCGTCCGGCTCTCGTCGACGACCAGAGCCGCTTCACCGGCGATGCCAACACGCAAGCCGCTCAGATCCATGAGACTTCCGTTTCGAGGAGTGTGTCCTGCCACATCTTTGCCGTTCAATTTGCAAGATTCCGCGCCGTGTTCCTCGCGGAACTGAGCCGCAGCGCGCGCCCGCCTAATGTGATCCCACGTTCGCAATTCCAAAGATCTGGAGGATCACATGTTCAGCAAGATCGCACTGATGCTAGCCGTAACTGCAGCCGCCGGCACCACCGCAATGATCGGCGTTAGCAACGCCGAAGCCCGTGGCGGCGGCAAGGAACACTTCGTGCAGGATTATCATTTCAAAAAGCCGATGCATGGCTATTCGGGCCGGGCCGGCGACTACTACTGCGATTACATCCGGTTGCCGGAACGCCGCTGCATGGTGACCGCAAGCGGCCAGGAGCGCTGCAAGGTCGTCGGCTGGACGCTGCGCCAGACCTGCTACTAGAGTGCTTCCGGATAAAGCGTGAAGTGGTTCTCCGAAAAGAATCTAGACAAAACACAAAGTTAGAGGCGTTTCGCGACTCGCAGAAAGCGGGAAGGCACTAAGCATTTATGTTGTGAGCTGGCCGGGCCTTGCGTCCGGCCGATTGCTTTGGAAGGTCCGGGAGCCCCGCGCAACCGCGTCGGGGAGGGGTGTGGCGGAAGCGGCCGAGCAGGTCTCCCGGTAGTGGCTCCGCCAGCCGTCTATCCAAGGATAGACCGAAGGCGGAGCCGTTTACGAGCGACAGAGAAGCGGGGGACTCCGTCGCTCGCTTAGAACGGGCCCAGCGTGCGGTCCCGATCAACTCTTCACAGCACTGGTCGATCAGGCGATCTATGGGACCGCATGTTCCGTCGTGCTGGATGGACGGCGCTCGCAATTATTCCGCAGCGCCGCCGTAATGATTGTGGAAGTGAAGCTCCCCCCGATCCGTTTCCCTCAGATCGGTAAGGCCCCATTGGGCCGTCCGACTGCGTGCGAAACAAGGAAGACGTGGGGCGATATTGTGACAATTGCGTTTTACACCGGACGTTCCCGGACGAAACCGCGTACAACGGCTATGCTCGAAACTAGTAAAACAGGGCCCTTTTACAGTCCTTCTAACTACGGTGTGGTGTTACGTACGGATTTGTCCGGTTTCAGGAACGAGGAGGCTGCGCATGCCAACGGGCGCAAAAGTCGTACACGTGCAATCGCACGTTCTGCGCGTGGTCGACGAGGCTTGGCCATTTTCGATTGAGGCTTCCGCCCAAATCGCAAACCATTGGCAGCGCCGTGTCGAACAGAACCCGTCGTTCTTCAATGGCCGGATCCACCTGCTGCGCCAGTGGGAACTCTTGAACGGCCATTTTTCCGGTGAACTCCTGAAAACCGACTTCGCCAGTTTCCTGTACTGGCGCGAACACGAATACCCTGATCGCTCCGTCCGCGACTGCTTCGGCTCAGCATTGTTGCGTTCGTCTGACGGCCAGATCATCCTGGGGCGGCAATCGCCGGGCCACATCAATTCCGGCCTGACATACTTTCCGGGCGGCTTCATCGATCACCGCGATGTCGCCGCGGACGGCACCGTCGACGTCGCCGGCTCCGTGGCGCGCGAAATCGCAGAAGAGCTGGGTTTTCCTGACGGCACCTTTGCTGCCGTAGCCGGCGCCTATCTCACTTTCGACGGCCAGCTGCTGTCGATAGCGATCGATCATGTGTCGGCCCAGGACGCTGTATCTCTGACGCAAAGCGCCAGCAGGTTCATCGCCTCCGAGCCGGACTCGGAATTGGAGGCGGTCGTCGCCGTGGCGACACCAGCCGACTACGCGCATCTGGCGATGCCCGATTTCACGAAAGCCCTGCTGGACACGATACTCGCCTAAACGAACTTCGGCCCGCGGCGCAAAAAGGTACAAGCCCACCGCACATATAAGCTTGGTTGCTCACCAGCTTTGCGGCAGAGTGCGCCCGCTTTCGGCCGGGACAACGGGAACCCCATGCAACTCACCTACTACACACTCGACGTGTTCACGGAAAACCGCCTGGCGGGCAATCCGCTCGCCGTCGTGACTGATGGCGCAGCTGACCTTGATACGGCGGCGATGCAAGCGGTTGCCCGCGAATTCAATCTCTCGGAGACGGTCTTCGTGCTGCCGTCGGAAAAGCCGGCGCATTCCGCCAAGGTTCGCATTTTCACGCCGGCGCGTGAGTTGCCGTTCGCCGGGCACCCGACCATCGGGACGGCCGTGCTGCTTGCCGAGCTGCGCGAGGGCACGACGTCCGACGAGGCACTGATCGTTCTGGAGCAGTCGATCGGCACGGTCCGCGTCGGCGTACGCCTGCGCAATGGCGCACCCTATGCCGAATTCGACGCGCCTAAGATTCCTGTGGAAGCCGGGTTGCTGCCGCCGGCCGACCGGCTGGCCGCGGGACTCGGGCTGCTGCCCAGCGAGATCGGCTTCGAAAACCACAAGCCCAGCTGCTTTGCCGCCGGCAACGCCTTTGCGTTCGTTCCGGTATCGTCGTTGGACGCCATCGCGCGCGCCAGTCCGCAGTTCCCGCACTGGAACGCAGCGTTTGAGGAGCAGGGCCTCGTCGGCGCATTCCTTTACACGCGCCAGTGCGCGCACACCACGTCATCGTTCCACGCCCGCATGTTCGCGCCTGCAAGCGGCATTGCGGAAGATCCCGCAACCGGCTCCGCCGCCGTGTGTTTTGCCGGCGTCGTCAAACATTTCGACGCGCTGCCCGATGGCTCGCACCGCCGCGTCATCGAGCAAGGTTATGAGATGGGCCGTCCCAGCGAGCTCACGCTGACGATGGAGGTCGACCAGGGCAAGCTCGGCAACGTCCGCATCGGCGGCCACGCTGTCCGCGTCTCCCACGGACAGTTCACGATCTGAGCGCTTCAGATCGGAGCATCAGGCCGCCGCGGCAAACGTGCCAGCCTGCGCCATGGCCCAGGCATCGCGGAAGCGTGGGTCGGCGGTTCCCGTCAGCAGCACGCCTTCTTCCAGCGGCGGATAGAGCTCGGCGAACGACACCACCTCGCGCGCCGAGATGCGCCGCGAGAAATGCTCGAGCCGGAACTGCAGCGGGTGATCCAGCCCTGCCGCCGCAACGAGCTCCGCCAGCGACATCAGCGTCGCGCGATGAAAGTTGCGCACGCGTTCCGCCTTGTCCGGCACCACGATCGCCCGTTGCCGCATGGCATCTTGCGTGGCGACGCCCGTCGGGCAGCGATCCGTATGACAGCTCTGCGATTGGATGCAGCCGACCGCGAACATGAACGCGCGAGCGGAATTGCACCAGTCGGCCCCGAGCGCCATCGCGCGCGCCATGTCGAACGCCGTCACGATTTGCCCGCTGGCCCCGATGCTGATGCGGTCGCGCAGACCGACCCCGATCAGCGCGTTATGCACGAAGTTGAGGCCTTCGCGCAGCGGCATGCCCATGTGATCGGCGAACTCCAGAGGTGCCGCGCCCGTGCCGCCTTCCTTGCCGTCCACCACGATGAAGTCGGGCGTGATTCCCGTCTCGATCATGGCCTTGCAGATGCCGAGAAATTCCCAAGGGTGGCCGACGCACAGCTTGAATCCCGTTGGCTTGCCGCCGGACAGCTCGCGTAGTCTGGCGACGAATTCCATCAACTCGCGCGGTGTGCTGAAGGCCGAATGCGTGGCCGGCGAAATGCAGTCGACACCTTCGGTGATGCCGCGCGTCTCGGCGATCTCGGCGCTGACCTTTGCTCCTGGCAAGACGCCGCCATGTCCTGGCTTGGCGCCCTGGCTCAGCTTGATCTCGATCATGCGGATCTGTTCCAGCTTCGCCGTTGCCGCAAACCGTTCCGGCGAAAAGGCTCCCTTGCCGTCGCGGCAGCCGAAATACCCCGACCCGATCTCCCAGATCAGGTCGCCATTGAATTCGCGATGATAACGGCTGACGCCGCCCTCTCCGGTGTCGTGCGCAAATCCGCCCGCCGCCGCTCCCTTGTTCATGGCGCGAATGGCATTGGCGCTGATCGCGCCGAAGCTCATGGCCGAAATATTATAGACCGACGACGCGTAGGGCTGCTTGCACTGCGCGCCGCCAACCTGCACGCGGAACGACTTCCGCGACACCGGCCGCGGCGCCATGGAATGGCGCATCCACTCGTAGCCTTCGCTGTAGACGTTGTACTGGGTGCCGAACGGGATCTTGTCGAGCGCCATCTTGGCCCGCTGGTACACGACGGACCGGCGATCGCGGCTGAACGGGGCGCCGTCCTTCTCGCCCTCGAAAAAGTACTGGCGGATCTCCGGCCGCACCTCTTCGAACAGGAAGCGCATGTGCGCCACGATCGGATAATTCCGCAGGATCGAATGCCGCGTCTGCAGCATGTCGCGCACGCCAAGCGCGACGAGGCCAAGCGATAGCGCCAGCATCACGAAAATGGCGTCACTTGGCATCAGCCAAGCGAGCACCGCAAAGAGCACGGCGCCGGCGACCGCGAACGTGAAGACGGCATAACGCGGCTGCACCGCTAGCTGGAGATAGGTCATCTGGACCTCGAAGATGGACGCCGGGTCGGCACACTGAACCTAGGCCGTCTCCCTTGTGTTCAGCTGTTCACCCGTTGAGCGTGCAGACGCGGAGAAGCAAAGGCCGGCACAGAGCGACCCGCTTTCGGCAGTTGGTCAGCACTTTCGGCATTCCAGCGCCAGCAAATGAGCCCAAACGTGTCGCCCGGCTGCTGTTAAGCTGAATTAGGCGGGGATAGCGGTGGCGGCGCGTTCTCGCGCTATTCAGGCTCTGCTATGGCGACACAACTCGTCCCGGCAGGCGAGTCGACGTATAAATCCGCCGCCTTGCCGTGGCGCCCGTTCGCGGGCACGATGCCGGCCCGGCAAAGAAATTCGGATCAGATGGCCAAACCCAGTCCTACACGTCTGAAATCGATCGAGGGCGGCAAGCGCGCGCCGTCGCCCTGTGACGCCGCGTTGCGCACCCTCGCCCTGGAAGGCGAAGGCATCGCCGCGCTGCACAAGGCCTTGAGCGGCGAACTCGCTGAGCCCTTCAACGAGGCGGTACGCCTTCTGAAAACGGCGCGCGGCCGCGTCATCGTCAGCGGCATCGGCAAAAGTGGCCACGTCGGCCAAAAGATTGCCGCCACCTTCGCCTCCACCGGCACACCCGCCTTCTTCGTCCACCCCAGCGAGGCCTCCCACGGCGACCTCGGCATGATCACGCGGGAAGACGTTATCCTGGCGCTCTCCTGGTCTGGCGAAACCGTAGAACTGAAGAACATCATCACCTATTCGCGCCGCTTCTCCGTGCCGCTCATCTCGCTGACGTCGCGGGCAGGCTCAGCCCTCGGGCAGCAATCGGACGTCTGCCTGTGCCTGCCGCAGTCCAAAGAGGCCTGCCCGCACGGCCTCGCCCCGACCACGTCGACGACGATGACGCTGGCCATGGGCGATTGCCTTGCCATCGCGTTGCTTGAGGCCAAGGGCTTCACCGCGCACGACTTCAAGCAGTTCCACCCCGGCGGCTCGCTGGGCGCCAACCTGAAATACGTCTCCGACGTCATGCATCAGGCCGACCGGCTGCCGCTCGCCCACAAGCAGGAGCCGATGAGCGCCGCGCTTGTCACCATGACGGCCAAGGCACTGGGCTGTCTCGGCATCGTCGACAAGAAGGGCAGGCTCGTGGGCGTCGTCACCGACGGCGACTTGCGCCGCCACATGGGCGCCAATCTGCTGTCGGCCAAGGCGGGCGACATCATGACCCCGAAGCCCAAGACGATCGAGCCGGGCATGCTCGCGTCCGCCGCTCTCGAACTGATCAACGCCTCGCGCATTACCACGCTGTTCGTCGTCACGGACGGCAAGCCGATCGGCATCGTTCACGTGCACGACTTGCTGCGCGCCGGAATTGTGTAAATGAGCGTGGCGTAACCGCGATGGCCGACAACGTCAGCTTCAAGACGTCGATGCACTTCACCTACGGCGAGCCGAGCCCCATGGGCCCCGGCATCGTCCGGCTGGTCGCCAACAACCCGAGCCCCTTCACTTTCAAGGGCACCAACACCTACCTCGTCGGCATGACCTCGCTCGCCGTGATCGATCCCGGCCCCGACGATCAGACCCATATCGACAACATCTTGAAGTACGCCGCCGGCCGCCCCATCACGCACATTCTCATCACGCATGCCCATCGCGATCACGTCGACGGCTGCGCCCGGCTTGCCGCCGCCACCGGTGCCGTCACCTGCGGTTACGGCCGCACCGGCGGCGCACCCGACGTGCCGTCAGCTAGCCCCTCAGGCAAAAGCTTCGTCAATTATGATTTCGAACCGCAGAACAAAGTCCGCGGTGGCGACGTCATCGCCGGCGAGGATTGGGCGCTGGAATGCTTGTTCACGCCAGGGCACGCGCCGGATCACCTGTGTTTTGCGCTCAAGGGCCGCCGCGTCGTCTTCTCGGGCGACCATGTCATGGCCTGGAACACCTCCGTGATCGCCCCGCCCGAAGGCAGCATGGCGGACTACCTGCACTCCCTGCAGCTGCTGATGGATCGCTCCGACCAAGTTTTCCTGCCCGGTCACGGCGGCCGCATCGAAGAGCCGCAACGCACGGTGAAAGCCTATCTGCTGCATCGCCGCTGGCGTGAGCAGGCCGTTTTGGCCGCCATCCGCGACGGCACGAACACCGTCAACGCCATCGTGCCCGAGGTCTATCCCAACATCTCAGGGCCACTCTCGATCGCCGCCGCCCTGTCGGTCCAGGCGCACGTCGAGCATCTCATTGCACGGGGCGTTTTGGCTTCCGCACCCGCGACGATGTCCTGGGATCATCCTCTTTCTCTGGCTTGAGCTTGCCCTTGTCCTTGCGCTTGCTGCGCTCGGGCCGCTCGCCGTCCGCCGTCGGCACGGTCTCTTCCATGCGCGCGACGATTTCCTTCATGATCAGCCGCAGCCGCTCGGCATTGTGCCCAAGATCGCTCTGGCCGAAGCGCGAGGCTGAACGCAGGTCTACACGCGCGCTGTCTTCCGTGCCCGAAACGCGCACCGCGACATCGCCATAAAGCCCCATGATCAGCGTGCGATCCACGGCCTCGATGAAGCCGGGCGCACCGGTCTCCGCGTTTGGCTCCTGTTCGCGAACGATGTTGAGGCTTTGCCGCTTGAGCGCTTCCACGACCAGATCGAAGGCCTCCGCCTGCGAGCGGTTGAGGATCATCGGCTTCAGGTCAGGGTAGGCCCGCGCCTGCTGCTCGCCAAACGCCGGTCCGGGATAGACCGCTGAATTCTCCGCCGGCGTGCGCGACAGCGCCAGAACGTCGAAGGGCGGCGGCGAGGCGGTATCGGTCGAAACGTCGTAGATCATCGGGTAGCTGCGGGCCATCGCCATAACGACCAGCGGCCCCGACAGCAGCAGCAGCGCGATCGTAAGTCCCACGATGATACGGGCCGCGCCGTCGCCTCCATGCCGCCAGATGCGCACGCCCGCGATCAGCCCCAGAATAACGGCAACCGCGGCTCCCAGAAGGGCTGTAATCACCACATTGGCTGCCACCGGCGTCGGCATGCCGAACAGCCGGTGCAGAAAGAACGCCGCGATCACCAGCAGCAAGCAGAAGAACGCCAGCCGGCTGGTCCAGCGGCTCAGCGGCGACGCCTCTGGTTCCCGCGCTTTCATGCGTTCTGCAGCCTCGAGTGTTGCGGTTGTCCCGTGTGTCCGGTCAGCCACTTTTGTCGCTGCCGCACCTGGGCGATCATAGTGAGAGATTCGCCCGAAATGTAGTCTGCTGGAGAAGCCATGCGGGCGTCACGGCACAACTACGATCACGCTGTACGCTGGGCCGCGGTTGCAGCCGTGGCTTTGACAGCACTTTGTGGCTTGATTGGCGCGCACACGCTTCCCGCCAACGCCCAAGATGCACCTGAACTGGGCGACCCCCCAGCTGAAAACAGTCAGCCTGCAGGGCCCGGCGGCGATCCGCTGCCATCACCATCCCGGCCGCCGCCTGGGCCGCTGAAAATCATGAGCTGGAACGTGGCGTCGTCGCCCTATGCCATCGCCATGCGCAAGATCAAATCCTCGGCGCCGGCCTGGCGCACGAGTTTCGGTTCCGAACGCCGCACGATCGATGCGCCGCCTCCGCCGCGGGCAGCGATGATCGATGCCGATGTCGTGCTGCTGCAAGGCATCACCAACCCACGCGCGCTTCGCCGCCTGTTCCCCGCGCGCAGTTGGCGATTGATCTTCTCGCGCCGCGCGCTGGAAACGTTGCCCAAGGGCTCCGTCTTCACCGCACCTGTTTCATCGGTCGAAGTCGAGGCGATCGCCATCCGCTTCCGCGACGGCCTGCGCGTCGTCAATCGCGGCGAAGACATCGACGATCTGCCGTCCGCAACCCCGGAATTGGCAACTCCGGCATCAATCGCAGCGCCGGCCGCCACCGCGGTCCAGCCGCCGGTAAACCCCGCCTCGCCGGGTCTCGTCGTAAAAGTCATCGATCGCGGCCGCACGCTGTGGCTGGCGTCGGTCGTCTTGGACAACGCCTGCGTGACGCCAGGCGATGCCGGCTGCGCCAAGTCCGCGCTGCTGGAGCGCTGGCGCGCCCGCCGCAAGGACGACGGCGAACAGGTCGTCACGGGAGGGCGCATGCATCCGGATGCCCCTGCAACGGCGTGCACCCCGCAAGGGATCACGTGGCAGGCCGCCAGCCCGAACGGGCCGCCTCGCCTCGCCAAAGGCGAAAATCGCCAGGTCTTAGGCTGCATCGCCGAACTGACATTGGAGTGATCCGAACCACCCCCAAGCTTGAATATGACAGTTTTTTATGGTCTCCCATCGAGTGGAGACTTCACTGAACCCCGCGGGTTTTCAATGTCGTATCGTTTCGAGCTGCGAGAACAGGTCGGCCCAGCCTTTGCCCGCATCGCCACCGAACAGATCGACCGCGTGCTCCGCGACCTGACGGCACCTGAAGACCGCGATCTCGCCGTTCACGAAGGCCGCAAAAGTCTAAAGCGGCTGCGTGCTTTATTTCGTCTCGTGCGCCCCGGCATCGGCGGCCAGACCTTCAAGGCCGAGAACGCGCGCTTCCGCGACATCGCCGCCCTGTTTTCCGCGGACCGGGACCGGCATGTCCTGGCCAGCGTTGCCGGGCAGCGCGCGGCAGCCATGGGGCCGCGCTATCGCAAAGCATTCGGCGCCATCAAGAAAGCGCTGGCCGGGCAAGCCAAAGTCGCGGCCTCCAATCAGCAAGAGGCGGTTTCTCGCCTGAAGGCAGCACGCGAGCTCGTCGCTGAGCTGCCTCTGCCGGAAAGTTTCCAGACGCTGCAGGACGGACTGGCAGAAAGCTATCGCCGCGGCAGGCGTCAGCTGCGCAGCGCCTACGCCGATCCGAACGACGAAGCGTTCCACGATCTGCGCAAATCCGTGCAGCAGCACTGGCGGCATATGCAGGTGCTGCAGAGAGCCTGGCCCGACCTGTTCGTCGCGCGCCTGGAGGCCGCTCGCCGCCTGTCGCAGATCCTCGGCGACGATCATGATCTGGCCGTCTTCGTGGCCCGGCTGAAGACCATGCCACGGTCGGCGTTGTCGGCTGCCGACCGCCGCGCCATCGAGCGTCACTGCCGCGTCGAGCAGGATCGCCTGCGCACGCTCGCCCACCCGCTCTGCCAGCAGCTCTACGCCGAGCGTGCTGGCGAATTCGCCAAACGTATTGCTGCGATCTGGCTGGCGGCGACGCGTCTCGCAGAAATCGAAGCCTCTTTCGCCACCAAGCCCGCCGCCAAGGCCACCAAGTCCAAAGCCCATCGCGATGATGCAAGGCTGGCCGCAAAACCGGCTAGTCGCCGCGGCAATAGCGCGCAAGCCGCCAAGCCGGCCCCTTGATCCGGCTCCATTGGCCGCGCCGGACGTAATCGGCTAAGCTTCTTGCTCGGCAATGGCACGCGCTACAGCGCGGCCTCCACTCGGGAATGGAACGCCAAACTCTATGCTTACCAAAACGACCGGCCGCTACCTGCTGCCGCCCAACCATCCGCAAGTCGCTCACGGCCGCATCGGCGTTCTGTTGCTCAACCTGGGCACGCCCGACGGCACCGACTACTGGTCCATGCGCCGCTACCTGAAAGAGTTCCTCTCCGACGATCGCGTCATCGAGGTGCCGAAGTGGAAGTGGTGGCCGATCCTTAATCTCATCATCCTCACCGTTCGCCCCGGCCGCAAAGGCAAGGACTACGCCACGATCTGGAACAACGAGAAGAACGAGGGCCCGCTAAAAACCATCACGCGCGGGCAGGCCGAAAAGCTGGCTGAACGTCTGGCCGAAGATCCGCGCATCGTCGTCGATTTCGCCATGCGCTATCAGAACCCAACGACCGAGAGCCGCATCCAGGCGCTGCAACAGCAGGGCTGCGACCGCATCCTCTTGCTGCCGCTCTATCCACAATATGCCGCCGCGACGACCGCCACCGCCAACGACCAGGCCTTCCGCGCATTGATGAAAATGCGCTGGCAGCCCGCCGTGCGCTGCGCCCCGCCCTATCACGATGATCCTGCCTACATCGAGGCGCTGGCAAAATCGATGCGCGCCAGCTTGGCCAAGCTCGACTTCGAGCCCGAGCGCATCATGGCCAGCTTCCACGGCATGCCGCAGGAATACTTCGACAAGGGCGATCCCTATCACTGCGCCTGCCAGAAGACCTCGCGCCTGCTGCGCGAAAAACTCGACTGGCCGGCCGAGCGTTGGCTGACGACGTTCCAGTCGCGCTTCGGCTCGGATCCCTGGCTGCAACCCTACACCGACAAGACCGTCGAACGGCTGGCCAAGGAAGGCATCAAGTCTCTCGCGCTGGTCGCGCCGGGCTTTTCCGCCGACTGCCTGGAAACCCTGGAGGAACTCGACGTCGAGAACCGCCACTACTTCCTGGATAACGGCGGCGAGCGCTTTGCCTACCTTCCTGCCCTGAACGACAGCGCCGAAGGCATCGACGCCATCGAAGCCGTCGTGCGCCGGGAACTGCAGGGCTGGCTTTGAAAATGCCGGCTCCGCGCTAACCTCCAACCGCGTCGCCTTTACAACTCACGAATTTGCGCGATTGAAACCACAGTTTCGCGTTAGTTTTCTTTCGCCTCGCCCAGTCAGCTGAGGCGCGCTGTAGGGCGGTATTGGAGAACGGCGATGTTCGGTGGGTTTGAAGTCTTTGGTCTGCTGCTGATTGCGCTTGTCGTGTCCGTGCTTTGGAACACCGTCAAGATCGTGCCCCAGGGCTACAACTACACGGTCGAGAGCTTCGGCAAATACGTCCGCACCTTGACGCCCGGCTTGCACATCCTGGTGCCCGTGGTCGAACGCATCGGCCACCGCGTCAACGTCAAGGAGCAGGTGATCGACATCCCCAGCCAGGACGTCATCACGCGCGACAACGCCATGGTTCGCGTCGACGGCGTTGCCTTCTTCCAGGTCCTCAACGCCGCCAAATCCGCCTACGAGGTCGAGCAGCTGGAGCATGCCACCGTCAACCTGACGATGACCAACATCCGCACCGTCATGGGTTCGATGGACCTCGACGAGCTGCTGTCCAACCGCGACAAGATCAATGCGCAACTGCTGCACGTCGTCGATGCCGCCACCGAGGCGTGGGGCGTGAAGGTCACGCGCATCGAGATAAAGGACATCGCCCCGCCGCGCGATCTGATCGACAGCATGGCCCGCCAGATGAAGGCCGAACGCGAGAAGCGCGCGCAAATCCTCGAGTCGGAAGGCCTGCGCCAGGCCGCGATCCTCAAGGCCGAAGGCGCCAAGCAGGCGGTGGTGCTGGAAGCCGAGGGCCGCCGCGAAGCCGCCTTCAAGGATGCCGAAGCCCGCGAACGCTCCGCCGAGGCCGAAGCCAAGGCGACGACGCTGGTCTCCGACGCCATCGCCAGTGGCAGCGTGCAGGCGATCAACTACTTCGTGGCGAACAACTACGTGAAGGCGCTGGAGTCGATCGCCTCCGCACCCAACCAGAAGGTCATCATGATGCCGCTGGAGGCGTCCTCGGTCATCGGCTCGCTGGCCGGTCTCGCGCAGATCACCGGCGAAGCCTTCGGCGGCAACGCCCCGGGCGGCGGCACGCCGGCGCCCAAAACCCCGCAGCGTCCTGCTGCAGGCGGCCGCGCCGGCACCGTTCCGCAGATTTGATAGCCAGTCCCGCCACCAAGTCACGACACTAGGAGACGCCTCAATGCCTCTACTGGATTTTCTCGCCGGCCTGGGCGTGTGGAACTGGGTGTTCCTGGGTCTCGCCTTGGGTGCGCTGGAAATGCTGATCCCCGGCGTGCAGTTCGTCTGGTTCGGTTTATCGGCTTTGGCAACGGGCATCATCACGATGATCGCCCAAAGCCTCGGCGTCCCACTCGGCTGGCCATTGCAACTCGTGTTGTTCGCGCTGCTCTCCGTTGTCGCCGTCTACGGCGTTCGCCGATACGCTCCTCCGAATGAGCAAAGTGACGTCCCCGATCTCAACGCCCGTGGAGCACAACTGATCGGCCGCACCGCCGTGATCGAAAACGCCATCATCGGCGGCCGCGGCCGGGTGCGCATCGGCGACACGCTCTGGCCTGCGAAGGGCCCCGATCTGCCCGCCGGTGCATCCGCGCGCGTTACCGGCGCGGATGACACGGTGCTGATCGTCGAGCAAGCGTAGCCGCCAACTGATCTAGCCATGCTCCTCGTTGCCGTCGATCTCGGGCGGTATCGGCTGCGGCGGCACGTTTGGCTCGTCCGGCATCGGCGTCGGCTCGCCCGGCGGTTCAGCCGGCGGCTCTGTCGGGTTGGGGTTGTGCGTATCCGGTTTCGGATCGCTGATTGGCGGCTTGCCCATGGCACCTCTCCATTGCTCTGCTGAAAGAGCAACGCCGCAACCCGCGATCGGTTCGCCTTACCGCCATCGACGGGATGCTAGCTGGCCAGCATGCTGCCACCGCAGCGCACGCCCTGTACCCGAACGTCCACCTGTCCGAGCCGGATGCCGAGCGTCATCAGCAGCGTGTTGACCACCTGATCCAGCGGCGCGGCTACTCCCGACAGCAGCGACCACAGCGTCGAAAGGTCCAGCGGCAGAGAGAGCGGTCCGGCAGTCACCTGCAGTGAAAGGGTCGACACCAGCGACGACACCAACGTCTCGGAAATGTTGCGTGTCGATACGCTCTTTGTCGTCAGCGCGGCAATTTCCGCCTGCGTGAATGTCAGATTGGATTCGCTCACGTTGGTCACTTGCGTGGCCGCCTGACCCTTGACCTTTGGCAGCAGCGGGATCGGAAGGTCGACGATGTTGGCTTTGTTGACCGTGGCCGGTGTCGGCCCGAGGTTTTTCAGATCGGCGTCGGACACTTCGCCGATCGCCGCCGACGCGATGCCGGGTTTGGCCGCGACCGTGACTGTCCCGCTGCCGTCGGCCGCGCAGGCGATGTTGGTCATCCGCGCGTCCGCCGATGCCGCGTCGATGTAGAGCGGCAGTTTGACCAGGCCGATGCTACCGAGAACCTGGGCGACAATGCGAATGCGCGTCTGCGCCGTGTGCAGCGTTGCACCCTGGTCGCCGGGGCGAACCCACGCCGACTGCTGCATCGGCTCGCCGATGGCGATCGAGACCTTGAGATCGGCCACGCCGGGGATCAGCGCGCCCATGCTGACGTCGACCATCTTGCCGGAATTGGCAATCGTTGCGGCCGCCGACACGATGTCCATGACGCTGGCCTGCGCCGTCGACGCGCTGTTGCTGCCTGTGCCCAGCAGTTTCCCCAGCGAAATTGACGTGGAGCCGGCGTTTGACTGGTTCTTGATCGACTTGACCGCGGCGTTCGCCGTCGTATTGCCGTTGGCCTGCGTCACGGAGGCCAGCGCGTTGAGCACGTTTCCGACGGTCGCATTGGCATTGAGAATGTCGGAGAACGACGCCGCCGTCAGGCCGAGCTCCACGCCGAGTGCGTTGCCGAGGTCGAACAGGCTGACGTTGGCCGCGGCAAGCGCATTATAATCCATCACGGACAGGTTGACGTTGCCGCCGAGAAGTCCGCCGAGCAGCTCATTGATAACGCCCCCGTTCAGACCCAGCAGCCGGCTGCCTATCGTATAGCGCGCGCGCTGGTCGTTGGCCGAAACCGCTGCAACGGTCATGTTGCAGCAGTCGTCTCCCATGAACGTTTTGGCGAAGAAGATCTGGCCGGGCTTCGTCATGGTGACGCGCGCAGCGTTGAGCGGCAGGACGCCCACCTTGAAACGTGTCGCAACGGCACCGCTGTCGATGTAGTTGCCCAGCTGCACCGCAATCGTCGCCTTGCTGATGTCGATGTTGTTGGAAACCAACGTCGCACGCGCGGCAGCCTCCGCGTTCGGCAGGTCCGCGGCCGCCGCCATGGCCGCCAGATCCGTGAAACTTTGCGCCCGGCGCTTCTCCAGATAGAGCGACCCGAGATCGATCGCGAAAGCGCAAACGCCGATGGCGACCATGAAAAAGGCGGACGAGATGATGGCGATGCCGCCGCGTTCGTCCGCGCGATAGACGTCGAGGTTTTGGCGCAGAGCGGCGATCTGTACGCGAGGGCTCATTTATATCCTCCGCGTGCAATAATCGCCGACTGCTCGATGACCTGTGAGGGTAGCGGCAGAAACGGCGTGAAGCTCCAGATTGGCAGGTTCACGGCGTTGTAGCTGATGGAAACCCGGAACTGATTGGGATCGCTGGCCAGCGGCGCTGCCACGACCGTGACTTTCGACGCGTCGATCAGAACGCCGTAACTGCCGACGTTGCTTGCGATGTTGGCGCGCGCCAAGCTCGCCCGCTCGGCATCGTTGATGCCCGCAACCGACGCGCGCGCTGCGTCTGCAGCCAGCTGCGCGGTGCTGTTAGCCGCCGCAAAATATATTCCGTAAGCGAGAATGCCCAGCAACAAGACAAGAAAAACCGGCAACACCAGCGCGAATTCGATCGCAGCTGTACCATCCTCGTCGCGCCGGAACATGCGTAGGAAAGAGCATGTCATAGCCAATACCGTTCTTAAAAAATCGACGTCAGCGAAAGCTCAAATTCTAATAACTGATATAACGGTATCTTTAGCGCGCCACCGCTTAATGGCCGGCTTTTTCAGCCTACGCCATTGCCGCTTATAGTTGATAAAGCGTTGACGCCTGTTCCGCCGCACCGCCCGCATCGTGCAGAACGCCGTTCCCAACGGGCGACACGATCGCGCGGTATTGTCGCGCAACCAGCCGATGCCCCAACCGTTGTCATCGGCAGACGCGCATAGCGTCAGCGGCTCAAGCCGCAAAGCCTGGCGGTCAACCGCCGATAAGGAGGCACAAGATGCAACGGATCCCAAGCATAGCACTCGCACTCGTCACGGCTGCCGGAGCGATATCGTTCGCCGGCGCGGCCGAGGCCAAAGATCGTGGCGGCCACCATTGGCATGGCCACGGGCATCACTGGCACGGTGGCGGCGATCATTACGGATGGGGAGGTGTCGGTGTGAACCTGTTCGATTCCGGATACGACGATCGCTATTACTCGTCATATGACGATGACAATGACAATGACGACTACGATACGGAATACGAGGATTGATCATTCGTGAAAGCCCCGGCCACGTGCCGGGGCTTTTCTTATGGGCCGGTCCTTAGCGCACGCCGGCCATCTGGCGCTTCAGCCAAGGCGTCAAGGCCAGCATGGCTAGCGCGGCCGCCCCGCCGAACGCCGCGAACGAAGCGAAATAGCTCGCTAACCCCGCCGGATCGTCGGACGTGAACCCGGTCCCGAAAACGCCCGCCAGCTTGTTGCCGAACGCTGCTGCAAGAAACCAAACGCCCAGCATCAGGCCCACGAGCCGCGGCGGCGCCAGCTTCGTCATCGCGCTCAAGCCAACGGGGCTGAGGCACAACTCTCCCATCGTGATCAGCAGGAAATACACCACCAGCCACAGCGGGCTGGCCGGCACGGCAGCCGTGGAAAGCGCCGCCGGCACCATCACCAGAAACGACGCCGCCAACAGCCCGAGGGCCATCGCGAACTTGACCGGCGTCGTGGGTTGCCGCACGCCAAGCGCCGTCCACAGCACGATGAACAGCGGCCCCAGCAAGATGACGAACATCGGGTTGAGCGATTGATACCAAGCCGACGGGATGGCCCAGCCGAACAGAACATTGTCCGTCAGCCGGTCTGAGAACAGCGCGATCGATAACCCCGCTTGCTCGAACGCCGACCAGAACACCATCGCCGCCACGAAGAACACGAAGATCGCCGCGATGCGCCCCGCCTCCAGATCCTCCCGCCGGCTGAAAAAGGCGATCGCCGCCAGCGGCACGATGATAAGCAGATAGCGCAGCCATTCCAGACCCGGCTGGTCCGACACCAGCAGCAACGCCAGCAGGCCAGCCGTCGCCACGAACATCGCGGTCACTTCGAGCCAGCCGGTCGCGCGCACGGATGGCGCGTCGCCAAGGCCGGCAAACTTGCTCGTCCGCGCCATGAAAATCCCAAGCGCGATCGTCATCCCCACGCCGGCCGCCGCAAAGCCCCAGTGCCAAGTCGTCGCCGGGTCGAAGCCCAGCGACGCCAGCCAGCCTTTGAAGGCCGCGCTCTGCGCCAAAAATCCCGTCACCAGCGGCGCCAGCAGCCCGCCGATGTTCACGCCCATGTAGAAGTAGGTGAAGCCGGCATCGCGGCGCGGATCGTCCGCCTCATAAAGCTCGCCCACCATCGCCGAGATGCTGGGCTTGAACAGTCCCGTGCCCAGCGACACCAGCACGACGCCGGCGTAGAAGGCCGGCATCCCGCCTGCGGCCAGCGCAAAATGTCCGAGCGCGATGATGACGCCGCCGATCAGCACCGCGTTGCGCGCGCCGATGAAGCGGTCCGCTATGAACCCGCCCGGCAGCGCCAGCAGGTACACCGCCATCGTGTAGTTTCCATAGAACAGCGCCGCCTGGACCGTAGAGAACCCGAGCCCCCCTTCGGCCACCGGCGCCACCATGAAGAACACGAGAATGGCGCGCATGCCATAATACGAAAAGCGCTCCCACAACTCGACGAAGAACAGCGTCGAAAGCCCCGCAGGCTGAGCGGCACCTGAAATCTGCAGCTGAATTCCCCCTGGCATACGCGACCGCCCGCCGAAGCTTCCGGTAGCCTGCCCACCGGCGCAAGGAGAATTATGGAGCTAAGGAGCGGGGTAGTGTGCTCTCGTCAACCTACCGCGAACTTGTTGGCCACTGCCGGCAGTCCTGAGGGGCGCCGGTTTTGACCATCAATACACAGCAGCGATTCCGAAGATCCGCAAAACCCGCACGCCGTCGTATGTAAATCGCCAGAATTGCAAGGTAGCCAGCGCGAAGTGAGATCTGGCGAGACGCAGCTTTGCGCGCGTAGAGAGGGTCCGCTGACCTCAGCTAAGCAACTGTCATCCCTAACGGGTCTCCACTTGCGCCGGCGCTCGGTTGTGGTAATCGTCATGGCACTTGGTCAACACGGAGAAATAAACTTGACCTCTGCGATAGTAGTGCCTGCATTTGCAATCAATACGGATACAATATTGCACGGTATACTTTATTACATTCCTGCGGAAATTATGATTATTTCTGTTTCGTTCCTTGTCGCGATATCCCTGTTGCTCTTTATCGCCTACCGATTGCCGCTTCAGAACAATCACGACCTTTTTATCGACCACCAGAACGATCCTACAACACGGCCAGCGCTTGCCAGAGGGAAGCGGGGCACGCGCCGTGAGGCATCGCCCGACACTCCCAAATGAAAATCTTACTCGTTGAGGATCAACCGATTTTGGCGGATGCCATTTCGCGACGGCTGCATCGGGAAGGTCACGCAACGGACCATGCAGCGAGCGTTAAGGCGGCACGCAAGGTGCTGGCGACATCAAATCCGCAGTTTGTGCTGCTCGATCTTGGGCTGCCAGATGGGGATGGCGTTTCGCTGCTGAGCGAGTTGAGAGCCGCCGGTTTCGAACGACCCATCATTGTTCTGACAGCCCGTGATCAGGTTGCGGATTGCATCGACGTGCTGAAAGCCGGGGCTGATGACTTCCTAACAAAGCCATTCAATTTGGGCGTCCTCGTTGCGAGAATAGAAGCTGTCAGGCGCCGCTATCTCGGAAAACCCGCAACAAAGCTTATGTTTGGCGACCTGACGCTCGACACGTCGGCGAACCGCGTTTGGAAGGGCGCCGAAGAACTACGACTGACGCTGCGTGAGTGGACGATCCTGCTGCTTCTCGCAGACGGCGCACAATCGTTTGTGAGCAAGGAAGATATCGAACAGGCGCTGTACCGCAGTGGTCATCAGGTCAAAAGCAACACCGTTGAGGTTTACGTCAGCCGCCTGAGGCGTAAGCTTGGAACGACGAACATCGAAACGGCCCACGGGCGTGGGTATCGCTTGCGCGAGAGCGCGAAATGAGCGCCGGCAGCATTCGCAGAACCCTCGTCCGTAAGCTTCTTCTGGTGTTTGGTTCCCTATGGCTGATCGGGAGCGCGCTCAGTATCCTTCTGGTGTCGATCGAGACTGGGGAACTGTTCGACAATGAGATCAAGAGTATCGGCTATACGCTGATCGCGTCCAAACCGCAGAATTTCTGCGCCAGCGATCCGCTGCATGATTGCAGGTTGGAAGCGATCGCGCTTGCCGGCGGAAGGGAGAATTACGTCTCCTATCAAATCCGAGACCGCGATGGCCACGTTCTCCACCGTTCCATCAACGCTCCGAACGAACCGTATCCGATCCCTGTAGAACAAGGCTTCGTCAGGCAGGGCCTCACCCGCTACTTCACGCTGTTTTACCCCGATGGACGGACTGCGGTGCAAGTTGCAGGCGGCGCGGAGGAGCGCTTTGAAACCATTGGCTGGTTGTTGATGGGCATGGCACTGCCTGTCGTGGCGCTTTTGCTTATCGGCTCGTTCTTGCTGAAGCGTGCCGCAAAGCAAGCGACCATTCCCATTGCTCAACTGGTCGGAAGCTTGCAGGAGCGTGATGGCCGGCATCTGGAGCCCATTCTCGCTCAAGGCGTTCCCGACGAACTCACGCCTATCGTGCGGGGCGTAAATCGGTTGATGAAGCGCCTGCAGGCTGCATTGGCTCAAGAGCGATCGTTTTCTGCAAACTGCGCCCACGAGCTTCGAAACCCGCTGGCTGCGGCAACGGCGCAAGCCGAGTTGCTCGTCGACCAAGGTGGACAGGGTGACGCTGCACCCCTGCTGTCGGCGCTAAAAGATTTGGGTCACAAACTCGAAAGATTGTTGCAGTTGAGCCGGACGGAAGCCGGCATCGGCATGGTCAAGGACGTCACCGACCTAGTGGCAACGACGCGTTTCGTTGTTGCTGAGTTTCACAGAGCGTTGCCAGACGGGATGCGCTTGCGCTTCGACAGCGGCCCGTCAGCGTCGCAACTTGTCCTTCTCGATAAGAACGCGCTCGGCATTTTGTTGCGCAATCTTCTCGATAACGCATTCAAGCACAGTCCTGCAGACACGCGTATCGACGTCATTTTAAGTGCGGGCGGCGTTCTCCGCGTTGCCAACAGTTCGCCCGTGGTTCCAACTGAGAAATTATCGGAGTTAAATGGTCAGTTCGTGCGGGGAAACCATGCTGTCACCGGGGACGGCTTGGGGCTTTACATCGTCAGCCAGATCGTTGGGCAAGCAGACGGGGTCTTGGCCCTCAACTCACCCGCAGAAGGCCGACTTGACGGATTTGAGGTTGTCGTAAAGTTACCGCTGGCAGACGAGCCGGCAAACCGATGAATAGGCAAAAGGGGCCCGCGCAACAGGCCCCTTTCTCCATTAGATCATGATGCTGGCGTTCCGCGGTGGTCGCGCATGATATGCCGTCCTTCGTGCCAGCGGCGCGTTCACCGACTCCCGGAGTTTCCGGTGCTGGAGCCGTTGCTGGTAGTGCCGGTCTTTTCATTGGCATCCTGGGCCTTTTGCCCCGGCGCATAGTCGTTCGCGTCCTTCTGACCGTGTTTTGCCTTTTGCCCGGGTGCGAGCTCTTTCGCGGAAGTGCCGGCAGGTTTATTTTGGCCGGGTGCGAAATCTTGCCCCGTCTTCTTGTCAGCGGCAATTGCGGTGCTGGCCAATGCCATACCGAACACGCTCAACCCGATGAGTAGCTTGTTCATTTCGTCACCTTTTCTTTTTTTGCTGCAGGAACGCCGGCCGGCGAGCGATGGCTAGTACATAACCGCTCGCCGGCCAGGCTCGTCGTTAGTCCTCGATGATGGCGACAATCTTGTCGTCGTTCGGATCGATAACTGCGACCTTGTCGTCGATCACCACATAGCGGCAAGCGTCTAGCTTGGTGACGCGTGTTGTTACTTCTGACGGGAACACCTCAACCTTGGCGTCGCTCGGCAGTGCGGCACCGATCTCCAAATTGCCGATCTTCACCGTCGCAGAAGAACTACGCACCTTCTCGACAATGAACACTCGGTCTTCCTGGCTGAACGTTAGATCGGTCGAGCAACGCGCCGAACCCGATTCTCCTGTCGAGCGGCCGACGCTCGCGCTACCACCGCCTGTATCGTCCAGGACATAGACGACTTCATAGGTTTCGGGGTCGACGATGACATAGCGATCTTCGACGTAGGCATAGCGATAGCCGCGATACTCCGGCACGATCTCGATCACAGCTGTGGGGACGCTGTGATATTCCCAATCGCGCGGCAGACGGCGCCCGACCGAGATGTCAACGTTGACGTTGGTGATCCTCTTCACGTTTTCACTTTTGAAAGAGGTCTTGACGCGCTCTTTCTTGTCTCCGGAAAGGTCCGCGCTCTTGGCTTTATCAGCCTTTGCGGAATCCCCGCCTGCAGCGCGCTTGCTGTCGTCTGCGGATTTATTGGCGTCTGCGTTGCGGTCGCTATCGTTAGCCTTGTCGTTAGACTTATTGTTGCTCGCGTTGTCGCCCGATTTTGCCGCCGGAGCGGTATCAGCTTTGCGGCTGGGGTCGCGGTCAGTCTTGCCCTCGCTTTGCTTGCTTGCGTCTTTGTCACCCTGCCGATCGGCGCTTCTGGATTTTGACCCATCCTTATCGCCCTTGTCGCTGGCTGACTTGTCGTTGCGTTCCTTTTGATCGGACGCGCTCTTGGATTGGTCTTTGTTGTCCGCTTTGTCGGCAGGTGCGTTCTTCTGCTTCGTTTCGCTGACATCGGCGTCTTGGACGGTCGACTTGGCGCTGTCAGGAGCACGTTCGCGCGATGAAGAGGAAGATGGCGCCTTTTCACCGCCGCTTTCCTGCATCGAAGAGGCCTTATCATCCTTCTCTTGAGCGAAGGCCACGGAGCTTGAAAGATGGGCGACGCTGAGCATCAGCGCGGCCGTCATTGATAGTGACACAGTTGTTTTATTCATTGTTTTCTCCTTGCCGATTTGGAGGGCTTTCCAATTGCGAAATGCAAATACTCACGGAGCGACATCGTTCCGATCATTTTTGGATTGCGTTGGAGCTGCTTGAACGTCCTGCAATCGCGCTTTCTGAATCACGAGGATCGCCGCATCGCGTAATGCGCTTTTGTTGCGCACGCCATGCGCAGCGAGTTCGTTCAAACATTGAGCAACGAGGTTTTGCGATCTGTAGATCAGATCAAGCGACAAGCTGGGATCGGTCGATAGCGCGTACATTGCTTCATCGTACGCATCGAAGAGAAGCCGGTTCGTATCCGTGTCAAATCCATTGAATCGCATCACTTTCGCTCCTTGAAAGTGAAATGCGTCGGCGAGCAAGAAGGTTCGAAAGCTGACGCAAACCTGAAGTCATTGCGGCCGAGCCAGATTGGTCGAAATCGGCCAATTGCCAGGTGATCGACAGCGCGCTTCCACGAGAATTGCAGGGACATCAGCGCTTGATGGCGTCCCAGGTGGCGTCGAGAGCGTCGGCAGAGATAAGCAAGTTGTCAAATACGCAGCCGATCGCCTCGATGATTAAGAAGCGATCTCCAGGCAGTGCAACGGGGCTGAAGATCTCGTATAGTTCGTGGCGACCCAATGGAGAGGTCACGAGCCACGTGTTGTTCAGCAGACGCTGCACGGGCGTTTTCAGACTTTCAAATATCGACTCTACGGCACGGTTCTGACTAGGCACGATGGATTCAAGTACGACGAAGTAGTTAGCCACGCAGGGCCTCGCCGCTTTTCGCCTCGGCGCGTTGGGTTCCTGCTGTCGAAGACGGTGTTGAACCTGTTCCCTGCGCAAGCTCCGCGTAGTCTCTGATCAACGCGTTGATCGCGTCCGTTGCGTTCCGGCGGCGGTGTGTCAATGCAGCTTCTGCCTCGCTGTGGATCGCCTCTATTTCGCTTGGCTTGAGACGCTCTTTGGCGAAGGACCAGAGTTCGTTATCGATCGCAAGGAAGATTTGAGGTTCTAGTGCGCCGTTCAAGGAGGCCACTTTTGCCGAGAGCCAGTCTTCCAGAAGAGCGACTGCTGCCGTTTCTGGGCGCGTGCGTGTCAACCAGCCGGAAGGCGTACTGCGCTTCGTCAATAAGTATGCGTCGTGCGCAGCTTTTAATTCTGCGTCAGCCCCGAATTTCGCTTCGCTTTTGACTATGAATATTTGCCGCAGAACAGAGCTGCAGCAATCACGTGCCGCGCTTGACCCAAGGTTTTCTTGCACGTAACGAAGGTTGCGTCGAAAATCTTGATGAACAAGTTTGCCTGAAAGCCACTTCAACATTCCAACCCCCATGAGCTGCGATCACGCCACGCTTTTGCATAGGTGTCGATGGGCAGCGGCAGTTCCAGCCGCCGTTAAATGTCTTTGTGTTGACAAAGCGTTTTCAGCTTTGCGTCAGGAATGGTGGTGCGTCACTTTATTTGATATCGCCCCGCCGAAAGTTTCTCTACGAAACCCTCAATCACCCGATTGGCCTTGCATTTGGGAGGCGCGCTGATCGGAAACTGATGGCGTCCTCGGTTCAACATTCAACGAGTTTCGACGCAGATGGCCGATGACGATGCAGTTGATCAGGGCAACACAATCGTCACGCTTGGCCGGCTTCGCTATCGAATGTTGGAAGCCATCATCGCGGCAACACCCGATCTCATCTATGCGTTTGATCTGAACCATCGCTTCATCTTTGCCAACGACGCTCTTCTGGCGATGTGGGGCAAAACTTGGAACGAAGCGGTCGGCAGAACGTGCCTTGAGCTCGGTTATGAGCCTTGGCACGCAGCGATGCATGACGGTGAGATCGACGAAGTCGTCGCGACAGGTCGCCCTATTCGGGGTGAAGTCCCATTCTTGGGTACGAACGGCCGCAGGATATACGACTACATCTTCGTCCCCGTCTTTGATGACAAAGGTGAGGTAGAAGCTGTTGCAGGGACGACGCGCGATGTCTCAGACCGCAAGCAGGTTGAGGAACATCGTGAATTATTGACCAATGAACTCCAGCACCGCGTCAAGAACACGTTATCGGTCGTGCAGGCCATTGCCCGCCAAAGCTTCGGCTCCCTTGCCGCGTATGGAGACTTTTCTACACGCCTTAAGGCGCTGGCTACGGGGCTGGATATCCTCACGCAGAGAAGCTGGTCCGCAGCGCGTCTGCATGATTTGGTCGAATCCGTTCTGGCGACGCATCAGACGACGAGCGGCGACCGCATTAGAATTCATGGGCCTGATATTCTCGTTAGGGCACGCTCCGTCGTCGCGCTTTCGCTAGCGCTGAGTGAGTTAGCTACAAACGCAGCGAAGTACGGATCACTGTCCAATCCCTCAGGCTCGGTGGACGTTGAGTGGGCGACAGCAGGGGACCGGTTCCAGTTAGTGTGGAGGGAAACAGGGGGCCCCCTGGTTTTGCCCCCGTCTCGCACCGGATTTGGATCGCTCTTGATTCGAAGCTTGGCCACCGAGTTCAACGGATGTGTGGAATTGGACCACCGCCCGGAGGGCGTTGTTTGTGTGATCGAGTCGAGTCTCAAAACCATATCTGAAGGCTAGCGATGTCCAGCCGGCGCGGGGGCAGAGCCGCATCTGAGCGTGCACGAGATCGGTGCCCGCGCGCATGCCTTACCTGCGCTAGCAGGCAACGATCTTACCAGTCGTCGACGCGGCATCGTGCGTTGCAAAGCGCATTTTTGCGCCTGATTAGAACTGAGCTCTCTAGCTCGTTATCAAGGAGCGACATGGGACGGGGCATTGTTTCGAGAAATCGGGTGCTGAGCCGAGCTGCGGATTTGGCGGTCTCGGGCAAATTTGCATCGGCCAGCGAAATCTGCGCCGAGCTTCGTAAAGAAAATATCGACGCCGGCCTTCACATTGGCGCTGCCACCGCGCTGTGGCTGAATGAGCTTTGCCAAAGGTCTGTGAGCGAAGTGAAAAGCGCGGAGCGGCAGCTCCCACAAGAAAAACTTGGAAAGGCGAAATTGTGATTTCGGGTCTGCGCAGAGGAAATGTGGTTTCGATCGCGGGCGGTCCGCGCATGGTGTTTGTAGAAGCAAGTGATCGAGAATTCGCCTGGGTCTGCTACGAGTCCCCGTGCGACGAGCTGTTTCTCGTTCCCACTGCCGACCTCAAGCTCGAAAGTCCAGCGCCGGCGGGCGATGGCTGTTGCAGATGGACGACGCCAGGTCGGGGGCAACGGCGGGCCCTTGGGGCACGGTGACCGCCAACGCGGCCGAACAGGTGCCAAAAGTGAAAGGCGCGGCTCAATGGCCGCGCCTCGTTCCTTACTTGATGTCGACCCAAACACCGCCGCTACGATAGTAGCCGTGGCGGTCGTGGTCATGCTCTCTCCACCGATAACGGCTACGCTCGCCGTCGGACCACTTCCAGTCGTCATCGTGGACCCGAAGCTTCAACTCGGCGGGATATTCGCGATACGTCTTGACCCGCCAGCAATCACCGTCCTCGTTGCAAACGACCTTTGCAGAAGCGGCCGTGGCCGTCATCGCGAGAGCCGCTGCGGCGCCCATGATGATCTTCGTCATAGTGTTCATGCCGTAGTCCTCCTTGTTGGGAAGTACGGCTTAACGGGCGCCGCGAAAGTGCGTTCCAATAAGGCAAAAGCTGACTGAAAGCTGAATGCAATCGGGCATTTTGGAGCTGCTCTGACCCAATCAGCAACAGGAACCTAAAGCGCCTGGTTGAATTGATCCGTGCCTCAACGATAAGGAAAAAAAGCATGAGACATTTGATCTTGGCCGCAGCCTGCTTGATTGCGACGCCCGCGTTGGCCGAACAGGCGGCACCTAAAGATAAACCGGGCAACGCTGCAGTGAACACGACGGAAACACCGCAGCCGGATGCGCCTGTGAAAGGCGCAAACAGCTTTACCCAAGCTCAAGCGGTTGAGCGCTTCAAAGAGAAGGGCTTTGGCGACGTGAAAGAGCTTGCCAAGGATAGCGACGGCATCTGGCGGGGCAAGGCCACCCGGGATGGCAAGTCGGTCGAGGTGAGCCTCGATTTTCAGGGCAACGTCTTTCCAAAAAAATAACAAAAAGGAATTTGTGATGAGAACTGTTTCTAGACTCTTCGATAGCTATGAACTGGCGCGCCAGGCCGTAGCAGACTTGAAAGCTGACGGCATCCCTGAGAGTGATATTAGCCTTGTCTCCAACAACGTAGACAAGCGCCATGACAGCGACGCCGACGGCGTCGATGATCGCGCGGAAGGGGCAGGTACGGGGGCTGGTGTCGGCGCCACGCTTGGCGGCGCTGCGGGACTTCTCACGGGGCTTGGAATGCTTGCAATTCCCGGCGTCGGACCCGTGGTCGCGGCGGGTTGGCTGGCGACGACAGCACTGGGCGCCCTCGCGGGCGGTGCAGCTGGTGGGGTCATTGGTGCCTTGACGCAGGCCGGTGTTGATGAAGAGGATGCACATGTCTACGCCGAAGGTGTCCGGCGCGGGGGCACTTTGGTGACTGTCCGTGCCGAAGAAGACGTGGCAGCGCGTGCGGATACGATCCTAGGCCGGTCCGGAGTCGTTGCTTCAGCCAGACGCGACGCCTACCGCGAAAGTGGCTGGTCGCGGTTTGACGAAACCGCCGACCCGCTATCGCAAGAAGAGATCGATAAAGAGCGCAACCGCTACTCGATCTAACGTTGGCTAGGGGAGCGCCAAGGCGCTTCCCTAACCGCACTATCGCAACGCGGCCGCCGGCGCGCAATCGCCGGGCGATGCGAGTGAGTTGGCAGACGTCGCGCCTGACATTTAGGGATGAGCCGGATGCAACCCTCGCCGACTGTTCCGACCGAACTTCCTGCCGACATTTGGCGCGTCATCTATGTTGCAGCCTACGCTGTGACAGCGTCGATCATCATAATGATGCTGTATGTCGGTGGCGAAGTCATTCAACCGCTCGCATTAGCTGCACTCTTGAGCTTCGTTCTAGCGCCGGTCATTCGCTATCTGACCAAAATTGGCGTCGGCAAGACCTTGGCCGTTATTCTCTCGGTCGCGCTCGCTCTAGGCGTCCTGTCCGGGCTCAGCTTCCTAATGGCTCGTCAGATTGCCAGTTTGGCGGCTGAAGTACCGAAGTATGAGCAAAATCTCCGAGAGAAGATCCAGGCGATCAAAGCCTACGCTGTCACCAGCGGCGCCATGCAAAAGGCGTCAGACACACTCGAAGATCTGAAGAAGGAGTTGGAGAAGCAGAAGGCAGCTCCCGCAAACCCATCCGATCCTCCTCCGCTGGCGCAACTTCCCGCAAGCCCCGCAGCACCCATCCCTGTCGAACTGCATTCCCGGCCGCCCGCCTTCTTCGAGCAGTTCAGTTCGGTAATCGAGCCGCTGATCAAACCGATCGCGCAGACAGCGTTGGTCATCCTGTTTCTGCTGTTTATTCTGCTCCAGAGGGAGGACTTGCGCGATCGAGCCCTCCGGCTCGCGGGCACGGCAGATCTTCAGCGATCCACCCTTGCGATGAAGGACGCTGGACGAAAGCTCAGCAAATTTTTCCTGCTGCAGACGGCGATGAATGCCGGTTTCGGGATCGTCATTTCGATCGGGCTTTGGATCATCGGTGTTCCCACGCCATTGCTGTGGGGGATGTTGGCCGGCATCATGAGGTTCGTGCCCTTTATCGGCAGCATCATCGCAGCGGTATTCCCGATCGCATTAGCCGCAGCAGTCGATCCCGGTTGGTACATGGTCGTGGCGACTGCGGTTCTGTTTCTGATTACAGAGCCAGTAGCCGGCCACATTGTCGAACCCCTCGTCTACGGAAAAAACACCGGGCTTTCTCCGCTCGCCGTGGTTGTCGCCACCATTTTCTGGACGTTGCTCTGGGGCCCAGTCGGGCTGCTGCTCGCGACCCCGCTCACGCTCTGCCTGGTTGTTCTCGGCAAATACATACCTGGACTGAACCTGCTGCACTTGCTGCTTGGCGATGAGCCAGCCCTCAGCCCGATCGAGCGGCTATACCAGCGATTGATGGTCGGCGATGTCGCTGAAGCGGTTGAACAGGCTGAAGAGCAGCTCGAGGCTCAATCGCTGCTCAAGTATCAGGACGGCGTCGTGATGAAAGCCCTCGGCCTGGCGCACATCGACACGATTGAGAACAAGATTCCCATCGAACACCGGGCGCGTCTCGCGAATTCTACCCGCGAGTTCGTGGCAGAATTGGACGAGCAGCCGATAACGCAAGAGGACAGTGCTGATCCGACAGCGCGTGCCGAGCGCGTCCTTCCTGTATTGGAACTCGCTTCAATTCAGGCTGAATACCGGGCGTCCACGATCCTTTGCATACCGGCGCGCAGCGACGTTGACGAAGCCGCCTGCCATGTGCTGGCTGATCTTCTTAGCCGTCATGGATTAAAGGCGGTTACGGCACCCTACGAGGAAGGAGCAGCGCATCGGCACTTCATATTCAACTCCGACGAACATCGCATTGTTTGCATCTCCTGCTTCGGCGCCGACGTGAGTTCCGCGCACGCAAGATATATTGCAAGACGGATCTTGAAGCAGTCGCCGACAACGAAGATCGTGGCTTGCTACTGGTCGGTGCTCCCTGAGGCCGCAGTTAAGCTAGGCGCCGCCAGCGCGACGAGTCCGATCGCGACAACACTCCATGACGCCGTTGCGGCTTGTCAAACCATCGTATCTGAACGCGCAATTAAAACGGAATTTGACGACGGAGCAGACGGTGCAGGCGCGTTGCCCGAGACCGTCTCTCCAACTATTGCCCAGAGAGACGACCAAAGCACGCAAGTGATCTGACGCCGCAGGCTGAAGTAAGCATTGCTGATAGGCGGGTTTGAGTGAGCAGCAGTGCTAATTTTAATTGAGGGACGACCGCCGTCGCATGGGTTGCCGAGCGCCTCTCATACCTTCGCTGCGCGCAGATTGGTCGAAAACGTCATTTATTCGTAATCATACCGATTTTGCGCTGTTAGCGGTTGGGTTCGTCAGCGATGTAAGCGCCCTGTAGGTCAGCTGACCCGCGGCATACGGCTACATTGGCTGGGGCGGGAGGGTTCGAACCTCCGCATGGTGGAATCAAAATCTATCCTGCTGCCAGTGCTATCAACGCTGCTTTCAAGAATTCTGCCTCCGTTTTGGCCTAGACAAATCAGAGAGTTAGACAATTTCTTGAAATGAACGAGAGGCGATGATTTTCATCGCGCTGACGCGAAGTATGGGATCGAATCAAGCGTTAGACGATCAACTGAAAATCTCCACTGAGTTCAGACAGACACAGCAATGGCAATCGCGTCTTTGCTGACTCGACGAGCTGTTCAATAGCTATGGCGAGTGGCGATGCCAGCTCGATGTCTTTGAGCCATCGGTCGGGGAAATATCGGGCGTAGTTACCGGCAATAAACAGAGCCACGTAATAGAATCCGAACTCGTTAAGTGAGACGGGCTCGCTCCAAAATCGAAGCTCGTCAGCCTTTAGCGTCGTACAGCAGGGCAGTTGCAATTCACTAGGATTAGTTGGGCTCGTCTTCTGAACTAGCGTTCCGTGATTGGACTGTTGATGCCAGTCGATGTTCTCAAAGTCACAGGGTCGAATGAGTATTCGATCAAAAAGCCTATTGATTGTTCCTGGATGCCCGGGGTGAAAATTGATTGTGAGGATGCTCTCCGAGTCTCTCGTTTCGGCAGAGACTTTTGCTCGGACGATCGGCTGTGAGATTCCGTAAGATCTCAAGAAATCTGCAAGGTCAGGAAGATGCTTCATCGCTGTTAGGAGATCGACGCCCGCTTCGGACACAAGTGGCAGACGTTTATCTTCCGCTCCTACGAGCGGTTCGTATGCATCCAGCGAACCTCCGATTGTCTTCGCCGATGCATCCCGATGATCGGGCTCTCTCGGCACGTTCGATGCCACAATTCAAAAGTCCCCTGACGGTTTGCCTTTACCATCATAGGAGCTGCTCGCAACGTAGAAGCGGCCTCCAGACTCCGGCTAGTATCGCTTCCTATGCGGAACTCCAAACCATGATGCTTATGTTGAGCGCGAGCACGGTCCAGACTGCTATTGCCGTCCTGTTTGAAGAGGATCTCCGACAGCGCCAAACTCATCACGCTGTAATAGAGCAGATTGGGCTGTGTCGCTAAAGACACCGTGTCGAGCGCACTGGCGTACTCGCGAGCTTGCTGCAAGCAATATCGAATCTGTTCAGCTTGCTTCCGTAGATTCGCTTGATCGACATCGGGATACCGATGACGCAGCAGATCGACAACATAAGGCACGTTCTGGAAACGACGTAGCTGTCCCCAAGCATATCTTGCCGTATCGCCTGACGGTACGAGCTGCAATCCAGTGATTACCAAATCTGCCTCGCAAGCTGATCTAGTTTCTGAGCGCAAACTGCTGTGGGTGAGAGATCCATCTCGGTAAGGTCACGTCACAGAACAGTCTAGGGCAGTGGAATTTCCATGCGCGACGCGTGCAAGATGCCAGATCCTCAACTGTAACTGTTGAGCTTTTAGCTACTCGCGATCGAGCAAGGGCTTGTCTGACCGCTTGCACTTGAAATGGCCACTTGAAATGAAGTGAAGTGAATTCTTCGAAAGTTCCTTAAGTGTTTGAAATCATTGGCTGGGGCGGGAGGGTTCGAACCTCCGCATGGTGGAATCAAAATCCACTGCCTTACCACTTGGCTACGCCCCAACGGAGCGTGGCGTGTAACGCGTTTTCAATGGCGTTTCAAGGTGGCTACGCGCGGCGGCGGACGCACTCCCCGGCGGGGTTCAGCAAGGACCGGAGCTGCCGGCGCTACCGAACCTGCTAACCGTGTGCAGACAGGCCCCGAGCCGGCACAGCAAACTGAAACTGCCGCTAGTTCGTGCGGTCAGTGCTCTACCGCACCTGGGGCCTATCAACGGCCTCCAAGGCTATCCGCTAACGCCCGCGCATACTTAGCGGTCGTCGCGCGAACGATCTCGATGGCGCCGCTCGGTGTGGCGATAGCGCTGGTTCTCGCAAAAACTGTTGCGCGTGCCGCTCAAGCAGCCGTAGCGATCCAGCAATTCCGCGTCCCGCTCGCTCACGGGCCCACCGGCGCGGGCGTTGGCGCGCGCCGATTCGACTTCATAATAACTGTCGGCTAGCGCCGCGGTGCTCGATGCCGCGAGAAGCAAGCCCGCGGCTGCCGTCCTGAGGGTCAACATGGCAACTCCAATCAACAAAAATTCATATGAGGCGAGATGGCCTCGGTGCAGCAACGATTCAAGGCGGCATAACGTTCAAAACTGCACCGACGCAGGGTCGCGAATCGCCTAGCTAGGCCTCCTCATGCACGCGCATGAGCAATGGAGGTTGCAATGGCTGAACACGCAGAGTGCTCCGATTGTGCCGGCACCGGCGAAATTTGCAGCTCGTGCTGCGCCCCGACAGACTGGTGCGGCTGCGAGCGCGGTGAGACGCTGCCCATGGTCTTCAGCTGCCGCACCTGCCTCGATCCCGAGGCTTGATCCGCCCGCTCTCCTGCGGTCCTGCGCCACTGGCGCCAGATCTTACCGGCAACTTGGCTGCCGAACCGGTCCTGGGCTCGCAAACACGACGTGCCCAGCATAAGCCCTCGCAACAACACGCCTTGCGCGCCTCACAGGGTGCCGGAGCACCCGAAAACCGGCCTCAAGACTTGCCCTTGCGGCCCTGCTGCAGCGCGGCTATAAAGCGGCCTCGCTCGCCGCCCGCTTATCGCGGACGCGGGCTGATCCCTCTCAAAACGGGATGAAACGGTCGGGCGGAGCGTAGCGCAGCCTGGTAGCGCACTTGCTTCGGGAGCAAGGGGTCGGGAGTTCGAATCTCCCCGCTCCGACCAGTTTCTTTCACACACCAGCATACTCTGGCTTCGCTCCCAGCCGTGTCCGGAGCGCTTCCGGAAAAGTGTGCAGCGGTTTTCCGATAAGAAGCGCGACAAGCGAGTGCTTCCGGAAAAGTGTACAGCGGTTTTCCGATAAGAAGCGCGATCAAACACAAAGTTGACAACTCCGGTCGAGGGGGCGGGGGCCATCGTGTCATTCTTGCTTGGACCGGTCTTCATGCCCTGACCCGGCTTTTCGTTTGCGGTTGTGCCGTCCCTCATCGAGCGCTGCGCCATAGGAGCCTGTGGCCTGCACTCAGCGCTGGCTCCGTCTCTTCCGTCACCCGGACACAGTTTTACTGGACGCGTCTCTCAGTTTGTTCAGGAGCCGCTTCATGAGCTGGGCATTGTCCGGGGCATGGGCCTCATGGTCGTTGTTGAAGTAGATCCACGCCCGCTTCGCTCCGCTTGCCTTTATCCGGTTCGCCCAGTCTGCGAGTTCTGGCTTGGAATAGTCATGCCTGTACCAGCGCTCCGGCCCGTGCAGCCGCACATAGACCTCGTCCGCAGTTTTTATCAGGTCATCAGGAAGGCGCGGCGCACTGCACGAACAGAAGATCGTGCCTGACCTGCGAAACTCTGCGTAGACCGTCTCATTCCACCAACTGGCGTGGCGGAACTCGACGACGTTACGCCGGCCAGGATCGAGCTGGCTAACGATCGCATTCAGCCGGGCCTTGCTGTAGTGGTAGCTCGGCGGAAGCTGAAACAAAAAGCAGCCCATGCGCTCGCCTAGAATATCGGCAATGAACCCGAAATCCTTCACGAGCGTCTTCGTGCCTTTAAAGCGTTTCACATGGGTGATGAGTTCGCAGACCTTGACGGTGTAGACGAATTTCCGCGCGCCTGCCTGCCGCCGCCAGGCCTCTACATTGGCAACCGTGGGCCAGGAATAGAAAGAGGCGTTGATTTCTACAGTGTCCATCAGGCTCGCATAGTGTGCGAACCAGTTCTTTGTCGGCAGATCCTTGGGATAAAACAGGCCGCCCCATTTCCAGTAGAACCACCCGGAGCACCCGACATAGGCACGCGCCAACGGCGTTTGTGCACTCTTCGTGGGTGCAGCGCCTTCTGTTTTTAAGCGTGCCGCGCGCATCTTTGCAGCGCGCCCGAAATTATCCGCGCGCTGCTTCTCCCGGCGCTGGCGCCGTTTTTCCCGTCTTTCGTCAAGCGTTGGTCCGATGACCTTCGAAGCCGCAATGATCCGTCTCATAGTTCATGCCTTTCCCATGCTAACGGGCGAGAAAGGCAAAGTGGTTCCGGGACCTTAAACGGGGCGGCGATAGGTAAAGCTCGCCGGACGGCTCTCATCGCGGTGAGCACCGCCGCGCTGCGCCGCAAACCATGCCGCAGCCAGGCCCAGCAGCAGAGCCGTTGCGGTGATGAGGCCACCGGCTGCAGTCGCCCGCCTCGTGTCCTCGACCGCGGTGACAGCCGCGTTATAGGCATCGTTGACCCGCTTTTGCGCTTCTTCAGGCGGCACGCCCGTGACTTGAGCGACCGTCTGCCCGAGATAAGTTTTGTCACCCTCGCTCAGCGATCCATTGCGGACCGATGCCAGAAGAATCCGCCCCGCTTCACTTTTCTGCTCCGCAGTTACTGCGGGGCGTTTCGGGTCGACGGTTTGACTGCGGACCAGGCCGTCAACTGCGGGTGCTGCGATCTCGGCAGCTCCGCCGGCTGCGGAAGCTGCGGCTCCGGCGACGTGCCCCGCAGTGCTGAGCGCGGAAGCTGCAAGCATCGCTCCGACGATGACACTGAGCGCCCACACGAGCGCGCCGTGCGTGCCGTCACGAAACTGGACCTCATCGGTACCAGGGCCAGCCCAGGCGGTCCGCATTCTTCCGGCGATGTAACCGCCGGCGAGCAGCGAGCCGATCGGCACTGCGATCGCCCAAAATGCTCCGGCATAAGCCGCAGTGCTGCCGTACGACTTGTCGGCGTGTACCGAGACCATCGATAGTCCGATCGCAGCGCCTGCAGTGAGCAGGACAAACGAGATTGCCGACGCAAGCACCGCTCCGGCAATAATCGGCGCCCATTCTACGTATGACGACGGCTTTGCCGCCGTATTGAGGCTTACAGATTCAGCCATGGTATTTCTCCGTTATCGAAGTCCGAGGACGCTCAGGATGAAGAGAACGACGACCACAAGGCCGACGAGATAAATGATGCTGTCCATGGTCTTCTCCTTCTGGGCCAGTAATTGCCCTTCGCATCGCGAATGTTGCGGGCCGCAGTGAACAGCCAGTCGGCGCCGATGTTCCGCGACATCAAGAAGATTGACGGAACAGGAGATCGATAGGGTTTAGACGCCTCTATTATCTGATCATTCGAACGCGGCGTTTGGACCACAGTCAGCGATCATCGGTCCGATCTCGGCTGCTGCGGCGCGAAGGTTGCGGTCGAGCTTGATCAGCATGTTTACGCGCTGGACGTTGACTGGCGCTCTCTTCGCGAAAGACTCGCCGCCGCGGTGACCCGTCTTCCGCCAGCGCTTTCGGCTCACGAGTAATTTCCCCGGCGTTACCTAAGCCGGCTGCAGGACAAGATGCTGCTCAGCCGAAAGATTCTATCTTTCGAAAAAAAAATCTTGAACCAAAACCGTGCGACTACATTGTTTTTCAATCGATTATCTTCAGGATACGCTATGTCTGGAGTCATACGAATTGCTGTTTTGGTGGTGGAAGATGAGGTCCTCATCCGCATGGATTTTGCCGACCAGTTGCGGGCAGCGGGCTACGAAACGCACGAAGCTTCCAACTCCGCCGAAGCAATCGCCATTTTGGAGCTCCATCCCGAAATACGCGCGGTGTTCACGGACGTCCAGATGCCCGGTGATATGGACGGGCTGCAGCTCTCTCACTATGTCCGCGAACGCTGGCCGCCGACTGTGATCGTGGTGTGCTCAGCAAACCAGCTCCCAAGCCCGGATGTTTTGCCTAGCGACGCATCGTTTGTCGCAAAGCCTTTTGAAAGCGATGCCGTGGATGCCATGCTGTCGCACGTGCGCTCACAACTTGCAGCGCAGTAATCCTCCGGTCGGGCGGGCCGCTGAGCGGCCAATCTTAGCCCGTCTTGTTAGGGTGGGGGCGCCAAACACACCAAGTCGGATGACAGCCGCCTGTAAATTTGCAGTGGTAGCGGAATGACAACCGACACCGAGAGCCTGAAGCGGCAGCTAACTGCCTTCGCAAAGTTTACTACCCAATCTCTTTCAGAGAGCAATCTCGATTCCCTGATGCTCAACGCCTGCGTGCGGGCCCGCGCAGGCGTCAATGTTTCTCACGCAAAGCTTCTTGAATATTTGCCTGCCAGTGACCGTATGTTGCTTCGCGCAGGCGTCGGCTGGAAAGATGGGATTGTCGGTCACTACCAGGTCGCACCGTCCCTTGATACCCCGATCGGCCGCGCGTTCGCTATGGCCGAACCCGTTGCGATCGAAGACTATACGAAGGAACGCGTTTATCGATATCCGCAGCTTCTTATCGATCATGGCTGTATCGCCAGCGTGAACGTGCCCCTCCAGACCGACAGCGGAATGTTCGGCGTATTAGAGATCGACCACATTGAAGCCCGGAAGTTCTCAGAGGACGATATCTGGTTCCTGACCGGTCTCGGCAACACCATTGCGCAGTCGATCAAACTGAAACGCGCGCTCTCCGCCGCAGAAAGAGCGCTTGACGATAAGCAGCTGCTGCTGCGCGAGATGAACCACCGGATAAAGAACAATCTCGGCCTTGTCAGCGCGATCCTGAGCCTGCAGTCCAAACGGTTTGCCGATCAAAGCGTCCGCGATGAGTTCACGGCAGCTGCCAACCGCATCCGCAACCTCGCTCTCGTGCATGACCGGCTCCAGCTCTTCGCGACTTCCTTTACCGAAATCCCGGCCGAGCCGCATTTCAGAGACCTGTGCGATATGCTGCGGTCATTACTACCGCCGGGTGTCGACCTGACTTATCAATGCAGCGGCACCATCGCCGGCGATTGCGTGGAGGCCCTTACGCTGATCACGAACGAGCTTGTCACTAACGCCGCTAAATATGCTTTTCTCGGCAGGGACGGCGGTAAGATTACCGTAGGGTACAGGCCCGAAGGAGCCGGCTGGCGCATGTGGGTCAGGGACGACGGTAACGGGATCAAGGAAGCAGCCACCGCCGCATCGTTTGGCCAGCAGATGATCGCCGCGATGGCAACCCGGCTCAACGCGGAAATTTCTTACACCTCTGGCGCCGGGACAACTGCAGAAATTGTTTGCGGGGCTGCGATGTCCCACGATTCCTCGCGCTAGGCACCATCTGTCCAAACGAGCGTCAAAGACACAAACTTTGGGTGGCGTCCGTCCATGCAGCGGTTCTCCGATCAGAAGCGCGATCAAACATAGAGTTGCCGCCGGCCTGCAGGTCGGCGAAGATTGCGGGCAGGGGCCAGAAGGATCACGCCGCGACCATGCCCGATACCGCGCTTCCCGAAACGCCCAGCCCGCCCGAACCGCCGCGGCCCTATGACGCGCGCATGCTGGCCGTCGGCGACGGGCACTGGCTCTATATCGAGGAAGTCGGCAACCGCGACGGCTATCCCGCGCTTTTTCTGCACGGCGGCCCCGGCAGCGGTGCCCAGCACATGCACCGGCGCATCTTCGACCCCGATCGTCACCGCGCCATCCTGTTCGACCAGCGCGGCGCCGGCCGCAGCCATCCGCATCTGTCGCTCACCGCCAACACGACCGGCCACCTCGTCGAAGACATCGAGCGCATCCGTACGCACTTCGGCATCGACAAATGGATCGTCGCCGGCGGCTCGTGGGGCTCCACGCTCGGCATCGCCTATGCCGAGCGATATCCGCAACGCGTTGCCGGCCTCGTGCTGCGCGCGGTGTTTCTCGGCACGGCGGAAGAGGTGGACTGGGCTTTCGTAACCGGCCCGAAAACCTTTCGTCCGGATCTCTACGCCGACTTTGTCGCCATGCTGCCCGGGCCGGAACAGCGCGATCCGCTGCAGGCCTACATTCGCCGCATCGCCCACCCGGACCGCGCGGTGCATTTTGCGGCCGTGCAGGCCTGGTACGAATACGAGCGTGCGCTGTCGCAGCTGACGCCTGGCGCAACGCGCCTGCCTCTGCCGGCCAGCTGCACGCAAGGCCGCCTGCCGCCGACGCCGGTCATCGAGGCGCACTACATCCGCAACAATTTCTTCCTCGCACCCAATCAGCTTTTGGCGCAGGCGGGCCAGCTCGCCGGCATTCCCGGCGCCATCATCCAGGGCCGCTACGATCTCTTGTGCCCGCCTCTTGCCGCCAACGCGCTGGCGCAGGCCTGGCCCGGCTGCGACCTGACGTTCGTGGAAGCAGCCGGTCACGCCATGACGGAATCAGATGTTACGGAGCGTATGCGGTCGGCTGTTGCAGCCCTGACGCCGCGCTGACGTCGTCCGCGCCGTCGCTCACTGCACGCGCCTCCAGCTCCAATGATCCGTTCTCGAAGATCGGCGCATCGGCGAACTGCTCGGCCAACTGCCGGTCTTCCGGTGTGCGCACGGTCCACGTGAACAGCGGCAATCCCAGCCGTTCGCGCACACGCTTGGGTGCTGGCAGCTGCAAGGCCTGCACTTCGTAGGCGTAGAAGTCCGGATTGGTGTCTTCGCCCTCGGCCAGATCACGCAGCCGCGCCGCACGCGACGCATCGATCTTATCGTTCCACCAGCCCTCGCCCTCGTAGGAGCCGGAGATGATGCCGCGCGGCACTTGCGGAGCATATTGCTTGACCACCGCAATCACCGCCGGGTCGAACGACATCAGCGCAATGGGGCCGTCATAGTAGGCCGCCATGCGGCAGACGCGGAATAGGAAGGAATGGTCTGGCGGGGCCCACTCACTCTTGATTTCCACCAGCAACGGCACGCGCCCACCCACCAGCTCCAGCAAACCGGTGAACGTCAAGATCGCCTCGTCCTGCCCGCGATAGCGCAATTGATCCAGGTCTTCCGCCGTAAGATCCGCCACCGGCCCGCTGCCGTCGATCAGCCGGTCGATCTCGTCATCGTGGAACACGACCGGCAGTCCGCCGGCGGCCGGCCGCACGTCGCATTCGATGCCCAGGTCCGCGTCGATCGCGGCCTGAAACGCCGAACGCGTATTCTCGATGCGCCCCGCGGCGACGTCGAACAGACCCCGGTGCGCAATGGGAACCAGAAAGATCGCCCGGTCTAGCCGCGGCATGGTTGCCTCACTTCACGCTGAAGATGGCGTCGACTTCCACGGCAGCGCCGGCTGGAAGTCCGGACACGCCGACGGCCGCGCGCGTATGCCGGCCCCTGTCGCCCAGCACGGCCACCATCAGATCCGAGGCGCCGTTGATGATCTTGGGGTGATCGGTGAAGTCCGGCCCGGCGTTGACAAAGCCGGTAAGCCGCATCACTTGCGCGATGCGATCGAGGTCTCCCAATGCGGCCTGTGCCTGGGCCAGCACGTTCAAGGCGCAGGCCTTGGCGGCCGCAATCCCATCTTCGACGCTCACCGTATCGCCGACGCGGCCTGACAGGAGTGTCCCATCGCCGGTCTTGGAGATCTGGCCCGAAATGAAAAGCAGGTTGCCTGCGATCAGGGTGGGAACATAGTTCGCCACGGGGCTGGGCGCCGGCGGAAGCTCTAAACCAAGGTCACGCAGCCGCGCCGCAATCTCGCCACTCATACATACTCCTTGAACCAACCGTCGCGTGCCGCCGTCCTGAGGGGCACAGCGGACCTTACATGAGCAGGCAAATTGATCCGGCCAGCGGCATTTGGCAATGGCTTCGCAAGGACGGTCCGCAGGCGTGGGCTTTGTGTTACACTTCCCGGCCGGCTGGAGTTGAAACCTTGACGGCTGGCAAGGGGTTGCCGATCGTCTCCGGACGGCCGGCGCCCGGCGTTTCAGCAACTTGGATACAGAATGATATCGAGCGCTCCGAATAGACTGGCCCTGGCCACGGCACTCTGTCTGACGGCGGCATTCGCAGCCGAGGCCGTGGCACAGCCGGTGAAGTTCTCGCCGCATCGGGCGGTTTACGACATCGCCCTGGCGCGCACTGGTGCTGCCTCCGGCGTCAACGAGCTGGATGGCCGGCTGGTCTATGAGTTGAAGGGCAGTGCGTGTGAGGGCTACGAGCAGTCCATGCGCTTCGTCACGCGCACCTCCTCGCAGGACGGCGAACTGCAGGTCACTGATTTGCGCACGACGAGTTGGGAGGATGCGCCGGCCAAGCGTCTGCGCTTCACGTCCCGCAATTATCAGAACGCCAAGCTCAGCGAAGAAACGCAGGGCGACGCCAAGCGGACCGACGCCGCCAGTCCCGCCACGGTCGAGATTGTCAAACCGTCACGCGCCGAGAGCGGGCTTCCCGCGAACGTCTATTTCCCGATTCAGCATTCGATCGCCGTCATTGAGGCGGCACGCAAAGGCAACCTGATGCTCGCTGCCGACCTCTATGACGGCTCCGACAGCGGCCGCAAAATCTACAACACCAGCACGGTGATCGGCTTCGAGGGCAAGGCAGGCACGTTGAAGTTTCCAGATCTGCCGGGAACGGGCGATCGCTTGTCGCAAACCGCATCATGGCCGGTGTCGATCAGCTACTTCGACAAAAAGGCCGGCAAGGGCGACGCGGTGCCGAGCTACGAGATGTCGTATCGCTTCCACGAAAACGGCGTCACCAGCCAGCTCACCATCGACCACGGCGAGTTCGCGTTTAAAGGCAAGCTGAAGGAGTTAACCTTCCTGCCCGAGACGGCCTGTCCCACCAAGTAGGTCAGGCCACCTCGCCGGGCGGGTCGGCATGCGTTCCCCCGGCCGAAGCGTCACCCCACAGCCAGGCAGCACCCCGCACCCCGCCGGCATCGCCCCACACCGGCGGCTTGATAGTAACGGTTGGGCTGTCGGAAAGAATCCACGGCGCCATTTTGTCCGGCAACACCTCGTACAGATGCGTCAGCCGCGATAGTCCCCCACCCAGCACGATCACGTCCGGATCGGTGATGTTGACGATCAACGCCAGGCCGCGCGCTAGTCGCGACGCGTGCCGCTCCAGCGTTTCCGCCGCCGCAGTGTCACCGTCTTTCGCGCGCGCTAAGATATCCGTCGCGCTCAGGCTTTCGCCGGTTGCGCGCGTATGGTCGGCTTCCAGAAATGGCCCGGCGACCCACGTTTCCATGCAGCCGCGCCGGCCGCAAAAGCACTGGGCACCGGGATGCTCGTCCGGCTCCGACCACGGCAGCGGCATGTGCCCCCACTCGCCGCCAGTTCCATTCGGCCCGTCGACGATGTGCCGGTCGACGACGAGGCCGCCGCCGGTTCCCGTTCCCAGGATCACGCCGAACACGGTGCGCGCGCCGGCTCCCGCGCCGTCGACGGCTTCAGACAACGCAAAGCAGTTGGCATCATTGGCCACGCGCACCGGCCGCGCCAGCGCCGCCGCCAGATCCGTGGCAAATGGTTTCCCGTTCAGCCAGGTGGAATTCGCGTTCTGCCCCAACCCCGTGCGCGGCGAAATCGAGCCGGGCATGCCCAGCCCAACCGTCGCATGGACGCCGCCCTCCGCTTCGAGGCGCTCCACCAGGTCGCGCAGTGCCGACAACGTCCCGTGATAATCGTGCCGAGGGGTTTTGATGCGCTGACGCGCCAGCTCCCGGCCCTCCAGATCGATCAACAATCCCTCGATTTTCGTACCGCCCAGATCGATGCCGATACGGCCTGTCGCTTCCATCTTATTGCGGCTCAAAGCCAAACTCCTGGGTTGCTGACTCCCGATAACAAGGCGCGCGCGGCCTCGATCCGCTCGGGCTTTACGCCCTCGTCGGCGGCAAACACCAGAAGCAGTGACTGGTCGGCCAGCAGATGGTCCAGCACCGCAATTAATGTTTCCGTTTCGCCAGCCTGGGCACGCAACTGGTCTGGCTCCAGGCCCGTGAGGCGCAGAAAGCGCGTGATCCGGGCTTCGTCACTTGCCAGAAAGCCAAGCGCTTTCAACGCTAAAGTGCCCGCGTCCTCTGTTGTAAAGGATTGTTTAGCTATCCGCACCCGCACATCCCTACGCTTTGGTGAATCTCGGACAGTTTTAAGCAGTTACTTACGGCTTTGCGCCTACATTTTCCTCTGATCACCGGAGTCAGAATCGGTGCACAAGGAATTGACATGGGGGCGGCGGGCGTCACTGCGATGACCTACCAACAGACCAGACTTGGCACGGAGACCGGCACGCCATCAACGCGAGCGGGCGTGAAAAGCGTGCTCATCGTGGAAGACAATGAGCTCAACATGAAGCTCTTCCACGATTTGCTCAGCGCCCACGGTTACCAGACGATCCTCACGCGCCATGGGTTGGATGCCATATCCCTGGCGCGCACGCACCGTCCCAACCTCATCTTGATGGATATCCAGCTGCCCGAGATCTCAGGTCTCGAAGTCACGCGCTGGCTCAAGGAAGATGACGATCTGAAGAACATTCCCGTTGTCGCCGTCACCGCATACGCGATGAAGGGCGACGAAGAACGCATCCGCTCAGGCGGTTGCGAAGCCTACGTATCCAAGCCCATTTCCGTCAGCATGTTTCTCGAAACCGTGCGGCGATTTATCGGCGATGCAAACTGAACGACTTGTTTTGAGTTGGTGAGTACAATGACGGCCCGCATACTTGTAGTCGACGATTTGCTCGTCAACGTGAAGCTGCTCGAGGCTCGGCTCAGTGCCGAATATTACGACGTCCTTACAGCGCACAGCGGTCAGGAAGCGCTCGACATCTGCGCCCGCGAGCGTGTCGACATCGTTCTGCTCGACGTCATGATGCCCGGCCTCGACGGCTTCGAGACCTGCCGCCGGCTCAAGACCGATCCAGCCACCCAGCATATTCCCGTCATCATGGTCACGGCCCTCGACCAGGCCGCAGACCGCGTCCGCTGCCTAGAGTTCGGCGCCGACGACTTCCTGACGAAGCCGGTCGACGACCTGGCGCTGATTACGCGCGTGCGCAATCTGACGCGCCTCAAGATGCTCAACGACGAAATGTTGATGCGCGCTTCCACGCGCCGCTCGATGGGTCTCGTCGATCAGGTGGCCTTGGAAGCGGCACTGCAGCAGAGCCGCGGGCGCATCATTGTCGTCGACGACCATCAGCGGTCGGCAAGCCGCCTCCATGAAGTCCTCAGCGTCCAGCACGAGGTGTCGGTCGAGGCCCATGCCGACACCGCAAACGCCAAGATCACGGAAGACAGGTTTGATCTCGCCATCGTCTCCATGAGCCTCACCGGCTCCGACGGCATGCGCCTGTGTTCGCAACTGAGAACGCGGGAGAACACCCGGCATCTGCCGATCATCATGCTGGTCGAACCGCAGAACGAGGCCCGCTTGCTGCGTGGCCTGGATCTCGGCGTTACCGATTATCTCATCCGCCCAATCGATCGCCAGGAACTGCTGGCGCGCGTGCACACGCAGATCAAGCGCAAACGCTATTCGGACTACCTGCGCAAGCGGCTGGAGTCGTGCTTCGAACTGTCGATCATGGACCCGCTGACCCAGCTGCATAACCGTCGCTACCTCGATAGCCATCTCAACACGCTGGTCAACGAGGCCAAAACCAACAGTCGTCCCCTCAGCGTTCTCATGGTCGACGTCGATCACTTCAAGGCAGTCAACGATACGTACGGCCATGACGCAGGCGACGTCATCCTGCGCGAGTGCGGCGCCCGGTTGCGCCAGAACACGCGCGGCGTTGATCTGGCGGCTCGTGTCGGCGGTGAAGAATTCGTCATCGTGATGCCGGATACCGATCGGCTGCGCGCGGCAGTCATCGGCGAGCGTCTCCGCGCGAGCATCGCCGAGCAGCCGTTCAGGGTGAACGACGACATCACGTTGCGCATCACGGCCAGTGTCGGCCTCGGCAGCCTCGACGAGGCCGACGACACGCCAGAGACACTTTTGAAGCGCGCCGACAAAGCGCTGTACGCTGCCAAACGGCATGGGCGGAATCGCGTCTCAGCTGACGCGGCGTAAGTTCGTCAAATCGCCGGAGATTAATGTAACCACTTGATTTTCGTGATTATAATTTAAAGACGCACAAAGGCAGTCTTTTGTCAGAATTATGACCGGCTGAGCCAGAATTTCCGTGCCGAATCAGCGCTGTCAATAGGCAACTTGCAACACGACACCACTTCTGTCAGATTGTGTGTCCTGCACCCACGATCGTTGAGTGGACTGGGTGCGGCGGTCTCTGATGCGGCAGACCGGATCTCAAATTCGTGAGCTCGAAGCCGAGCTGATTATGCGAGGCTTGGAAATTGGTTTCCCGCGACCCGTTGGGTTCGCCGCATCTCCTAATGGAGCGGGGAAATCGTGGTTGGGTCCTAGCGGCTGAAGAGACCTCCTCGTTTAGGCTGCACTAGACCGGCTACGACACCAAATGGGACGTCAACGCCCTCTTTGACAACCTGTTTGGTCACTAGGCCAGGGTCCGTGGGTTACTCGGAATGCTTACCCCGCTGCCGAGCAATTGCGGACCCTGGTCAAGTCTCTCGCAAAACAGAGACGCACCATCAGCCGGCAACACATCCATACCGTTTGCGATCGCGCACTGCGCAGTCGCATGGCTTGATTGCATTGATCGAATGCAGGCCGTGTCAGCCAAACAAGACTGAAACCAGCTTACTTAATCTTTGTCTCTTTGAATTCGACGTGCTTGCGCACGACGGGATCATATTTCTTGAAAACAATCTTCTCGGTGGACGTACGCGGATTCTTCTTCGTAACGTAGAAGAAGCCGGTGCCGGCCGTCGAAAGCAATTTAATCTTTTGCGTGATCTGCTTAGCCATAGCGGGTATTTAGCCTTGAATGTCTTTGGTTGCGCGCACACGCGCGCTCGATGTTTGGGGTTGCGCGCACAAGGGCGCACGGTGTTGGCCGCAACATAGCGGGGCACGCCATGGTGTCAAGAACGAGCCGCAGCAAGCGACAATTCTGCGCGCTTCATCACGCCATTTTGTTCTGAAAACAAGGGCACGCGCCGGTCTGCAGCTGGATTCACACCGTCTACAACCAGGCGGTGGAGTTCCTTAATCACGATGCGCGTCATGCGCGGAACGTCTAGTGTTTCCAGGGCCCGAAATCCGAACCAATCCACCTCCGAAAGCTCATCGTCCGTGGCCTGGCCGCGATACGCGATCTCCGTCGCGTCGATCAGAAAGAACCGCGTATCGTAGCGGCGCGGGCGCTCCTTCGGCGTGATCGCCCGGAGGAAGAAATTGAGCGGCGCCAGTCGCGGCACCACACCCGTGGCCAGAAACTCCAGCCAGTTCTCCGGCGCGTCATCAGAAACACCCCGCGTCACGCGCACGCCCGCTGCCAATCCCGTTTCCTCGAACGTCTCGCGCACTGCCGCCAGCGCAAGGCCGCGAACGAACGCATCGGAGTAGGGCGCATGCCCGTCTCGGGGAATGGACAGCAGGGCGGCTTCATCGGCCGGCACCGCGTCCGCGCTCGGCGCCAGCGCGTCCGCGTCGTCGACGCGCCCGCCCGGGAAAACGAAGACGTTCGGCAGAAAAACCAGATCGGCACGGCGGCGGCCCAGCAGCACGCGCGGCTCGGGCCCGCTCCGATCAACGATCACCAGTGTGGCCGCATCGCGAATAGGCTGCGCGTTGTCCATCACAAGCGGCCGCGAACCTACGTCGTCCGCTGCTCGGCCGCGGGCACGGCGGGCGCGATATCCAACTCTTCGCGTTCCACGCCGCCGAAGCCATGCATGCGCAGCGCCCACTGCAGGCCGACGAGCGCGCCCTTGACGCGCGGAAGCAGCCACAAGCTCATGATGATCAGCGCCGGCAGCGCCACGGCCAGATGCACCCACGTCTCGGGCGCCCAGATACGCTCGGCAATCAGGATGCCGCCGACGATGACGTGGCCGGTAATCATCATCACGAAGTAGGGCGGCGCGTCGTCGGCGCGATGATGATGCAGTTCCTCGCCGCACGCGGCACACGCGTCCACGACCTTCAGATATTTGCGGTACAGCGCACCCTGGCCGCAGGCCGGACATTTTTGCCGGTAGCCACGCAGCATAGCCTGCGGAACGGCGCGCGGAGCGGTGTCATCGGCCGGCATCTTAGGACCTCAGCTTTCAGGGCTCATCTGCCAAAGAATTGAGCATTTACCGGGGCAAATTCAAACCGGCGGATAGTCGCGGGACCACAAATAAGCCGATCAGGCACGCCAATCGTACCATTCCACTCTGCGCTGGCGGCCGGCTCCCCGCAGGGGAGTCGCCAGCGCCACTAAGAAAACCGGCCGTCTCCCCGCCGGGGAGTCGCCAGCGCCACGATATTATTCCGCCTCGCGCTGGCGGCCGGCTCCCCGCAGGGGAGTCGCCAGCGCGACTAAAAGAGTCGCCGGCTCAATGATGAGAAAGCTGGTCAAAGTGCTGCACACGCTGGCTTCGAGCGGCCTGATCGGCGCGCTGCTCGGATACGGCATCGTGCTGATCTACGCACCCCAGGACACGGCCAGCCAATACGCCGACGCGCGCAAGATCATCAGCGCGCTTTGCAACTACGTGCTGCTTCCTTCGATGGCGATCGCACTGATCACCGGACTTCTCTCGATGGTGGTTCACAAGCCCTACATGGACCGGCGCTGGGCGTGGGTGAAAGCTTTCCTCGGCCTGAGTATGTTCGAGGCGACGTTGGGGATCGTTCAGTCGAAGGCCAACACCGCCGCTGCCACCTCCGCGAAAATCGCCAGCGGCGAGCTTCCGGCCGACGCCCTTCAGGGCGCGCTCACATCGGAATGGTATGCCCTCGGCGTGATCATGACGCTGTCGGTTGCCAATGTCGTGCTCGGCGTCTGGCGCCCGAAACTTACGTCCTTCCCACGAATGGCTTGGAGAGAACGCCTAGCACCATTCCGGCGATGAAGCCGCCGACGTGCGCCATGTACGCCACACCGCCCGTGCTCGCGGTCTCGTCCGTCGTAGCAATCGCGCCGACGCCGGAGAAAACCTGCAGCACCATCCAGAACCCGAGCACGATCAGCGCCGGCAGCGCCATCACCATGCCGCCTGGCACGATGACGTTGACGCGTGCCTTCGGAAACATCACGAGGTAGGCGCCGAGCACACCGGCGATCGCGCCGGAGGCGCCGACATTCGGAATGCTTGACCCTGGCACCACGGCATACTGCGCCATCGTCGCGGCGATGCCGGTCACGAGGTAGAACAGCAGATAGAGCGGCTTGCCCAACCGATCCTCGACGTTGTCGCCGAAGATCCACAGATACAACATGTTGCCGAACAGATGCATCCAGCCGCCATGCAGGAACATCGCGGTGAAGATGTTGTCGACCTGGCTCGCAGGCTGCGCCCCGAACTTCGCGGGCGTGAACGCCCATTCGCGAACAAAGCTGTCGCCCTGCTGCAACTCCAGCAGGAACACGACGACATTGATGGCAATCAGTACATACGTGACGATCGGCGTAGACCGCCGCCCGGTATTGTCATCGCCGATGGGGAACATAGGTGGAGCCTCACTGCTGCTAGCCTGATTGGCATAACGCGCAGGGTGCCGTTTGCAAAGCACGCATGGCCGCACGGCTCTCCTTGCGGCAGGCCCGCCACCAAGACGTTCATAGCCTCTACTAATGCCCCGACAGCACCAGCGTTTTGATCGGCAGCAGCAGCGCCTGCGCGCGCAGGATCACAGCGTGCACGACGCCCACCGCGTCGACGCCGTGAAGATAGACGCGCGTCAGAAAGCCCAGATCTTCCGTCTCGAGCCGCTCGTGGTTGTTGCTGTAGCCGTTGGCGATGCACGCGCTGCCCGGCGTGACGCCGTCCAGGCCGTCCTCGTAAAGCGGCTCCAGAAAGACCAGCAGCGTCCCCGGCCGCGCCGCCTGCTGCACTTCGATCAGCTGCTCACCGGCCTTCACTTGGCCCGCGGCGATATAATCCTGCACGCCCGTCACCACCATCGGGATGATGGTCAGCGGCTTCGATACGCAGGTCACCTCGGCGGCCATGCCGACTTTCATCACTTGGGCCTCGATCTGTCCGAAGCCGGCCTGGATCTGCTTGCGTCCGGCATCCTCGGGAATGAGCAACCCGCCCGGCCGCATGAACGGATTGACGACATCCCCCACGCGCAGAATGAACTGCTCCACGCGGCCTGAGACGCCGGCGTACACGACCGTCTTGTCGAGATCGACTTGCGCCTGCTTCAGTGCCGCATTCGCGCTCGCCTTCTGCGCCGGCAACAGCGTCGAGACACGGATCTCGGCCGCCTGCTTGGCGGCTTCCGCGGCCACGACACCGCCCTTGCGGCCGTCGACGACATTCCTCAGTCGCTCGATCTCGCGCACGGTGACAACGTCGGCGTTGCGCTGCCGCAGTTCGTCCTTCGTCGCGAATTCATCGAGCGCCTGCTGATATGCGCCTTTCGCCGACTGGATTTGACCCTCCGCTGCCGCGATGTCGGCTTCGGCCATCACCATCGTGGCTTCAACTTCCGCGACGCGCCGCTTTGCGACGTCGAGATCGGCTTCCTGCTTGGTGCTGTCCAGCTTGAGGATCGGCGCACCCTTCTCGACCTTGTCCCGCCACTTTACGTAAATCTCGCTTACCCGCCCGCTGGATTCCGGCAGGATCGGCACCGTCCGGAAAAACGGCGACGCACTCGTTGTGGACGGGTGATAGTAAAAGATGATGGTGATCAGCAGCACCGTCAGCATCAGGCACGCCGTAATGCCCCATCGCAGTTCGAACCAGACGGAATAGAGCGTGATCTCGTGCCCGATCCGCTTGCCCTGCGCGTAGCGCCGATAGAGGTAATCCGGAACGATCGTGAACAGCGAGCACAGGACCAGTTCCAGCATGATCTAGGCTCCTGGCTCGTCCGGCGGGCTGGCGGGCGCAGGGCGAACCACGTCTTTCGCCGGACCTTGCGGCGCCACGCGCTCTTCAAGCGCGTTGGCGATCCGTTTCAGCGGCGTTTGAAAATCCGGAAGATCGATAAGAGCCAGCAGAAGCCCGGCCACCCAGAAGGCGTGGATGTGTGTCAGCAGCGACAGCAATCCCAGAACGGCAACGATCTCGAACTGAAGCTTCTTGTGACCCAGCCGCTCCGGCAACGAGTGCAGCCGGAAAAACAACACGCCTAAACCGAGGATCGTCATCACGACCACGATCGTCGTGAGGGTCATCAGCGTATCCGACTGTCCCGGCGCCGTCAGAAACCACGGAAGATCGTGAGACGCCGAGGGGTGCGTGGAGACAGCCATATCTTCACCGACGCAATAAGCAGCGGGACGACGCTACGCCGGTCTTTTGAGGTTGGCAACAAGTGGCAGGTTAATGCTGCGTCTGCGTCATAATATTGCTCGCTGCTTCGTAGCGATCGTTGCCCTCTGGACATTCGCTCCCCAAGCTAAGGGCCACTCGCCGCTGCGGCAAGGAAACGATTGCTGATGCGTCCCCCAACTCCTCGAATGACGCGCACGAGGCAGCTAGCTCGCAGACCGGTCGCTTTGGGGTCAGACCCGACGGGTCTGACCCATCTTCGACGTGCGCCTTCCGGGACTCACTCCTTCTCCCGGTCGTAGTAGTCCACCGTCGTCTCCGCGCGGAACATCTTGCGCAGGCCACGCTCGCCGCGTTTCCCGGCCACGATCGACACCTTCTGCGAGTCCGGATACTCGCACGTATCCACGTCGGCAATGTTCGACAGCGCCAGGTAGCGCATCGTCACCGTTCCCGTGTTGATGATCTGGTGCGCCACTTCGGGTCCACCGGTCGGGCAGGCGATCACGTCGTGGCGGCGGATGGGATAGCGCTGGTCGCCGAACCGCAGTTCGCCTTCGCCTTCCAGAATGAGAAACATCTCTTCCTCACCGTGGTGGCAATGAAACGGGCACTGCACCTTGCCCGGCGGCAAGACGGTGAGATTATAGCCGAGCTTCCTCGCTCCGATGCCATCGCTGAACAGCGCGCGGCTGGACGTATAGATGCCCTTTTTTTCCACGTCGTCGAACTCGACCTCATCAAGGTTTGCGATCGGCTTCATTTGCGAAGTCCTTTGGCACAGATTGCACGTCGGCCGTTTCTGACCGCCACAGATGGCAATTGTGCGCCAACGCTCTTCCGGGCGAGGCCTCGTGTCTGACAAGACGATCGGCCACTTCTCCTTCTCCCCGTCCTTACGGGCAGAAGGTTGGGATGAGGGGCAGCTGCTTGCTCCGGAGCCAGACCCTGCCCCTCACCCTAACCCTCTCCCCGTAAGGACGGGGAGAGGGGACAGCCGTTACTTCAACTGGCTTGTCGCGCATTTCATCGAAGACCAGCTTCGATTTGCTGGCCCTGCTCTAATGCCGATGCCGCCGATGATGATGCCGGCCGTAGCGCCGGCCGGTGTAGTCGAAGCGCGAGGACGGCGAATTCCAGCCATTGTTATAGCCACACCCGCGCGCGCAGCCGTACTTGAACGGCTCATACGACGAGCCACCCGCCCCATACTTGTAATAGTTGCCCTTGCCATGGCACCGCTTCGGCCCGTGGCAATGGTAGTAGGGGCGATAATCGATACGCGTCGGACCCGATGCCGCCGCAGCGTCGGCGTGCGGAATTTGCGCCAACCTCATCGCATTGGCCGCTCCGCTTAGAGATGCAGATAGCATCACCCAACAGGCAACGATCGCAAGCGCACTACGCATCGTCATGACACCTTGTGTTCTGAAGACCTATCCGTACTGAAGCTTTTCCAGGACGCATGGCGGTCCGCTACAGTTCCGGTATCTCGGCCACCCCCGTATCGCAAGACTTAACTCCAGCGGGCTTGCCGCATCGAAAAGGCATAGTCACGACGCCTGCGGCGATCATGCCATAACGGCCTTCAGAAAAACGTCGTCGGTCGTGTCGAATGATCCCTGCGCCGCTCGTCAGGATGTCAGGAAGACGCAACGTCTCCGGGACGAACGCAAACAGATATTGGGAAGGAGCACCATCATGGCCAAGAAATCTGAAGCCAGCAAGGCACCCGCGCAGACCGGCACCGTCCGCCTGCATCGCGTCTTCGCCACCACGCCCGAGAAGGTCTATCGCGCCTTCCTCAACGCGGACGCGTTGGCCAAGTGGTTGCCCCCCTACGGCTTCACCTGTCATGTCGAGAACTTGGATGCGCGTGTCGGCGGCAAATTCCGCATGTCGTTCACCAACTTCACGACCGGCAACAGCCATGCGTTCGGCGGCGAGTACGTCGAACTCGTCCCGCACGAACTCGTCCGCTACACCGACACCTTCGACGACCCGAACCTGCCCGGCACCATGCACGTGACCGTAAAGCTGAAAGCCGTCTCCTGCGGCACGGAAATCAACATCGAGCAATCGGGCATCCCCGCCGCCATTCCGGCCGAGTCCTGCTACCTCGGCTGGCAGCAATCCCTGATGCAGCTGGCCCACGTCGTTGAGCCCGATATTCCGGAGTGAGGTTTTAGACAACGCAGCCAGATATTCCGGAGTGAGGCTTCGGGCTAGGGCAGCATGATGCTACGGGAGCCAGCCCCTGCGTCGCGGCGCTAGCGCGATCCCCGTGCACTTACTCAACTCCCGCGCCACGCCGCCACGCGCTCGCTGCTGTGGCGTCCCGTTTCACTTCACTTACGTTCTCACTCGGAAGGTCGGCCTCCTTCTCTCTCACTCTCTCTCCGCGCGGGGGAACAAGGTCGGCACCTTCTCCTTCTCCCCGTCCTTACGGGGAGAAGGTTGGGATGAGGGGCAGGTTCTGGTTCCGCCTTCGGTGAGGAGGAGGGCGCTCGCTCTCCGCAGGCCAGAGGAGGGCGAACCCTTTCCGCAGGCTACGTTGCTGCACACCGCGCCGCGTCCGCAGCGCCATGCTCGGCATCCCCTGAACGCTTATCCTTCGTCGCCCTCGCTCCCGCATTCTCCATGGCAGGGCTTGACCATGCCATCCAGGGGCCGCGCATTCGACGTTTCACCTGGGAACTCCTGGATGGCCGCCTCAAGGGCGGCCATGGAGAGGAGGGGAGGTGCACCCCGGCATTGCGATTGTCACCGCCCTCACCAAGCGCACGACCGGCCCCTTCTCCCCGCGCGCGGGGAGAAGGTTGGGATGAGGGGCAGGTTCTGGTTCCGCCTTTCGGTGACCTTGCCACCACCCGAGCCGCCCTCTCGATCCGTAGGTTGGGGCAAGCCCTCTTGCGCGACCCAACACGGGGTGCACCACGCGAGCTGTTGGGTCGCGCTCCGCTTGACCCAACCTACGCCTACACGTGGCGGTCGCCTCGAACCCTGCCGTGGCCAGCGTCCCGCGAATGCTGCCCCTCACCCTAACCCTCTCCCCGTGAGAACGGGGAGAGGGGATGCACGCGCATCCTGGTACAGGTCGAGATCGAACAGCTGTCGAAGACATCGAAGGTTGCGCCAGGCGCACGACACCCGCACGTCTCCACGCTACCTCAGAACGTCCTGCACAATCGGGTTCACCACCTGCGGGTGGGTCAGCGGGGCCATGTGGCCGCCGCGCGGAATGGCCCGCATGGTCCACTGGGTTCCGCGCTCGAACAGCTGCACGATCTCCTGAATCGGCCGCACGGTATTGGCGTCGTAGAGAACGGTCGTCGAGGGCGGAAGCGCGGCATGCCAGTCGCGGAGCGTCGTGGCCTCGTCCATGATGGCATCCCATTCATGGAAGTTCGGGCGCAAGGCTCGGGCGAACGCCGCGCGCCGCTCGTCGTCCATGGCGGCCCACGTGCCCGCGCCTCCCCAATAATCGGCGAAACGCGTGGCGGCCGGCAACCAATCGTTTGCCGCCCCGTACGTCTTGATGGTGTCCCGCAGCGATTGGATTTCCTGGTAGGCCTCATCGCGGCCGGCTTGACGCAACAGGTCAAAAGGATTGGGCTCGCATAGCACGAGACGCCGCACGCGCTCGCCGAGACGGGCTGCCGCCTTCATCGCCACCGCTCCGCCAAACGAATGCCCGACCAGATCGACGCGCCCAGCGGCGTCGCCGACGACGGCCTCGATGAGTGCCGCCTGATCCGATAGCGTCTGCTTTCGCGACGCCTCCCAGGCCGGTGTCGCGCCGTAACCGAATAGCTGGACCGCCTTGACGTGATGCGTTGCCTTGAGCACGTCGATCAGCTTGCGCCATTGCCGCGCCCCGGCAACGCTGGAATGCACTAGCACGAGCAGAGGCCCGGTTCCGGCTTCCACCACGTCGACAGGCAAGTCCGTTGCAGACATTTCACTCACCGAAACAATGCAAGCATCCGTACCATCACGGCGCTGTTGTTAATCGACGACGTCCCACTACTCAGTTACCATCCCGCGAATGTCATCCGATTGTAAGCCCCAGAACAAGCCGATCGAGGCACTATGAAGCCAATCGCCAAACGAATAATCGCTGATATCGTCGACGAGCTTTATGGCAAGTCCATAATGAGCAATCTGATCCGACCCATTTATATCGAGAGACTGTTGCGGCGCTTGTTGGATGGGCATTGGCGATATGTAGGCGCTGATTGGGCTGGATGGGATCTAGAGAATTCGGTTTCCAGAGTTCGCGTCGAGGTTAAGCAGTCTGCAGCCAGGCAAACATGGTCGGATGGACTGACGCGCGAGGGCAAGGAGACAAAACCGATATTCGATATCAAGGAGCGTTCGGGATACTACTCCGACGGAGGCGCGCAGTGGGTCGCGACACCGGGTCGTCCTGCCGACATTTACATTTTCGCGTGGCATCCATTGTTTCATCCGATCGGCGATGTCGACCATACTGATCCGGAGCAATGGGAATTTCATCTGTTGGCTGAACGACTTTTGCCGAAAGCTCAGAAGACCATCAGTTTGAGCGCGCTGAAAAAGCTAGGAGCAGTTTGTGCCAGGTCAACCGACTTGAGCGACAAGCTCGAAGCCCTTTTGCCTGAGCTGCAGCCGCTCAAATGGGTGAGTGACCAAAATCTTGAAACACCTCTGCTCGACGGAGGTCTACTTGACCGGACGTCAGACGCCGAACGTGCCTAGCGCGTGTATCCCTTGATTTCGATTCAGTTTGCCTTTGCGACCCCGTGCTTACCGCCGCCGCTGCCCCCGCCCAAACCGCTTCGGTCCCGGGCCGCGTTTGTTGCCCGCCGCCAACGGCCCGTGCTTGCCCACCGTCAGCATCTCGAACCGCAGCGCGCCGGCCGTCGGCACGGCCTCGACGAGCTTCACCTCGACATCGTCGCCCAGGCGGTAGGCTTGCCCCGTGCGGCTGCCCACCAGGGCGCGCGCTTCTTCGACGTGGTTGAAGTAGTCGTTGCCTAGCGTCGAGATCGGCACGAAGCCGTCGGCGCCGGTGTCCTTCAGCTTCACGAACAGGCCCGAGCGCGTCACGCCGGCGATGCGGCCCATGAACGTCGCCCCCACCTTGTCGGCCAGATGCGTGGCGATCAACCGGTCGGTCGTCTCGCGCTCGGCCGCCATCGCGCGGCGCTCCGCCTCCGAGATCTGCCGCGCGACATCGCCCAGCGTCGGCTTCTCCTCGTCCGTCAGGCCGCCGGCGCCGAGTTCGAGTGCGCGCACCAGCGCGCGATGCACCAGCAGGTCGGCATAGCGCCGGATCGGCGACGTGAAATGCGCGTACTTCGCCAGGTTCAAGCCGAAGTGCCCGATGTTGGCGATGTTGTATTCCGCCTGCGCCTGGCTGCGCAGCACCACTTCGTTGATAAGATCCGGCGTCGTCGTCGACTTCGCTTTTTCCAGCACACGATTGAACGCACCGGCCTTCAGCTCGCCCGCGTGCGGCACGGCCATGTCGAGCGTTTCGAGAAAATCCTTGAGGCTCTTCAGCTTCTCTTTCGACGGCTGGTCGTGGATGCGGTAGACTACGGGCGTCTTCTTCTTCTCCAGCATCTGCGCCGCGGCGACGTTCGCCTGGATCATCATCTCTTCGATCAGCCGGTGCGCCGCCAGCCGTTCGGGCACCACCACGCGATCGACGCGGCCTTGCTTGTCGAGCAGGATCTTGCGTTCCGGCAGGTCGAGATCCAGCGGCTCGCGCCGGTCGCGCGCTGCCGCCAGCGCCGCATAGGCCGCCCACAGCGGACGCAGCGCACTCTCCAGGAACGGCAGCGCCTTCTCGGACGGATTGCCGTCGATCGCCGCCTGCGCCTCTTGATACGACAGCTTCACCGCCGAGCGCATCATGGCGCGCAGGAACGTGTGCCCGCGCTTCTCGCCCGTCTTGTCGAAGATCATGCGCACGGCAAGGCACGCGCGATCCTCGCCCTCGCGCAGCGAGCACAGGTCGTTGGAGATGCGCTCCGGCAGCATCGGCACGACGCGGTCGGGGAAGTACACCGAGTTGCCGCGCAGTTGCGCCTCGCGATCGAGCCGCGACCCCGGCCGCACGAAATACGCCACATCCGCAATCGCCACCGTCACGATGAACCCGCCCGGATTGCGCGCGTCGCTATCGGCCTCGGCATGCACCGCGTCGTCGTGATCGCGCGCATCGGGGGGATCGATCGTCAGCAGCTGCACGCCACGCAGGTCGACGCGCCCGCCTTCCATCGTCGGCGGCGTCAGCCGTTCGCTCTCCTCGATCACGCTCTCGGGAAAATCATCGGGAATGCCGTGCGCGTGAATGGCGATGAGGCTGATCTTGCGCTGGTCGTCCGGATTGCCCAGCGTCTCCACCACGCGCGCCTGCGGGATCGACATCCGGCCCTTCTTGTTCAGGTCGTAGCGCACGAGGTCGCCGCTTTTGGCCTCGCCCTCGTCTCCCTTCAGGATCGACCAGGCCTTGAGCTCCTTGCGGTCGATCGGCTCGATCACGCCGCCGCCGCGCGGATGCTCGCGATAGATGCCGAGCATGCGCCGTTTCTCGCGCGGCAGCCGCTTGATCGGCACCGCCTCGAAGCGGAAGCCTTCCACATCCGCCTCGTCCAGCTTGGTCACGCGCGCCAGCACCTTGTCGCCGACGCCGATCGGCGGCTCGTCACTGCCTAGCGGCTTCTCGCGCGCCAGGATCAGCACGCTCGGCCGTTCGCCGTCGGCTAAATCCCACACCGCCGGCTTGCCGATCAGATCGCCGTCGTCGTCGCGGCCGGTCACTTCCAGCACGGCCACCGGCGGCACCGAACCCGGCTCGTGCATCTCGCGGCGATTGCCGATCAGCGTGCCTTCGCCGGCCATCTCCGCCAGCAGCTTCTTCAGCCCGATCTTGGCGCCACCCTTGATGCCGAACGCCTGAGCGATCTCGCGCTTGCCAACCTTCTGATCCGCCGTGGCGATGAACTGCAGGATCGCGTCCTTCGTCGGCAGCTGGCCTGCTTCCCGGTGCGGCGTCTCGCGATGACCGGACCCCGCGCGCGCGCCTCCGCTTCGCGGCTTCACCGCCGTCCGCTTGCCGATATGTTTGCCAGGCTTTCGCGCCATGTCGGATTGTCTCGCGCCGTTGAGTCGGAAGATGATGCCCAACGCTTGTAGTGCGCCGCCACCGCGAACGCCACGCCTGCCGCGCCGCGCGGCAGACAAAAGGAGAACGGCCCAATCGCGGCGGCCGTAGTTGCCTCCGAAATTATCATCTCCAGCACAAGCGACGGATATCTCGCGCCATCACCGTTCCCTCGATGCTGTCGCGGTCGCGGCACATTTCAAAAACAAATCTGGAGATGATCTGATGAAGGCTAAAGCCATCGGCCTGGCGCTTGCCCTATCGTGCGGCATGAGTTGCGGACTGCTCGCCACCTCGGCGCTCACGGCCTCTGCCGCCCCGCTCGGCGCCACCGGCGCCCTGACCGGCGCCAGCGCCGCCAACTCGGGCGTCGAACTCGCGCAATACAAGAAGCGCTACAACCAGGGCTATCGCGGCGGCTACCGCGCCGGCTCGCGTCACTCGCGTGCCCCGCGCAACTGGCGCCGCTACGGCGCGCGTCCAGGTGACTGGCGCACTCGCGGCTGCGTCATCGTCGGCCCGATCTGGTACTGCCCGTAACAACTGGCCCGCACTGACACGGCCCCCCACCAACATTTGCGGCGTCCCGGTCTCGCACCCGGGGCGCCGCAATCGTTTGCGCCGCCTTCGCCATCGTGCCGCGCATCAATCCTGCGCTTATCCAACATGGCCCAGATGTAATGCGGCAAATGCAAACCGCGCCGGCGAGCGCGCCGTAACACCTCTATCGATCGCGCAACGCGATCGGCATGGAAGGAATATTTATGAATCGATTGACCCTCGCCGCTCTCGCAGCCGTGCTGGCCGGCACTGGCGCGATGACCGCGCTTCCCCCTTACAGCCTTGCCGCCATGAACAAGACCGTCGGCGGCGCCGAAATGCTGCCGTCGAAAAACATCGTCGAGAACGCGATGAACTCGAAGGATCACACCACGCTCGTTGCCGCCGTCAAGGCTGCGGGCCTGGTCGACACGCTCTCTGGCAAGGGCCCGTTCACGGTTTTCGCGCCGACTAACGCAGCCTTCGCCGCTCTTCCTGCCGGCACGCTTGACACGCTGCTGAAGCCTGAGAACAAGGACAAGCTGGCCGCCATCCTCACCTACCACGTCGTCGCCACCAAGGCGCTCAGCGACGCGGTTGCCGGCATGATCAAGGACGACGGCGGCGCCCACAAGATCAAGACGGTTGCCGGCGGCATGCTGACGGCCAAGATGGGCGACGGCACGATCACGCTGACCGACGAGAGCGGCAACACCGCTCATGTCACGATCGCCGACGTCCAGCAATCGAACGGCGTCATTCACGTCATCGACAAGGTCCTCCTCCCCAAGTCTTGATCTCAAGTCTTGACCTTGTCGCGGGGCGCGTCTCGCATCGGCGCGCCCCACTTCGCTCGCTCGCGCCCTCGGGTCAGACCTCGGTCTGACCTCGAGGAGCAGCAAGGATCGCAACAACACCTCCGCAGCGCATGCGTTGCGTCATATATCCGGACAGTCGCTCCCGCTGCCGCCGGCCCAAGCCTTGAAGGCCGCCGTCAGCGATCCCGAACTGGGGCTCGGCACGTAGTACGTAAGTTTCGTGCCGCCGCCGTCCTGCGCGGCGTCGAGCACCGCGTAGACGAAGCCGCGGTCCGGCTGCTTGGCCATCAACAAATGCCCGCCGCCCGTGGTCTGCAGGAATTTCTTGTAGACGGTCAGCGTCACGCCCTGCGCGGAAGGCGCGATCTCCGTGGTGAACGCCCGCTTTTCGGAAAAGTTGTGCGCGCCATAAGCCGAGACGCGATAGGTGCCGGAATTGGTTGAGGTGCCAGACAGGCATTTGGCCGAAGCTTGTGCCAGCGACGCGCGCACCGCCTCGACGGACCGGTTCACCGTGAAGCTCCCGGACGACTGCAAGACGCCGGTCTTCGCGCGATAATCGCTTGCCGTCTCTGAAAAACCAGCCGCGCAGCCCGCCAGCATTAGCGGCCACGCCATCACCATCCATCGCATCTGGAATCGCCCCCGCTACCAATAGGTTCAACCTTAGGCCGAAGCTCCGTACACGGCAACATATCCCCGCGCTGGCGGCCGGCTCCCCGCAGGGGAGTCGCCAGCGCCACTCCTCTCTGCGCTGGCGGCCGGCTCCCTGCAGGGGAGTCGCCAGCGCCACTAGAGAGCGGAGTCGCCAGCGCCACTAGAGAGACGCCCCTCCACCCTCCACCGTCATCCCCGCGAAGGCGCGGATCCACGACACGTCTCACGAGCGCGACGCCTCAGACCCTCGCTCCCCCGTCGACACGAGATCCTGTCGCCGCACCCGAGCGGACCCTTGCGTGGATCCCGTGCCGAGCCCGGGATAACGTCTTGAGGAGGAGGGCGCTCGCTCTTCGCGCCACGCCGGCCGCGCGCCTCCGCCAACATCGCCAGGCCGTGCAACGCGCGCTGTCCGTCCACCCGCGCACGCAGCTGTCGAACGTCACCGCTCCCCCATTCTCCATGGCAGGGCCAAGTCTTGCCAACGTGCCCCTGCCATCCAGGGGCCGCGCATTCGACGTTTCACCTGGGAACTCCTGGATGGCCGCCTCAAGGGCGGCCATGGAGCATGTGGAGGCGCATTCGTCCCATCGCGATCATCACAGCCGACACGATACAGCACACCGTTTCCCTCCTCGCGCGCGGGGGAAGGTTGGAGTGAGGGGCGCAGGGTTACGGGTCTTTGCGTCGATCGATGCGGAACTCGCTCGCTGCTAACCTAAATGACAGCGCCGAGCTAACTACACTGTTCCATGGCGACTTGGATTTTGAATCCAAGCCACAATGCCGCGCATAAATTTCCATACGTCGTTTTCTGTCGGCCTGGCATAACTGCAACTTGACGGTCTGATCCCATTTTCTCAAGAGCGGAGATCGTCCAGTCGGTTTTGTACCCAACCGCACCTAACTCAGGCAGCCAGTTTTCGAGCTCGCCGTTCCTCACTGCAAAGACGCCGTAGCTGTCCAAGAGATCAAAAAGTTGGCTCGCAGCCTTCTGATCGGCGACGGATAGCAAGCCTATTCCCCCACCCCTCTTCATCTCTTTGCCGGACTCTACAAAACGCTCAAGAAGCTTATGGCGTTGGTTTGCGTAACCGTCGTGTAGCGCTTCCGGAATTTGCGCGGCATGTAGCCATCCGGTCCAGACCTTGCCTCCGTCTTTCAAAATATCGACGTCAGCGATTGCGGCTGCCGGAATGCCGAATTTTCGAAGCGGGCTAATAATGTCTTTCATCGTTTGCTTGTTCTGAGCGTTCACGAAAAGAAGCGCAGGCAGGCCTGTCTCGCTTTCAGCGAGTCGATAGTATATTTCTGAATAGAATGCTCGGTCATTGTCGGACTCCGTAACCACCACACCGTCGTGGAACAGAGCTGAAATTACGTTTGCACTCCTAAGCAGCGGGCTCTTGAAAACGACCTCAAGTAAAGCTGGATCGACCACGTTGCCCTTGGATTTGTTATTTGAGTATTCAAGCCGCACGACGCGAACCGCTGACGACGCTTGGATGCACCCGATTAGGAAATCTGCACTATGCGTTGACGCGATAAGCGCGCCTTTCCTATTCTTTGATATGGACGCGAGTTGATAGCCAAGCTTTCGCGCCAGAGGTGGATGCAGAAAGGCCTCGGGCTCATCGATTAGGGTAAGCCTGTGCTCCCCGGACATGACCGACGTGATGATGCCAACGTAAGCTTGCACTCCATCACTTGCTTCCTTGATGTAAGTTGCAGCCCGGTGAAATTCGCGGGCATTCTGATTTAACGACTGTTCGTCGCCTGTCGGGGGTGTTTGCGACAGTCTTATTCTAAGTCTCCCACCGGCCATTGGGTCGATCACAAAATACAACCCAAACGCGTCGTAGATAAACTCTCTGATGTCTTTCCTAATCTCGTCGCGCGCGAAAAGTTGTGCGAGGGCAGTTTCGGGTCGAGCAAGAAGATCGCCGGTGGCTTGGTCGTTTGTTAAATCAAATCGTGTACGGCCATCTAAGCGTATCATCCAGTACTTGAGGAACTGGCTAGCAAACCAATACTTATTCGTCTGCTGGTTAGCGATATTCCTGATAGTCTCAAGAGGGACAACGCCACTTTCCAAGCCGCCACCAGGTGCGAAACGTCCAATATGAATATGGTCTAGTGGCACTCCAATAGGCCGGTTCTTTTCCAACGCTTCAAGGTCAGCTTGCAAGGCATCGGGAGCTGGCCAATGAATCTCAAAATCGTCGAGGATCTTCAATCCAGCAGGCTTAGAGGACGTTTGGATGCTTTGTTCTATTTCTCTTAGAACCAGACTCTTCCCAGAGTTGTTGGGCCCAACAAATATCGTAATTCCATCTGTTGGAATTGAGATCGTTTTTTCACGCTTCTGTGAAGCGGAGAGCGATTGATTTCAGCATTTTCCGGCCTGGTATCAACGACTGACAATGGAGCACGGCCCGATGCTGCGGTCACCCCCTACTCCACCCCCGCCTTCGCCTTCCCCTTAGCCCCCGTCTTCCCCGCAGCAGCCTTCTTCGCGGCGGGCGCCTTCTTCTTCGCCGCCGCCTTCTTCACCGGCGCGTCGTCATCCCCACCAGCCTCAGCTCCAGCCTTGGCCTTGCCGCCCGCAGCCGCCTTCTTCGCCGGCGCCTTCTTTGCGGGGGCCTTCTTGGCCTTCTTCCCCCCACCCTTCGCAACCCGCTCGGCCAGCAGCTGCACGGCCTCATCCACCGTCACGTCTTCCGGCTTCGTGCCACGCGGCACTGTCGCGTAGACCTTGTTGTGCGAGATGTACGGGCCGTAGCGGCCGTCGAGAACTTCCATCTTGCCGCCCTCGATCGGGTGCTCGCCGAGATCCTTCAGTACCGTCTTTTGCGGCGCGGCGCGGCCGAAGCGGCCGCCGCCCTTGCCCGCGCGCTTGTCGGCGAGCAGCGTCACGGCGCGGTTCAGGCCGATCGAGAACACCTCCTCGATGCCCTCCACGTTGGCGTAGGTGCCGTCGTGCAGAATGAATGGCCCATAGCGGCCAAGCCCCGCCGTGATCGGCGTGCCGGTCTCGGGGTGGATGCCAACCTCGCGCGGCAGCCGCAACAGCTGCAGCGCCTGGTCGAGGTCGATCGTCGCCGCGTCGATGCCCTTGGGGATCGACGAACGCTTCGGCTTGGGGTCGGCTTCCGTCGCCTCGCCCAGCTGCACGTAGGGGCCGAAGCGGCCGGTGCGCAGCGTCACCATCAAGCCGGTTTCCGGATCGATGCCAAGCTCGCGGCCGTCCTGCGCGCCACCGGTGTTGCCGCTGTCGGAGAGTTGCCGTGTGTAGCGGCACTCGGGATAATTGCCGCAGCCGATGAAGGCGCCGAACTTGCCGGAGATCTTCAACGACAGCTTGCCCGTGCCGCAGCTGGGGCAGATGCGCCCGTCGCTGCCGTCTTCCTTGGGCGGGAAGACGTGCGGGCCTAACAGCTCGTTCAACGCGTCCAGCACTTCGGAAACGCGCAGATCCTTGATCTCGTGAATGGCGCCCGTGAAGTCCTTCCAGAAATCGCGCAACACCTGCCGCCACTCCAGATCGCCGTTGGAAATGAGGTCGAGCTTTTCTTCCAAGTCGGCCGTGAAGTCGAACTCCACGTAGCGCTTGAAGAAGCTTTCCAGGAAGGCGATGACCAGGCGGCCCTTGTCCTCGGGCACCAGCCGCTTCTTTTCGATGCGCACGTAGTCGCGTTCCACCAGCACCGCCATCGTCGAGGCGTAGGTGGACGGGCGGCCGATGCCGAGCTCTTCCATGCGCTTCACCAGCGTCGCTTCCGAATAGCGCGGCGGCGGCTGCGTGAAGTGCTGGTCGGCGGCGATGTCCTTGTCGGTCAGCTTGTCGCCCGGAGCCAGTGGCGGCAGACGGCGGTTGTCGTCCTCGTCCTCGCTGGTGTCGTCCTTGCCCTTGCCGGGTTGCTGACGGTCGTCGCGGCCTTCCTCGTACACTTTGAGGAAGCCGTCGAACACGATGACGGAGCCGTTGGCACGCAACTGGTAGGCCTTGCCGTCGCGGCCCTGCACGTCGATTTCCGCCGCCGTCTGTTCCAGTTCGGCCGACGCCATCTGGCTGGCGATCGTGCGCTTCCAGATCAGGTCGTAGAGCGCGGCCTGGTCCTTCTCCAGATATTTGCGCACAGCGTCAGGCGTGCGCGTCGGGTCGGTGGGGCGGATGGCCTCGTGCGCTTCCTGCGCGTTCTTGGCCTTGGTCTTGTACTCGCGGATGAAGGGCGCAACGTAGCGGCCGGAGTAGGCGCTGGAGATGTGCGAGCGGATGGCGCTGATCGCCTCGGGCACGATCGTGATGCCGTCGGTTCGCATGTAGGTGATGAGGCCGGTCGTCTCGCCGCCGATGTCGACGCCCTCGTACAGGCGCTGCGCCAGGTTCATCGTCTGCTTGGCGGAGAAGCCCAGCTTGCGCGAGGCGTCCATCTGCAGCGTCGAGGTGGCGAACGGCGGATACGGGTTGCGCTTAGCGGCCTTCTTTTCCACCGAGCCGATCGTGAAGTTGCCCTTCTCGATGGCCGCCTTGATGGCGTGCGCGGACGCCTCGTCCTTGATGTCGAGCTTTTTTAAAGTGGTGCCGGAGATGCCGACGAGGCGCGCCTTGACGTCTTCGTTCTTCGCCGTCTGCAGGGCGGCTTCGATGGTCCAGTACTCGTCGGTCTTGAACGCTTCGATCTCCGCCTCGCGATCGCACACGAGGCGCAGCGCAACAGACTGCACGCGGCCGGCCGAGCGTGCGCCCGGCAGCTTGCGCCACAGCACGGGAGACAGCGTGAAGCCGACGAGATAGTCGAGGGCGCGGCGCGCCAGGTAGGCCGAGACCAGCGGCTGGTCGATCTCGCGCGGTTCGGCCAGCGCCGCCAGGATCGCCGATTTGGTGACGGCGTTGAAGGCGACGCGCTCGACCGTGGTGTCCTTCTTCAGCGCCTTGCGCTGCTGCAGGATCTGCAGGATGTGCCAGGAGATGGCTTCGCCTTCGCGATCGGGGTCGGTCGCCAGGATCAGCTTGTCGGCGCCCTTCACGGCATCCGCGATCTCTTTCATGATCTTCTGGGATTTGCCGTCGACATCCCAGTGCATTTCGAAGTCTTTGTCGGGCTCCACCGAGCCGTCCTTGGAAGGCAGGTCGCGGACATGGCCGTACGAGGCGAGCACCTTAAAATTGGGCCCGAGATACTTATTGATGGTCTTGGCCTTCGCGGCCGATTCCACGATCACGACGTTCATCTGCAACTTTCGTGTTGGGGCGCGCGAACGCGAGCATCAGTGCGATGATCTCGCGATGATGCACCGCACCGCGAGAGGCGGCAGAACATGGGGAAGGAACGGTGCGCTGTCAAACGCAAGCGGTAATGGGAAGTTAAAAAGCTGAATTATCGTCGCGTTATCAAGACTTAAAACAATTTAGGGCGGCCCAACATATGAGCCGCCCAGTCTTAGCAAGATGTCTTGGAAAGATGATCGGCCCGAATTAGTTGCCGATCGCGGCCGACAATTCTTTCATCGTCGCGCCGGCTTCCGAGAACTTTGAACCCTGGCACTGTTCGTCCAGCTTGGTCAGCAGTTCTTCGACCTTAGCGGTCTTGCCGGCATCCAGCTTCTTGTCTTCAGCCTTCTGGGCCAGTTCCGCACCTTGATTGTTGCACTCATCGGCATTCGCCGGCGCGTTCTGCGCCAACGCTACGCTCGATAGGCCCATGGCGAGTGCCGCAGCGAGGGCAAGGCGTTTCAGCATCTTGGTCGTCCTTCCTTGAAAAACGCGAGAGCGTTAACTGACGCTCGCATCAGATCGTCTGTGATTGTGGCTCTTCCGGGGCCGAAATGCTGAAGACCGAGACAAGGTCTTTGGCCTGATCGCGCAGGGTTTAGGCGGCGGCAAAGCGGCGGACCAGGCTTTCGATGGCCGGAAGCAACTGGTCATAATGCGTGATGACGGCATCAGGCGCCAACTCCGTTATCGGCCTGTCCGAATAGCCGAACGGCACGCCGATGACAGGTACCCCGGCAGCCCTTGCGGTGGCCACGTCGACTGCTGTATCGCCGATCATGATGGCGCGTTTGGGATCGCCATCCGCCAAACGGATCGTTTCCATCAAATGCTCTGGATGGGGCTTCGACTTCTTCACGGAATCGCGCCCGACGACGGCATGCACCAGATCATTGAGCCCCAGGGCCCCGATCAGAGCGTTGGACAGATGCGACCGCTTGTTCGTGCAGATGCCGAGACGCGCGCCTTGTGCCTTCAGCGTGGTGAGGGCGTCGACGGCGCCGGGATACGGACGGCTTTCGTTGGCAATATTGGCGAGATAGTAGTCGAGGAACAGCTTCAGCAAGCGATCCACTTCGCCGTCCGGCAGGTGCCGGCCCGTGTGCTTGAGACCGTCCAAGATCATGAAGCGAGCGCCGAGCGCGATGGCGGGTGCCAGCACAAAGCCTGGCACTGGATCGAGCCCGATGTCGCCCAACGCATGGTTGGCAGCCGCGATCAAATCGGGTGCCGTATCGACCAACGTTCCGTCCAAATCAAAGATGACGGTCAAATCACGCATGTAGCGGCTGCGCCCCCGTAAGAAAGGTAGAACTGCAACTCCGCCGTGGTGGCGGCGTTCCTCAACGTCGATAGCTTGAAAGCCAGTCCAAGCCAGCCTAGACAAAGGGTGAACCCAGGGGAAACCCCCGCGGCGCATGGCCAAGCCGGAGCGCGAGATAGCCCAACTTGGCGCCAACTGCCAGACGACGCAGGACATCATGGACAAAAATGTCATTACGCTGCTGAAATCGCACGCCTACATCGACGGCAATTGGGTGGGTGAACCGTCGTTCGCCGTGCGTGACAAGGCCTCCGGCAATGAAATCGCAAAAGTGGCTGACCTCGGCGCCGCAGAAACCCGCGCCGCAATCGAGGCCGCGCACCGTGCCATGCCGGCCTGGGCCAAGCTGACTGGGAAAGAGCGATCCGTCATCCTGCGCCGCTGGTTCGACCTCATCATCGTCCACGTCGACGAACTGGCACTGCTGCTGACGCGTGAGCAGGGCAAGCCGCTGGCCGAAGCCCGCGGCGAGATCATCTATGGCGCCTCGTTCGTCGAGTTCTTCGCCGAAGAAGCCAAGCGCATCTATGGCGAAACCATCACGAGCCCGAAGGCCGATGCGCGCATCCTGGTACTGAAGCAGCCGATCGGTGTCGTTGCCGCCATTACGCCGTGGAACTTTCCCAATGCCATGATCACCCGCAAGGTGACGCCTGCGCTCGCGGCCGGCTGCACCGCTGTCGTCAAGCCCGCCGAGGATACACCGCTCTCAGCCCTGGCACTTGCCGAACTCGCGCATCAGGCCGGCATCCCGCCCGGCGTGCTAAACATCGTCACGACGTCGAACCCTGAACCGGTGGGCCGCGAGCTCACGGAAAGCCCTCTGGTGCGAATGGTGACGTTCACCGGCTCCACCGAGGTCGGCAAGATCCTCATTCGCCAGGCCGCCGGCACCGTGAAGCGCGTCGGCATGGAACTGGGCGGCAACGCGCCGTTCATCGTCTTCGACGACGCCGACCTCGACAAGGCGGTCATCGGTGCGATGGCATCGAAGTATCGCAACGCCGGCCAGACCTGCGTCTGCGCCAACCGCATCTACGTTCAGTCCGGCATCGCCAAGGAATTTGCCAAGCGTCTCTCCGCCGAAGTCGCCAAGCTCAAGGTCGGGCCGGGAACCGAGTCCGGCGTGACGCAAGGGCCGCTGATCAACGGCGACGCGGTAAAAAAGGTGGAAGAGCACGTGAAGGACGCGCTGTCGCATGGGGCTCAGCTGCTTCAGGGCGGCAAGCGTCACGCGCTGGGCGGCAACTTCTACGAGCCGACCCTGCTGACGGGTGCCACCAGCAAAATGCTCATCGCGCGCGAAGAAACGTTTGGGCCCGTAGCCGCGCTGTTCGCGTTCGAAACCGAGGCGGATGTCATCAAGCTCGCCAACGACACGCAGTTCGGCCTGGCCGCCTACTTCTACGCGCGCGATCTCGGCCGCGTCTGGCGCGTGGCCGAAGCTCTTGAATACGGTATTGTCGGCGTCAACGAGGGCGTCGTCTCCAACGAAGTCGCGCCGTTCGGCGGCGTCAAGCAATCGGGCCTCGGCCGCGAAGGCTCGCACCACGGTATCGAGGAATTCCTCGAAATGAAGTACGTCATGATGGGCGGCCTGACAGCCTGATCGCGTTTTGACGCCCGCCCCCAAGGAGAAAAGATGAGTTCCGATGCACTGAAGCTGGCTGCGGCCGAGCGCGCCCTGCAATTCGTCGAGCCCAAGATGCGGCTCGGCCTCGGCACCGGCTCGACCGCCGCCAAGTTCGTCGAACTGCTCGGCGCACGCGTGCGCGCCGGTCTTGAGGTGATTGCCGTGCCGACGTCCGAGGCGACGCGCGCGCAGGCCGCGGCTCTGGGTATTCCGCTATCGACGCTGGACGAGACGCCGTTGCTGGACCTCACGATCGATGGCGCCGACGAACTCGACGAAGAGTTGCGGCTCATCAAGGGCGGCGGCGGCGCGTTGCTGCGCGAGAAAATCGTGGCGGCGGCATCGGACAGAATGATCGTGATCGCCGACACGACCAAGCGTGTCGTCACCCTCGGCGCGTTTCCCCTCCCGATCGAAATCGTGCGCTTCGGCGCCACCGCCACGCGCAATATGATCGAGATGCTGGCCGGCGACGTCGGGTGCCAGGGCAAGATCACCGTGCGTCAGCTGAAGGACGGCACGCCATTTCTCACTGATGGCGGAAATCTGATCGTCGATTGCGCCTTCGGCCGCATTGACGATCCCGAGGGCCTGGACGACATGCTGAAGGTGGTTCCCGGCGTCGTCGAGAACGGTTTGTTTCTCGGCCTTGCCGACGCGGCCATTCTTGCCGGCCCCAATGGCATCGAAGTCCTCGAAGCCAACTACGACGATATGCTTCCCGACGAAGTTTAACGGGCCACGAAGTTTGGCCGCAGCAGTTTTTCAGCACAGAGGTAATCAGATGTTCGCCGGTGCAACGCGTTTCACCCTGATGGCGCTTTTCGCGCTGTTCATTGCCGGCTCCGCCCACGCTCAGGGCACGCCACCCGATGCCGATCGCCAGGCGGCCGCCAAAGACCTGATGGCGGCCATGAATGTGGAGGAGCAGTTTCACAAGACGCTGACGTCGGTGCAGAGCCTTTTGTCCCAGCAGATGAAGACGCAGCCTGGCGGCGAAAAAGCAATCGCGCTCATTACCAAGATCTTCGATCCCGCCAGCCAGGATGTGAAAAATTATCTGACGGATGCCGAGGCGGCGCTGCTGACGTTCTATGCCGAACGTTTCACCACCGAAGAGCTGAAAGAGATCGCCGCATTCCAAAGGTCGGCCGCCGGCAAGAAGCTTCAGGCCTCGATCCCCGACATGGTCGGTGCACTTGGGCCCCCGCTCGGCAAGTTTCAGGAGAGCGTGAAGAAGCAGCTCGTCGAAGAACTGAGCGCCAAGCCATAACAATAGTCGCAGGACGCAGCCATGGCGGCGCATGACTTCGATCTTTTCGTGATCGGCGGTGGCTCGGGCGGCGTGCGTGCGGCGCGCATCGCCGCAAGCCATGGCGCCCGCGTCGGGTTGGCGGAGGAGTTTCGCTACGGCGGCACCTGCGTTATCCGCGGTTGTGTGCCCAAGAAGCTTCTCGTCTACGCCAGCCGGTTTCGCGACGACTTTGAGGATGCCAGGGGCTTTGGCTGGAGCGCACCTAACGCAATCTTCGATTGGCCAAGCCTGATCGCCGCCAAGGACAAGGAGATTGATCGCCTTGAAGCGGCCTATCAAGGCACGCTGCAGCGCGCCGGCGTCACCATGTTCTCCGATCACGCGGAGCTGGTTTCGCCGCACGCCATTAAGCTGAAGACTGATGGCCGCACGATCACTGCGGCCAAGATCTTGATCGCGACAGGCGGCACGCCGTCGTTCGGCGAGACCATTCCTGGCCTCGAACACGTCATCACATCCAACGAAGCGTTCCACCTGAAGGCGCTGCCGCGCCGCATCGTCATCTACGGCGGCGGTTACATTGCGATCGAGTTCGCCGGCATTTTCGCGGGCCTCGGCGCGGAGACAACGATCGTCTACCGCAGCGAGAAGATCCTGCGCGGCTTCGACGAGGATCTGCGCGACGGGCTGACGGAAGCGCTGCAGAAGCGTGGCGTCCGCATCGTAACGAACGCGCAGATCACGGGCGTGGAGAAAATCGCCGGCGGCCTCACCACCAAGCTCAGCACAGGCGATGATCTCGTCTCCGACCAGGTGATGTTCGCCATCGGCCGCGTGCCCAACGTGGAGGGCATGGGCCTCGGCGAACTCGGCGTAGAGCGCGGCTGGAATGGTCACATCGTTGTCGATGAGTTCTCCCGCTCGTCGGTCGAGAACATCTTCGCCGTCGGCGACGTGACCGATCGCGTCAATCTCACGCCGGTGGCGATCCGCGAAGGCCACGCGTTTGCCGATACCCAGTTCGGCAACAAGCCCTGGTCGGTTGATCACGAACTGATCCCGACGGCCGTTTTCTCCACGCCCGAGATCGGCACGATTGGGCATCCCGAACACATCGCGCGTGAGCGCAACGAGAAGATCGATATCTACAAGACCAGCTTCCGCCCCATGCGCAACGTGCTGGCTGGCCGCGACGAACGCACGATGATGAAGCTCATCGTCTGCGGCGACAGCGGCAAGATCCTGGGCTGTCATGTGCTTGGTCCAGACGCCGCCGAGATCGTGCAGATGGCCGCCGTTGCCATCCGACTTGGCGCCACCAAGGCCGATTTTGATCAGACCATGGCGCTGCACCCGAGCGCCGGCGAGGAACTCCTCACCATGCGCGACAAATGGATCGATCCCAGCTGAGTTGGGGTCAGACCTCGGTCTGACCCCTTCGCGCCAACGTCGTTAGCATTCCCCCGCAAAGCTGCGTCACAGGGCCAGACCAAGGTCTGACCCTTCCAAGGTTGCGCCGCTGGGTGCCGGGTGCTTAGGTCCGGCAAATTTTTCACCCTGAAGGTCCATATGCAACGTTTGGCTGGAAAGATCGCGCTCGTTACGGGAGCGGGCGTCGGAATCGGTTTGGCAACGGCTGGCGTGTTCGCCGCTGAAGGCGCGCACATCTATGTCACCGACGTCAACGGCGAGGCGGCAGCAGAAGCGGTCGCGGCGCTCTCCGCCAAAGGGCACGCCGCCACCGCCGGTACGATGGACGTTTCCCGCGGCCAGGACGTCACCGCGATGATGCGGTCGATCGCCAGTTCGCACGGCAAGCTCGACATCCTCGTCAACAACGCCGGCCTTAACGTCCGCGGCGACTTCCGTCACATGTCGGATGCCGATTGGACGACGATCCGCGAGGTCAATCTGGATGGCGTCGTGCGCGTTGCGCGAGATGCGTTCGATCTGCTGCGCGCGTCCGGCAATGCATCGCTGATCAACGTCGCGTCCATCATGGGGCACCGCGGCCTGCGCCAGCTTGCCGGCTATTCCGCAACGAAGGGTGCGGTGCTGGCGTTGTCCCGCGCACTGGCCGTCGAATACGCGCCATTCAACATCCGCGTGAATGCCCTGTGCCCCGGTTTCGTCGAGACGGCGCTGACTGAGCGGGTGCTACGGAACCCCCACTTCAACAAGGCGTTGATTGATCGCACGCTGATGAAGCGCTTTGGCACGGGTGAAGACATTGCTCTGGCCGCGCTGTTTCTTGCCTCAGACGACAGCCGCTACGTGACGGGAACGGAACTGATTGTGGATGGCGGCATGACGGCGGGCGTTTAGGCCGCTGCAGGCACGTCGCCTCAGCGAGCCTGCACCCATGATCCGTCACACTTGCGACACGTCCGCGTGGTGTTGCCTCAACTGGACTGCAACCGGAGTTCGAGCCGAATGCCCGTTACGTCATCGATCCGCGCGATGCTGCTGTCGCTCGCTGCTTTTGCGGGCACAGCCATTCCGGCGTCTGCCGATATCTATGAAATCGACAAGGATCACACGGAGGTGCGCTTCACGTGGGATCACGTGGGCATGTCGCGTCAGGGCGGCCGTTTCCGCGATGTCTCGGGCACGCTGAACTTCGACCCAGTAGCGCCCGGAAACAGTTCGGTCGATGTCCGAATTAAAGTGGCAAGCATTTCGACCGGGGTGGCGAAGCTGGATGAGCACTTGATCCGCTCCGGTGAATTCTTCGATGCCCAAGCGTTCCCCACGATCACGTTCCGCTCCACGTCGGTCGCGCCCTCGACCGGGCGTACGGCTGAGGTCACCGGCAATCTATCGATGAATGGCGTCACGAAGCCCGTGACGATGAGCGTGAAATGGAACTTCTCCGGCGACCACCCGCTCGGCACGATCAACCCGGTTTACAAGGAGATCTATGTGTCCGGTTTCTCGGCAACGGCGCAGATCTTGCGCAGTGACTGGGGCCTGTCGCGCACCGTACCGTTCATTTCCGATGAGCTGCGCATCACGATTGAAACCGAGATGCATCGCAAGCAGATCACATCGCCCCAGCTGGCGCCCGAAGCCGCAGGGTCCGGCGCCGGCCCTTCGAGCGCTGTTCCTCAGCAGTTGCCCGGCGCAACCACCGGCCCCGCTCTCCAAGTGCCGGAGCCTGGATCGCCTGCGCCGCTGCCGCCCGTCGAGGGCGGACCGCCACACGCAACCACCATGCCGCCGCCCGCAGGTGCGCCGCCCACCGCCGAGCCGCCGCTCGACGACAGTCTGACGCCGGCTCCGCTTCCCGATGACTCAGCGCCCGAGTCCGAACCGCCGGCCCCGCGCGGCGAGCCGCTAAATCCCGTCGACGGTCTCGACAACTAAGAGGTCCACGACGCTGCGTAACGCGGCGTCCTTGCTGGCTCCGTTGTCGAGCGCGGCTTGATAGGCCGTCACCTGCCGGTCAGCGCCCGTGCCTCTGCGCACGATCTCGCGGGCGTTGGCGATCTCGGCTTGGCACCCGAGCGCCTCTGCGTCAGGCGCCACCAGGGCCAGTAGTTCTTCGATGAGATCGGCGAAGGGGATGAGGTCGCCTTTGCCGAAGTCGAACAGCGAATCCGTCACGCCATAGCGCTGGGCGCGCCAGCGGTTCTCTTCCAGCAGCAACAACGGATAGCCGCGCCAGCGCAGGTTGAGGCTGCGCAACCGGAACAGCATGCGCGCAATGCAGACGTAGAGCGCAGCGATCGTCATGGCGTCGTCGAGCCGGGGACAGACGTCGGTGATGCGCAGTTCCAGCGTCGGAAAGCGTGCCGACGGCCGCACGTCCCACCAGATCTTGGTTGCGTCCTCGATCACGCCCCCGCGCACCAGAACGTCGACCGTACGCTGGAACTCGCCGTAGCTGTCGAACTTGCCGGGCAGTCCGGATCGCGGCATCTCGTCGAACACACTGAGCCGGTAGCTTTTCAGCCCCGTATCATCGCCCTGCCAGAACGGCGAGGACGTCGACAGCATCAGCAGATGCGGCAGGAAATAGCGCATCTGGTTCATGATATCGATGCGCAGTTCGTCGTCGTCGATGCCGACGTGAACGTGCATGCCGCAAATCGCCAGGCGCCGCCCGATGCCCGCAAGGTCGCGTGCCAGTTTTTGGTAGCGCTCCTTGTCCGTCGTCTCCAGGCGCGACACCTGCGCGAACGGATGCGTGGAGGCCGCAATCGGTGCCAGCCCATGCTGCCGCGCCGCCTGGGCGATCTCGCGTCGCAGTCCCGCCAGCTCGTCACGCGTCTGCGCGAAGTCGTGCGAGACGCCCGTGCCGATCTCCACCTGCGAGCGCAGGAATTCCGGACTGACGCGCCGCCCCAGTTTTTCTTCCAGTCCGCGCATCATCGCGTCCGGGGCCGATTTCAGGTCGCGGGTTTCGACATCAACGAGGTGATATTCCTCCTCGATGCCGAAGCTGAAGCTAGGTTGTTTGATGCTCATCGATCCGGTGTCGCACGCTGTTGAGAAAACGCAAAGCCTCAGCCCTTCGTCACGAAGCGCACGGACAGCCCCTTGGCGAATGCTCGCCGGCTCCCCACTTGGCTGGCGTAAACGATTGGCAACGAAACTCGTTCTGGCCGTTTGCGAAACTTTCTACGCTGCCCTATAAGCCCAATGAACTCATCGGGTCCGCCAGCCGGACTAGCCGATGCAACTGGCGCCATTTTTGGCGACCTTCCCATCCGAATAGGAAAGGCACGATCAGACCTATGCCTTGGAGCAATCAAAGCGGCGGTGGTGGCAGCGGCAATGGCGGCGGCGGAGGCGGCTGGAAAGGCAGCGGCAGCGGCGGCGGTGGCGGCGGTGGCCCCTGGGGCCAAGGCGGCGGTAGTGGCGGTGGTGGCGGCGGCGGCGGCCAGCCCCCTGATCTTGAAGAAATGCTCAAGCGCAGCCAGGACCGCATGAAGCAGGTGATGGGCGGCTCAGGCTTGCCTGGCCCGCTCTTGTTCCTCGCAGGCGCCGCAGCGCTCGCCGTCATCGTCTGGAACGCATTCTTCTTCCAGGTCGGCCTGCAGGAGCAGGGCATCGTGCTCCGCTTCGGCGAATACAACCGCTTTGCCGGCCCCGGCCTTCACTTCCGTCTGCCGTATCCGGTTGAGGAAGTCCTCAAGCCGAAGGTCGAACAGGCCAACATCGTCTCCATCGGCGTATCGACTGAGGCCAACATCTCCCAACGCACCGCCGGCTCCATCCCGCGTGACGCGCGTGACGAGGGCCTGATGCTGACGGGTGACGAAAACATGGTCGACATCGGCTTCGTCGTGATCTGGAAGATCTCGAACGCCGAAAAGTACCTGTTCAAGATCCAGAACCCGGATTCGACGGTGAAGGAAGTCGCCGAAAGCGCCATGCGCGAAATCGTCGGCAAGTCCAACATCCAGCCGATCCTGACCGAAGCGCGCCAAAAGACTGAAGAAGCGGTGCGCACGCTGATGCAGCAGATCCTCGACAAGTACGAGGCCGGCATCAACGTCACACAGGTGCAGATGCAGAAGGTCGACCCGCCCGCTGAAGTGATCGACGCCTTCCGTGACGTCCAGGCTGCACGCGCCGACAAGGAAACCCAGCAGAACCAAGCCTTCGCCTATGCCAACAAGGTTGTGCCGGAAGCGCGCGGCGAGGCCGAACGCATCCTGCAGGGCGCCGAAGGCTACAAGACGCAGACCGTTGCCGAAGCTAACGGTCAGACGGCTCGCTTCTTGAAGGTTTTCGACGAGTACAAGAAGGCGCCCGACGTCACCCGCAAGCGCATGTTCCTGGAAACGATGGAACGCGTGCTCGGCAGCACCGACAAGATCATTCTCGACAGCAAGTCCGGTTCGGGCGTCGTGCCCTACCTTCCGCTCGATCAGCTGAAGCGCAGCAAACCGGCAGAGGGCAACTGAGCCATGCGCATCTTTCTTTCTCTCATCGTCATCCTGATCGGTGCAGCGGCCGCGGCCGTCTACAGCTCGGCCTTCATCGTCCAGCAGAGCCAGCAGGCTTTGGTGCTGCGCTTCGGCCAGCCCCAAGATCCGCTGCGCGATAAGCCGGGCCTGCATTGGAAAATGCCGCTGGTCGACACGGTCGAGTATTTCGACAAGCGCATTCTCGACATCGAGCCGGCGACCAAGGAAGTCATCGCCTCCGACCAGAAGCGTCTGATCGTCAACTCGTTCGCGCGCTATCGCATTGTCGATCCCATGCTGGTCTATCAGCGCGTAGGGGGGCAGATCGGCATCAATTCGCGGCTCGATCCGATCATCGAATCTGCTTTGCGACGAGTGCTGGGTTCGCACACGTTCTCCGACGTGGTGCGGGACAAGCGCGAAGAGCTGATGAAGGAGATTGCCCGCCAGGTGAACGCCGAGGGCAAGACCTACGGTCTCGAAGTCGTCGACGTGCGTATCAAGCGCGCCGACTTGCCGGAGCAGAACTCCAAGAGCGTGTTCGAGCGCATGCGCGCCGAACGCCAGCGCGAGAGCGCGGAGTTCCGCGCCCAAGGTGCCGCCGAAGCCAACCGAATTCGCGCCACGGCCGAACGTGAGGCGATCGTTATCAAGGCCGAAGCCACCCGCAAGGGCGAAGAGCTGCGCGGTCAGGGCGACGCCGACCGTAACCGCATCTTCGCCGATGCTTTCGGTCAGGACGCGGATTTCTTTGGCTTTTACCGGTCAATGCAGGCGTACGAGACCGGCCTGAAGTCTGAGGGAACGCGTTTGGTGATTTCGCCGGATTCTGAGTTCTTCAAATACTTCCAAAATCCAGGCGGTACGGCGACCCCGCCTGCCGCCGCCGTGCCAGCCCAGCCATAAACCGGCACGTCATGATACGCCATTATTGCCATCGGCCTGATCCTCCTCGCGGAGGCACTGTTCTGGCCGGTGGCGCCACGGTGGCTGCTCGGGCCGTTGGCGCATGCATGTATCGCGGTGATGGGCCTCGCCATCATGCGTTCATCCGGGTCTAGCCGCGAGGACGCGCTGAAGCGATGAACGACCTGATCGTAGGCCTCGGGCTGGTATTTGTGATTGAAGGGCTGCTCTGGGCGCTGGCGCCCCGGCTCGGTATCGAGTTGCTCGAGGCTGCAGCGAATACTCCGCAGGCGACACTTCGCACCTATGGGTTTGTCGCCATCGCAGCCGGCGCGGCCATCGTTTGGCTGATACGCGGCTAAAGCACGCCCAATCGTTGACAGGCGTCGCGCAATCCCCACAGTTTGCCACGAAGATAGGTCTCGCTGTAACGCCACAATCGAAGCGTGGCGGAGTTACCGATACCGGCAGAATTCAGGAGACTTCACGAATGCGGCCGCAAGATCACCGTCGTTTCCGGGCCGGCTTCGGCGTTGCTGCTGCGGTGCTTCTTATCGCATCGGCGCCGGCCGCGCACGCCCAACGCACGCCCGCGGGCCTGCCCTCCGTCGCGGAACTGGCCGAAAGCCTGACCGATGCCGTCGTCAACATTTCAACCACCCAGATCGCCAAAGGGCCTGAAGGCGTGCCGCTTCCCAAGGTGCCGAAGGGATCGCCGTTCGAGGATCTGTTCGAGGACTTCTTCTCCAAGCGTGGCGGCGGCGCACAGTCGGAACGCAAGGTTTCCTCACTCGGCTCCGGCTTCGTCGTCGACGGCGCCGAGGGTCTAATCGTCACCAACAATCACGTGATCGACGGCGCCGACGAGATCTACGTCAACTTCCATGACGGCTCGAAGCTGAAGGTCGACAAGGTTCTCGGCACCGACACCAAGACCGATCTCGCGCTTCTCAAGGTGACGCCGAAGACCAAGCTGGCCGCGGTCCCCTTCGGTTCGTCCGAAGGGCTGAAGGTCGGCGACTGGGTGATGGCGATTGGCAACCCCTTCGGCCTGGGTGGATCCGTGACCGTAGGCATCATCTCGGCCAAACAGCGCGACATCAACGCTGGCCCCTACGACGAATTCCTGCAGACGGACGCCGCGATCAACAAGGGTAACTCCGGTGGCCCGCTGTTCAACATGAGCGGTGAAGTGATTGGCGTGAACACGGCGATCATTTCGCCCACGGGTGGATCGATCGGCATCGGCTTCGCCATTCCATCCGACACAGTCACGTCGATCATCAGTCAGTTGAAGGAATTCGGCCAGGCCCGCCGCGGCTGGCTCGGCGTGCAAATCCAGACCATCAACGAGGATGTGGCCGAACGCCTCCAGGTCGAAGCCAACGTCGGCGCGCTCGTCAGTTCCGTCACGGTTGACAGCCCTGCCGCCAAGGGCGGGTTGGAGCGGGGCGATATCATCATGAAATTCGACGGCAAGGCCGTGACGGCTATGCGTGGATTGCCGCGCCTCGTCGCGCAAACGCCCGTCGGCAAGACGATCGACGTCGAGGTCAAGCGCAAGGGCGAAAACAAGACGCTTCAGGTCGCTATCGGCCGCCTCGAAGAGGAAGACGTCAAGCCGGAAGAAAAGCCCGCTGTCGCCATGCCGAAAGAAGGCGAGCCTAGCTTGCCCAAGCCGCCCGGCTCAAAGCGCAACGACGACGGCAGCCTAGCCACTAATTCCATCCTCGGCCTCAAGCTGGCTCCGGTGACGGAAGACGTGCGCGAGCAGTTCGGTTTGCGGCCGGACGCCAAGGGGCTCGTCGTTACCGACATCGATCCCAAGAGCCCGGCTGCAGACAAGAATATTCGCGCAGGAGACGTCATCGTTGAGGCCCAGGAAATGCAGATCCTGAAGACCGATGATCTGGAAGCGCGGCTCGAGGAGATCAAAAAATCAGGCGGCAACACGGTGTTGTTGCTGGTGGAGGATGCCAAAGGCGAAGTCCGGACGATCTCGGTCCAGTTTTCTCCGTAAAGTCCCCAACGCACCGGAAATCGGGCTGCCGTGCGGCGCTTGACCGCCCGCCGTCCCCAGTGGCCTGCCTTGGATATGCGGGCTATAACGGCGCCCAGATATCATCCGATCCCGAACAAGAGGGTTTCTCCTTGTCTGACCGTACGAGTCTTTTCGACACAATCACCGACTTCATCACTCCGGTGCATCGCGAAGGCACGCCCTTCATCGCAGCCGGTGCCGTCGCCACGCTTTTGCTCCTCTGGCTCTGGCCGCCGCTGGGGTGGATCGCCGCGCTCTTGACGCTGTATGTCGTCTACTTTTTCCGCGACCCCGATCGCGTCACGCCACTGCGCGAAGGGCTCATTATCTCCCCGGCAGACGGCAAGGTCTCGTCGATCGAGACGGTGAAACCGCCGGCTGAACTTGGGCTGGGCGACGAGCCGCGCGTGCGCGTCTCCGTTTTCCTATCGGTGTTCGACGTGCATATCAATCGGGCCCCAGTCGCCGGCCGCATCACGCGCTCGCACTATTTCCCCGGCGCCTTCATGAACGCCGCACTCGACAAGGCCAGCGAAGAAAACGAGCGCCGCTCGCTGATCATCGAAATGGCATCAGGCACGCAGATCGGCGTCGTGCAAATCGCCGGCCTCGTCGCACGCCGCATCGTAACGTTCGCGCGCGAGGGCGACAGCGTCGGCATCGGCGAGCGCTTCGGCCTGATCCGCTTTGGCTCACGCGTCGACACGTACCTGCCGCCGGGCCGCACGGCCCTGGTCGCCGTCGGCCAGCGAGCCGTCGGCGGTGAAACGGTGCTGGCAGACCTCAAGTCCGACGAAGCCGAACGCGAAGCCCGCCGGAACTGACCTCCGCGATGCTGCGTAGGTTGCGTCAAGCGCAGCGCGACCCAACAACTGGCGGGCGTGCTACGTAAGCTGTTGGGTCGCGCAAAGGCTTGACCCAACCTACTTCTCCGGTAGCGCTCTAACAAAAAAGCGGCCCCGTGAGGGGCCGCTTCCGTTTGTGCCGTGTGTTTCGTGAGGTGCGTGGCCTCAGAACTTGTACTTGAACCCGCCCCACAGCGTCCGCGCTTGCCCGGGCTTGGCGCCGTCGGCACGATCCGCGATGTAGAGTTCGTCGGTAAGGTTCGAGCCCGAAGCAAACAACGTGAGGTTCGTGTTCGGGATGGTGTAATTCACACGCGCCGACAGCAACCAGACATCGTCGACAAGGCCAAGACCGGAGTCATCGCCAACCTGAGTATTGAAGGTGTCGACGAAGAAGTCCCCCATGTAGGTGTACGAGACGCTGGCGTCCCAGCCGCTGCGATGCGCTGTGCCGAGCGTAAAGACGGCCCAATGTTCCGGCACTTCCGGCAAGCGGTTGCCTGCCACGCTCTCAAGCGGCTCATCCTCTTCGAGCGAGTCGACGCCCTTCTCGATAATCGAGCGCGCATAGGTGTAAGTGGCCTCACCGAAGAAGTTCCATGGCCCACCCGTGAACGGGCGGCTCTCAAGACGGGCGCCGATTTCAACGCCGTTGATACGAACTTCGTCCATCGAGCCGTAGACGTTCTCGTTAGTCACCTCGTTGGTGAAGGCCTCCTTGATTTGGTAGTCCTCGATCCGGCTGTGGAAGTAAGCCGTATCAAACGACAGGCCGCGGATCGCCGTTGAACGTACGCCGACCTGGAAGTTGTCGCCCACTTCCTCCTTAAGCGGGAAGCCCTCGCCGGTGTCGTTCGCATCCCGGATCACGTGCGGCGTGACGCCACGATGGTACCCGCCGTAAAGGGTGGTTTGCGGCAGCGCCTGCCAAGCAACGCTGATGGCGGGCAGCACCAGATCGTGATCCGACTTCTGCCGATCTGGATCCCCGATCTCACGAGCGTCGATATCCCAGCTCTCGAACCGCAGGCCGGGGGTAACTGTCAATTTCGGCGTCAGGAAGATCGTGGTCTGTACGAATGCTGCGTAAGCATCGGCTTTGATGCGCGCGTCTTCAGTCACAGTCCCGCGATCATCAAAGTCGAGAATCTCGCCCTCGTCACCCTCGCGATTTGCGTTGCGGAATTTGTTGTGTTCATAGCGAACGCCAACCTGAATATCCTGGCGTAGGCCAAAAAACGAACGCCGGGCAAGCTCAAGGCGGCTATCTACGCCGTAATTCTGGTAACGGCGATCGCGTCCACCCATCGTCAATACGTCCGGAGAGTCGCCCGGATCGTCGCGCGTGGAGAAGTCCGGGAAGAAGCGAGCCCGGTGCTGGTCATACAGATAGGCTCTGGTCGAGATGGTCGTGTCGCTGTCCAGATAGTAGTTGTGTGCGGCCTGCAGACGGTAGACGTCGGCATTGTAACTGCTGAACTGGTGGCCGCTGTCGGCTTCAAAACCGTGATCGACTGGTCCGCCGAATGTGATTGGGTTCTTCTTCCGCCAGCCATTTTTGAAGAATTCGGCGTCGCCCAGTTCGCCCCAGTTGTCTTCGTCATAGCGATCGCGCTGGCGGAAGAAGCCGCCAGAGATCGTGAGATCTTGCTGCGAGCCCTTGAAGCCGAGAGCACCGTGGAAGTCGTTGTAGCGCAGTACTTCGTTGTCCCAAGCGCCGGCTGATTCAGCGCCGGAGTATGAAGCGACGACGCCCACGTTCCCGATGTTTTGCCGGGTGTGAACATGGCGCATGTTATTGACGTCGCGCTGCGAGTGTTCCGTGTAGCCGACCGCGCCGGAAATCACAGTTTCGTTCGCGCCGAATGGATTGAGGTTACGGAAGTTCACGACGCCGTGGTTCGTCAGCGGTCCATAAGGCGTAACGGCGCCCTTGATGACTTCCACGCTCTCGACGCGGTCGCTCGGTGGCGTGTAGTGCGTCGAGGGGTCAAGGAACGGCGAGAAGTTGATGGGCTGACCATCCTCCAGTACCAGCACCTTGCGGGCGCGGCGTGGAGGCGAACCGCGTACACCGATACCGATGTGGCGAGCCATGCCGTCGTCGTTGACGGTCGTCACGCCAGGAATGCGCGCGAGGATCTCGTGGTTGTCCTTGGGACGTTGCTCATCGATTTCTGCGGTATCGACGCGGGTGCCGGCACCGGAATACTGGCTGAGGTCTGCCGGAGTGAGGCCCCGTGACGGATCGATCGGCCCCGTCGCGCCGATAGCTGCCCGCGCTGCCGCTCCCTGCCCGCCCGGCGGATAGGTGCGTGCCGTCTCGGAGACCGCACCTGCGTCGTCCACGGGATCGAACTCGGCAGCCTCAGACGGGCCTTGCGGAATGGGTTCAACGGGGGCCGACTTGGCAACCGCCCTCTTCTTGGCGGGTGCCTTTTTTACGGCAGCCTGAGATTTTGCCTTCGGCTTCTGCACCACCTCGACGGGTGGAATATTCTCTCCCGCAGCCGGCGGCGCCGGCTCGGCGGCCTGTTGCGCCAAGACGGGGAGGCCTAGCGCCGCCATTGTCCCGACCATCAGGCTAATTCTAAGCGTTTTCAAATACATGCATTTCCCCCGATCAAACATTCGCCACGCGTCGATCGAATGCTTGCGGGTTCGATCTTCGTGCTGGGAGGATTTTGAATGCGAGGTGCTAGGTTTGCGCCAGACAATTGCTGGCGCTTGGCAATGTTTGGACCTGAGATGTGCCAAAACATCCTCAGAAACTTAGACAGTTCTGAGGGTCAGATAATCTTTAATTGAAATTCAAATGAGAAAATGATGAGCGGGAAAAAATCCCACCCGTCGTTCGATGTTTTTTGCAAAACACCGAACAACGAGCCGGGATTAAGTCCTAGAATTTATACTTGAAACCTCCCCACACCGTGCGGCCGACGCCAGGCTTGGCACCGTCGCTGCGATCGGAGACGTAGAATTCGTTGGTCAAGTTCTGCCCCGAGACGAAGAGCGATAGGTTGTCCGTGACGTGCACGTTCGTGCGCGCCGACAGCAGCCAAACGTCATCCACCACTCCGACTTCAGTATCGTCCGGCACGTGGCCGATGTTCAGCGCGTCCGTGAAGAAGGCCCCGCGATGAGTCCACGTCAGGCTCGCGTCCCAACGTTTCAGATACTCGATGCCCAGCGTGAGATTGGCGACGTGGCGCATCGACTCCGGAACGGCGTTGCCGGCGACGTCGACAAGGTCGTCGTTGTCGTCGTTGACGCTGCCCGAGATGATCTCGCTGTCGGTGTGCGTATATACCGCCTCACCGAACACGTTCCAGCGGCTGCCCGTGAAGGCCTTGCTGTCCAGGCGCGAGTAGATCTCGAAGCCCTTGAACTCTGTTTCGTCGAGCGCCGTGAATACGCGGTCGCCGCCACCGCTTTGGAACGCCTCGCCGAATTGATAGTTCTCGATGCGCTTGTGGAAGTAGGCCATGTCCAGCGTCAAGCCCCGTACTGCGGTGGAGCGAACACCGAGTTCGAAGTTGTCGCCAACCTCTTCGTCCGGCGCGATGAAGGCGCCCGTATCGGCCTCCAGCAGGTCGCGGATGATGTGCGGCGTCAGACCGCGGTGATAGCCGCCATAAAGCGCTGTACGCGGCAGCGCTTCCCAAGAGAAGGCCAGCATCGGCAGAACGTGGTTGTAACTGGCGCTGCCGTTGACATCCGGCTCATCGGGATCGTTGAACGACACGTCATAGCTCTCGAAACGCACGCCGGGCGTAAGGGTAAACGTCGGCGTGACGTGGATCGCGGTCTGTACGAACGCGGCAAACGAATCGGCTTCCAGCCGCTGTATTGCCCCGTCAAATTCCCCGCGGTTGTCGAAGTCCAAACGCTCGCCGGCCTCTCCGACGCGGTTCTTGTTGTCGAAGAAGTGCTCTTCGTAACGGACGCCCGCCTGGACGTCGTGCTTCATGCCGCCGAACAAGGGGAGATTGGCGAACTCCACGCGAGAGTCGGCGCCGTAGTTGCGGTAGCGCCGATCGCGGCCTTCCATGACGAAATCTGTCGCAGAGTCGGTGTCCTCTTCGACGTAGAAGCGCGCGCGTTCATGGTCATTTCCGAACACGCGCGTCGAGATCGTCGTGTTGGGGGTGAGGTACAGATTGTGAGCAACCTGCAGCCGGTAGTAGTCGGCATTGTAGTTGCTCCATTCGTAGCCCAACTCCGAGGCGAAGTTGCCGTCGGCCGCGCCTTGTTTTTTGTTGCGGCGATTGGCGAAGAAGTCCGCTGTCGAGCCGCCAAAATTGTCCTCGTCGTACGTGTCGCGCTGGCGGAAGAAGCCGCCGGAAATCGTCAGGTCCTGGTTCGAACCCTTGAATCCGAGTGCGCCGTAGAAGTCGTTATAGCGCAGCTCTTCCACGTCCCAGGCGCCGCCCGCATCGCCACCGGAGTAAGACGCGACGACGCCAACATTTCCAAGGTTCTGACGGGTGTGCGTGTGACGGTAGTTGTTCAGGTTCTTGTCCGAACCACTGGTGTGCCCGAGAGCGCCCTCAATGACGGTCTCGTTGGCACCAAATGGATTGAGATTGCGGAAGTTCACGATGCCGTGGTTGTTCAACGGGCCATAGCTGACCACCGGACCGCGAAGCACTTCGACACTCTCAATCCGTTGCGTCGGCGGGGTGTAGTGCGTTGACGAGTCGAGATACGTCGAGAAGTTGATCGGCACGCCGTCTTCCATCACCAGCACTTTGCGCGAACGGCGGTGCGGCGAACCGCGCACGGCGATGCCGCTGTGACGGGCCATGCCGTCATCGCTCACCGTGTTCACGCCAGGGATGCGTGCCAGAAGCTCGTGATTGTCCTGCGGCTGCTGTGCGTTGATATCAGCGCGTGAGGCGCGCGAGACGGAGCCTGCGAAGGTGCTGAGGTCAGCCGGCGCGATGCCGCGCGTTGGAGAGATCGGAGAAGAGGCGCCGGCCGCTGCGCGGGCTGCTGCACCCTGGCCGCCGGGCGGGTATTCGGAAGCATTTGCGGTAGCCGGTATGGCATCAGCGGGCTGAAAGTCTGCGGCGGACGGCGCCTGCGGCTCAGGCTCTACCGGAGCAGCCTTGGCAACGGCCTTCTTCTTGGCCGGGGCTTTCTTGGCAGCGACAGGGGCCTTGGGCTTCTGCACCACATCGACGGGCGGGATATTTTGCCCGTTGGGCGCCGGCTCGGCCGCTTGCTGGGCCGAGACTGGATATGCAAGCAGCGACATGCTGCCGATCATCAGGCTAATACGTAGGCTTTTCAGTTTCATCCGTTTCCCCCGGCGTAATCGATTGTGCGCATAGGGTCGAATGCTTGCGGGTTCGACCGTCGTGCTAGGCCGAATAAAAAGAGAATAGTTCTCGGAGTTGCCAGCGTTTACCGCGTGCAAAAAGCGATTAATTGCCAATTGTGCCTGGATCGCTGCAGAAAATAAGAAGGCGCTGAGCGGGACATAATGGAAAGATAATAGGGCAATAACGGCATGCTCATAAATGGACTATTTCCCGTTTGAGCGTATTGCCGCTGACATCGTCGCCGCAACCGTCGGCAGCTTTCTGGCACTCCGGTGCTCCTAGCAACGTTATATTACGGCGATAAATCATCCTTAAGCCCGTATTTGGGGGCCTAGGAACTGATAAGGTCGCGGCCCATCTTGACGCGGCCATGATCCCAAGGCACGTTTCGCGCGATAAAAAGGTGCCAACGGCGCCCGTTTGCGATGGAGCAGATCAGTAAGCGCGCAGAATTACTTGCAGCAAGCTCGGCTAGATCTGACCTGGATCAGAATTTGTGGCCCGCTCCGCAAGGTTAGACTGGCGAGATAGGCACATCATCGATACTAAAGCGGCGCGGCACATCGGACCGCAGTCCAGCAGAACGCCCCGCTACTCGGGAGGCGGCGCGACAGGGAGGCAATTTTGCATCGAGCACTACCTAAAGACCTGATGCCACGTGCAGTTTCTGGCGCCATCGCAGCCAACCGCAGGATCAGCGCGCCTGTTCTAGCAGCGGTCGTTGCCGTCTTCTCGCTCACGGCCGACGTGGCGTTATCTGACCCCGCCAAGCAGGTCACGCTCGAACTCAACAAGCTCGAGGCACAGGATAAGAGCTGCCGCGCCTACCTCGTCGTCTCCAACGACGGCACCACGGTCTACCAGAGCTTCAAACTCGACCTCGTCATGTTCCAGCCCGACGGCGTCATCGGCAAGCGCTTCGCCCTCGATCTCGCACCGATCAAGGCCGGCAAGAAAACCGTCAAGCTGTTCGATCTCGACGGCGTGGCTTGCGACAAGGTCGGCAGCTTCCTCGTCAACGACATCATGGAATGCAAGTCGGACGGCGCCGCCGCCGACGACTGTCTGTCGCGGTTGACGCTGTCATCGCTCGGCCAAGTCAAGATCTCAAAATAGTTTCACGAGTAAGCCAAGGACAAATAGCGTGGACCCCCAAGCCGCAGCCGCCGCCGTAGACCAGGCCGGCCACATGTCGATCATGCCGCTGATCATGAATGCCGATCCTGTCGTCAAGGCAGTCATGATCGGCCTGGCCGTCGCGTCGGTAGCGTGTTGGGCGATCATTCTGGAAAAGATTATTCGTCTTCTCCGCTTGTCCAGCGACGTGAGAAAGCTCGAAGCTACGGCAAAGGGCGGCGCGCTCCCCAGCCGTGGCCTGGTACGCAAGCTTCTCAGCTCAGCCGAAGAAGAGCAGACGCACGGAACGCCGGGCGAGTCGCGCACGGAAACGCGCGGGCGCCTTGAGCGCGCCATGCGCACCACCATGCGCTCCGAACTGCATCGGCTCGAAGTCGGCCTGCCGTTCCTGGCGACCATCGGCTCGGCCGGCCCCTTCATCGGCCTGTTCGGTACGGTGTGGGGCATCATGCATTCATTCACCGCGATCGCGCATCAGAAAGATACGAGCCTCGCCGTTGTCGCGCCCGGCATTGCCGAGGCCTTGTTTGCAACGGCCCTCGGCCTGGCGGCGGCCATTCCTGCGGTGATCGCCTTCAACGCAGTATCGGTCGCGCTGGGCCGCGCATCCAACCGCGGTACGACAGCGATCGCCAGCCTAGCAAAGCGGTTCGTAAACGGCGACCGGCCGCGATTAGCGGCAGCGGAGTAACGCCAATGGGCATGGGCGCCAATAGCGGCGGCGGTCTACCGGCAGACGACGACGAAGTCGTCTACAAGCCAGTTGCGGAAATCAACATCACGCCGATGGTGGACGTGATGCTGGTGCTGCTGATCATCTTCATGGTGGCGGCACCCCTGATGGTCGCTGGCGTGCCGATCGAACTGCCCAACACGTCAGCTGCCAAGGTCAGCCAAACGAAGAAGCCCATGGTCGTCTCGCTGACGGCCGAAGGCGAGTTGTTCATTCGCGACGAGCAGATACCCAAGACGTCTCTCGTCAGCCGCCTGCAAGCGCTCCGCGCCACTGAGGGCGATACCGTCGTATACGTTCGCGCCGACAAGCGCAGTCCGTATGGCGAAGTGATGGAAATACTTGGGCGTGTCGGCGAGGGCGGTTATCCGCGCGTATCTTTGCTGTCGCAGCCCAAGCAAGCTGCCGAGGCCGCTGGTAAGTAGCCGATGTTGAGAGCCGCCACCTTTGTCATGTCGTTTCTGGTGCACGGGCTTCTGGCCTACGTGTCGCTGACTGGCACGCTGTTCGCAGAGAACACCATGGCCCTGCAGCAGGGCACCGGCGACGACACCTTCGTCATTGAACAGGGCATCGGCATCGAAGGCTTCATGCAAGAGGGAACGGCCGTCGAGACGGTTGAAGCCAACGAAACGCCCACGCAGATGAGCGAGGCGCGTCCGCAGATCGACGAGGTGAAGCCGGTCGAGAAGGAGGACGAGATCATCAAGTCGGACAACGGCCCTCAGCCCGAGGACGTGCCGGTTGAAGAACCCAAGGAAGTGCCGGAGCAGGCGCCGCAGATGGCGACTGTCGAGCAGCTGCAGGAACAGTCCGTCGTTGAAGAACAGAAAAGCGCCGGCGAAAAGCAGGAGGGTGGCGATACCGGCGTCAAGAGCGCCTACCTCGGCAAAATTCATAACAAGCTGAAGCAGACGAAGGTCAACCCACATTCGCGCGCCAGCGGAACTGTACTGGTTCGCTTCACCGTGGGGCCATCCGGGGCGCTCTTGTCTCGCGAAGTCATCACGAGCTCCGGCTCGCAGATCCTTGACGATGCGGCTATCGCCGCGGTCGAGAAAGCGGCACCGTTCCCGGCTTTCCCAGAAACGATGAAGGTCGACAAAATCGTTGAGGTCGTGCCCTACCGCTTCTCCGTTCGCTAAGCTGGCGCGCTCGGCAGACGCGTCAAAGCGGTACCGAAATAATCGCCCGCAAGCCGCCCATGGAGCTTTCGCCCAGTGCGATGTCGCCGCCGTGGCTCTTGGCAATATCCTTGGCGATCGCCAGTCCCAGCCCGCTGTTGCCGACATCCTGATTTCGCGACCTGTCGATGCGGTAGAACGGGCGGAACACATTGTCACGCTCATCTATGGGAATGCCGGGCCCGTCGTCGTCTACCTCGACGCGCAGCCACGACCCTTCGGTCGCCGCCCGGATCACGATGCGATCGCCATAGCGGGCAGCGTTCGACACGAGGTTGGTCACGGCGCGCTTGAACGCCTGCCGCTTCAAAGGCAGCACGAGGTCATTGCGCCGTTTGCGTAGCCGCAACTCCACCTGCTTGCCGTAGATTTCCGCGTCGTCCTGCACTTCCTCCAGCAGCTCGCGCAGATTGGTGTCGGCTGCCACCTCGCCGCCGTCGCCACGGGCGAAGGCAAGGTAGTCCTCCAGCATGTGCTGCATCTCGTTGACGTCGGCCTTCATGGATTGGATCTCAGCGCTTTCACCCAGCAAGGCCAGTTCCAGTTTGAAGCGCGTCAGCACTGTTCTTAAATCGTGGCTGACTCCGGCCAGCATCGTGGTGCGCTGGTCGACATGGGTGGTGATGCGGTCTCGCATTTCCGCGAACGCCATCGACGCCTGGCGCACCTCGCGGGCGCCTCGCGGACGGAACCCCTCGGGCACGGGCCGGCCTTTGCCGAAGGCGTCCGCGGCTTCCGCCAGCTTGAGGATCGGCCTGATCTGGTTGCGTAGGAACATGATCGCGACGGTGAGCAGGATCACCGACGAACCCACCATCCAGTAGAGGAAGATGTGCGATTTGGAGGCGTAAGTCTGGCTACGGACGGCAATGAATCGCAGGATGCCCGTTTCGTGCTTTACGCGAATTTCCACATGGCGTGAGTTGCCGACCGTGTCGATCCAGAACGGCCGCCGCACATACTTCGAGATCTCCCGGGACAGCGCTTTGTCGAGGAAGTCGAAAAATGGCTTCGGCCGCGCCGCGGGCAACTCGCCAGACGGCAGAACCTGCATCGAGAGGTTCAGTTTCTCGCGCGCCATGTTCGTCAGGCGCGCCAGCTGCGTGTCGTCGTGCGCCGTGTCGTAGACCTCGATCAGCGCCGAGATATCACGCGCCGTTGCCTCCGACAGCCTGCGGGTTACCGCCTCCCAGTGGCGCTCCATGAAGACGAAGGCGATCACGCCTTCCAAGACGACGATTGGCGCGATGATGATGATCAGCGCGCGCGCATAGAGGCCCTTCGGGAGCAGATCTGCAGCAAAGGTTGACAGGTTTGCCCAGCCGTAACGCGCCAGCTGCAGCCCGCGCGACAGAACGCTGGCGGCGGGCCGATTGTCGATGTCACGTGCCGCAACCATGCGTTCGATATGCCTTCGTCTCTAGAGTGCTTGCGGACAAAGTGTGTAGCGGTTTTCCGGTAAGAAGCACGAAATCAAGACTCTAGTCGGTGTAGAGGATGTAGCCCTTGCCGCGCACCGTCTGCAGGTAGACCGGGTTCGATGGATCGCTTTCGATCTTTCGCCGCAGCCGGTTGATCTGCACGTCGATGGCGCGCTCGCTACCTGTGTTCTCGTCGTTGGCCAGCTCGTGGCGCTGCACCGGCATGCCGCGCCGCTGGGCGAAGAGCCGCAGCAGATCGCGCTCGCGCTCGGTCAGCTTGATCGTCTCCTCGTCCCGCTTCAGTTCGCCACGCGCAATGTAGAAGGTATACGGTCCCATGCGCGCTTCGTCGGCAGAGCCTTGAATGTCCTGCCCGCGCCGCAGAATATTACGCAGCCGCAACAGCAGCTCGCGCGGCTCGAATGGCTTGGAGATGTAGTCGTCGACGCCAATCTCCAGGCCCTCGATGCGCTGCTCCGCTTCGGCGCGTGCCGTCAGCATGCAGATGGGTACGCGCGTCGTTGATTTTAGCTCGCGCGCCAGATCAAGCCCGCTCTCGCCGGGCATCATCACATCCAGCAGAATGATATCGAACGAGAGCCCGCGCATGGCGGCACGTGCGGACGAAGCGTCCTCTGCCGTCGTTACGCGAAACCCTTGCTCGTACAGATAACGCGCCAAGAGATCGCGGATCTTGTGATCGTCATCGACAATCAAAAGGTGCGGCGCGTCGTCCGGAAGAGCTTCACGCTGCGGTTTCGCCAGCACGTTCATGAGCTGCTATCCCTCAAGCTGCGGTCTCGGGCGGTCCGCTATCGGAAATGCCGATCAAGGCTTCGACCCAGGGTTGATCGGGCTCTGCGATCATGGCCAAAAGAAAGCGGCGGGTCGCCATCTCGGCATCCGGCCCTGATTTGGCGAACGCATCTTCGATGCGCTTGACCTGCAGGGCGGTGAGTTTCTCAGTCAGCCGGTTGCCTTTCGCTGTGACGTACAACAACCTCTCGCGCCGGTCCTCGGCACCTTCGCGCTGGGCGATGAAACCCTCGTCAACCAACTGCTTGAGAACGCGGGCAAGGCTCTGTTTCGTTATCTTCAGGATTTCGAGCAGTTGCGCCACCCGCAGTCCGGGATTGCGGGAGACGAAGTGCAGCACACGGTGGTGCGCACGGCCGAACCCATACTCCTCGAGCACGGCGTCCGCGTCGCCGGTAAAGTCGCGATAAGCGAAAAACAGAAGCTCGACACAGGCGATGGCATCGGGCCGAACACCGGTCTTGACGGTGGCCGCTTTGGGGACGGGTTCCGCGGCTGCCGGGCGCCCACCCACTGCCTGAGAGTTTATGTCAGTCATGTTGACTTATTTGCCGCCGATTGATAGTCGTTGCAAGTCATTTTGCGCTTGAGATTGAATGTCTTCGCGCCCCGGCGGCGCACGCGCGCCGTTCCCGTTGGCGCCCAAGATCCGTTCGAAGGAACCCCCATGGCTGACGCCAGACCCTATCATGATCGCGATGGTTTCATTTGGATGGATGGCGGCCTCGTTCCCTGGCGTGAGGCCAATGTTCACGTCCTGACGCACGGCTTGCACTATGCCAGCGGCGTGTTCGAAGGCGAGCGATCCTACGGCGGCGAGATCTTCAAGCTCTCGGAGCATACCGCACGCCTGCTCGACGGCGCCCGCACGATGGATTTCGAGATTCCGTTTTCGGCCGATGAGATCGACGCTGCGTGCCGTGAAGTCGTGAAGGCCAACAATCTGTCGGATGGGTATGTCCGTCCCATCGCCTTCCGCGGCAGCGAAATGATGGGCGTGTCGGCCCAAAAAAACAAAATCCACTTGAGCATTTCCGCGTGGGATTGGGGCTCCTACTTTCCGATGGAGCAGCGGCTGAAGGGCATTCGCGTCGGCCGCGCCCAGTATCGCCGCCCCGATCCCGCGACCGCGCCTTGCAAGGCCAAGGCCGCCGGCCTCTACATGATCTGCACGCTTGAGAAGCACCGTGCCGAGCGCGCCGGATATGCTGATGCGCTGATGCTCGACTATCGCGGCCAGGTCGCCGAATGCACCGGCGCGAACATCTTCTTCATCCAGAATGGCGCCATCCACACGCCCATCCCGGATTGCTTCCTGGACGGCATCACGCGCCGCACCGTTATCGGCCTGGCCAAGTCGCGCGGCCTCGAGGTGATCGAGCGCGTGATCATGCCGGAGGAATTAACGTCGTTCTCCGAATGCTTCCTCACCGGGACTGCCGCCGAAGTCACGCCTGTCTCGGAAATCGGCGATGCGATCTATAAGCCCGGCAAAATCTGCGAACAGCTGATGCACGACTACATGGATCACGTGCAGCCAAAGTCGAAGCAAGCCGCAGAGTGATCCAGCTGGCACAAGCACGCCGGCCGGGAGTCGGTTGCGGTAGTGTGTAAACACGCATCATAGGCTCGATCAAACTGCCTGTCTTTGCAGCGGCTTGGCCTACGTGTTGCTGTGATATGTCAGGTACGCAGCAAGAAAATCACGGTCGCCTTAACGCCTGCAGACGCCTGTTAAGAATCTGTTAACTGCTTTGCGTGCCCAATCGACATGGCTCCGCAATCAGAATGGAGCAACGTTCGGGGACGAGGAAAAGGCCCGCCACAAATCTCCAAAAAGGGGAAGCAGATGGCGCAGATACTAGATTTTCCGGCCTTGCAGATGCGGGCCAGCAGCAACGCGCATACCATGTCGGGCATCCCCGGCGAGGTCGTGCTTTTCCCCGGTATCCGCTACGAGCGGATCGATGACGCCGCGACTTCGGCCAAGTCGGCAAAGCGTCCCGGTGCACGCCGCGATCGCCTCGAACTCGAAGACTGAGAATTCGCGGCAGCCTCTCGCATTACGCGCCGTCAGCGCGCCGCCGTCATTTTTCCACGCACGCCGCAAAGGCTGCGCTTCAGCTCCGCTTCGTTGAGCGCTTTGTAGGCAAGGCCCTGGTCGGGTGCCCGCAGAATCGCGATGCCCCGCTTGGCCGGCAAGGACAGCGACCTGTCTTCCGTCACGGATTGGCCGGCCGCCTCCGGCGTGAGGCCGGCAAACTTTTCATCGGATGTGACGAGAACAAGCGAGATCTCCGTGCGCCGTCCCGGTTGCGCCACCGATGTGTAGAGGCTGTCCCCCTTGTCGGTGAACAGCGACAGGCTCCAACCGGCGCCGGGCAGGACCGCGGAAATCTGCACCGGCCCCTTCGTGGAATCGAAGCGGCACATAGCATAGCGCGAGTCCGGCCCCATGAAGGGCAGGGGCTGCGCGCCGGGCGCTATGGGCGGCAGGAGCTGCATGGAGTTCAAGGGCAGCAGATCGGCCAGCCGGCTGTAGGCGGTCGAAGGCGCTAGCCGCGGCGCGGCAAGCGTCGCCAGGATGTGCAGGATCAGCACCGCGAAAAGCGCAAGCGCTAGCACCCGGAACTGCACGCGGGGGATCTTGGCCACGATGTCTGAAACCGTCATCGGCAAGCCACTTGGTCGATCGTGGGGATCGGGTTCTTCTCCTCTTCGCGGTCCTTCTCGGATGAGCCTAGCCCTAGGTCAACGATCGTGAGCACCAAAGCCAGCCGCCCGGCCCCGCCCGTGGGCAGCCAGTTGCCCGGCCGGGCATCGCGCGCCAGAGTCACGGCATAGTCCCCGCCAGGCTTCAGCGCGATCGTATCGCTGGTGAAGGTGTAACGCTCGGCCGGATTGGAAATGACTCGGCCATCATCGTCGAACACCGACAAGCTCCACCAGCTGCCGGCAATATCGTGGCCCTTCACGACGTATTCGCAAGACGAGTGCAGCCGGCTGCCGCTGTCGTCGTAGCGCGACACCAGCGTCTGCGCCACCTCGGTGCTCATCGGCAGCGTCCCCATGCGGGCAAAGTGCGCGCGCGTGTATGGGTCGGCATCCGGCCGCGCCGCCGAGAGCCAGGTGACCCACGGTCCGACGCGTTCCGTGGTCAAAGCCGAGCCGGTATCGACCATGTACCAGGACGACCCGATGCCGGCGATGAGCACGAAACCGATGAACATCGCGTAGTCGGCGGTGCGATTGATGATGACCGCGAGGCGCTTGCGCAGCTGATGAAAGAAGAAGCTCATGTTGGGGCGCATCAGCGGGCCGCCGTCGCATTGGCCGGCCGTGCCGTCTCGGGCGGCTGGCCGAGCGATGCCCGATCATCCTTCTTGGCCGGGGCCGGCGCATTGGGATCTGCCGGCGCCGGATCGGCGATACCACCAGCCTTGCGCAGCGACGCGGCAATTCTTTTCAGCGTCTCCCGCGCCGTGTCCGGCATCAGGCTCGTCGCCTTCGTGTCGCCGGCTGCTTCCTGTGCCGCGTAGTTGGGGTCGCTCTCCCTCAGCTGCGCGATGCGTGCCTGTTCAGCCACCTGCGTCGGATGCGGCTGCAGGCCGGGAATGGTCGGGATGTTCATGTTCGTGTGCGCAACCGACATGATGGAGTGCCACAACGGTGCCGCCATCTGGCCGCCTGTCGTGCCGCTTTGCATCGGCCTGTTGTCGTCATTGCCAAGCCAGACGACGCCGACATACTTGCCGGTGAAGCCCACGAACCAAACGTCGTTCGGACCCGTACTGGTGCCGGTCTTGCCGACGACGTTGGTGAAGTCCAACCCGGCCCTCTTGCCGGTACCCTCGGTGATGACCTTTTCCATCATCTGGTTCATCATTTCGGCGACCTTCGGCTCCATCAACTGCGGCGCTGGCGGCTCGTCGCGCTCGCGGCTGTAAACCAGTTCACCCTTGGAATTGAAGATCTCAAGCGCGGCGTAAGGCGTCGCGCTCTTGCCGCCGTTGGCAAAGGTGGCGATGCCGCCGGCATGCTCCAGCGGCGTGATGCCATAGTCGCCGAGCGCCATCGAACAGCTCTTGCGGATACCGCTGATGCCGAGCCGCTTCGTCATCTCGATGACTTTTTCGCGCCCGACCGCAAAAGACAGTTCCGCCGCAACCGTATTCAACGAGTCCGCCAACGCCTTCCACAACGGCACCCGCCCGCCGCCGCCGTGGCTGCCGCTGTAGTTCTGCGGATGCCAGCGTCCGCACGAGCGCGAACTGTCGCGAACCATCTGGTTTGGCGTATAGCCGTTCTCCAGCGCCGTAGCATAGACGTATACCTTGAACGACGAACCCGGCTGCCGCTTGGCGTGCGTGGCGCGATTGAACTGGCTCTCGCCATAGTCCGGCCCGCCCACCATGGCGCGCACGGCACCGTCGGTTTCGAGCGCGACGAACGCACCGGACTTGTAGCGGCTGGAGCGCCCCTGGTCGCGAATATTGGAGATCACGGCGTCGTCGGCCTGGCGCTGCAGCGTGGAGTCGACGGTAGTGCGGACCGTAAGCACGTACTGATGCTTGCCCTCCATGATCCGCTGAACTTCCTCGAAAGCCCAGTCGAGGTACCAGTCAGGGCTGGATGTCGAACGCGTCTCGATGATTTTTGCCGGATGCAGCCTGGCCTCGTGCACCTGCGCGGGCGTGTAGAAGCCGCTTTCCACCAGGTTGGACAGCACTTCGTTTGTTCGCGCGCGCGAGGCCGGCAAGTTGACGTGCGGCGCGTACTTCGTCGGCGCCTTATAGAGGCCGGCCAGCATGGCGGCCTCGGCCAGGTTCACGTCGCGGATCGATTTGCCGAAGTAGTACTGCGCAGCCGCTTCCACGCCGAACGCGCCGCCGCCCATGTACGCATGATCAAGATACATCTTCAGGATCTCGCGCTTGGTAAAGCGCGATTCCAGCAGAAACGACAGGAACACTTCCTTGATTTTCCGCTGCAGCGACCGCTCCGAAGACAGGAACAGGTTCTTGGCCAGCTGCTGCGTCAGCGATGAGCCGCCCTGCACCACGTCGTTGGCGCGCAGGTTTTCGATCAGCGCGCGCATCGTTCCTAGAACGTCGATGCCGTAGTGCTCGAAGAAGCGCCGGTCTTCGGTCGCCATCGTCGCCTTGATGACGGAATCCGGGATCTCCTCGAGCGGCACCGCATCGTTGTGGAGGATACCGCGCGCGCCGATCTCGTTGCCGGCCTTGTCGAGGAACTTGACGGAATACCGGCCGGTCAGAAACTTGTTCTCGTCGAATTCCAGCAGCGCCGGCAGTGCCAGCGCGTACAGCACGATGAAGCCGCCGACACCCAGAGTGAAGGCTTCAGAGGCGAATTCGTTCAGTAGGCGGCGCCAGCCGTACAGGCGAAAGCGTGCAAAAAAGCTCGACCCTGCGTTCCAGTAGTCCTTGCACAGCGCCCACGTGTCGGCGATGGTCGAGTCGATCTTGGCGTCGATTCCGAGCCAGTTGATGACTTTGTCGCGGTCGCCTTGCTTGAAGAACCAGTCGCTCAAAGCGTAAAGCTCCGTCTCAAGTCGAAAGTGATGTCGGGGTGACCGCTCTCATAGCACCTGAAGAGCGCGGCCGGAATCAACCGACCATCAGATTGTGGTTATTTATCATCCTTTGCACGCAGCACGCGAGAGGCGAGTTTTGGCGCAAGAAGCAAAGCCATTCTGGGAAGTAAAGACCCTGGAGGAAATGTCCCCTGAAGAATGGGACAAGCTGTGCGACGGCTGCGGCCGCTGCTGCCTGATCAAGCTGGAAGACGAGGATACCGACGAAGTCTATACGACCCGGCTGGCCTGTTCGCTGCTCGACGTCGGCTCCTGCCGCTGCCGCGATTACAAGAACCGCCACAAGGTAATGCACGACTGCCTGACCATCGATCCAGAAAGTCTGAAGAAGCTGGATTGGCTGCCCCCGAGCTGCGCCTACGTCCGGATGGCCGACGGCCGCAGCCTCGCCTGGTGGCACCCGCTCGTGTCCGGCAGCCCGGAAACCGTCCACGAGGCCGGAATTTCGGTGCGCAGCTTTGCCCGCAGCGAGAAGGGTATCAAGAAAACGTCGTTCCACCGCTACATCATCCAGGACCTGGCTGAGTAGCGCTGCGCCGTTCCGTGCATGATCAGTCCCGGTCGATCAGGAAGTTGTCGCCCTGCGCCGGTCCTGTCACCTCGGCCGGCGCGTCCGCTTCATCCTTGAGGTTGACGCCAGACAGCTTACGGGCGCGCGCTTCGGTCATTAGGTAGCCGAGCTTGTGCGCGGCACCGGCATAGCTAAGGCCTTCCTTGCGCACGTTGGAAATACAGTTGCGGCTTTCGTCGGTCATGCCGACGCGTGGGCTGTAGGTCAGGTAGATGCCCATGCTGTCGGGTGAGGACAAGCCGGGCCGCTCGCCGATCAGCACCACCACCATCTGGGCGCCCAATATTTGACCGACCTCGTCGCCCACGGCCACGCGGGCCTCTTTGACGATGACCAGCGGCGCAACGCTCCAGCCGTGCTCTTTCAGCTTCGGCAGCATGACGTCGAGGAAGGCCGCCGCATTCTCTTCGATCGCGAACGACGACAGGCCATCTCCGATGACGAAGGCGACATCATAGGATGTAGCCGGCCGCGTGTGCGATTCCAATTTTGTGCGGCTGTCGTCGTCGAGCCGCCGCCCCTTGTCGGGCCGCTGCAGGTAAACGGGCCGGTTGCCGGCGGCGCTATGCAACAGTTCGAATTTCAACCCGCGCTTCTCCAGCGCCGCCTGCAGGGTGGCCGTATCCAACTCGTGATGCACGGCGTTGCGTGCTCGCGCATGCGCCAGCTGAAATTCCAGGTGCGGCTTCGTCGGCAGGCTGGTGCCGGACCGGCCAAGCGCAATCCGCGCCGGCGTGTATTGCCTCAACTTGCCCCAGGGATTGGAGACGACGATCGGCCGGTTGTCATTCGTCATTGAGAACTCCCGAAAGCGAGGCAGTCACGGAAGGCTAGCACCCGTCCGCGGCGGCGTTAAGCCGTCTTATCGGAGGAGAGCGACCCGTGGGACAGGGCAGAAGTCGAACCGTTATGGGCCAATCAGGATTGCATCGGGCGCCAGAGCGGTGACCCGCGAAACGACGTCCGCTAGCGGCAGTCGTCGACGTGGCCGTCGATCAAATCGACATCGTGCCCCAGCGTCGATGGGCCGGCGGCCAAGCAGCGCAGCATGTCGCGGGGAATGCGCGATCCTATGGGCTGCGCGGGGGATTGATGATGGCAATGCGCGATGCCGCCTCAACGACCGTTGGTGCTGCGCACTTGCAGCAGCCGCAGGGCCCACTGTTCGAACGAGGCGCGCAGCGGCCATGTCGCGCGCCGCAGGTGAGGGCGGCTGAGAACGCCGGCTGCGTGCGGCTGCGGACGTTCCGTCAGGCAGCGCGGAGCCGGGCGTTGTACGAATGGCTCGGAAAGCATGGGGTCTGGCATGGGTGTCCTCCGGTAAGGCTGTGAGAAGCCTGGAGGATCTGGCAGCTGCTGCAGGCTGGCGACCGGATCGTTGCCGCTTGTTCCGCCGCCGCCCGGCAGCGCGCGCCTTGCCGCTGACGCGATGTGCGGATATGTCCAGTGGGGGTCCGGGACGCCGCTAGGGAACGACGTGATGACGACTGACGCCAACAGTGGCCGCCGCGCCGCGGCATTCGACAACAACGCGCTTGCCGAACGCGTGCGTGAAGAAATCGCCCGCCGCCACCTGTCTCGGCAGGCGCTCGCCGCCGATGCCCGCATCTCCCTGTCGACGTTGGAGAAGGCTTTGTCTGGACGGCGCCCCTTTACGCTGGCGAGCATCGTCCGGCTGGAGGAGGTGCTGGGCGTCTCGCTGCGCCCCAAGCCAAGCAATGGAGCAGCCGGCAGCAACGGCGCTCACACCGCACCCGATGACCTGGGCAACTACGGCCGTGCCGCCGTGACGTGGCTGGAAGGCGCCTTCCTGACGCTGCGTCCGTCACTCGGCGAGCGTGGCGCCATCTATGCCTATCGCACCGACGTCACGTGGGATGAAACGACCGGCCGCCTCACCTTCACCGAGAAGGAGCGCATGGATTCCGACTTCTCGCAGTACGGCAGCGTTTCCGTGCCCCAGCAGTCCGGCCACATCTATTTCGTGACGAACCGGCACGGGCAATACCGGCTGATCCTCGTCGCCCGCCCCGTCATCACCGGCGAAATGCACGGCATCATCACCACGCTGCAAGCGGGCCGCGGCTCGCACCTGTCGCCGGTATCGATGCCGATCGTTTTTCAGCCGATCCGCAACGGCGTCGTTCCCCACTTCGGCCGCATCGCCCGCGGCCATGCCGCCTACGCCCGCTACAGTGCGCTGCTGCGCAAGACCGTCGCCGACGACTTCGCGACGCTGCTGGATCTTTAATGCCTGAACGACGAAGAGCCGGACACTGAGCCCGGCCCACCCTTTGTTGTGCGTCGTGAGCCTGTAACGACTACTCGTCGTTGAACGGGCCGATCATGAGCATCAGGATCTTGGCGAGGTTCGCCACCTGGATCTTCGACGCCTCTGTCGCGGCGACCTTGTACGTCACCTTCGACGACGTCACCGTTTCACCTTCCATCTTGTCGACGTAGTCAATGCGGCCCGTGAAGCCAGGCACCGCAGTGTCGGAGGCAAAAAACGCGTCTTCACTCGTGGAATTCGCTGGCAGGAACGCATCCGACTCCGAGGCGATCTTCTCGTTGAGCCGCACGTTGACGTCATACCAGCCGATGCCGTTGGTCTTGCGGTTCGCATCCTCGTTCCAGCGGATCGTGCCTGACATGCGGTCGGTGTAATCCTTGCCTTCGCTGGAGTAGTTGGCCTTCACGTCCACGTACCAGATGCCTTGTTCGGCATCATAGTCGATCGAGCCGTTGACCCGGGTTTGCGAGTATCCCGCCAGCGGACCCTGCGCCAGTTCCACTTTGTCGAACGTCATCGGATCGGCATTCGCCACTTCGTGCTTGATCGACTTTCCGCCGACGTTGCGAAGGTAGACCTTGTTGACCTTCTTGGAGGCGCGAGAGGCCAGACCCCAGATGCCCGCCTGCTCGGGAAAGCGGCCCTGGATCTGCCCGCCGAAGTCGGACGTAAAGCCCGTGATCTTGCCGATGCTGTCCGTGGCGATGCGCATCTTGCCTTTGCCTTCGGGGCTGTCGGCGAGGAAGTACTTGCCGTAGCCATCGAGGCGCATGGCGCCGACCCAGCCGCCCAGTGCGCGCGTTTCGTTCGGGTTGGCGGGGTTCTTGACCACCGTCTTGAGATCGTAAGCCAGATGCCCGTCTTGTGCGGTGGTGCCGGTCAGTTTGTTGGGCAGCCACGGAAGACGAACGACGTTGCCACGCAGCACGACAGAGTTGAGCAACGTAAGGTCGACCGCATAGGTGTCCTTGGCGCCGGTCGCGGGTGCGCCCTTGTCGTCGGTGGTCGTGCGCGTGCCGAACTCCGCGCTCATCGTGCCGGTGATCGCCTCGGGCATCGACTTGGGCGTCGTGAAATCTTGCGCGAAAGCCGCAGCCGGTGCCGACAAAGCCAGCGCCAGGGCCAGTGTTACAATCTTCATCCCTCATCCCTTTCAATCGCCGGTGCACGCCGGTGTTCAACATAATCGCGGCGAGTGTGAGCCCTGATGTTGACACCGCTTCGCGTGCAGCCGCAATCGCTATACGCCAGCCTAAGGGAATCGCTGTTCCCTGGGGAATTGCAGAGCGCACTTGGCGGGGATCATCGCCGTTAGCTGTCGATGCCCCGTGCTAGCCTAGGTGCGCCAATGCCTTTTGGAACGGCGGCGGCAATCCGTCGGAGAGCTTGAGTTCGTCGCCGCGTGCAAAGATGCCGGAGCCGTGCAGCCATTCCTCGAACTCCGGTGCGGGCTTCGAGCCGAGCACCTTGCGCGCGTAAAGCGCATCGTGGAACGACGTCGTCTGGTAGTTGAGCATGATGTCGTCGGAACCGGGGATGCCCATGATGAAAGTGATGCCGGCGACGCCGAGCAGCGTCAGCAGAACGTCCATGTCGTTCTGGTCGGCTTCGGCGTGGTTCGTGTAGCAGATGTCACAACCCATCGGTACGCCGAGCAGCTTCCCGCAGAAGTGATCCTCGAGTCCGGCGCGGATGATCTGCTTGCCGTCGTACAGATACTCCGGCCCGATGAAGCCGACGACGGTGTTGACCAACAGCGGCTTGAACTTGCGCGCCACCGCATAGGCCCGCGCCTCGAGTGTCTGCTGGTCGACGTTGTGATGGGCATTGGCCGACAGTGCGCTGCCTTGCCCGGTCTCGAAGTACATGGCGTTGTCGCCGACCGTGCCGCGCTTCAAAGATTGGGCCGCGTCATAGCCTTCCTGCAGCACCTTGAGGTCGATGCCGAAGCTTTTGTTGGCAGCCTCGGTGCCGGCCACGGATTGGAAAACGAGGTCGACGGGGGCGCGGCGATTGATGGCCTCGATCGAGGTCGTTACGTGAGTCAGAATGCAGCTCTGCGTCGGGATGCGATAGCGTTGGATGATCTCGTCCAGCATCTCGATCAGCGTCGTCACGGCCGAGATGCTATCGGTGGCAGGGTTAATGCCGATCACCGCATCGCCGTTGCCGTACATCAACCCGTCGACGATCGAGGCGGCGATGCCCGTTGGGTCGTCGGTCGGATGGTTCGGCTGCAGCCGGGTCGACAGCCGGCCTTTGAGGCCGATGGTATTCCTGAATTTCGTTACGACGCGGCACTTCTGCGAGACCAGCACGAGGTCCTGGATGCGGCTGATCTTGGAAACCGCCGCCGCCATCTCCGGCGTCAAGCCCGGAGCCAGCGCCGACAACGCGGTTTCACTCGCGACATCCGACAACAGCCAGTCGCGAAATGCGCCGACGGTCAGATGCGATACCGGTTGAAACGCGGCCGCGTCATGCTCGTCGATGATGAGGCGCGTCACCTCATCGCTCTCGTAGGGCACGACGTGATCTTCGAGAAAGGTTTTCAACGGCACGTCGGCGAGCGCCATCTGCGCCGCAACGCGCTCTTCGTCATCGCCCGCGGCAACGCCGGCAAGATAATCGCCCGATCGCGCGGGGCTGGCCTTCGCCATGACTTCGCGCAAGCCTTCGAAGGTGTAGCTGTGGCCGCCGACCGATTGCGAATAGCGCATCGAACCCTCCGGATGGTTGCTGGCTGCCGCCGACTATATCGCAGGCGGCAGCCGTAGACTTGACATTAGGCAGCGGGGCCTTGCCGGCCGCGCTGGCCTATGCAGCGCCTTCTTCGCCCGGAGCAGCTGCGACCAGATGGTGGCGGCTGTAGAGCGCGAAGTAGGCGACGAGCACGGCGTAGGCGATGGCCGACAGGGCCGCCACGCTGACCTCGGTGCCAAACACCGCCATCTTCTTGTCGCTGAGGAACACCGCCACCAGGGCGATGCTTGCCAGCACGAGCGCGATACCTGACGTCAGAACGCCGCCCGGCGTCGCATAGGGCCGCGGCAGCCCCGGCTCGGCCAGCCGCAGCTTGATGTGCGAAGCCATCATCAGGATGTAGGAGATCGTGGCGCCGAACACGGCCATCAGGATCAACTGATCACCTTGCTCCGTCAGCGACAGCCCGAAGCCGATGAGGCCAGGCACGATCAAAGCTACCCACGGCGACTGCCGCGCGTTGGTCAGCGACAAACCGCGCGGCAGGTAGCCGGCACGCGACATGGCGAACACCAGGCGCGAGTACGCGTAGATGATGGAGAAGAAGCTGGCGATCAGACCGGCCAGGCCGACGAAGTTGACGAACTTCGAGATCCACGTCGGCCCGCCATAGGTCGAGGGATGTTCAAGCGCCGCCACCAGCGGATTGGTGTTGGTCTTCAGGGCTTCCGAACCGACGCCGCCGGGTCCGAAGATCATGATCAGGGCGCAGAAGGCAAGCAGCACGAACATGCCGCCGATGAGGCCACGTGGCAGATCGCGCTTGGGATCGCTGGTCTCTTCAGCCGCCAGCGGCACGCCCTCGATCGCTAGGAAGAACCACATGGCGAACGGGATGGCCGCCCAAATACCGAAATAGCCGAACGGCAGGAACGGCGAAGCGCCGGCCGCTTCCGGATTGACGGCAATGTCGAACAACTTGGCGCTGTCGAAGAACGGCGCCATGGCCACGACCCAAACGATCAGCGCGATCACGGCCAACGCCGTAATGGCGAAGATGAGCCGCAGCGCTTCGCCGGCGCCGTAAATATGGATGCCGAGAAACACCGCGTAGAAGCTGGCCGAGATCACCCATTGCGAGATATCGATCTCGAACAGCGACTTCATGTAGCCGCCGATAAATACCGCAATCGCCGCCGGCGCGATGGCATACTCGATGAGGATGGCCGTGCCGGTCAGGAAGCCGCCCCACGGTCCGAACGCGCGTCGCGCAAAGCCGTAGCCGCCGCCTGCCGTCGGTGCGATCGTCGCCAGTTCCGCAAGCGCGAAGCACATGCAGGTGTACATCAGCGCCATCAGCACCGATGCGATCATGAGACCGCCCCAGCCACCTTGCTCGAGTCCGAAGTTCCAGCCGGCGTAGTCGCCGGAGATCACGTAGGCAACGCCGAGACCGACCAGCAGGACCCAACCTGCCGCCCCCCGTTTCAGCTGCCGATTGTCGAAGTACGATTGATCGACCTTTTCGTACTCGACGCCGCTTGAGCTTTGAGTTTCCATTTGCCACCCCTTCTCGTTTTAAGTCCGGCCAGCTTAGTCGTTGACTTGCGCAATGGCGATCCATTTTGTGATCACAATTATTGGACCTTACACGAGGGCGGCACCCAGAGCGCGCAGTCGATTTTCAGGTAACCGGCGCGATCGAAGTTATCCCCGCGAATACTGGCCGGGGTAGAGTGAATACTATTTGTCCAATGTAACCCAGAGTAAAAAGCACAGCGCAGGAAGAAAAATCCGTAGACAGCGTGACGCTGCTAAGGTATGTTTTTCATATGGCTCGAAGTGCGCAGGGCGCCAAACCCTCCACTCACGGGCCTTTTTCATATCCCCACTGATGAAACGATCGGGTGCGTGCGCATGCCGTCTGCCGACGACGAAACGTGGGCGGAGGTCGAACGCGCCTACGTCGGAACCGACGAAACGATCCCCCGCATCTCGGAGCGCCTGGGCGTTCCGGTCTCCACCATTCATCGCCATGCCGGCCTGAAGGGCTGGCCGCGACGCAAGGGCCGGGCGGGGCAGGCACCACAGGCCGGCGGTGTCGTAACCGTCGGTAGCGTGGAGGCGGCGCGCAACGACGTCGCTCGCCGTCTCTACCGGAGAATGAGTCAGAAGCTCACAAAAATGGAGCAGGATGCCACGTCCGCGGCGCAAGCGGCGGTCGACGATCCTGATGATCGCATGCTGACCACGCTGATACGTCAATTCGAAAAGCTGACCGGGCTTGATGGTCTCACCGGGCGTGAGCGCGGGTCCGGCAAGGGCAGAGGTTCGCAGCCAGCCGCCCGCGACAAGTCCGGTGCGCGCGAGCAGCAGCACTCCCCGCCGCTCGACGCCGAGCGCATCCGCAACGAGATCGCCGAACGCCTCGAGAAACTGCACCTCGACAGGCAGCGCAAGGCTGGGCCGGAGTAGGCGTACCACGCGATCTTGACCTGTAGGTCGGGTCAAGCCCCCTTGCGCGACCCAACACTTTGGGCGTTGTGCACCACGCAAGTTGTTGGGTCGCGCGCCCTTCTCCCTCTCCCCGTTCTTACGGGGAGAGGGTCGGGGGTGAGGGGCAGCCGCTCGCCGCAGCAAAAGACGGTGGCAAGACTTCGACTCCGCTCAGCTCAGCACAAGACCCTGCCCCTCACCCTAACCCTCTCCCCATCACGTACGCCGCCGTGACCGTGCCGGGCCGAAAGGTCGATTCCGGCGCCCCGATCACGACGGGTGCACCTGAGTTCGAATTCCTTGATCTGCCGTTATTGCGCGGCGACGAGCGCCAGGAACAGGGCTATATCGCCGTCGCCAAAGAGCCTTGGCCCGGCTCGATTGCCGTCTACGGTTCACCCACGATGGCCGGCTTCACGCTGAAGGGCGTCGCGCCGTTCGCGTCTGTACTGGGCGAAACGCTGGACACGTTTCCAACCGGGCCAATCGCTGTATTCGATCGTGCAACGCGTTGCCGTGTGGAAATCGGTGCCGGCGAATTGGCTTCGGCAACGGAGGCGGCGGTGTTCGCCGGCGCCAATACGGCCGCCATTCGCAACGCCGCAGGCAGCTGGGAAGTTTTTCAGTACCAGACCGCAACGCTCGTTGCCGAGCGCACATACGAACTGTCGAACCTGCTGCGCTGCCAGGGCGGAACCGAGATTGCCATGACGGCACCGCTGCCGGTCGGCACGCGCGTCGTGTTCCTGTCGGAAGCGCTGGCTCCGATCAATATCTCACTCGCCGAAATGCGCTTGCCGCTGAACTGGCGTATCGGCCCGGCGGTGTACGATATCGGGCACGGATCTTACGTAGCGCGAACGCACGCCTTCGAGGGCGTCGGCCTGCGGCCGCTTTCTCCGGTTCACGTCCGTGGCGTGCGAGCTGCCGGAAACCTGACGGCGAGTTGGGTGCGCCGCACCCGCATTGGCGGCGACAACTGGGAACTGCCCGACGTGCCCTTGGCCGAGGAGCAGGAACGCTACGAGATCGACATTCTGAGCGGTGCCGTCGTCAAGCGTACGCTGACCTCCACGACACCGGCTGTCACCTATACCGCCGCCGAGCAAACCGCCGACTTCGGCGCACCGCAGACGAGCGTCACGCTCGCAATCTACCAGATGAGTGCCGCGTACGGCCGCGGCGCACCGGCGCGCGCCACGCTCTGATCACCTTGCAAATCGAAGGAGCCCCGATGAACCAACCCGCTTGGCTGGCAGAGGCATGGCGCGAATTCGGCCAGGCCGAACGCGCCGGCGCGCTGCATAACCCGCGCATCGTCAAGCTGTATGCCGACGCCGGTCATGCCTCCGTCGCCAACGATGAAGTTGCCTGGTGTGCCGCGTTCCTCGGTGCGTGCCTGGCGCGCAGCGGCATCCGCGGTACCGGCTCGCTGATGGCGCGGTCTTACGCGTCCTGGGGCAAGCCCGTTGCCGAGCCAGAGGCTGGCTGCATCGCCGTGCTGACCCGCACCGCCGATCCGGCGCTGGGGCACGTCGGCTTCGTCGTCGGCGCGACGGCAGACACGCTGTTTCTGCTGGGTGGCAATCAGTCCGATGCCGTCTCGGTCGCCGCGTTCCCGAAGTCGCGGCTCGTCGCCGTGCGCTGGCCGGAGCCGCCCAAGGCCGCTGATCCGGCACAGCCGCTCGATATCTTCGATCGTGCCCTGGCCCACGTACTGGAAATGGAAGGCGGCTTCAGCGACGACCCCTACGACCCCGGCGGCGCCACCAACCAAGGCATCACGCTAGCGACGTTCGCCTCGTGGAAAGGCGAAGCGCTGAATGCCATGACCATGCCGCGCCTACTGGCTGGATTGAAGGCGATCACGCCGCACGACGTGCGCGAAATTTATCTCAAGCGCTATTGGCGAACCGCGGGTTGCCCGCAGCTGCCGCCGGCACTCGCACTGATGCAATTCGATACCGGCGTGAACCACGGCCCCGGCACGGCAATCCGCATTCTACAGCAAATCGCCGGCGCTGATGTCGACGGAGAGATTGGTCCGCAGACCCTCGCCGCTGTCCGCGCGATGCCGCCGCTGAAGCTGCTCGACGCCTACGCCGCCAATCGCCGCGAGCGTTATCGCGCCATGCCGCACTTCTGGCGCTTCGGCCGCGGCTGGCTCGCGCGCGTCGACAAAACCCTCGCGTTGGCGCGCGCGATCGCCAGCGAAACCTCGACCTCAAAGACCAGCAAAGGAGACGCAACGATGACAGAAACGACGACTGAAACCGCCGGCAAGTGGTGGGGCAATTCGATGACCATATGGGGCGCGCTGACGACGGGCCTTGCCGCCATCCTGCCGGTTTTCGGCCCCCTGTTCGGTTTGGATCTCACCGGCGAACTGATCGGCCAACTCGGCACTCAAGCCGTCGCCGCGGGCCAGGCCATCGTCGTGCTGCTCGGCACGGTGCTGACGATCACAGGCCGCACGCGCGCCGCCGAGCCGATCGAACGCCGCATTTTCAACGTTCGCATTTAGCCCGGTCGCCGGCCGCTTCCGTTCAACGAAGCGGCCGGCTTTCTAGCAAGGCACGACATTCATTGCCCATTCACGCCCGGCGCACTAGGTTCAGCCTCGAAGCGAGGTATGATGCGCCGCCTAGTCTTGTCTGTTATTGCCCTGGTGCTCGCCAGCGCGCCTGCGCGGGCCGAGAGCCGCTGCATCAACGATTGGTCTGAAGCAGCGCCAATCGTTCGCGGCGAAGGCCTGTATACCGTCGAGAAGCTGACGGCGGAGGCGCGCGGCAACATCAAGGGCACAATCATCAAGACGACATTGTGCAAGGACGACGCCACGTGGGTCTTCCGCTTGATCGTTCGTGTTAAGGGCAACCTCAAAATGATGACGGTGGATGCGAAAAATCCATTCCCGCGCTAGCGTTTGGTGCAACCCCGCTCCTATAATCCCGGCTCGTTGCTTTTGAATACAACCTGAGCCATAGCGAGTTCACAGTGCGCATTCTCGTTGTCGAAGATGACAAGGACCTCAATCGCCAGCTCGTTTCCGCGCTGACTGACAGCGGCTACGCCGTCGATAGCGCCGCCGACGGCGAAGAGGGCTACTTCCTCGGCGACACGGAACCCTACGACGTCGTCATCCTCGACATCGGCCTGCCGAAGATGGACGGCATCTCCGTGCTGGAGCAGTGGCGTCGCGCCAATCGCGTCATGCCCGTCATTATACTCACCGCGCGCGATCGCTGGAGCGACAAGGTCGCCGGCATGGACGCCGGCGCCGACGACTACGTCGCCAAGCCCTTCCACATGGAAGAGCTGCTGGCTCGCGTCCGCGCCCAGGTGCGTCGCGCCACGGGCCACGCCAAGAGCGAGATCGAATGCGGCCCCGTGCGCCTCGACACCAAGGCTGCGCGCGTGACGTACGATGGCCAGCAAGTAAAACTGACGTCACACGAATACCGGCTGCTCGCCTATTTGATGCACCACAACGGCCGCGTCGTTTCTCGCACCGAACTGGTCGAGCACCTCTACGACCAGGACTTCGATCGCGACAGCAACACCATCGAGGTCTTCATTGGCCGCCTGCGCAAGAAGATCCCTTCCGACATGATCGAGACCGTTCGCGGCCTCGGCTATCGCATGCAGGCAAAGGCGGAGCCGCAAAAGTCCGATGAGGTTTAACTCCCTCGCGTTTCGCTTGTTTGCGACATCGGCGGCCTGGACCCTCTTCGTGCTGCCGCTGGCCGGCATCATCATCTTTCAGCTCTACCGCGACGACGTGCAGGCGAGCTTCGACGGCCGCATCGAAAAGCTCGTCAACGCCATCGCAATCGACAGCCTGAGCTCCGGCGGCAACGAGCCCGTGGCACCCGTCAACCGCTACGAGCCGCTGTTTGAAGAAACGCATGCGGGTTGGTACTGGCAGATTCGCCCGCTCGACGACGTGACGGGCAACCGCCTCGTGTCCGCGTCACTCGCAACTGCGACGCTGCCGTCTCCGCTCGAAGAAAAAGTCGCGCCCGACGCCAACGGCGCGCGCTGGCTCAACACCACGGGCCCCGTCGGCGAGCCCATCCGCATGGTCGAAGTCGTCGACACCAACAATCATGTGGAGAATGCCGGGCGCTACTCCGTCATCGTCGCCGGCCCCGTCGACTGGCTGGAAAGCCGCAACGCCAACTTCCTGACGCGCCTTGCCATCGCGCTGGCGCTATCGGGCCTCGGCCTGCTCGCCGTCACGCTGTTCCAGATCCGCTTCGGGCTGCTGCCGCTGCGCGCCATCGAGCGCGGCCTGTCCGATGTCCGCTCCGGCAAGGCGTCAAAGCTCGAAGGCGAACTTCCCACCGAAATCGAGCCTCTGCAGTCGGAACTTAACGCTCTGCTGCGGTCGAACCAGGAAATCGTCGAGCGGGCCCGCACGCAGGTCGGCAATTTGGCGCACGCGTTGAAGACGCCGCTCGCCGTCATCACCAACGAAGCGCGCGAAGACAAGACGCCGCTCGGCACAAAGGTGGCTGAGCAGGCGACGATCATGCGCGATCAGGTTTCCCACTACCTCGACCGCGCCCGCATGGCCGCGCGCGTCTCCGTGATCGGCCGCTTGACCGATGTGCCCAGCGTCGTCGAGCCGCTGCGGCGCGCCCTGGAACGCATCCACCGCGAGCGCGGCGTCGCGATTACCGTGAATTGCCCGGCAGGGCTGCGTTTCCAAGGCGAGCGACACGACCTGGAGGAGATGCTGGGCAACCTTCTGGACAACGCCTGCAAATGGGCGAAATCGAACGTGTACCTCAACGTCAGCAAAAAGGGTGCTGGCCAAGCCCGGACGGGCCCGAGCCGCATCGTCATCACGGTAGAAGACGACGGTCCCGGTCTCACCGAAGATCAGCGCAAGCGCATCGGTAAGCGCGGTCTCAGGCTGGATGAGACCAAGCCGGGGTCAGGCCTTGGCCTGTCGATCGTGACCGAACTGGTGCAGCTCTACCACGGCGACTTCGCACTGGCTCAATCGCCCCACGGCGGTCTGACAGTGCGGCTTGAGCTGCCGGGGCTGTAACAACGTTGCCCGGCAACCGCCCGTAGCGAAAAGACTTCTGGCTTGCACCACGGCCACAGGGGCCGAATTTTTGCCCGAATCCACATGGTAATGGCTGCCAGAGGGTAGATAGTCGGGCGTAGAATTAGGCAGAGTGCTTATGTGCACCCACGGGCGCGACTCACGCGACCTCCCAAGGTTCCTGGAGATGAAATGAAAAACGTTAGACATAACAGGCATTTCATCGCCGCCATCGTCCTTCCGCTCGGCTTGGCGATGGGTCTGTCGGCTTGTGCCAACAATCAGGACTCGGGGCTGGCAGTCGGTGCTGTCGCCGGCGGTATTCTAGGCAACCAGGTGGGTGGCGGGTCTGGCAAAGTCGCCGCAACCATCGCCGGCGCCGTGATCGGCGGCATCGTCGGCAGCGAAATCGGCCGCTCGATGGATGAAGAAGATCGCCGCTACGCCCAGCAGGCCGAATACGATGCGTTCGAACGCGGCCAGTCCGGCCAGGTGACGCATTGGAAGAACCCCGACAACGGCCGTTACGGCGAAGTCGTGCCCAGCCGCCCCTACAAGCGCAACGCCATGGATTGCCGCGATTACACTCACAAGGTCTACATCGACGGCCGCCCGCAGGCCATGCGCGGCACCGCCTGCCGCAACGCCGACGGCACCTGGTCCAGCGTAAGCTGATCAAACGCCCCTATTTAATCGATTTCGATGCGGCGTCCCGAGCAATCGGGACGCCGCATTTCTTTGTATTTATGGCTTTATTTTCCCGCAACCGCCCCCAGCACTTGCCACGCACCCCGCCCATCCCTATTCCAGGCTCTCAAGCTGAAGGTGATCGGGAACGTTGATGCTTCTGTGGGTGGGTTTTGCGCTGATGACGGCGGCCGTGATGGCCGCTTTGCTGCGACCGCTTTGGCGCACTGACGCTGATGCGTTGGCCCCGGCCGAGGCTGACCTTGCCGTATACCGGGATCAGCTGACCGAGATTGATTCCGATCGCGAGCGCGGTCTGATCGCCGATGCCGAAGCAGTAAGCGCCAAGACCGAAGTCGCCCGGCGCATGTTGGATCGCGCCGCGTCCCCTGATCACGCCACGGGCTCAGCCCCTGCGCCCTCCGCTTCGCGCACGCAATGGATCGCGCGCGTTGCCGCGGCGCTCGTTCCGATCGCGGCTGTCGGGACGTACCTCGTGGTCGGGTCGCCAACCACGCCGGATGCGCCACTTGAAGCGCGCCGCAACACCTCTCCCGAGAACTCCACCGTTGCCGATCTGATCGGCAAAGTCGAAGCGCGGCTTGCCGCCCAGCCGGATGACGGCCAGGGCTGGGCGGTTATCGCCCCCGTCTACATGCGTGTGAACCGCTTCGCGGACGCAGCCAACGCGTTCAGCCGCGCCAACGCGCTGCTGGGTGAGAAGCCCGCGTATGTCATGGGCTTTGCCGAGGCCACCATGCTTGACAACGACGGCGTGGTAACCGAGACCGCGCGCAAGGCATTCCGGCGCGTCCTGGAACTCGAACCCAACCGCATCGAGGCCGCGTTCGCGCTGTCGCTAGCCAAGGAGCAGGACGGCGATCTGGCCGGCGCGCTGGCCGATTATCGCGGCATGCTGGCAAAGGCGCCGGCGGAGGCGGCCTGGAAGCCGGCGCTGCAAAACCGCATCAAGGGTCTCGACGATCGTCTGGCGGGCCGCACGCCTGCGCCCGAGCCGCCGGCAGCGGGAGCGCCGCAAACGGCGCCCGCGCCACAAGCCGGCGCGCCGAATGCGGCCGACGTTGCCGCGATGAAGCCTGAGGATCAGGCCAGAATGATCGAGGGCATGGTGCAGCGGCTCGCCGAGCGGCTGAAGACGAACGGAAAGGATCTGCCGGGCTGGCTGCAGCTGATCCGCGCCTATGCCGTCCTGGGCCGCACGAGCGACCTCGAAACGGCTTTGGCCGACGCGCGGCGCAACTTTGCGGACGACGCCACAGCCTTGGGTGAAATCGACGCGCTGCAAAAGTCCGTAAAGCAAGGCTCGTAGGTGATGCTAATCTCGAAGGGCGCTCTGCTTTGCGAACCCATCGCGGTCATTATTCAGGAACACCTTGGAGGGGCTCTCCACATAATCGTTCAGGATCACCTTGGAGAGGTTCTCCACGCAATCCCCCTCCCCTCGATGGGGAGGAGTTAGGGGTGGGGTGAAGAACCTGGAGGACGGTCCAACTTTAAGGATACGCTGAAGGTGGCGTGGAAGTTTGCGGAGAGCTTTCTCCTGGCTCTTCCCCCCACCCCCGCCCCTCCCCACCAGGGGGAGGGGAGAAGTAAGGGCTGGCGCCAAGAAACGGGCGCGGTTCTAGCGAGAATGCAAATGTCGGAAACGAACCCGCAAAGAGGTTCGTGAGCAGAGCTAGGGAAGAGACAAACGGGAATGACGCGCAAGCAGAGACGCGGAATTTTGATCGGCGCCGGCGTGGCGATCCTGTCGGTGGCAGCGATCCTGGTGATGTTCGCGTTCCGCTCCTCGATCGTCTTCTTTCACACGCCGAGCGACATCGCCACGAGCAAGGTGCCGGCCGGCCAGCGCATCCGTCTCGGCGGCCTTGTCGAGAAAGGCTCCGTCGTCCGCGGCGAAGGCACGCACGTCAAGTTTGCCGTGACCGATACGCTGCAGACGATCCCGGTTAGCTTCTCCGGTATTCTGCCCGATCTCTTCCGCGAGGGCCAAGGCGTCGTGGCCGAAGGCCGCATCGAGCCGGACGGCCATTTCGCAGCCGACAGCGTTCTGGCCAAACATGACGAAACGTACATGCCGCCTGAGGTCGCCAAGGCGCTAAAAGAGAAGGGCGTCACGCTCGGCGAGGGCGCGACGCATGAAACCAAGGCTGCCGGGGAGACCGCATCGCCGTGATCACCGAGCTCGGACATTTCGCTCTCATCCTCGCCGTCCTCGTCGCCGCCGTGCAGATGGTCGTGCCGGCCTTGGGCGCCTACCAGCGTGACGCCAGACTGATGTCGGTGGCCGAGCCGGCAGCACTGAGCCAGCTGACGCTGCTGACGTTCGCGTTCCTCGCGCTGATGCACGCCTACGTGACGTCCGACTTCTCCGTCGCCAACGTGGCCACCAATTCGCACTCGACCAAGCCGCTGCTCTACAAAATCTCCGGCGTCTGGGGCAACCACGAAGGCTCGATGCTGCTGTGGGTGCTGATCCTCGCGATCTTTGGCGCAGCTGTTGCCCTGTTCGGGCGCAATCTTCCGGCGACGCTACGGGCCAACGTACTGTCCGTGCAGGCCTCGATCGCCGTCGCGTTCGGTCTTTTCATTCTGCTGACGTCGAACCCGTTCGTGCGGCTGGAGCCTGCGCCGTTCGACGGTCGCGGCCTCAACCCGATTCTGCAAGATCCCGCGCTCTCGTTTCACCCGCCGTTCCTTTACATGGGTTACGTCGGCTTCTCGATGGCGTTTTCGTTCGCCATCGCCGCCCTGATCGAAGGCCGCACGGACGCCGCATGGGCGCGCTGGGTGCGGCCGTGGACGCTGCTCGCCTGGATGTGCCTGACCATCGGCATCGCCATGGGATCGTGGTGGGCCTATTACGAACTCGGCTGGGGCGGCTGGTGGTTCTGGGATCCGGTAGAGAACGCATCCTTCATGCCGTGGCTCGCGGGCACGGCGCTGCTGCACTCCGCGCTGGTCATGGAAAAGCGCGATGCCTTGAAGGTGTGGACGGTGCTGCTGGCCATCCTCACGTTCTCGATGAGCCTGATGGGCACGTTCCTGGTGCGCTCCGGCGTGCTGTCGTCGGTGCATGCGTTCGCCGTTGACCCGCAGCGCGGCGTGTTCGTGCTGGCGATCATGGTGCTGTTCACCGGCGGCGGCCTCGCGCTGTTCGCCTATCGCGCGCGCGAATTACGCCAGGGCGGCATCTTCGCGCCGATCTCGCGCGAGGGTGCGCTCGTCCTCAACAACATCCTGCTGACCACGGCCTGCGCCACCGTGCTCGTCGGCACGCTCTATCCGCTCGCGCTGGAATCGCTGACCGGCGAGAAGATCTCTGTCGGCGCCCCGTACTTCAATATGACGTTCGGCCCGCTGATGCTGCCGTTGCTGCTGGCGATGCCGTTCGGCCCATACTTGGCGTGGAAGCGCGGAGACGTCTACGCCGCGGCCCAACGCCTGTTTGTGGCAGCACTGGTAGCGATCGCCGCCATCGCCGTCACCTTCGCGGTGACGAAGCCCGGCCCCTGGCTCGCGCCATTTGGTATCGCGATCGGCGTGTGGGTCATGGCGGGCGCGATCTCTGAGCTTCTGTTCCGCGCCAAGGCCGGCAACGCCAACCTCGAAGAAGTGTTGCGCCGCTTGCGCAACCTGCCGCGCTCCGTGTTCGGTACCGCGCTGGCTCATTTCGGCGTGGGCATGATGGTGATCGGCATCATTGCCACCAGCGCCTACCAGACAGAGCGCGTGCTGCTGATGAAAGTCGGCGATACGGTCGACGTCGCCGGCTACGCGTTGACATTCAACGGCGCCAAGGCCGGGCAGGGGCCGAACTATAAGGAACAGATCGGCAGTTTCACCGTGCAGCGCGACGGCGCACCGGTGACGACGTTGCAGCCCGAGAAGCGCCTCTACGACGCCCCCCCGCAGCCGACGACCGAAGCCGGAATCTACAACGCCTGGACCGGCGATCTCTATGTCGTGCTGGGTGACGAGCAGACGAGCGGCGGCTGGGCCGTTCGCGCCTACTTCCATCCGTTCGTTCGCTTCATCTGGCTGGGCGCCCTGGTGATGTTCATTGCCGGCGCCGTGTCCCTGTCCGACCGCCGGCTGCGCGTTGGCGCCCCGCAACGCGCCCGCCGGTCTCCAGCCGCGGTGCCAGCAGAATGATCACGCCCAGCATCACTCTGCGCTGGCTGCTTGTCGCCCTGGTCACCTTCGTTGCGGCAGCTGGCACGGCCCGCGCCGTGCAGCCCGACGAGATTCTCCCGGATCCGGCTATGGAAGCGCGCGCGCGGGAAATCTCCCACGGCTTGCGCTGCCTCGTTTGCCAGAATCAATCGATCGACGACAGTGATGCCCCGCTCGCGCGCGATCTGCGTTTGCTCGTTCGCGAGCGCTTGCAGGCAGGCGACAGCAATACCCAGGTGCGCGACTTCCTCGTCGCCCGGTATGGCGAGTTTGTGCTGCTGAAGCCGCCGGTGTCGTGGTCGACGTTCATTCTCTGGGGTACGCCTCTGCTCATCCTGCTGGGCGCGGCGGCTTTCGTCTGGCGCAGCATTGGATCGCAGGCGCGCGGCACCGCGCAACCGCGCCCTGCAGCAGAACTGTCTCCTGCCGAACGGGCAGCCTTCGACAAGCTGATGGCCGAGCGCGACCAGCCCAAGAGCTGACGTCAGCGTTCGCGTCGCGTTTTCTGGCCGCGCGAGATCAAACCCTCGCCCTCGATCTTCACGGTCGCGGGCTTGGGCGCGCCGGAAGCCACGACGCTCAGCCGCTGCAAGAGGGCAACGGTGGCAAGGCCCGTCACCGGCCTGTTTTCTTCTCTCTCGAACGCTTCGATCGCCGCTCGCAACTGCGGACCATACGTGCCGTCGGCTTTGCCGCGATAGAGCCCGCGCGAGGCCAGCATCAGCTGCAACTGCTTCAAATCATCTGGCTTGCCGAGGATCTCCGCGCGCTGGAACGCATCGAGTTTTCCCGCGAACGCTGATGTGGAGACGCCGGTGTTGGCCACCGTGTCGGCCTTGAAGCGCTTGATGACCTCGCCTTCCTGCATCAGCACGCGCGACTGAACGTACGTTCCGACGTTGATGCCGACGACTTCGGGACCTTGCGGACCGTCCGTCAGCAGCGGCGAACCGGAGGACGCGCCGCCCGTATCGCACGTGTGCAGCACGAGGTGGTTCGCCTCGGTGAAGTCCCGCGCGATGTTGCCCCACGGCGCCTTTTCAAAATCGCGTCGCACCTCGCAGGCTGGGCCGTACGCCAGCTTCCAGTTCGCAAAATCGCGGTGATAGGCAACCTGATAAATCTGCTTGGCCTTGCCGAGCTGCATCAACTCTTCGGGCGACCGGCGCGTCAGCCGCAGCACGCCCTTGCTGCAGACCGGTTTGGTGAGCTTCAGCAGCGCCCAGTCGCGGCTGGCATCGATGGGCGGCCGGGTGTTGATGCGCATGGCCCCGGACAGCACGTTCTGAGAGCCGCCGCCGTTCGCGGCAGCTGCGATGCTGGACGAGGCCTCGGGCTTGACGCCGCGCAGGCGGAACAGGTAGCCGCCGAGTGGTGGCGGCTTTTCCTCGCTGGTGCGGAACACGCAGTGCCCCGCCGTCGCGATGATGCGTTCGCTGACGCAGAACGCGGTGCAGACCGAACGCGTGCGGCGGTCGTACAGCAGGCCGATCTTGGTCTCTAGCGCGGCCAGCTTGCCGGGCAACTGTACCCGGTCGTCACGGCCGAAAACGGCGACCGGCTGCACCAAAGGTGTGGTTGCCGGCCGGTGGTTTGACGGCAGCGTCGTGGCAGGCACAGAACCAGCGCCCGCGACCAGAAGTGCCGCGCAAGCCACCGGAAGTGTGAGCAATTCCGCAGCCGCGCGGCCCAAGCGCGTCCGGCGCACCGTCATGGGAAATCCCTCGAAGACACCCTCAGCTAAGCAATATTACCAACTGTTAAGGCGGCCGAAAGGCGCCCGTAAGGCCCCATCTTGTAATCGCAATACTGAAGACTTTGCTTCGTTACGATCCCCAATGGAGGTTTTAGAATGCTTGAGTGGCCCCAATCGCGCAGCGATGTTGGCGACCTGAAGCGTGGCGGTGTGCGCCGTACCGGCGCGAAGGCGTTGCTCGCGGCCGGCCTGCTTGCTGCAGCCTCTGCTCCCATGGTGCTCCCGGCCTACGCCCAGCTGAAGCCCGACGCCCCCAGCGTCGAGACGCCATTCGGCCGCGCGCCGATCACGTTCGCCGACATCATTGCCAAGGTGAAACCCTCGGTCGTGTCGATTTCGGTCGTCGGCGGCAAGAAGGCTGCCGTGCCGCCGGGCTTCCAGGGTCCGGACATTCCCGACGACATCCCCCCGCAGCTCAAGGAGTTTTTCAAGAACTTTAAGGGCATGCCCGGCCAGGGCGGCCCCAAGGAGCCGCAGCGCCCGACGCAGGCGCAGGGGTCCGGGTTCGTCATCACCAATGACGGCTACGTCGTGACGAACAATCACGTCATCGACGGCGCCAGCAAGATCCAGGTGAGCTTCGACGATCAGGAGAAGATCGACGCCGAACTCGTCGGCACAGATCCGCGCACTGATCTCGCCGTCTTGAAGATCAAGGGCAGCAAGACCGACTACCCGCACGTCAACTTCTCGACGAAGGAGCCGCGCGTGGGTGACTGGGCACTGGCCGTCGGCAATCCGTTCGGTCTCGGCGGCACGGTGACGGCAGGCATCGTCTCTGCGCTGGCTCGTGACATCGGTTCTGGCCCTTACGACTACATGCAGATCGATGCGGCCGTGAACCGCGGCAACTCCGGTGGCCCCACGTTCAACTTGGAAGGTGAAGTCGTCGGCATCAACACGGCGATCTTCTCTCCGTCGGGCGGTAACGTCGGTATCGCCTTTGCCGTGCCGGCCCGCACCGCAACGGCGGTGATCGAAGCGTTGAAGACCAAGGGCACCGTCGCCCGCGGCTGGCTCGGCGTGAAGATCCAGAACATGGACGAAGATGCCGCTTCCAGCCTCGGCCTCACCGAGGCCAAGGGCGCGCTCGTCGGCGAGGTTCTGCCGAACAGCCCGGCCGGCGCCGCAGGCATCAAGCGTCAGGACGTGATCGTTGCCGTGAACGGCGAGAAGATCAGCAACAGCCGCGAGCTGTCGCTGAAGATCGCCGAGATCGATCCGAACACCTCGGTCGACGTGAAGTTTTGGCGCTCGGGCAAGGAAGACAGCCTGAAGGTCAAGCTCGGCACGTTCCCGTCGAAGGAAGACGAGGTCGCAGGCGGCGGTGGCAAGCCGGATCAGGAAGACACGCCCACGGCAGCGGCCAAGGAAATCGAAGGCCTCGGCCTGAAGCTTTCCTCGGAACGCGGCGGCGCCAGCGACGGCGTGGCGATTGCTGAAGTCGACGACGACAGCAACGCTGCCCAGAAAGGCCTGAAGCCGGGCGACGTCATCCTCGAAGTCAACGGAGAAGCCGTTTCCTCTCCAACCCAGGTCCAGGAACAAGTGAAGAAGGTTCGCGACGCCGGGCGTTCGGCAGTGATGCTCTACGTCCAGTCTGGTGAGCAGAAGGTACAACTCGCAGTGCCCTTCACCAAGAAGGGTTAAGCCTCCACCTCCCAAGGCCCCGCTCCCAGGGCCCAAGCAGCGAGGCGGTTCACCCTTCAAACGGTGGCCGCCTCGACCTTTATGTCAGCCCATGCACTATGTCGGCTGAACACGAGTAGGCCTCGCCAATAGCGGGAAAGACGATGAAGACATGCGCGTCCTGGTGATCGAAGATGACCGCGAAACTGCCGGCTTCCTTCAGAAGGCGCTGAAGGAAAGCGGTCATGCGGCCGACCTCGCCGCCGACGGCGAGACCGGCCTCGCCATGGCCAAGGAAGACATTTACGACGTGCTGATCGTCGACCGCATGTTGCCGAAGCTCGACGGGCTCACCGTTGTGAAGACGCTGCGAACCGACGGCCAGCGCACGCCGGTTCTCATCCTGTCCGCGCTCGGCGAAGTGGACGACCGGGTCAAAGGTCTGCGCGCCGGCGGCGACGACTACCTCACCAAGCCCTACGCGTATTCCGAGTTGCTGGCCCGCATCGAAGCGCTGTCGCGCCGTGCCGTCCCCGAAGAGCAGGAGACGCGCTACGCCGTCGCCGACCTCGTGCTCGATAGGCTGTCGCATCGTGTCAGCCGCAACGGCGAGAACATCATTCTGCAGCCGCGCGAATATCGCTTGCTCGAGTACCTGATGAAGAACGCCGGCCAAGTCGTCACGCGCACGATGCTGCTGGAACACGTCTGGGATTACCACTTCGACCCGCAAACCAACGTGATCGACGTGCACGTGTCGCGCCTGCGGTCCAAAATCGACAAGGGCTTCGAGAAGCCTCTGCTGCACACCGTGCGCGGCGCTGGATATATGATCCGTGATGGCGCTGGCTGACGTCACACCCCGCCTGTTCGGAACGACGGCATTCCGCCTTGCCGCGATAACGGTGGCTGCGTTCCTCGCAGCCGCGGCGGTGATCGTCGTGGTGCTGCTGTCGCAGGTCAACGGCGTCTTGACCGAGCAGGTCATAGCCGCCCTCGACGCTGAGAAGGCGGAGTTGCAAAGCCATGCCGGCGATGCCGCATCGTTGACTGAAACGATCAAGAACCGCAGCCGCCCCGAAGGGCCCGCGCTGTATTTTCTGTCCGGGGCCGATGGCCGCAAGCTTGCAGGCAACCTCAACCGGCTGCCGCCGGAGATCGCCGGCAGTGCGTCGGGCGGCACCTTCCACTACGAGACAGCGCTGGCGAAGGAGCGGCTCGGTGTCGCCATCCCCGTCAACGTCAAAGACGGGCTGAGCCTCGTCATCGGCCGCGACATCGAAGACCAGCGCCTCATCGCCGACCGCATCCGCCGCGGCGTTCTGTTCGGCTTTGGCTTGCTGTCGCTGATTGCCTTGGCCGGCGGCGCGCTCGCCTCACGGATGTTGCTGGCCCGCCTTGAAACGATCAACCAGACCAGCCGGTCCATCATGGCAGGCGACCTGTCGCGCCGCATACCGCTGCAGGGATCCGGCGACGAGTTTGACGATCTATCGACGCAACTCAACGCCATGATCGAGCGTATCGAGCTGCTGATGAACTCCCTGCGCGAAGTCTCCGACAACATCGCCCACGACCTGAAGACGCCGCTGAACCGGCTGCGCAATCGCGCCGAGGCGGCATTGCTTGAGTCCAAGGGCGCCGATGGCTATCGCGAGGGCCTGGAGCGCACGATCGACGAGGCCGACGACCTCATCAAGACGTTCAACGCCCTGTTGCTGATCGCGCGCCTGGAGGCCGGCGCTTTCGATGCCAGTAAGGAGCAGTTCGACATCGGCACAATGGTTCGCGATGCCGCCGAGCTTTATGAGCCCGTGGCGGAAGAGGCGGGCGTGGCGCTGACGTCGTCGATCGCCGATGGTCCCTCGATCGTGGCCAATCGCCAGCTCGTCAGCCAAGCCGTCATCAATTTGATAGAGAACGCCCTCAAGTACGGCCGCAACGGCAGCGCTGATGGCTCGATCGCGGTCGCGGTGGCCAACGGCGGCACGAATGTCGAGATCTCGGTGGCCGACCATGGCCCTGGAATTGCGCCGGCCGACCGCGAGCGCGTGCTGAAGCGCTTCGTGCGCCTTGAGGAGTCGCGCACGCCGCCGGGCACCGGCCTGGGCCTCAGCCTCGTTGCCGCGGTGGCGCGGCTTCACAATGGCCACGTTCTCCTCGAGGACAATGCCCCCGGATTGCGCGCCATTCTCGTTCTGCCGGTTCACAAGGAGCGCCGAACAGTCTAAGCCCCTGCAAAAAGACGGCAGGGAGAAACGCCGGCATGCCGACGTTGGCAGACTCAATAAACAGTGCACCACGTGTCTACGATCAGGCCCGCGCTGATCAGGTCCTTGCCGACCTTGAAGCCGCCGCCGCATCGGCAACGGCTGCCGGTCTTGCGCAAACCATCGACGCGCCAACCGTCCGCGCGCTGCTGCAGGGCGTCGCAAGTGGCTCCCCCTACCTGACGACGCTCATGACGCGAGATCCTGATCGCCTAGCGCGCGTGCTGCTGAGCGACCCCGGCGCTCGCCTCACGGCGATGGCAGAGGATCTTGCGGCAAATCTCGCGAACGCCGCGACGCTGCCGGAAGCCATGCGTGATCTGCGCCGCTACAAGACGGAAGCGGCCCTACTGATAGGGTTGGCGGACCTCGGCGGCGTCTGGCCCGTCATGCAGGTAACGCGTGCACTATCGGAAACGGCGGATCACGCCCTGAAGGGCGCGATCCGGTTCTTGTTCCGCCAGGCCGCCGCGAAGGGCGATTGGATCGCCAAAGACGCAGCCGCGCCAGAGCAGGGCACCGGCTACATCGTGCTGGGCATGGGCAAGTACGGCGCCTTCGAGCTGAACTATTCCAGCGACATCGACCTCATCGTCTTCTACGACCTCGAGCGCGTGAGCCTGCGAAAAGATGTCGAACCCTCGACATTTTTCGTGCGCCTCACCCGCGATCTAGTCCGTCTGATCGATGAACGTACCGCCGACGGCTACGTTTTCCGCGTCGATCTGCGCCTGCGTCCAGACGCCGGCGCCACGCAGGTCGCGCTCTCTACGGAAGCCGCCCTGATCTATTACGAGAGCTTCGGCCAGAACTGGGAACGCGCCGCCCTCATCAAGGCGCGGCCAGTGGCGGGAGACATCGAGGCCGGCGAGATGCTGCTGTCGGATCTCGCCCCGTTCGTCTGGCGCAAGTATCTCGACTTCGCCGCCATCGCCGACGTGCATGCGATGAAACGCCAGATCAACGCGTTCCGTGGCCTCAGCAGCATCGGCGTCGCCGGCCACAACGTGAAGCTGGGGCGCGGCGGTATTCGCGAGATCGAATTCTTCGCCCAGACGCAGCAGCTGATCGCCGGCGGTCGCCAGAAGGACCTGCGCGTCCGCCCGACGCTGGAGACGCTGAAAAAGCTTGTCGAGCGCGGTTGGATCCAGGAGCCCGTGCGAAGGGATCTCGAAGCGGCCTACCGCTACCTGCGCGAGATCGAGCACCGCATCCAGATGGTCGCCGACGAGCAGACGCACACGCTGCCAGACGGTGGCGACCGCCTGCAAAGCTTCGCCCGGTTCGCGGGGTACGCCAGCCTAGAAGCTTTTTCCAAGGACCTCGTTTCCTACTTGTCGACAGTGCAGCGCCATTACGGCGTGCTGTTTGAGGACATGCCCGAGCTGACGAACGCCGGCGCCAACATGGTTTTTGCCGGCGAGGATGACGACCCCGGCACGATCGAAGCGCTGAAGGCGCTGGGCTACAGCCAGCCGAGCCAGGTGCTCGCCACCGTTCGCGGCTGGCACCACGGCCGCTATGCCGCCGTCCGCTCCGCTCCCTCCCGCGAACGCCTCACCGAAGTGCAGCCCCTGCTGATCGCCGCGCTCGCCGACACGGCCGATCCCGATCGCGCTTTCTCCAGCTTCGATCGCTTCGTTTCCGAATTGCCGACCGGCATTCAGCTGTTCTCGTTGCTGCGCGCCAATCCCGGCCTGCTGCGGTTGGTGGCCGACATCATGGGATCGGCGCCGCGGCTGGCGCGTATCCTGTCGCGACGCCGCCGTCTGCTGGATGCCGTGCTCGATCCCCGCACGCTCGACGCGCGCGCCGGCGCCGAAGAGCTTGACCGCATCATTGCCGCCGAGCTGACGGGCGCGGCCGACATTCAGGAAGTGCTGGATCGCGCCCGTGTCATCGGCAGCGAGCAGATTTTCCTCATCGGCGTGCGTGTGCTGTCGGGCATGATCGATGCGGGCCAGGCCGGAGAGGCCTACGCGTTGCTGGCCGAGCGCCTGATCGGCGCGCTGCAGACCGCCGTGGAAGACGAACTCATCCGCACCAACGGACAGATGCCAGGCGGCTCCGCCACAGTCTTGGCGATGGGCAAGCTCGGCGGCTGCGAGATGACCGCCAACTCCGACCTCGACCTCATCGTCATCTACGACTTCCCCGACGACTGCACCTCCTCGGACGGCCAGCGCGGGCTTTCGCCCAACCAGTATTACTCGCGCCTGACGCAGCGGCTGATCGCGGCGCTGTCATCGCCGACTGCCGAAGGCACGCTCTACGAAGTCGACATGCGGCTGCGTCCCTCCGGCCTGAAGGGGCCGGTCGCGACGCAGCTCTCGAGCTTTGTCGAGTACCAGGATAAGGAAGCCTGGACCTGGGAACGCCTCGCGTTGACGCGGGCCCGGCCGATCACCGGACCCCCGGAGCTGCGCGCCAAGGTCGAGGCCGCAATCCACACCGCGCTGGTCAAGCCGCGCGACCGCGCCCAGACCACCAAGGACGTCTTGGATATGCGCGCCCTGATGTGGAAGGAGAAGAAGACCGACAACATCTGGGATTTGAAACAGGTGCGCGGCGGCCTCGTCGATCTGGAGTTCATCGCCCAGTATTTGCAACTCATCCACGCCGCCGACCACCCGGAAATCCTCGAGCAGAACACCATTCGCGCCTACGAAAAGCTGCGCGACGCTGGCCTGCTCGAACATGGCGATGCGTCCGTCCTGATCGCGGCGGCCCGCCTGATCCACAACCTGACCCAGGTTCTCCGGCTCTGCCTGGATGGCTCGTTCGACCCGGAGGCGGCCCCGCGCGGCCTGAAGGATCTGCTGGCTGCGGCCGGCGATGCGCCGAGTTTTGACACTCTGCAGGCGGAGGTTCGCCGCAGCCTCGCCGCCGTCTCGGAGCTGTTCGAGAAACTCATCGCCTGACGCCGGCGACGGAAACCGCAATCTTCGTCCGTTTGTGACAATGAACGGCTGTCATAGCCTGTCCCAGGCTGGACGTGCCGGTCATGGGTACCAGGGCATGGCCGGAGTGCATTGCTGATCCGATATGCTAATGAGACAGACCAGCTCGCTTGCAACGATCCAGAGGTCGCACGTGGCGGCGAAAATGACGGAGCCCGGCCCCCGCGAGGCCAAAGCACGCGCGGAGGACGATGCGGTCGATGCCGCTCTCGTCGGCCGTTTGCGTTCGGGCGATGCCACGGCGTTTCGCGACCTGGTTGCACGTCATATCGCTGTAGTGGCGGGCATTGCACGCCGCATGCTGAAAGACGAGGCCGAGGCCGAAGACATCGCGCAGGAAGCGATGCTGCGGCTCTGGCGCTCCGCCGCCGGGCTGGAACTTGGACCCGGCGGGCTGCGGCCATGGCTGCGCCGGGTGACATCGAACTTGTGCATCGACCGCGTGCGGTCCGGCCAGCGCACGATCGTGACCGACGAGGTGCCGGAAGTGGCCGAGCCGCCGACTCAGGTTACCAATTTGGAAGGCCAGGAACTGTCGGTCCGCGTCGCAGCCGCCATGCAGGCCCTGCCGGATCGGCAAAGACTGGCCTTGACGCTCTTCCACCACGAGGGCCTGAGCCAGGTCGAGGTGGGGCAGGCGATGGGCATTTCCGACGAGGCAGTGGAGTCCTTGCTGGCTCGCGCCAGACGGGCCTTAAAGTCCAGTTTGGCCGGAGAGTGGAAAGAACTTTTGGAGAACGACGGTTGAGGCAGGCCTCGTCCGTTATGGTGATGATGAGTTGAAGACGGCTCAGCCGGGATCGAGAGTGTCATGAAGCAGGCAACAGAATTGGCAGCGTTAGTGAATCGGCTGGAGATTTCCGGTGCCGATCGCACGCGTTGGCCTGCCCAGGAGCGGTTGCGGTTCGCCCCGCTGATCTCCGGCAACGAAGAAGCGCAGCGCCTGCTGACTGAGGCTGCCGCGCTGGATCGTCTGCTCGACAAGGTTCCGGCAGCGGATCCTGCCAAGCTGGGCGGCCTTGTCGACCGCATCGTTGCGGCCGCCGCGGTCGAAGGCCAGCCCCGCGTGGATAACGTCGTCTCGATTGCGTCCGCGCGCCGGGCTTCCGCAAGTTCCGCCAAGCGTCCCGTCCACCAGCGCAGCAGCTGGCAGGCAGCCGCGTTGCTGGCCGCCTCGCTGTTTGTCGGGGCCTTCGTTGGCACATCCGGGGTGTTGAACTCGGCCATGCCGTCGCTCGGCGACGAGTATGACGTCGCCGAAGCCGACGCGACCGAACTGGTCATCGACGGTAATCGCTCGAGCCTGATCGAGGAGGACACGCTGTGAGCATCGGTTCCGTCTCGCAGGTGGACGAGGGCGGCTGGTCGAAGCGCAAGTTGCGCACGGCGCTGCTTTGTTCGCTGGCGGTCAATCTTCTCGGCGTCGGCCTGATTGCCGGCGCCTTCATTGCCGGTCCGCCGCACGTGTCGCGTGGCGAGTTCGGCCTCAAGGGTTTCTCCCACACGCTGCCGAAAGATCGCGGTGAGGTGCTGCGCCAATCGTTCCAGCAGCACCGTCCGAAGATCCGCGAGTTGCGTGAGGCAGCACGGGCGGCGCGCCTGGAAGCTACGAGCGTCCTCGTGGCCGAGCCGTACGACAAGGCCAAGCTGAGAGCATCACTGACTGGTATCGACGAGGCGGAATCGAAGCTTCGCTCGCTGGTGTCCGATTACTTTATCGATGCGGCGGAGAAGCTGACACCCCAGGAGCGCGTTGCCCTGGGCGAGTGGTGGAAGCAGCGTCAGCCGCGCCTGTTCTGGCGCGGCGGTGAGCCCGGCAAAGCCGGCGCCCCCGAAAATGGCGCCACCAAACCCGAATAACGTCAGCTGGGAAGGCGCGTTTCAAGTTGGCGGCGCGGCTGCCAGCCCATGGGAACGGTGCCCGGTGCGAAGAAATCCTGCTGCGCGGCGCGACCCACAACCGTGACGGCGCGCCACTCTCCGTCGCGTTCGATCTCGATAAGCTGGGCGCCCTGCAGTTCCAGAAGAACGCGCGCCATGCAGACGTGGAGCGACGCTTCCTGGCTGCCGGCCTTTGCGGCGACGGCTTGTGCCGTGACCTGCAGGATCACGAACTCGTCCTCGCACGAGGCCGAGATGCGCAGCGCGCTGCCGCCGGCCGCCCGCAGGCACCCTTCTGAGACGAGATTGACCAGCGCTTGCCGTAACCCGCGCCGCTCGCCAATGACGTCGATCGTGTCGTCGATCTCGACGTCGGCTTCCGTTACACCGGCCGCGCGGATCGCTTCGCAGGCCAGCGTTTCCAGATTGATGGCATCGGCAGCGCTGCCGCGAGAACCCAGCAGTGACGTGATGGCCAGTGTGTCCTCGGCTGATTTCAACAGCTCCCGCCCGCTGTCGCGGATGTGGGCGATGTAGTCGCGATAGCGCTCGTCGCCCACGGGGCCGAACAGCTCCGAACCCATCACGTCGGAGAATCCGATGACGGCATTGAGCGGCGTGCGCAAGTCGTGGCTGACGCGCGCCATCAGGTCGCCCCAGGCCTCGCCGCTCAGCGCCTGGCTGGCGGTGGGGGCCGGCCGATTGATCGCCCGCTGCGCCGTCAGCTGCATGACGATCTGCGATTGCAGCGCGTCGGATAAGGGTGCAACGGGTACGGTCTGCGATGTTTCGGCTTGCGGCGCGTCAGCCTGCCGCCAGGCGGCGATGGCCATCATGATCGCGCCGGCCAGCAGTACGAACGAGTAGGGTCGTCCTCCCGACCAGATTTCGAACGCGGCGCACGCGGTCAGCACCAATGATGCGGCAATCTGGAAAAATCGCAGGATTTGTGGATCGATCGCCGTGGCGGCCTTCTGGCCGATCTGGCAAACGCCCGCCACGAGAGCCTGCGCAAGCGCAAAGCTTCCCCGTGGAAGGGCTGGCATCGCCCGTTCCATTGTCTCACCCTTTGAATGTCAGTAGTGCCGCCCGTGCATCCGAGGGGATACGCGCCCTCGAACTCCATAACTTCACTTCAACTGATTTGCGCAGGTGAGTCGAGAGTGAACAAAAGGGCCTGCAAGCGGATTTTTCGCAATTCCTACGGCTCCAGCATTTTTGACACAATCTCGTAAACGTCCCTGGAGGTTTTTTGAGCCTTTGCAACTCGTTGCAAAGCTTTGCGCGCAAGGGATCTCCGCTTGGGTTCCAGCACCCTGAAACCCCTGAACGCACCGAGGATCCGGGCAGCGATCTGCGGATTGAACTGGTCCAGCGCGATAACCTGCGACACGACGAAGTCGTAGCCGGCGCCGTCGGCCCTGTTAAACTGCAGCGGATTGCCGACGGCGAAGTTGCCGACCAGCGCCCGCACCTTGTTTGGCGCCGTCAGGGCAAACAGCGGATGGCGCGTCAGCGCCTCGATTTCGGGGAAGGCGCGGGGCAGGGGCGACTGGGCCTGCGCCGCAAACCAGGTGTCGATCACCAGATGGTCGGCTTTCCAGCGGTCGAAGAACCGTTGCAGTGCCGTGGCGCGCTCGGGCACATCCGAGGCCGCCAGCAGGAACATGGCGAACGCCTCGTCCGTCATATTGCTCGCCTTGAAGAAGTGATTGGCGAGGCGCGTGTGGTCGGCGGGCTTGCCCCGCGCCGTCAGCAGCGTCAGGGCGGCATTACGCAAAGCGCGGCGGCCGGCACTGTCGGCATCCGGTGAGAAGCCTTCCGTCTTGGGCGTCATGCGCCGGTAGATGTCTTCCAGCGTGGACCCCAACACCGTCCCCACCTGCCGCAGCAGCTGACGGTGGGCCCGGTAAATGTGTTCCGGATCGACGTTGCGGCCGATTTCGCGCGCAACGTCCGCTTGGCTCGGCAACCGCAGCAGCTCTGCCCGATACGCCGGCTCCAGGCTCTCGTCGGCGATGGTCTGGCCCAGGGCCTTGGCAAAGCCGGCCCCGCGCGTTGAGCGCTTGCCTTCGCCAAGTGCCGCGGTGATCTGTTTCAGCGTGCGCGTGGCGTACGTGTTGGCTGCCTGCCAGCGATTGAACGTGTCGCTGTCGTGCGCCATCAGGAATTCGAGGTCGCGATCGCTCAAGTCCAGCGTGATGTTGACGGGCGCTGAGAACCCGCGCAGCAGTGATGGTACCGGCCGTGAGCCGACGTTCGTCAGCTCGAACGACTGCTTGCGCTTGGTGACGTGCAGCACACCGTCGCCGACCGGGCGCTCGTCGCCAAGCTCCAGCGCCATGTCCGCGCCGTTGTGATTGACCAGGCCCACCTTCAGCGGGATATGCAACGGCTTCTTTTTCGGCTGGCCGGGCGTGGCGCGAAGAACCTGCTCGATGGTCAGCTTCGCCGTTTTGCCGGTCCGGTTCCAGTCGAGCGAGCAGACCAGTTCGGGCGTGCCTGCTTGCCCATACCAGAGCGCGAAGTGAGACAGGTCGCGCCCGCTCGCCTCTTCGAAGCATTTGATGAAGTCTTCGATCGTCGCTGCGTCACCGTCGTGCCGTTCGAAATAGAGGTCCATGCCGGCGCGAAACCCGACCTCGCCCAGGATCGTCTGGATCATGCGGACGAGTTCGGCGCCCTTTTCGTAGACCGTCGCCGTATAGAAGTTGTTGATCTCGATGTAGGTCTCCGGCCGCACCGGATGCGCCAGCGGCCCCGTGTCCTCCGGAAACTGCATGGCCCTGAGCTGCCGCACGTCGGTGATGCGCTGGACGGAGCGGGAGCGTTCGTCGCCCGTGAATTCCTGGTCGCGAAACACCGTCAGCCCTTCTTTCAGGCACAGCTGGAACCAGTCGCGGCAAGTGATGCGGTTGCCGGTCCAGTTGTGGAAGTACTCGTGCGCCACGACGCTTTCGATGGCCTCGAAGATCGAGTCGGTGGCCGTCTCCGGCGACGCCAGGATGAGGCGGTCGTTGAAGATGTTGAGGCCCTTGTTCTCCATGGCCCCCATGTTGAAGTCCGACACGGCGACGATATTGAAGACGTCGAGGTCGTATTCGCGTCCGAAACGCTTCTCGTCCCAGGCCATCGAGCGCTTCAGCGCGTCCATGGCCCACTCCGCGCGTCCTTCCTTGCCGTGCTCGACATGGATATTGAGCGCGACCTCGCGGCCAGACATGGTTTTGAAGCTCGACGACACATAGCCCAGGTCCCCGCCGACGAGGGCGAATAGGTAGCAGGGCTTGGCGAAGGGGTCGTGCCACTCGGAGAAGTGCCGGTTTCCAGGCAGGTTGCCGCGCTTGCCAGGATTGCCGTTGCCGAGCAGCACGGGCGCCTCGGCGCGATCTGCCTCAATGCGCACCGAGTAGGTGGAAAGGACATCAGGCCGGTCTAGAAAGTAAGTGATCCGGCGAAATCCCTGCGCCTCGCATTGCGAGCAATAAATTCCGCGGGACCGGTATATGCCCTGCAGCGCCTTATTGTCTTCCGGGTCGATCGTCGTTTCGATTTCCAGCTCGAAGGGCTGTAATGGCGGCTTATGCAAGGTGAGGGCCGTTGCCGACACACTATACGCGGCGGGCGGAACCTTAACGCCATTGACCAGCACATCCCCCAGGGTCATCTGTTCGCCGTCGAGAACGAGTGCGCCGCCTGCTGTCGCTTTGGCGTTGGGCCTGATCTTCAGGCGCGAAACGACCCGCGTGGCTTGCGGGGCAAGGGACACCTCGAGGTGCACATGATCGATCAGGTGCGATGGCGGACGATAATCCTTGAGGCGGATCGTGCGGGGCTTTTCAGATTTCATGGAGCTTTCTGCCGGAGTGCTGGCGGCATGGCGCCGGGAGGCTGCCCGAAGGGTGCATTCGCCTCAGTCTAGGCTGCTCGATCCGATCCGTCATCCCGCCACGGGTAGAAACTCAGCCGCGGATTTTCCTTCCCAAGCCCAAAACCAGTGATACGTTCCGCCCGTATCAGACTCAGAGGAGCACGCCTTTGCGTTGTCTGCCACCACGCAGGGATATCGTCTCCTTCTAGCCCGGCTTCGGCCGGGCATTTTTTTGCCCATCTCAGAAAATTACGTGCCGATGGGATCCTTTCGGCTTGGTTCACGTATTATTGCAGGCGAAGCTGAACGGGTGGATTGACGCAAATGACAATCGCATCACTGATCTGCTTGAACTTGGCGCTGTTGGGCGCCGCGTATTATTTGATTTCGCGTCTCTCGGGTGGCTTGGTTCCCAAGCCTATCCCAGTGCGCCAGGCCGGCCGCCAACGCCAGCGCGGTCGGGGATGATGGGATACCTTGCTCCTTACGTTGCGGCTCTGGTTGTTTTCGCGGTGGTCGACGGCGCTTGGCTCTATTTCATGGGCAGCCAGCTGTACAAGCCGACCCTGGGCGATATTTTGACACCCGACGTCCGGCTCGGTCCAGCGGCAGCATTCTATCTCTTGTTTCCGGTGGGCCTGACGATCTTCGCCATCGACCCCGCCATCAAGGCCGGGTCGATCGGTACGGCGCTGTTATACGGTGCGCTGTTCGGCTTTTTTGCCTACGCCACTTATGATCTCACCAACTTCGCCACGCTGCGCAACTGGACGCTGCAGATCACCCTCATCGACATGGCTTACGGTGCAGCTGTTGCTGCTTTAGCTTCGGCCGCAGGCTACTGGGCGTCGACGCTTACGCGCTGAACCAGGCGCGCCGATGCCTCTGCAATTATTTCCAGGGCGTTTCGCGCTCGGCGGGAAAATTTACCCGATCTTAAGTTTAAGAGGGGCTTAATAAGGCTGTTCACGTTGTGTGTTGCGTTCGTGACAGGATCTCCGATGGCCTCTCGTGCCTCGCATAAGCCGTCTCCACGGCTCACTTTGTCTTCGACAACTCTACCGCCTCAGCCGCGCCGTCGCGCGGCCCAAGGGCTTCCCTCCGATCCCATCATCGTACCCATCGACAGCTTGCGGCCGACGCAGGTTGCAGTTGGCATGCGTGCGGTGGCGGCCAAGCGCAAACGATTAGGCGCCCGCAAACGCCGCAAGATGGGCCGTTATCTGGAACGCCGGCCGATCCCTGCCGTCTACGGTCCGGGCCAAGAACTCTACATCGTCGACCACCACCACCTGAGCCTGGCGCTGCTGCAGAGCCGGGTGACGAACGCCTTTGTTCAGATTATCGACGATTATTCCGATCTCAGCCCGAAGCAATTTTGGGCTGCGATGGAAACGCAGGGTCTCGTTTATCCATTCGACGAGACCGGCAGCCGCGTGGCGCTATCGCGCATGCCGCGCGCGATCAATAGCTTGAAGGCCGATGTGTATCGCGACCTTGCCTGGTCGGTTCGCGAGGCGGGCGGCTTCAAGAAGACCCGTGCCCCATACTCGGAATTCCGCTGGGCGGAGTTCTTCCGCACCACAATCCCGTCGCACCTCGTCACTGACGACTACGAGCGCGCCGTGATCCTGGGGCGGAAACTGGCGCGCTCCGCAGCGGCGGCGGGCTTGCCGGGCTACGTCGGGCACTGATCAGGCCGTGGGGCGCAGCCGGTAATGGCTGACGCCCCACGGGCCACCGCCGCGATATCCAAACAGCCCTTCGGTCGCCAGAAAGAACAGCCGCCACCGGCGCTGCCACAACAGCGCGTCGGCGCCATAAACACCGCCTAGCACCTGAATGATCGCACCCTGATTGGCGTCGAAGTTCCTCAGCCAGTCCCGCGCCGTCATCGCATAGTGCTCGCCGCTCCATCGCCACTGCTGCTCCACCGTGAAGCTATCGGCGAACTGCCCGATGAGGTCGTGGCTGGGCATGATGCCACCGGTGAAGAAGTGCTGGGCGATGAAATCCGCCTCGTTCGTATGATCGAAGCGATAGGGCGCCACGTCGTGCGAAAAGACATGCAGGAAAAGCCGGCCGTCAGGCTTTAGCCACCGCCGCGCCCTGCCGAGGATCGCCGCCCAGTTGGCCAGATGCTCGAACATCTCCACCGAAACGATCCGATCGAACACGCGATCCGGCTCGAACACGTTGATATCCGCCGTGACGACCTTGAGGTTGCCCAGACCGCGGTCGCGGGCGTCAGCCTCGATCGCCGCACGCTGCGACGCCGAATTCGAGACCGCCGTTATGCTGGCACCCGGAAAGTGCTCCGCCATCCAGAGCGAGAGCGAGCCCCATCCGCAGCCAAGCTCGAGGATCTGTTGGCCGTCGTGCAAATCTGCGTGCGCGGATGTCAGCGCCAACGCCCGGGCCTCGGCGCCAGCGAGGGTGTCGCCGGCCTCGTAGTAGCACGACGAATATTTCATATGCGGCCCAAGCACATGCTGGAAGAACTCAGCCGGCACCTCGTAGTGCTGTGCATTGGCCGCATCGGTGTGTTCGGCGATGGCAAAGCCCGGCATGGCCTTGGCGAAGTCGCGCGTCGCTGTTTGGTCGAGGCCGCGCAGCCCCCGATCCGTCCGGCCGACGAGAAAGCTGATTGCCGCCCGCGTCACAGCGTCCGGCAACGGCACCCGTTCAGCCAGAGCCACCGCAGACGCAATCATGAGCGCGTTCCGGTTGCGGCAGCGCGGCGCGGTGGCAACGGAAAGAATGCGCTTGTCCGCGCCTGGTAGCGGCGGAATGCTTCCCCGCGCGTGCGTAGCATGTGCTCCTCCAACGGCGGAATGCCGGATACCTGCGTCAGCAACCAATAAATCGCCAGCGGTCCCGCCAGCGCAAGCCACCCGAACGGCGTCGATCCAATGGCGAGCAGCGCGAAGGCGACCCACATGAGCCACTCGAAGAAATAGTTGGGATGCCGAGACCAGGCCCAAAGCCCTTCGTCGCAGACGGCCGTGCGCTGCGCGTGCCGGCTGCGGAAGCCGCGCAGTTGATGATCGGCCAGCGCTTCGCCTGCCGCCGCCACGGCAAACAGCAAAACGGCTGCGACGTCGAGTGCGCACCACAGCTGTTCCGGATTATGTGCTGCGAGGAAGACGGTCATCACCAGCGGGATCGACACGACAGCCTGCTTCTGCAGCAGGATAAACATCTGGCGGCTGGCGTCCGCCCCCCAGCCCTTGATCAACTGCGCGTAACGTGGATCGTCGGCGATGCCAGAAGAGCGGTGCGCGATGTGCCCGCCCAGCCGCAATGCCCAGGCCGCGATCAGCACTGCAATCAGCCACTGCCGCCCGCTGGCGGCCGCCGGGTCCGGCCACAGAGCAGCCGCGATCCCGATCGCGCCCAGGCCGAATGTCCACACGGTATCGACCCAACCGGAATTGCCGGTGCGCTGTTGCACGGCCCACGCCAACGCCATGACAAGCGAGAGCGCAACCGAAAGAACGGCGAGCGCGATGCCTAGCAGACCAGCTGTGATGATCACCAACGCATGCCTAAGATCAAAGCCTCACGAAAGGCTGGAGCAGGCGCCCCATAAACCCCGTCAGCCGCAACTGTCCATCCATCGCAACGAGGCAAATGCAAACGTCGCCATCGTCCACCACCGGTTGGTGTTCGACGCTCGAATCTGCCTCCTCAAGATCGCCCGGTCCAAACCGGCCCCCACTATGCGAGAACGCGCCGCGCAGGATCAAGGTCAGCTCCGTTCCGCTGTGCGTATGTTCCGGCAAACTCGTTCCCGGTTCGGCTTTGAGCAGGAACAGCCGAGCCTCCCCGGCCGGAGCAGTCGTCAACGGCTTATAGTGTACGCCCGGCCCAAGCCAGCGCCACGGGCCTTCGTCGAATGTCGACAACACGGTACGCAAGTCGACCTCAGCGAGGCGCGGTTCGGCCGTCCGGCGGTCTGCGTCAGCACCATGCAACACCATGTCCAGCATCGCCTCGCCGGCGCCCATCGACAACGGAGCAGGCTCCAGGTCTTCCAGAACCACACCGCCGGTCTCTTCAAAGCCTCTCACCATCGCCTTGCATTTCGCGCAGCTGGTGACGTGCGCTGCGACGACAAACGCGCGGGCCTTGTCCAGCGTGCCGAATCCGAACGATCCAAGAGTGGCGATGTCGGGGTGATGCCTGATCGTCATTTGAGATCCTCCAGGATCTCGCGGAGCAGCATCATGCTCCGCCGCAGGCGAGATTTGACCGTGCCCAACGGAATATTCAGTGCCTTCGCAATTTCGGGATGAGGCTTGTCTTCGAAAAACGACAGCCGCACCAGATCAAGCTGGTCAGGACTGAGCCCGCTCAGGGCGGCACGCAATCGCTCCGCCCGCTCTACCGAATTCAGCGTCTGGTCGGGCCGTTCCACATCCAGGTCCAGCACGTCCAACTGGGCCTGGGCGTTGGCCGCCAGTTTTTCCCGCCGCAAACCGTCGATGCGCAGGTTACGCGCGATTGTAAAAATCCAGGTCGATGCGCTCGCCCGGCTGGCGTCGAACGTCTGCGCCTTTCGCCAAACGGTCAGCAACGTCTCCTGCGCCAGCTCCTCTGCATAGGCATCGCTCGCGCCTGAGCGCATCATGAAGCCCTTCACGCGCGGGCCAAAAAAGGCAAACAACAACATGAAGGCATGCCGGTCCTGATTGGCAGCGACCCGCTCGATCAAGCGCGAATGGCTTGTTGTTTCGTTGTCAGCCATGGGTGCGTAGCGCTGAGGCGCCGCTATTGGCCAAGCTTGGTGCGCCGAACACAGCATTGGACCCTAAGCCTTCTCCCGCCGCACTCTCCCGATCAGGATAGCGCATCGTTTCCTTCACTCCGTTTGCCAATCATACGGCCGTTGGTGCAATCTGGATCTCGTGATCCAACAGCAATGTTGGCACGTATGCCACAGGTAGCTAGGCCTCGTACCGGGGAAAGAATGTCTAGCCAGAACATCTGACGGGTGGTCCGATCACAGAGCAACGACAGGGTTTGCCACACCGCCGATTGAAGATTGCGGTCGCGGGGACGGGGATCTCCGGCCTGTCGGCTGCGTGGCTGCTGAGCCGCCATCACGACGTGACGGTGTTTGAAAAAAACGCCCGCGTCGGTGGGCACACCAACACGGCCATGGTGCAGACAAAGGCCGGCCCCATCGCCGTCGACACAGGTTTCATCGTCTACAACACGGCGGCCTACCCCAATCTCACGGCTCTCTTCGACCACCTGGGCGTCGCCACGCGTGCATCGGAAATGTCCTTTGCAGTATCGCTGAACGACGGGCGCCTGGAATACTCGGGCACAGATCTCAAGGGCCTGTTTGCTCAGCGGCGAAATGCGGTCAGCCCGCGGTTCTGGAGCATGCTGCGCGACATTCGGCGTTTCTATCGCGAAGCGCCGCTCCATGGGCCACAGCTTGGCGACCACGTAACGTTGTCGAGCTACCTGGCGACTGGCGGGTATGGTGCCCCCTTCCGCGACGACCACTTACTGCCCATGGCCGCAGCAATCTGGTCGGCGCCGGCCGCCACGATGCTGCAATACCCCGCGCGATCCTTCATCGCGTTCTGCGCTAATCATGGCCTGCTGCAGCTGACCGGACGTCCTGTCTGGCGCACCGTCGCAGGTGGCAGCTGCTCCTACATTGGAAAGCTCTCACAAGCATTCCGCGACCGCATTCGCACATCTTGCGGCGTCTCGGCAATAAGGCGGCTGGCAGACGGCATCGAACTGCGCGACACGAATGGCACAATGGAACGCTTCGACCACGTTGTCCTCGCCTGCCACGCCGATGAGGCGCTGGCTTCACTGAGCGACGCGGACGAGACCGAACGTAGCCTCTTGTCTGCCTTCCGCTACGAACGCAATGAGGCGGTCCTTCATTCGGACCCGAGCTTCATGCCGAAACGCCCGGCTGCCTGGTCGAGCTGGAATTATACCGGAGAAAGTGGGCGGCTGTCGGTTACGTATTGGATGAACCGGCTGCAGGGCCTTCCGGGCCCGCTGCCGTTGTTCGTCACACTCAACCCGAGCCGGGATCCCGGCACGGACGCCGTGCATCTGCGCGAGACGTACTCGCATCCGATATTCGATCCGCGGGCGCTCGCTGCCCAGCAGCGCCTTTGGACCCTGCAGGGTGCCCGCCGCACGTGGTTCTGCGGGGCCTACTTCGGGTCAGGCTTTCACGAAGACGGGTTGCAGGCAGGTCTGGCCGTAGCCGAGGCGCTGGGCGGCGGGATGCGGCCGTGGATAGTCGCGAAGCCATCCGGCCGCATTTATCTCCCGGCCGCCTCAGCACCACGCGCCTCGTGGCCGGCGGAGGCTTTAGCATGAACGCTCTCGCCTCTGCCGCTTCAGCCATCTATGCGGGCAGCGTGATGCATCGCCGCGTGACGCCTCGCGCGCATTCGTTCCGCTACGCCGCTTACTGGCTCCTGTTCGACCTTGACGAACTGCCCGCGCTGCACCGTCGCCTGCGCTTCTTCTCGCACAATCGCTGGAACATTTTCAGCTTCCACGACGCGGATCATGCGACCGGCGACGGCACCCCGTTGCGAGCTCAAATCGATCGTCATCTTCGCAAAGCGGGGATCGATCTCGACGGTGGACCAGTTCGCCTTCTTTGCATGCCACGAATTCTGGGCTTCGTTTTCAATCCGCTCAGCGTGCACTTCTGCTACGGCCGCGATGGCGTGCTGAAGGCGTTGCTTTACGAGGTCCATAATACGTTCCGGCAGCGCCACAGCTACCTCATCGGCGTACCGCATCAGCCTGATGGCGCGGTGGAACAGACTTGCGCCAAGCGGTTCTACGTTTCTCCGTTCATGGAGATGGCGATGACGTACCGCTTCAGGGTCCGGCCCCCGGCTGAGGCTGTTAGCGTTCTCATCTGCGGTGACGACGCGGCCGGCCCCGTCATCGCTGCCCGGCTCGACGCCCGGCGTCGCGTGCTGACAGACGCAGCCCTGCTGCGTGTATTTTTCGCCATGCCGCTCATGACGGCAAAGGTCGTCGCCGCCATCCACTGGGAGGCGGTGCGGCTGTGGCTGAAAGGCCTGTCGATCGTTCCGCGGCCTGCGCCTCCCCAGGATCCTGTCACGGCCGCATGTACGAAGGAGATGCCCGTTGCCGAGTGAAATGGCCGAAACAGTTGAACGCGCACAATCCAAGCCCGGCCTTGGCGCACTGGGTTGGCTCGTGCGCCGCCTGGCCGGCAGCGACGCGGGCCGCATCGAAATCGAAACGCCGTCTGGCGCGCGCTGGGTGCATCAAGGTGAACATCCCGGACCCGACGCTCGCATCATCGTGCGCCGCTGGAGTGCACTGCGCCGGTTGATAACGGGCGGTGACATCGGCTTCGCGGAAGGCTATCGCGTGGGCGATTGGTGGACGCCTGACTTGGTCGCGTTCTTCACATGGGTCACCGCAAACGAAGCGGCCCTAACGATGGCTTGGCGCGGTTCGAGCACGGCAAGGCTCATCGATCGTCTGCGGCACGCCGGCCGCGCCAACACCCGCTCCGGCAGCCGGCGCAATATTTCAGCCCACTACGATCTAGGAAACAACTTCTACGCCGCTTGGCTCGACAGCGGCATCAACTATTCTTCCGCGCTCTACCTTCGCGGCGACGAGACCCTGGAAGCCGCTCAGCTCAACAAGCTGGACCGCGTCATAGGCCACTTGCAACTCCCGCCCGACGCCAAGGTGCTCGAGATCGGCTGCGGCTGGGGCGCATTGGCTGAACGCCTGATCGAAAGTTCAAGCAGCCACGTCACTGGCGTGACGCTGTCGGTCGAACAATTGCGCTACGCCCGGAGCCGGCTGGCGCTCGCCGGGCATGCCGCGAAATCGGATTTGCAACTCGTCGACTACCGCGACCTTACAGGCACCTTCGACGGCATCGTTTCGATCGAGATGCTGGAAGCGGTCGGCGAAAGCTATTGGCCGGTATACTTTGCCAAACTGCGCAGCCTGCTGCGGCCCGGCGCGCGGGCCGTCGTGCAGGTCATCACCATCAACGAGGACCGCTTCGAAAGCTATCGCTCCCGGCCCGACTTTATTCAGCGCTACATCTTCCCTGGTGGAATGCTTCCAACCAAGACGTTGATGCGCGAGCACGTAGCGCAATCCGGGTTACGGCTGGTGGAGCACGAGTTCTTCGCCGTGAGCTACGCAACCACGCTGTCTGTTTGGCGCAGCCGCTTCCAGGCCGCTTGGCCGCAGTTACAGGCCATGGGGTATGACGAAAACTTCCGCCGCGTGTGGGACTATTACCTGGCTTACTGCGAAGCGGGCTTCCGTCTCGATGCGCTGGATGTCGGCATCTACGTGCTCGAATAATGCGCTAAGCTTCAGTCGCGCTCAGTCTCGCCGCGAGAAACGCGCGCAGCTCGTCTATTTCGGGACGAGGATCTAGCTGCGGAAAAATGATCCGGCGCATGTAGACGCCGTCGAGAAACGTCGCCGTGAACGTCACGGTTTGGGGCACGTCGATATCTGAAAACGTCCGTTCTGCGACGCCTCGCTTAAAAGCCTCGCGCAGCATTTCGCGCGTTTCTGTGTGGAAGTTGACGATAGCGTCGTCGACGTTGCGATGTCGTTCGGGTGTTGAGGCGTAGTTCATTGAAATTCGCAACAGCTGAACGACCGTTTCGAACTCCGTTTCGTGGCAATCGATCCAACCATTCACGAACGCATCCGCTGGAAGCTGATCGGCAGCGAGAGCGCGGAAGCGCTGGCAGGCTCTTTGCGCGGCCAACAAGATAGTTCGCCGGAAAAGCTCCTCCTTGCTTCCAAAGTAATAATAGATAAGCGCGGTATTCAAACCTGCAGCGCCCGCAATATCCTTGGTCGAAACGGCGGCGAAACTCATCGTGGCGAACAGCGGAAGTGCCGCATTCGCGATTACATCCTGGGCATCCATTTTCACGCTGCCAGCCCTTGGGCGGCCAACTCTGTTTGTCTTGCGCGCGCCCGGGCCAGCCTTGGGAGCAGGCTGGGGCCGCTTTTTGCCCCGAATTGCTGCCCCTGTCTTGGTTGTCTTCACGAAAAGTCCCAAGTTGCGATGCTATAATATTCCACGAAAAGACTCATAACGACGCTGAAGGATAATCCGCAAGCCGATTTGCGCGATTTTGGCATAATTACGTTTCAAACGGCTTGTTCTGAGATATGGACCGTCGCAACCGCTTTGGGCGACGCTGGCTTAATGTGCAAGCGGTCTGCACGCCTGCGGTTAATGCGCCACACATCCACAATTCTCGTCGGTTGGACGCACTGGCGTTGCGCGGCGTCTCGCAATGGCCGAAGTGGGCCAGTAGGGTTTGCCTCCTACGAGAGGAATCATGCATGAGAATTTTCTGTGGTTTTAGCCTCGCACTCTTGCTGTCGCTCGCGACCCCCGTGAAGGCTCAAAACCTCGCGCCTGAAGATGCGTCTCCGGCCGCTGCCGAACCAGGTCAGCCGGCTCCAGCCGCTGACGCAGCGCCGTCCGAGGGTGCCCCCACCGAACAGCCCGCGCCCGTGGTGACGAACAGTGAGGCGGGGGCCGCGTTGACCCGGGCCATTGCCGCGCTTGCGCCGGAAGCGAGCGACGAAGATCGCAACGAGCGCGCGGCCGTCGCCGCTTTCTATGCCGCCCGCGCCAATGAGCCCTTGTTCGTTGCGGCCAACGGCTTGACGCCGGCTGCCGTCTTGGCTGTGGCGGAATTCGCCAACGCTGACGCATGGGGCCTGGAGCCGCGCGATTTTGCCATGCCGCAGCTTGCGATCGCCAAAGACGGCGCTGCGCCTCTGACGGCGGAAGCTCGCGCCGCAGCCGAACTCAAATTCGCTCTGACGCTGCAGCTCTACGCCCGCTACGCGCGCGGCGGCCGTATCATCCATCCCGCCGGCCAGCTGAATTCCAATCTCGACCGGCGCCCGCAGTTCGCTAAGCCCGCCGAAGTCATTGCAAACTTTGCGACCGCGCCAGATGCGGCGGCCTACCTGCGTGGCCTGCACCCGCAACACGCACAATTCGAAAAGCTGCGTCAGCGCTATCTCGTCGCCAAGGGTAACGCCCGCAAGCTAGCCAAGCTTCCAAATGGAGCCGACATCGCGCCGGGCGCTAGCGACGATCAGGTGCCGCTGCTGCGTCAGCGCCTCGGCCTCACGCCCGGATCTGCAGAAGAAAAAACCTATGACGAGCCGCTCAAGGCATCGGTGGTGTTCTTCCAGACGGATCGCGGCTTGGCCCGCCATGATGGCGTCGTGGATGACGCCACGCGCGCCGCGCTGAACAAGCCCGAGCCGGCGGACGCCCGCCGCTTGCTCGCCAATATGGAAGAGTGGCGCTGGATGCCGGCCAACCTCGGCGACCTCCACCTGATCGCCAATGTGCCCGAGTTCATGATCAACCTCTATAAAGACGGCGAGATCATTTTCACGGAGCGCATCGTCGCCGGCGAGATCGGCAAGCAGACGACGATCTACTCGCGTCCCTTGCGCCACATTGTGCTGAGGCCCAAGTGGCGCGTGCCGGAATCGATCAAGGTCAAGGAGCTGTGGCCAAGCCTGCGCCGCGGCGGCGGTCTGATGAACGAATACGGCCTCCAGCTTGAGACCAAGGACGGCAAGGATCTCAATTGGCGCTCCATGGACTGGAGCAAGGAAGACATCCGCAAATATGACGTCACCCAACCCCCCGGCCGCAAGAGCGTTCTTGGCCACGTGAAGTTCTCGTTCCCCTCGCCGCACACGATCTTCATGCACGACACGCCCGACAAATACATGTTCAACTCAACGCAGCGGACGTTGAGCCACGGCTGCCTGCGCCTGCGTAATCCCATGAAGCTCGTCGAAATCCTGCTGAAAGAAGACAAGGGTTGGGATCGCGCCAAGATCGACGAGCTATCAGCCTCGGGCCCGCTGAACAACGAGGTGCCGATGGAAAAGCGCATCATGATGCACCTGACGTACTTCACCGCCTGGGTGGGCGACGACGGCAAGCTGAAGCTGTATAGCGATGTGTACGGCCACGAGAAGCGCATCACGCAGGCCCTGGAAGGCAAGTGGTCGCAGATTGCCAAGGGCCGCGACCATCTCGCGCCGCCAACGCCCGATTTCTCAAAGCCGACGCGAACCGCCCGCACGAAAGCCAACGAAAAGTCGGCGGGCGACGTGATTGGCGCAGCGCTCGGCGGCTTGTTTTAGAGGCAATCACTGAGGCCGACGGCAGCCCGTTGTGGCTGCCGTGGCCAGTAGGATGGCTACCTTCGCGTTACGCGCCCGCGTCCAGGCGCGCTTCGATGGCAGCGAGAGCACTGCCGGCCTTCGCTCCATCGGGGCCGCCGGCCTGCGCCATGTCCGGGCGCCCGCCGCCTCCCTTGCCACCTAGCGCCTCCGCGCCGGCCTTGACGAGTTCGACGGCGCTCCATGTCTTCACGAGGTCGTCCGTCACGCCGACGGCGAGGCCGGCCTTGCCGTCCTCCGTCACGCCGACGATGGCGACGATCCCCGAGCCGACTTGCCTTTTGCCGTCATCGACGAGCCCGCGCAGATCTTTTGGATTGAGCCCCTGAACCGACCGCGCCAGCAGCTTGACAGCGCCGATCGTGCGGATGGCATCGCCCGGCGCCCCAGCACCACCGGCGGGCCCGCCGCCACCGAGCGCCACCTGCTTCTTGGCATCCGCCAGCTGCCGCTCTAATTGCTTCTTCTCATCCACCAGCGCCTTGACACGCTCGACGACATCTTCCGGCCGCACGCGCAACAGGCTGGCCGCCTCGCGCAGCTGCTCGTCGTGCGCTGCTAGGTAGGCGCGCGCACCGTCAGCCGTCAGCGCCTCAATGCGCCGTACGCCGGCCGAGCTGCCACCTTCGTTCGTGACCTTCACCAGCCCGATATCGCCCGTGCGGCGCGCGTGCGTGCCGCCGCACAACTCGACCGACCAAGCCTTGTTGCCTTTCGGCCCGGCAACGGGGTTGCCCATCGAGACGACGCGAACCTCGTCGCCGTACTTCTCGCCGAACAACGCCATGGCGCCCGACTGCTTGGCATCCTCAAGCGCCATCAAGTGCGTCTCGACTGCGGCGTTCTGCAGGATGACCCCGTTAGCTAGTGCCTCCACCTGGGCAATCTCGTCGGCATTCATCGGCTTGGTATGCGTAAAGTCGAAGCGCAGGCGGTCGGGCGACACGAGCGAGCCCTTCTGTGCTACGTGCGTGCCGAGCACTTGCCGCAGCGCTTCATGCAACAGATGCGTGGCGGAATGGTTGGCGCGCGTCGCTGTTCGCCGAGCGCTATCGACGATCAGTTCAACCGCCGTGCCTTCGCTGAGCGAACCCTTTTCCATCACGCCCGAGTGCACGAAGACATCGCCCAGCTTCTTTTGCGTGTCGGTAACCTTGAAGACAGCGCCCTTGGCGCCTTTGATCACACCCGTGTCGCCGACCTGGCCGCCGGATTCGCCATAGAACGGCGTCTGGTTGACGACGACCTGCGCCTCGTCTCCAGCCTTCAGCGACTTGACCGGCTTGCCGTCCTTGACGATCGCCGCGATGACGCCTTCCGCGCTCTCCGTGTCGTAGCCGAGAAACTCGGTCGCCCCGGCCTTGTCGCGCAGTTCGAACCACACGGTCTCCGTCGCCGTATCGCCCGAGCCCTTCCAGGCCCGGCGCGCGTCGTCCTTCTGCTTCTGCATCGCCGTGTTGAACGCGCCGGTGTCGACGCTGATCTGACGCGCCCTCAGCGCGTCTTCGGTAAGGTCCAGTGGGAAGCCATAGGTGTCGTACAGCTTGAAGGCCACATCGCCGGGGAACACGGCACCGGATGTCATGCCCTGCGAAGCCTCGCTGAGCAGGCGCAGGCCGTTGCCGAGTGTTTTCTTGAAACGCGTCTCTTCGAGCTTCAGCGTCTCCGCAATCAAGCCTTGCGCGCGGCCAAGCTCCGGGAACGCGTCGCCCATCTCGCGCACGAGCGAGGGCACCAGCCGGTACATCAGCGGATCCGCGCAGCCGAGCAGGTGGGCATAGCGCATGGCGCGGCGCATGATGCGGCGAAGCACGTAGCCGCGCCCGTCGTTCGCCGGCAGCACGCCGTCGGCGATGAGGAAGCTCGTCGCGCGCAGGTGATCGGCGATGATGCGGCGAGCCGCCTTTACGAATTCCGGCCCGCCTTCGACGGCAGCCTCGTCGGCGCCCGCCTTCTGCGCCTCGACGCGAATGCTCTGGATCAGGTTCCGGAACAGATCGATTTCGTAATTGTCGTGCGTGCCCTGGAGCACGGCAGAGATGCGCTCCAGCCCCATGCCGGTGTCGATCGACGGCTTGGGGAGGGCCACGCGCTCGCCGCCCGGCAACTGCTCGAACTGCATGAACACGAGGTTCCAGATCTCGATGAAGCGGTCGCCGTCGGCGTCCGCAGACCCCGGAGGGCCGCCGGGGATCTTCGGTCCGTGGTCGAAAAAGATTTCCGAGCACGGACCGCACGGCCCCGTGTCGCCCATCTGCCAGAAGTTGTCGGACGTAGCGATGCGGATCAGCTTGTCGTCGCCGAAGCCCGTCAGCTTCTTCCAGATCGCGTGCGCCTCGTCGTCCTCGTGATAGACGGTGACCGACAGCCGCTTCGCGTCGAGCCCGTATGTCTTGGTGATCAGCTCCCAGGCGAGCACGATCGCGCGCTCCTTGAAGTAATCACCGAACGAGAAGTTGCCGAGCATCTCGAAGAAGGTGTGATGCCGCGCCGTGTAGCCGACGTTGTCGAGGTCGTTGTGCTTGCCGCCGGCGCGAACGCACTTCTGCGATGAGGCCGCCCGCGTGTACGGCCGCGTCTCCTGCCCGGTGAAGACGTTCTTGAACTGCACCATGCCCGCGTTGGTGAACATCAACGTCGGGTCGTTGCGCGGCACGAGCGGCGAGGAGGGCACGGCCTCGTGCCCGTTCTTGACGAAGTAGTCGAGGAAGGTCGAACGGATTTCGTTGACGCCGGTCATGCGATGGAGCTCACGGAAGAGGGGCTTGGCGACGTGTGGACGGCGCGCGATAGATTCGGCGCGTTTGTAACGGCGCCTCCGGCCCGTGTCCAGAAACCCAAAAAGGTGGGGCGTAGACGGTCCGGCCGCGGTCTGACCCTGGTAGGACGCCGAAGGGGTCAGACCTCGGTCTGACCCCAGAAGTGAACGACCGGGAACATTCCTGACAGACTGGACCGGGAACATCCCTGACACTAGCGGCGCTTATCGCCGGTTCCGGCGCTTCGCACCCCGCGCGCGGACCGCAAACTTTGCCGGCAACGCGCGAACATTGGGGTCAGACCGAGGTCTGACCCCGAATGTTATCGCCGCTTACCCGCAGCCTTGCGGGCGCCGGCATCGTCAGCATCCGGCAATACGCCGTCCTCGTCAGGCTCTTCCGCGCCGCCCAAGACCACGGGCCCTGGCTCCGTCAGCATCTTGTCGACGATCAAGCCCGCGTTGGCGCGGACGGCCTTTTCAAGCGCGTCCGCGATTTTGGGATTTTCCGTTAGGAATGCTTTCGCGTTCTCACGGCCCTGGCCGATGCGCTGGCCGTCGTAGGAAATCCAGGCTCCCGACTTCTCGACGATCCCGGCCTTGACGCCGAGATCGACCAGTTCGCCCGTCTTGGAGATGCCCTGGCCGTACATGATGTCGAACTCGACCTGCTTGAACGGCGGCGCCACCTTGTTCTTGACGACCTTCACACGCGTCTGGTTGCCGACGACGTCGTCGCGCTCTTTGATCTGACCGATGCGGCGGATGTCCAGGCGCACCGAGGCGTAGAACTTCAGCGCGTTGCCGCCGGTGGTGGTTTCTGGGTTGCCGAACATCACGCCGATCTTCATGCGGATCTGGTTGATGAAGATCACCAGGGTGTTGGTGCGCTTGATGTTGCTGGTGAGCTTGCGCAACGCCTGACTCATGAGGCGCGCCTGCAGGCCGGGCAACTGGTCGCCCATTTCGCCCTCGATTTCGGCCCGGGGCGTCAGCGCCGCCACCGAGTCGATGACGATCAGGTCGACGCCGCCGGAACGTACCAGCATGTCGGTGATTTCGAGGCCCTGCTCGCCGTTGTCGGGTTGCGAAATCAGCAGATCGGGCACATTGACGCCGAGCTTGGCGGCATAGCCCGGGTCGAGCGCGTTTTCGGCGTCAATGTAGGCCGCCACGCCGCCGGCCTTCTGGATTTCGGCGACGATGTGCAGACACAGCGTGGTCTTGCCCGAGGATTCCGGACCGTAGATTTCCACCACGCGCCCGCGCGGCAGGCCGCCGATGCCCAGCGCTATGTCCAGCCCCAGCGAACCGGTCGAGACGGTCTGAATGTCATCGACGGCCAGACCTTCG
>JAURWC010000076.1 GCA_030655135.1 Hyphomicrobiaceae bacterium | reverse complement strand
TAACTTGAGTGCTTCCGGAAAAGTGTGCAGCGGTTTTCCGATAAGAAGCACGTCAATAACTTGAGTGCTTCCGGAAAAGTGTGCAGCGGTTTTCCGATAAGAAGCACGTCAATAACTTGAGTGCTTCCGGAAAAGTGTGCAGCGGTTTTCCGATAAGAAGCACGTCAATAACTTGAGTGCTTCATTCCGATAAGAAGCACGTCAAGACCGTAACCCCGCGCCATTGGCCAGCATTCCATGCCGCGATCGGGAAGTATTCCCATTCTCGGTGATAGCCGGTTTGCCTACTCTAGGTGCTTAACGCCGATAATAAATCTCAACCGGCCAAGCGCGGGCTAGGGCCGGTAGCCAATCACATCACCACGCATTGGCAGGCGGGAAAAGCGCCATCGATCTCGCACGTCCGGGCGATGAAGCGAGGCGAAGGGACTGGTGCGGTGCGGGCCTTGAACGCTTGCAGCAAGCGCTCGTGTCACATCCGGTGCGGCGGTGGGCTGGCTGGTAACAGCTGGTCTACCGTCGTTAAACCAGCCAAAAACATGCACGGCGGCAAAGAACGTTTCCGTTCTAAACCGCCGCGCTATGGCACCGGCACGCGAGACTTTGTCAACACGGCACCTGATCATCGTTATACGCGACAACCGTTAGGAGAGTACGAACGGCGCGCATCAAGCTGGCGTTTTTTTCGCGCCATTTTGCAGCGCCGGCTGCAAAAGCTTGCTCATAAGCGGCACACTGATGAGGTGCGGCAAAACGCGCAAGGCCAGGCTGCCGACCGTGTACAGCACCCCAGGTACAATCACCCGCCTGCCGAGAAGAAAATCTCGCCGTGTAGCCGCAGCCACCTTGTCTGCACGGGCGGCGGGTAGGATCCATCGATAAGGCGCGCTCTCCGCGCCCATTGCCGCATGAAATCGCGTCTCGACCGGACCCGGCGCCAGCGCAGCGATGCGCACACCCGATCCGGCGTGTTCTGCAGCCATCGCTTCCGTTAGCGACAGCACGTATGCCTTGCTGGCGTAGTAAGCCGCCTGATACGGGCCAGGCACGTATCCGCCGAGCGAAGCGACGTTGATGATGCCCCCGCGTCCACGCGCCAGCATGTCCGGCAAGGCTAGGCGAGTGAGCCGCGTCAACGCGGCAACATTCAGGGCGATCAGGCGATCCAACGCCGCGGGACTTTGTTCGACGGCTCTGCCACCCAGGCCCATGCCCGCGTTATTTATCAGCACGTCGAGATACAACCCGTTGGCGCGCAGCGTCGCCGCAATCTGATCGAACGCCCCGGCGTCAGTGACGTCGACCGCCACCGGCAATGCAATCTGATCTGGAGCCACCGCCTTTACGGCAGCGACCGCCTCTGCCAGCGGGCCGGGATGCCGGGCGACCAGCACCACGGCGTCGCCTTTGACGGCAAACCGCTTGGCCAGCGCCAGTCCGATGCCTTTGGATGCCCCGGTGATCACGGTCGCCGGCCGCAGACCCGCGACGGCGTCGATGGCTCCTTTGTCGGGGGTGGCATGACGCCCAACCCAGGCATCGGCCAGGGAATGAATAAGTTTGCTCATTGCCGCTCCGTGAAGACCTCGCGGCGGCAAGACTAGAGTGCTTCCGGACAAAGTGTGGAGCGGTTTTCCGAAAAGAAGCACGGCAAAACTAGAGTGCTTCCGGACAAAGTGTGGAGCGGTTTTCCGATAGGAAGCACGACAGCAGGCGCGGTTCGCGCGAGCGGGTCAGGCGCGGCGGCGGCGAATGCGAAAACAGGGATGGGGGGCGTCAGACGGCCAGATGGCGTCCGCCGCGTGCGGGGCGCTTGTCGCGGGCAAGCGACTTGCCCCACGTTAGCGGCGTCACGGCAGGCTGGCCGTCATAGTCGCTGTGCCAAAGATCGAACTGCACCTGAAGGCCCAGCCAGTAGCGGGCGCCATGGCCGAAGGCCAGGCCCAGCCGCTGCGCCATCGCCCGGTCGACACTGCGGCGCTCCGCCAGCAGGTCGGCGAGTAGTCGCGGCGACACGCCGAGGTGACGCGCCAGCTCAGCGCGCGACATTCGCAGGCAAGGCAGGATGTCCTCGCGCAGGATCTCTCCCGGATGCGGAGGCTCCGGCTGGTATTCGCTCAGGTTTCGGTACATGGGTGCTTACATTGGTTCGGCTGCAATTCAGCCAATCCAAGTATCCTGAAGCAATTTGCTAAAATTATAGTTGATCAGCGGCATCATTGCGGCTGAATTTTCGTTCACATCCGGGATGTTCGTGGCTTGGACGCATCTTTCGCCTGACAATCGGCAACCTTTGCAGGCCAGATGCGAAAGGGCCCAACACGGGTTGCGCGTCGGGCCCTCGAAATCGCTTCAAAGAATCAAATCAGGTCAGTTCGGACGGCACCTTGCCGCCATTCTCCGCCAGCTTGACCATCACTTGCTTGTGCAGCCAAACGTTCATGGCGCCGGAATCCTTGGTGTCGCCGTCATAGTGCAGCTCCTTGGCCAGCGTCTGCCGCGCCTTGAGGCTGGAATCGAGGTCGAGGATCTTCATCAGGTCGACGATCGACTTGCGCCAGTCGAGACCCTTCTCTTTCGAAGCCTTCTGCAACTTGTCCATGTTGGCCGCCACATCGACGGGCTGTGCGCCGCCTGGCATCGCAGCAGGCGCGTTCACGGCAACCTTCGCCGCCTCGGCGGGCTGAGGCGTGCCGGACGTCTTTGAGCCGGCTGTGCCCGGCTCCTTCGTGCCAGCGCCACCGCCGGACGTCTTGGAACCGGCCGTGCCGGGCGCAGGCGCAGCCGCGGGCGTCTCCGCTTGGGCGGGCCCTCCAAAAATGGCCTCAACGATGCTTCCGAAAATGCTCATGCCTTGCTCCTTGTACAAATCCAGCGGCGACCATAGCCGATACCCGGAGCATCACTTGCAAAAATCGACCTTAAGACCTTATTCAGCAAAGCCTAAAATGGCAGCGACGAGCCACCGCCAACAGTGTGAAAAGGGCGGATGTCTAGGTGACCGGAATGGGAGGCAAGAACCGAATTTCGCACGCGATAGACTAGCGGGCGGCATCGCGAGAAGAGGAAATGGTGCCGCTTAGGTGACTTGAACACCTGACCCCCGCATTACGAATGCGGTGCTCTACCAGCTGAGCTAAAGCGGCAAACCCCTGGCGGGAAGCCGCAGGGATACCCGGTGCGCTGCCGGATTGCAAGACTGCGTTGGCGCCGCAGCGTAATGCGATCGCGAGCCGTTCAGGCCGCGATGGAATCAGTTGTGGCGAGCGGAATCTGCGGCACGGTAGAGAACACCAAGGGCGGCGCCAACTCTGCGCGCGCAAGCAAGCGCAGGTCTTCTAGGCGGAAGGCGTACATGTCGTCGCGGTCGGATCGCTCAAGGCGGACCCAAATAAGGCGCGCATCTAATTTGGATACGACGACCATCCTTCGGTCATCTGCATTGAGCGAAACAATATCGCCCGGATTGAATTGCATTGTGTTCCTCACGCCAAACAAGAGGATGCGGAAAAGCAAAAGTACTAGTAGTGAACGGCCCGTTAAGTCCTATCATTAATACAACCTTGATGTAATTGGCGAGCAAAATGATGATGCTGTTCCACGCTGTTAAAGATCAAGTTTAACGAGCGCTGGAAATCACAGTTCGAAAGTCCACCTACAACCCGAGACACACTACACGGCCCGGTTGGGGTGTATCAACCTCGGTTGTTCGTCGAAATCGTCGACCGCGCCTGGGTCATCCGGAGCGCGCGGCGCCACAAAAATCCGTGGCTCATTCGGCGCCGGTCGTTGAGCCGGGACAACCGGCTCGCTCGGCGCCGCTGCCATTGCCGCCGCCTCCGATCCATCGATGCGTGCCGCCTGTGAAGGCGGCCCGTCGAGCTTAGCCGCGGGCTCGGCGATGCTGCTATCTGGTTTTGCTCTGCGTGCAGCGGTCGGCCCCCCGGCGGGCAGCCCAGCGTACGAACTGCGGCCCCCGGTGGCGCCAACGGGACGCCCCTCAGGTGCAGGTTCGGCAGCAGCATCAGGCGTGCCCGAGTTTACCGGCTCCGCGTCCACGACGTCGGCAGCGACATTAGCCACCGGCTTTGGCGGAGCTACTTCTGCTGGCAAAGCCGGATCAGCGTCAACGACATCGTCAGTCTCGTGAGTGTCGCCGGCAGCTACCAACTCCCGCAAACGGTCATGCAACAGCGTGGCTTCATCCGTCTCACCGACGCGCTCTACGGGTACCTTCCACACAAAGGCATCCAACTGGCCAGTAGCCGGGGAGACAGCAGCCCACCGCTCGGCCACGATGCCATCCGCCGTCCAGGCTGCATCGCGTTGTGCTGTTGCGGCGCGTGCCAGCCACTCGCGCACGCGGCCCTTGTCGCCGTGTTGCTCGCCCTCGACGCGCGCCATCAGCGTGGCGGCGCGCTGTGTCAGGCGGCTCTGGTCCAATAACGGTGCCAAGGCATGCCGGGCCTGATCCCAGTCTCGAGCCTCGATGGCCGCAGTCGCAACCGCGATCGAAGCCTCGACGGCATACGGTCGCAGCGCCGCCAGTTGCTTGACGCGATCGAGCCGGTCGCGCGGACTGTCGCCGATGCGCGCAAAGGCATAAGCCGTCGAGAGATCCGGATGCGGCGCCTTGCTCCACGTCTTTTGCAGAATTTTGGCCGCGCGCGCCGTATTGCCTTTGCCCGCCAGAATGCGCCCCGCGATGGCCGCAGCCGGGATGAGATCCGGCGCCAGCCCATGCGCCTCGGATGCAAGCGTCAGCGCTTTCTCGGCGTCGCTGTCTTCTAATGTCTGCGCCTGCGCCGTCAGCAGCACCGCGCGCCGCCGGTCGGCCAAAGTCTTCTCGACATGCCCATTGCGCCGCGCGGTGGCCAGCGTGTCCAGTGCACCGGCCCAGTTGCCTTCGCGGCACTGCAGGTCGAACAGCGCATCAACCGGCCAAGCGAGCTTCGGATTGAGCCGCAGCGCCCGCTGCGAATACTGCTGCGCAGGCTCCGCTGCGCCCTCGCGCTGGGCTTCGACGAACAGTCCGCGCAGTCCAAGCTGCTCGGTGTCGGGCGACGCCAGCATCGCCTCGAAAATGCGTCGCGCCGTCGTGCGGTCACCCGAAAGCTGCGCGGCCTGCGCCCGCAGCAAGTGCGTCAACGGCTCGTTCGGAAGCGATTTGCGCGCCTGGATTGCGTATTTCGTCGCCGTTGCACGATCGCCCGCGCCGATGGCGATCATGCCGCTCGACAGGGCGTCAAGCCCGCGCCGCTGCCGCCGCTTGTTGATGAAGTGCCCTACCGTTGCAGGGCTGTTCCACATCTGCCGCAGCAACGACCAGACGAAGATGGCCGTAGCCGTCAGCGCTGCCAGGATGACGACGGCATGAAACACGCTGGTTTCGATTTCGCGTCCCTGCCAGTTGATGATCAGCTGTCCAGGACGATCCGCAAGCCAAGCCAAGCCGGAGGCAACCGCCAGCACCGCGAGGAGATAAGCAACAAGTCGCAGCATGATAGCGATCCCTTAGGGCTTTTCGGTGGGCGTAGCCGGCGCAGACTGCGGTACCGGCCCCGGTGCCGGCGAACGGCCGCTGGGTCCAACGGGCGCGTCTGCCGGTTTCTCGGCGGGGGGTGGTGTCGCATTCCGTTCTAGCACAGGCGGCGTTTGCGGTTCTGCAGGCGGTTCCTCCGCCGCAGCAGGCGGCTCAGCCGAAGCCTGCGTCAACGACGTCTTTAGCTGGCGCTCCACGTCTCCGATCGCGCGATCGACGGCGTGCCGAGCCTTGACGTTGCCGAGCCAGTCCTGCGCCGGACCAGATGCTCCCGCAGGCAACTCGTTAGCATACGTCAGCACATCACCCAGGTTGCCTTCTGACAACGCCACCTGCATGCGCGCGACGACGGCTTCCGCGCTCTTGTCGGCGGGCGACGGGTTCATGTTGCGAACTCGCACGACAGACTTTGCACCGGCCACCAGCTTATCGAAGACACCGCCTTCCGCAGGCGTCTCGGCGGCATCCAGAACCGCGTTGGCGACGGGCCGGAAATCACGTTGAAGCGAGGCAATCGTCGGCACGCCCGTATCCTTGAAGCGCTCGAGCGCATCCAGGTCGAACTTGCTGCCCGAGGCCTTGCGGACTTCTGAGAGGGCGGCCGCATAGTTCTGCCCGCCGTCGATCAGCCGCTTGAGGTTCGCAAGCTCGAGGGAGACGACAATTCGCTCCGCATTGGTGCGCCGGTCCGCCTCACTCTTTACGACTGTCTGTAGGCCCTCCTCCAACGCCGCAATCTTTTTTGAAACCGGCGTGATGGCCTCGCCGACGCCGCCCTTCACCTGGGAAGCAAGCGTGGCCTTCAACTCGGCAAAGCCGCTGGTCAGCTGCGCGGTTTCTTCCTGCAGCACCTTCACAATCGCACCAGCTCGGTCGTTGTCGGCCTTCAGCGTCTCGATCCGCTGGTTCAGACGGGCCGCGTCTGTCTTCACGTTGGCGATGTCGGTATCGGCCCGCTGAGTGCCGATTCGTGCAGCCTCGGCCTGTTCGGCGAGCTCCGCCAGCCGCGGATCGACATTCTGCGGCATGGCTTGGCGAACCGCATCGATCTCCTTGCTCAGCACGGACTGCAGCGCGAACACCTTGCCGGTGACCGCAGCAATCTGCGAAACGTTGTTGCCTCCGGCCGGATCTTGTTCTGCGGCCCTTGCGATGGTGGCCAACCGGTCGTCGAGCGCATTCAGGCGCTGCTGCACTGCGCCGCTGAGCTTCTCCGCCGAAAGCTTGTCGATCGCCGTCTTCGTCTCGTCGGCAATTTGCGCCTGGGTTAATCCCAGCGTTTCGGCTCTGCCTTCAAGCGCCGCCAAACGCTGCTCGGCCGCCTGCAACTTCGCCGCTGCATCCGATCCAGCTGCCTTTTCAAGGCTCGCAAGCCGCGCCTGTAGCTTGCCCGTCTCCGATTTCAAATCCTGCGTCGAGGTGGATATGCCGAGCTGCGGCGCCGCCCAATCGGCAAGCCCGAAAGCCAGTACGCCGCCCGCAATGCCCGCCAGCAGATGGCTGAAAATGCCTCCACCGGATCGTGCGACGGGAACGGGCGCCACAGGCGGCATCGCCGATGATTGCGCCTTGCGCTCGTCCGGCTTGACGCCGGCACGGTCATCAAGCTTGCTGCCGGCGGCTGGCGCCGCAGCTGCTGCCGCCTTTACCTCATTGGCCTTCACGTCAGCCTTTGCGCCGCTGGCCCCCGCGTTGGCGGCGGTCGCAGACGATGCTGCACTGCTGGCAGCTCTCGCTTCCGTTTTGTCGCCAGCTTTAGCGTCTGCGGCCTTCGCCGGCGTCACGTCGGTGGCCTTGAGATCGAGCGTCGCATGCGGGCGCTTCGCATCGGCAGGCACGTCTTTTTTGTTATCGGACATGTAGCAGGGGTCTCCAGAATTCGGGCGCCGGGACACCACACAGGCATCCGGCAAGGGGCATCGCACGCTTCAGGGATAGCAGCGGGATGAAACCCAAAATTGTCTGTTGTTTCCTAGGCCCAAAGGCTTTTGGAGCTAATTTGACGCCAACTCTCTAACGAGGGCAAGCATTTCTTCCGACGTGGGCCGATCCGCCACAAGAACGCGTGGTTGCGGCTCGCCCAAGGCATCCGCAACCGTGCGCGAGATACAGAGATAGGCCAGCTTCCCAGCCTCGCCCCGGGCGCCGGCGTCCTGCGCCAAGCGTACAAAGACCCTAGCCGTCCTGGCCGACATCACGATGACACCGGCCACCTCGCCGCCCCGGATTGCCGCAACCACGCTGCCGGGCAAACTGCTCGCCTCAACGGCCTCATACACGACCTGATGGCGCACGTCATATCCGGCACCGCTTAACGCCGCCCCCATGTCGAAGGCGACTGCGTCTCCGCTGAGATACAACAAGGGTCCGCCGTTAACCGGACAGGCTTCCGCGATCAGCGGCAGTAGCTGCCTGCCGCCGCCGGTTCCTGCCGTCACGTTAGTGAAGCCAATCTCGCGGGCCAGCTCGGCGCTCGCTGGCCCTACCACGAAGATTGGTAAACGCGTGACGGCGTCCAGTGCCGGTCCGTCCGCCAAGGCCCGCAACGCGTTACGGCTCGTCGCAACGATCGCTTGCACTTCGGTAAAGTCCAGACGGGTGCCGGTCGGTCGCATCTCAAGCAGCGGCGCGAGACTGACGCGATGCCCCATGGCCTCAATGCGTTCCGCCATTTCGGCCGCATCGGCTTCGGGTCGTGTGACGATCAGATGCATCACGTATGCGGGGCTAGGAAGTGCGGCCCGGCATTCGCCAGTAGCTTGGCGCCTGCGTCGTCGCCGATCTGGTAGGCGTCGCCGTACCCGCCGGAGCCTGCGACCTCGCGGCAATCCTTGCCGTCCGGCGTCAGCAACATGCCGCGGAACGTCAGCCCGCCGTCACCGAGTTCGGCCAGGCCGGCAATCGGCGTGCGGCAAGACCCTTCCAGCTTCGTCAGAAACGCCCGCTCCGCCGTAACGCAAAGTGCGGTGCGCTCGTGATTGAGCGGCGCGATCAGTGCCCGCGTCGCATCGTCGTCTTCGCGGATCTCGATGGCCACTGCGCCTTGTGCTACGGCGGGCAGCATCGTGTCCGTAGCAATCGGCGCCGTGATGTGCGCCGACATGCCCAGCCGGTTGAGACCGGCACAGGCCAGGAACGTGGCGTCCGCGACGCCCTCTTCCAGCTTGCGCAAGCGCGTCTGCACGTTGCCGCGAAAACCGACCACTTTGAGGTCGGGCCGTGCGCGGCGAACCTGCGCCTCGCGCCGCAACGACGACGTGCCGACTGTGGCCCCGTGGGGCAGCGCTTGCAGCGACGCATGCTTCAAGCTGATGAAGGCATCGCGCACATCCTCGCGCTCCAGCACCGCGCCGATACTTAGTCCCGGCGGCAGCGCCGTCTGCATGTCCTTCATGGAATGTACGGCAAGGTCGATCGCGCGCGAGATCAGCGCCTCTTCGATCTCCTTGGTGAACAGGCCCTTGCCGCCCACTTCCGCCAGCGGCCGGTCGAGAATGAGGTCGCCCGTGGTTTTGATCACGATGATCGGATAGTCGTCGTCCGTCCCGCCGTGTGCGGCCATCAGCCGGGCACGCACTTCGTGGGCCTGCGCCAGCGCCAGCGGCGAGCCGCGCGTGCCGATACGGATTGGTGAACCTTGCAAGCGTCTCATCCTGGATGCTAGGCGGATTGCACTGGGCGGCATTAATGCTTCAGACCCGTCCCCAAGGCAAATGTGATGACCGGCGCCGCCCCTGCAACTCCACAACCCGCCCGGCCGGCCAGCGTCGTGCTGGGCATCGAGACGAGTTGCGACGAGACGGCAGCGGCCGTGGTTGCCCGCGATGCGGCGGGCAAAGGCCGCATCCTGTCCAATATTGTGCGCTCGCAGTGGGAAGAGCACCGGGCGTTCGGCGGCGTGGTGCCGGAGATCGCTGCCCGTGCCCATGCCGAATGCCTGGACGAGATCGTTTCCGCCGCCATGTCCGGGGCCGGCGTTCTGTTCGAAGACCTGGATGCGGTCGCCGCCACCGCCGGGCCGGGATTGAACAGCGGCCTGATCGTCGGTCTCATCACCGGCAAGGCGATTGCCCTGGCGCACGGCAAGCCGCTGATCGCCGTCAATCATCTGGAGGCGCACGCGCTCACTGTCGGCCTGACGAGCGAGCTGGCTCCACCCTATCTCTTGCTACTCGTTTCCGGCGGTCACACCCAGCTGCTGCTGGTTCACGGCGTCGGCCGCTATGAGCGCCTCGGCACCACCATCGACGATGCGCTGGGAGAAGCCTTCGACAAGACCGCGAAACTGCTGGGCCTGGGCTTTCCCGGCGGCCCTGCCGTCGAAGCCGCCGCCCGCAACGGCGATCCGGCTCGCTTTCCGTTTCCGCGCCCGATGGCTGGCCGGGCCGAACTGCACTTCTCGTTTGCCGGGTTGAAGACCGCCGTTCGCGTTCGCGCCCAAGCCCTGCAGCCGCTGACGGACCAGGATATCGCCGACGTCTGCGCCTCGTTCCAGGCCGCCGTCGCCGGTAGCGTCGCGGACCGGATCGCGCGCGCCATGAGCGTTGCCGTTGAACGTTTGCCCGCCGGCACGCCGCGCCACCTCGTCGTTGCCGGCGGCGTCGCCGCCAACCAAGCCCTGCGCACCGCGCTGCAGGATCTGACGGACAGCAAGGGCTTCACGCTGCACGTGCCGCCCGTCGCCTTGTGCGGCGACAACGCCGCCATGATCGCCTGGGCCGGCGCCGAACGCCTGGCATTGGGCCTAACCGACCCGCTCGACTTCTCCGTCCGCCCCCGCTGGCCCCTCGACGCCTCCGCCGCCCCTGCCATCGGCGCCGGCGTGAAGGCTTAAGGGCCAACAGCACCGATAGGGTCTGACCTCGGTCAGACCCTAACTTCACCAATTTCCAGCAATCACCTTCGAACTCGCTCAACCGGATTCCCCTCCCCTTGATGGGGAGGGGCTAGCGGTGGGGTGAAGAACTTGGAGAACGGATAGCGGAGGCTGACCGGTCGAGGATCGGCGTTGCGAATACTAGCAGACCTTCCTCCTGGCTCCTCCCCCCACCCCCGACCCCTCCCCGCCAGGGGGAGGGGAGACCAAGCGTCGAACCAACTTTCTTGAAACCGGAACTACGAACGACGGCGACAAGTGTCCAGCAACGATCAACTCGCTGCGCCCAACCCACCACGATATCGCAAGCTGGCGAGCGCGCCCCTTCGAACTGTCCGAACTGAATTCCCCTCCCCTTGATGGGGAGGGGCTAGGGGTGGGGTGAAGAACTTGGAGAACGGATAGCGGAGGCTGACCAGTCGAGGAGCGGCGTTGCGAATACTAGCAGACCTTCCTCCTGGCTCCTCCCCCAACCCCTCCCCGCCAGGGGGAGGGGAGCGAGGCGTCAAGCTAATTGTCGAAGCGGGAATGCAGGACGTCGAAGGCAAGTGGCTAGCAACTATCAACGTCTTGGCCTAACCCATCACGATGTTGAATACGCCGGCCAGCGCGCCTTGCTCGAGGCGGTCGGCTTCCTCCAGCCGCACGATCACGCTGGCGCGCTCGCGTTCGGGCAGGCTATTGAGAATGCCGTCGCGTTCGTTGCCTGGATCGCCCTCCACGTACATCTGCGTGACCAGCTGGTCCTTGCCGGGCGCATCCACCTTGACGTGGATGTGCGGCGTGCGCCCCGGGTACGCGACAGGCCGGATGGTGCGGAAGCTGTAGTTGCCCTCGGCATCCGTCGTCATGCGCCCGCGGCTCTGAAAGCCCGGATCGCGCTCGCGCTTGGCAAACCAGCTCGTGTCGCGCGGATGGCGATAGATGCCGTTGGCATCGCACTGCCAGATCTCGACCTGCGCATTGCGCACTGGCTGGCCCGCCGCATCCAGGATCTTGCCAGAAACGTGCGTGATGTGCCCGAGCGCCTTGGCCGCCTCGCCCTGCACCAGCACGAGATCGTTATCGATGTCCCCGGTCCAGTCATTGGGATAGAATGGCCCCAAGGTCTGCTGTGGCGTGATCGTCAGACTGCTGTCCGCCCGAAGCGCGTGGGAAGCAAGCGGCATCGCCGCCGCAGTCGCGAGACCAGAAATTAACGCTCTTTGCCCAATCCACGGTGTTTTTACGATGGCCATTAAGAACTCCGTCAGTCATCGGTGCCACGCTGGCTCAACAAACACTTGGCTCAAATCAACTCCGTCGGTGTCCCATGAACGCTCCCATTGATCACACGGACCCACATCTTTCCGAAGCCCCGTTGCAGCCGTCTGAAATAGGTGGCGTCATTCTCGCGGGCGGCAAGTCCAGCCGCCTTGGTGGCGGCGACAAAGGCCTCCTCTCGCTCGACCAGCAATCGATGCTGGCGCACGTCGTCTCCCGCTTCAGTGGCCAGGTCGCGAAGCTCGCGATCAATGCCGGCGGCGATCCCAGCCGTTTCGCCCAATTCGGCCTGCCAGTCATCGCCGACACGACGCCTGAGCGAGAAGGTCCCCTCGCAGGCGTATTGGCCGGCATCGCCTGGGCGCAGACGCAGCCTGGCCTGCGCGCCATCGTCACGGTTTCGACGGACGCGCCGTTCATTCCGCCCGATCTCGTCAAGCGCCTGACCGCCAGCGGTGCCCCGCTGGTCTGTGCGGTTTCGCACGCTCACGTGCATCCCACGATCTCGCTGTGGCCGTTGACGATCGTGTCGAAGATCAAGGCTGCCCTGGCAGACGGCCGCCGCGAAATGATGGCCTTCGTTGTCGATCATGGCGCACGCCTCGCCATTGTCCCGCAGACAATCGTCAACGGTCAGTCTGTGGATCCGATGTTCAACGTCAACACCCCTGAGGAACTGGACTCGGCCCGCCGCATCCTGCAATCCTCGGGGGCATGACAGCACCACCCGTTATCGGCATCGCCGGCTGGAAGAATTCCGGCAAGACAACGCTTACGGTTCGCTTGATCGAGGAATTCACCCGTCGTGGCCTGAAGGTCGCGACCATCAAGCACGCGCATCATGATTTCCAGATCGACGAGGGCGAGACCGATAGCGCGCGCCACCGCCGCGCCGGGGCGACGGAAGTCGCCATCGTCTCCGGTGGGCGCTGGGCCATGGTGCACGAACTGCGCGACGAGCCCGAGCCCTCGTTCAGCGAAATGCTCGCGCGCCTTTCGCCGGTCGATCTCGTGATCGCCGAGGGCTACAAGCGGGAACCCATCCCCAAGATCGAGCTGCGCCGCCGCGAGTCCAAGAGCAAGGAAACATTTGCGCCGGGCGACCGCAGCGTGATTGCCATCGCCACCGATCATGAGACCGAGGGCCACGGCCTTCCCGTGCTTGCTCTTGACGATGTAGCCGGTATTGCCGATGTGATTGCAGCGCACTTGAAGCTCGCGCAGCAGAGCTAACGGCAACTCGCGCGGCGGGCGCCGACGGTAATTCGCGCGTCAGCGCCAACATAAGAGGCTCGCGTGTTTCGTCAGCTAATCGGCACCCTCGCATTTGCCTGCACCATCCCGAGCTCCGCCTTCGCGGCGGACCCAAAAGTGCCGCCGGCGAAAGATCCAGGTCTGGTCCCAGTCGCCATTGTCGGCGCAGGCATCGATTACACGGACATGTCACTTGCGCAGCGCCTGGCGCGCGACGGCGAAGGCAGCATCGTCGGCTGGGACTTCGTCGACAACGACATCTTCCCCTACAGCAAGGACGCGGTCTCCAACGCCCAGGCGAAAGCGCTCCTCAGCAACCCCGGCATCGAACTCGTTCCCGTCCGCGTCGATGCGGCGGACTACAAAGGCGTCGGTGGCGCGGCCAGCTTCTTGTCGCGCACACTGGTCCGCATCGTCGTCGTCACGAACACGAGCGCTAAAATGGAAGACTGGGCAATTTTCACGAAGGCTGCCGAAGTCTTTCCGAAGCTGTTGTTCGTCGTGCCAGCGGGGGAGACGGCCCCGCTCTATCCGGCATCGCTGAACCTCGCCAATGTCATTTCGGTTACGACGCCTCTCGCGAAGGCTGAAGGCGCAAACGTGGCAATGGCTGTTCCCGCAGAATCGGCCGCCGGGGCGGAAGCAGCAACCGCGGCAGCAATTGCCTTGGCAACGGCGCTCGCCACCTGTCATGCATCTGCTCTCGGCGAGGGTGACGGCAAAGCCATGAAAACGGCGGCCATCGCGCTGGCCAAGCAGCGTTCGGCCTCCTCAGTCCCCGCCGTCGAGGCTTGCCCTTAGGGCGCTTGACCTAGCCTGTGCGCTAAGTGTACCCGGCAGCTACTGCTTCGAATTCAGGATGCGATAAACGCCGAAGCGCGACGTCAGCATGCACAGCGCGGCGATCACGATCACCACGATGCCCAGCAGTACGTAGCCCGCCAGGTCGAGTGAACCCGCGCCCACCAGCCGCTGGATCTCCGCCAGGGTCACCGCGCCGCCGCCGATCAAGCCAAGTACGAACGGCAACAGCAGGAACGTCGCCATCGCGCATAGCGCACCGACGAGCCCGGCGCGAATGCCGAGGCTGAGGAAATGCTTTTCGAACTCGCGCGCGATGAAGCGATCGGTTGCACCCACGAAGTGCAGGACCTCCACGATCTCACGGTTGGATGCCAACGCACTGCGCGTCGCCGCCACGATAACGGCCGTCGTGGCTGAAGCGACCAGCAGCAGGATGCCGAGCCCGCCAAGAGCGAAGCCGTGCGTTACGGTCCGGATCTGGCGTTGCCAGCCACGATGATCATCCAGCGTCACGCCCTGGAACTGGCCGCTGAGCGACGCGCGAACAGCTTCCAGGTCGGGAGGTGCCGAACGATCGAGCTCAAGCGCGATCAGCCGCGGCACCGGGAGCGCTTTCAGCGTATCGATGCTGCCGAGCCACGGCTCCAGCAGCTGCGCGCTGTCTTCAACGCTCAGCACCTTCACCGCGCTGATGCCGCGCTCCTTGGTGAGGAATGCCGAAACGTCGCTGACAATCTTTTCCGCATCACCCGTATCCGGCGGTTCGACCTGCACGGTGACTTCACTGGCGATATCCTTGACCCACGCTTCGGCCGACTGGTGGATCATGAACACCGCACCCGCCGTCAGGCAGGCGAGAAAGCACATGATAGAGACAACCAGCGTCAGCGAGCTGCCCGTGACCGAGCCGGGCGGCACGATGGCGGCGTTCATCATATCGGACGCCGCGGGCGCCTTCTTGCCGCCGCGCACGGGGGCAAACTGCTCTTCCTGCGCGTAGTCGCCGGGATGCACGTTGTCGAACTGGTCCAGCCGCGTGTTCTGCGTCGGCGGCACCTCGTATTCGTCATAGCGCTCGGGCGGCGGCTGCGTCGTCACGCGTGCCCCGCGCTGCGCCGCCCAGCGTGCATCTTTATCATACGATCCGGACATGTCCGTCGTGCAACTCCAGCCGCGGCGCTTTGAACTGCCGCATCAGTTGATGATCGTGGGTGGCGATGAGAACCGACGTGCCGAGCCGGTTCAGTTCGATGAAGAGACGCAGCAGCCGCCGCGCCATCTGCGGGTCGACGTTACCCGTCGGCTCGTCCGCGAGCAGGATCTCCGGCTTGCGGATCAGCGCACGCGCAATGGCCGCGCGCTGCTTTTCTCCGCCCGACAGAACAGAGGGATAGGCGTGCATGCGGTCACCGAGTCCCACCCACTGCAGCAGGTCCGTCACGTCTTCCTTGTCGTCGTTGATGTTGGCGCGCTTGTCGACCACGCGCAGCGGCAGCGCCACGTTCTGCCATGTCGTCAAATGGTCCAGCAGCCGGAAGTCCTGGAACACGATGCCGACCCGCCGTCGCAGCTGGGCGCGCTTGGAGGCCGATACGCGGCTGACGTCCTGGCTGAACATATGCAACTGGCCACGTGTCGGCCGGATCGACATGAACAGCAGGCGCAGCAGCGACGTCTTGCCAGCACCCGACGGTCCGGTGAGGAAGTGGAAGGAGCCAGGCTTCAAATGAAAATTGACGTCCGACAGGACCTCGGGCCCCCGGTCATACTTCAAGCCGACGTTCGTCAAACGGATCACGGTCGCCGTCCATAAGTCCAAAATTGCGGATACGCCACCAGCACAGGATCGCGGAGAAGCCCCCGCGTTGTCCTCTTTATGCGAGAAACGCGAACCGCGATCAATCTGTTAGGATTGTGGCAGGCTCGTGTGCACAGCAAGCGATGATAGGGCTAGGATTGGCAGCGGCGTCGTTTGGCCGCTAACGTGGGCGGGCTACAGGCGGCCTTGGTGCCGATTGCCTGAACTATCCTACTGGTCTGTCCATGGTCTCTACCGGAAAGGATCGAACGTATGCACGACGAAACGCCAAGCAACGGGCTTGACGTCATATTCTCCGCCGAGCAGATCGCCACCCGAATCGGTGAGCTGGCTGCTGAAATCCATGCCCGCGATATAAAGCAACTTCTCGTCGTGGCGGTGCTGAAGGGTAGCTTTGTTTTCGCGGCGGATTTGATCCGCGCAATGCACCACGCCGGCATGGCGCCGGAGGTCGATTTTCTGACCCTGTCCAGCTATCGCAAGAGCAAAGTATCGTCCGGCAAGGTTGAAATTCTGCGCGATCTCGATCTCGGCGTTGACAACCGCAATGTCATCCTCGTCGACGACGTCTTGGACTCGGGCCGCACCCTGGCGTTTGCCAAGGATCTCATATCCGCGCGCGGCGCCAAATCCATTCTTACCTGCGTGTTGCTCGACAAGAAGCTGCCGCGTGCCGTCGATGTTCAGGCAGATTTCTGCGCCTTCGAATGTCCTGACGAATTCGTCGTCGGCTATGGTATGGACGTGGCGCACCGCTATCGCGAGCTGCCGTTCGTCGGCCGCGTCGTCTCCGGAGTTTGAGCATGGCACGCATCCTGTTGGCCGACGATGACAAGCCGACGCGCGATCTCGTCAAGCGTGCTTTGGAATCGGATGGCCATACTGTCGAAATTGCGCAGGATGGCAGCGAAGCACTGGATAGCTTGAACGCCGGCACGAAAGTCGACGTTCTGGTTACCGACGTCAACATGCCGGGTCTCGACGGCATCTCGCTCGCCAAACGCGCCGAAACCATCATCCCCGGCATTCGTGTGTTGATGATGTCGGGCTTTGCCGAGGAGCTTGAACGCGCGAAAGCTGTCTCCGTCGGACGCGTCTCGGTTCTCTCCAAACCTTTCACGCTCGATCACGTCCGCAGCGCCGTGCGCGATCTGTTGGCTTAGGCCGATTGCACTAGATCGAATCACATTTGCGCTGCGGCCAAAGCAAAATTCCAACGCAATGCAGAACTATCTCTACGTGCATCGGGGCGCTGATGCGCAAGGGGTGTGGTGTAAGTGGGCGAATGGAGGACATCATGTCCGACTTCATTGCGCAGCTACGTCACGAAGCAGATGAACTTTTGAAGGCTGTCGACGCGTCGCCTGTTGGCGCCCTGTTCGATGGAACGGCATCAAAGGATCTGTATATCGCTTTCCTTCAAGAGACGTTTCACCACACACGGCCGACCAGCGCCAATCTGGCTCATGCCGGCGAACGTCTCAACAAGTCAGGCCAGAGTGGATGGCTTGCCGATCTGCTGATGGAAAAATCGAAGGAGGAAAAGGGCCACGAAAAGCTGGCTCTTGCCGATCTCGTCACGCTGGGCCTCACGCAAAAGGAAGTCGAGAACGCTCCGGAAAGCCCGCCGGTTGCGGCCTATAACGCCTACTGCCGTTTCATTGCGGCTAGCCCGTTTCCCATCGCTTATCTCGGACCGGCGTACGTTCTCGAAACACTGGCGGTCGAGCGCGGGCCGAAAGCCGCTGCCGGCATGAACAAGACGGCAAAGGTCACCGACATCGCCAAAGCCAGCGTTTACCTCGGCTATGGTGAAGCCGACGCGGGCCACGTCTCTCGCCTCGACGACAAGCTCGATCGCATCAAGAGCGCCGCGGATCAGAACGTCATACTCGTTTCGGCGGCGGCAACGCGGCTGATGTATACGGCGATGTGCGAGAACATCAACGAAGTCGCGCGCCTGCGCCGTCGCGCGGCCTAGTCGTTCCTCTGTCGCTGCGGCCGCGACGCTCGTCGCGTGCCGCAGCACTCATCCCCACATCATCTCAACCAGCGTGAGTGCCATGAGCGTCATCACGGTCAGCAAAGCTGTGTCTATCGCCGATCTCTCCGCGGCGGCCAAAGTCCGATGCGCCGTCTTCGCCGACGAATTCGCCTACCTTGACAGCCGCGATTATCCGGCTGGCCGCGAGGTGGATGGTTTCGACGTCTTGCCCACCACCATAAGCTTCGTCGGCCGCGTCGATGGCCAGGCGGCCGGGACGGTGCGATTGCTATTTGCCAATCCCTGTGTTGCCGCGCGCTGCAACGTTCGTCACGGACTGAGCATCGAGCGCTACCTCGACCTCAAGCGCTTCCGTTTGAACATGTCGCTTGCCGAGATACCGCGATCGTCGGTGCTGAAGCCGTTTCGCCGTACCGGCGTGATGCACCATCTCTATTTCGCGGCCTACGTGGAATGCCTGCGCCGCGGCGTGACGCATTGGATCGCCGTGGGCAACACGGAAACAGATTGCGCCGCCGATGCTGCCGTCGTCATGCGCCTGCTTAAAGCGCGCGGCTTGTGGTTGAAGGACTTCGACGCCGAGCCTCGTCAGGAGGCGCTGCCACCAAGCGTACCGCGCTATCGGCTCTACGGCGAGCGTCATCGCAACGAGATGGAGCGTGGCGATCTGGCGGCCGTGCCGCTGCCGCGAACGTTGGAGCTGTTCGCCAAGGTCGGAGCCCGCTACTTCGCTGCGCCGTTCTACGATGCAGATTTCCGCATGTTCGCCATGCCGCTCATCCTCGACATGAAGGACTTCGTGCATTCGCCCTACGGAACCGTGCCGCTAGCGATGGCGGCGTGACGCCGGGACGGCGCGTTCGCCGTCCCCGTCTTGCACCAATGGCTGGTCTAGAACAGCGACAGCGCCTTCACGAACGTGTTCCAGATGCCCCACGCCAGCGGCACGCCGACCAGGATCCAAAACGCCGCCGCTTTGGCGTCGAGCCCACCCTTGCCGATGCCGAACGAGCCGCTCTGCGCGGTCGCTGCCTTGTGCACCAGCTTGGCCTGCTCGGCGGCCACCTCGGCATCGCTCATGTGCCACTTCGCATCGACCGGGCGCACCAGCATGTTGGCGAAGAAGCCCACCACCAGCATGCCCGCCAGGATGTAGAAGATCGGCCCGTACAGCTGATCCGGAGCGATCCCCGAGGCCAGCCGCGTGTCGTGCAGGTAGTTGACCACCACCGGCCCGACGATGCCGGCCGTCGACCATGCCGTCAGGATGCGGCCGTGGATGGCGCCGACGAACTGCGTGCCGAAAATGTCGGCCAAGTACGCCGGGATCGTCGCGAACCCACCGCCGTACATCGAGGCAATGATGCAGAACGATAGCACGAACAGCGCAAGAATCTTCCACTCCGCCGCCGAGGCGGCCAGCACGTACAGCGCCGCGCCGAGCACGAAGAAGATGAAGTACGTCACCTTGCGCCCCAGCTTGTCCGACCCCGACGCCCACGTGATACGGCCGAAGATGTTGAACAGCGAGATCAGTCCGACGAAACCCGCACCGACGGCGGCAGCCGTCGCAGCCATGCCGGCGTCCTTCTTCATGTCGAGGTAGCCGAGATCGGCCGCGCCGGTCAGCATGCCGCCGAACGTTTCCTGCAGCATCGGCGAAGCCGCGCCGATGATACCGATGCCTGCCGACACGTTCATGCACAGCGCCAGCCACAACAGCCAGAACTGCGGTGTCTTGTGTGCATTGTCGAGATGCACGTTCTTCGACGTGATCATGGAGTTGGCGGATGCCGGCGGCGTCCAGCCCTCAGGTTTCCAGCCGGCGGGCGGCACGCGGTAGCCGAACGAGCCGATGAGCATGAAGACGAGGTAGATGAGGGCCATCGCCACGAAGGTGGCGGCCACGCCTGGATCGGTCGGCGTCTTGAAGTGGTTCATGAGCAGCGTCGCCAGCGGCGAGCCGAGCATGGCGCCGCCGCCGAAGCCCATGATCGCCATACCCGTTGCCATGCCGCGCCGGTCGGGAAACCATTTGATGAGCGTGGAGACCGGCGAGATGTAACCCAGCCCCAGGCCGATACCGCCGATGATGCCGGATCCGACCCACAGCAGCCACAGCTGATGCAGATAGACGCCGAGCGCTGAAATAAGCAGGCCGCCGCACCAGCACGCCGTCGCCACCAGGCCGGCTTTGCGCGGGCCCGCACGTTCAAGCCAGCCGCCCCAGATGGCGGCAGAAACGCCGAGCAGCACGAAGAAGAAGGTATACATCCAGCCGAGGTCGAACTGGCTCCAGTTGCAGTCGGTCGCAGTCAGCGCCTTCAGCGTGCCCGCAGCCTTCTCTGAAAACGTCGTCGCCGAGCCGGTGCAGCTTGCTAGCGGCTTACCGCTGGCATCGAGTAGTGCACCTTCAAGCGGCTTCCAGAACACCGAGAAGCCATAAGCCATGCCGATGCATAGATGGATGCACAGGGCAGCCGGTGGCACCAGCCAACGATTGAAACCCGCCGTCGCGATAATTCTCTCACGATCGAGAAGTCCCGGCGTGTCCACCCCGGCGGCACCACTGTCAGTCATTTTCCCCCCAGTTGGGACATTTAACGCAGCTTTGCTGCTGTTGATGTTTGCGGTAGGACTAGCCGTTCGATTTTCCAAGAACAAGCGTTTGCGTCGGCCCGGGCGCTGGCGTATCGGTTCTGACCCTTGAAGGTGACGTCCTCCGCACCCAAATTAACCGTGTGCTTGAACTGGATACGATGACAGACACGTCCCCACCGATCATTTTCGCCCCGCAACGGCATGAGCCGCTGGTCGATACGTTCGGCCGCCACATCAGCTACCTGCGCGTGTCCGTCACTGACCGTTGCGACTTCCGCTGCGTGTATTGCATGTCCGAGCACATGACGTTTCTGCCCAAGCGCGATCTGCTCACGCTGGAAGAACTCGATCGCGTCTGCTCCGCCTTCGTCGACCGCGGCGTGCGCAAGCTACGCATCACCGGCGGCGAGCCGCTGGTCCGCCGCAACATCATGTGGCTGTTCAAGTCGCTATCGCGTCATCTCGACAGCGGGCACCTCGAAGAATTGACGCTGACCACCAACGGCAGCCAGCTCGGCAAGTACGCCGCTGACCTTGCCGCTTGCGGGGTGCGCCGCGTCAACGTCTCGATCGACAGCCTCGACGAGCAGAAGTTCCGCACCATCACGCGCTGGGGTGATCTCAAGGTCGTCATGCAGGGTTTAGACGCTGCTGCGAAAGCCGGCCTCAAGGTCAAGCTTAATGCGGTCGCCTTGAAGGGCGTCAACGAGGATGAGATCGAAACACTCGTCCGCTTCGCCCACGACCGCGGCGCCGACATCACCTTCATCGAAGCGATGCCCATGGGCGACATCGGCGAGAACCGCGCCGATCAGTATCTGCCGCTGTCGATCGTCCGCGCCCGGCTTATGAACACCTTCACACTCGAAGACAGCCCCTACCGCACGGGCGGTCCGGCGCGTTACGTCACGGTCAGGGAAACCGGCGGCCGCCTCGGTTTTATCACGCCGATGACGCACAATTTCTGCGAAAGCTGCAACCGTGTGCGTCTCACCTGTACCGGTACGCTCTATATGTGCCTCGGCCAGGACGATAAGGCGGACTTGCGTGAACCGTTGCGCGCGGGCGTGACGGACGAGCTGCTGCAGCAAGCAATCGATCAGGCCATCGCCGCCAAACCGAAGGGGCATGACTTCATCATCGACCGCCGCACGTCGAAACCCTCCGTGGGCCGCCATATGAGCGTCACGGGCGGCTGAGCCGCTGGGCGTGTCGGGCAGGCTCGAGCGTCCCGTTGTGGATAGCTTGCCCGCCGCCGCAACGATCGCCAGTTGGATCGCAAATCCCTGTCACAACGCGCCCCAAATCGTTTAGTCTATTGACGTTCCAGGCGCCTGCCAGGCGCGCACGGCGGCTGCGGATTCTATCGACACGACCATGCCCAGATTGATGCGAGCCATGACGATTTCGCTCAGTGCCATCGCAGCAGCGGGCGCGCTGGGCTTTGTCGCGTTTGCCGTCATCGTCATGCGCACGCCAGACCCGACATTGGTCAAGGCCGATGGCATTGTCGTCCTCACTGGCGGCGACACGCGCATCCTCGAAGGCGCGCGCCTTCTGCGCGAAGGCCACGGCGACCGCCTGCTGATCTCCGGCGTCAACCGCCACACCGGCCGCCAGGATCTCATTCGCATCTCGGGCCTGGGCGAGAAGCAGTTCAACTGCTGCGTCGACATCGGCTACAGTGCTCTTAACACGATCGGCAATGCCAACGAGACGCGGTCGTGGGCCGAGGCCATGCGCTTTGACACGCTGATCGTCGTGACATCCAGCTATCACATGCCCCGCTCGATCGCAGAGCTGGCGCGCGAATTGCCCAACACCACGCTGATTGCCCATCCCGTGCAGCCGCCCGGCTTCACCGACGGCGCCTGGTGGCTGCGCCCGCGCACCGCCCGCGTTCTCGTATCGGAATATCTGAAGTTCCTGCCTGCCGCCGCCCGCTATGCCGCCGCGCGCGTCATGGGTCCGTGGGATGAAAGCTCGATCGCCGAGACCCCCGCACCCGGCAAGCCGCAAGCCAACATTTGACGCCTGACCCGGCCGCAGGCATCAACGCGCCATGCTCATTGTCCGCTCCTACCTTTTCGCCGCAGCCTTCTACGTCACGACGGCGCTTTTCCTGCTGCTCGGCTTTTGGCTGCTGCTCGCCCCGCGCCGGTGGGCCATGGAAGGCCTGCGCCTGCACGGCCTCGCCAGCCTCTGGCTGCTGAAGCACATCGCCGGCACCCGCATGGAAGTGCGCGGCCATCAGCACGTGCCGCAGGGCGCCTGCCTCATCGTCGCCAAACATCAGTCCGCCTGGGACACGTTTGCCCTTGTGCCGCTGTTTCGCGATCCTGCCATCGTGCTGAAGGACGAGCTGAAATGGATCCCGTTCTACGGCTGGTTCTGCGTGAAATTCGAGCACATCCTGGTCAAGCGGGACCGTGCCGCGGTTGCCCTTAAAGCGCTGGTCGAGGCCGGCAAAGTCCGCATCGCGCAAGACCGCCAAGTCGTGATTTTTCCAGAGGGTACCCGCCGCACGCCCGGCGCCCCGCCAGACTACAAGCCCGGATACGTCGCTCTCTACGAAGGCCTCGGCGTCCCCTGCATTCCGCTGGCCCTCAACTCAGGCCTTTTCTGGCCGCGCCGCAGCCTGCTTCGCTTCCCGGGCACGATCGTCGTCGAATTCCTCGAGCCGATCCCCGCCGGCATGCCCCGCAAGACCTTCAAGGCCGAACTTGAAAAGCGCCTGGAAGACGCCAGCAACAGGCTGGTGTCGGAGGGGCTTGCGAAATCGAACGGGGAAGGCACGGTGCTCAACCGGTAGACACCAATTACAATCTAAGGTAGAAAATCCGGCTTGCTGCCCGTTGCCGGAGTGATGCCTATGTCCAACTACGCCCTGATCCGCGAGGCGGTCATCCAGCGCCAGCCGATCACCTGCACCTACAAAGGACTGGTACGCCACCTGTGCACGCACGTCATCGGCAAAGGCAAGGACGGCTCAGCGAAAGCCTTGTCACTTCAGTTCGCCGGTGAAACCTCTAGCGGCCAATTGCCAGACGGCGGCGAGTGGCGCTGCATGGCCGTCGACGAGATGCTGGATGTTAAAGTGACAAGCGGCGGCTGGCACACCTTGGCGAACCATTCGCGTCCGCAAAGTTGCGTCAAACAAATCGATGTCGAAGTCGCCTACTGACCCGGATATTTCCACGCCGCGTACTCCCGCGTTCTGGCTTCAGCGTCGGGTCCGGCGAACGTCGCTTGATAGATTTCCCCGTCCGCGCCTATTGCCTCAACGGTCCAAACACCGGGTGCTTCAGTCCGCTCGGAAATGTCGATCGTCATTCTTCCAGCTCCGCAAATTGGATGGCAATGAAGGTAACGCTGGGACCAGGGCGGGAGGATAAGTGAGTTCACCAAAGCCTTGAAGCGCTCGCACAAAAAGAGAACATAAAAAGAACATTTGTTTGACGCGCCGTGCCTGAGCCCTTATATTGGGTTGAAGAGGTGCACAGTGACGGCAGCGGGCAAAATCAGCGCGGAATTTCCCAACGCGATCTCGGAAGCGATCTGGCGCAGCAAGTATCGCTTTGCCGTTTCCGGTTCGCCCGAAGCCGGCGATCGGCGGCTGTTGGATACGTTCATCCGCGTCGCCGAAGCGGCAGCAGCTGTCGAGCGTGGCGGCAAGAAGGGGCGCGCTCACCACGCGCAAGCTTTCGCCGAAGCGATGCAGAATTTCGAATTTCTGCCGGCTGGCCGCATTCTGGCGGGCGCTGGCACCGGCCGCGCGGTGACGCTCTTCAACTGCTTCGTTATGGGGCGCATCGACGACGATTTGTCGGCCATCTTCGACAACGTCAAAGAAGCCGCTCTGACGATGCAGCAGGGCGGCGGCATCGGCCACGATTTCTCGACGCTGCGCCCCAAAGGTGCAGCGGTAAAAAGCATTGGCGCCGACGCCTCCGGCCCCGTCAGCTTCATGGACGTGTGGGACGCCATGTGCCGCACCATCATGTCGGCGGGCGCGCGCCGCGGCGCCATGATGGCCACCCTGCGGTGCGATCACCCCGACATCGAAACCTTCATCAGTGTGAAGTCGGATGCGGCTCGCCTTCGCAACTTCAACCTTTCTGTTCTCGCCACCGATGCCTTCATGGCCGCCGTCAAGGCCGACGCGCCGTGGGATCTGTTGTTCGACGGTGTCGTCTATCGCACTGTTGCCGCGCGCGATCTCTGGCATCGCATCATGCGCGCCACGTACGATTTCGCCGAGCCGGGCGTGATCTTCATCGATCGCGTCAACCGTATGAACAACCTTGCCTACTGCGAGGAGATCTTTGCCACCAACCCGTGCGGAGAGCAGCCACTTCCGCCCTACGGCGCCTGCCTTCTCGGCTCGATCAATCTATCGCAGTTCGTAACCAAGCCATTCGAGCAGGGAGCGTTACTTGACACGTCGAAGCTCGAGGCGCGCGTGGCCACGGCCATCCGCTTCCTCGACAACATCATCGACGTGTCTGGATATCCCCTGGAACCGCAACGCCGGGAGGCCCATGCCAAGCGCCGCATCGGCCTCGGCGTCACCGGCCTTGCCGATGCGCTCATCCTGCTCGGCGCCCGCTACGGCTCGCCCGAGGCGGTCAAGCTCGCCGGCTCGTGGATGGCGACCATCCAGAACGCGGCTTACTTAGCCAGCGCCGAACTCGCCGCCGAGAAGGGTGCTTTCCCGCTCTACGATGCCGAGCAGTTCGGCCAACGGCCCAACGTGCGCGCCCTCGCCAAGCCCGTTCGCGACGCCATCGCCCGTCACGGCATCCGCAACGGCTGCCTCACGTCGATTGCTCCGACCGGCACTATCTCTCTGCTAGCCGGCAACGTGTCGAGCGGCATCGAACCCGTGTTCGATTTCTCCGTGCGCCGCCGCGTCCTGCAGCCGGACGGTTCGGCGCGAGAAGAGATCGTGGAGGACGCCGCGCACCGGCTGTTCCGTCAGCGCTTCGGCGCGGATGCCCCGTTACCTGAGGCTTTCGTCACTGCGGCGATGCTGAGCCCCGCCGACCATCTTGCCATGCAGGCCGCCATCCAGCCGCACGTCGATAGCTCCATTTCCAAGACCATCAACGTACCCGCCGAAATCACCTTCGACGCGTTTGAGTCCGTTTATCTGGAGGCCTACGCCCAGGGTCTCAAAGGCTGCACGACGTATCGCCCCAACGACGTCACGGGTGCCGTCCTGCAGTCGGCCACAACCTCTCCACAGCTAGCCGCCGAAGTGCCAACGGCCAAAACGGCGCCGCTGGCAGCAACTCTCGTGCCTCCGGTGCCCGCGGCCGTGCCGCGCGACACCGGCGCTGTCGTCTACATGTCGAAGCCGTTGGAGCGTGATCCCGTTCTCGAAGGCTACACCTACAAGCTCAAGTGGCCCGAGAGCGATCATGCCATCTACGTCACGATCAACGACATCATCCGCGACGGCCGCCGCTGCCCGTTCGAGATCTTCATCAATACCCGCAATCTCGAACACTATGCGTGGACTGTCGCACTCACGCGCATGATCAGCGCCGTCTTCCGCCGTGGCGGCGACGTCGCCTTCGTCGCCGACGAACTGAAAGGCGTGTTCGACCCGCAGGGCGGGCGCTGGATCAAAGGCCGCTACGTCCCCAGCTTGCTGGCCGCTATCGGCGAAGTGATCGAGGCGCACATGGTCCGCATCGGCTTCCTCTCCGCGCGCGAAACACCCCTGTTCTCGCTGGAACAGCCAGCCGGCGCCGAAGGTGGTCAAATGCCGTCATCGTCGCCTGGTGAAAGCCCGCCGGCGGCCTCTGAGGATCCGCCTCTCGCCCGCCGCGCTGTCGCCGGCACGGCTGGGGCCCGGCACTGCCCGCGCTGCTCGTCACGGAGTTTCATTCGCAGCGAAGGCTGCTGGATATGTCAAAGTTGTGGCTTCTCCCGCTGCGGCTAAAGCTTGGAAAATAAAGCGTATTGTGCGTTTGTTCGGCCCGCGTCCCGTCCGTCATCCACAGCTCCGGCCGCAGAATGACTGACTTGAGGCCACATTTTTGCTAGAAAATTCTGGCATGTTGCCCTCAGAACACACTATAGCGGCCCCCCTCGCTCGTCGAAGGCGCCCGCAACAGGGATCGCACGATGGCTACTCGCATCATTGATCTGGCTGAAGTTCGTATGCAGCGCACTGGAGTTCCGCAGGAGCCGGTCTCGATTGCCTTTGCGCCAACGACGTCGGAACGCTTCCATTTCTGGCTTGGCGCGTCCGGCCAGCGCTACGTCCACACGGTCTATAGCCTGATCGATTGCCCGGCGGTTCCGGCGGCAAACTACCTCCTCGTCCGCCGCGATGCCTCTGGCATCTGCCATGCCCTCGCGGTTGGTCGCGTGTCGGAAGACGCGCCGTCGCTCAACCTTGCGCGCATCCGCCAGCTGGGCGCTAGCCTGGGCGCAACCGAGGTCCACGTTCATCTGCTTGCGGGTAACCCGCGCCAGGGCAAGCTCATTGAATTCGATTTGAAGTCCGGCCTCCTCGGCGAAACCGGGGTTCCGGGCTCCCACGTGCGCCACTAGGCGTACCAAGCTTTACGACAGCCTCTCTCCTGTCTCGATAGCGGCAGCACCTCGTGTGCTGCCGTTGTTGTTCGCGCTGAGCCTTCCGCGCTGTGAACGAGCAGCGTCAGATCCCCGCCAGCCGTCCCCGATAGGCAAACCGGTTGCGCTGCTCAAGTGCACCGCGCGGGATCTGAAGCTGCCTTAGCGATTGCAACGTCGCATCCAACGGCTTGGCCCGCGCACGATGTCCCTCCAGCGCCTCGCCATTGGCGAAATACACGCCGGCCACGGTCAACAGCCGCTCCAGCTGCCGGTCGCGGATGCCCAGTTCGCGGAGATGCATCAGCGTATTGATCAAGTAGTCCAGGTTCGTGCCGGAGCTCCCCGATGCGCCGCGGATCACGCGCGCTTGTCGCGCAACCGGCAATGCTCGCGCAAAACTCGGATGCCGCTTTTCCGCAACGAACGTCAGCGCCGTCACGATCCGCTGCGTATCGCCCGCCAGCGACAACCGCACAATCTTCTCGCGATAGACGCCGGACACCTGCTCGCGAGCGCGAATGTAGGCCAGCGCCTCGGCCTCGTCCTCCGGCGCAATGCGATAGGCAATACCCTCGCACACCCCGCCCCGTTCCAGACCGAGCACCAGCCCCGGCCGCCGCAACGATCCGCGATAATGCACAGAATAGATACAGAAGCCGCGCCGGTAGCCGTGCAGGCTGGCACGCACGGCGTCGGCATAGCGAAAGCCCGGCCGCCACATCAACGAGCCGTAGGCGAAAACCCAAGTGCCCTGATCCTGGCGCGGCGCTCCGTTCGTTTCCCCGTCAGCCACCCGCAGATCCGCTGCGCGTTTGCGGCGAGAGAAAAATTTCGTGATCATCAGCACGGACGGCACGGCCTTTCAGCCCGCACGCTGCAGGCCGTGAAAGCTTAGTCGAAGGGATCACGCATGCAACCCGCATGCGAACAGCAAAAACCGCGCACCGTCACGATGACGACCGCTTGTCCAACATGCTCTGCCCAAAAGCAGTAGGAGGCGTCAGGCCGGCGATACCGGCCGCAGTGGCGACATCCAGCGCCGCTACTTAGAGTCCTTAGGCCGCCCGAAGTTCGGTGCCGCCGTTTCCTGCCCGGCCTGGATGATGCCCCGGCGCACCTGGCGCGCATCCGAAAACGTCTTGAACAAAGCATCACCGTCGCTGAAGCGGATGGCCCTCTGCAGCGCCGCCAGGTCCTCAGCAAACCGTCCCAGCATCTCCAGCACCGCGTCCTTGTTGTTAAGAAACACGTCGCGCCACATCGTCGGATCGGACGCCGCAATACGCGTGAAATCGCGGAAGCCGCTTGCGGAAAACTTGATAACTTCCTTGTCCGTCACCCGCTCCAGGTGGGTGGCCGTGTTGACGATGTTGTAGGCGATCAGATGCGGCACGTGGCTGGTGATGGCCAGCACCAGGTCATGATGCTCCGGCGTCATGATCTCGACGTTGGAGCCGAGCGCCTGCCAGAACGTCGACAGCTTCTCGACTGCGGCCGCATCGGCGTCCGGCAGCGGGGTCAGGATGCACCAGCGATTATCGAACAGCTCCGCGAACCCTGCCTCCGGGCCGGACTGTTCGGTGCCAGCCACCGGATGCGCGGCGACGAAGTGCACGCCGTTGCGCACGTGTGGCGCAACGTCTTTGCAGATCGCGGCTTTCACCGAGCCGACATCGGTGAGGATGGCGCCGGGCTCCAGCACATCGGCGATCTCTGCCGCGATCGGCCCGCACATGCCCACCGGGACGCACAGGATGACGAGATCCGCGCCGCGCACCGCCTCGTGCGCCGTGGCAAAGCCCTCGTCGATGATGCCCAGCCGCTTTGCCGTCGCCACAGTCTCGGGCGTTCGCGCACTGCCGGCGATCGACTTCGCCAACTTGCCACGCCGTGCCGCATGGCTGATGGACGAGCCGATGAGGCCGATGCCGATCAGCGCGATCTTCTCGAACATGTTCTCATGCTGGGGCCCGCTCATGATTTTGCAGCCCCTACGAATTCCGCCAGTGCCGCCACAACCGCCAGATTCTCCGCTTCCGTGCCGACGGTCACGCGCAGGCAGTGCGGCAGACCGTAGCCCGCCACGCGCCGCACGATGATGCCCCTCGACTTGAGGAACGTATCGCACGCCACCGCGCCACGCTTGGCGTCATTGGGAAAATGGATCAGCAAGAAGTTGCCGACGCTCGGCGTCACCGTAAAGCCAAGCTTGCCGATTTCGTCCGTCAGGTGCTGCAACCAGGTCTCGTTGTGCTGCACGGCCTGCATGATGTGCCGCTCGTCGGCCATCGCCGCAGCCCCCGCCGCGATCGACGCCGACGACATGTTGAACGGCCCGCGAATGCGGTTGAGCACGTCGGCCACCGCTTGCGGGCAATACGCCCAGCCGATGCGCAGCGCCGCCAGCCCGTAGATCTTGGAGAACGTGCGCGTCATCACCGTGTTGTCGGTGGTGGCGACAAGCTCCAGCCCCGCCTCGTAATCGTTGCGCCGCACGTATTCGGCGTAGGCCGCATCCAACACCAGCAGCACGTGGCCCGGCAGCGCCGACCGCAGGCGCCGCACCTCGCCAATCGGCAGGTAGGTGCCGGTCGGATTGTTCGGGTTGGCGAGGAACACGACTTTCGTACGCTCGGTCACCTTCGCCAGGATCGCGTCCACGTCAGCGGTGAAGTTCGTCTCCGGCGCCACCACGGGTGTCGCCCCGCAGGCCAGGATGGCGATGCGATAGACGAGAAACCCGTGCTCGGTGAAAATGCCTTCATCGCCGGGTCCAAGGTAGGCGTGCGCCAGCATCACCAGCACCTCGTCGGACCCAGCACCGCACACAATGCGGCCGGCATCCAGGCCATAGCGCTTGGCGATCGCGTTGCGCAGTGCGGCAGCTTGCCCGTCGGGGTAGCGCTCCAGATCGGCGGCCGCCGCACGATACGCTTCGATTGCCCGTGGGCTCGGCCCCAATGGCGTCTCGTTTGACGACAGCTTGATCGGCTTGCCGCCTCCCGGCACGCTGCTTTCGCCCGGCACGTAAATTTCAATGTCGAGAATCCCCGGGCGGGGCGTCGGCGCGCTCATGGTCTTCACGTCCTGTTGAATTTGGCCCGATCAATAGCGGGAGCACCGCGGTTTTCAAAGCAAAGAAATGATTGACTTTCTGGGTCCAGCGCCTAGCTAACCCTACCTGCCGCCGCCTGTGTTAATCTCTTGTCTGATAGGATGCCGTGGCGGCACGAAACCCGATGAGATTTGGCACGGAAGGGCGATGAGCACGGCGCCGGGCGAAAAATTAATCAATCCCGCCTCAGCCAGCCTGAGCGAGGTCCATCGGCCATCCAGCCAGGTCGTGCACTTCGCTGAGGATGCACCCCTGCGCCTCGACTGTGACCAGTTGTTGAGCCCCTTCTCCGTCGCTTATCAGACGTATGGCAAGCTCAACGCCGACCGCTCCAACGCCATTCTGCTTTGTCACGCCCTCACTGGCGATCAGCACGCCGCCAGCGCCAATCCCGTCACCGGCAAGCCCGGCTGGTGGGTCAGCCTCGTCGGCCCGGGCCGCCCCGTCGACACCAATCGCTTCTTTGTCATCTGCCCCAATATCATTGGCGGCTGCATGGGCTCTACCGGCCCGGCGTCGATCAACCCACGCACCGGCGAGCCCTACGGCCTGGACTTTCCCGTCATCACCATCGGCGACATGGTGAATGCCCAGGTTCGCCTCATCGATCACCTTGGAATTGACCAGCTGTTTGCCGTCGTCGGCGGCTCAATGGGTGGCATGCAGGTGCTTGAGTGGGCGGCAAGCCATTCCAAGCGCGTGCACTGCGCCATTCCCATCGCCACCGCGGCCTATCATTCCTCGCAGAACATTGCCTTCCACGAGGTGGGTCGCCAGGCCGTGATGGCCGATCCCGATTGGTGCCGCGGCGCCTACTACGCCGAGGGCAAGGTGCCGCGTAACGGCCTCTCCGTGGCGCGTATGGCCGCTCACATCACGTATCTGTCCGAGGAGGCATTGCACAAAAAGTTTGGCCGCACGCTGCAGGATCGCGCCCGCGTTACGTTCTCGTTCAACGCCGACTTCCAGGTGGAAAGCTATCTGCGCCACCAGGGCTCCACCTTCGTCGATCGCTTCGACGCCAACAGCTATCTCTACATTACGCGCGCCATGGATTATTTCGATCTCGCCGCCGAACACGGCGGCGTCCTCGCCAACGCCTTCAAGGGCACGCAGACACGCTTCTGCGTGGTGTCCTTTACGAGCGACTGGCTTTATCCCACGCGCGAAAGCCGCCTCATCGTCCACGCCTTGAACGCGGTGGCCGCCAACGTCTCGTTCGTGGAGATCGAGAGCGACAAAGGCCACGACGCTTTCCTGCTGGAAGAGCCGGAGTTCTTCGCCACCATCCGTGGCTTCATCAACGCTGCTGCCGCCAAGCGCGGCATCGCGACCGCGTGAGGCCGGCGGCAATGGACAAACCCGTAACCACCACCACGCCGCAAACCGATCGCGCCGACCACCTGTTGATCGCCGATCTCGTCGCACCCGGCTCTCGCGTGCTTGATGTCGGCTGCGGCGACGGCGCGCTGCTGCAACTCTTGGCCGATCGCCGCAACGTCGATGCGCGCGGCATCGAGCTGTCGCGCGAGCGGGTCAACGCCTGCGTGGCACGCGGCCTCTCCGTCATCCAGGGCGACGCCGATCGCGACCTGCTGAACTATCCCGACCAGGCGTTCGACTACGCCGTGCTCTCCCTCACCATCCAGGCGACGCGCCAACCGCAAACCGTGCTGAAGCACCTGCTGCGCATCGGCCGCAAGGCCATCGTGTCGTTCCCGAATTTCGGCCACTGGCGTATCCGCTCGCAGCTGCTGTTGACCGGCCGCATGCCGATGACGGAGAACCTGCCGGAGACGTGGTACGCCAGCCCCAACGCGCATCTCTGCACCATCAGAGACTTCGCCGACCTCGCCGAATTGGTGAACGCCCAGGTCGAAACGGCCGTTGCTCTCAACAGCTATGGCAGGCAGCTGCCGATCAAGCGCTCCATCGCCTTGCAGAACCTCTTCGGCGAAAAGGCCGTGTTCCTTTTGCGCGACCGCTCGCGCTGAGTAGCCACCTCACTTATTTGAGACCAGCCGCGCTCCGTGCGCCTGAACGAGGTCGCGCAGGGCCGTTGCGCGAACCGGCTTGCCGATTTGCGCCGTCATTTCCTTGCGTGCTTCCACTATCAAAAGCCCAGCGAATGCAGGCGAAATCCGCGACCCCAGCCGCTCCATCGCCAGCGCCGAGCGCATCAGGATGCGCCGGTCGAACGGCGGGACATACAGCGCCCCCGTCCAATCCACCGGCGTGAACATGGCGCCTGTCAGCAACCGCTCCAATTGAGACTTGCTGAACGGCCGGCCCACCCCGAACGGTGTCGTGTCGAGGCGGGCCCAGACGCCGCGCCGGTTCGGCACCACGATCAACAGCCGGCCTTCCGGCGCCAGCACGCGCCAGATCTCGCGCAGCATCAGGTCGGTCCGTCCGGCGGCCTCGAGGCAGTGCACCACCAGCATCCGGTCGACGGAGTTGTCGGGTAGCGGCAGCCGGTCTTCCTCGACGAGAGCGGCGCGCGCCGGTCCATTGGCGGGCCAAACCAGTGCGCCCTGTCCTTCCGGCATCAAGGCGCCGACGCGTGTGGCCTCACCGCAGAACCCGCCGAGATAGGGCGTCGCAAACCCCAGGCCGATCATCACACCGCCCCGCATGGGGCGCCAGCGCGCGCGGATACGGTGACCCACGATCCGCCGGACCATCTGCCCGAGGCTGGATTTGTAGAAATCGCGCAGATCGGCGACGTCGACGTGCATCGTGCGTGCAATCCTGAAAGTGCGATGCTGCACCCTCCTTTAGCACAACATCGATAAACACATCTGTTTCCCTGCCGATGTTGAAATGGCCGGCCCTGGCAGCTAGGGTCGGCCCCTCCAAACCGCGGCGAGGCCAATGCCCAATCTCGACATTCACTTGTTCCCCTGCCTTAAGGACAATTACGGCGTTCTCATCCGCGATGCGGAAAGCGACGTCACCGCCGCCATCGATGCGCCAGATGCCGCTGCCGTTGAACAGGCCCTGCAGGAAAAGGGCTGGCGGCTGACGCACATCTTCACGACGCACCACCACAACGATCACACCGGTGGCAATCTGGCCCTGAAGGAGCAGACGGGCTGCACCATTGTCGGCCCTCGCGGCGAGGCTGCGCGGATCCCCGGGCTGGATAAGCCGGTAGGCGAGCGAGACGAAGTCCAGTTTGGGCAGTTCGCCGTGCAGGTTCTGGAAACGCCGGGGCATACGCTTGGCCACATCAGCTACTACATTCCGCGCGCCAGCGTCGTTTTCGTCGGCGACACGCTCTTCACGCTGGGTTGCGGCCGCGTGTTCGAGGGCAGCTACGAGATGATGTGGGACTCGCTAAAGAAGCTGGCACGTCTCCCGGCCAAGACCATGATCTACTGCGGCCATGAATATACGCTGTCGAATGCGAAATTTGCTCTGATCGTCGATCCCGACAATGTCGCCCTGAAGCGGCGCGTGGCCGAGTTCGAAGTCCTTCGCGCCCAGGGCGAGCCGACGGTGCCGACGCAGCTGAGCGCCGAACTCGACACCAATCCATTCCTGCGGGCGCACTCTGCCGCCATCCGGGAGCGCTTGAAGCTTGGCGCTGCCGCCGATTGGAAGGTGTTCGCCGAATTGCGCGAACGCAAAAATAAGGCCTGAGATGAGCGACGCGCAGCTGCTCTCTGCCGACGACGTCATTCGCCTGCTGCATCTGGCGCCGCATCCCGAAGGCGGACATTTCCGCGAAACCTTCCGCGACGATCCGGCGCCAGGTTCCGCGCGCTCGGCATCGACCGCGATCTATTTCTTGCTGCGCGAAGGCGAAGTCTCCCACTGGCATCGTGTCGACGCCGCTGAAGCCTGGCACTGGTACGCCGGCGCCGCGTTGCGTCTAGAGATGGCTCCACCCGCCGGCGCAGCGCGTAGCATCACGCTCGGAGCCGACCTCATAGCCGGCGAACGCCCGCAAGCTGTTGTCCCGAATGGTCACTGGCAGCGCGCGCGCAGCCTTGGCGCTTGGACGCTTGTCGGATGCACGGTAGCGCCCGGGTTCGACTTCGCCGGCTTCGAGATTGCGCCCGATGACTGCCGCTGGCCGAATCGAAGGCCTGAATCGCAGCGCGAAAACGGCGTGCCAAACCTTTTCCACGATATTCTACACGCGATCCAAAGCCTATCACGCTGTATTGGCTAGGGTTTTCCGAAAGACGGACAACTGCGGACTGGCTGCGCTTGTGACACCCCCGCGACTCGTGAACAAGCTCATCAAGAGTTGAAGTGCTTCCGGAATGATGTGCAGCGGGTTTCCGGCAAGAAGCGCGGCAAGACGAAAGAGTGAGAGCGTGAGTGCTCTTCAGTTGAAGAGCGCACGCGCTTGAAGTGCGGCTAGCGGGGGTTTGCCGAATATGAAGGACCAGTCTACTGGACCAGGGTTGAGCGTCGTCTTTGTGGACTACGACAACATTTATCTGTCGCTAAAGCGCAAGAACGAAGAGGCAGCGCGCCGCTTCGCCAAGGACGCAGGCGGCTGGTTGCGTGGCATTGAGACCGGGCGTCTCATCACCTCCACGCAGGGCATCAACCTTGATGGCCCGCGCCGCATCGTGCTGAACCGCTGCTACGGCAACCCCTCACCGCGCCGCAATCCGACCGACAACTCCACCGACATGAACTCCTTCCCGTTCGTGCGCCATCACTTCCTGCGCTCGGGCTTCGAAGTCGTGGACTGCCCGCCGCTGACGGCTCAGCTGAAGAATTCAGCCGACATCAAGATGGTGATGGATGTCCTCGATTTCCTGAAGCATCAGACCTATTTCGACGAGTTCGTGCTGCTGTCCGGCGATGCCGACTTCACGCCCGTGCTGCATCGCCTCCGCGCGCATGCCCGCCGCACCGTCGTTTATGCCAACGACCACACCGCCACGCCCTACACCGCCATCAGCGATGGTGAAGTACGCGAGAATGACCTGATCAACCTGTTGATGGAAGGCCGCGTCACGTCGGGCCAAGACCAGCCGGCGGCCTTGATCGAGAAAGACCAGCCCTCGATCGCGCAGCTCGACCAGGTCGCGGTCAAGATCATGGCCGAGGTGGCCAGCACTGTGCAGGCAGCCGGCCAGCCGGTGCCGCTCGAAGCGTTGGCCGATCGTGCCGTTCGCGTTCTGGGCCACGACCGCACGATCGGCACCAACTGGGCGGGCGCCGGCTCGTTCCGCGAGTTGCTGTCGCGCCGCCTGCCCGGCGACCTGCGCATGAGCGAGCAGGCGCCGTACTACATCTATAACGTCAGCCGCCAACTTGCCCCCGAGCCGATTCGCGAGCCACGGCGCATCGAGGCACGTGAGCCGTTACGGACGCCAGTGCCGGAGCATCGTCTGGAACCTCGTGCAGAAGCGCGACCAGAGCCGCGTCAGGATTTGCGTCAGGACCTCCGCCCGGATATGCGGGCGGACTTGCGCCAAGAGCCGCGCCAAGACTCGCGCATGGATCTTCGGCCTGAGCCGCAGCGCCCGGTGGCCGCACGCCCTGCGTCGAATCCCTATGCTGCCCATCCGGTGTCGCCAGTCGCTGGTTATGCACCCGCTGCACCGCCGCCCCAGCAGCATCGTCCCCAGTACGCGCCCCAAGCCGCTGCGACTCAGAGCCAAGCAGATACGGAATCGCCGGCACAAATCCAGCAATCCATCGCGCGCATTCACGAGGCCTGCCAGGCCCCGCCGTTATCGCCGCCGGATTACCGCGCATTGTTCGAATCGATGGCTGAAGAGATTTCGGCAAACGGTCTGACTGGCGCACAGACGATCAACAATATTGCGCAACGCGCTCTTCAGCTCGGCGCCGATATCCACTCGGACGATATTCGCTTCGTGATGGAAGTGGTGAGCGAGCCGGATCCCTGGTTTGAGCAGGGCGCCTCGGCCATTCTGCTGGCCAATCGTTTCCGCAACTACGTGATCGCTCAATGCCGCCGCCAGCACATGCAGCTGTCAGCGACCGAAATCGATCTGATCGAGATGTGGTTCACCGGCAGCAATCTATTGCCGTCGAAAGACGTTGCACCGGCGCGCAGCGAAGCGCCTGACGCCTATCGCCGCCGGGCACCGGCACCGGCCGCGGCACCACAGCCGCAACAGGCCCCTCAGCAGCCTGCCGGGCGTCAGGTTCCGCCCAAGCAAGAGCGAGCCGACCGTTGGTGGCATTTGGACAGCGCCGGCCCGGGGGGCGGGCAGCCAATACGGGATGACCGCGACGCTGACGACTTCCCGCGCATCGTGCGACCGCGCGTCAGAGGTTAGTGCGACCGCGCGTCAGAGGCGCAGCGACAAACGACCAGGCGCAAAAAGCAAAAAGCGCGACGGAAAACCGTCGCGCTTAGTTGTTTTCAGAGTGTCATGTGCGGCTCAGCTCTGCATCATCCGTTGCTGTTCGCGCTTGCGCACGAGTGCCGCCACGCCGGCCCAGGCCCATGACCGGCCAGCATCGCCTTTGATTTGATGCACGCTTGAAAAGAACTCCGCCACTCCGGCAGCGTACTGCCCGTGCTTCCCTTCAAGAATTTCCACCATCGACGTCACATCCCGCGCCGTAGCCGGCGTCGGATCGTCGCGTTCGCTCATCATGCTCATGGCGCTACCTCAAGATGCGTTTTGTCGTTGAGGTTGCAAGACTCCGGCCACAGAATGTCGGCCCAAAATGGAGCAAGCTGACTGACCTGGCATCGCATTGCGCTGGCGATAGGGCGTTAACCAGCGGCCCGGCGTACGCGAATGAAACACCGCTCCAAGCGCGCGATCATTGCGCTTTGGTCGCCCCCGCCCCTGATGAGGCGCTAGAGGCCTGTACGGGCGCCTTGGCCTTCTCTGTTGCGGGCGCTTCCTGCTGTGTAGCGCCGCCGTCCTTTTCGGCGGCGGCCTTCGCGCGACGTGCCTTGGCCTTGGCGCGCCGGTTCGCAACAGCCCTCGGCTTGATCGTCCCGCACTCATACGACAGCACAGTTTGGCGCACGCTTACGACACCCTTAGCGTCCGTCGCCACCGGCAGGTTGTCGACCGTTTGTGGGTTGAACATCGCCTTCCAGGCGTAGGCGGCAAAGCCGTATTCCAGAAGGTTCGCCGCGCGGATCGTGCGCTCCCGGCTGGTCGGCGACCCAAGAACGATGGCCATCAGACGCCGGCCATCGCGCGTCGCGCTGGCGATCACGTTGAAGCCGCTGTCGCAGATGAAACCGGTCTTCAGGCCGTCAGCGCCCTTGAACGACCGCAGCAAGCTGTTGTGCGATCCCAGCCGTATCTTGCCGAGCCGCATCTCGGACATCGTCCACAGCTGCGCATACTCGGGATAATCCTTCACGACGGCACGTGCGAGCTTGGCGAGATCGCGCGCCGTGGTGACCTGTTCCGGAGCAGGCAGGCCGTTGGGATTGACGAATTTCGTGCGCGTCATGCCGAGCCGCTGCGCCGTGTCGTTCATCTTTTGCACGAATACGTCTTCACTGCCGCCCACCGCTTCCGCCAGCATCACGGCCACGTCGTTCGCCGACTTGATGATCAGCGCCTCGAGGCCCTTTTGCACCGTCAGTTCGCCACCGACAGGAAGGCCGACTTTGCTGGGCTGCTGCAGGAACGCCTTTTCGCTGCACGTGATCTTGTCGTCGAGCTTGATCTTGCCGGCCTTGATCGCCTCGAACACGACGTAGGCCGTCATCACCTTGGTGACGGAGGCGGGATGCCACTGGTTGTCGGCGTCTTCGGCATAGAACACCTTGCCGTCAGCGGCGTCGAACAACAGCGTCGGCGCCGCTTGCACGCCGGAAACCGGGATCAGGCCAATTAGTGAACCAGATAGCAGGGCCGCAGCCGCCAGCCAAACGCGCATGATCGCTCCAGTTAATCTCGTCGCTGCACGGGGTCGAACGTCGGCCTACCATACCGCGAAATTAGGCAGCAATCCGCTATGCGAGCATTTGACCGTTCAGTGTGGGAGATGGGCCGCAGGGTGCGGATTATGGCGCCTAGCTCCAGACTGCAAGCTGGTAACCGTCGGGGTCAACGAAGTGAAACCGCTGTCCGCCCGGAAAATCGTAGATTGGCTTGGAAATCTTGCCTCCAGCACGTTCGACAGCGCCCACAAGTGCCGGCAGGTCGTCGCCAAAGAGCACGATCAGCGCTCCGCCCGGATTGACCGGCGATAACGTCGTGAACCCGCCCTTCAGCCGCCCATCGCTGAACTCGCAGTATTGCGGACCGTAGTCGGTGAACGTCCAACCGAACGCGGCGCCGTAAAACGCTTTTGCGCGCGTGATATCCGCCACGCCGAATTCGACGTAATCGATCTGCCGGTCGTTTGCTGACCCCAACTCTCGTCCTCCAAGCTAATTACGGGTATGTCGTCGTCACATCCATGTCTCACTGGGTCGTCGCGTAGCGGGTGGCATAGGCCAGCCACAGAGCTATGATCACCAATGCACCAGATAAGTACCGGCGAACTGTGATACTGCGCTCAGGATCCCTCAGCCAAGGCTCCGCAGCATTTGCCGACAGAACTATCGTTGAATGGATCGTCGTAGCGATAAGAACATAGATGACAGATAGCAGCACCGCTTGTGAGGCGAAGGCGCGGGACGGGTCCAAGAAGGTTGGAAGGATAGCAACGTAAAAAATACCTGCCTTTGGGTTCAGCAAGTTGGTAATGAGGCCGCGACTGAAGTAGGTCGCATCGTTCTGCAGAACCCTCGCATCGCCTGGCGACGTTTCGTTCGTGCCCTGCCACCCTTCCCATGCCAGCCAAAACAGATATAGAACGCCTGCCCAACGCCACGACTCGTAGAGCCAGCGCGAGCTTCCAATGACCGCGGTGAGCCCCAGAGCGGCGCCTATTCCAACAAGCATAAGTCCGAGGGCGATCCCAGCCGTAGCGGCGAAGCCTGATCGCCGACCCGATGTGGCACTGAGAACCGCCAGGTACGCCATATTCGGGCCGGGGGTAAGCTCAATCACTAAGCAGGTTAAAGCAAACCCTAGCAATCCCTCGCGGTCCACCCTCATGCCCTCTTGGTTGCACGCAAAGCAGAGTATGCTGTAACCAAGTCAGAAGAGCAGTAGCCACTTGGTGCCTCTGGCCCGAGTCGAACGGGCACTTCCTTGCAGAAAACAGATTTTGAGTCTGCCGCGTCTACCAATTCCGCCACAGAGGCTAACCGAAGCGAGAAGCCGCGCACTATACTCACGAACCCTGCGCGGTCAACGCGCGATTCCTATATCAGAATGGCTCCGTGGATGGGCCGGGCCGCGCAGAAATAACAGGCTACTTCCAGGAATACGTGGTGCGGCCGCTGCCATGGTGATGCTCCGTCACCTCGACGTGCTGTCCGATGGCCGGTGCGGTCTGCTTCAGCACCAGAACATGTGCTTCGCGGCCGTCGTCCAGGCGAACGTCGACAGCGAGACCGTTCTGCACGCCTTGCGTGTTCGTGCCGTTGTAAGACCCGATCTTCTCGATGGTCCCGCTCACGCGGCGATCCTCGACGGTAGCGTCAAGCCCGGAGAGGTAGAGGCCGGTGCCGAGCATCACAGCTACTCCGAGCCCTATGGAGGCCCATTTCACCTTCCGCATGAACAACAGGCGGTCGAGCTTGCTCTTGGTTTCCGTGCGCATGGGTCACTCTCGAAAGTGCTTCCGGAAAAGTGTGTAGCGGTTTTCCGATAAGAAGCACGCCAAAGACTGTAGCCCGCGCATTGGCAGGATCAGCGGCTGCCTATCGTCGGGCCGTAGCGGTGCAAGTCCATGCCGTAGATCTGCAGCCACCGGCGCGCCTCGTCCATGTCGGGCATGGTGCGGCGGACAAGGGCCCAGAACTTCGGGCCGTGGTTCATCTCGGCAAGATGCGCCACTTCGTGCGCGGCCACATAGTCCAGAATATGCCGCGGCGCAAGGATCAGACGCCAGGAGAACGACAATGCCCCCGTCGTCGAGCAGGAACCCCACCGGCTTGTCTGGTCCCGAACCGTGATGCGCGAGGACTTTACGCCGAGGCGCTTGCTGTGCCAGCCGACACGATCCTCAAGATCCTGCCGCGCTTCCTTGATCAGCCAATCGCTCAGCCGGCGCGGCGCGTGGTCGGCATCGCCGGAAACGCTGAGCTGCGCGAACGGCGCCATAGCAGTGCGTTCCACCACGCCACGCCCACGGCGTGCGCGGCCTGGAAACACGATGCGATGCGTCTCGCCACGCAGCGGCATGAACGCGCCATCGTGAAAGGGCACCGGCACGGGCAGGCTGTCTAACCGCTCACGCACCCAAGCCATGTTGCGATGAAGAAAGGTGCCAGCCTCGTCCAGGTCGCACTGCACCGGCAGTGTAACGATAACGGCGCGCCGCGTGCGGCTGACGCGCAAAGTCAAACGCCGCGCACCAGGATGACGGCGAACTTCGATAGGAGCATTGAGCTCGTGAATGGAGTGATCGTCGATGGCCTTCGCTGCGGTCGTTAGCTTGCGCGGCATGGAGTTCCTCAGTTCCGCGTGATGCGCACGCGATGCAACGACGAGACCGCTCAAACCGACAGGGGCATAGTTCTCGCGACGCCGAGCGCGAGTTGCGAAGCCATGATGTTTTGAGCACGATCCAACTTCTAGCAACTTTGCCAGAGCACGCCAGATACATTTTTTCATCACGCGCGAGAGCGGTGAATGTGTGGCGCGGTGGCCCCAAGACGCAAAGAGCCGCAGACGACTGAGGTTTTCCGCACGTTTACACACAGCCGATGTGCCGCAAGCGTTGCCGCACAGGCAGAAACGTCAATCTGCCGCCCGTGTCTCGCGAGTGGAGGCGAACGTGAAAGCCGCCGACGATGGCCCCTCGTCTCGCGAGGCGGCTTCGGTGTCCACAACGATTGATGAGGTTGGGATGAAGATCGTGCGCTTGATGTCGTGCACGCGAATGAACTGGGCGATGCGGGGCAGCACGTGCGCGTTAAAGCGCGACCCGTTGAATATGCCGTAGTGGCCGACGCCTTGTGCCTCATAGTGGAACGTCTTTGACGCATCAAGGCCGGATGCCAGGCCGATCGCCGCGCTGCATTGGCCGCGCCCTGTAATGTCGTCCTTCTCGCCTTCGATCGTCATCAGCGCCACGCGCTTGATGGCGGACAGCTCCACCGGCTGCCCGCGATGCGTCATCTCACCCTTTGGCAGATGATGCTTAACGAAGACTGTATCGATGGTCTGCAAATAGAACTCGGCCGTCAGGTCCATCACGGCCAGGTACTCGTCGTAGAAGGTGCGATGCTTCTCAGCGCCATCGCCATCGCCCTTCACGAGGCTGGCGAACAGCGCCTTGTGCGCGTCCGTATGCCTGTCGAGGTTCATCGACATGAAGCCGGTGAGCTGCAGAAAGCCTGGATACACCGCGCGACCCGAGCCCGGCTGCGTCCAAGGCACGTTTGTCACCACGTTGCGTGCGAACCAGGCGGTGCCACGTTCTTCGGCAAGGCGGTTCACCTGCGTCGGGTTCTGACGCGTGTCAACGGGGCCGCCTGCCAGGATCACGCTGCGCGGGACGTTGGCGTCGCCTTCAGCTTCCATGCGCGCTACGGCGGCAAGCACCGGCACCGCCGGCTGGCATACTGCAAACACGTGAACGTCGCCGCCAAACACCTCGAGCATGCGCCGCACGTAGTCAATGTAGTCGTCTAGATCGAAGCGGCCCGTTGCGTACGGCACCATGCGCGCGTCGCGCCAGTCGGTGATGTAAACCTCATGGTCGGGCAGAAACGCTTGTACCGTGCCGCGCAGCAGGGTGGCGAAATGGCCCGACATCGGCGCAACGATCAGCACGCGCGGATCACGCGCGGAGCGGTCTTCCGGGAGGTCGCGCTTGAAATGAATGAGATCGCAGAACGGAGCTTGCCAGACGACGTCTTCGCGTACTGCAACCGATTGGCCGTCGACGCTCGTCGTCCGCAAACCAAACTCCGGCTTGCCGTAGCGTCGCGTGCTGCGCTCAAATAGCTCCAGCGCGGCGGAGGCATGCCGCCCCATCGGCGTGTGCATGAAGGGATTGAACGGATTGTCCAACATCGAGCGGGCATGGCCCACTGCAGTCCGGGCCGGCAGCATGGCGGCGTGGCCCATTTCAAACCAATGATAGAGCACGATGTATCCCTCAGCGGAACTCTCGAACGCTCAGTGCACTCGAAATCCTCTCGCGCAGCATAACGCCGTCATTCTGCGCGAGTTCCGGGGGGCTACGCTCTCCGTATACGGCAACGAAGCGTCGCTGATTCGCGCCGACATTCAAAGATGCCATGCGGTTACAACGCTTGCTCAAGCTTGGCCGCGAGCTCGTCGACGGTGATGGGATAGGGGTAATGCGTAATGTACTGCCCACTCTCGTCCATCAGGTAGATGATCGAAGAGTGGTCGATGTTGTAGTTGGCGGGATCGGTGCCGGGCACTTTTTTGAAGTACACGCGATAGGCCTTGGCCGCCGCATTGACCTCCTCTGCCGTGCCGGACAGGCCGATCAGTTTCGGGCTGAAGCTCTTGGCATACTCTCCAACCTTCGCTGCCGGATCCCGCTCCGCATCGAGCGTGATGAACACAGGTGCAATCTTATCGGCCTTGGCGCCGAGCTTCTGCAGGGCGGCCGCGATCACCTGCAGACCGCCAGGGCAAACGTCAGGGCAAGACGTGAAGCCGAAGAACACCAGCATTTTGCGGCCGGCGAAATCCTTCTCAGTCACCCGCTTGCCGCTGGCATCGACCAACGAGAATGGCCCGCCCACGAGCGCCTTGCCCGTTGCCAGCGTTCCATTCGGCGGCGACTGGCTCACGATCACCCACGCCGACAACCCGCCGAGCGCGAGCCCGAGAAGAACGATCGCGATTGCCCTAGAACGCATGTGCGCACCCGTTTGCCATATGGAAAGAAAGCGTAAGCCGCCGCTTTTTGGGACGGCGGACGCCGTCTGGCAAGCGTGCTAGATAGGGGCTTATACGCACAGGGCCGCCCCTGGCCTAAAACCTACAGGGCCGTCCCTGGCCCTAAACCTACAGGCCGTTCGCGGCCCCAAACCTGGCTCTGCGATGAAACTGGCTTCCTTTGAAGAATTCCGCTCGGCCGGCCACGGCCATAGCACCTTGCGCCTGAATACGATCGTGCGCCTGCGTTGGCTCGCCGTCGTCGGACAGGTGATTGCCATCGGAGCGGTTTCGCTCGGGATGGGCTTCTCGCTGCCAATCGGGCCTTGCCTGGCGTTGATCGCGGCTTCCGCGTGGCTCAACGTCTATTTGTCGATCCGCTATCCTGCCCGCTATCGCCTTTCGGTGCGCGTCGCCTCGATTCTGCTGGCTTACGACATCCTGCAGCTCGCCGCCCTGCTCTATCTTACCGGCGGCATCGAGAACCCGTTCACCATGTTGATCGTGGCCCCGGTCACGGTGTCGGCCGCAACATTGCCGTCACGCAATACGCTGATGCTTGGCATCGTGGCAGCTCTCGCCACGTGCCTCATCACTGTCGACCCCTGGCCGCTGCCCTGGTTTGCCGGCCAGACGTTGGAACAACCTCTGCACTACCGGCTGGGCATGCTCGCTGCCGTCGTCATCTCGATGCTCTTCATCGCGCTCTACGCCTGGCGACTGGCCAAGGAAAGCCGGCAGATGTCGGCCGCGCTTGCGGCGACCGAAATCGTCCTGGCCCGCGAGCAGAAGCTGCACGCGCTCGATGGCCTCGCCGCCGCGGCCGCACACGAACTGGGCACCCCGCTCTCAACGATCACGCTCGTCACGTCTGAACTCGCGCGACAAGTTCCCGCCGACAATCCGCTGATGCTGGAAGACATCGAGCTGCTGCGCACGCAGGCCATTCGCTGCCGCGAGATCCTGCAGAAGTTGACCCGCCAGCCTGCCGAACAGGATCCGCTGCATTCCAGCTTGGCAGTCCGCGAATTGCTGGAGGAGGCCTCCGCCCCCTATCAAGGCGCGCGCGTGCCGATCATCACGGTCGCCCGCGCCGAGAAAACCGCTGAGGATGCCGCCGCGCGTGAGCCGATCGGCGTGCGCCTTCCCGGCGTCATTTACGGCCTGGGCAACTTCATCGAGAACGCGATCGATTTCGCCGACACCCGTGTCGACCTGATGGCCGAGTGGGATGCCGCGACTGTCGTGCTAACCATTTCCGACAATGGCGCCGGCTTCAAAGCCGAGATCATCGACAACCTGGGTGAACCCTATGTCACCAGCCGGCCGGCCCATTCGCGCAAGAAATACGGCAAGGCCTCCGGCCTGGGCCTAGGCTTTTTCATCGCCAAAACCCTGCTGGAGCGCTCCGGCGCCCGGGTGGAACTTGAGAACCGCTCGCCCCCCCAACATGGCGCCGTCGTGCGCGTGACCTGGCCCCGGGACATGTTCGAAGCCCGCACCGCAACGCCCTCAGCCGCTGCCCAGAAAGAAGTTCGGGAGCAGCTACAAGTATTTGTGGCTGATGAAAGGTAACCAGGTAACTGATAATTAAACCCGCAAGGGCTTGGCGAAAGGCTCTGCAAAGATATACTTGCGCCGTCGGGAGGCGAAAACGTGAACGAAGACCTGTCCTTTAAGCCGGACGAGCTGCCGGAAGACCGCTCGCTCATCATTGTCGATGACGATAAGGCGTTTCTCCAGCGCTTGGCTCGCGCCATGGAAATGCGCGGCTTTGAGGTGCGCAGCGCTCACTCGATCTCCGAGGGCGTCGATCTCATTCGCGCTAAGGCTCCCGCTTTCGCCATTGTCGACATGCGATTGGAAGACGGCAACGGCCTTGATGTCATCGCGGAGCTCACGAAGGTACGCCCTGAGGCGCGCATTATCGTGCTCACCGGTTATGGCAACATCGCAACGGCGGTCTCCGCCGTTAAGCTCGGCGCGGTCGACTATCTCGCAAAGCCGGCCGATGCGGACGAAGTAACCGACGCTCTGCTTGCGCCCGTCAATACGAAGGCGCCGCCGCCCGAAAATCCTATGTCGGCCGATCGCGTGCGCTGGGAACACATTCAGCGCGTCTATGAGCTGTGCAATCGCAACGTGTCGGAAACCGCGCGGCGCCTAAACATGCATCGCCGAACGCTGCAGCGCATCCTGGCAAAACGCGCGCCGAAATAAATCGGCGCGCGCTGGATCTCGAGCTGATTGAGAACCCGAATTATGGGTTGGTCGCCGGTGGCGGCGGCGAGGGTGCCGGAGCCGGCGCAGGCTCCGTGATGGGTGCGGGCGCAGGCGCTGTTGTGGTCACTGTCGTCGTAGGCGTCAGCATGACGTAGGCCAGCACAAGCACTAAAGCCAAAACAGCCAGTATTATCATCCGATTGTCCATTCGCATCCTCCTAAGCCCATTCCAATTCGAATAGTATTTCGCGGGCCTCAGCAACTTAACGCATGCGAGCTAGAAGTCGTTCCACCGCGGCCGGAGATCAGGGCTCGGTGAATAATGTAGCGAGACCGGGGTCCAAGGCCACGCTTAGCCGCAGCGCTGCCGCGCGTGCGAACCGTAGCGTCATCGCTTTGCGCCGGGCGCCTGATAGCTTCGTCTCCGGCGCATCGCGAACCATCTCCCCGCCGAAGCGGTCAGCTAGGATCAACCCAGCCTCGTCGGGCAGGACATCCACCGGAAATCCGGGCTTCACCGCGAAATAGAGCTGGTCGCAGAAGTCCAGATAGTCCGGCCACTTGTGATCCGAACGGAAATCTTCGATCGAGGATTTGATTTCCACGATCACGAGATCACCGCGCGGGCTCAGTGCTGCGACATCGGCTCGCCTTCCGTTCGCCAGCTGCAATTCCGACACGCAGGAGTAGCCGTGGCCGATCAACAGCCGGTGTACGCCGCGGCAAATATCGAGCGCATTAGCCGACTGCCGCAGATCGGGCTTGACGCTTGCCGGTACCTCGCCCGAGAAATCGGGCTGTGGATCGATTTCATCTGTCATGTCCGCGTAAAACCAGCGCGAAAGCTCGATAAGGTCAATGGGGGCCGGTCAGCGGACGCTGCCGTGCCGCACTGCTGCCGCGTTTTCGGGTTGCACATCTCGTTCGCCCGACTGCACGCAACACTAAAGGTCGCCGATGTTCTTCAAGCGCGCAAAGAAGTCCGATGAGGCATCGCCGGCCGTCGCAGCCGTCGCGGCTGCGCCCGTTGCAGTTGAAAAGCCATCATCCCATCTGCCGTTGGATGCAGACAAACTGCGCCGCTTGACGAATGCAGCGAAGCTGGGATTCAAGACGACGGCTGACGTCGCCCGCTCCAGCGCAGAGCCGTTCGACGCCCGGAGCGTATGGGAAGCATTGCGTTCCGCCTTTCCCGCATCCGCCGCCAAGTCGAACGCGCACGTGCTCATCACCACGCCAGCCGGCACTGGTGGGGTGCGCGCCGTTGCCAGCCATCTCGCGTCCCTTCCCCAGGCCATCGACGCGGCAGCGCCTGATTGGCTCTATGTGCCCGCCGAGGGCCGCCTCGGCGAATGGACTGCCATCCCCGTTCCCGCGGGCCAGGGCAAACGCCTCGCTGCCGGCATCACCGCCGTCGTCGCGCAACTGCGCAATACGCTACCGTACCTTTTGCAGGGCGAAGACCTCACGCTCCGCCGCACCGCGATCGAGTCGGGCTTTGCCGCTGTCCGCGACGATGCGTTCGGCCGTCTCCGCGCCATGGCCCACGCGCAGAACGTCGCGGTGCTGACAACGCCGATGGGCTTTGCCGTGGCCCCAATGCACGAAGGCAAGGTCGTCAAGCCCGAGGTCCTCGCCCGTCTGCCGCAGGCGATGCGCGACGAAGTTCGCCGCAAGGTGGAAAGCGTCGAGGCGGAACTGCAGACCCTGCTGGCCGATGTCCCCAGCGAAGCCGGCGGCCAGGTTGGTGAACTCGCCGAATTGATCGCGGACTACGTCCGCCCCGCAGTAACGTCCGGTTTCGAAGGGCTGGCCAAGGAATTCTCCGGCGCCTCCGAAGTCATGGCCCACCTGTCGTTCGCCCAGGACGACATCGTGCGCCGCGCGTGCCGTGACGGTGCTGCAGTCACGCTGCCGGACTACGGCGGCCGCGTCATCGAAGGCGCCGGCAAAACGCTCGTGGAAATCCAGCTGCCGATTAATGCCGCAGCCATCGCAGAAGCCCTGCTGCGCGCGGGCAAAGGCGCTGTTCTGATCGATGCAGCGTATCTCGACGGCAGTCCCGCCGCTTGGACCATGCTGCTCTCCGCCATCCAATCACGCAGGGTCGAACTCCCCAATGCGGCTGCGCAGCCGCTGCCGATCACGTCCAGCGTCGTCCTTGTCGGCGAGCCAAAGTCCATCGCCCAATTAACGGGCTATACATTGGCCTCTGTTTTCACGGCGCAACAGGCGTTCGCGGCCGACGCACCCCGCAACGAGGACACCGAAGGCGCCCTGGCGAAAATGATCGCCGTCGCCGCCGACGATCGCGGCCTTCTCCCGCTCGACGCCGCTGCCGTCGCGCATCTGATCGGCGAAGCCGCCCGCGCCGCCGGCCGGCCCGACCGCCTGTCGGCCGACTTGACGGCGCCGCTCGCCATTGCCGCAGACGCAAGCCGCGCTGCCGCCCTGGCAAGCCGCAGCACCGTGTCGGAAACCGATATCCAGGCCGCGCTTGCCGAGCGACGCGTGGCGATCGTCCAGCCACTGTTTGCTCCCGCTGCGTCCAGTCTCGCAGGGCGCGTCCTCGCTGTCGGCCTCGCACCTGATCCCGTCGAAGTCTGGGCAACGGTTCGCCCCGGCAACGGCGCCGCAGCCGACATCGCGCGCGCAGCACCCGCATCGGCCGACGCGCCGGGTGCTGCGGCTGCAATGCTGTGGAGCCTGCTCGCCAGCCGCTTTGTGCCATCGGCGCAGCTGTCGCTTTCAGCCGCCATCGTCCACGAGCCGCCGTTGACAGCAGGCAACGCCGTCCGCACATCCGCGGCAGAGGCCTACGCGTTGTTCTCAGCGCTGGCTGAAACACCGATCGCCGGCTCCTTCGCAGCGGCGGGCTGGGTCTCACCGTCCGGTGCGCTTCTGCCGCTTGCCGGCATCAATGCCGCGATCGAGAGTGCGTTCGACAACAACGGCGGGCGCGATGCCGCCCGCCCGCTCAGCATCGTCATTCCGCGCGCCAATGAGGCTGATCTGATGCTTCGCGCCGACGTGGTGGAGGCTGCACGCAAGGGCAAACTGCAGATCTTCACGGCCGCCGATATCGATGAGGGCTTGGCCATTCTCACCGGCGTCAAGGCCGGCACGCGCACCGACAGCGAACCGACCCTTAACCGCCTAATCGAAGACCGGCTCGTTGGTTTCGCCCGCCAGGCCACCGTCAATATGATCGCGGCCCAGCAGCCAGCCCGCACCGGCACCAAGAGCGCGGCACCATGATTGCGCACGTCGCCGAGGCCGGCGAAGGCAGCGGCCGTGTCGTGCTACAGCTTGGGCCGCAACTGTCAGGCATCGCGCTGGACGCGGCGCTGCAACTGGCGCGTAGCTTCCGCTCAGAAGTCGAGGCCGTTTACACCGACGACGGCATGCTGATCGATCTTGCTGCCTATCCATTTGCCCGCGAGATTTCCGTTGCTGGCGCCATCAAGGGCCCCATCGACACGGTCGACCTGCAGCGCCGCCAGCATCGCACGGCCGCCGCCACGATCCGCCGCGTCGCCACCGCCGCGCGCGAGGCGGGCATCCGCTTCACGTCGAGCGTCCATCGCCTGGACGCGACGACCGCACTCGCTAGCGCCTGCGCCGAACGCGGCCCTTGGAACATGGTCGCGCTGGGCGAGCCGGTTGCCAGCCACGATCGCGTCAAGCTGCGCGAGATGTTTTCGACGGTTTGGGGCACCACGGGATTCATTTTGGCAGGCCCGAAAGCGAAGCGCACGACAGGCCCCGTCGTCGCCGTCGTCGAGGACATCGAACGCTTTTCGCCGCTGCTGCGCACGGCCGAGCACCTTGCCGCCGCCACCGCATCAGCCACCGAAGTGCTGCTCGTTGGCCATGACCCGCATCAGGTCGTCGAGATGGAATTGCAGGCCCGCCTCATCCTCAACGACGAAGCGCACATTAATATGCCGATCACGACTGTCTCGCACGGCGGCGCCGCCGCCATCGGTGCGGCCTTGCGTTCACTGGGCGCCGGCTTCGTCATCGCCCATTACGACGGCATCGCCATGCCCTCTGAAGGCGAAGACACATTGCTCGCCGAAAACCTCGAAGGCCCGCTACTCTTGGTGCGCTAGGCAGAACACCCCGGCCGCCGCGCACCACGACCCGTGCACCCTCAACGGTCATCCTCGGGCTTGTCCCGAGGATCCCGCTCTCCGCAAGTCTAGCAGCACATTGGGTTGACGGCGCGATCTACTATATGCCTCTCTCCCGCAGTGCGCTGGCTCCTTGGGAAAGCCCGAGGATGACGCCCTTGGTGGTACGGAATGCCCGAACTTCCCGAAGTCGAAACCGTCCGCCGCGGTCTGGAACCTCTCATCGAAGGCCAGCGCATCGTGCGCGTGGAGCAGCGCCGTCCCGACCTGCGCTTTCCGCTGCCGGAGAACTTCGCCGCTCGCCTCGAAGGCAAGACCATCACGACGCTCGCACGCCGCGCCAAATATTTGCAGATGCGCCTGTCCAGCGGCGAAACCCTCGTCATGCATCTCGGCATGACCGGCCGCTTCACGGTCTCGCAAACCAAGAGCACGGCGCGAACCAAGCCTGGTAACTTCACCCATGAGGCGGGCGAGCATGCCAAGCATGACCACGTCGTGTTCCACCTGAAGAGCGGCACCGTCGTCACGTACAATGACGCGCGCCGCTTCGGCTTCATGCTGCTGATGAGCCAGGACGAGTTGGAAACCCATCCGTTGTTCGCGCACCTCGGCGTCGAGCCCTTCGGCAACGAATTCAACGCCGATTACCTCGCCCGCCGCGCCGCCGGCAAAGGCGTCGACCTCAAGGCCTTCTTGATGGATCAGCGCATCGTCGCCGGCCTCGGCAATATCTACGTCTGCGAAGCGCTGCATCGCGCCGGCCTCAGCCCCAACCGCGGCGCCAAGTCTCTTGCCGATCGCAAGGGCCGCCCCACCGATCGCGCCGAACGCCTCGTGCCCGCCGTGAAATCCGTCCTCACGGAGGCGCTCGCCGCCGGCGGCTCCACCCTGCGCGACTACCGCCACGCCAACGGCGAACTCGGGTATTTCCAGCACTCATTTTCCGTGTACGGGCGCACCGCCAAGCCTTGCAAAAAGCCGGGCTGCCGGGGCATTGTGCGCCGCAGCGTAAGCGGCGGCCGCTCGACATTCTTTTGCAGCGCCTGCCAGAAATAAATCAATCACGAAGGAGCGTTGTTCATGAGCTACGAGAATATTCTCGTCGAAACGAAGGGTCGCGTCGGTATTATTACCCTGAACCGCCCGAACGCGCTTAACGCCCTCAACAACGCGCTCGTCACCGAACTGAACACTGTGCTCGACGGCTTCGAAGCCGATGCCAACGTCGGCGTCATCGTCATCACGGGATCAGACAAGGCCTTCGCCGCCGGCGCCGATATCAAGGAAATGCAGCCCAAGACCTACATGGAGGTCTACACCGGCGACTTCATCTCCACGTGGGAGCGCGTGACGCGCTGCCGCAAGCCGGTCATCGCCGCGGTGGCGGGCTTTGCGCTCGGCGGCGGCTGTGAACTTGCGATGATGTGCGACATCATCATCGCCGCCGACACGGCCAAGTTCGGCCAGCCCGAAATCAAGCTCGGCATCATGCCGGGCGCGGGCGGCACGCAGCGGCTCACGCGCTTTGTCGGCAAATCCAAAGCCATGGAAATGTGCCTCACCGGCCGCATGATGGACGCCGCCGAAGCCGAACGTTCGGGCCTCGTCTCTCGTGTCGTTCCCGCCGCCGATCTCATGGCCGACGTCATGAAAACCGCCGAGACGATCGCGTCGATGTCGCTTCCTGCCGTGATGATGACCAAGGAAACCATTGGCCGCGCCTACGAGACCACGCTGACCGAAGGCATCCGTTTCGAGCGCCGCGTCTTCCACTCGATGTTTGCGACGGAAGACCAGAAGGAAGGCATGTCCGCGTTCGCCGATAAGCGCAAAGCGGCATTCAAGCACCGCTAACCGAGACGCAAAAAGGGCTCAGCTTGCGCTGAGCCCCTGCAATCCGGCGCCAGAGCGCGAAAGCTCAGTCGCGATCCCACTCGACGATGCGGCCTTTGCGGATTTCAAGGTCGTACACCTTGCCGCTGCGCGTGCGTGCGTCTTCAATTTCCCAGCGGCCGTCATCGCGCTCGATCTTGCGCCACGATACGAAGCCTTTGGATTTCAGGATCTGCGAGAGATGAGCGCGTTCGCTCGGTGTGGGCGGCCGATCTGCATAGGCGGCAGACGTCAGCGGCGCGGCGAACAGGATGGCGGTGATGGCCAGCGATGATTTTTTCATTCGTCTCATGGTCCTCAGTTGGTGACCTGCGAACAATGAACCGCGCCACCTGACGCCTCGCTGACACGTCATTTACGCTCGCGCCCCCGCCAGAGCCTGCTCAAGATCAGCCAAAATATCATCAATGTGCTCGATGCCCACCGATAGCCGTACGTAGCCGTCCGTCACGCCGGTGGCGGCTTGCTCCGCCGGAGACAGCTGCGAGTGCGTCGTCGTCGCCGGGTGGATCGCCAGGCTGCGCGCGTCGCCGATGTTGGCGACGTGATAGAACAGCTTCAGGCCGTCGATGAAACGCCGTCCTGCCTCACGCCCGCCGGCCAGTTCGAAGCCAAGTAGTCCGCCATAACCGCCCTTGAGATATTTGTCGGCACGCGCCCGCTTGTCGGCCGGTTGCTGCGACGGGTGGATCACGCGCGTCACCTCGCTGCGCTTCGACAGCCACGACACGACGGCACTGGCGTTTTCGCTATGGCGCGCGATGCGCAGCGCTACCGTCTCGATGCCCTGCAGCGTCAGGAACGCATTGAACGGAGACAGCGCCGCGCCGAGGTCGCGCAGCAACGTCGTCCGCGCCTTGAGGATGTACGCGATCGGCCCGAGCGGCTTCGACGCTTCAACCCACACTGCGCCGTGATAGCTGGGGTCCGGCGTATTCAACGCCGGCTGCCGTTGCGGATGCGCCGCCCAATCAAAATTGCCGCTGTCGACGATGATGCCGCCGATCGACGTCCCATGCCCACCAAGATACTTCGTGCTGGAATAGACGACGATCGCCGCGCCATGATCGAACGGCCGCGTCAGGATCGGCGCCGCCGTGTTGTCGACGATCAGCGGAATGCCGAGAGGCCGGCCGATCGCCGCCACCTCCGCGATTGGAAACACTTCCAACTTCGGGTTGGGCAGCGTCTCCGCATAGTACGCGCGCGTGCGATCGTCCGTGGCTCGCGCAAAGTTCTCCGGATCGGAGGGATCGACGAAGCGAACCTCCAGGCCCTGCTCCTTCAGCGTATTGGCGAACAGATTCCACGTGCCACCGTAGAGGTCCGTCGAACTCACCACGTTGTCGCCCGCGCGGGCAATGTTCTGCAGCGAGTACGCGGACGCCGCCTGCCCGGATGCCACCGCCAGCGCGGCAGCGCCACCCTCCAATTCCGCCACGCGCTTTTCCAGCACGTCCGTCGTTGGGTTCATGATGCGCGTGTAGATGTTGCCCAGCTCCTTCAGCGCGAACAGGTTCTCGGCGTGCTGGCTGTCGTTGAACTGGTACGACGTCGTTTGATAGATCGGCACGGCCACCGCGCCGGTTGCGGGATCGGCCCGCCAACCGCCATGCAAGGCTACGGTTTCCGGCTTGTGCTTGATGTCCGTCACGGAGGCCTCCCGAAATGTCTGCGCGGCGGATGTTACCGGCGCGAGACCCACGGCCTACGCTTGGTTTTCGATAAGCTTATGACCGCGCGCGGCCGGTTCAGGCGGTCGACATCTTCAGCCCCGCCACGCCGCCGACGATCGCCAGCGCGCTGACGATTTTCATCGCCGTCAACGGCTCACGCAGCAGCACGAACCCCAGGATCACCGTGCCCAGCGTGCCGACGGCCGTCCAGATCGGATAGGCGACGCTTACGGGCAGCGTCTTCATCGCCAGCGTCAGGAAGCTAATGCCAAACACCACCGCAACGGCCGTGATCAGCGTCGGCACAGGGCGCGTAAAGCCGTCCGCGTATTTCATGCTGATCGCGAAGATCACCTCGAAGATCGCCGCCAGCGCCAGATAAACCCAAGCCATGACTGACCTCATTTCTTCAATTCTGCTCATGTGTTTTCTGCACAGTGAGCGGTCAGGAGCTAGATAATGCCGGAGCGAACAACTAGACAAATGGCAACTTTTCAGCCAATAAATGAATCAAATTCATCTGTAGAGTGCGCGAGGCCAGATAATGCGCCGCTTGCCCCAACTCGGTGCCCTGCGGGCCTTCGAAGCTGCCGCCCGGCAAGAGAGCTTCAAGCTGGCCGCCGCTGAGCTGGGCGTCACGCCAACTGCCATCAGTCATCAGATCCGCCAGTTGGAGGAGAGCCTGGGCCTGCCGCTTTTCGTCCGGCAGACGCGGAAGGTCGTTCTGACGGAACACGGCCGCGCCCTATACCCCGTGCTGCGCAGTTCATTCGACGCGATGGCCGAGGCCGTCGAGCAGATCAAGCGCCGCCCCGCCCGCCAGGTCGCAACGCTGTCGGCAACCGTCGCCTTCACCGCCAAGCTGCTCGTCCCCCACGCTGGCAGCTTCCGCACCCTCAATCCCGGCTGGGATCTCCGCCTGCATGCGTCAGACGATCCCGTCGATCTGCACGCCGGCGAGGCAGACGCGGCGATCCGCTACGGCGTCGGCCACTATCCTGGCCTGACGGCGCTGCCCTTGCTGACGGACAGCTTCGCGCCCGTCTGCAGTCCGCACTTGAACGTTCGCGTGCCCGCCGATCTCGCGACGGTGTCCCTCATCCATTTCGATTGGGGCGCCATGGCCACCAAGCTGAGCGTGCCGACGTGGCGCACGTGGACGGAACGCGCCCGCATAGACACCTTGGATATCGACAGCGGTATCGCCTTCAACGACGAGGCCAGCGCCATCGACGCCGCCATCGCCGGGCAGGGCGTCGCGCTGCTGAGCCTGGCGATCGTGGCTGCAGAACTGGCGCGGGGCGTGCTGGTGCAGCCGTTTGGGCCGGTGATCGAAGGCCTCGGCTACGACCTCGTCTATCCCGCGGGACACGACGCACGCCCCGCCGTGGCCGTGCTCTCGAAATGGGTCACGCAGGACTTGACGCCCGCCTTCGCCAACGCCCGCGAAGCCCGCGCCAAAGCAAACGGCTAACGTGCTGCGATGGGCGTGGAATCGGTTTTATCGCGACGCTTACCCACCCATAAACGTCTTCCCGACGAAGGTCGGGACCCACGCCAGTTTCCGCATTCTCCACGTTTCAGGAAACCCCGCTTCGGTAACGAGATCCAGAAACGTCGCGCGCGTCGATGCTGGCGTGGATCCTGTGGAGCACGGGAAGGCGGTGTTGAGTACGTCGCAACAAAGCAATCACGTCAGGCGCGCTGCCCGATCCGCCAGTGCGTAATCGCAGCCAGCAAGCACAGCGACACGATAGCGAAACCGCCGCCGAGGAACACGATGTTCGCGGCCCAGTCCGGCCGCGCTACCCAGAATTTGCCGCTGATCAGAAAGCTCGCCGCCGCCACCACGGCTGCGCCGCCATGCACGACGTTGAGCAACGCAGCCTGCTTCGCGCCCTCTGGTGTCGCGAACCGCCCACCCGGCCTAGCCATGTGCGACCAGCCGAAGAAGATTGCCGCGAACAGAAGCATGCCGCACGCGTACTGCAGCCCGTGCTGCCAATAGAGGCCGGTCAATTTGTACATCGCCGCCAGCGCCAGTGCGCCCCATGCGTACACGATGGCGCATAGCTGGGCGTTGTTGCGCATGGCATTCAACTGCTCACCGCTTACAGAACCGCCGGCGGCCGCCTGCGTCCAACGCGGAATGTTGACCGCTAGGCCGATCAATGCCGCAAGCACCGCGAACGGCGCCGCACTCCAGGCCGTTGCGGTAAAATCCGCGGCCTTCACGCCCGACCACATCATTGCCGCGCTGCAGAGCGCAGCGATGATCAGAACGGCACGTGCGAGGGTTATCGGCATCGATGGCTAGCCTTCACCGCCAAGACCGGAGCAGCCTTCAACGCCTGTCTTTCAGCAGCGCATACGCCGACAGAACGGCCAGTGCCGCCGCGCCGAAGAAAAAGATGCTGTTGGCCGCCCAGTCTTCCCAGCGATCGCGGATAATCAGGAAGCGCTTGCCGGGATCCACCGCCAGGCCGACCATCGTGATGATCATGCCGCCCAGCTGCGCCCACGTGAGGTTTCGCGCCAGTTTCAGCATCGCCGCGTCGTCCTTGCCGGCCGCAGCGTCTCGTCCCATCATCATCGCGAAGCCGAGCGAGATGACGCCCACCGCTATGAATGCCAGCGCGAACTGCCACCACTCGCGCCACGTCAGGATGCCGGTGTAAATCACCAGCACCGACAATCCGCCCCACAGCCACACCAGCGCCATCGACATCGAATTGCTGCTGGCGACAGCGCTCCGCGAAGCCTCGCTCGCCACTTGACTGCGATGCACGAGAATGCCCCGCAGCGCATAGACGGCCGCCACCGCGGCTGCCACGCCCATATGCGCTCCGGGGCCATTCGCCATGGCCGTCGTGATGACCGCGCCGAGCCCCAATGCCAGTAGAAATATCCAAACGATCTGCGAGTTCATGCGTCCCCGTCCATCCTTGTTAGCAACGAGACCTACCCCATCGCTCCAGCAAGTCCAAGTCTACCCGTCGCTCCAATCAGGCAGGCAGCGCAAACCTCGCCGGCAACTGATCGCGATAAGGGAACGAGCCGAAATACGGTTGCGCCTCGGCGATGACGCGCGTCACGGACGCGCGCGCCAGCAGCCGCTCGAAGTAGGCGGCGGCGTTGGGATGCTTGGCGGAGAACGGCACGACGATACCGGCGTAGAAGAGAGCCGGCGCCGCGGCGCAGTCAGCGATGCTGAACGCGTCTCCCGCCGCCCACGCCTTGCTCGCCATCTCGCGCTCGATCATGCCGTAAGCCGTTTGCAGATCGTTGCGGGCCGCCGCAACGCCGTGCGGGTCTTGGCAGCCGTCGGGACGAATGCGGTCGGTCACGATCTTCTGCATCGGCCCTTGGACGTAGAGATCATAGAAGCGGTCCCACAATCGCGCGTCGAGACGGATGCCTTCGTTCGCCGGCAACAACGGGCTCGCCCCCGGATAATGCCGGTCGAGATACTCGATGATGATCGACGTCTCGGCGATCGTGCGTTTGCGCGTGTCATCACGCAGCACCGGCATCTTGCCAACGGGCCACATCTCACGGAACGCCGCCGCGTCGTCCGCGTCCATCAGATCTACGGAGCGCGGAACGAACGGCGTTTCGTTCTCGTAGAGCGCGATGAGCACCTTGTGGCAGAACGAAGCGAGCGGATGATAATAGAGCACAAGCGACATTCTCAATGTCTCCAGGCGAGCGCCTACTCCCCGTCGAAGAAGCCCGGCCCGGACCCCACGATCTTCGGATCGGGCTTGCCCACCACTTTCTTGTCTTTGTCCTTGTAATCGATGGCCGACAACAGCACGCGGATCGCTTCCAGCCGCCCGCGCCGCTGATCGTTGAAGCGGATCGCCGTCCACGGCGCCGCCGACGTATGCGTGAAGCGGAACAGATCCTCCTGCGCCTCGGTGTAGGCGTCCCACTTGCCGATGGCCGCGCGATCGATGTCCGTCAGCTTCCATTGTTTCAGCGGGTCGTGCCGTCGCTCGTGAAAGCGTTCCAGCTGAGCCTCGCGCCCAATCGTCAGGAAGAACTTGAACAGCCGGATACCGTCGCGCACCAGCATGCCTTCGAACTGCGGCGCCTCGCGCAGGAACACCTCCACCTGCTCGGGCGAACAGAAGCCCATTACGCGCTCCACGCCCGCGCGGTTGTACCAGGAGCGGTCGAACAGAACGAGGTCACCCTTGGTCGGCAGGTGCGCGGCATAGCGCTGGAAATACCATTGGCCAGCCTCTGTCTGCGTCGGCTTGGTCAACGCCACCGCGTGCGCATGCCGCGGGTTCAGGTGCTGCATGATGGCGTTGATCGTGCCGCCTTTACCCGCCGCATCCCGGCCCTCCAGCAGCACAACGATTCGCTCGCCCTGCTTCTGCACATGCGCCTGCAACTTCAACAGCTCGATTTGCAGCGGTTCCAGCTCGTCGGCGTAGGGACCCTTTTTCAGTTTTTTGTCGTACGGATAGCCGCCCGACGTCAGCGCCTTTTCTTTAATATCATCAGGTAGTTCCGGCTCATCCAGATTGAAGCCCTTGTAGCCGCTGGCACGCTTGCCCGGCCCCCCGCCGCGCCCTGCCTTGTCCGCCTTCGTCATTCCGGCCCGGTCCTTTCGTCGAACTGTCATGCAACTGTTTAACACTGCGCCTCGCGCCGGGCGGGCAAAAATTCTGTGCCTCCGGGTAAGGGTGTTGTGCCTTTGCCCTCTCGCTCTAACCTCAATCTTCGCTAGGACTAGAGCTTCATGCGGCGGCAAAGGCATTCGTGTTGTCCGGTATCGCGGAGAAACTGGAGCGCAGCGCTGCGGGCGGTTGGCACCGTCTGCGGGCAGCGTGGCTTGCGCTGCCGCGATACCGCGCGCTCGCGCAACGCCGTCTGCGTCGCGCGGTCACCACGCGCCGCGGCCGCGTCTTTCTCACGTTCCTCCTGTTCTCCGCCCTCGTCATCGCCGGTAAGCTCGGCTTCGGCTGGGCGCTGCTCTCCTTCCTTGCAGTGGCGGGCGTCATGATCGCCATGCCCTCGGAAGATGAAATCCTCGCGCTGGAAGCCGCGGCCCGCGACAACGGTGACGGTGGACCGCGCAATGCGACGCCACGCGAGCAGGACGGCTGGCGTGCCCTCATCGACGCGCTACCCGAGCCGGCCATCACGCTCGATGCCGCAGGCTACGTCATGCACTTCAACGCCCAGATCCGCGACCTCTTCCCCAACGTGCGCACCCGCCGCCCGTTCACGCACGTCTCGCGTGATCCGGAACTGATGGAAGCCATCGATCGCACGGCGAACGCGCGCGATCCCATCGTCGTTGATCTCTACGAGCGCGTGCCGCTGGAGCGCCGCGTGTCTGCCACCATCACGCGTGTCTCCGCGCAAAGCGGCGCACGCGGCCTGCCCGCCATCCTCATCACCTTCCGCGACCAGACGACCACCGACAAGCTCGCCCAGATGCGCGCCGATTTCATCGCCAACGCCAGCCACGAGCTGCGCACGCCGCTCGCCTCTTTGCGCGGCTTCGTCGAAACGCTGCAAGGCCCCGCCCGCGAAGATCCCGCAGCGCGCGAGAAATTCCTCAACATCATGGCCAGCCAGGCGGCGCGCATGACGCGCCTGATCGACGATCTTCTCTCGCTCAGCCGCGTCGAAATGAAAGTGCACCTGCGCCCGACCGGCCTCGTCGACCTCAATGAGATCGCCGGCTACGTCGCCCAGACGCTGGAACCGCTGGCCGAGGGGTCCAGCGCCACGATCGAAGTCCACCCGCTCGATACGCCCGCCCGCATCCGCGGCGATCGCGAAGAGCTAGTGCAGGTGCTGCAGAACCTGGTGCACAACGCGCTCAAATACGGCCGCGAAGGCGGCCGCGTAGACATTCGCCTCGCGCGTGAAGCCGGCAAGCCTAGCCGCGTCTCCGTCGCCGTCACAGACGATGGCCCCGGTATCGCTCCGGAACACCTCCCGCGCCTGACGGAGCGCTTCTACCGCGCCAACGTCGCCACCAGCCGCGAGAAGGGCGGCACCGGCCTCGGCCTGGCCATCGTCAAGCACATCGTCAACCGCCACCGCGGCGACCTGCGCATCGCCTCCCGCGTCGGCCAAGGCTCCACCTTCACGGTCCTGTTCGACGCGCTGTGATTGGCGACGCGGCCCAGGAGTTTTCGTGTTCTGCTGAAGGCAACCGCCGTGTACTTTTGTCCCGTCACCCCGTGGTCTCTCAGCACGCGCTTGGGACGAGCAGGACTGTGTGACGCCGCAGTGTCGGTAGCGTTTGTGGAGGCACCGGCTCTTAACTCTCAACACGCCTGATTGCGCGATACACCATCGTATCGCTCAGCAGGATTCCCCTCCCCTTGATGGGGAGGGGCTAGGGGTGGGGTGAAGAACTTGGAGGAAGGCCAAAGAGTCCGATACGAGGCGAGAAGTGACGGGGAGTTCGACCGAGATCGTTCTCCTGCCTCTTCCCCCCACCCCCCGCCCCTCCCCGCCAGGGGGAGGGGAGAAGTGGGCGATAGCCAAGAGGCACCACTAACGACTCACCAACTCACCTCCCTCGCTCATCAGGGTCCCCCTCTGCGATTGCCACGGCCGCCCGCAAAACAGCACCAACTCACGACTCGCGACTGGCCACTCACCATTGGTCTGGCTCACCAGGATTCCCCTCCCCGCCAGGGGGAGGGGAGCAGTGCGCGATAGCCAAGACTCACCACTCACTACTCACCATTGGCAACCCACCGCAGGCCGTTATACTGGCGGCATGAATATCCTCGCGTTCGACACATGCCTGGGTGCGTGTTCGGTGGCCGTCGGCCTCGACGCGGGCAGCGCTTTGGAAAAGGTCGAGGCGCTCTACGAAGAGATGGCGACCGGGCAGGCGGAACGCCTCATGCCCATGATTGACACCGCCATGCGAACCGCGGGCATCGGCTTTGCCGACCTCAATCGCATCGCCGTCACCATTGGGCCTGGCACCTTCACAGGCACGCGGATCGGTATCGCCGCGGCCCGCGCCTTTGCCTTGGCGACGGCCACCAGCGTCATCGGCATCTCCACCCTGCAGCTGATGGCCGAAGAAGCCGGGCATGCGGTAAACAGTTCACGGCGCGGCCGCGCGCTGGCCGTCACGGTCGATGCCCATCGCGGGCAGGTCTATGCGCAGGTGTTTGCAGCCGGCGGGTCGCCGGAATCGCCCCCGCAACTTCTGACAATCGAGCAGGCGGCAGTCCTGGCGGCGGAACGCGAACTCATATTCGTGGGTTCGGGCGCCGCCATCGTTGCGACAGCGGCAACGGAGGCCGGCTACACCGCCGAAGCTGCTCTCCCGCATCTTCAACCCAATGCGGCTTTCCTGCTTTTCGCGGCACAAAAATGCGAACCTCAGGAGGGCCCGCTGAAGCCGCTTTATCTTCGCCCGGCCGATGCCAAGCCACAGGCCGGAAAATCCCTCGCGCGGGCTCGTGCATGACGCAAACACTCGATCCTCGGCACATCAGTTTCCTGCTGGCAGGTCCGGACCGCGCCGCAGAAATCGCCGCGCTTCACGCCAAGCTGTTTAACCCAGCGTGGGACGAAGCCGCCGTCCTGGCCCTGCTCGACCATCCCGCCGCCGCCTCTTACATCGCGTTGACCGGCAACCCGAAGCTCACCGTCGGCTTCGTCATGAGCCAGATCGCCGGCGACGAAGCCGAGATCCTGTCGATCGGCGTCTTGCCCGCCGTGCAGCGTCACGGCGCCGGCCGGGCCATCATGGAAGCTCTTATCCGTTCCCTGAAACGCGCCGAGATCACGCGCCTCTTTCTCGACGTCGCGGCCGACAACGAGGCCGCCAACGCGCTTTATGCCAAGCTCGGCTTCAAGGAAATCGGCCGCCGCAAAGGTTACTATCAGCGGGCAGGTGGTCCGGCCCAGGACGCCGTCAATCTCGCTCTGGAGATTTGAGGCGCCCTCTCCTATAACGCGGTGTCGCCAACGAGATTCGGGACATCGGGGCCATGCCCTCGGGGCAAAGCAAAGACCTCAACCACATCGCGCGGCGCTGCGCTGAGCAGGGCCTGCGCATGACGGGTCAGCGGCGCATCATCGCCCGGGTTCTCGCCGAAGCCAAGGATCACCCGGACGTCGAACTGGTCTACCGCCGTGCCAACGCGCACGACAGCCGCATTTCCCTGTCGACGGTGTACCGGACGCTGAAATTGTTCGAGACCAAGGGCATCCTCGAGAAGCACGACTTCGGCCGCGGCCGTGGTCAGTATGAAGATGCCGAGCGCGCCCACCACGATCACCTCATCGATGTGTCGACGGGCCGCGTGATCGAATTCCGCAACGACCAGATCGAGAAGCTGCAGGAAGCAATCGCACAGGAGCTGGGCTTCGAACTCGTCGGTCACCGGCTGGAGTTGTTCGGCGTCCCAAGGCCCCGCAAGAAGACATCGTCGTGACGTTATGAATCCTCTTCCATCTCAGCTTGTCATCCTCGGGCTCGTCCCGAGGATCCCGCTATCCCCGGGGTCTGGCACTAACCGTCCTATTCCTCGCTTGCTGCATCCTGGATCACTGGAGTGATGGGCCGTCTGCGCGCCACCCTGATCCTGGCGGCCTTCCTCGCACTCACCATCCCGCTCATGCCGGTGCAGGCGCTGTTCGCCCGCGTCCGGCCGTCCGCAGCGCGCCGCTTTCCTTACTGGTATCATCGCCAGGTCTGCCGCCTGCTCGGCATTCGTCTGCACGTCGAAGGCGCCATCACGTCCGGCAAGCCCGTGCTGCTCGTCTCCAATCACACCTCCTGGCTCGACATCCCGGTGCTGTCCGCCGTCGCCCCGGTCTCGTTCGTGGCCAAGCGCGAAGTCGGTAGCTGGCCGTTCGTGTCGTCGCTCGCCCGCTTGCAGCGCACCGTGTTCGTCGACCGCGACCGTAAATCTGCGGCAGGGCAATCCGCCAACGAGATTGCCGAGCGTCTGGGCCAGGGCGACACAGTGGTGCTCTTCGCCGAAGGCACCTCCAGCGACGGCAATCGTGTGCTGCCATTTCTGACGTCGCTGTTCGGCGCCGCCAAACCATCCGCGGGGAGCAGCGTACAGCCGCCGCTGGACGCCGTGGTTCAGACGTTGTCGGTTGTCTACACGAAGCTCCACGGCGTACCGCTTGGCATTGCCGATCGCCCGCATGTCGGCTGGTACGGTGACATGGAAATGAAGGCTCACGCCTGGGCCCTGCTACAGGCCGGCCCGCTTGACGTTGCCATCTGCATCGGCCCGCCCATCCCGCTCGCCGACTTCGCCGATCGCAAAGCTCTGGCGCGTCATTGTGAGACGGAAGTGCGCCGTAACGTGGTGCGAATGCTGCGCTCTGCGGCACCCGGCGAGGACATTGCGGTCACAGTACCCCTAGATACGGCTGTTGGGCGGCGTCTTCCAGCTGCGGCTACAAGCAGCAACTGGCGCTAGCAATGGCTTGATTGCGAAGGCTGTTTCGCCCAGATCTGGCGAAATCGCCACTAGACAAGCTTCTGACACAATGCTGCAATGCACAAACAGCCGGGCGTAAGCGGAACGGGATTTGCTGCGCAGCGGTTTCTGAGACAGTGATTGTAGCCGTCAACGGACAATATCGTGGACACCGAACTGTCATCACCGCCACTCGATCTTGCTGATGCCGCTCCGGCTTCGGGCAAGAAGGTGTACGTGAAGACCTTCGGCTGCCAGATGAACGTCTACGACAGCGAGCGCATGACCGAGTTGATCGATCCGCTCGGCTATTCTGAAACGTCCGATATCGCCGACGCCGATCTTGTCATTCTCAACACGTGCCATATCCGCGAGAAAGCTGTCGAGAAGGTTTACTCGGACCTCGGCCGTATCCGCCAAGTGAAAGACGAGCGCCGTGCCGCCGGCAAGGAGACGCTTGTTGCCGTCGCCGGCTGCGTCGCCCAAGCCGAAGGCGCCGAGATCGCACGCCGAGCGCCCGTCGTTGATCTCGTTGTCGGCCCGCAAAGTTACCAAGCACTGCCGGAACTGCTCGCCCGCGCCAAATCGACCGGCCGCAGCGTCGTCGAGACGATCTTCCCCGACCAGGACAAGTTCGCGCAGTTGCCGCTGACCCGCAGCGCCAAATCGACGACGGCATTCCTAACCGTGCAGGAAGGTTGCGATAAATTCTGCACCTTCTGCGTCGTGCCTTACACGCGCGGGATGGAGTATTCGCGCTCGGTCACGGAGCTGACGCGCGAAGCTGAAAAGCTTGCCGCTCGTGGCGTGCGTGAGCTCACGCTGCTGGGCCAGAACGTCAACGCCTATCACGGTGAAGGCCCGGACGGGGCGACTTGGTCGCTCGCCAAGCTGCTCCGCCAGCTCGCCCGCGTCGAAGGCATCGAGCGGCTGCGCTACACCACCAGTCATCCGCGCGACATGACGGCCGATCTCATTGCCGCCCACGGCGATCTCGAAAAGCTGATGCCGTTCCTGCACCTGCCCGTGCAGTCCGGCGCCGACCGCATTCTCGCCGCCATGAACCGCAAGCACACGGCCGACGACTATCGCCGCGTCATCCGGCAAATCCTTGCTGCCCGCCCCGACATCGCTATCTCCACCGATTTCATTGTCGGCTTCCCTGGTGAAAGCGAGAGCGAGTTCGCCCAGACGCTTGATCTGGTCGACGAGATCGGCTTCGCCCAGGCCTTCACGTTTAAGTACTCGCCGCGCCCCGGCACACCGGCCGCCAAGCTCGGCGACCAAGTGCCCGAGGACGTGAAGTCGGAACGCCTCAACCGCCTGCTCGCCCGCATGGAGCGCCAGCAGTTGGCCTTCACCGCCGGCCTCGTCGGCCGCACCCTTCCGGTGCTGTTCGAAAAAGCGGCTCGCGGCGCAGGCCAACTCATCGGCCGCTCACCCTACATGTACCCCGTGACGGTCGAGGCCCACGCTGGTCTCGTCGGCGAAATCGCCCCCGTCCTCATCCGCACGTCCGGCCCCAACAGCCTCGGCGGCGATCTTCAGGCGTGATGCTGCGCTGCAGCAATGCGAAGCCCCGGCTGACATTTTTCCGCAACTGGCCCTGTGTACGGTGGCCTTTGCGCATCGGACGCGAGGCCCTATGATGGGATATGCTTCGACGAACTTGGACATGCGTCGATGCACTTTGCGGTGAGATTCACCATCGGGAGAGACATTTGACAGGATTTCGCGGGCAACCCGTGTCAGGGCCAGGACGTGGCTCAAAACCGTCAGGCACGAAACCCCAAGGCCGGCTGCAAACCGTGGGTAAAGCGCCCCCACCCGGCAAATCCCAAGTTCCGACCAAGCGCACCGTCGTTCCCTTCGAAGACAACCGGTACCTCTCGCAGCTGCTCGGCGAGCATGATGCGAACCTCGCCTTGCTGGAAGACCGCCTTGGCGTCGAAGCGCATGCCCACGGCAACGTCGTGACGTTGAACGGCCCGGAGACGTCGTGCGACATCGCCCGTGTCGTGCTGGAGCAGCTGTACCGCCGCGTCTCCGCCGGTGAACTCATCGGCCCTGGCGATTTCGACGGCCTGATCCGCCACACCCGCCAGCAACCGGTCGCGTCCGATACCAGCGCCGACGGCCAGGCCCAGATCGCCACGCGCCGCAAGGTGATCAAGGCCCGTACCACGATGCAGAGCACATACATGCGTGCGCTGCAGACGTCGGATCTAGTGTTCGGCATCGGTCCCGCCGGCACCGGCAAAACCTATCTCGCCGTCGCCTACGCCGCCCACTGCCTCGAGCGCGGCATCGTCGAACGCATCATCCTGTCACGCCCCGCTGTCGAAGCCGGCGAGCGCCTTGGCTTCCTGCCCGGCGACATGCGCGACAAGGTCGATCCCTACCTGCGCCCGCTTTACGACGCGCTGTACGACGTGCTGCCGCCCGAGAAGGTGGAACGCGACATCGAGGCCGGCATCATCGAAATCGCGCCGCTCGCGTTCATGCGCGGCCGCACGCTGTCGAATGCCTGCGTTATCCTCGACGAAGCGCAGAATACGTCGAGCATGCAGATGAAGATGTTCCTGACGCGCCTGGGCGAAGGGTCGAAGATGACCATCACTGGCGATCCCTCGCAGATCGACTTGCCGCCGGGGATGACATCCGGTCTGGAAGAGGCAGTTCGCCTGTTGGACGGGGTTCAGGGCATCGAAGCCATTCGTTTCGCCAATGCCGACGTTGTCCGCCGTGACCTTGTCGCCAAGATCGTCGAGGCCTACGATGCGCTCATCCCGGCACAGAAGAAGCCCAAAGTCTGACGATGCCCGCAGATTGCGATAGTAGCAGCGTTTCCTTGCAGCAGACCGCATCCGAGGTCGACGAGCCGCCATCGACCGCCGGCTGGTTGACGATCGATGTCGTGCCGGACGCGGGCGACTGGTCTGCGTTCGAGCCCGTGCAGCGGCTGGTCGTATCTGCCGCGGCCGCGTTGGCGGACGCGCCCCAATTCGCTGGCCACGCCCTCAGCGAAGCCTGCGTGGCGCTCTCCGATGACGCCAACGTTCGCTCCCTCAACGCGTCCTATCGCGGCAAAGACCAGCCGACCAACGTGCTGTCCTTCCCTGCCGGCTCCGGCCCGCGCGACGGCGTGATTCCGCTTGGAGATGTCGTGCTCGCCGTCGAGACGGTGGCGCGCGAGGCGCAAGAGCAAGGTATCGCCCCCGCTCAGCATCTGCAGCACCTCGTGGTGCACGGCTTGCTGCACCTATTGGGCTATGACCACGAGACCACCGAAGAAGCCGAGCAGATGGAATCGATCGAGATTGCGGTTCTCTCCTCGCTCGGTATCCCCAACCCCTATACGGAGCCCCCAGAGGCAAAGGTTTAACAGGTTACGTTATGAGCACGGAGCAGAACGGCCGCAACGACACGGCCAACACACAAGTCACGGATGACCGCGCGCAACAAGGATCGGGCTGGCTAGCCGCCCTTCGCTCGCGTCTTGGAATGGCCGATCCGCAGACGTTGCGCGATACGCTCGAAGACGCGCTGAAGGGCGACGCGGACAACGCCTCGTCCGCCTTCTCCAACGAAGAGCGCGAGATGCTGCTGCGGCTGCTGCGCTTTTCCGCGCTGCGCGTCGACGACATCATGGTGCCGCGTGCCGACATCACTGCCATCGAAGAGAGCGCGCCCGTCGCCGAACTGATCGACCTGTTCCGCGAAGCCGGCGTCTCGCGCATCCCGCTATACAATGACACCCTCGATGATCCGCGCGGCATGGTGCACATCAAGGATTTTTTCACCTGGTTGATGACGGAAGGTGCCACGGCCACCAAGGCCGCCGAAGGCGGCAGCAACGGCAGCGTTAAGGACCTGCGCCATCTCGACATGGCCAAGCTCGACCTGTCGCGCCCCATCACCGTCACGAAGATGCGCCGGCCGCTGCTGTATGTGCCGCCCTCGATGCCGGCCATGAACCTGCTGATCCGCATGCAGTCGACGCGCAACCACATGGCCATCGTTGTCGACGAGTATGGCGGCACCGACGGCCTCATCACCATCGAGGACCTAGTGGAGCAGATCGTCGGCGCCATTGAGGACGAACACGACGAGGCCGATGCCGATCACATCACCGACGATCCCAAGCTCGGCATGACTGCGGCTGCCCGCACGCCGATCAAGGAACTGGAGACGAGGCTCGGTATCAAGCTGCTCACGGTGGACGAGGAGGAAGACATCGACACGCTTGGCGGCCTGGTGTTTGCGATCGTCGGTCGGGTGCCGGCGCGCGGCGAGGTCGTGCGACACCACTCTGGCATCGAGTTCGAAGTCCTCGACGCTGATCCCCGCCGCGTGAAGAAGCTGAAGATCATCGTCCCCGTCATTGCCGAAGACACCCCACCCGGCATCGCGTGACGACCCTGGCTCCAACCGTTGCGCCCGCCTCGCGGATCGCAGCGCTCCGCGATTGGATGATGCGCCTAGCCGGCTGGCGCCGCCGCGGAGTAGCCTTCGCCGCCGGCGCCGTTTCCGTCCTCGCGCTCGCGCCGTTTTTCTTCTGGCCGGTTCTGTTTCTGACTTTGCCTCTGCTGGTCTGGCTGATCGACGGCTCAGCCGCCCCTGATACCGCGGTCACGACGTCCGCCTCTCGCTCAACCGGTTCCCCTCCCCCTGGCGGGGAGGGGTTAGGGGTGGGGGAGAGATCCAGGAGCAGTTGGCTCCGTCTATCTGCAGCGGTGAGCGGCCCGCGAGGCACCGCTCAAACCGACACTGAAACCGTCCTCCAGGCTCTTCACCCCACCCCAACCCCTCCCCATCGAGGGGAGGGGCTTAGCGCGGCAAGCCCCTCGGGCTTCGCGTCCCCAGGGACTGGGACGTCGTCGCCGTTGCACGCCAACGTCGCAAGCTCCGCCACCTATCCCCCTCCCCCTGGTGGGGAGGGGCTAGGGGTGGGGGAGAGATCCAGGAGCAGTTGGCTCCGTCTATCTGCAGCGGTGAGCGGCCCGCGCGGCAACCCGCAAACCGAAACCGAAACCGCCCTCCAGGCTCTTCACCCCACCCCAACCCCTCCCCATCGAGGGGAGGGGCTTAGCACGGTGAGCGCCTCCAGGTTTGCCGAAGCGGATCACGCGCGGCCTGCCGGCTTCGGGCCCTCAAGGTTTGCGTTCCTCTCGTCGCCCGTCGCGCGGGCGGCGGGAGCGGGATGGTGGTTCGGGTTCGGCTATTTCGTCTTCGGGCTGTTCTGGCTCGGCGAAGCGTTCCTGGTCGATGCGGCCAAATTCGCATGGCTGCTGCCGTTCGCTGTCACGCTGATGCCCGCAGGTCTTGCGCTGTTTTACGCCGCCGCGGCCGCGCTCACGTGGCGCGTGTCCACACCGGGCCTCAGTCGCATCCTGATCCTGTCCACAACACTCGGCGGCGCAGAATGGCTGCGTGGCCACGTGCTCACCGGTTTTCCCTGGAATGTGCTGGGTTACGCGCTGACATCACCGCTGCCGATGATGCAGGCCTCCGGCCTTATCGGCATCTATGGCCTCACGCTATGGACGGTCGTGATCTGCGCCGCGCCACTCGTGCTGGCGACTAGACGCGAGCACACGAGCCTCGGACGCCGATGGGCGATACCTATCGCCGTCGCCGTGATCCCGCTCGCCGCACTCTTCACCTACGGCAGCATGCAACTAGCGCGGCCAGCCCCGCCGGAGGCCGATGGCATTCGCCTGCGCATCGTGCAGCCCAGCGTGCCGCAACGCGAAAAGTGGTTGCCTGAAAACCAACGCAGCATCTTCGATCTGCACCTGGCCCTATCGCGAACGAATGCGCAGGGCGAAGACACAGGTCTCGCAGGGATTACGCACGTCATCTGGCCCGAAGCCGCGATGCCATTCTTTCCTCTCGAACAGCCCATCGCGCTGGAAGATATTCAGACGTTGACCGGAAGCGACGTCACGCTAATCACCGGTGCGCTACGCCGTGCGCCAAAGTCCGGTGCAACTACTCCAGAAGCCGGAGCGCGGCTCGCTCCCTCTGACTACGACTACTTCAACGCCATGATGGTGTTCGACGCAGGGGAAGGTGCCAGCAGCGTCTACGACAAGATCCATCTCGTGCCGTTCGGCGAATACCTGCCAATGCAGAGCCTGCTGGAAGCCATTGGCCTTCAGCAGCTCACGCGCCTGCGCGGCGGCTTTTCCTCCGGCCCGCAGCCGCGTCCGCTGCTTACGGCTGGCGCCCTGCAAGGCATCGGCCCGCTGATCTGCTACGAGGCCATCTTCCCCGCCACCATCGTTCAGGGCTCGGCCCGCCCTCGGGTGCTCGTCAACGTCACCAACGATGGATGGTTCGGCAACACGACGGGGCCGCGCCAGCACCTGCATCAGACGCGCGTCCGTGCCGTCGAGGAGGGTATCCCGATTGTCCGGGCCGCAAACAACGGCATCTCCGCCATGATCGACGCCGACGGCCACGTGCTAGCCCGCCTGGACATGGACGTTAAGGGCGTTATCGACAGCAATCTGCCCGGCATCCGGCCGCCGCCGCCCTACGCCTGGGCCGGTGACTGGCCATTCGCCGCTAACCTCTTGATTTTCGCTGCCCTGGGGCTGTATGTCAGGCGCAAATCAGGTCTGCAGATGCCTGAGGGCGGCTAAAAGATGAAGCTTCCCCCGGGACTGGCGTTGCCGCAAGTTTATGAGTATAAGGCCGCGACTGCGTCCCGGCGCCGCCGCTGTCCGCGTGCTGCCTGGAAACGCGACCCAAGATATTGCAACACGCGCTCGGCCCCCGCGGCCCGTTAGCGCCTCGACTGGAGTTACGACCAATGGCCGTTCCACGGAAGAAAGTCAGCCACATGAAGACGCGCTCGCGTCGCGCTCATGATGCCCTGGCCGCACCCTCATACATCGAAGACAAGGACAGCGGCGAGCGCCGCCGCCCGCACCACATCGACCTCAAGACCGGCAAGTACAACGGCCGTCAGATTCTTGAGCCGAAAACGGACATTTGACGCTAAAAAGGTGGCATGGGGGCTGAGCCGGGGGAACGGCCGCAGCTCACGTGAGGTTCGTTGCTGTGGACGCCGTGGCGCAATGCACCGGCTCGTAAGGGGAGAGACCCATGTCACTTCGAGCAATCCCGCTCATTCTGATTGCGTTCCTGCTGTACAACTTCGTCGTACTGTTTTCGGGCTGGAGCGCGGAAGGCGTTGACGCAGCTGCCGGCGCCGTAGCAGACGGCGCTGCCAATGCGCGCAGCCTGCTGACGAGCGAAATCTTCAGCCTGCCCATGCTGAGTGGCGCCCGCTGGACCTTCACCATCGGCGACCTCATCATGCTGGTGACGCTGCTGTTGCTCTTCATCGAGATCGTGAAGTCGACCTACACGTCGACGTCTTCGCTTCTCGACCATGGATTGTCGATGTTGGTATTCGTTGCATGCCTCATCGAATTCCTAACCGTGCCACAGGCTGCGACCTCGCTGTTCTTCCTCATCATGATGGCAGCGCTGATCGACGTGATCGCCGGCTACACCATCGGCATCCGGGTTGCGCGCCGTGACCTGACGTTCGGCGGCGCCGATCAATAGAACCTGCAGTATTTCACCTGCATAGAAATTAAGCGGACGGTCAGCTCTGGCCGTCCGCTTTACTTTTTGGACTGACGAACGCCGCGCGGTTCTGTATTAATCGTAAAATTTCTTAATTCGATCGCGATGGCATCCCGCTCATGAACAAGCACGACGTCGTCCACGCGATCGACCAAGACAGGTTGTCGCTGGTCCTTCAGCCCGTTGTCAGCACTCAAACCCATCGTCCGGTTTTTTACGAAGCCTTGCTGCGCATGCGTACGGACACGGGCGAGGTCAAAGCGGCGGCTGACTTTGTCGCTGCCGCCGAAGAACAGAACTACATTCACGAGATCGATCGTCGCGCCCTGCAGCTGGCGATCCAGCTGCTGGAGCAGCATCGCGCCTTCGACCTTTCCGTCAATATATCAGGCCTGACGACGGCCGATTTCACCTGGATCCGGATGCTCGATGAGTTGACGCCGGATCGCCGCATGGCGCACCGGCTCATCGTCGAGATCACTGAAACAGCTGCCATTGTAGACATCAATCGCACGCTGGCGTTCGTAGATGCGTTGCGCGACTTCGGCTGCCGTATCGCCATTGACGACTACGGCGCCGGCCACACAAACTTCACGAACCTGAGCCTGATCGCGCCAAACATCGTGAAAATCGACCAGAGCTACGTAGCCCGTCACGCGGAAGCCGATGCACGGGCTTTCATCGAAGGCGTGATCGATCTCAGTCAGACGCTGGGCTTTGAGACCGTCGCCGAAGGGGTCGAGACGGAAGCCAGTGCCGTTGGGCTGACAGAGATGGGAGCAACGTATCTGCAGGGCTACCTGTTCGGCGCGCCTGATGTGCCCGAGGTCGCCCTACGCGGCATGGTCGATCACGACCGGTCCTGAGCCAGCTTCTCGATCTTCTGCTGCATCGCAGCCAGCTGCGCCTTGAGTTCAGTCAGATCCTCGCGCGGTGCTTCGGCACCACCTTCAGTCGCCACCTTGCCGTCCTCGACCGTCTTCGACTGAGCCGCAGCACCGAACGACGTCCACATCGACATTGCTTGCTCGAACATCTGCATATTCTTGCGCGCCTGATCCTGATAGGCCTCGAACGCGGCCGCAGGATTGGAAAACGCGCTAGTGATCTGCGAGCGGAATTTCTCCTGCTCCTTCACCAGATTCTCGAGGCTGAATTGCAGATAACTCGGCACCATCCGGCCGATGCTGTCGTCATAGAACCGGATCAACTGGCGCAGGAACGGGATCGGCAGCAGCGTATGGCCATCCTTGCGGCCTTCCTGCTCCACGATGATCTGCGTGAGAACGGCGTGCGTCAGATCGTCTCCAGACTTCGCATCGTAGACGACGAAGTCACGGTCGCCCCTGACCATTACTGCCAAGTCTTCCAGCGTAACATATGTGCTGGTCTCAGTATTATAGAGGCGCCGGTTGGCGTATTTCTTGATGACGACCGCTTCACGTCTTTCGGCCGGCGTGTCAGTTTTATTAAGCATCAGCTTGCTCGCTTGGCTCAGCAGCTATATTGCAGTGCATCGTAACACTTGGCCACCGCGCTGCAAGGCCTAAGTGCTCGTCATCTAGGCATATCGTTACGATCGCGCCTTGTACGAAAGCACCGCATTGCAGCGTACGCGGCCTAGCTGATATGGTTTCGCAACTCCGGTATGCGGCGTTTTTTGCAGTATTGCGCGGCATCGCATGCCTTAAGAACCAAGAACAATTCGCCCGCCCTCCAAGGAGACGTTCCCAATGGCCGCAGAAGACCAGACGATCGTTATTGCAAGCGCGGCGCGCACCCCCGTCGGTGCGTTCAATGGATCGCTTGCAAGCCTCAAAGCCCATGAACTCGGACAGGTTGCCATCAAGGCCGCGCTTGATCGCGCCAACGTGCAGCCGGGCGACGTCAACGAAGTCATTCTTGGTCAGGTGTTGACAGCTGGCCAGGGCCAAGGCCCTGCACGTCAGGCATCGGTCGGCGCCGGCATTCCGGTCGACAGCCCGGCCTGGGGCATCAACCAGATCTGCGGTTCGGGCCTGCGCGCGGTGGCACTCGGCGCCCAGCAGATCCAGTCGGGCTCGGCATCCATCGTCGTCGCCGGCGGTCAGGAAAGCATGAGCCAGTCCATGCACGCCTCGCACATGCGCGACGGCACCAAGATGGGCGACGTCAAGATCGTCGACACCATGATCAAGGATGGCCTGTGGGATGCCTTCAACGGCTACCACATGGGCACCACCGCAGAGAACGTTGCCAAGCAGTGGCAGGTGACGCGCGAAGATCAAGACAAGTTCGCCGTTGCTTCGCAGAACAAGGCTGAGGCCGCGCAGAAGGCCGGCCGGTTCAAGGACGAGATCTGCCCGGTCACGATCAAGGGCCGCAAGGGCGACACCGTTGTCGACCAGGACGAGTACATCAAGCACGGCGTAACGATCGAAGGCATTTCCAAGCTGCGTCCCGCCTTCGACCCGAAGGAAGGCTCGGTGACGGCCGCCAACGCATCGGGCATCAACGACGGCGCCGCCGTCGTGGTCCTGATGACGGCAGCGGAAGCCAAGAAGCGCGGTATCAAGCCGTTGGCCACCATCAAGTCGTGGGCCCAGGCCGGCGTCGATCCCTCGATCATGGGCACGGGCCCAATCCCGGCTTCGAAGAAGGCGTTGGAGCGAGCCGGTTGGACCACGAAGGATCTCGACCTCGTCGAAGCCAATGAGGCATTCGCCGCTCAGGCCTGCGCCGTCAACAAGGGCCTCGGCTGGGATACCGAAAAGGTCAACGTCAACGGCGGCGCCATCGCCATCGGCCATCCGATCGGTGCTTCCGGCGCCCGCGTGCTGACGACGCTGCTGTACGAAATGCAGCGCCGCAACGCCAAGAAGGGCCTCGTCACGCTGTGCATCGGCGGCGGCATGGGCGTCGCCATGTGCGTCGAGCGCGACTGATCCGTTAACTCTCGAAGCATTATTCCCGGCTGGCCGCGCGCCGGCCGGGTTTCACTCCGCTACAGTTCAAGCACAACAACTCAAAAAATCAGAGTTCAGGGAGGACTACTTTTATGGCGCGTGTTGCCGTCGTTACTGGAGGCACGCGTGGCATTGGCCACGCAATCTCCATCGCCCTCAAGAGCAAGGGCTATCGTGTCGCCGCCAGTTATGCAGGCAACGACGCTGCCGCTCAGAAATTTCAGGCCGACACCGGCATCCCCGTCTACAAGTTCGACGTGGCCGACTTCGATGCTTGCGCTGCCTCGATGGCGCAAATTGAAAAGGCAGTCGGCCCCGTCGACGTGCTGGTCAACAACGCCGGCATCACCGCCGACGGCATGTTCCACAAGATGACGCGCGAGCAGTGGGACAAGGTGATCGGCACCAACCTGACCGGCCTTTTCAACGTCACCCGTCAGGTGTGGGAAGGCATGCGCGCCCGCAAGTTCGGCCGCGTCATCAACATCTCGTCAATCAACGGCCAGAAGGGCCAGATGGGCCAGGTGAACTACTCCGCATCCAAGGCTGGTGACATTGGTTTCACCAAGGCCCTGGCACAGGAAGGCGCCCGCTCCGGCATCACCGTCAACGTCATCTGCCCCGGCTACATCGCCACCGAAATGGTCAAGGCCGTGCCGCAGGACGTGCTGGAGAAGAACATCCTGCCGACGATCCCCGTCGGCCGCCTCGGCGAGCCCTCCGAAATCGCGCGTTGCGTCGCCTTCCTCGCCTCCGACGAAGCCGGCTTCATCACCGGCTCGACGCTCACCGCCAACGGCGGCCAGTATCTGGCGAGCTAGCGCTGGTTTCAACGAGTTCTGCAAATAAGAAGGCCGGGTGTCTTGCGACGCCCGGCCTTTTAATTCTCTGACGTCAGCGCCGTCGGTTTAGCGGATAGCGCTGGCCTGCGCGCCATCCATCGGTGCGCCGACCACCAGCGTCCAGAACGATTTGAACTCGGTCTTGGGATCTTGCACCAGCGCCAAGCCCATCTCGTTGGCGTCGGCGAGCAGCAGGTTCTTGTTGTGTCCGGGGCTCTCTTTCCAGCCCTTCAGCACTTCCGAGAAATCGATCTGCCCGGTGCCGACGTTCTCGGCTGCGACTTTCGCCGGATAGCCGGCGCGTTTCACGCGGTCCCACGGGTTCGAGCCGTCAGATCCGTAGTGCGAAATACGATCCCATTTGGCCAGATCGCGTGAGTGCGCCTTCGCCGCCTCCGACAACTGCGGATTGAGCGTCAGCGGCTTCAAACCCTTTTCACGCCGGTACTTGTTGATGAGATCGCGAGCCCTCTGCGGATCGAGGCTGGTGTGCGAGTAATCCCGATCGGAGAGTGCGCCACGCGGCGCCTTCTCGAATGTGCCCGCGGGCGCCTTGTCGGACAGGGCCGCGACCGCCTGCGGCTTCGTCTTGATCGGCGCCGGCTTGTCGCCGCCGAAGAACCCGAAACCGAAATCTGAGGTGGATTGAGAATTGACCGAAGCGGTCGTCGGGCCATCGCTTTCCGCGTAGCCGGAGGAGATGGCACTAGAGTTCATGCTGCAGCCGCAGAGTGCCAAAGCGGAACAGACGAGAAGCGTTACGCGATACATGTACAACCTACTATCGCCCAATAAACACGGACTACAGGTCCGAGCATCGCAGCAATCCGTTAACTCCGCGTTAAAGGTAACGCCTCGCTAACGAATCGACGCCAGTGGTTGAAGGAATGTCGTGAGCGGCGGCCCCCCGGCCGGCTCCAGTATTTCCCTCAGACCCCCGAGGGTTATTTCGTCTGATGATCTTGACCGCAGTGGGGCGCTGGTGCGGCGAAACACCGGGGCGGCCCACATCCTTCGACTTGCCCTTGGAACTCGGAGGAATCCGATTCAGTATGCCCGAATCGACCCGGTGATTCGCGCGTCCGGTTAGACATGGAGCTTCGCGCTGGCGGCCGGCTCCCGCAGGGGAGTCGCCAGCGCAAAATGGACTTCGCTGGCGGCCGGCTCCCGGAACGGGAGTCGCCAGCGCAAACAAGAGAACTATTTCATGTCAGCGCTGACGAGCGAGCACGTGAGCGAGCCCCAAGCTGCCGGCAAGACGCCGGACGGCTTGGCGCTGCTTTTGCTGGTCCGCGCCGCTTGTGAGGGTGGCGCAACCCGTGCCGAAATCGTCCGCGACCTGGCCCCTCTGTTCGCCCACAAGCTGTCGCCCGCCGAATGGCGGCAAAGCGCCGATGCCGCGTCGGGTGACCTTCTCGCACTGAATCTCGCCACCGAAAAGCGTGGCCGCCTCAGGGTCACCGACCAGGGGGCCGCCTTGAGCGCAGGCTATCTCGGCCTCAAGACCCCCATGGAGCAGCACGCCCTGCCCTGGGCCGATGTCCGCGACATCAGTCTGGTCGCCAAGGCTTTGGGTGCCGAACGTGAAGCACCTGCCCGCCTCAAGTCGCTGTCTCGTCCCGAAGCACTGTGCGCCATCATCGTGCAGCAAGCGTTCGGGCTGCCCATCAAGAAGAACGAGCAGCCGGCCCGCCTCCGCGCCCGCCTCGCGCTCATCGCCCTGGAACGGGCTTTCGGCAACAAGATCAAGGCTGGCATGGGGTCCGGCGCGGGCCTGTCGGCCAAGGCCGGCCGCACGCTTGCCGGCCAGTTGCAGCGCAAGCCGCGTGAGTTTCCCAACGATGCCAAGCTGATCGCGGAGTTGGCGGCCGAACAGGTCGATGCGCCACGCGCCGATCTGGAACAGTTGCGCCTCGCTTTGCTGAAGCGCCTCGGCACCCGCGCCCTTGAAGAGCGCCGCGCCGCCAATAGCCAATCAAAGCGCGCCACGATTGCGCCGCCGGCCGCGATGCCGGTCGCGGCCAACGACGCGCCGCCGATGCGCCCGGATATGGGCCAGTTCGCCCGCACCGTTCAGGCCGCCGCCCGCACGTGCGCCGACGGCTGGCCGGGCAACCGCAAGGCCTTCATTTCCAACGTCTGGAGCGCCGTGCGCTTAAGCGCGCCGCAATGGGGCCTCTCTGAAATCGAATTCAAGTGCATGCTGGCGGAGGCCCATCGCTCCGGCGAGGTCGTACTCGCCAGCGCCGACTTGAAGGACAAGAAGAACATCAAGGAGCTCGAAAGCTCTGCCATCCTCTACAAGAACACGGTCTGGCACTTCGTTCGCGTCGAAGACTGAGTTCGCTGAAACGATAGACGAGTATTGAGTAAGCGCTTCCGGAAAAGTGGGAACCGGTTTTCCGATAAGAAGCGCGCCTAGAAGGGAGCGCTTCCGGAAAAGTGGGAACCGGTTTTCGATAAGAAGCGCGCCTAAGAAAGGGAGCGCTTCCGGAAAAGTGGGAACCGGTTTTCCGATAAGAAGCGCGCCTAGAAGGGAGCGCTTCCGGAAAAGTGGGAACCGGTTTTCCGATAAGAAGCGCAACCATTATAGATGCCCGCGTTAGATAAGTGAGAATGAATGCAGCCCGAAGCTGTCAACGCCGCCACGGAAGCCAGCAAGTTCGCGCAGGCTTTCGAGCATTCGATCACCTGGGAAGATGACCTGTGGCGGGCCGACCCCGTCGACGTCATTGAGGTGCATGCGAAGGCGCGTGCCAAATTTTCCGACCTGCTCGGCTCCGTCACAAGCGGCAAGGGCCAGTCGACGCAAGCCCGCATCCTGCTGTTCCACGGCCAGTCGGGCGCGGGCAAGACGCATTTGCTGCGCGCGCTGCGCACGCAAGCTCATCGCGAGTCGAAAGGGTATTTCGGCTACGCGCAGATGACGCCCGACATTTCCAACTACGCCGACTACTACGTGCGCCGGCTCGTGCACTCGCTGGAAAAGCCGTACGATCCCGACGAGGGTGGTGAGAGTGCGCTGGCGCGCCTGACGCGCCGTCTCGTTACCGATGCCGAACTGCTGTCGCCCATCATCCTGGAACAGCTGCGCGAAGCCAGCCTTGGCGAGGAAGGCCTCGCCAAACTCGTGCTGCAACTCGCCGACGAGATCATCGCCAGCCCGAAATATCGCAGCCTGGAACTCGACATCAATATCGTGCGCGCGCTGCTGTATCTGGAGCGCAAGGATCCGCGCATCGATCAGCGTATCCGCCAGTATCTCAACGGCCGCCAGCTGACGCCCTTGGCGCTGCAGTCGGTTTCCGCGCTCGATCCCAACACGGGAGAGGACCGCGCGTTCGAGATCATCACCGCGCTTGGCCAGTTGATGTGGACGGTGGAACGCGCCGCCCTCGTCTTCTGCATCGATCAGGTGGAAGACCTGCGCTTCTTCAACGATCCCGAAGAGCGCTTCCAGAAGGCCGTGCGCGATCTCATTCAGATCGCCAACCGCCTGCCCAACGCCATCATCATCATCTCGTGCCTGGAAGACTTCTACGGCCAGGTGCGCGGCGTGCTCGCCCAGTCCTATATCGACCGCATCGAGAAGTCGGGCCCCGTGGCCCTGCACGAAAGCCGCACGGCCGAAGAAGCCCGCCTCATCATTGCCAAGCGCCTGGCACACGAAGCCGATGCCAACGGCGGCGCCAACTATCCCGATCCCTCGCAGTTCTTCGGCAAGCAATTCTTCGAAGAATTTGGCGGTCTCTCCACGCGCCGCCTGCTGGAGCACGCCCAAAGCCGCCTGGTCTCCAAGGTCGAGCCTGACGCGCACGATGAGCCCGCCGCGGCCGAGGACAAAGGCGGCTTTATCAACACACTCGCCGCCGCCCTCGGCTTCGCCTGGGATGCGCCGGCCGACGATCAGCCGTCGATGCGGCCCGCGTCCTCCATCGACTATCGCGAGATCTGGAACCGTTTCCAGAACGCATCGGAAGCCGAGATCCCGCCCGACGACAATGAGAAGATGGATGTGCTGACGTCGGCGCTTGTGCTCGCCAGGGACGAGTGGAACGGCACAGTCGTCGCAAGCATCAAGCGTCTCGAAATAGCGGACGATCTTCCCGCCTTTGACTTGTCGGTTCGGCACAAGTCCGGCCTGACGAGCGATAGCCGGGTGTTCCTGTGCAATCGCCCGCCCCAGGGCGGCGGCTTGAAGAGACAGCTCGACAAGGTGTTGGCCAATATGAATGGCAAGCCTTGCTTCATGCTGCGCGCAGGAGAATTTCCTACCGTCAAGAAGAGCCAGACGGCGCAGCTGTTCCGCAAATTCCGCGAAGGCGGCGGCCGCCAGATCATGGTGCCGCTGGCCGACTGGGAGCGCATGATGACCGTGCGTGAATTCCACGCCCATCATCGCCACGACCCCGGCTTTGCCGGCTGGTATGAAGACGTCAAACTTCTCTCAAACCTGATTTGCGTCGTGCAACTGCTGCGCCTCGACTTGGTCAGCGGCCGCCCGCTGCCCAAGCCCGCAACGACCGGTGGGGAAGCTGGCCCCGGCGCTGCAGCGTCCGCCGCGCCTTCGTATGACGATGCCACCGCGCAGCCCATCGGCACCGGTACGTGGACGCAGTGGACCGGCGATGCCCCCGCACAGATCAACGACGCGGAAGCCGCCAACGACGACGAACTGCCGCTGTCCGTCATCCTCGACGAGACGGGCTCCAACGGCGAAAGCATCGTCGCGGGCCGCCAGACCGGCTCGGGCGCGCGCAACAAGCCCATTACGCTCAACCGCAACGTCCTGAAGCGCCACGCCGCCGTGCTCGGCGGCTCCGGCTCGGGCAAGACCACGCTGGCGCTCTGCCTCATCGAGCAGCTGCTGCTGCGTGGCATCCCCGCCGTCCTTATCGACCGCAAGGGCGACCTCTGCAGCTACGCCAACCCGGACGTCTGGCGCGCCAACGACGAAGAGTACACCGAGCGCCGCGGCGAACGCGAAAAGCTGGCCGACGCCATCGATGTTGCCGTCTACACGCCCGGCCGCTCGTCGGGCCGCCCGATCTCCATCACGCTGCTGCCGACCGGCATCAACGAGCTGCCGGAACACGAACAGCAGCTGTTGGCCAACCTGTCGGCTGCCGCGCTGGGCGACATGCTGCATCTGAAGAACTCGGCTACGCACCAGAAGCAGTCTGGCACGCTCTCGGTCGCGCTCCGCATCCTGGGCTCGCGCTCCAGCCGTGAAGTCATGCTCGGCGACCTGATTCACCTGCTCGAGGACGAAGATCCCGAGCTGACCGACCTCACGCAGCGCATGGACCCCTCGGGCAAGCTGCGCCGCGACCTGGTCGCCCAGCTGGACAGCCTGCGTCACCGCAATTCCACGCTGTTCGAGGTCGGCGGCGAAAGCCTGCGCATGGACAGCCTGCTGGGCATCGGGCCCTTTGCCCGTGACGGCCGTACGCGCCTGTCCATCATCTACACGGGCTTCCTGGGCGACAACGAGAACATCCTGTTCTGGGTCTCGCAGTTCCTGTCGGAAGCCCTGCGCTTCTGCCAGCGCAACCCCAACGATGAACTTCAGGCGGTCGTCATGTTCGACGAAGCCGACCTCTACATCCCCGCAAACGCCAAGCCGGCGACCGCCGAGCCGCTGCAGAGCCTGCTGAAGCGTGCCCGCTCTGCCGGCCTCGGCATCATGCTCGCCACTCAGTCTCCGGGCGACCTCGACTACAAGTCGCGTGATCAGATCACGTCGTGGTTCATCGGCCGCGTGCGTGAAGACACGGCGCTCCGCAAGCTCAAGGCCGCGTTCCAAAGCGAAAGCGGGTTAGACCCCGCAGCCGTGCTTCCGCATCAGACCGTGGGCGAATTCCACTTGGTGCAGGAAGGCCTTGTGCGATCCATGAAGGCGCAGCGCTCGCTCATCGAGGCTGAGCAGGTACCCTTTGACCGCATTGAGCAGCTGGCTCGCGAAACCAAGGGGCAGGACGAGAAGCAGCTGAAGCTTTTTGACGTGAAGTAATCGCGACCTCAAATTACTTGTGCACAACTCGGCCGCAGGTGCTTGCATTTGCGGCGTTGCGATAAGCCGGTTTTGACCACCCGGCTTTTGCTCCGGCTGAGTAACTGGCTGAAGCAATGAGCTTATTTAATCCCGTTAAGAATTTTTTGTTAGGTCGGCACTGCTTCGCGCCTGCGAACCCAAATGTGTCCGTAGTAAGAATGTCACGTGAATCCACGGGTTTTTCGTGTATTATGCTCACATCGTCGCGATCTTGAGGGGATTTCGGTGATGCTGCTTCGTTGCTTTTACGAAGCTGCCCAGTTTTGAATTTGTATCAAGTAATCTGGGGTAAGCGTCATGGTCGTAAAGTCATTTGTTATGATGATCGTCGCCACATTATTGGGCCCGGTCGTCGGTGTCGGCCTCTTCGTTCTCTTACACAATTTCTGATTTGGCTGCTTGAGCCGCTGACCATCTTCGGCGCGCCGGTCGCGTCTCGCTCATCATTGTCCCGGCCGCACCACTGACCAGCTGCCGCGACATCGGGCCGCCGCAATAGAGCCGTTGCCCCACCACAAACCCGCGATACGCCTCGAACACGGTGCCGCTGACAGGCGCGCCGTGCGTCTCAGTCCGTTGCGGCACCAGCATGCTCCTCGTCGTCCGCCTTTTCATGCATGCGGTCGAGCTCGTGCTCGCCATCCCGCTGCGCATGGTCGGAATGCTTACGGCGTGGAGCGCGATCCACGTCCGCCTCGGCCCGCTCCGCCACCTCGTCACCGCCGCAGTCCTCTACGTCGCTTTCGCGGTTACGCTGGTCTATGTCGTCGCCCCCATCCGCGGCGTCGTCGGCCACTACTACTTGGGCGACAAGCTGCGCTACGACGCCGAACGCTGGCTCGCCACCGCGCTCTACGACACCAAAGGCAACTTCGTCGGCGTATTCGACCCACGCTTGGATTCCAGCCGCGACGTCAATTTCACCGACGCCGCCATCGAGGTTGGAGACTACGTCGCCAACCCCGATCACAAGTCCATTCCCGTGCGCGATGTGCCACCGCATTTCTGGCAATGCCTCAGCTATCATGAAGACCGCTACATCGGCACCTGGCTGAACCCGTTCGGCATCGACCTGCTCGGCGTGCTCAAGATCCCGTATTCCACGCTGCAACGCTCCATCGCGATGCGCCGCCCCAGTCTGGGCGTCGGCGGCTCCACGCTGCCGATGCAGATTTCGCGCGTCATCTACAAGACACCGCCGCACTCCGGCGAGGGCGGCTTCACCAAGCTGACGCGCAAGTTTTCCGAGTGGTGGTTGGCCCCCGTCATCTATCGCGAACTGACCAAAGACGGCGACGACACGCCCCTCAAGCAATGGTCCGCCAATCACATCTGGCTGGCACAGCGCACCGGCGGCTCACCGCTGCACGGCGTCGAGGTGACGAGCCGCATCGTCTTCGGCAAGGAAGCCAAGGATCTCACGATCGCCGAGCAGTACGTGCTCGCGTCCGCCGTCAACAAGCCGATCATCCTGTTGTCGGGCAACGCCAAGCTCAACGCCGTCCGCCTCGACCGCTGGCGCTACATCACGGAAGTCCGCGCCCGCACCTGCGCGGAGAAACTCATCGGCGATCCCGCCCAGCAGAAGGAAGTGGCGTTCGAGCTCGTGGCACTCGCCGGCGGCCCGCCCGACCCCCGCGTGAAACCCAAGCTGCAGGAAGCGCTGGATCAATACGCCCCCGCACTCGCCTGGCGTGCTCAGGCCAACCCCGTCATCCGCGCCAACGCGCTGATGCCGTCGGCCCGTTTCGGCATCCGCGAGGAGATGAAGCAGACCTACGGCTTCAACTGGCGCCGGCAGGTGCGCGGCGTCATCTCCACACTCGACGCGGTCGAGAACCTGGCGTTCGGCACCACCGTCCAGAACGAACTGGCCAAGATCGATACCGCCGTCTCCAATCGCATCGGCGCCGGCTACACGCTCGATCCGCTGAAGGCCAACGCCGAGCGCAAGCTTCCCAACATCGTCGTCGTCGCCGCTGACGCCCGCGGCAACATCGTGCGCTACTACGAAGCCGGCGAAATGGCGCCCTACTTCGGCTCCGCGCCCGCCCGCGACCCAGATACCGGTCTTTACGACCGCATGCACGAAGGCCGCATGATCGCCTCTACTGGCAAGATCGTCGCCGCCATTGCGATTGCCAATTCCGGCCGCGACGGGCCCAACTCGCTCTACTTCGATACCAAGGCGCCCGCCGGCGGCCTGGACACCTGCGCCAAGGGTACCGCCCGCCATAGCCGCCGCGCCATCGTCTCGTTCGCCTGCTCGCTGAACGATCCGCTGATCAATCGCACCGCGCTCGCCGGCCAGCCCCGCGTGAAGGCGATCATCGACGGTTTCGGCTTCACCATGCCGCCGCGCTCTGTGGCCGACGAAGACACGCCGCCGTCCACCGCAGCTGTCCTCGGCCAGATTTCCGGCAGTCCACGCCGCGTGCACCACATGTCGGCTACCGTGCTGTCGGCCATGCTTGGCCGCAACGCCACGCCTGTGCGCGCTCCCACCCTCGTCAAGCAATATGACTTCACCAGCGCCGACGCCGAGCAGGCTGCCAAGCAAAGCACGGCTCAAAGCATCATCCCGTCGAAGATCATCAAGCGCTCGGCCGTGCCGCTGCTTCGTACGCTGCTGCAAGCGCCACTTTGCTATGAAGTGAACGGCTTGCCCCAAGGCACGCTCAAGAGCCTGGGAAAATGGTGCTCGTCCCGCCGTGGCGATCTTCGCCTGCATTTCGCCAAGACCGGCACCCAGGTGACGGAAGACCCTAACGCCACCGTCGACGTGTGGCTGACAGGCGGTCTGCAGTTCGCTAACGGAGCGGCGTACTCTTACGTGGTTCTGGTTGGCAGCGGATCCGCCCGCGAACCCTGGTCGACCAGCCTACACGCCGCGCAGGTAGCGGCCCCTCTGGCCGATGTTCTTCTCAACGATCTTGCCGCCCACGCCAAGCGCAACCCGATGCCGTCGCTGCTGCCGCCGCGGCCCGTGGCGGACACGCCGATGGCGACAGCCGTTGCACCGGCCGCCGTGCGGTCCGTCGCGGGCCGACCCTTTGCTCATAAATAGCCGCAACGAGAACGGCCGCCCGGATAGCCAGGCGGCCGCAAAAAGTCATCGGCTGCACCAGCAGCTTACTTACTTCTTCATGTCTTCCTTGGCCTTGGCGGGCAGATCGCTGCCCTTGGGCTGAGCCGTCGGCTCACCAGTCGAGCCGCCATCCGTGCCCGGCGCGTCCTTCATCGCCTTATCCGAAAGCGAACCTGAATTCGACTTCACGGTCGGCGCTGCGGTCGAACCACCCGGCGTTGCCGGTGTTTCCTTCGCCTTGTTCGAAAGGCTGCCCGGATCCTGCTTTTCAGCCTGAGCCAAAGCAATTGCGGGTGTCAGCGCAAGCATCGCTGCCGCGAGAATATAACGCTTCATGATACGTCTCCTGATTATTCTTGAATAAGATTTATGCACGTCAAGAACAACCACGCGGGCCGCAAGTTCCCACGCAGCCGACAATGTTGACGTTAATTGGATGATTATTCGGTAATCCATTCCGAACACTTCGGCGGCGCTTCATTCATGCCAAATGGCGTAATCGGAACACTGGCGGTGGAATTCTCCGGGCTGCCGTCGATGATGCGGTCCGTGTAAACGAGATAGACTAATACGTTGCGCTTCGCATCGCAGCCCCGGACGATCTGCATGCGCTTGAAGATCAGCGACCGGCGCTGACTGAACGCTTCCTCACCTTGAGACAGCTTTCGTTTGAATTTGATCGGTGCCACCTGTTGGCAAGACAGCGATGCCTTCGACAGCTCATCGGCTAACCCGAGCCAACCCTTCCAGCCGCCCTTTTCCGGCACCGTGAAATAGCATGTGATCCCCTCCACCTCGGGATCGTCGATGGCGTACGTGCCGAGCTTGCTGTCGGGTGACAGGAACTTCCATACGGTTGTTTTTTTGAAGATCAGATCTGGATCTTCGGCCTGGGCAATGCCCGCTAAAGGCATCCAAAGCAATAGAGCAAGAAGAAGCTTCTTCACGGGATCAACACTCCATCGCAGATTGATCAGTCACACGGATTGCCAAATAAGTACGCATCAATCGTTTCGCAAAGCCAGCACACAAAAAAGATGAGGCGCCCGAAGGCGCCCCATCCAAATACTCTGCCAAATACTCACTCAGACTTGGCGGGCGGCGTCGCGTCGGGCTTGGCTTCACCAGCCGTACCCGTGCTTGCGCCCGTTGACGACGGAGCCGGCTCATCGGCACGCGTCATGCCTTCAGTCTTCTCTTTGACGGTGCCGGTTGTGGAGTCGGCAGCCTTCTGAGCAGAACCCTTCTCGCTCCACTCATAGGCCGGAGCATTCGCCAGTTCTTCCTTCGAAGCTTCTAGCTTGAAGACCGGGTTGCCATTGCTGTCGTCGGTCCGCGTGACCGACTTGAACGGCACGCCAACATTCTTTTCGCCAACGCCGAGGAAGCCGCCGACGCCGATCACGACAGTCGTCACGTTACCGCTCGCATCGAGCACCAGATAGTTCACGTCGCCGATATTTTCGCCAGCGCTGTTCTGGATCTTCGTGCCGATCAGCCCGCTTGAGCTTGCTTCACCTGCAGCCTGTTTCGCGATGAAGTCTGTTGCTGCAACGGCCGGCAATTGTACGGCCGCGAGGGCAACGCCCGACATCAGGGCCACGGTCAATGAACGAATAGTCATTTTGTATTCCTCCTCAGAAAGTAGTTCTGGCTAAAGAACGCTTTACTAAGGTGTGTGTTCCAGGAACTTCGTGTTTTATTGCGCGTTCGCGGGCTGTTGTAGATCCGTTCGCTTGTGCAACACTTCTATGTAACTTGCAGACTCTACGACGATCTTTCCTCACACATTGCGGTCTTCATACACATGCGAATTCACGCCATCATCAACGGCCGCGCCGGCTCTGTGCTCGGTCTGGATCATACGGCCCTGACAGGGCGTCTTCGCGCAGCACTCGGCGAAGCGGGCAATCAGGTCGAAATCGAAATCGTAGATCCGGTGGATCTTAACGCCGCCATCGCGCGCGCGATGAAGACTGACCCCGATGCGATTGTCGTCGGTGGCGGCGACGGCACCATTCGTTCCGCTGCCACGTTGCTGAAGGACTCCGAAACCGCGCTGGGAATATTGCCGCTGGGCACACTGAACCGTCTCGCGCGCGACCTTAACATTCCGCTGGATCTGGAGCAGGCAGCGTCCGCGCTCGCGCATGCCGAAATGCGCAAGATCGACATGGCGGAGCTGAACGGACGCCCGTTCACCTGCAATTCGCTGATCGGCCTGCCGCCGATCTATTCGCGCCAGCGCCAACGTCAGCGCGGCCAGCCCCTCATCCCCCGCATTCGCGGCTATGCGTCGGTGCTGCGCCACATCGCCCGCTCCCGGCGCAAGCTCACCATTGTCGTCGATGATGGTATCGACCGCCGCAAGGTGCGTGCACTGTCCATTGCCGTCTCCAACAACCTCTATGCCGATGCCGCAGGCGTCATGCTCAAGCGACCCGCTCTCGACCGCGGCGAACTAGGTGTCTTCGTCTCCCGGCACGAAAACGGCTTTGGCCTGGCCGTGGCTTTTTTGCGCGCCATGCTCGGCCGCTTGCGATCCGATCCCAACCTGGAAGTCTCGGTCGCCCACAAGCTGGAGATCAGCACACGCAAACGCGCCCTTCGCGTCTCCAGCGATGGCGAAGTGGAAATCATCGAAACGCCATTGCGCTATCGTTCTCTACCCAAATCGTTGAAGGTATTGGCACCGCCGCTGCCTCAGGAACCCGTTGCATGATGAGACAAGACAAACCCGCGAATGCCCCTGCGTCTGATACGCCGCGAGACATGTCGGTCCTAGCCCGCCTGCAATCGCTACTCGAAGCTGAAATCCTGGTCGGCTTGGCTATCGCCGCCGGCTTGGGCCTGGGCTTCGTGCTGATCGCTGGTTACATCGCCGACGGTTCGCCGCTACCACTCGACGAGCGCATCATGCTGTCGATGCGCACGGCGACGGATATATCAGACCCCATCGGCCCCAAGTGGCTCGAGGAAGCTGTTCGCGATTTCACAGCGCTCGGCAGCACCGCCGTGCTGTCCTTGATCGTCATCAGTGTCGCCATCTTTCTCGCGCTGACACAGAACGGGCAGCTCGCGCTTACGGTGCTGGCCTGCACCATCTCCGGCACCGCCCTCAGCAGTTTTGCAAAGCTTCACTTCGCCCGCCCCCGGCCGGAACTCGTGCCACATCAGGTCGAGGTTTACACGGCCAGCTTCCCATCAGGCCACGCGTTGATGTCGGCCGTGGTGTACCTGACATTGGCCGTCTTGATCGCGCGTACGCAGCCTGCGTTCCGCGTCCGCGCCTTTATAATGGGGTTCGCCGTCTTTCTGACGCTGCTGGTGGGCATCAGCCGGATCTATCTCGGTGTCCACTGGCCCACCGACGTGTTGGCGGGCTGGTGCCTTGGTGCGCTCTGGGCCACGCTCTGCTGGATGCTGACGCGTCGACGCAGTGATCTCGCAGCCAATTCGCACGCTTGAAAATGCGGGTTAGCGTCCCAACGGGTTGGTGAAGAGCTGCTCCACATCGCGGTCACGGCGATAGCTGGTAGCTTTCGGCGCCTTGCTCGCATCGCTCGGGCCGCCCAGCCCCATGGCGGCAGGCGGCGGAACGACAGACGCTTGCGCCACGGTGATCGCCGGGCCGCAGGCCTCATTCTCGGTTGCGGTCTTTGCCAGACTGAATAGGGCGAAGTCGGGTTCGCTCACCGGAATTCGCGCGTTGGCTTCCGTCACGAAAAGCCCGGCCGCGCGCTGCGATGCAGGAGACCACGCTCCATCCAGCGGGCCAGCATAACAGCCCAGTCGCGCCAACTCAGACTGGATGTCGCGCGCTAAGGCAGCGCGCGTAGCGGCATCAAGGGGTGAAGCTTCGGCGGCAGGTGCGATGGATTGCGTCGTGACAAAAGCCGGAACCTCCGCAGTCTGCTGACGCACGTCGGCCGCCGCTGTCTGAACGCTGGTCTCGAAATCTGTCACGACCGCAGCACGCGCCTGCCCCACCACACCTTGAGAAAAGCTCGCGACGCGGCCATCGCCCTGCGCAAGCGGCGACATGTCCGTCTGGTATCGGCGCGGCTCGGCCATGTTGCCGGCGACAGCTGCGATGCCGCCCATCAACACGACGAAAGCTAGAAGAACTCGCATTTCCCACCCACTTCCAATTGCACGTGGGTAACGTGCAATAATCCAATAAGTTCAGTGTACATGAACCGTCTCTGAACGCCTCGTTCACTGCGCGAATATGTTTAAATAGGTAGGTTATGGCTGTTCCTCAGGGGACATGACGCTTTCACCTGCAAGTCGCAGCGCCTCAAGGAGATGATTCATGCGCTTTAAAATCCCCCTTGCCGCAGCCTGCCTGGCCCTGGCCACGTTGAGCCTGCCCGCAATTTCGTCCGCCGCCGCCCTGCCCGGCGCCTCGCAGTCCACCGCGACGCTTGGCGCACAATCGACGCTGACCGAGGCGGTGCAATACCGCCGCGATGGTTGGCGCCGTGGCGGTTGGGACCGTGATCGCGGCGGTTGGGGGCGATGCCGAGCCTGGCGCAATGAGTGTGCCGACCGCTGGGGCTGGGGCGGCCCGCGCTTCCGCCGCTGCCTGTGGCGGCACGGCTGCTAATCAGGCCCACGCCTGAAAAAGAGATGCCGGCGCTCGCAAGGGCGCCGGCATTTTCGTGTCCTGAGAGGGATCAAGCGGCGATCGCCCGCTCGGCAAAGCCGATCCACCCTTTAATCTTGCTGATATCTGGCGTGTCTCCGTCACGAAGAACGCTCTGACCTTCTCGCGTCGTCGCGAACTTGACGATAGCCGCACATAAGGTGTCTGCGTCGGCCTCCGCGACTGCCTCAGCCGTCCGGTACCCTGCCCCTACGAGAAGCTGCGCATGCGTGCCGCGCAGCCCCGGCACATCCATCACCAGCCGTGCCTGATCCTGCCAGTCCTTCAACAACCGCCCGGAGATCGAGCGCTGTCCCAGCATCGTCGCCAGCTGGTCGGCATCCTCTTCCAAAAAGTCCGCAACGGTCGTCACGCCTACGGTGCCGAGACGCCGCGCCGTCTTCGCGCCGATGGAGGGGGCACGCTCAACGTCGTCGCCAAGTGCCAGATAAACTTTCACGGTGCGTTCGTCCGCGGCCACCAAATGCACGGGTGCTGTGAGAACTGGAACGTCCTGCTCAGGCGCTGGCTCGTGCGGTGCAGACCGGGTCGGGTCTTGAGCCAAAGCCGGCTCGGGAACAAGCTGCGGTGTCAGCGGTACGTCATCGGCCGGCGCCGGCGCAGCGTCCGCAACCGGCCCGGCATCCGCCATCAGATCTTCGTCGACAATGTTGATGTCGTCATTGGCGGCGGCCAGAACGGCCTGTTCGAGCGCCTCGATAGCCGCAGCATTGGATATCGAAATTGGCTCCGCGTGGCTCAAGTCCGGCTCGACGTCAGCTCTTACTTTGGCGTGCACCTTAGCTCCCACACTTGTCCCATGTGCGAGTGCAGGCGGCTCCGCAACCAGAGCTGCCACGGGCCTCACGCGCAGCTGCGGGGCGGCCGGCTCCTGCGTCAACCGCGCCGTACGCGCCACGGCCGCCGCAGCAGCGCGCGGCGCCAGAACTTCGGCGGCGAACAGGTCACGCACCGAGCGATCGTCTTGCGGCAAGGTTTTGTCGACGGTTCCAGTCGCCTTCAACTCGTCATACATGCGCTGCACCAGCTCGCGGTCGGCGGCATTGCTCAACCGCTTCTGCAGCGTCTTCATCGGGATTTGCAAGCTCGCCAGCACCGTATCGACAGTTAGGCTGACAGCCGGGGGCGTCTGACCGCTCGCCTCGAAAGCGCGATCCAGAATGCGTGCGAAACCAGCTGATGCGTACATCAGCAGCTCCGCCACCAGCGTGCGACCGACAGAGTCGAGCCCAGATGGCGGATCCACCACGCCGCGCGAAATATCGTAGTGCGCGATCAGCTTCTCATACGACCGGTTGGAGAATTCGGCTCCGTTCAGCGTCATCTCGCGCAGCCAGGCATCGCCCGCGGGCACGGCGACGCTAAGCGTGCCGAACGATTGCTCGCCCTGCTTTCTCAGCGCGTCATACGAGCGGTTGATGCTCCATTCCACGGCGCGGTGGATGTTGTTCTCTGCTTCCGTCTGCCCAGTGTGAAACGGATGGATGGGATCGGTGTAGTAGTGCGACAGCACGCCCGCGGCATACACCGCCTCGCTCCAGTTTTGCGCCGTCAGGGCGGAGACCAGATGCTGGTACCAGTTTTGCACTTTTTCCGGCGCGCCGCCCCAGTAGTTGTCACGCACGTGCAGCACGTGGTTTTTGAAGTCCTTGAACTTGTTGTCGGGGTCTTTCGAACCCTCCAGATAGAGCGCGGCATGCTTCAGGAAGAGGCGCTGCCATAGCTCGCCTTGCGGATGTTTCAGCCGCTGCAATGCGTCCAGGGCAAGCTTATGATGCGTGCCGTTGGCGTGCGCGGCGTAGAGGATGCGAAACAGCAGGCTCATGATCACTCCGTGAAATGCGCGATAAGCGCTTCCCGCGAGCTTTTCCGAGTCGCTGCTGCAAGCCAATCCGCGGCTGCGTCCGAGCGAGGGATTTCAACACCCAATTGAGGGAAGTGAGCTTCAGCGCCCCGCCCTGACACGCGGTGGCGCTAACCATATGGCAATATTCCTGGTCTGGCGGCCACGGCTACGCAGGGCCATGATTTCGAGGACGTCGAGCAGCGCCGGATCGATAGGGTTCGGTTGCGTCTGCGAGCCTTCAGCAATCTGTCTCATGATGCGATCTCCATAACGGAGAATTTACTCTCGGCCGCGACAGACGTGCACTGGCGGATACGGCAGTCACTGATGCGAGCACAGGCACAAACGGTAGGATATGCGCCACGGTCAGATTGCGAAGGTATGGCTTGTCTGCGCTGCGCTTTTTACGATCGCCGCGCTACCCGCTCTGTTTTGGCCGGCACCCGCGATGCCCGCGGCAACCCTGGCCATCACGCTGGCTCTGGGCGCTGTGCTATCGCTCTTGAGCGCAATCGATATCGAAACGCTACGGCTGCCTGATTGGCTGACGCTTCCTTTGATCGGGTTCGGTCTCGCGGCCACATACGCCCTCGCCCTTGATGACGTGCTCTGGCGCCTCGCTGCAGCCGCCGCCGCATATCTGCTGTTGTTTTCGATAGCCGTCATTTTTCGCCGCCTGCGCGGCATCGACGCGCTTGGGCTAGGAGATGCGAAGTTGTTCGCCGCATGCGCGGCATGGGTAGGCTTCTCTGGCCTGCCAAACGTGCTTTTGATGTCGAGCGCCGCCGGCCTGCTGTTTGCTGCCATTGCAACCGCGTTCGGCGCACCGATCGATCGCACCACGCGCATTCCATTTGGCCCCTTTCTGGCGGGCGCATTCTGGCTCACATGGCTTTACGGCCCCCACCTTCTATTATGACAAAGCGCCCGCCGTTCCGGGCGGGCGCTACATCATCCAAGCCGAATTCAGTTGGCCGGTTTGGCGTCGGCAGTCGCCGGTACCTTGAGAATATAACGGGACATGTAGTCGATGCCCTGCGTCCAAGTTTCGTCGGTATTACCGCGGATGTCGACGCTCTTCATGAACGTCACCTTCTCATCCTCAGCGTTCGCAATGTAGACATTGATGTTCAGGATGAGGTTCGAGACCTTTTGCACGGTACCCCAGGCGATCTGTTTCGCGCCGAGAAGCTTGCCGTACTCTGTGCCGCAGCCGCCGCATTGCGCGATGTCCTGACCACCCTCAATTTTAGTGCGAACATCGTCAGGCAGGGCGACGAAAGAGTACTTGCCCGAGGTCTCTAAATTTACCTTTAGCTTGTCTTCGATCATCCGCAGCCGCATGTTCTCTTCGGCAGTCGTCGGCAATCGCCCATCGTTGATGAAGCGAAACCCCAGAAATGCAGTTTTTGCTTGCGTTGCTTCCATCGATCCCAGTTGGACCTCTTTGCTGGTCTGAGGCGATTTTTCCTCATTCCGCGGATCTTCTGCTGCGACTGCCGGCACACCTGCCGCTGAGATGCAGGCGCAGCAAACAGCCGCAGTGAACAATTCAGGCAGTCTCCTAATACCAATCATTTCGTCGTCCTTTCCTCCCCGTCCCGGTGACGAGGGCTGTTCCAATGCACGATCCTGCAGCGCGCGAAATCAATGCTTTGCTTGGGATAACGAACGGCGGGACGCAGATGGGGTTCCCCCGGCTGATTGCGCGCGTGGCACTCGACACGCGGAACTTCCAGAAGCTGACGCGATTTTGAAGTCAGCTGACCCATTGCCCAAGACGCATCAACAATCGCCTAAGCGATCAAAATAAGGAGTCCGAGTGATGATCAATAAAATCACCCTGTCATCGGCAGCGGCTATTCTGCTGGTATCCACGGGAGCAGCGTTGGCCCAATCCACGGGTGCTTCGCCCGCCGATCCCAATAACGAGCGCAATCAGCGCCCCGCTATGAGCAACACACAACCATCGGACCCCGCCACGGACGATGCGTCTGCTCGTGTTCCGACCGATCCAAACGATGCCATGTCGGCTGAACGGGAAGAAGGTGGTGCGACGGGCGAGTCGTCAGGTGATATCGGCGCCGGCGTTGAAGAGCCCGCCGTGATCGCTCCGGAAAGCCCCTCGTCGGACGTTGACGCGGAAACCCCGCCACAAGCCGCTCCGTAAGCTGTCGGGCAGCCTCAAGCAGGGTCTAGCGACCCTGCTTTTCTTCGCCGGCGCGCTGTCCTACTGGCGGACCCGCAGTGACGCGCAGCACAGTTAGCACGTCCGTGTCATCAGGAGTTCTCGATGCGAGTTTCCTCATCCGGCGCCTTATCGACGAGTGAAATTATCGATAGAATTTACGACGCATGCACGCTGGAGGAAGCAGTCTTCTGGCGGGAAGAGTTCGTGAGCCGTCTCTCCCGCGCAATTTTGCGCTCTGACTTGCTCGATCCGACGTGCCGAGATGAGGTCAATCTGTATGCCCAAGCAAAGGCTCAGTCGGAGCAGGCAATCGCGCGGTTACAATTGTGCATGGCCAATAACGAGCGCTGGGATTGGTCGGTACACACCCGTTCATTCAAACCTGCTGAGTGACGGTTCAGCTAATTAACCATGGTGAAAAACGCAGGGAACGATGATTGCGTTGCGGCATTGTTCCTTAGCGACGATGCCCGTCGCGATTTTTTCAGTGGCCATCGGCTGGTCCCCTTCGGCCGATGGCTCTGCTGCAAATGGTGGCGATGTCCTTGCAAACCCAAACCACGCTCGAAAGAGCCTTTGAGCTGGCCCAGACCGGCAAATGCCGGACTGTAACGGAACTGCGCTTGAAGCTACGCGGCGAGGGATTCGACGTTGACCAAATCACAGGTCCGAAGCTCTTGAAGCAGCTGAACGCAATTTTGGGCAGTGCCCAGCCCGACCCGGATGATGCGGCACTACCCCCCGAAAAGCGTGTGTGATTTACAGTCAGGGAACTTAATGTCCTGATCGGGGTTAAGACAGCAGAGTACTTAGCTGGCCTACCCGCCGGTGGTGTTTCTGAGAGGGCGTCGTCTCACGATGACGTCCTCGTTTGATTCTGGATCAATTTAGCGATCTTGCGCCCATCGCGGGGCATCGGAGGCAATCATGTCTTGTTGGGCCGGCGACGGCGACACACCCGAGGCAGTTTCCGTCATCGGAGACCGCCTGCAGGTCGAATTCCGCGTTGAAGCACTGCCCGTCAGCCGCGAGATTGAGGGCGTGCTTTCTCAGCTGCGCTCCGCAGAATTGCGGGCCCGTATCCGCAGCGGCTTCTAGCCCCGCGCGCCTGTTGCTCATGCTCGTGCCTTGCCGAAAGCGACGCTTGCTGGCAAACAACCAAAAAGTGGCGCTGGCTTGCAGGATAGCAGTACGGTTCATGAAGGTATTGGTAACGGGCAACGCCGGCTTCATAGGTTTCCATACTGCCAAGCGCCTGTTGGAGCGCGGCGATACGGTCGTCGGGTTCGATGTCGTCAACGATTACTATGATCTGGGCCTTAAAGAGGCCCGATTAAAAGTCCTCGAGAACCTGGGCGGGAATTATACGTTCATTCGCGCAAATCTGGCTGATAGGCCAGCGGTCGACGCGTGCGTGTCCGGTCATCGTTTCGATCGCGTGATCCACCTGGCGGCGCAGGCGGGCGTGCGATACAGCATCGAAAATCCCTTTGCCTATGTCGAAAGCAATATCGTCGGTTTTGCCAACCTGCTTGAAGCCTGCCGGCACGCCAATGTGCCCCACTTTACGTATGCCAGTACGTCGAGCGTCTATGGCGCCAACACGTCCCTGCCCTATTCAGAGCACGACAGCGTAGATCATCCGCTGCAGTTCTACGCTGCAACCAAGCGCGCGAACGAATTGATGGCGCACAGTTATAGTCACCTGTTTCGCCTGCCGACGACGGGACTTCGCTTCTTCACGGTGTATGGCCCGTGGGGCCGTCCCGACATGGCATTCTTCAAGTTTACGAAAAGTATCCTGGCAGGCGAGCCGATATCAGTCTTCAACTACGGCGATCACACGCGCGACTTCACGTACATCGACGACGTGGTCGAAGGCGTGATCCGAGCCAGCGATCAAATCGCTCAGCCAGACAGTGCCTGGAACAGCAGCACGCCCGATCCTGCCACCTCGAACGCCCCGTTCAGGATCTTCAATATTGGCAACAATACCTCGGTGCAGCTTCGCGCTTATATCGAAGCCATTGAGGACGCCCTGGGCAAAAAGGCGATCGTGGAGCTGCTGCCGCTCCAGCCCGGCGATGTTCCCTCAACCTTCGCCAACGTCGATGAACTCATCACTGCGGTTCAGTACAAACCCGCGACGCCGGTCCGTGAAGGTATGGCCGCATTCGTGCGCTGGTACCGCGACTATTACCAGGCCTGACGGATTCCCAGGCCCACCCGCTATCCCACCTGACAATCCAACAAATAGTGGCGACCCCGGCAGGAATTGAACCTGCGACCCCCGGTTTAGGAAACCGGTGCTCTATCCGGCTGAGCTACGGGGCCGGGTGCATCCTTATAGCCGAGGCTTTCAGGGGTCCGCTAGATGCTTGAGGCGTCTCGGAAAACGAAGAAAAAATCAACCCTCTTCCTGCCATACTCGTGGGGCAAGACGAACGCTTGCAGAGTTTGCGTCGCGGAAAGGGTCGCGTTTGTTTCGGCTGTTGATCACGTTGGGATTTTTGCTCGGCATGACGAGCGCTGGCGCGCGCGCCGCTGAGCCCATCGCCCTGACGGGAGACAACCTCAGGCAGATCGTCCCTGGATCCGCCATCGCATTGGACACGCCGCTCAACACGATCGTTCCCATTCGTTTCGCGACCGACGGTTTGATGACAGGCGAAGCTGGCTCGCTCGCATCCTATCTTGGCGCCGAGAAAGATCGTGGCCGCTGGTGGATTGCCGGCGATCAACTGTGCCTCAAGTGGTTTCGTTGGTTCGACGCAGAACAGCGGTGCCTGCAACTTCGCCAGGATGGCGATCGCATCTATTGGCAGGAGCAGGACGGCAAGAGCGGAACCGCGACGATCACTGCGCGCGCACCTCAGATCCAGCAGGTCGTAGCCAAAGCCAAGCCGGTGTCCCCGCCGCCAGTGGTTGCCTCCGTCCTTGCAGCACCCTCGCCGCCGCCGGCCCCGCCCGCAGCAGAGGTCGCTGCACCGGCACCCGCGCCGTCGGCGGTGCTGGGAGCATTGACGATCATTTCCCGGGCCGAAGCGGCAACACCCGCACCGTCGGCCCCGCCACAGGGACAAGAAACCGTAACTCCAGAAGCCGCCCCGGCTGCCGCCAACAGCAAGCAGACCAAAAAGGCCAGCGTCAAACCGGCTCCAAAAAAGCAGGACGTCGTAAAAAAATCTACGGCCAGGGACGTCAAGCTCGCGGCCAAGCCGGCGAGCGCACCGCTAGCCAAGGACGTGGCGAAACCGGTAGAGTCGCGTTATCAGGTGGCCAACGTTGAGGAGGACGATGTCCTCAACATCCGCAACGGGCCGTCGGAGTATCACGATGCGGTCGGCGCCATCCCGCCCACCGCTCGCGGCGTGAAAATCGTCGGCGTTTGCGCAGATGTCTGGTGCCCAGTCGTCCACGGCGGCACCAAAGGCTGGGTCAATCGCTATTATCTGGCACCTGAGCCCGCCCCGGAAGGTCGCCGCACAGCCCAGTCGCCGCGCTGACTGGGCGCACGGCGCCGGCATCCAGAAACGTTTCGCTGGTTCAACAACTCAGGCTTCCGTCGTAGATAGCCAGGTCCACGCGGGTCCGCGTGGTCGTTCGCCTTCGCAGTGCTCGGCCCAGCACACCGGACTGGCCGTCCGACTGAGGCTATGGGCGGCCGGTCACGCAGCAGAGCACAGTCTGCGCTCGCAGGGTCCTTGCAGGTTTCGGGAGGTCAGTTTGCTCAACTTTGCTCAGTCGTCTGCCGTGTTGCCGGTTCTTCTCCTGCTCGTGTCCAACATCTTCATGACGTTCGCCTGGTACGGCCACCTCAGCTACAAATCTGTTCCGCTGTGGATCGTAGTGGTGGTCAGCTGGGGGATCGCGTTCTTCGAATACTGCCTTGCCGTGCCCGCCAACCGCATCGGTCACGCGGTTTATTCCGCAGCAGAGTTGAAGACGATCCAGGAAGTGATCACACTGGCGGTCTTCGCCGGCTTCTCCATCCTGTACCTGAAGGAGCCGATGACCCTCAATCATGTCGTCGGCTTCACCCTCATCGTCGCCGGCGCCTACTTCATCTTTCACGGACCCATTTCGACATGAGCTCGCCCGCGCCCCGTTTTGATCAGGCGATCGCCGCCATCGACGCCGCCAACGCGGAGGATCCGGTCAGCATCACCGTGGACGGCGAGCGGCGTCCGGCCGAACAGCTGTACGGCGAACGCATGTCGGAGGAACTGGCAAAGCTTCATCCCGACGCCAGCGAAGCGCTGCGGCTGGCATCTCGCGCGCAGCATATCCGTCGCTGGACCGTTCCCCGCGCCAGCTATCCCATGGATCGCACGGGCTATCTGCGCTGGCGCACGGATTTGAAGCGCAAGCACTCGGAGATGGCCGCAGACATCATGCTTGCGAGCGGCTACGCCGATGACGAGATAGCCCGCGTCGGCGCCCTCATCCGTAAGGAGCGCTTGAAGCATGACGCTGAGGCGCAAGCCCTGGAGGACGTTGCCTGCATTGTCTTCCTCAAGCACTACATCGACGAGTTTGCCGCCAAGCATGACGACGCCAAGCTGATATCCATCCTGCGCAAGACGTGGGTGAAGATGTCTCCTCACGGGCATGCCGCTGCCCTCAAGCTGAGCCTGTCGCCCCGCGTCGGCGACCTTGTCGGCCGCGCCTTGCAGGCCGATCCGGCATGAGGTGCCATCCCGCATCGGCTGAAATGGCCGTCGTGCTTGCGGCCCACGGCGATCGCGGCGCAGGGCTGACAAACTCCGCCTTGCTGTCCCATCGCCAGGTGCTCGACGACACCAAATGCTTCGCCAACGTCGGCGCCGGCGTGCTCAAGGGCGAGCCGGCATTGGAGGACGCGCTGGCCGCCGCCGAGGCCTCGTCCGCCTCGCGCATCGCCATCTACCCGTTCTTCATGGCCGACGGCTTCTTCGTGCGCACTCGGCTGGCGGAGCGTGTCGCCGGGGCAAATCTTACCAAGCGCTGGGAAATTTTCCCGCCTCTTGGCGTCGATCCGGGGCTGCCCGCGCTGATGCTAGACCACGCGGAAGCCGCCGCTAAGGGTGCCGGCTTCGCAGCTGCAACATCAACATTGCTTCTCGCCGGCCACGGCTCCCAACTGGGGCCTGCGTCCGCCGATGCAACACGGGCGACGGCTGCCGCGATCAAGGAGGCCAATGTTTTTGCTGATGTTGTGAGCGCTTTCCTGGAGGAGCCGCCCTCGATCGAAGACGCACTTCGCGTGGCTCGCGGCCCGGTTGTCGTCTCAGGCTTCTTCTCGGGCGAAGGCTTGCACGCTGGCGACGACGTCCCTGACGCAATTGCGAAGAGTGGCGCGACCGCCATTTACGCCGGGCCGATAGGTCGCGACAGATCGATATCCGATTTGATCTTCAGACGCCTTAACACGGCACGATGAACCGCCATTCATCTGAAGTGGCGAAGAAAAATTTGATTGCACAGGCTGACCCGCCCGCGAAAAAGTCCTAAACGTATATGACAAGTCGATGACAGGCGTCGTGACGGATTTCGTGGCGCTCTGGGACCCTGAAGGTGGACCGCGCGCGGCGAGACTGCAAAGAAGAAGAAACATGACCGACCAAACCGTTGGCCAACAACAACGCAGCCAGACCGTTCAATCCACACTTAAAGCGGCGCTTCGCGCGCCCGCGCATACCGGCTTCGTCAAGCCAAGCTACGTTTATGCGGCCGCCGCAATCGGCGCGCTCGCGGTCGGCCGCTACTTCTATCTCTATGAAGGCGGCTGGCCCAATCAGCTCTTTGTCAACTGCGTCACGCTGATGATCGCAGCCGCGATCGTGCTTGTCACCGGCCGTCTGCTGGTCGCCGCCATTCTGGTTCCGGCCATCATTTTCGTTGTTGTCGAGGCTGCCGCTTTCAAGCGCGAAGCCATGGACATGATCGTCCACGCCTACGACATCTTTTTCTACCTGATGTCGTGGTCGACGGTCGTCTTCCTGTGGGAGCATTATCGCCCGCAACTGTTCATGCTGAACGCGGCGTTTGCTGCCATCGTCGTCGCAACGATACTGGCTTATCGCTACGATCCCACGCGCGTGTCCCGGCGCTATGCGGCGCTTGCCTTCGCCATCCTCGCGTTCCTCACGCCCTATGCTGCCGATATCAAAGGCGAACGCCGTCACACGCAGTTCTACTGGGCAGACCTTGTCGTCTCCTCGTTTTATTCATCGTGGGCGGAAACCGCTCAGACTCTGTGGCGCGGCACATTGATCGAGGCCTCGGCGTCCAATCCCGGTACGGCGCCGTTTGTCATCCCCTCGCGCTGTTCCTCCGTCGAGAAGCCGCCGCACGTCCTGCTCGTGCATCAGGAGTCGCTGGTACAGCCGTCGATCGTTCCCGGTCTGTCTTATGACAAGAGCATCGACCCGCTGTTCAAGTCGGGCGACGGTAAGCTGCATCAGATGCGCGTTGAAACCTACGGCGGCGCCTCCTGGCTGACGGAATTCTCTATCCTCGCTGGCGTCTCGACGTATTCGTTCGGCGGCATGCGCCCGTTCGTGCAGGCCTTGATGGCCGGAAAGGTGCAGGACACGCTGCCCCAGGCGCTCGCCCGTTGCGGCTACCGCAACGTCGTCTTCTATCCGATGCTGAAGAACTTCGTGTCCAACGGCCGCTTCTATGAGGCCGTCGGCATGCCCGAGATCTTCGACATGAAGGACCAGCGCGCCAAGTCGGCTATGGAGCGCGACCGCTTCTACTACGACAACATGCTGAAGCTGATGGACAGCCACATCCGTCAATCCAACAAGCCGCTTTTCACGTTCCTAATCACGTCGTCGGCACACCAGCCCTATACCAACACGTTTGCACCGGAGATGGATGTACCCGGCGGCGGCCCCGGCACAAATCCGGAAATGCACGAGTTCCTGCGCCGGGAAGCCATCGCCAAGATCGACTTCGAATGGATGAAAGCGGAACTGAAGCGCCGCTATCCGGGCGAGCGCTTTCTCATCGTGCAGTACGGCGACCATCATCCCATCGCCACACGCTCCTATTTCGGCCAGGGCACGGCCCGCGCCGCCGAAGACGTACGCCTGGACAAGGACTCACCGGCCTTCATCACCTACTACGCGACCGAAGGCATCAACTATGACCCGCCCCCGTTGCCCAATGTCGACGTGATGGACGTTCCCTACCTCGGCGGGGTGCTGCTGGAGCAGGCGGGCTTGCCGCTGTCCGACAGCTACAAGGAGCGCAAACGCCTCCTCTCCCTGTGCGACGGCCGCTACTACGGCTGCAAACAGCACGATCAGATCCTGAGCTTCCACCGGCGGCTGATAGACTCTGGGCTGATGGTCGCGCGGTAGGCGAGCAGGGGCCACGCCTGCCATGGCGCAGCTCGACCCCAGCCCCTTGCGTCATGCCCGGACTTGTTCCGGGCATCCCGCCCTCAGCCTGCACGACGTCTCAGGCACAACACTCGGGCTCAACGTGCGAGCATCACGCCGGCTGATAGCGGAATCTCCGGGACAAGCCCGGGGATGACGTCGAGAGCGCGGCGCTGGTGACACCCAATCGGAGCGAGCCGATCCCCCACAAAAAAATGCCGGACCTTTCGGCCCGGCATCGTCGTTCGTCAAGGGCCAGACCCGACGGGTCTGACCCAATGGCTCAACCTTAGCGCCGGCCGCGGCCACCGCCACCGCCACCGCTGCGCTCACGGCGCGGCGGGCGTTCGGCGCTGAACACTTCTTCCGGCTCGCCCTCGGCGCGCGGGATTTCCTGGCCGGTGGCCTGGTCGATGATCTTCATCGACAGGCGCACCTTGCCGCGGTCGTCGAAGCCCAGAAGCTTCACGTACACTTCCTGGCCTTCCTTCACGACTTCGCCAACCGTCTCGGGCCGGCCGGGAGCTAGCTGCGAGATGTGCACCAGGCCGTCCTTGGCACCGAAGAAATTCACAAACGCACCGAAGTCCATCACCTTGACGACCTTGCCCTTGTAGATCGTGCCGACCTCGGGCTCCTGCGTGATCGCCTTGATGCGGTTCAACGCTGCTTCGATCGACTCGCGCTTGGCGGCAGCAACCTTCACGGTGCCGTCATCGTCGATGTCGATCTTCGCGCCGCTTTCTTCCACGATCGCGCGGATCACCGAGCCGCCCGAGCCGATCACTTCACGGATCTTGTCGGTCGGAATCTTGATCGTCTCGATGCGCGGCGCATGCTCGCCCAGCTCGCCGCGGGCACCCGTCAGCGCCTTGGCCATCTCGGCCAGGATGTGCAGACGGCCCTCGTGAGCCTGATCGAGCGCGATACGCATGATCTCTTCGGTGATGCCGGTGATCTTGATGTCCATCTGCAGCGCCGTGACACCGTTCTCGGTGCCGGCCACCTTGAAGTCCATGTCGCCAAGGTGGTCTTCGTCACCCAGGATGTCGGACAGCACAGCGAAGTCGCTGCCTTCCTTGATGAGGCCCATGGCGATGCCTGCCACCGGGCTCTTCAGCGGAACGCCCGCGTCCATCAGCGCCAGCGACGCACCGCAAACCGATGCCATCGACGACGAACCGTTGGACTCGGTGATCTCCGAGACGATGCGGATGGTGTAGGGGAACTCGTCGGCTGCCGGCATCAGCGGATGCACGGCGCGCCAGGCCAGCTTGCCGTGGCCGATTTCGCGACGGCCGGGCGAACCCATGCGGCCCGTCTCGCCGACGGAGTAGGGAGGGAAGTTGTAATGCAGCAGGAAGCGCTGCTTCTTCGTGCCTTCCAGCGAGTCGACGTACTGCTCATCCTCGCCGGTACCCAGCGTTGCAACCACGAGCGCCTGCGTCTCGCCGCGCGTGAACAGCGCCGAGCCGTGCGTACGCGGCAGAACATGCACTTCCGACAGGATCGGACGCACCGTCTTCAGGTCGCGGCCGTCGATGCGGCGGCCGGTGGAAACCACCGAGCCACGCATGATGTCCATTTCCAGCTTCTTGAACGCGGTGCCCAGCAGCACCTTCTCTGCTGCGTCGTCACCGGTGTCGACGCCTTCGGTCACCTTCTTCTTCACTTCGGCGACGAGGTCCTGGCGCTTTGCCTTTTCCTTCGTCGAGAAAGCGACCTTCAGGCCGTCCTCGGCGATGGTCTTGACCTGGTCGGCATACTTGCCGGCGTCCGGCAGCTTGATGTCCCAAGGTTCGTTGGCGGCCTTCTCGGCCAGCTTGATGATCGCCTGGATCACCGGTTGGAAGTGCGTGTGGCCGAACATGACGGCTTCAAGCATCAACTTCTCGGGCAGCTCCTTGGCTTCCGATTCCACCATCATCACGGCGTCGTGCGTGCCGGCGACGACGAGGTCGAGCGTGCTGTCCTTCATCTCGTCGATCATTGGGTTGAGCACCAGCTCGCCGCCGACGACGCCGACGCGGGCTGCCGCGATCGGGCCGAGGAACGGCAGGCCCGACAGCGTCAGCGCAGCCGAGGCGGCCACCATGCCGAGGATGTCGGGATCGTTCTCCGCGTCATGCGACATGACGGTGATGACGACCTGCACTTCGTTCTTGAAGCCTTCCACGAACAGCGGACGGATGGGGCGGTCGATGAGGCGCGACGTCAGCGTCTCCTTTTCGGTCGGCCGGCCTTCGCGCTTGAAGTAGCCGCCGGGGATCTTGCCGGCAGCGTACGTGCGCTCCTGGTAATTCACGGTGAGCGGGAAGAAATCGATGCCCGGCTTTGGCGACTTGGCGCCGACAACAGTGGCAAGGACGCTGGTTTCGCCATACTGGGCGAACACGGCCGCGTCGGCCTGGCGGGCCATGTGCCCGGTTTCGAGGCGCAGCGTGCGGCCGCCCCATTCAATTTCCACGCGATGAATATCGAACATGCTTTTTTCTTTCGTTCTCGGTCTATCGGACGGTTTCGGTCGGTCGGTCTTGTGCGCTTGACGCGCAGAAACGCCACGCGCGCCAGGCATCTTGCGATACCAGCGCGGCGGCAGTGGTCTGGACAACTGAGGTCATGATCGGCATGGGCGGAGCGTCCTTTGGACTTGAGCCCACCCGCGCGTTAGCGACGGATGCCGTTTTTCTCAATGATCTTCTGATAACGCGCTTCGTCCTTGCGCTTCACATAGTCAAGCAGCTGGCGGCGCAGGCTGACCATCTTGAGCAGGCCGCGGCGCGAGTGATTGTCTTTCTTGTGGGTCTTGAAGTGCTCGGTAAGGTGCGTGATGCGCTCCGTGAGGATGGCAACCTGAACCTCGGGCGAGCCCGTATCGTTAGCCTTAGTGGCGTTATCTTTAATAACGGCAGTCTTGGCAGCCTTGCGCTCTGGCGCGATCAGCGACATCGGAAGCTCCTTTCGATTTTGGAGAGGGAGGCAGGCGCTACGCGAGCGCCCTATGGCCACAGCCGGGATGTCGTCCAGCAGGGTCGGCGCCTTGATACGCCGTATGGCCGGAAATGCAAGGAAAAGGAGACCGGAGGCCGAAAAGCGGACAATCCGCGTGCTGTGATATACATTCTGCAAATGTATATCCACGGAGATTGCCCATGCAAGTCGCCAAATGGGGCAACAGCCTCGCCATCCGCCTGCCTGCCAATGTGATCGAAGCGCTAGATCTGAAAGGCGGCGACGAAATCGAAATCGCGATCGTAGGGCCGCGTAGCTTTGAAGTCAGTCGACGCCAGAACCGCGAGCAGTGGCTTGAGCGTCTGCAGGCCAGACGCCATCGCATTCCGTACGACTTCAAATTCAGCGGAGGCAGCGCCGTTGCGGATGAGCCAGGAAGCGAACCTATGAGCAAGCAGCAGCAGTTTCTATGGATCGTGCAAACGCGAATAATCGCTAACTCAATAAACCGCGCCTCGTTGCCGGACGCGGATCACAACAGGCATGAAATTGGTCAGCTTGAGGCTGGAGGCTACATGGCTGACGCAATTTGGGCCAGCGAGCGGATACCACTAGAACTAGATGCAATCGATGCGGTGGATGACTTCTGCGGGCAACTTTTTCGAAAGCCAAACGATCCCAATCAAGATCATCCCGATTGGTTGCGACGCAGCTAGCTGAAATTGAATACCCGCGTCGGCCTTATCGCGCCGCGGTCGATCTCGCCGAGGGCAATCAGCCGGCCCTTCGACATCGCATATACGGGCCCGGTCAGCACCGGCGCGTCGCGGCCGCGGATCAGCACAGGTTGCCCGCTGCAAAGGCTCGCCGCATCCGACGGGCTGATGCTCAGCTCCGTCAGGCTGTTGAGCGCCGCCTCCACCGGCTGCAACATCCCTTCCAAGCTGCCGCCACCTTCCGCTTCGGCGATCTCGCGCAGTTCGTCGATCGTGATGGCGTTGTCTTCTGAGAATGGCCCGACGCGCGTGCGCCGCAGCCCAACGACGTGCCCGTAGCAGCCGAGCGCGCGCCCCATGTCGCGCGCCAGGGCCCGCACATACGTGCCTTTGCCGCAATCGGCCTCGAACACCGTTGTCTCAGCATCGGTATGCTCGATGATGCGCAGCGCATCGACAATCACCGGCCGCGCCACCAGCTCGATCGTCTCGCCGCTGCGGGCCAGATCATAAGCCCGGTCGCCATCCACCTTGATGGCGGAGAACTGCGGCGGCACCTGCATGATTTCGCCGGTAAAGTGCGCCAGCTGCTGCTCGATTGCTTCAGCGCTGGGCCGTAACTCGCTCGTCTTTGCCGCCGGGCCCTCCGCGTCGTCGGTTGTCGTCTCCACGCCCCACCGCACCACGAAGCGGTACGACTTCTCGCCGTCGACCGCATACGACACCGTCTTCGTCGCCTCGCCGAACGCGATCGGCAGGATACCCGTCGCGAGCGGATCGAGCGTGCCAGCGTGTCCGGCCTTCTGAGCATTGAAGAGGCGCTTCACCTGCGCCAAGGCATGCGTCGACGTCAGCCCGAACGGCTTGTCGAGCACCAGCCACCCATGCACCGGATTGCCCTTGTTGCGCCGTCCCATCTCAAGTCCCTGCCGTATTGCCGGCCTGCATCAAGCGAGCCGGGATGAAATTAAGACTGCGCTCTTGCGCTGTCGCGTTGAGCCGCGCGAAGACGTCCCGCGTCAAGGCATCGCGCTCGGCCGCATCGCGAAACGCTTCGTTCGGAACCAGGAAGAATAGGTTGCCGTGCGAGACGAGCACGCCGTCGCTCTCCAACAGCATCAATTGGCTGATGCCCTGCCACCGCAACAGGTATTCGATCTCCGGCGTGGCGAACCGCAAGCCGTCTGGATCTTCGCGAAATCGCACCTCGCTGTCGTAGTCGGCACGTTGCTTGGCTTGCTTCAGCCCGCGGCGGCGCACCCACCAGAAGGCGGCGAAGAAGCCGATGATGATCGCCACGATCGGAAACATCTCCGGCAGCCCATACATCGCCAGCCAAGTGTTGAGCGGCCCTGCGAACATGATGACCAGCGCAAACGCGATCACGTAAACAGCAAAGATGAATGCCAGCAGCCACCACGATGAACCGAACGCCTTGCGGCTCGCCGTCCGGCTAAGCTTCACCAGCCGCTCGAACGGCATGTGGTACGTAAGCTCACGCCCCAGCACCGCTTACTCCTTCTCGACGTCGGCGCGCACGCGGTCCGAGAACAGCAGCTTGTCGATGCGGTTGACCTCGTCGAACGTCTTGTCGAAGCGGAAGCGGATGTCGGGTGCGTAACGCAGGTCCAGCGTCTGTGCCACTTCGGAGCGGATGAACTTCTTGTTGCGCTCCAACGCCGCCAGCACGATTTCGACGTCCTTGCCGCCCAGCGGCATCACGTACGCGGTCGCGACTTTGAGGTCCGGCGACATGCGCACTTCAGGCACCGTCACCACATGCCCGGCCAGCACATCGTCATGGATCTCACCGCGCACCAGCAGCTCGGCCACCTTGTGGCGGATCATCTCGCCGATGCGCAGCATGCGCTGGGTCGGACCCTTGCCGGTTTCGGCCTTGGCGCGGCCCGACTTGGTCTTGCCCCGCGGCTTGTCGCCTTCACCGCGCACGCGAAGCTTGTCGCCGGTGCCTGGCCTGCCGGATCTGGATTTGCCAGGAGATTTGCCAGGAGATTTGGATGACTGGTCGCGCATGGCTCTGGTAGCAAAAATGGCTCCGGACGCAACAGCGTCCGGCAGCACAACACAACGGTGATTGACGGCCGGGCGCACAACGCCCGGCGCGCGATTTACAGTGTCCGCTTGACGGTCTCGACGTTAAAGCACTCGATCGTGTCACCGGCGCGGATGTCCTGGTAGTTGGCGAAGGCCATGCCGCAGTCTTGTCCGGCCGGCACTTCCTTCACTTCGTCCTTGAAGCGCTTCAGAGTCGACAGCGTGCCCTCGTGGATCACGACGTTGTCGCGGATCAGGCGCACCTTGGCGCCACGTTCCACCTTGCCTTCGGACACGCGGCAACCGGCAACCTTGCCGATCTTGGTGATGTTGAACACCTCCAGGATCTGCGCATTGCCAAGGAACACCTCGCGGATCGTCGGCGCCAGCAGGCCCGACATCGCCGCCTTCACGTCATCCACGAGATCGTAAATGATATTGTAGTAGCGGATCTCGATGCCCTGCGCGTCGGCCGCCTGCTTCGCCTGCGAATTCGCACGCACGTTGAAACCGACGATGATTGCCTTCGAAGCGTTCGCCAGCGCCACGTCCGATTCCGTGATACCGCCAGCCGCAGAGTGCACGACGCGAGCTTCCACTTCGTCGGTGCCCAGCTTCTTCAAGGCGCCGTTGATGGCTTCGATGGAGCCCTGCACGTCGCCCTTGATGAGCAGCGTGAACTCCTTTTTGCCGGCAGCGTCCTTGATCTGCTGCATCATATGTTCGAGCGTGCGCGCCGTACCGCCCGAGCCCAGCGTCTCGCGACGCTTGCGGATACGGTAGTCGGTGATCTCGCGGGCACGGGCCTCGCTCTCGACCACGGCGATCTGGTCGCCGGCTTCCGGTGCGCCGTCGAAGCCAAGCACTTCCACCGGCACCGACGGACCCGCCGTCGGCACGTTGTGGCCCTTGTCGTCGATGAGTGCACGCACACGGCCCCAGGCCATGCCGGCCACCACGATGTCGCCCACATGCAGCGTGCCGCGCTGGACCAGAACGGTGCCAACCGGCCCGCGTCCACGTTCCAGTTTGGCTTCGATGACGATGCCTTCGGCCGAGCGATCAGGATTTGCCTTGAGGTCGAGGATTTCGGCCTGCAAATGGATGGCTTCCAGCAGCTTGTCGAGGTTGGTGCGCTTCAGAGCCGAAACCGGCACTTCCAGCGTTTCGCCCGACAGGCTTTCGACGACGATCTCATGCTGCAGCAGTTCCGTGCGCACGCGCGACGGATCGGCCTGGCCCTTGTCGATCTTGTTGATCGCAACGATCATCGGCACGCCGGCGGCCTTGGCGTGGTTGATCGCCTCCACCGTCTGCGGCATCACGCCGTCGTCGGCGGCCACAACCAGCACGACGATGTCCGTCACCTTAGCGCCGCGCGCACGCATCGCGGTAAAGGCGGCGTGGCCGGGCGTATCGATGAACGTCACCTTGTCGCCGGCCGGCGTCAGCACCTGATAGGCGCCGATGTGCTGCGTGATACCGCCCGCTTCGCCCGACACCACGTTCGTGGAGCGGATCGCGTCGAGCAGCGACGTCTTGCCGTGGTCGACGTGACCCATGATCGTGACGACCGGTGCACGCGACTCCAGATGGTCGTCGATGTCGGCCGCGCCGATGAAGCCGCTTTCGACGTCGGCTTCCGAAACGCGCTTCGCCGTATGTCCGAATTCCTGCACGATGAGTTCGGCGGTATCCGCATCGATCACATCCGTGATCTTGTGCATGTCGCCTTGCTTCATCATGAACTTGATGATGTCGACGCCGCGCTCGGTCATGCGGTTCGACAGTTCCTGGATCGTGATCGCTTCTGGAATGACGACCTCGCGCACGATCTTGTCGCGCGGCTGCTGAATGCCCATGGCCTTCAGCTTCTCGCGTTCGCGCTTGCGCTTCAGCGACGCCAGCGAACGCTCGCGCTGCTGCTGGTCGAAGGCGTTATTGATCGTCAGCTTGCCACGCTCGCGCGTGTCGGCCGGACGCGTGCTGACGGGCTTGGTCGGGTGGATGACCTTGCCGCCAGGTCCGCGCTTGACGCGGCTATCTTCTTCCTCCGCCTCCACGGCGACAGGCCTTGCCCGCTGCATCGGGTCGCGGCGCACAACGCCCTCTGCTGTCCGCTCCACCGGCCCCGAAGGAGCCGGCCGGGCGGGCGCGGGAATATTGATCTCTTGCGGACGTCCGCCGGCACGCGGCTGGAAAGCCGTGTTGAGGCTGGCGGGACGCGCCGGCCCATCCTGACGGGGCCGGGATGAACGTACCGGAGCTTCCATGCGCGTGCTGGCAGGCGCAGCAGCCGGCGCCGGCGCTGCAGCAGGTGCTCTCGGGGGCGCTGCTGCCGCAGGCGCGGCTGTCTTCGCGGGCGCTGCGGGCGGGGCAGCAGCAGGCTCTGCGGATGGCGGAGCCGCCGCTGCGGCGGCGGCCGCCGCGGCCGCCCTTTCGGCTTCGTCCTTCGCGCGCTGTTGATCGTCGATCTTCGCCTGCGCAAGCGCGCGCGTACGCGCGTCGGCCTCCGCTTGGCGCAGACCGGTCACACGCTGCGGTGCTTCCGCGGGTGCGGGCCGCTCAGCTGGCCGCGCTTCGGCAACTGGCGCCTTCGCGGCCGGTGCCGCGGGCGCAGGTGCTGCTGCCGCAGGAGCGGCGGCCTCACCCGGCGTTGTCAGCTTGCGCGTCTTGCGCTTCTCCACGACGACCGACTTCGATCGCCCGTGGCTGAAGTTCTGACGCACGTGACCGGACTCGACAGTCCTTTGCAGGGACAGCGGCTTGTGCGGAGCACCACCGCGAAGCGTCTTGTCGGCCGGTTCCTTGGTTTCAGTCATGCGATATCCGTTTCAAACCTTATTCGATTGAGGCGGGTGTTGCGTTCATAGGGGTACAAACGGGTAGGGCCACGCCGGACCGGTAGCGTCTGAGACGCTCAGCCTCGATCGTGAATTTTTCCGTCACTCCGCCGTATATGAGGGCAGCATGTACCACATTTGACCGCCCCATGGCCAAGCTCAATTGTTCGATCGTAAGATCATCGGTGATAGGGGCATTCCTGCCCCTGTCTTCCTGAATGGCCAGAAATTTTCTGTCGAGTTTGCCACGGCCATCCTTCGCGGCCTCTGCGCCATGCGCAAGCAAGGCGGCGTCGCCCTTGGCGATCGTCTCGTCGACCTTGTCGAACCCGGCCACCGCCAGCCCGGCCTTGTTGGCCAGGCCAAGCGTTTCCATCGCCCGCTTAACCATCAGCGATTCAACGGCATCAGCCAAATCCGGCCGCACCTCGACCGGGCGTTTGAGGCTGCGGGCAAAGGCCCTGGACTTTACGGCGGCTTCGATGGACGTGCGGTCGGCCGTGACCCAGACGCCGCGTCCGGGCAGGCGGCGCGCCAAATCAGGGGTAATGCTGCCGTCTGGCGCGGCAACGAAGCGGATCAGTTCGCCGGCTGGCCGCTCCGCGCGCGAGACGGCGCACAGCCGGAGGTGATCCCCCGTCCGGTCGTCTTCAGTTGGCTTGCGCGCCGTTTTGGCTGCCACCCGCTGGTTCCCTCCCGCGCCATCACCGTCAACCTTCGGCGCCGGCGGATTGCTCCGCCTCGGCACCGTCGGTCGGCTCGGCTGTAGCTTCGGCGTCTTCGTCCTTTACGAGGTCTTCGGCTTTGATCCAGCCCAGCAGGACGCGGGCGGCCATGATCATGTCTTCCGCTTCCTTGCGGCCGATCTCGAAACCGTCCAGCACGCCCTTGTGGCGCACCGCTTCGGCATCTTTTTCTTTCTTGCGCTCCGTCCAGCCCACGAGGTCGTCGGTCGCGCAGTCCGCCAGGTCTTCCAGCGTCTTCACGCCGTTCTCGCCGAAGGCCACCAGCATCGCCGTCGTTACGCCCTCGACCTTGATCAGGTCGTCGGAAACGCCCAGCTCGCGCCGCTTGGCATCGCGTTCCGCCTCGATCTTCTCCAGGTATTCGCGCGCACGCGTCTGGATCTCGTTGGCGGTGTTTTCGTCGAAGCCTTCGATATGCGCGATTTCGCCGATCTCGACGTAGGCCACTTCCTCGACGGAGGCGAAGCCTTCGGTCACCAGCAACTGGGCAATGACTTCGTCGACGTCGAGCGCGTCCATGAACGCCTGGCTGCGCTCGGCAAATTCCTTCTGCCGCCGCTCGCTCTCTTCCTGCTCGGTCAGGATGTCGATGTCCCAGCCCGTCAGGTGCGAGGCAAGCCGAACGTTCTGACCGCGACGGCCGATCGCCAGCGATAGCTGGCTTTCCGGCACGACGACTTCGATGCGGTTGGAATCTTCGTCAAGCACGACCTTGGAGACTTCAGCCGGCGCCAGCGCGTTGACGATGAAGCTCGCCGCGTCCGGGTTCCACTGGATGATGTCGACCTTCTCGCCCTGCAATTCGTTGACCACGGCCTGCACGCGCGCACCGCGCATGCCGACGCAGGCGCCAACGGGGTCGATCGAGTTGTCGTTTGAAATGACCGCGATTTTAGCGCGTGAGCCCGGATCGCGGGCCACCGACTTGATCTCGACGACGCCGTCGTAGATCTCGGGCACTTCCTGCGCGAACAGCTTGCCCATGAATTCGGGGCGCGCGCGTGACAGGAAGATCTGCGGGCCGCGCTGTTCGCGGCGCACGTCGTAGATGTAGGCGCGGATGCGGTCGCCGTAGCGCACGTTCTCGCGCGGGATCATTTCATCGCGGCGGATGATGCCTTCCGCGCGTCCCAGGTCGACGATGACATTTCCGTATTCGGCCCGCTTCACGGTGCCATTGGCGATCTCACCGATGCGGTCCTTGTACTCGCCGAACTGGCGCTCACGCTCGGCTTCGCGCACCTTCTGCACGATCACCTGCTTGGCGTTCTGCGCGGCGACGCGGCCGAAATCCAGCGGCGGCAGCCCTTCCGCGATCAGGTCGCCGACCTTGGCGCCCGGATTGCGCTTCACGGCATCTGCCAGCGTGATCTGCGTGGCCTCGTTCTCGATCTCGTCGACGACGGCCTGCACGCGGGTCAGCTTCGTCTCGCCCGTCTTCGGGTCGATCTCGCAGCGGATGTCGTTCTCGGCGCCGTAGCGCGACTTTGCCGCTTTCTGGATCGCGTCTTCCATCGCCGTGATGACGATCTTGCGATCAATGGATTTCTCGCGAGCGACCGCGTCCGCGATCTGCAGCAATTCGAGCCGATTGGCGCTGATACCAGCCATCGCCATTGTCAGGCGTCCTCCACGTTATATTCGCCGGGCTCGGACCCATCGCCGAGCGGGGCCTTGCCTTTAGCCTTTGCACGGGCGAGTGCCTCGCGCACCAAATCGTCCGTCAAAACCAGATGCGCTTCGGCGACCAGGCCGACCGGAATGCCGATCACCGTCTCGCCTGCGTCTTTGATTTCGACCTTGATCCGAACTTCTCCGTCTTCGTAGCCATCGAGTTCACCGCGAAACCGCCTGCGGCCCTCGACTGGCTCGTTCAATTCGATCTTCGCCTCATGCCCCGACCAGTCCTCGAAGTCCGAGGGCCGCACCAGCGGCCGGTCGATCCCGGGTGAGGAAACTTCCAGCCGATAGGCGCCTGGCACGACGTCGTTGACGTCGAGTAACGGTGAGATCTGTCGGGAGATCGCTTCGCAATCGTCAATGTTGATCGTTCCGTCGGGCCGCTCGGCCATGATCTGCACGGTCTTGCCGTCCCGGCCGGAGATCTTCACGCGCACCAGCCGGAAACCAAGGTCTTCAAGCACAGGCTCTGCCAAAGACGCAAGCTCGCCTTCGAGCCCTGCCTCTTTCACAAAACGATCGCTCGCTACCACGCCGTCGCTGGCCGTCATTCCTAACGCGTTCCGCACAGTGAAGAATTGAATTTTTTCCTCTTGATCAGAAACCCCAAAACAAAAAGAGCGGACCAAGAAGGTCCACTCCCTAGAGTTGAGATGATCATGAGCAACTGAATAATACGCGAGTGCAACTTCCCGTGCAAGACCGTTCTGCTTAAAATTCAAGTAAACCCTGTGAAAAAAATCTTGGCGCTTACCCGGTGAGCAACTCGCGTTTCATTGCCCGGATTTGGCTGGCGTACTCCACCACGCAGGCGTGGCGATCGGCAAGGGATGCCATGGCCGACAAGTGGATTACTTGCGCCGGCAAGGTGATCCCGCCAGGACCCGGCAGATCCCGCGTAGCGCACGCAGACGACACGACCGTGGGCCGGAAACCATGTTCGGTCGCATAGCGGACCGCGGAACTGAGAGAAGAATGACTTGAGCAGCCCGCGAATACGATATCCACGACATTCCGCGCCCGCAGCAGCAGCTCGAGGTTCGTGGACACAAAGGGGTTCGGCGTCCGTGTCTCCAGCACGAGTTCGCCTGGCAGCGGTGCCAGTTCCGAGATGAACCTGCCGGCGGGCTTAACCCTGTCGAAGAAGTCGCCCGAATCGCCGTCGCGCGCCACGTGAACCACCGGCGCGCCCGCGCTGCGATAGCGATCGAGCAGCGTGCGCGCCTCGTCGACGGCAGCATCGATATTGTTCAGTCGCAGCGGCCCGTCGCGAAACTCCGCCTGCATGCAGACCAATACAAGAGCGGAGTCCGGCAGCGTGGCAGGATCCCATTGAAGGTTGGTTAGCTGTAATATTGTCTTAGCCATAGCTGCCCTGCCTCTGACGATAGGCAGAGCATGATGGCTTTCCAGGCACGATGGACCTGTCGAGTCTGACAGGTTTACGAGACAAGAAGGTAAAGGTAATCCGAGGATTACGGAGAAGAATTAAAGTATAGTCGACTGCAGGACAACGATCCTGATTACGCATTAACCATTGAGCGCTGCAGCCGGAAGAACGACGGCGTCCGTCCTTCCCGGCGCGCTTTGGCCTCATAGCGCGTCTGAGGCCAATCGGCCGGCCGCACACGCCAATCGCTAGGCTCGCTGGCCGTCCAGCAAAAATGTCCATCGCGGCGTACCGCGAGGAGCATCTCTCCCGCGTAAGAGGCGATGTCCGTGCCGAGCCTCAGTTCGCCGCCGGGTTTCACCACCCTGGCGAGTTCCGCCATCAACGCCGCGCTGACGAGGCGCCGCTTGGCGTGCCGCCTCTTCGGCCACGGATCGGGGAACAGCACAAAGGCCCGCGTCAGCGTGGCGGGGGCAAGCCAGCTCAAGAGCGGCCGGACATCATCGGCATGCAGCCGGACGTTCTTCAAGCCGTTCGTGGCGATGCCGTCCAGCGCCTTTACCACACCGTCTTCGAACGGCTCCGCCCCGATCAGCCCCACGTCGGGGTGCGCCTGGGCCTGCCACAGCAGATGCTCTGCCCCGCCGAACCCGATCTCCAGCCAGATCTCCGAAACGTTGGCTTCAAACAACTGGTGAGGGTCGCCGGGCAATGGCGCCGAGATGTCCAAGCTGAGACGGGGCAGCACATCCTTCATAAGGGTGTCCTGCCGCGGGCTCAGCTTGCGGCCGCGCCGCCGCCCGAACGATCGCAACAGCGGCTTGTCGCTCGTCGCGTCGCCTGAACTCATTATGCGGTTGCCTTGCCGGTTAAAGCGACGGCCGCGGTATCAACCGCGGCCGCATACAATCTAATAGGCGCGCGATCCTACGAAACGGCTTTGCGGATCGTGTCTGCCAGATCGGTCTTCTCCCATGAGAAGCCACCCTGGTCGTCCGGCTTGCGGCCGAAATGGCCGTAGGCTGCCGTCCGTGCGTAGATCGGCTTGTTGAGATCGAGGTGCGTGCGGATGCCGCGCGGCGTCAGCTTCATGCTCTCACGCAGCACACCTTCCAGCTTCGCTTCATCGGCCTTGCCCGTGCCGTGCGTATCGACATAGATCGACAGCGGCTCGGCGACGCCGATCGCGTAGGCGAGCTGGATCGTGCACTTCTCGGCCAGTCCTGCAGCCACGATATTCTTCGCCAGATAGCGAGCCGCGTACGCCGCCGAGCGGTCGACCTTCGTGGGATCCTTGCCCGAGAAGGCGCCGCCGCCGTGTGGGGCAGCACCGCCGTAGGTGTCGACGATGATTTTGCGGCCCGTCAGACCCGTGTCACCATCCGGGCCGCCGATCACGAATTTGCCCGTCGGATTGACGTGCCAGATCGTGTTGCTGGAGATCCAGTTGGCCGGAAGTGTGTTGCGGATATAGGGCTCGACGATCTTGCGCACGTCGTCCGACGTCAGGTTCGGATCCAGGTGCTGCGTCGACAGCACGATCTGCGTCACGCCAACCGGCTTGCCATGTTCATATTGCACCGTGACCTGGCTCTTGGCGTCCGGGCCGAGCTTGGCGGCGTCGCCGTCCTTGGTCTTGCGCGCCTTGGCGAGGACTTCGAGAATCTTGTGGCTGTAATAGAGCGGAGCCGGCATCAGCTCCGGCGTCTCGGTGCACGCGTAGCCGAACATGATGCCCTGGTCGCCCGCGCCCTCATCCTTGTTGCCGGCCATATCGACGCCCTGGGCGATGTCCGCCGACTGGGGATGCAGCAGGATCTCGATATTGGCGGTCTGCCAATGGAAACCATCCTGCTCGTAGCCGATGTCCTTGATGGCGTCGCGAGCGGCCTTCTCGATCTTTTCGAACGTCACGCTATCCGGCCCGCGCGTCTCGCCCGCGATCACTACGCGGTTCGTGGTGGCCAGCGTCTCGCATGCGGCCCGGATTTCCCAAGGATCGATACCGGCGGCGGGCCCTTCGCGGTAGAACAGATCGACGATTTCATCGGAGATGCGGTCGCACACTTTATCCGGATGTCCTTCGGACACGGATTCACTGGTGAACAGATATGAGTTGCGAGCCACGTTAGTCCCCTTGGTTCCTTGAAAACCGGCAGGTTCTTGCAGTCTTTACCCGGCCGGTCAAGCTGCAGCGCCGCCGCGGACTGGCGTCCGCGCGAGCCGGGCCCGGCAGGGGGCAGGGCAGCGCGATCAGATCACGCCTCGTTGGCGAGGGAGCGTATGAGTTCGAGCAGCGACCGGCGAACCCGGGTATCGCTGATGCGGACGAAGGCCCGGCTTAGTTCAAGGCCCTCGCGCGTCGCCATGAAGTCGACGAGGTCGTTTTCCGCCGGTGACCTTTCGGCAAAGCCGCCGTGGCTGCTGCCTTCGATCTGGTAGGCGGGCGCTTCTTCGTAGAAGAACTGGATCGGAACGCCCAGAACGTGGGAAAGATCGAACAGGCGCCCCGCGCCGATGCGGTTAACGCCCTTCTCATATTTCTGCACCTGCTGGAACGTCAGGCCCAGTTGCTCGCCCAGCTTTTCCTGGCTCATGCCCAAAACCATGCGCCGCAATCGCACACGGCTGCCGACATGAATATCGATCGCGTTCGCGCGGCGAGAGTTCCTCTCGTCACCCTCGCTGTCGTCCGACGGCTCTTGGATTTTGCTCATAGTTGAATTCCACTGCGACCATTGCGTGGCCCCATTTTGGGTCACCACGCTTTTGGAATGTTCGTTCTACTTGAGTTTTGAGGGGACGTCGCGCTACACGCCACGCTAGCGCGATACTTACCGAAAGTTGCGTAAGATGCCATCTCCGCAGCTACAAAAAACCAGTGATTTGTCCTACGCAGCAATTAATCACCGATCAGTCAATTAAAAATTGAACGGGTTGCACCGGGACTGTCTTGCAACTGAATATCGTTACATCTGCGGTTCGATCTGTGTGCCATATATATCAATATGTTAGCTTGTCACAAAACTGAAGCTAGCACTGCGCTATAACCCGGCCGCCGGCGCGTGGGGTGCCGGGCAGGAGCCACGCGCAAAAATTGCCGCCGCTCCCGCATACATCTCTCAAGGAGAGTCATTGTGAACATCAGGATCGCCCTTCCAGCATCAGTCGCAGTTGTTGGCATGTTGGCATTCGCTGGCACCGCAGTTGCGCGCGACCAGATCCGCGTCGTCGGCTCGTCCACGGTCTACCCCTTTACCACGGCGGTTGCTGAAGCCTTCGGTAAGGCCTCCGGCAAGACCCCGGTCGTCGAGTCCACCGGCACCGGCGGCGGCATGAAGATCTTCTGCGAAGGCGTCGGCGAAGCCACGGCAGACGTCACGAACGCCTCGCGCCGCATCAAGAAGTCCGAAGTCGAACTTTGCGCCAAGAACGGTGTGACTGAGATCGTCGAGATCACGGTCGGCTTCGACGGCCTCACGCTTGCGCATTCCAAGGCCGGCACGCCCTTCAAGCTGACGCTGGGCCAGGTGTTCCTGGCTCTGGCCGAGAAGGTGCCGGACAAGGACGGCAATCTGATCGCCAACCCGTACAAGCAGTGGTCGGACATCGACGCATCGCTGCCCGCCACCAAGATCGAAGTGCTGGGCCCCCCGCCCACCTCCGGCACGCGTGACAGCTTGCACGAACTCTTCCTGGAGAAGGGCGCCGAGACTTTCCCAGCCATTAAGGCTTTGAAGGAAAAGGATGCCAAGGCATTCGAGGCCGTTTGGAAGTCGATCCGTAAGGACGGCGCCTACGTCGAAGCTGGCGAGAACGACAACGTGATCGTCCAGAAGCTGGAAGGCAACAAGGATGCTGTCGGTGTGTTCGGTTACTCCTTCCTCGAAGAAAACACCGCCAAGATCACCGGTATCGCCATCGAAGGCGTCGAGCCCTCATACGAAGCCATTTCCGGCGGCAAGTACAAGGGCGCACGCAAGCTCTACGTCTACGTCAAGAAGCAGCACGTCGGCGTAATCCCCGGCCTCGACAAGTTCGTGGCCGAGTACGTCTCCGACAAGGCCATCGGCGAAGAGGGCTATCTCAGCCAAAAGGGCCTCGTCGCACTTCCCAAGGAAGACCAGGACAAGGTCCGCAAGTCGGCTCTCGCCATGGAACCGATGAAGCCTGAGCTGATCAACTAAGAGCGCGTCCGGAAAAGTGTGAAGCGGTTTTCCGGTAAGAATCGCGACGAAAAAATAGCCGTCCCGGCAAAGCGAGAGCTGGCTCGGGGCGGCTGACGAACGACGGCAAGGATAGATGCGCCGGTGCCGGCGCCGCCGGGTGGATCGTGAGACAGGTGAACAGCTGATGGCCGGGTTATATTTTCTTGCACTGGCTCTGCTCACGGCCACAGCGTTTGTGCTGGCGCGGCAACGCGCATCAGCCCTCGCCGGCGGCCGGGGACGCGAAGCGCTGCACTCGCTTCCCATTTATCACGGCATGCTCGTCGCCAGCGGCATCCTTGCCGTGATGCTCCTCATCTTTATCTTCGGCGCTCCGCTCGTATCGCATCTGGCGCATTCCAATGCCGTCGCCCAGCTTCCGCCGGATGTGGTGGCCGACAATCTGAAATCGACGATCGCGTTTCGCGAAATCTTCAAGATCGCCTCTGGCGAGCCGGCCGGTCCTGTCGCGACGGATGCCATCCGCAACGCCGCGGAGGCCTATCGCTCCACCAGCGTCAGCGGCCACTGGGCTCTGCTTGCCACCGGCATCGCCGCAGGTCTCGGCATGGTGGCCTTCGGCACGTCCCGCATCACGAGAAGCTTTCGCGCACGCAACCGGTTCGAGACCTTCGTCAAGGTCGTGCTCGTCCTCTGCGCGGCCATCGCCATCCTCACGACGCTCGGCATCGTGCTTTCGGTGCTGACGGAAACCTATCGCTTCTTCTTCGATCCCACATTGAAGGGCAAGCCGACCGTCCTCGGCTTCCTGTTCGGCACTGAGTGGAATCCCCAGGCCGCCATGCGCGCCGACCAGGGCGACATTCAAAGCAGCTTCGGCTTCCTGCCGCTCCTGACGGGCACGCTCCTCATCACGGCCATCGCCATCGCCGTGGCCGGACCGCTGGGGCTGTTCTCCGCGATTTATCTTGCCGAGTACGCCACCCCGAAGATCCGCGCCTTCGCCAAGCCAATCCTCGAAATTCTCGCCGGCATTCCTACCGTAGTCCTCGGCTTCTTCGCCGCCCTCACTGTGGCGCCGCTCATCCGCGGCAGCGGCGAGTGGCTGGGTCTCGACGTCGCCTCCGAAAGCGCGCTCGCCGCCGGCCTCGTGATGGGCATGATGATCATCCCCTTCATTTCGTCCCTGTCGGACGACGTCATCAACGCCGTGCCGCAGTCGCTGCGCGATGGCGCCTACGCACTCGGCGCCACGAAGTCAGAAACCATCCGCCGCGTCGTTCTGCCCGCTGCGTTGCCAGGTATCGTCTCGGCCTTCATGCTCGCCATCAGCCGCGCCATCGGCGAGACGATGATCGTCGTCATGGCCGCCGGCCTTGCCGCTAACCTGACGGCCAATCCGCTCGAAGCGGTGACCACCATCACCGTGCAAATCAAGACCATTCTCGTCGGTGACCAGGAGTTCGACAGTGCCAAGACGCTCGCCGCCTTCGCGCTCGGCCTGGTTCTCTTCTTCGTCACTCTCGCGCTGAACTTCATCGCCCTGCGCATCGTCCAGAGGTACCGCGAACAATATGACTGATGTCACCTTCCTCCCGGGCGCACCTTCGGCGCGCCGCCTCGACCTGACGTCGGACGCCGCCAAGGCCCGCGTACGCTCCCGCTATCGCTCCGAGGCCCGCTTTCGCTGGTACGGCATCTGCGCGATCGTCGTGACCGCCGTGTTCCTGGTCGTGCTCATCACCGATATCCTGATCAAGGGCCTGCCTGCCTTCACCCAGCACTCGCTCTCGATCGACGTCCCGGTAACAGCAGAACTGGCTGACCCGGAAGGCAAGGGCACGCCCGAAGCCTTGGCTGCCGGCGACTATAACAAGCTCGTGCGTGAGGCGGTCCGATCGCACCTCGGCATCGAGGGCCGTGCCGCCACGAGCAACCTCAGCAAGCTGCTCAGCACCGGCTCGGGCGATGGGCTGCGCGATGCAGTGATGAGCGACCCGAAGCTCATCGGCCAGACGGTCCCGGTGACCGCTCTACTGTCCGACGACGCTGACCTCTATCTCAAGGGTACCGGCACCAAGATCGAGCGGGCCGATGGTGTCGCCATCGCGACGCCCAGCGACGTCAAGGGCGACATCACCATCACCGCACCCGGCGCCTTTGCGGCCGACACCGCGGCTCTTCGCGACGTCATCACCAAGCGCGTTGCGACACTGACGGCAGGGGCCGAACTCTACGAGCAGTCCGCCGATGCAACCGTTCGCGACCGGGCAAAGCCCCTGCGCGAAGAGATCGCGACGCTGGCCGCCAGCATCAGCGATGCAAACGCCCCCGCGCTGTTGGGATCGCACGTGCCGAGCCTGCTCATCGCTATCAACGGCGGCATCGTCAAGCTCTCCAGCCTGACCAACGACACGGCATCGGGCACGGCGTTGATTCCGCTGAAGTCGGCTGAAGCCGCCCAGGCCGGTGCCTGGCAGCGCGTCACCTACGTCACCCCGGAAGCCGATCGCAAGGTCGACGACGCCAAAGTTGCCTTGCTCGATCGCTTGCAGGCCGACGGCAAGGTCTCGCGCGGCTTCAACACACTGTTCTTCACCGCAGGTGACAGTCGCGAAGCTGAACTCGCCGGCATCCGCGGCGCGCTCGTCGGGTCCATCCTGACACTGGCCGTCACGCTGGCGCTGTGCCTGCCCATCGGCGTCATGGCCGCCGTCTATCTCGAAGAGTTTGCCAAAAAGAATTGGTTCACCGATCTCATCGAGATCAACATCAACAACCTCGCGGCCGTGCCCTCCATCGTCTTCGGCTTGCTCGGCCTGGCCGTGTTCCTGAACTTCTTCGGCCTGCCGCGATCCGCTCCGATCGTCGGCGGCCTCGTGCTCGCGCTGCTGGTCCTGCCCACCATCATCATCGCCGCCCGCGCCGCCCTGCGCGCCGTGCCGCCCTCCATCAAGGAAGCGGCTCTCGGCGTCGGCGCCTCGCACCAGCAGGCCATCTTCCATCACGTGCTGCCGCTCGCCATGCCAGGCATCATGACGGGCACCATCATCGGCATGGCGCACGCGCTGGGCGAAACGGCCCCGTTGCTGATGATCGGCATGGTCGCCTTCATCGTCGACATTCCCGCCGGCTTTACCGACAGCGCCACCGCCCTTCCCGTGCAGATCTACCTGTGGTCCGACCTGCCGGAGGCTGCCTTCAAGCAGAAGACCGCGGCCGCCATCATCGTGCTGCTGATGCTGCTGTTCGTGATGAACGGACTCGCCATCTGGCTGCGTAAACGTTTCGAGCGGCGCTGGTAAAGCGCTCCAAATCCTGGGACAGTACAATGGATATGATGACCGCCCACCAAACCCGCTCGCTGACCGAGGCCGCCTCGGCAGCGAACCCGAAAGTCGTCGCCCGCGACGTCAACGTCTACTACGGCGACAAGCACGCCCTGAACAACGTGTCGGTCGACGTTCCCGATCGCGGCGTGATGGCCTTCATCGGCCCCTCCGGTTGCGGCAAGTCGACGTTTCTGCGCTGCATCAACCGCATGAACGACACGATCTCCATCTGCCGTGTCACCGGCAAGATCACCATCGAAGACCAGGACATCTACGATCCTGAACTCGACGTCGTGCAGCTCCGCGCTCGCGTCGGTATGGTCTTCCAGAAGCCGAACCCGTTCCCGAAATCCATTTTCGAGAACGTCGCTTACGGCCCGCGCATTCACGGCCTGTCAAAGTCGAAGGCCGATCTCGAAGGCCTCGTGCAGGAGGCCTTGATGAAGGCCAGCTTGTGGAACGAGGTGAAGGATCGCCTGCATGAAAGCGGCACCGGTCTTTCGGGCGGCCAGCAGCAGCGTCTGTGCATCGCCCGCGCCATCGCCGTCAGCCCCGACGTCATCCTCATGGACGAGCCGTGCTCCGCGCTCGACCCCATCGCCACCGCGCGCATCGAGGAGCTGATCGACGAGCTGCGCAATAACTTCTGCATCATCATCGTCACGCATTCGATGCAGCAGGCCGCCCGCGTTTCGCAGCGCACCGCGTTCTTCCATCTCGGCACGCTGGTGGAAGAGGGCGCCACCCAGACCATCTTCACCAACCCGACGGACCAGCGCACGCAGGACTACATCACCGGCCGCTTCGGCTAGCCGCAAAGAGCATTCATTGACATGGAAAACGGGCGCAAAGGCATCTTCGCCGGCCTGAAGCTCTGGCAGCAGCCTGCCGCGCAAGCGGCGGTACCGGCCATCGAAGCCGGCGTGCCATCCCCTATCGCACAGCCGAGACCAAGAGCGGCGCCGCAAGGCAGGCCCTCGCAAGGAGACGCCATGAACGAGCACATCGTAAAGTCCTACGAAGACGAGCTGGCCCTGCTCGACAAGAAAATCGCCCACATGGGCGGTCTGGCCGAACGCATCCTAGGCCAGGCCTTCGACGCCCTGGAACGCCGCGACCCCAAGCTGGCCGAAGTCGTCGTCCGCTCCGACAAGTCGATCGACGCGCTGGAGCGTGAGATCGAAGAGCAGGTCGTCTCCATGATCGCGCGCCGCCAGCCCATGGCCGACGACCTGCGTCACGTCATGGCCGCCCTGCGCATCACCACTGACCTGGAACGCGTTGGCGACCTGGCCAAGAACATCGCCAAGCGCGCCCTGGCCATCGCCCACGAGGCCCATCCCAAGCCGTTGATGTCCGGCCTGCGCCACATGGGCGAACTGGCCTTGACGCAGCTCAAGGAAGTGCTCGATGCCTACGCCGAACGCGACGCGGAACGCGCGCTGACGGTCTGGCGCGAGGACGAGAACATCGACGCGATGTACAACTCGCTGTTCCGCGAACTCTTAACCTACATGATGGAAGACCCGCGCAATATCGGCATCTCCACCCATCTATTGTTTGGCGCCAAGAATATCGAGCGCGTCGGCGACCACACGACCAACATCGCCGAGACCATCCACTTCCTGGTCCGCGGCGTGAACATCGCCGACGATCGCCCCAAGGGCGACGAGACCAGCACGACCCTGTTCCAGAAAGAATGAGGACTGTCCGGCAATCCGGCCGGCGGAGGATGAAGAGATAATATGACAGCCAAGGTTCTGATCGTCGAAGACGAGGCCCCGCTCGCGGAAATGCTTCGCTACAATTTCGAGGCCGAAGGGTTCCGCGTCGCCCACGCCGACGACGGCGAGGAAGCTGAAATCCTCGTCGCCGAAGAGCGGCCGGACCTCATCGTGCTGGACTGGATGCTGCCCGGCGTCTCCGGCATCGAGATCTGCCGCCGCCTGCGCGCCCGCATGGACACGCGCGCGGTACCGATCTTGATGCTGACGGCCCGCGGCGAAGAGAGCGACCGCATCCGCGGCCTCGCCACCGGCGCCGACGACTACGTGGTGAAACCGTTCTCGCTGCCCGAGTTGATGGCGCGGGTAAAAGCCATCCTGCGCCGCGCCGCGCCAGACCGTCTTGCCGACGTGCTGCGCGTCTCCGACATCGAGCTGGACCGCTCCGCCCACAAGGTCGTGCGCGGCCTGCGCGAAGTCCGCCTCGGCCCCACGGAGTTCCGCCTGCTGGAATTCCTGATGGAAAGCCCGGGCCGCGTCCTGTCGCGCTCGCAGCTGCTAGACGGTGTCTGGGGCCGCGATGCCTACGTCGACGAACGCACGGTCGACGTCCACGTCGGCCGCCTGCGCAAGGCCCTCATCCGCGGTAAGGAACGCGACCCCATCCGCACCGTCCGCGGCTCCGGCTACGTCTTCGGCGAACGCCCGGGAGCTTGAGGGAGTCGCGAACGGAGCTATACACAATTCCAGAAAACTAACGGAACTCGGCAGGGTCGCCCGCCACAGTCACTTGCCCACTGTTGCGGCCCCCAAGCCCGTCCGCATGCGCCGATGACCAACCACCTCCCCCACAGCCACCATTCCTGCACACCTCAGCCGTAACTCCGACACGAACGCGCGATAGCTACGACCTTGGATCACGACTGCCGGGGGGTGACCGGCAAGCTACGATTTAGAAGCGTTACGCTGGGGATGAAGGCGGGCCTCGAGCCCGGTTTCAAAAGCCAAGTCCTCTGGCATCAGGTGTCAAGGTCTCCCCATGGCGTACGTGTCGGACGATGGTCCAACGCGCGGCTTCAGCACGCGTGCTCTCAAGATGGATTTTGCCCCGGCCGGCGATGGCCCGGACCAGGATCGCCCTCCCCGCGACATCAAGAAACTGATGCTGGTCATCGGCCTCGGCGCCTTATCGTGGGTCGCCACCTACGTCGGCATGCTCGAACTGATCGAGGCCAACACGGGTGATCTGCCGATCGTCCACAAGCTCATCATCGGCTTCTCGGTCGGCATGCTGATGACGATGATCGTCTGGCTGCTGGACCAGATGTTCGCCCCCATCGGCGCTTTCACGCGCCTCTGCTACATGGCCGGCTACCTGTTCCTGTCGATCATCTCCATCGGCTTCGGTTTCGGCTTCTATTGGAAGGTGCTGGAGAGCCGCTCGGAATCCTCGCGCTCCGCTGAGTCTGCCGTGGCCCAGGTTCAGGGCTCGCTGCATGCCGCCTCCACGCGCCTTGAGCAGTTGCAGGCCACGCTGGTGCAACTCACCGACGTCTCGCATCAGAAGGCCGAACTGGAGCGCACCAAGGGCACTTCTTGCCCCAACAGCCGGCCCGGCGACGGCCCGCGCCGCAAGCTGCGCGAGGACGACGCCGCCCGCTTCACCTTCGCCTCCGACTTCGTGAAGGGCCGCGTCACCGCCGTAAAATCGGAACTGACCGCTCTTGATACCGACCTTGCCCGCGTGGTCATGCAGGACAAGGCGACGTTCGACGCCAAGACCGGCACGCGCAACGAGTTCATGAAAAGCCTCAGCCGCAAGCTCGATATGACGGTGACCGGCTTCAACGCCTTCCGTACCGATCCGCAGCTGAAGCAGATGCGCACAGACCTGTCCGATCGCGCCGACCAGACCACATTCGGCGATCCCAAATCCGGCGGGTTCGCCTGCCCCGACACGCAGCTGCAGGGCGCCCTGCGCGGCGCTGTGCGCGCCATCGACCAGCTGCCCGAGCTGCAGAAGCCGCAGATCGCCGCCGTCGAAGGCTCGGAAGCCACCATCGAGGCCTTCCGCCGCCTCACCGCGACGTTCTACGGCGCACTCGCCTTCAAGATGCCGCCCTCTGCCGACGAACTGCGCGATTTGCAGAAGCGCGCGGTCCAGTCCGCCGAGACGCAATCCGCCGAACAACGCGCCATGTTGTCCGAAGGCGGCGGCCTATCGAAGCGCGATTACGTCCCCCTCGCCATCGCCATCTTCGTCGATATCTGCTTGCTGCTCGTTTCCATGGGCCGGCCGATGAACCGGCTGCACGGCCTGATGCCGAAAATGCGCGAGGCCGAGCGCGGGCCCGTCATCCAGATCCTGTCGCGGTTCAACGAAATCCATCGCGATCCGCAGATCCGCCAGAACTTCGAGCTGTTCCGCCACGTCGTCTTCGACTGGCACGGCGACTACTACGTCGCGGTGCCGCTGCACGCGCCCGTCCGCTTCATGCCCAAGTACGCCCGCATGCGCGAAGCCGACGTCGACGACCTCGAACACGAGGCGCACCTGCTGTCGAACCTGTTCACGTCCTTCGAGAAGGAACGCATCTTCAAGCGCGTCTACAATCCACTGCTCAACACCCGTGCCATCCAGAAGCGTCTGGAACGCCAGGGCTCGAAATTCTCCGAGGTCGATGCCTTCCGTATCTATCGCTTCCGCGACGGTGCCTGGCCCGAGATCATCCTGGGCGCCGTGATGGGCGCCGCCCGCCGCATCGAAACGGAAAAGCAGCGCCAGAGCATCGAGCGCGAGATCTATCGCCAGCGCGAACCAGGCTTCATGCCCGGCGCACCGGCAGCAACAGCGCCCGCAGCGCAGGCGCCAGCGTCTCCCGCCGCGCCAGCATCTTGGGGTCCGCTGCAACGTTTCCCCACGCTGACCGAGTTCGGCGTCGACACGCCGTCTGCCGTCCCGCCGTCACAACCCACCTCGCGCCGAGCGCACGTCAAAGCGCCAGAGGCCGCGCCGCCGCCGACCGCCACGCAACCCGCGCAGCCTCGGCCGGTACCGGTCGCCCGCGTCGTGGATCCCGAACCCGCCCCGGTCGAGTGGGACGAACCCGATGACATCGAGGACGGGCCCTACGAGTCAGACCAGGATTTCCGTGCGAAATTCGGCCCATACGCCGCGCATATGAGCACGCGCGGAACCGGCGCGCAGCGCGTCGCAAAGCCCGAGCCGGAGCCCGCAGCGCAGACGGCGATCGTCACCCCTACAGCGACCCCGGCCCTCGAACCGGTGTTGGTGGACGCTGTCCTGAAGCCTGCCGATTCGCCGGCCTCGCCCGACAAGATCGATGTCATCTTCAGTCGCGAGACTGCGACGGTTTCGATGCCGACTGCCGAGGCCGCGATTCAGCATTCCCTGGCAGCCATGATGCGGCGTGCGTTGAACCGCAACGATCAAGGCCACCTCGACCGCAGCGTCGAAGAGCCGGTCGCCCTCCTTGAGATTGAGTCGCTACAACCTGGCCGGATGCCTCTGGCGCGACGCGACAAGCTGGAACCCCACGAGACGTAGGCCCGGCGCAAGATTTGCGTGCCTCGGCGCCGGCGCAACGCTTGGTTAACTGTCTTGCGCTCTTATGGGTGGGGAACTGTGCGAACGCTGCGCATTTTCAACTGGCCGTTCGCTGAAATAAAATTTGGAGACCGCGCCCTCATGCGCCAAATGAACTCTCGCATGAATGTCGTCCGCAAGGACGAGAAGGAAACGAAGCTCACCGAGTTTATGGAGCGCTTCCTTACTGGCCGTCGCGCCGACGTCGCTCTCGATCCGTCGTCGGGTTTTGACAGCGCCACCTGCTTCATCGTTGCGCGTTCGGCCGACAGTCCGGTCGCGAAAGTGCTGCAGACCCTCCTGCCGGAGTTCAGCGCGCAGGATATCGCCATCAAGGCGCTCTACGCCCTGCCCGGCGACGGCGCTTTCCTCACCGAGACCCCGTCGCCCTGGGCACCTCCCCGCATCGAGTGCCGCCGCGCTGGCGACATGCGGCTGCTGGAGGCCCATGAGATCCTGATCTTGGGCCCGCGCACGGCCTGGGTGGGCGATTGCATGCGCCGCGAGCCCGAGAAGGGCGACGCCTACGAGTTCTACGCCGACGATTGCCTCGAAATGTCCGCCGCGGCGCTGCGGTCGTTCCACCGCCTCTGGGCTATTGCCAAGCCGCTGCGTCCCCGCGTCGTCTCGGTCAACACGAACCCGATGCCGCTGCCGCAGCTTGCCGGAAAATCGCCGGTGTTCGACCTCGTCATGCCGGTCTCGTTCTCGCGCCACTGAGCTGAAGGGTCAGACCTCGGTCTGACCTGCCGCGCGACGCCGCTGCCAGAAAAACCGCTCGTCCAATCCAGGGGTCAGACCGAGGTCTGACCCCTTCGTTGGCGTGTCGTCCGGCCGCGTCCGGTAAAATCCCGGCATCGACCGGCAAATCGCGGAATGTCCCAATTTGCTGCCAACGTTCGGTCATTCGGGCGTGTTGGGCTACCGCCAACTTCCGGTCCATGCTGTTCTTCCAGCCGGTTTCATGACGGCGCTCCACCCTCGGAGCGCACTTTCCAAAGGTGATGACGATGCGCTTCCTGAGCGGGCTTGTCCTCGGTCTGTTGAGCTTCCTCGCGGTGTTCCCGGCTCTCGCACAAGACGCGGGCCCCAAGCCGGCGAACGGCGCCGCCTTCGTGCACAAGGGCGCCGAACGCGATGCCGAGCGCTACGTGCAGTACGTCCTGAAAAACTGGAAGGCCGGCACGCAAAAGGCGCCCGAGCTTCGCGCCGCTGGACAAAAGGTGCTGGCGGCCGACCCCCGCGCCGCCTCCCGCTCATTCGCCATCGCCGCCGCCACCGAGCCGCGCAACCCGGAAAACTGGATCTGGCTCGCCAGCTCCCTGCTCGCCATCAAGCCCGACGCCGAGAAGGGTACCGAACGCTATGATCTGCCGGTGAACGCTTCGGGCGCCGCCTATCACGCCTACGGCCTGGCCAAGGACAACGCCACCAAGGGCGCGGCTCTCGCCATCGTCGGCGAATCGATGAGCCGCCGCTCTTACTGGCGCCCCGCCATCGACGCGATGAAGGCCAGCCTGTCCCTCGCCGACAGCACGTCGGTCCGCGACAGCTACGAAAAGCTGCGCGCCCAGCACGGTTTCCGCATGATGGACTATGCCGCCGAGCCCGAACTCGTCACGCCGCGCCTGTGCGTGAAGTTTTCTGAGAACCTCGCCCGCGTGCAGACCGACTTCGCCAAGTTCGTTTCCGTCGACGGCAAGGATCCGCAAAGCGTGACGGTCGAAGGCCCGCGCCTGTGCGTCGAAGGCCTGCAGCACGGCCAGCGCTATGAGATCGCCATCCGCTCCGGCCTGCCCTCCGACGTTAACGAAGTCCTGCCCAAGCAGGCCACCGTCGCGGTCTACATGCCTGATCGCAGCCCCACCGTGCGCTTCACCGGCAAGGCCTACGTGCTGCCCAGCCGCGGGCAGCAAGGCATCCCCGTCGTCACGATCAACACCGACAAGGTCGCCGTCGAGATCTATCGCATCGGCGATCGCTCGCTGGCCAACGAGCTGCAGCAGGGCGACGTCGATCGCCAGCTGTCGGGCTACGACATCGATCAGCTGAAAACCACCAACGGCAGCAAGGTCTACGAAGGTGAACTCGACGTCGTCTCCAAGATCAACGCCGAAGTCACCACCGCTGTCCCCGTCAACGAGGCCGTCGGCGATCTGCAGCCCGGCGTCTACGCGGTGGTCGCCAAGCCCGCCGGCCCGCAGAAGGAGAGCTACAACAACCTTGCCACGCAGTGGTTCATCGTCTCCGACATGGGCCTCACGGCATTCTCCGGCGACGACGGCGTCCACGCTTTCGTGCGCTCGCTGTCGTCGACGGACGCCGTCGCCAACGCCGCCGTCAAGCTCGTCGCCCGTAACAACGAAATCCTGGCCACGCTGAAGACGGACGCCAACGGTTACGCGCGCTTCGACGCAGCGCTGTCGCGCGGCGAAGGCGGCCTGGAGCCAGCCATTCTCGTCGCCGAGAACGGTGCGGGCGAATACGCCTTCCTTGACCTGCGCGCCAACGCCTTCGACTTGTCCGATCGCGGCGTTGCCGGCCGTACAGCCCCCGGCCCGCTCGACGGCTACCTTTACACCGAACGCGGCGTCTATCGCCCCGGCGAGGAGGTCAACTTCACCGCCCTCGTTCGTGATGCTGCAGGCGTTGCCGCGCCCCTCCCCGTAACGCTCATCGTCTCGCGTCCCGACGGCGTCGAGTTCGCCCGCTACGTGCTGACGGACCAAGTCCTGGGCGGCCGCACGCAGCACCTCGCCCTCAGCGGCGGCGCGATGACCGGAACCTGGCGCGCCAAGCTGCACGCCGACCCCAAGGCCGAACCCATCGCCCAGGTCTCGTTCCTGGTCGAAGACTTCGTGCCCGAGCGTCTCGACATGACGCTGTCGTCGGCTGCCCCGGCGCTCTCGCCTGAAGAAACCAAGACGATCGATCTCGCCGGCCGCTATCTCTACGGCCCGCCCGCCGCCGGCCTCGCCATCGAAGGCGAAATCGCCGTCAAGCCGTCGAACAAGCCCGTCGAAGGCTACCCCGGCTACGTCTTCGGCCTCACCGACGAGCAGATCGACACCACACGCCAGACGCTGGCCGATCTGCCGCTGACCGGCGACGACGGCAAGGCTGCCATCACCATCGCCTTGCCCGCCGTCACCAAAACCGCCCGTCCGCTGGAAGCCGCCATCACGTTGAAGTTGCGCGAGTCCGGCGGCCGCACGATCGAGCGCGCCATCACGTTGCCGGTGGACATGAAAGCCCCGCGCATCGGCATCAAGTCGAATGCCGGCGGCAATGTTAAAGAAGGCGAGAGCGCGTCGTTCGACATCGTCTTGCTCGATGCCGACAACAAGCCCGCCACCGCCACCGGCCTCGTCTGGGAACTGAGCCGCCTCGACACCTCGTGGCAGTGGTACAGCCGCGACGGCTCGTGGAGCTATGACGCGCAAACCATCAAACGCAAAGTCAAGACCGGCACGCTCGACATCACCGCCGGCACACCCGCGAAGCTTGAAGCCGCCGTCGACTACGGCCGCTACCAGCTCGACATCACTTCACCCGGTGCAGATGGCCCTGCCTCGTCCGTCGCCTTCAACGCCGGCTGGTACGCCGACCCGGGCAAACTTGAAAGCCCCGAGATCCTCGACGTCGCGCTCGACAAGCCGCGCTACGCGCCCGGCGACACCGCCAAGCTGCGTATCGCCTCCAAGGAGGGCGGCAAGGCACTCGTCTCGATCATCGGCGGCGGTCTGCACGACATGCAGCAGGTCGACATTCCGAAGGGCGGCGGCGAAGTCGAACTCAAGGTCGGCGACAACTGGGGCCCCGGCGCCTACGCCACGGCCATCCTCTATCGCCCGATGGATGAAAAGGCCAAGCGCATGCCAAGCCGCGCCATCGGCGTCAAATGGATCGAGCTCGACCAGACCTCGCGCACGCTCGCCATCACCATGACGCCGGAAGCCAAGATCAAGTCCGGGTCGATGCTGACCGTGCCCGTCAAGGTCGCCGGCCTCACCGCTGGTGAAGAAGCGCGCATCACGGTTGCCGCCGTCGACGTCGGCATCCTCAACCTGACACGCTTCGAAGCCCCGGCGCCCGAGGCTCACTTCTACGCTCAGCGCATGCTGGGCCTGGAAATCCGCGACTTCTACGGCCGCCTCATCGACGGCATGCGCGCCGAACGCGGCAAGCTGCGCTCCGGCGGCGACGGCATGGACAGCACCGGCCTGCAGGGCAGCCCGCCCGTGGAGGAAACGGTCGCCCTCTATTCCGGCATCGTCACCGTGCAGGCTGACGGCTCGGCCCAGGTCGAGTTCCAGATGCCCGACTTCAACGGCACCGTGAAGCTCATGGCGGTTGCCTGGAGCAAGGACAAGCTGGGTCACGCCACGCAGGACGTCATCGTGCGCGACAAGCTGGCGCTGACGGCCTCGGCTCCGCGCTTCATCACGCTGGGCGACGCAACCCGCATTGATCTGGCCGTCCACAACGTCGAAGGCCCCGCCGCCGACTATGCCGTCTCGCTTGATCGCATCGGCGCTGACGGCGCCCCGGTCAAGACCGCCGACCGCAAGCTGGCCCTCAAGGCCGGCGAGCGCAAGTCGGAAGTCATCGCCTTGAAGCCCACCGCCGTCGGCCTCGAAACCTACGACGTCAGCGTCACCGGTCCGGACGGCATCAGCGTCAAGCGCCGCCTGACCCTCGACGTGAAGGTGCCCGCCAACGACGTCAAGCGCACCATCGTGACGGCGCTTGCCGCCAAGACGGGCAAACTGAAGCTGTCGAAGGATCTGATTGCAGGCCTCATTCCCGAGCGCACGCGCATCACCCTCAGCGTCGGTCGCGCCGCCGGCCTCGACGTGCCGGGCCTGCTCTCCGCGCTCGACCGCTACCCATACGGTTGCGCGGAACAGACGGTCTCGCGCGCCATGCCGTTGCTTTACGCCAACGCCGTGGCCGCCCGTCTCGGCATCGGCACCGACAAGGAACTGAAGGAACGCGTGCAAGCTGCCGTCGAACGCGTGTTCGAAATGCAGGACGCATCCGGCAGCTTCGGCATCTGGGGCCCGTCCGACGCAGACCTCTGGCTCACCGCCTACGTCACCGACTTCCTGACGCGCGCCAAGGAGAGCGGCTACGCCGTTCGCCCCATCGCCTTCACGCAGTCGCTCGACCGTCTCGGCAACTTCATCGCCAACGCCCAGGAGTTGAAGGAACCGGGCGGCGAGGATCGCGCTTACGCGCTATACGTGCTGGCCCGCAACGGCCGCGCGCCGATCGGCGAGCTGCGCTACTACGCCGACACCAAGCTCGACATGTTCTCGACCCCGCTGGCAAAAGCCCAGCTCGGTGCCGCCCTGTCGATGCTCGGTGACAAGCAACGCGCCGAGGCAGCCTTCAAGGCGGCGCTGGCTCAGTTCGACGACAAGAAGCTCAACGTCCCGCTGGCCCGCGACGACTACGGCTCGCAGTTGCGTGACGGCGCCGGCCTGGTAACGCTTGCGGCGGAATCCGGGATTGCCAAGGAGGAAGCGCCACGTCTCGTCACAGTCGTGTCCGCGGCCTACCGCAATCGCGCCCACACTTCGACTCAAGAGCAGGCTTGGATGCTGTTGGCGGCCAAGGCGCTGGGCGACGAGCAGGCAGGCCTGAGCCTGGCCGTCAACGGTGCCCCGGTTTCAGGGTCCGTCCTGCGTACACTAACCCCGCAGGACCTGGAGACCGGCGTCGACATCGCCAACAACGGTGACACGTCAGTGGATGCCGTCGTAACGGTCGTCGGCGCCGGCCTGAAGCCCGAGCTGCCCGCTTCCAAGGGCTTCACCATCGAGCGCAGCTACTACAAGCTCGACGGCACCAAGGTCGAACTCGCCAGCGCCAACGGCGGCACGTCGGAAGTGAAGCAGAACGACCGCTTCGTCGCCGTGCTCAAGGTGGCAAGCGACGAGCAGTACGGCCGCGTCCTCCTCGTCGACCGCCTGCCGGCCGGCTTCGAGATCGAGAACCCGCGCATCGTCGACTCTGGCGACGTGAAAACGCTCGACTGGCTGAAGTCGGCGATTCCCGCCGAGCACTCGGAGTTCCGCGACGACCGCTTCGTTGCCGCCTTTGACTTCTCGCGCAGCAGCACGTCGTCTTCGTCCGAAGGCGGCGAAGGCGAAAGCGAGAACGACGGCGCGAGCGATCCGGCCGCTGCTGCAGATGCTGCCGCGCAATCGGCTGAAGATGCGGCCAAGACGGCCCAGGACCCGAAGGCAACGGCCACCGTGGCCTACATCATTCGCGCCGTGACGCCGGGCAAGTTCGTCCATCCCGCCGCCACCGTCGAGGACATGTACCGCCCCGAACGCCACGCCCGCTCCGCCGCCGGCACCCTGACGGTAAAGGAGTAACCGGTGTCCTGGTCCTGGCGCTTCTCGCTCCGCAACAAGCCCTCTCCCACTTCGGTAGAGGGCGAGACTGCGGCCGTCTCCAACGCACGTCTCCCACGTCTTCCAAGAGGTCTGACCCATGGGTCTGACCCCATACTCGACGTTGCAGTCAGCCCGTCACCTGCCGACACCTCTGCCAATTCTGATGGCGCAGAACCGCCCGACTTCTGGCTCCACCGCATCCTGCCCAGTGTCGATGTGGTGACGGCGCCAAAAACTGACGTCGCGACCAGCAGCACATTGGATCCTCGGGACAAGCCCGAGGATGACAACGTTACGGTAGCCCTGCATCGCATAACCGGAACTTCGCCGGCTGCCCCTGGCTCAACAGGTTCCCCTCCCCCTGGCGGGGAGGGGCTAGGGGTGGGGGAGAGATCCAGGAGCAATTGGCGCAGTCTGTTCGCAGCGTTGAGGGGCCGATTTTCTCTTCGCGGAAAACGCGCAACTAATGCTGAGACCGTCCTCCAAGCTCTTCACCCCACCCCAACCCCTCCCCGTCGAGGGGAGGGGCTCATGTTCAGCGCGACAGCAGCGAACAGCGCATTGAAAGCGCGCAACGTTGTGAGTTGGGTCAAGCGCAGCGCGACCCAACACTCAGCGTGGCGTTCGACGAAAGTTGTTGGGTCGCGCGAAGGCTTGACCCAACCTCCACGGTCGCGCCTCCCACAGCGCACCTCGTCTTCAGGCGTTGGCGCACGCCTCGCCAAGCGCAGTGCCGTTGCCGCAAGCATCATCGCCATCCTCACCGTGGGCGGCTACGGCGCGCTCCAACTCGCCATGGCCCAGATGGGCGATCCGCAGCTGCCGCAGGCCTCCGAGCTGTCCACAGTCGTGCTCGATCGCCACGGCAAGCTGCTGCGCGCCTACACAACGCCCGATGGCCGCTGGCGCATGCCGGTCGAGCCGGAAGATGTCGATCCGCGCTATCTCGCCATTCTGATGGCCTTTGAAGACCAACGCTTCTACGAGCACCCCGGCTTCGAAGCCCGCGCCTTCGTTCGCGCCGCCGTCACCGCCGTCACGCACCAGCGCCTCGTTTCCGGCGGCTCAACGCTGACGATGCAAGTCGCGCGCCTGCTCGATGGCCGCCACGAGCGCACGCCGCAAGGCAAGCTGCGCCAGGTCGTGCGCGCGCTGCAGCTCGAAGACCGTCTCGACAAAAAAGAAATCCTGCGCCTTTACCTGCGGCTTGCTCCGTTCGGCGGCAACATCGAAGGCACGCGCGCCGCTTCCCTGGCCTACTTCGGCAAGGAGCCGCGTCATCTCTCGGTTGGCGAAGCGGCCCTGCTCGTGGCCCTGCCGCAGTCGCCGGAAGTCCGTCGCCCCGATCGCGGCAGCAAATACGCCGAGACCGCCCGCAACCGCGTGCTCGATCGCGCGCTCGAAGTCGGCGTCATCACCCAGGCCGAAGCCGATCGCGCTAAGACCGAGCGCGTGCCTACCGCCCGCCGCGCTTTCCCCAAGCTGGCACCGCATCTGTCCGACAGCGAAGTCGCTCACAACCCGGACGCCCACATCGTGCGCCTCACGCTCGACGCCGGCATCCAGACCGCGCTGGAAACCCTCGCCGAAGATCAAGCCCGTTTGCTCGGCCCGAAGCTGTCGGCCGCCATCCTCGCCACCGATCACACCACCGGCGAAGTGCTCGCCTACGTCGGCTCCGCCGGCTACCTCGACGGCACACGCTTCGGCGCCGTCGACATGGTGCAGGCCGTGCGCTCCCCCGGCTCCACGCTGAAGCCCGTCATCTACGGCCTCGCCTTCGAGTCCGGCTTGGCACACCCCGAAACCTTCATCGAAGACAAGCGCGCCCGTTTCGGCAGCTACAGCCCAGAGAATTTCGACGAAGACTTCCACGGCACCGTCACGATACGGGAAGCCCTGGGCAACTCGCTTAACGTTCCGGCGGTGAAAGCGCTCGCCGCCGTCGGGCCGAACCGCCTCGTCGGCCGCCTCAAGCGCGCCGGCCTCGAACCGCAGATGCCGCCGATGACGCAACCCACGCTCGCCATCGCGCTGGGCGGAGTAGGCACCACGCTGCAGGATCTCACCTCGCTCTACGCCGGCATCGCCCGCGGCGGCGAAGCCATCAGGCTGTCCTGGCGGCCGGACGAGATTGCGCCCGCCGAAGGCGCGGGCTTGCGCGCCGCCGCCGCCGCCAAACGCCGCGTGCTGTCGCCGGTTGCGTCTTGGTACGTCACCGACATCCTCAAGGATGCGCCGCCGCCCGCCAACTTCAAGCGCGGCGCCATCGCCTACAAGACCGGCACGTCGTACGGCTATCGCGACGCCTGGGCCATCGGCTACGACGGCCGCTACACCATCGCCGTCTGGATCGGCCGCCCCGATGGCGTCTCGACGCCGGGCCTCATGGGCCGCCTCGCTGCCGCGCCGATCCTGTTCGACGCCTTCACGCGCATCAGCGAGCACCGCACCGCCTTCGCGCCCGCCCCGCCCGGCGTGCTCAAGGTCAGCAGCGGCGCCGACCTGCCGCCCCCGCTGAAGCGCTTCCGCGAAGGTCCGGACGACATCCTTGCCTCCACCGGCCCATTCCTGGAGCCGCCCGTTCTGATCTCCTTCCCGCCTGATCGCGCCGAACTTGAGCGCCAGTCCGAAGACGAACAGCCCGTGGTCTTCAAGGCCGAGGGCGGCGCCCTGCCGCTCACCTGGCTCGTCGACGGCAAGCCGATCGACTCCAATCCGCACCGCCGCGAGGTCACCTGGACGCCCGGCGCCCTGGGCTTCGTCAAGCTCTCGGTAGTGGACGCCAAAGGCCGCGTCGATCGCGTAACCGTCCGCCTTAAGCAGGAATAATAGGCAAAGTGGCAACTTTCCGCGAAGAAGCGCGGCTGCATAAGACGTTAGGGACTTGCCGCGATTAAACGGAACAGCCGTAACGTAACGGGTGGCATCGCTCCCGGCCGCAGGCTAGTCTCCGCCCGGCTCAAACCCGGGATCGACGGCACGACATGCAGGATACGCAAGGCCTTGTGCGCTATGGCTCGCCCTTAACGGGCCTGCTGCTCCTGCTGTTGCTCTATTTCCTGTACGGCGGCACGCCGGGCGACCCCGGCCAGTCCGCGCTGGCCCCGCAGCTGCCTGCGCTCTCCGCCAAGATGGACGAAACCTCGGTCTCGGGCATTTCCTCCGGCGCCTACATGGCCGGCCAGTTCGAAATCGCCCATTCCAACCTCGTCGTGGGCGCCGCCATTATCGCCGGTGGTCCCTACGGCTGCGCGCAAAGTGCCTTTGCCGATCTCATGCCCGGTCCAGGCACGGCGATGATGAACGTCGCCAAGGCCGTCAACGGCTGCATGCTGAATGCCATGGCCATGTGGGGTGTGCCCAACCCGCCGCTATTGGCCGACAAGGCCGAAAACCTTGCCCGCGATGGCAAGATCGATCCCATCGACGGCGTCCGCAGCGACCGCATCTACTTCTTCTCCGGCAAGCAAGACCGCACAGTCATGCCCGCAATTGTCGCGGCGGCCGCCGACTTCTATCGTCGGCTCGGCGTGCCGGCCGAAAACATGGCAATGGTCTCGGACTACCCCGCCGGCCACGCCTTCGTCACCGAGCACGCCGGCAGCGCCTGCGGCATTTCCGATAAGCCCTACGTCGTCGACTGCGACTACGATCAGGCCGGTGCGCTGTTGCAGCACATCTATGGTCGCCTGCAGCCCCCAGCGGCACAGCCGACCGGCACGTTCTCAACCTTCGACCAGCGCCCGTTCACCGGGGATATGGACCGGCACGGCCTGTCCGAAGTGGGCGAGGTCTACGTGCCGAAGTCCTGCGCCACAGGCGAGAGCTGCCGCGTGCACATCGCCTTCCACGGCTGCGCCCAGAACCGCGCCACCGTCGGCGAAGCTTTCGTCGAGATGACCGGCTTCGCGCGCTGGGCCGACACCAATAACCTGATCGTGCTGTTCCCGCAGACGGCGGCCAGCGCCATGAACCCGCAGGCGTGCTGGGACTGGTGGGGCTTCACCAGCAGCGACTACCTGACCAAGAACGCACCGCAGATCAGCGCCGTGCATCGCATGCTTCAGCATCTTGGCCGGCCGCGACCGGCATCGTGAGGGGAATTCGCACGTGGCGCTGACTTCGGCACTCCGACCACTTCGTCTCGCCGGTCAATCTTCGACGGCCTGGGGCCGGGCACTCGACGTGACCGGCAGCCTTCTCGCCGTCGCCGCGCTGGGCTGGTGGGTGATCGCGCAAGCGACCGTGCCTGATGACGACGCCGCACGCGCGGCCGAAACCTCTTCGCTCCGCGACCTGCTGCCTCGTGCCCGCGAGACCACGCTCGGCTTTTACGGCGGCGTGCCCAACACGCGGCCCAGCGACGTCTCGATCCAGAAGTCTGACGCGCATGACTTCACGCTGCGCGACGTGCAGTGGGAGGGCAAGCCCTTCACCAACCCCATCTACTACGGCGTCCGCACCGCGCGCTGGCTGACGCCCCGCAGCGGCGTCTTGCTCGATTTCACGCACTCCAAGGCTATCTCCGTGCGCGACGTGCAGCACACGATCACCGGCACGCTCGGCGGCAAGCCCGCGCCCGCGCAAGGCACGGTCGACGATCTGTTCGGCAAGCTTGAAGCCAGCCACGGCCACAACATGCTGACGTTGAACGGCCTGCTGCGCCTGCCCAGCATCACCGCCCGGCTGTCGCCTTACGTCGGTCTGGGCGCCGGCGTGTCGTTGCCGCACATGGAAGTCGACATCAAGGGCGAGCCGCGCACCTACGAATATCAGTACGCCGGCCCCGTCGGCCAGGCCTTGGCCGGCATCGAACTGCGCCTGCCGCGCGTCTCGCTGTTCCTGGAATACAAATTTACCCTCGCCCCCTACGACGTCCCGCTCAGCGGCACGAACTCGAGCGATTTTCTGCCCCAGGATCTATGGCGCCAGCTGCAAGCCTGGCTCAGCGGCGCCGAGCCCCCCGGCGGACGCCTCGCGACAACCTTCACCAGCCACCAGCTCATCGGCGGCATCGCCCTCCGTATCGCCCCGGCCGGGCCGTGAGCGCGTCCGCAAAAGTGTGAAGCGGTCATCCGATAAGACGCGACTCTAAGAGAGCGCCCGCCCGCGCAGGGCGTCGATGTTGCGGTAAATGATGTTGATCTTCTGCCAGATCTTTTGGCTGAGCCCGGTCGCCGTCCGCTCGATGTTGGAGACGCTCTGCGTCACCACCGGGTCGGGATAGCTCTGCGCATAGAGCGCCGCCACCTTCGAGGCCAGCGACAGCATTTCCGAGCAATAGTCGAGATAGCGCAGCATCTGGTCCGGCGTCAGCACCCGCACCGGAGACGACTCCGTCGGCGGCGCCTCGCCGATCTCGGTGCTGGGATCTTTCGTCAGCTGGTGCATGTCGATGACGTGCACGATCGACTGCAACTCGTGCAGCGCCTGCAGCGACAGCTTGCGCTTACGCCGGTCTTCAAGGCTGACGAGAAAGAACAGGCTCGCACCCATCAGCACCAGGATGTTGAATGCGCTGTCGACGCCCTGCAGCGTGCCGAACAGGTCATCGCTTGCCCGCGTGCTGGACAGCATGATGCCGCCCAGCGAAACCAACAGCGCCAGCCCGAGAAGCAGCACCCCGCCGACGAGCCCGCGCAGCACCCAGTCCGGCCTGCGGATCGCCTGCGCACGCGCGTGTGCCTGCTCGGCGATTGCGGTTAGTTCCGCGCAGACGGCTGCAAGACCGGCGCCGGGAAAGCGTTCGCTCACCCGGCGCTGCAGCTGGTGCAAGGTCTCGATGATGCGCGTGGCGTCTAAGGTCCGATACATTGGCGTACCGAGCTAGTGAGACGGGAAGCGCCGGCAGGCGTCAACGGCCGCGCAGGCTCGCGACGAGTTCCGCATTGTGCCGGCGGATCCAGCCGGGAATGAGAAACGCATCCACGATCCACCAGATCGTATAGATCGCCAGCAGACCCATGCCGATGAGATACAGCGGGTCCGATACCATGGCCTGCACGGCGGCAGCATCCGGCTGCGGCACCGTAGCAGGATCGATAGCCTCGCCGCCGCTTTCGGCCGCCTTCTGTGCCGCTTCAATGCCCTGCTGCATCAGCGGCCACATGCCTTTGAGCACCAGGCCGTAGCCGATGACCAGCGTCGCCAGCATCGCCAACCCGGACTTGATGTGCCGCGTGTAAAATCGGTGCGCGCCGAGCCAGCCCAGAAATAGCCAAAGCAAATAAGCGACGAGCTTCGACTTCTTGTTGGCGTCATAGAGGATCTGGCCCTCTGTTCCCAAGTTCAGCGAGTCGGTCTGAGCCATATCCATTCCCCATATAAGATTTGTGTGAGCGTCAGTTTCGTCCCGGCACGGTCATTTATACAGAGTGATCCCTAGTCGCGCAGCAGCTCGTTGATCGATGTCTTCGAGCGGGTTTTCTCATCCACCCGCTTGACGATGACGGCGCAATACAGGTTCGGCCCCGGCTCGCCGTTCGGCAGCGGCTTGCCCGCCATCGAACCCGACACCACCACGGAGTACGGCGGCACCTTGCCGAACATCTTCTCACCCGTCGACCGGTCGATGATCGTGGTCGAGGCGCCCAGATAGACACCCATCGACAGCACCGAGCCCTCGCCCACCTGCACGCCCTCGGCCACTTCGGCACGCGCGCCGATGAAGCAGTTGTCCTCGATGATCACCGGGCCCGCCTGCAGCGGCTCCAGCACGCCGCCGATGCCGGCGCCGCCTGAAATGTGGCAGTTCTTGCCGATCTGCGCGCACGAGCCGACGGTGGCCCACGTATCCACCATCGTGCCGCTGTCGACATAGGCGCCCAGATTGACGAATGACGGCAGCAGCACCACGCCCGGCGCGATGTAGGCCGAGTGCCGCACGATCGATCCCGGTAGCGCCCGGAACCCGGCCGCCTTGAAATCCTCAGCCGTCATTCCCGCAAACTTCGGCGGCACCTTGTCCCACCAGAACGAGCCGGCCGGGCCGCCCGAGATCGTCTCCATCTCGTTCAGCCTGAACGACAGCAGCACGGCCTTCTTGAGCCATTGGTTGACGGTCCATGTGCCGTCAATCTTCTCGGCCACGCGCAGCTTGCCCCCGTCGAGCAGGTTGAGCGCCGTGGCAACCGCATCGCGCACCTCGCCCTTCGTGGCGGCGGTCACGCCATCGCGCGCCTCCCAGGCAGCTTCGATGGTGTCTTGCAGTGCGGCGGATGATGCGGCGGTCGCCATTTGCGCAGAGCCCTTTTCAACAGTGATGTTTGCTGTGGGCCTTTTGGCGCGTGAGGCGCCGCAATGTCAATAAATCAGGCATAAGCCCGTTCGAAGCTGGCGGCCTCGCGGTCCATCATCGTGTCAAGGCGGGAAAAGTAACGGTCGTTGAAGTTCTATTGGTTACATCATTTTAAGCATCGATTACTATGCTGTGTAGCGCCGTGGCCTTCCCTGATCGCGGCGTGTTGTGAAATCCTGTTGCCCAGTGAGTGCCCCGTGTTGAACCCCAACGAGCCGACCGGCAATGTCATTAGCTTGCCGCGGACCGGTGATGGTTTCATCGCAGAAACCGCCGTCAAGTTGGATCGCCTCCAGGCGATCGTCACGTCCCTAGATCACGAGACCCGTGAGAGCAAAAAGGCCTTGTCGGAGCTGTCCGACGTGGCCGACCGCGCACGCCGCAATCAGGCGTTCGAGGAATCGTTGCGCAATGCCCGTGACTACAAGATCGATGAAATGGTCCGCGCCTGCCGTGAGCTGAAGGCCAGGCTGGACCACATCGAGGGCCATCGCGCCACCTTCATGTCGCTGCCCAACAACACGTTCGAAGCCGTCAACGCCAAGCTGACGGAATTCGACGCGATGAAGACTTCGGTAGAAGCTTCGGAAAAGCGCGTCCGCACGAACGGTATCCTGTTCTGCGCCGCCCTGTTTCTGCTGGTGATGCTGCCGCTCTATTCCAAGTTCATTTGAGCTGAGCCGAAATCAACGCTTTGGCCGCCTCGCTGTCCCACTCTGCTGGGCCGGCGAGACGGCCAATCTCGCGTCCATTGGCGTCGATCAGCAGCGTCGTCGGCAGCCCAACGGGCTTCAGGTTGAAGCCTTCCCGGCCTGTCGGATCGATGTAGAAGTTCAGGTGGCTGACCTTGATCTCGCCCAGGAACTTCCGCGCCTTGTCCACGCCGTCCTTGTCCAGGCTCAGGGCCACCACCTCGAACTTGTCCGAGCCCAGGGCAGCCTGCAACCTGTCCAGCGCTGGCATTTCATGGCGGCACGGCGCACACCACGTGGCCCACAGGTTCAAAAGCACCGTCTTGCCCTTGAAGTCGGCGATCGTCAGCGCCTTGCCGTCCTTGTCCTGGAAGGTAAACGCCGGCAACGCTGCCGGGCTGGACGTTTTGACGAATGCTGCCATTTCGCTGCCGCCCTGGCCCGCCGCCGGCTTGGCTGCTGGGGCTATGTCGCCCTGCACCGCCACACGAGCGTTGTCAGGGGGCTGCGCCATCAAGTATACCGCGCCGAACCCGGCAAGTGCTGACAGCGCCGCCAGCCATAGCGACTGCGCCAGCGAAAGCCTTCCACCTGACGGTGCCTGTTGGGAATTCATGCGCTCATTATCCTAGAAGTTTGCCGCCGGAGCCCGCCATCGTGACCGACAAGAAAGCCAACGCGATGTGGGGCGGCCGTTTCAGCCAGTCTCCAGCCGAGATCATGCAGGAGATAAACGCCTCCGTCGGCTTCGACAAGGCGCTGGCGCCCCAGGACATCCGCGCTTCCAAGGCGCACGCTGCCATGCTGGCCGATGCCGGCATCATCAACAAGGCAGATGCCGAGGAGATCCTGAAGGGCCTCGACGCCATAGCGACGCAGATCGCGGACGGCAGTTTCGAGTTCTCCCGCGCGCTGGAAGACGTGCACATGAACGTCGAGAGCCGCTTGAAGGATGCCATCGGCACGCCGGCCGGCCGGTTGCACACCGCGCGCTCGCGCAACGACCAGGTCGCGACCGACTTCCGCCTCTGGGTGAGAGACGCCATTGACACCTTCGACGCTGGCCTTCTGGCCCTGCAGCGCGCCCTTATCGCCAAGGCCGCGGCGCACGCCGGCACCGTTATGCCGGGGTTCACGCATCTGCAACCCGCCCAGCCCGTCACGTTCGGCCATCACCTGCTGGCTTACGTCGAAATGTTCGCGCGCGATCGCGGCCGCTTCTCCGACGCCCGCAAACGCCTGAACGAAAGCCCGCTCGGCTCGGCGGCCTTGGCCGGCACGTCTTTCCCGATCGACCGTCACCAGACGGCCGAAGCGCTGGGCTTCGACCGGCCGATGGCAAATTCGCTCGACGGCGTCTCCGATCGCGACTTCGCGTTGGAAACGCTCAGCGCCGCCACCATCTGCGCCGTTCATCTCTCGCGGCTGGCGGAAGAGATCGTCATTTGGATGACGCCGCAGTTCGGCTTCATCCGCCTGTCGGACAAGTTCACCACCGGCTCCTCGATCATGCCGCAAAAGCGCAATCCGGACGCCGCCGAGCTGGCGCGCGCCAAGGTCGGCCGCGTCGCCGGCGCCTTCCAGGGCCTGGTGATGGTGATGAAAGGCCTGCCGCTCGCCTATTCCAAGGACATGCAGGAAGACAAGGAGCAGACGTTCGACGCGCTTGCCAGCTTGCGGCTCGCCATCGCCGCCATGACCGGCATGGCCGAAGACATGGAGCCGAACGCCGATGTCATGCGCGCCGCAGCCGGCCGCGGCTACTCGACCGCAACGGACCTGGCCGACTGGCTGGTGCGCGAGCTGAAGCTGCCGTTCCGTGAGGCCCACCACGTTACGGGCAGCATTGTGAAGGTGGCCGAAGACCAGGGCCTCGACCTGGAGAATCTGCCGCTCGAAGCCATGCAAAAAGTGGAGCCGCGCATCACCAAGGCCGTGTTTTCGGTCCTCAGCGTTGAGAATTCAGTGAAAAGCCGGGTCAGCTATGGGGGAACTGCGCCACAGAACGTCGCCAAAATGGCCGAGGCTTGGTCGAAGCGGTTGGAAAAGGACGCCAAGACCGGCTAGACATGATGTCGAAGCCGTTTGCGTCCTCAACCGACCGAGGGCGCCCGTTTCGCCTTGCTAAGGCCCACTTGATCGGCAAGTTGGGCTGCAGGATCAGGGACTTGATGCTAAAGCGCACGCAAATCGCCGTTTTCGTCACACTCGCCGCCCTCGCGCTGGCCGGCTGTGGCGTGCGCGGCCCGCTGGAAGCCCCACCCTCCGCCAAGGCCGAGAACGCCGCCGTCGCCTCCGCCGAATCCGGCCAAGGCAAGCCGGAAGGCGCCGCCCCGAAGGCCCACAAGCCCTTCGTTCTCGACGGCCTGATCCGCTAGCTGACTATCTTCCCAACTCTTGAGAAATGTCATCACCAGTTCCGTCACCCGTCGAAACCGGGCGTCGTTACGCTGCCTCACCCCTCACGAGATTTTGCGCCAGGCACATATCGTTCGATTTACCGCCAGGCCGGATGGCCTTGGCCGCCCCGCTAGGAATTGACCCATGGCAAACGCCAGCACGTTCGTGACCGCCATTGTTCACCGCTCAGCATAGCTTTGGTGTCTCGTTTCCTGACCTGCCGGGATGCATCTCGCAAGGCAACTCGGAGCAGGAGGCCTTGGCCAATGCCGCGGATGCCGTTGCCTTTCACGTGGAGGGGCTCGTTGCCGGAGGCGAAGCGGTGCCCGTTCCCCGCTCACTCGACAATCTGCGTGCAGATCCTGAATTTGCTGACGACTTTGCTGGCGCCGACATACTGGCGCTTGTGCCTGTGACGCTTCCTGGCCGTTCCGTCCGCATTAATCTGACGATGGACGAAAACCTGCTTGCCGCCATCGACCGCGCTGCTGAACGAAGCGGTGCCACGCGTTCCGGCTTCCTGGCCGATGCGGCACGCGCCAAGTTGAGCACCGGCTAGCCGAGAACCGCGGGAATACCAAAATGCCCTGGACTATCCTCAACAGCGTCCTTCGTATCCTCGGCCTGATCGGCATCCTGCTCTTCGTCTACATGGGCGTGGCCGGAATCTACGGCGCCTACCACTCGGCTGCCGACGGCCGCATCCTCAGCATCATCGTCGGTCTGGTCTTCCTGTTCATGGCAGCAATGCTCTTCTGGTGGTGGACCCTGAAATGGGACCGCTAGCCCCGCAACAGGCGGCCGCACCGCAAACCAGATGACATCCCTACCACCCGGCGCTAGGACAACACTCCTTCTCCGCCGGGCACCTTACGATGCATCACTTCTCCTACAAGAACGGTCTCCTCCACGCCGAGGACGTCTCGCTGTCGCGCCTCGCCGATGAGGTCGGCACGCCGTTCTATTGCTATTCCACCGCCACCATCACGCGCCACTACGAGGTGCTGGCCAACGCCTTCCGCTCGCTCGACGCGCTGATCTGCTTTGCCGTTAAGGCCAACTCCAACCAGGCCGTGCTGGCAACACTCGCCCGCCTCGGCGCCGGTATGGATGTCGTGTCCGAAGGCGAACTGCGCCGTGCCCGCGCCGCCGGAACTCCGGCTGACAAAATCATCTTCGCCGGCGTCGGCAAGACGCGCGAGGAGATGGCCTACGCACTCAACGAAGGCATCCACGGCTTCAACGTCGAAAGCGAGCCCGAACTCGCCGCGTTGAGCGAGGTCGCCCACGGCCTCGGCCGCACGGCCAACGTCGCCATCCGCGTCAACCCGGATGTCGACGCCAAGACGCACGCCAAGATCTCGACCGGCAAGTCCGAGAACAAGTTCGGCGTGCCGTTCCTTCAGGCACAGCGGCTTTACGATGAAGCCCGCGCCCTGCCCGGCATCGCCTTGACCGGCATCCACATGCACATCGGCAGCCAGATCACCGACCTGGCGCCGTTCCGCGACGCCTTCCGCCTGATGCGCGACCTGACCCAGAAACTGCGCGCGGCCGGCCACGACATCCGCCACCTCGACCTCGGCGGCGGCCTCGGCGTGCCCTATCACGGCCAGTCCGACGTGCCGCCGCATCCAGACGACTACGCCGCCGTTTTCAAGGACGAACTGGGCGACCTTGGCCTGAAGTTCATCCTCGAGCCCGGCCGCATGATCGTCGGCAACGCCGGCGTGCTCGTCACCCGCACCATTTTCTGCAAGGAAGGCGCCGACCGCACCTTCACCATCGTCGATGCGGCGATGAACGATCTCATCCGTCCCACACTCTACGAGGCCTATCACGAAGTCTGGCCGGTCGAGGAAGCCAAGGCCAGCCTTCCCCCCGTCATGCAGGACATCGTCGGCCCGGTCTGCGAAACCGGCGACTATCTCGCGCTCGATCGCACGCTGCCGCCATTCGCCGCCGGCGACCTGATGGCCATCATGACGGCCGGTGCCTACGGCGCCGTCATGTCGTCGGTCTACAACACGCGCCGCCTTGTGCCCGAGGTGCTCGTCCACGGCGACGACCACGCCGTCGTCCGCCCGCGCCCGTCCTACGACGACCTGATCGCCCAAGACCGCCTGCCGGACTGGCTCGGCCGAGGCTGACGCTCCACGGGTGGCGGACGCTCCACGCATCAGGATTCGCCGCCACATCCCTCCTCAACGTCATCCCGGCGCAGGCCGGGATACACGCAAGCTTCCGCGCGGGTGCGGCATCCGGATCTCGCGGGCGGAGCCAGGAACGAGGGCCTGACACGTCGAATACGTTGAGACTGGCGTAGATCCCGGCCTGCGCCGGGATGACGTCTTTATTGGATCGCCGGGCACACGCCTAAGCAACGTCGTCCCGCGATTGCATTGCGGCCCAATTAGCGCCTCGTATTGGTGCCGCAATCTCCCGCAACATAACATGAACGTTATTTCACGTATTGGGCCCTTCCTCGCCCAGGACGCCATGTTAGGTTTGCTTCATGAGCCAAACTCCGCCCCCTGTGAGCCGCGCGCCCTTCGTGAACCGGGCATTTGAGCGCAAGGTCAGTCGCGCCCGCTGGGCCGGCCTGTTCGAGCAGCTGTGGCTGCGCGTCTGGATTGTCGGCGCCATCGCCGCGGTCTTCGCCGTCGTCTCCTTCGCCGGCCTTTGGGAACACCTCTCCACGCCCGCGCACATCGTCACGCTCATCGCCTTGGCCGCAGCCTTGATCGCCGGGCTCGTCTACGCCGGCCCGCTCCATTGGCTCACGCGCGACGAAGCCCTGCGCCGCATAGAAAATGTCTCCGGCATTCCGCACCGCCCAGCCTCCTCATACGAGGACACGCTGTCCTCCACCGCGGCAACCAACCCTGCGACGGCCTCGCTGTGGCAGGCGCATCGCCTGCGCATGCTCGCCACGCTGCAGCGCCTGCGCGTGGGCCCGCCGCGTCCGCGCACGCATCGCTTCGATCCCTTCGCCGTGCGTTCCGCGCTCGTCATCGGCATGCTCGCACTCGCCGGCCTCAGCTGGGGCAGCATCGGCGAGCGTCTGAAATCCGCGTTCGATTTCGGCCCCGGCGCCCTCGCCACCGCGCGCCTCGACGCCTGGGTCTCGCCGCCGGCCTACACCGCGCGCCCGCCCGTCATGCTTGCCGACGGCGCCAAGCCGGTGCAGCGCACAGACGACGCCACCACCGCCAAACCCGTCGAAGTTCCCGTCAACAGCGCGCTGATCACGCGCCTTTCCGGCGTCGAGAATGCCAACCTCGCCCTAGAAGTTCTGCCGGAGGGCAGCAAGACGCCCATCCGCGTCGAGCCCGAACAGGTGAAGAATGCCGTCACGCGTGATAGCGCCGAGCTGCGCTACGAGCTGAAATCCAACGCGACGGTCCGCGTCGTCAGCGGCTCGACGGAACTCGCCTCGTGGAAGCTTGCCGTCATTCCCGATGCGCTGCCCACCATCGAGATGAGCAAAAAGCCCGAGGTCACGCCGCGCGGCTCGATGAAACTTACCTACAAGGTGAAGGACGACTACGGCGTCTCAGCTGCCGAGGCCAAGCTCGCCCGCGTCGCGCCGAAGGCATCTGATCCCGCCAAGGCGTGGGCCCAACCCGATGCGCTGAAAGGCCCGCGCTGGCCCAAGGTGCGCCCGCCGCAACTCACGCTGAAAGTGCCGCCCGGCAACGTCAAGGAGGGCGAGGCCAGCACCTACATCGAATTCGGCTCGCACCCCTGGTCCGGCCAGCGCGTGCAGTTGACGCTTGAAGCCAAGGACGTCGCCGGCCAGATCGGCCGCAGCACCACGATCGAGATTATCCTCCCGCAGCGCCGCTTCACCAAGCCGCTCGCCCGCGCCGTCATCGAGCAGCGTTCCAAGCTGGTTGAAGATCACCGATATCGCGACCAGGTCGTTACCGCGCTCGATGCGCTGACCATGGAGCCCGATGGCTTCATTGAAGATCACCGCGTCTACCTCGGCCTGCGCACCGCGTCCTATCGCCTGCAGGGCGACCGCACGCGCCTGGGCATGCGCAGCGTCATCAAGCAGCTGTGGGATGTCGCCCTGAAGATCGAGGACGGCGATCTTTCCGACGCCGAGAAAGCCTTGCGCGAAGCCCAGGACAAGCTGTCCAAGGCGCTCGAGGAGGGTGCCTCGGAGGAAGAGATCAAGCAGGCGATGCAAGAGCTGCGCGACGCCATGAACAATTACATGGAGCAGCTGGCCAAGGACCAGGGCGAGCAGCAGCCGTTCGAGGGCCAGAACGAAGACATGCAATCCATGTCGCAGCAGGACATGCAGCGCATGATGGATAACCTCGAAGAGATGGCCAAGAACGGCTCGCGTGAGGAAGCCCAGCAGATGCTGTCGGAAATGCGCGACATGATGGAGCGCATGCAGCAGGGCAAGCAGGACAAGGAGCAGGCCCAGAAGAACGAAGAGATGCTGAAGCTTATGGACGAGCTGGGCGGCGTCGTCGGTGATCAGCAGAAGCTGATGGACGAGACCTTCAAGGAGCGCCGCGAGCAGGGCCGGCAGCCAAAGAACGGCCAGCAGAAAGACCAGCAGCGCTTCGGCATGGAGAACAACAACGGTCCCCAGCAGCGTGGTGAGCGCAGCGACAAGTCGGGCCAGCGTCGCGGCCAGGGCCAGGGCGAAAAAGGCCAGCAGGGCGGGCAATCACAAGGCCAGGGCCAACAGCAGGGCCAGGGCGGCGAAGAGGGCGAAGGCCAGCGTGGCCAAGGCCAGGAAGGCCGCCAGGGCTTGAGCCAGCGCCAGCGTCAGCTGCGCGACCGCCTGCAGCAGCTGCAGAAGGGCATCGGCGAGCAGGGTGCCCAGCCGTCCGAACAGCTCGAAGGAGCCAAGGAATCGATGGAGTCGGCTGAGAACTCGCTGGGCCGTGGCGATCTGGAAGGCGCCACCGAGCAGCAGGCCCAGGCGCTCGACCAGCTGCGTCAGGGCGCGCAGTCGATGGCCAAGGAAATGATGAAGAACATGCCGAGCCGCATGGGCCAGAACGGCGACACCCCGCGCGACCCCCTCGGCCGCCCGCAACGCTCGCAAGGCCCCGACCTTGGCACGGCGGTAAAGGTGCCGCAGCAAATCGACACGCAGCGCGCGCGCGAGATTTTGGAAGAGCTGCGCCGCAGGCTCGGCGACGCCCAGCGTCCGGCGATGGAACTGGATTATCTGGAACGCCTGCTGAAGCGGTTCTGACCGGACAAAGCCGCTCGAAAAGATCGTCCACCGCGCTGACGCGGCGTCCGGGCCGCGTTGCGCTGAAGCAGCACGGCGAGTGGCGAAAGCCTGGCTAACACCGGGCAAGCCGGATGCAGCCTGCCTATCGCGCAGCGAACCTGCTCACTGCCTGTCGGTTCCTGCCGTGCAGTAGCGTCCTTGGAAACACCGGTCTGGCAGGAGGACAACCAATGCACACGGTCGTATCGCGGGACGTATGGCTGCAGGCGCGCGCGGCGCTGCTCGACGAGGAAAAGGCATTGACGCAGGCCAGCGACGACCTCGCGCGCAAGCGCCAGCAGCTGCCCTGGGTCCGCGTCGACAAGAGTTACGCCTTCGACACGGATCAAGGCCCTGCATCACTGCCGGATCTCTTCAAGGGCCGCTCGCAGCTGCTCGTCTATCACTTCATGTTTGGTCCCGACTATACGGCAGGCTGCCCGTCGTGCTCGGCGATCGCCGACGGCTTCGATCGGATAACCGTTCACCTGGAGAACCACGACGTCGCATTCTGGGCGGTGTCGCGCGCGCCGCTCGCAAAACTGCAGGCGTACAAGCAGCGCCTCGCCTGGCGCTTCGCGTGGGCCTCGTCGTTCGCCAGCGACTTCAACGCCGATTTCAACATCTACGTCACCGAGGAACAGAAGGAGTACAACTACCGCCGCGAGCCGGACATCCCATGGCGCGATGGCCAAGAGGGCGGCGGCGAGAGCGCGGAGGCGATGTTCGCGGCGGCCTGCGGCACCGACGTGCCGACCTATCATCGCGACCGGCCCGGCATGAGCGCATTCGCACTGCAAGACGGCGCGGTCTATCACACGTACTCGACGTACGCGCGCGGTCTGGACGGCTTGTGGAGCATGTACCAATGGCTCGATCGCGCCCCGAAAGGCCGCAACGAAGCCGGCGGCCCTTGGTGGCGCCGGATCGACGAGTACGGCACGTGATAGCACCTATGCGGGCAACTCGGCGGCAAATGCTTACCGCCCAGCACGTCAGCCACCTCACAAAGAAAAAGCGGGGGTTCGGGGCTGTCCCCCGAACGGGGCGCGGGGCCGTGGCCCCGCCTGCGCAGCAGCGCCTGCAACTCCGCGCGCCCCCCGCGCGCCCCTTGCAACCATCCGACTTGTCCCCAGTTTATCAACATGGGGCGCGAGCTTCACAGACCGGAATCAGATTTAGGTGGCCACTCAGCCGCCTTACCCGTGCGCGTGGCGGCGCGACGGGGTACTTCCATGATCGCCTACACCGCGATTTTCGCGGCCGCGCTAAGCGGCTATGCCGGCGTCGGACTTTGGGCCGTCGCGCTGACGGCCCTTGCGCTGGCCTCTCTCTCCCACGCCGAGTACGGCGGCCTCTACCGCCGCGGCAAGGAACTCGGCCTCATCGGCGTGCCCCAGTCGACCATGCTGCAAAGCGCTTGCAACGCGCTAATGGCCACCGGCACCGCGTATGCCGTCGGGCTGGTGTTTCGCTTGGTCTAGGGGTGACAGATCCAGTCAATCTCGAATTCACCAGATCGCGCCTTTGCGAGCCGAGCCAATCCTGTATGTGCCCGGTCACGAAGAAGCTGGTTTGACCAATGGGGGATCGATTGATCAATTACTGCCTGATAGCTCGACTTGGCGTCACTGAGCTGCTGAGAAAGTACTTCAACATACCGTAGATTTTTGGAGACGAGCGCGGCTAGGTAATGCGTGTCGCCCTGTTCCAGCAGTTCCCAATCCCGATAAGGACCGAATGGGGAGCGCAGCGCCAGTGCATTGTTTTGACCATCACCGCATAGCAACTTGTAGGCAGAGCGGCTGCCTAAGAACTCTCGTTGCCCCGAAGGCAATGTGGTACTCGCAAGAGCTTGGATTATTTCCGCCTGGTACCTCTTGGCTCGAGCTATCGAAAGCTGCTTGTCTTGATGATCCGGTAAAGCATTCGCAAATTCTTCGGCCTGGCGATAACACGCCAACGCCGCAGGTAGTTGATCCAGTTTTCTTAGCTGGTGAGCCTCAAGCTCCTTTGCAATCGGATTTCGATCCTCGCCTGGCACCTGCAGTGCGGTCTTAAACGACGTGAGCGCGGCATGGTTAGCATTGCTGGCTCGATGCGGCTCATCATAAGCAGACGCAGACTTGATCGCACCCCGCAGTAAGTGTGTTGTCGCGAGCTGATGGCGGAGTGACGACAATCCCGCTTCTGCGATTTGGAGGCGCTCTTGGATTAATGCGGCGCCTTCAGCGAGTTGCTTTTCAGCGCTCCCAAGTACGTTTCCACGGAAAACAGGATGGGCCCACCGCTTCTCCCGGAAAACTGAACACAGGCTTTCCTCTACGAACAGTGGAATGGCAACAGCTTCACCTGGACCTGGCCGTTGAATGCCTTGAAGCGCATAGGTCTGAGCTCCAAAGAGCCGCGTGTCGCTTTCAAGCATGTACTTTGAAAAGCGTTGATGAAGGATCGTTTCGCGATATCTCCACCAACGCACTAGGCCGAATGCGACGCCGGCCAAGCCGATCAATTTCTCACCATGAGCGTCTAAGAACTTTGAGACCCAGCCAAAGGTTGGATCAGCGATCCACTTTAGCAAAACCCTGGCAGTGAAATCGTTCTCAGTCAGCACCGTCAAAATCTGACAGCCAAGCCCATCCCCGCAATCCATTCCCGCACCCCGACGCCACGCACTAAACTAGTAAACAATCCGTTAATGCATCTTCTTCTCGCCGCAATCTGTCAAGGCACCGCCGCGATGCTGCGTTGCGATTTCCCGCGCGGAGTAACGGCAGAGCCAACGCGGCGGTGACGCCGTCTTTATGCAGGCAGTGCTGCACGCTCCCAAAAACAATCCCCGCCCTCGACGCGCGCCGTATCCTGTTCGCATCCTTTTCGAGCACGGGGCGCGATCGATCCGTCCGGCAGCGTGAAAGGGATGCGGCGCCTGGAAGAGAAACCTGACGTGAGGTCGAAGCTCCAGGAGGTCTGCGCTCGCTCGTCGCGATCTGCGTGCCGGCAACGGCGTGGCAGTCGCGTCCGCCACAGGGCTAACCCCGCTACGCCAGCAACCTGAACAAGGCCAGAGGCAACGAAGGCGCGGGAGAAACGCGAGCCGGATCAGAAATCGCCGCGACGCGGGCGCCCTTGAGCGGCGCTCTCTACACTAGATGAGCTGTTCAAGCGCGCCCGCGCCCGTGTGTTTCTTGATTTGCGCCGTCGACTCCCCTCCGCGGAGCCGGCCGGAGTTCTCTTTGGCGCCGTCGACTCCCCTCCGGGGAGCCGGCCGCCGGCGCGTGGAGTTTGTCTGGCGCCGGCGACTCCCCTCCGGGAAGCCGGCCGCCGGCGCATGGGCTTGTCTGAGAAGAAATCCGCAGGTAGCGACTGCCCACTGCCCACTGCCCCCTGCCCCCTGCCCCCTGCCACTCACTACTCCCTACTCACTACTCCCTACTCACCCCTTCCCCACCGCCTCACTTCAAATACCACCCCCACGGCTCCGTCGAATGGTACGTGAGCATCTGCTTCACCTCGAGGAAGTTGTTCAGCCCCCAAGTGCCGAGTTCGCGGCCGACGCCGCTCTTCTTCATGCCGCCCCACGGCGGTTCCAGAAAGTTCGGCTGCGAGCAGTTGATCCAGCACACGCCCGCCTCGAACGCCTCCGCCACGCGTTGCGCGCGCGCCATGTCGGCTGACATCACCGCCGCCGCCAGCCCGAACTTGCTGTTGTTCGCCAGCGCAATGGCCTCGTCCTCGCCTTTGAATGTCGTCACCGCCAGCACGGGCCCGAAGATTTCCTCGGTCCAGATGCGTGCGCTAGGCTTGACGTCGGCAAAGATCGTCGGCTCAAGGAAATATCCGGTGTTGAGATGCGCAGGCCGCCCGCCGCCCGTAACCAGCGTTGCCTCGCGCCGGCCGGCATCGATATAGCCGGTCACCTTCTGATACTGCTGCGCGCTGACGAGCGGACCCAGCAGCGTGCCCTCCGCCATGCCGTCGCCGATGGTGATCTTCTTGGCCTCCGCACTCAGGCGGTCGATCAGCTTGGGCGCGATGGCCTCCTGCACGATCATGCGCGAGGTGGCGCTGCACACCTGCCCCTGGTTCCAGAAGATGCCGAACATCACCCACTCGACGGCTTGCTCCACGTCCGCATCGTCGAACACCACGATGGGCGACTTGCCGCCCAGTTCCAGGCTGACGCTCTTGACGTCCTGCGCCGCCGCCGTCGCCACGAAAATGCCGGTCGCCACCGAGCCGGTGAACGCCAGCTTGCGTACGTCCGGGTGCGTGGCGAGCCGCGCGCCGGTATCGCGGCCGAACCCGGTGACGACGTTGAGCACGCCGGCCGGCAGCCCCGCCTCGTGCGCGATGCGCGCCAGCTCCAGCGCCGTCAGCGGTGTGAATTCGGACGGCTTCAGCACCATGGCGCAGCCGGCGGCAATCGCCGGCGCCACCTTCCACGCCGCCATCAGCAGAGGATAGTTCCACGGCACGATCAGCCCGGCGACACCGATCGGCATATACCGCAGGCGGCAGTCGAAGCGCGCATCCGGCACGTCGATCTGCGCGCCTTGCCGTCCATCCAGCTCCTCGGCGTACCTGGCGTACAGATTGAAGCAATAGGCCGCATCGCCGATGTCGCCGAGCGCCTCGGCCAGCGGCTTGCCGTTGTCGCGCACCTCGATCTCGGCCAGCTTTTGCTTGTCACGCTCGATGCCCTCGCCGATGGCGCGCAGGATCTTGGCGCGGTCCCGGCCCGTCGTCTTGCGCCACGGCCCCGCCATCGCCGCCTTGGCGGCCGCCACCGCCGCATCGATATCGGCCGCATTGCCCGCGACGCACTGGTGAAACACCTGCTCGGTCGCCGGATTAATGACGTCGAGCAATCCCCCGCCGCGGGAATCCTGCCATTGTCCGTCAATGAAGAGCTTGCTTTGCATTCTTGAGGTCTCGTTTTGCGATTTACGCTACCGGCAACCTAGCCCAGCCACCGGACTTGCGCGAGCAGCCGCTCAACGTCAGCGTCTTGTTACGACGGTCCATAAATTGTCCATGGCCGGGCTTGACCCGGCCATCCAGGGGCCACGCATTCAACGGTTCATCCAGAACCCCTGGATGGCCGCCTCAAGGGCGGCCATGGAGAAAGGGGGGAGCTTGGACATGTGTGCGGCAATCTCGGCCGGTCTGTATTCGGCAGGGATGCGTCTGGGTGTCAGCAATTGGCGCAACGTGCGATGGGATCCAATAGGCAAGGGCAATTTAGGCGCATCTCGCCATCGGCGTTTCATTGCTCCGGGCATCTATTCATCTCCATGGCCGGGCTTGACCCGGCCATCCAGGGGCCACGCATTCAACCCTTCATCCAGAACCTTTGGATGGCAGCCATGAACAGAGAAGCAATGCCTGCGCGAGCGCCTCTTCTCCTTCTCCCCGCGTGCGGGGAGAAGGTCGGGATGAGGGGCAGCTGCTTGCGTCAACGCCCGATACAATCGCGCTTACCGCAGCCACAACGCCAGAACCGGCCCCTCACCCTAACCCTCTCCCCGTGAAGAACGGGGAGAGGGGATCGCCCACTTGCGCCGCAACGCGTCCCACAGCTAGGGTCGCGCCGGCCTAGAGCCTTCTCGCATTGAGAGCGTGAATCGAGAACAAAGTTGGAGCACGTTCGCACCCCGACGGCTGATTCAATCAGCAGCGAACGTGTTGCAAGACCAGGAGCCCCGCCGAAATGCCTGCCGCTACCCCTTGCGATCCTGTTGCGCTGACGCAGGCGCTGATCCGCTGCGAAAGCGTCACGCCGGCCGAAGGCGGCGCGCTCACCCTGCTCGAAGGTCTGCTGACCGGCGCCGGCTTCACCTGCCACCGCATGACGTTCTCGGAGCCCGGCACACCCGACGTTGAAAACCTCTACGCCCGCTTCGGCACGCAGGGCCGCAACCTCTGCTTCGCCGGCCATACCGATGTCGTGCCCGTCGGCGACGCAAAGTCCTGGACCTCACCGCCGTTCGGCGCGGAGATCCGTGACGGTGTGCTCTACGGCCGCGGCGCCGTCGACATGAAGGGCGGCGTGGCGTGCTTCATCGCCGCCGCGTTGCGCCATCTGAAGGCAAACCCGAAGCCCGCGGGCTCGCTGTCGTTCCTCATCACCGGCGATGAGGAAGGTCCGTCCATCAACGGCACCATGAAGGTGCTGAGCTGGTTGAAAGATCGCGACGAACGGCTGGACGCCTGCCTCGTCGGCGAGCCATCGAACCCGCAGACGCTGGGCGACGAGATCAAAATCGGCCGCCGCGGGTCCGTGGTGTGCGAACTCGTCGTTCACGGCAAGCAGGGCCACGCGGCCTATCCGCAAAAGGCCGACAACCCGGTACCGAAGCTGGCGCGCCTGATCGACCGCTTGTCGAGCCAGACGATCGACACCGGCACGGCGCATTTCCAGCCGTCGAACCTGCAGGTTACGGTGATCGATGTGCCGAATACGGCCTCGAACGTCATTCCGGCCGAAGCGCGCGCGGTGTTCAACATCCGCTACAACGACATCTGGGATCGTCCGCGCATCGAAGACTGGGTACGGCTGCAGTGCGAGGCCGCCGCGCATGGCCGCGACATCCGCTACGGCGTCACCTTCTCCGGCACCGGCGACGTGTTCCTCACGCAGCCCGGCCCGCTCGTTTCAACGCTGGTCGACGCGGTGCGCTCCGTCACCGGCCGCACGCCGCAGCTCACGACGGGCGGCGGCACGTCGGATGCCCGCTTCATCAAGGATCATTGCCCGGTCGTGGAGTTCGGCCTCGTCAACCAAACGATCCACCAGGTCGACGAGCACGTCCCCGTCTCCGACCTCGAACAGCTGACGCAAGTCTACGAGCGCTTCATCGCCGCCTACTTCGCGGCGGCTTGATCTATTCGCGGAGACGCGGGGAGTAGGGTCAAGCCTTCGCGCGACCCAACACGGGGTGCACCACGCGCGCTACGGCTTGAAAGATGTTACCGGTGAAGTGCACAGAGGTACGCTAGAGGTCGGGTCAAGCCCATTTGCGCGACCCAACGTTGGTGCACCGCGCAAAGTGTTGGGTCGCGCTGCGCTTGACCCAACCGACGCGTCGGGCTCACCCGATCGCCGCCGTCGCGGTTTCCAGCCATGACCGCGTTTCCGGATCGACCTCCGGGCCGATCACCTCGCGTACGGCGGCGTGGTAGGCGTTCAACCAGCCCAGTTCGCTTGGCGACAGCAGCTCCGCCACCACCAGCCGCCGGTCGATCGGCACCAGCGTCAGCGTCTCGAATGCCATCATCTCCCGATCGCCGCCGGAAACCTTCGCCGGCTTCTTGATGAGCACCAGGTTCTCGATGCGGATGCCGTAAGCGCCCTCCTTGTAGTAGCCCGGCTCGTTGGAGCAGATCATGCCCGGCTCCAGAGGCACCATGCCGCCGCGCGAAATCGACTGCGGCCCCTCGTGCACCGACAAGTAACTCCCCACGCCATGGCCCGTGCCATGATCGTAGTCGAGCCCCGCGTCCCATAGCGCGCGCCGCGCAAACGGATCCAGATCGATGCCGCGCGTACCCTTGGGAAACACCGCTGTGGCGATCGCGATGTGCCCCTTCAGCACGCGCGTGAAGCGTTCGCACATCTCCCGGCTCGGCGTCCCGATGGCGATCGTTCGCGTCACGTCCGTCGTGCCGTCGAGATACTGCGCGCCGCTGTCGAGCAAAAACAGCTCGCCCGACTTGAGCTTGCGGTTCGTCTTGCGGGAGACGCGGTAATGCACGATCGCCCCGTTCGGTCCGGCACCGGAGATCGTATCGAACGAGATCTCCTTCAACGCCTGCGTCTTGGCGCGCTCCGCCTCCAGCTGCGTCACGGCCTCGATCTCGTCGATCGTGCCCTTCGGCGCCTCGCGGTCGAGCCAGGCAAGATAGCGCGCCAGCGCCGCGCCGTCGCGCACATGCGCCGCCCGCGCGCCGATGATTTCCGTCTTGTTCTTGACCGCCTTCAACGCAACGCAGGGATCGGCGCCCGCGACGTACCCCTTCGCACCGCCGAGCGCCCGCCCGAACCAGAACGCAGCAGATCCGGTATCGAGCCGCACGCGCTTTTTGCCGGACTTCAGCGCCGCAACCCGCGCCGTCAACGCCTCCGGCGCACTGACCTTCGCCACGGCCGCCAGGTGCGCCCGCGCCTCGCGATCCAACTTTCCGGAAGCGATGAAGATCTCCGGCTTGCCCTTGGCCGGCACGATTGCGAACGCCAGCGGCACGGGATTGTGCGCGATATCGGAACCGCGAATGTTGAACAGCCACGCGATGCTGTCCGGCAGCGTCAGGATCACGGCGTCCTGCCCGTCATCCACCAGCTTCTTCTGCACGTCCTGCAGCTTTTCCTCAGCGCTGCGCCCGGCAAAGCGCGCCGGGTGCACGATAACCGGCCCGGCAGGCTCGGCAGGCCGCTCGGCGCCCCACGCCCTGTCGACGAGATTGCGCGGCAGCGGCTTCAGCTGGATGCCCTTCGGCTTCAGCACGGCCTCCAGCTGCGCGACACCCGCGATCGGATGCAGCCAGGGGTCGAAACCGGCGACGCCGCCCTTCGGCAGCTTCTCGATGAGCCATGCGGTGATCTTGTCGCGGCCAAAGCCTGGAAACTCGAACACCGCGCCGTCGCACTCGGCGCGAACCTGCACGGTATACCGCCCGTCGACGAATACGGCGGCCACCTTCGCCCCGATTGCCGCCAGCCCGGCGCTGCCGGAAAATCCGGTCAGCCACCTCAGCCGGTCGGCCGAGGGCGCCACGTACTCACCCTGATGCTCGTCCGCCCGCGGCACCAGGAGCACGTCCACCTTCGCCGCAGCCATCAGCCGCCGCACGTCCTTCACCCGGTCGCCGGCCGCCCCAGGCGCTGCTGCATTATCGAACGTCTGAAACATCTGAGCGCTCATCGTAATTCCGCCGCCGCAACGCCTAGCACAAAACGGTTTGCAGTAGGTTGGGTCAAGGGCAGCGCGACCCAACAGCTTGCGCGCAGCAGCCGGCACAGCCTACCGCCGCACCAGCGTCAGCGTCGACCAGCCCAGGATGCGGCGATGCTCCGTCAGCTGGAAACCGGCTGCCACATACGCCGCGATCACCTCGGCGGCCTGGTGCACCAGCAGCCCCGACAACACGAGCATCCCGCCCGGCGCCACGGCGCGGCGGATATCGCGCGCCAGCATGATCAGCGGAGCGGCAAGAATGTTGGCGATCAGCAGGTCGAACTGCCCCGCCCGCCGCAGTTGCGGCGCGGCCAGCCCGTCGGCAACCAATGCCTCGATGCGTCCGCCGACACCGTTGAGCCGCATGTTGCTCTTCGCCACGACGACGGATTGCACGTCGAGGTCAGTCGCGAAGATGCGCGCAGCAGGCAGCATGCGCGCCGTGGCAATCGCCAACACGCCGGAGCCGCAACCGAGATCCAGCACCTTGCGGAAGCGCCGGCGGCGCGTCAGCCGGTCGATGGCCGACAAGCACCCGAAGGTGGTCGCATGATGCGCCGTGCCGAACGCCTCGCCCGCATCGATGAGAATGGCGTTGGGCCCGCGTGCCACTCGTCCGGCATCGTGACTGCCGTGAACCGTGAAACGACCGGCGGCCACCGGCGGCAGAGCCGCCTGCGACATGGCCACCCAGTTCAGCTCCTCGACGGGCGCAATCGTCAGCTCCGGCACGGGCACGCCGGCCACAGCGCCCAGCTCGTCACCAAGCGCCGCGGCATCGGGCGCCTCGTCGTAGTAGGCCTCAATGCGCCACGTGGCAGCCGCACCATCTGCGCCCGGCTGCTCGAACAGCGTCAGCGCATGCGGAACCGGCATCACCAATTCCTGCAGCGCACCCGCAAGGGAGCGCGCCATATCCCGGTCGGCAACGTCACACGTCATCTTGTGAATGGTCACGCGCGGCTCACATTCGGATCTCGAGCCACTTCGGTGCCCTCGTTGTCGCCGATGTCCGGCAGGTTATCGAGGAACGTATCCCACATGGTGTCGAGATGAGTTGCCGCCTCGCGCGGCATCAGCGCCGTCAACGTGCCGTCCGCGGCTTCCGATACCAGGCCGTCCGTGATCAGCCGTCCGAGCGCGTCCTCCAGGTCGAAATCGACGGTCACACCGAAGCTGCCCTTCAGATATTCCTCGATCGCGCGATCGATCGCGGGCAAGTCGCGGCGGTTGGCACGCTCCTTGACCAGCACGGTGTAGAGCAGCATCTCTTCCTTCACGTCCTCTTCGGCCGCACGATCCGTCAGCTTGATCATCACGCCGCGGTTGTCGGCCATGGCGTGGAAATACAGGTTCTGCGCCAGCACCACCATGTAGCGCTGCTTCTGGTTGACGAAGTTGAAGAACTGCCTGAAGGCGATGCCGCCCAGCCCGACGGCCGCACCGGCCGCCGCCAGCGGATTGCTGGCCACCAGCGCGATCTTGCCCGCCGCACCCACGAGCCCCATGCCCAAACCACCGCCGGCCGTTACGCCGAGCTTCAGTTTGTCGAATGCCCGGAACCGCACGCGCGGATTGGGAAAGCACATCTCGATGTCGGTGCGCGGAATGTTCTTGAACAGCTTCAGATAAATGTTTGCGTCGGTCACGGCCGGCGGCAGTTCGGCGCGCAACCGCTTGACGATCTTCTCCGCCTCTTTGCGGCTGATCATCTTCTGCAGCATGATCTCGCGCACGCGATCGTCGAACGGCTTCAGTTTGAACACAAGGCAAAGCCGCTGGAAGATCGGAACGTCGAACTCTTCCTTGCGGTAGAACTTGCGATACGTGCGCCGCTGGTCTCGCTTGTTGGATGCCCCGCGATAGTAGATCAGGCACTCCTCGAATGCCGTGAAGTCCACCTGCAGGTCGAGGCCGTAGTGGCTCTCCCGCGTCAGGATCATCTCGACGTCCGTGGGGTCGATGCGCTTGTAGTTCGCCTGCTCCAGGATCGATTCCACCTGGCGGATCACGCGCGTCTGCATCACGCGACGCTCTTCCTTGGTGAAGCTGCGCGTCATCAGCAGGTCGGAGTCGGGGCTGAACGGCTCGTAGGTCTGCAGCAGTTCGATCAGGCTGGCGTTATGCTTGTTGCGGCGCCAGTAGTCGAGGTAGCGGAAGAAACGGCGCACTGCCGCCGCCTCGCCGCGCGGCCAGGCACGCGACGCCGTCAGCCGGTCCATCAGTGCCGTCGCCGTCACAGGAATGAACTTTTCGCGGCCCCGCACCTCTTCCGGCAGCACCTGGTCAAATCCAGCAACCTGAATGCTCTTGTCGGCCACCGGATGTTCAGGCGCCGGCAACGGGCGTTGCCAGCCGGCTTTCGCAGTAGCCGCAGCAAGCGGTGCCGACACGCCGATCGACGTCATGCTGTCCCTCCATGCGTACGCAACGCGAACCGTCCCCAGGCCTTGGCCACAAGTTGGCCTGCGTTTGTCCATGTCCTGGACCGACGGGCCGCCTACGCGGTAACCCGTTCTGCGAGGCCTGATGCCAGCAGTCTTACGGCCGGGCTCACCCATTTGTCGAGCCTAAGTGCTTATTCGTTCAGCATTTTGGCAAACTGTTGCCGTGCACCCTCGACCCGGCGAATTTCGCCGACTAGTTTAGGCGAAGGGCCAGGGGGCTTGCGGTGCAGGACAACTGCGCTGCGTGAGGGAGCATAGTCATGACCGCTGCGCAGCAGCCGCCCGCGCTCGACGATCTGACGGAGGCGGAACGCTTCCTTGTCCAATCCACGATCCGCGGCGAACCGGCCGATTTGCGCCGCCACAACGTGCGTGGCAGCATCATCCGCGATCTCTTGCTGGAGGCCCGGCCGGGCTGGGTCTTGCCCGCCGCCGGCCTGCGCGTGCACAAGGCCATCATCGACGGCGGCCTCGAGCTGGAAGGCTGCACCCTCACCAAGCCGTTCCTGTTGTGGCACTCCCGCGTCCAGGGCGGCGGCGACCGCGGTGCCATTCTCATCCGCGACGCCCGCCTGAAGCGGCTCGGCATCCATTCCTGCACCATCGAAGGCAATATCATTGCCGACCGTGTGCAGGTGGAAAGCGGCATTTTCCTTGGCGGCGGCCTGGTCCGCGGCGTGCTGCAGATCCGCGGCGCCGAGGTTAACGGCGCGCTCGCGGTCGAAGGCTCCGAGATCGGCAACGGCAAGGCAGCCATCATGGCAGCCGGGCTGCGCTTGACCGGGCCGCTCATCGTCCGCCGCGCGAAGATCAAGGGCGAGCTGTCCTTTCCGCGCGCCCAGCTGACGTCCGGCATTTACGGTGAGGACGCCGTCATCAATTGCGACGGCATTGCCGTCAATGGCGAGAGCGCGCGCCTTGCGGGCGACCTCCTGCTCGATCGTGCGAACATCACCGGCGCCCTGCGGCTGGCCAACGCGCGCATCGGCGGCAAGTTCGCGGCCGATCATTTGATCGTCGCCGCCTCCCCGGCCGCCATCGACGCCAACAACCTGCACGTCGAAAATGGACTGAGCCTGTCAGGTGCTCGCATCGCCGGATCCGTTTCGCTGGAAGGCGCCGACATCGGCAAGCACTTCCGCGCCGAAAGTATTGAGATCTGGGGCGGCGAAATGGCCATCGCCGCAGACGTCATCCGCATTGGTGGCAACTGGGATCTGGCCCGCGCCAAGATCTTCGGTCAAATCAGTTGCCCGGGCGCCAAGATCATCGGCCATCTGCGGTTGACGGACGCGCGCATTCAGGCCGGCGACATCGCCCTGCGCGGCGACAGCGCCGACGTGCGCGGCGGGTGCTTCATGTCGCGCGCCAAGATCACCGGGCTCGTCCGCTTTCCCTCCGCGCAGATCGGCAACCAGTTCCGCCTGCGCAGCGCGTCCATCAGGGTCGAGCGCGGCCCGGCCGTTCTCGCCAGCGGGGCCACGTTCGACCGCGACGTCGAGCTCGGCGACGGCTTCGAGACCGCCGGTGCCGTCGTTCTCGATCAATCGGACATCAGCGGCGTCTGCGACCTCAAAGGCTCGAAGCTGACGAGCGCCACGCTGTCACGGGCGCCGTTGCCCGCTACCGGCGCCGCCGCGCCGCCATCCGACGAGGCCGCGGCAGCATCCGCGATCGCCGCTGAGCCGCCCGACGAGATCGCCTCGTCCAATGACGCGTTGACCGCGCGCTACGACAACATTGTCTTGAGCTTCGTCGACGCGCAAATCGCCTCGCTCGAAATGCCGATGACCGCGCAGGACCGCCCGCGCGGCATCGTCGATCTGTCTCGCGCCCGCGTCGGCTCGTTTCTGGACTTCGCCGCCGCCTGGCCGCCCAATCCGGGTTTCCGCGGCTGGAGCGCGGGCCGCGAGGTCGATCACCTCGTGCTGGACGGCTTCACCTATGCGCACCTGATGAATCCGTCCGGCGCCTTGGCGGGTGCCACCGCCCCGCCGCGCTATGACGACAGCGTCGGAGAGCGCCGCGTCGCCTGGCTGGAAGGGCAGGACTTGCCCGACATCCACGACCACTTCAAGCCGCAGGCCTGGGTTCAGCTGGCCAGCCGGCTGTCCGGGCAGGGCTATCATGATGACGCGCGCGCCATCACCATCGCGCGCCGGCGCCGCCAGGCTGGTGCCCGCTCCACCACGCGCGGCCAGCGCTGGCAGGCGCGCATCCTCGATCTATTCGCGCTGTACGGCTACAACCCCTGGCGCACGGTGGTTTGGATGGCGGTCATGATCATCGCCTTCGCCGGCGTCTGGACCTGGGCCGCCAGCCATTGCAGCGACCGCGGCTGCGGCGACGAAACGGTGTTCGTCGTCTCCAACCGCGACGCCTACACGCCAGACAAATTCGCGACCAGTTACCCGGCGTTCAACGCGCTGGGCTACTCGTTCGACGTCTTCGTGCCGTTCATTCCATTCGGTTACGAAGACCACTGGCGGCCGAACTTGAACTGGCGGCCGTTCGCCGAAGTCCCGCTGCCCGACATCGGCAAGATCACCGGCACTGGCGCCGCGCCGGAACCACCCGTGCTGACCTTGACGCTCGGCGGCGTGCTCTATCTTGCGGCCATCTTGGAAATGCTGATCGGCCTCATTCTCACGTCGCTCGCCGTAACGGGCTTCACAGGCATGCTGCGATCCGATGAGTGAGCTGAAAACGAAAGGGCCAGGCTTTCGCCCGGCCCCGCCGATTGAATGCCATTTCGATCAGGAGTGCAGCGGCCGCACCGGCGGCGCCACGCCGAACTGCGGCTTGGGTGCTTCCTGCGCACGCTGCGGCTGGCCGGCGCCTGTAGGCTGCGCCTGATGCCCTGGCTGCTGGTAGACGGGTTGCGCGCCGGCGCCACGGTCGAGCCGCGGTGCCACTTCGGCCAGGTCGCGCACTTTGCGCGAACGCCCGTCGAAGCTGGCGCCTTCCTGGATCGTCAGGAACTGGGTGTGAATATCGCCTTCCACGTCGGCGGTCGGATGCAGCACGACGCGCGCCCCGTGAATGGCGCCGGTCACCTTGCCGTGTACTTCAACGTTTTCGGCGGAAATCGATCCCGCGATATTGCCTTCACGCCCCACATCGAGCTGCTTGGAATGAACGTCGGCATTGATGTCGCCATTGACGGTCAGCAGGCCCTGGCAACGGATGGTGATGCTCTGCCCTTCGATCGACAGGTCGTTCCCGATCACGGAAGCCGGCTGATAGCTTTGCGCTGGAATTTGCGGCGGCTGCGCCTGGCCTGCATCCCCGCCATCGGCGCGGCGCAGCTGAAATGGCACGGTATCTTTTGGACCCTGGTCCTGCTTCCGATTGAACATTACGCGAACTCCCTCAACTCTGTGACCCGCACAAATTCGTGACGCGGCGCCGTGGTGGAATTGTGTCGGAACACAGAATTGCCGCGAAACCCGCACCCCCATGACGCGGTTGGGTGAGCATGGCACTTTTCGCACCGCGCGGCGAACGAACGGCATCGCGTGCAAATTGAAAGGCCTTTGCGCCATGTCCGCTGAAACCGGCACAGCAGCGCATCGCCAGCAGATGGTCAGCGAGATACGCCGGCTAGAGCAGGCTTCTGCGCGGCCATCTGAACCTCTCGATCTGCGCGTCCTCGACGTCATGTCGCGCGTGCCGCGAGAAGCCTTCGTGCGACATGCCAACGCCGGTGAGGCCTACATCAACGCCCCGCTCGCCATTGGTTTTGGCCAGACGATCTCGCAGCCCTTCATCGTCGCCCTCATGACGAGCCTGGCACGCATCGCCCCCAATCACCGCGTTCTCGAAATTGGCACCGGCTCGGGATACCAGACGGCCATCCTCGCTGCGTTGACCGGCCACGTGTTCAGCATCGAACGCGTTGCCGGGCTGTCAGTGAAGGCAGCCGAAGCGCTTAGGGCCCAAGGCATTCGCAATGCCACGCTCGATATCCGCGATGGCCACGCCGGCTGGCCCGAGCATGCGCCATACGATGCCATCGTCGTCACGGCTGCCCCGGCTGAGGTGCCCCCTGCTCTGATCGATCAGCTCGCTCCGCAAGGGCGTCTTGTCATTCCGGTGGGTAGGGACGAGCAGATGCTGACGCTGATCGAAAGGCGGGCGGACGGAGAGGTGACGCGCAAGGAGATCCTTCCCGTCCGCTTCGTGCCGCTGGTGCGTTAGATGCCCGTGGTTAACTCGGATTCCCTGGGAACAAATTTCCGTGCATTGTGTTCTGCGCTGAGTCGAACTGCGGAACCCGTAGTATCGTAAGGCCTGGAAATACAACGTTAGGCCGGGAGATAGAGATGTCGCAAGTCGCTCGTCTTGTTACGTCGGAAGCGAAGTCCAATCCTGAGCGCTTTTTTTCGCTCCCCGGCGATTTGGTGGACGAAGTCATGCTGACACGTGGCGAAAAGCTGGCCACGCTGGAGCGCTGGCGTATGCATGTCCTGCAAGAGCTGGCGGCGGCCAGCGAAGGCATGCAGACCCACGGCGTCGGCCGTCAGGCCCAGCTGCTGGACGAGATCGAGACGGCGCGCTTGCGCCTCTCGTCAAGGTAAAGTGCATTCAGTAACGCGATGCCGTCGCGTGCGGCGCGCCCAGACAAGTGATGAGCCACAAGCGAAATCACTTGCATCGGGCGCGCCGTATTTTGCATGACTACGCCTCGCCGCAACCATGCGAGAAACGATCCCATACGATGACGAGCAAGGGCACCGGTACGCTGCCTCGACCTGCACAGGCTGCGCAGGCTGCCCCCGCGCGCCTGGACCTGATCGAGATGCCGGGCTTCGACGGCTATGCCCTGCTCGACAGCGGCGCCGGCCGCAAGCTCGAACGCTTCGGCAACGTCACCCTCGACCGTCCCGAACCGCAAGCCCTCTGGCAACCGCGCCGGCCCGATGCGTGGAAGGCGGCTAGCGCCATCTTCTCCGCCAGCGGTGACGATGAGGAGAAGGGCCGCTGGCGCATGGACAAGCCGGTGCCCGAGAGCTGGCCCGTCAAGGTCGCGGGCGCCACGATGCTCTGTCGCCTGCAGGGTCTCTGGCACGTCGGCCTGTTCCCTGAACAGAAGCCGCATTGGGATTGGATGCTGGACCGCATCGCCGCCGTAAAGAACGAGCGCCCCCGCGTGCTCAACCTGTTCGCCTATACGGGCGCCGCATCGCTCTTGGCCGCCGCGGCGGGCGCGGAGGTCACGCACGTCGATGCCTCGAAGAAAGCCATCGGCTGGGGCCGCGAAAACCAGGCGGCTTCGAAGCTGGCCGACGCGCCGATCCGCTGGATCCTCGACGACGCGGCGAAGTTCGTGGCCCGCGAGGTCCGCCGCGGCAAGACCTATCACGTCATTCTCGTCGACCCGCCGAAGTTCGGCCGCGGTCCCGCCGGCGAGGTCTGGGATCTCTTCACTAGCCTGCCCCCGATGCTGAACGACTGCGCCAAGCTGCTGGCGCCAACCCAATCGGCGATGGTGCTGACGGTCTACGCCATCCGCGCCTCGGCTCTCGCCTTCGATCAGTTGTGCCGCGAAACGTTGGCCGGGCGCGGCGGCAACTTCCAGTCCGGCGAACTCGCCATCCGCGCCGACGGCGGCAATGCCGTGCCGACATCGCTCTTCACGCGCTGGACGGCATCGCCATGACGCCCGGCGGCAGCACCCGCGCACCGCGCAGCGAAGTCAAGCCCATCACCAGCCTGCAGAACGATCGCATCAAGGCGATCCGTGCCCTCGACATGCGCAAGACGCGCAAGGAGACGGGACTGTTCGTGGCCGAGGGCGCTTCGCTCATCGTCACCGCCCGCGAGCAGGGCCACGTGCCCGAAACGCTCGTCTACCGTGCCGGCTCCGCCGGTGAAGGCATTGCACGCGGGCTCGTTACCTGGGCGCTGGAAAATGGCGTCGAGGTGCTGGAAGTCACCGAAGCGATCCTTGAAAAGCTCGCCGCGAAGGACAATCCGCAAAGCGTGCTCGCCGTCTTCAAGCAGCGGTGGGCTGAGCCGCCGGTCGTGGCCAAGCTCAAGCCGCCGTCAACCTGGGTCGCGCTTGAAGAAATCCGCGATCCCGGCAACCTCGGTACGATCCTGCGCACGGTCGATGCCGCGGGTGCCGGTGGCATTGTCCTGGTCGGGACCTGCTGCGATCCGTTTGCACGTGAAACAATCCGCGCCACCATGGGCTCGATTTTCGCCGTCCCCCTGGTGCGGATGGATCGCGAGTCCTTCCTGCAGCTGTGCAGGGAGTGGCCCGGCGACATCGTCGGCACGCACCTGTCGGCCACATCGGATTTCCGCAAGGTCAGCTATCGCGGTCCCACCCTGCTCGTCATGGGCAGCGAAGGCCCCGGCCTCAGCCAGGCGCTGGCCGCCACGTGCACACAACTCGTGAAGATCCCCATGGCCGGCCGGCTCGACAGCCTCAACCTTGCCGTCGCCACGGCGCTGACGCTGTTTGAGATCCGTGGGCCTCACCTTTCGCTCGACCGGCAGCGGCCCTGATGCGCATCGAATATCACCGCACCCTGATCGCCGACCGCGTCCGCAACGACGCCTTTCATCGCGCGCTGGCAAAGAGCATCGTCAAGGGCAAGACCGTCGTCGCCGACATCGGCGCCGGCACCGGCCTGCTCGGCCTGATGGCCGCCAAGCTCGGTGCGCGCGAGGTCTTCCTCTACGAAACGGCCGAGGTCGCAGCCGTCGCCGCAGCCCACCTCAAGGCCAATCGCGCTAAGGCCTGCCATATCATCCCTTGTCACTCGACCGAAATGCAGGATCCACCGCGTGTCGACCTCATCGTGTCGGAGACGCTCGGTAACTATGCGCTGGAAGAAGACATCATCGAAACCCTGAATGACGCCCACGCTCGCTTCCTGAAGCCAGGCGCGACGGTCATTCCGGCCCGCATCACGCAGGTCGTGGCCCCCGTCATTTCCGGCCGCATCGCCAAGGAGCTCACCGCCTGGGATAGCGTCGGCTTCGATCTCGACCTGTCGATCGCCAGGACGATGAGCCTCAACAACGCCTACGTCCGCACGCTGAAGCCGGCCGAACTGCTCGACGGCGGCACAACCGCCAAGGTCTGGGACACCGTCGACCTCACCTGTCCCGCCAAGGCCGATCGCAAGGGCGAAGCGGCCTGGAAACTCGACGCTGCCACGCCGGTGCACGGCTTCGCCGCTTGGTGGATCGCCGAGCTTGTCGAAGGCGTCACGCTGTCCACCGCGCCCGGTGCGCCCGCGACCCACTGGGAACAGCTTTATTTTCCATTGCTTCGCCCCCTGGATGGCAAGTCCGGCGACACGATCGCCATCACCCTGCGCTCTCGCTCCTCGATCGAAGGCGGCACCCATCTCGCCTGGACGGCAACGCACACGGCAAAGTCCGGCAAGCAGGTCGATCGTCAGGCGTTGGATCTGGACAAGGGGTGGCTGCCGTAGGTCCGGGCGGCAAGGTTCGTCTAGCGCCCCGTCGCGTTCAGCATCAGCCAGAACGTTGCCCACAGGCTGAGGTACGCGAGCGCTGCCAGCACATATGGCCCGTAGATATCCATGGCCTCGCCGAACTTCGCCTTGCGTACCGCTCGTTTGTCATTGCGATGGGCCTGCGCCAGTTCCAGATCGACGGCGGAGTGATTGAACGGACACCGCGCCTCGATCTCGTGGTAGCGCCGCCGGTAATCCTGCAGCTCCGCCACCGTCAGCGGCATGGCGATTTCCATTTCGCGACCGAGATTGGCAAGGTCCATGGCACAGCGCTGCAGGAACACCGCGCGCGTCTGATAGTTGGCAAGGCCAACCACGAGGCCGAAGCCGAACAGGAACAGCCCGGTCACGATCGCCGCGTAGTCGATGAACGAGCGCACGTCCGGCGCGATATTCGCGCCGTAGACGACCGGCAGCAGCGACAGCGAAATCTCGAACACCGTGGCAAACGTGAACGCCGCCACGCTCATCACGTGCTTGGATTCGAGCCGCTCATGCGCATTGAAGCGCGCCCGCTTGACCAGCCGCATCGCTTTCAACAGACGCTCTGCCGAGCCCCGCGTTTGCCCGTCGGGTTTCGCAGGTCCAGGTGGAGCGGCAACCCGTTCCGGCCGCGCGGGCAGCGAAACGACCTGCGGCTTCGGTTTGTGCTGGAGTTGCGCCGTGTCCTGCATGCTTTCCGATCCGCGAGCGCCCGCTAACCCTCTGATTGCGGGCCTATATACGGCGCATACACGATTCGTCCGGGTGCGGCACGCCCGCTCTGGAGAAGCGCGTCAGCAATTGTCTGATTGCTGCTCTGGCGCCCCACCTTCGGGCTTGATCCGGGCGGCCTGCTTACCTATACGTAGCGGCTTCGAGAGCTGCCCCGTTCGTCTAGTGGCCTAGGACACCAGCCTCTCACGTTGGTAACAGGGGTTCGAAACCCCTACGGGGCGCCACCTTTCCAGCAGAAAATCGCATTATCCCTTGCGGAGGCTTACCAAGCTTGCTGTTGGCTTTCTGTTCTAAGAACGGCGTGATCCGCGCGGTCGACGGATGCTTCGCCCGTGACGAGACGCTGATAGAAGTCAAACAGCGTCTCCGAGCCGGTCGAGGGTGTGGCGGCGGCGTCGTAACGTCCGGTCTCCGCATTCAGAACGAGCATCGACTCGGTGGCGTAGTAACGGGCGATGCGTGCCAGTTCGGCCTTGTCGGCTATCGATGGGACGACGCGGCCCAGTGCCGCCAGCAACCCGACGATGCCGTCCAGCAAGCCAACAGGAAGATGCCGGAACTTTGGTTCTCGCCCCAACAGGTGGAACAGATGCTCGCCCTGCTGTCTCGGCGTAATCGCCGCGCCAGGACCGCCGATTGCCAGCACGCGATTGAACCGGCTCTCGTCATCGAGGCATTCCGCCAGGTAGCGGCCCAGATCGTCATCGCTGATCGGCTTGCATGACGTCAACGTGCCATCGCCGAACACCAGAAAGGGGCGGCCCTTCTTGAGCCGGTCGACCTGGCCTGAAAGGGATTTGAAAAATGCTGTGGGCCTGACGATGGAATACGTGAGGCCAGACTCAATCAACGTTTTCTCGAACGCGAGCTTGGCATGCTGGAACGCCAGCAAGGGTTTCTGGACGCAGATCGCCGACAGCAGCACCATCTGCGACACGCCGGCTTCTTTGGCGGCCGTCAGTGCCTGGACATGGGCACGATAATCAATGGCCCACGCGTCCTTCGGCGCTCCGGTTCGAGAGGCGAGGCAAGACACCAGCGCGTCGAAGCGTTCGCCGCGAAAACCGTCTCGGCAGAGTGAAGTAGGGTCTGCCGGATCACCCAACCTGACGTCTGCGCCGTCGAGCAGGCGTCTGTTGGCGTCCTGTACCATCGCCCCGCCAGCGCCCGAGCGCGGACGCACGAAACACACTACGTCATGCCCGCGCTGCAGCAGCGCGGGCACCGTCGCACGGCCGATCGTTCCCGTGGCGCCCAAGACGAACACGCGCCGGGGCCGGGAGGATTGGCGGAGGGTCTGTTCGTTCGCTGTCTCGTTCATCGTTTGTAAGGAAGCATGGCGCAGGCGCGTCGCATGATCAACAGGTGGCAAACCGATACCGTGGCGACATGCAGCGCAAGGCGAAGCTGCCGGTCCTTCTCCAAAACCCCTTCCTCTTGCGGCAGCTCCAGTCCAGCGGCGACACAAGCGTCAACGGGGCGCGGCCGGCCGGGCGAGAAAGGTTTGTAGCGGCAGGATCGATACCTCCGGTGCTTCTTCGTGAGGCAGATGGCCGATGCCGGGAAGCGTGACGAGCGTAGCATGGTGCATTTCGCGCATGTAATCGGCGGCGTTTGCAACGGGTATCATCCCGTCCTTTTCGCCCCAAAGCAGCAGCGTTTCCGCAGAAATGCTCCGCAACACCGGTTGTGGGGGCGTCAGCACAGTTTGCTCCATGCGCGCAATCATGGCGGCCCTATTGCCGGGCGCCAGCATCAAATCATAGTAGCGATCGAGAAGTGCATCGCTCATGAACGCGGGGTCTGCATAGGCGGCGGCAAGATTGGGCGCCAGCATTGCTTTCGGCAGAACGTATCGCATCAGGTGCAAGACGGCCGGGACGGCCGTGGCCTTGCCGTACTCGAACCCCGGACTTGCAAAACCGTCGGGCGAAATCAGCACCAGCTTTTCGATTTTTTCAGGATGCGCTGCCGCGAACGTCCACGCTATCCGCCCTCCGACCGAGTTGCCGATCACGGTGGCGCGGCTGATCCCCAAATCATCCATCAGCGCCAGCAAGATGTCGCTGGAGCGGCCGTCGGAGTAGTCGTTGGCAGGGGCAGGCCCCGACAGTCCGAACCCGGGAAGATCCAAGCGAACGACCCGATACGTCATCTCCAGCGTTTTCGCCCATGGCTCCCAGGTGTGCAGGCTGGCGCCGAAGCCGTGCAGCAACATGAGGACAGGCGCGTCTCGTGGACCGGTATCTCGGACGTGCAGGCGCATCCCTGCCACGGCCAGATAGTCATTTTTGGATTTCAGATACTTCGGCTCGAGTTCCGACAGCGCCTTGTCCGGCGTCCATAGGTAGATGCCGGCCCCAAGCACTGCCGCGGCAATGCAAGCGAGTACGATCTGTGTCGTGGTCTGCACGACTGCCCCTCACATCCCTTAGACAGTCGAACGCCGGATCAATTGAGCGCTATTCCGCCGCCAGCCTTACATAAGTGCCGTTCGCCACCGGGCAGGCCGCCCAGAGCGTTTCCAGCGCGCCGATCAGATAGTCCATCTGCTCGTCGGTATGCACGGGCGACGGCGTGAAGCGCATGCGCTCCGTGCCCTTCGGCACCGTCGGATAGTTGATCGGCTGTACGTAGATGCCGTAGCGATCCAGCAGTACGTCAGTCACGGCCTTGCAGTGCACGGGATCGCCGACCATCACGGGCACGATGTGGCTCGGGTTATCGACCACAGGCAGGCGCCGCAGTTTCAGCTGCGCCTTAAGCGTGGCAGCACGCTCCTGATGCCGCGCGCGTTCAGCCGTGCTGGCCTTGAGGTGCCGGATGCTCGCCAGCGCGCCGGCGGCGATCGCCGGCGCCAGCGACGTCGTGAAGATGAACCCTGGCGCATACGAGCGGATGGCATCGCAGCAGGCGCGGCTGGAGGCGATATAACCGCCCATCACGCCGAAGCCCTTGGCGAGCGTGCCGTTGATGATGTCAATGCGATGCATCACACCTTCGCGCTCGGCGATACCGCCGCCGCGTGGGCCATACATGCCGACGGCGTGCACCTCGTCCAGATAGGTCAGCGCGTTGTATTTTTCCGCTAGGTCGCAGATCGCGGCAACCGGCGCGATGTGCCCATCCATTGAGTAGACACTCTCGAAGGCGATGATCTTCGGCGTACCCTTGGGATACTTCTTTAGCTTGGCTTCCAGATCGCTGACATCGTTGTGCCGGAAGACGTGCTTGTCGCCGCCGCCGTGACGGATGCCCTCGATCATGGACGCGTGGTTCTTCTCGTCTGAGAATATCACCGTGCCCGGCATCAGCTTGACCAGAGTGGATAGCGTCGCGTCATTGGCGATGTAGGCCGACGTGAACAACAACGCAGACTGCTTGCCGTGCAGGTCCGCGATCTCGGCCTCCAGTTCGACATGATAGTGCGTCGTGCCAGAGATGTTGCGCGTGCCGCCCGATCCGGCACCGACGCTGTCGAGCGCTTCGTGCATGGCCTTGATGACGGATGGATGCTGGCTCATTCCGAGGTAGTCATTCGAGCACCACACCTGCACATCGCGAACCCGCTCCGGGCTGAAGTGTTCGGCGACAGGGTACGAGCCGCGCCGGCGCCGCAGGTCGGCGAAGATGCGATAGCGTCCCTCCGCGTGCAGCGCGTCGATCTTGTCCTGGAACGTTTTGTCATACCGCATGGCGTCCTCCCGATATGTCCTCACACTGGGCCGTTTCCCGGATAGGCCGGCTCAGTGGAACGATGTTGTGCGTGACCGATGTTTCGGGCGCGCGTGATTTCAGTCCCCAACTCCACAGCGCCGCGGCCGGTAGCGGCACGACGAGAAACCAGTGTTCGATAACGGCCAGCGCCCCCATTGTCGCGATCAGCGTCCACCCGGCGGTCTCGAAGTCCGTTGCAGCCGGGGCCGCCGCCGCGATAACGAAAGTAGCCGTGGCCAGCGTCGACAACGTGACCGAGACCGGGAACAGCATGTTCATCGGCCTCCGGCGAAAGTAGGTGGCGAGATACTTGAGGTGCGGCGCCAGGAATTCCTCGCTGAGGTTCGGCACGCCGAGGAACACGTTGAACTTTGCGCTAAGCCTTGCGATCCAGAGTACCAGGAACGTCCAGAGGCCATATTGGTTGGGCGCGTCCCAAGTGAACCAGGCGATCGCAACCGCCGTCACTGCAATAGCCACCTCATGATAGATGAGCGTCTGCGTGGCTACGACGAAGCGTGTCCATCCTGTCACGTCCTTGGGGCAGGCCGTCGTGCGCGACCCAGTGACGAACCCCGTGAGGAAGCTCATCTCGTGCCAGGCCCACACCACAAGTGCGCAGGAGAATGCGCAGAATGCGCTCGCAACCGTTTGCTCGCCGCTGGTCACGACGAGGCCGAACAGCGCCAGACCAGCTGCCGCCGTCGCCGTCAGCATGGACACGCCGAACGTCTGGCTGGGCATGCCGACCAGGTACAGCACCGCACCGGTGCTGAACCACCAGACGAACAGCGTGAACACGATGGCGAAGACTGTGTCCAAGGCTCTCTCCTACCAGGCCGGCTGCAGCCGGCTCGATTCCGGCAGTTCGTTCGTAACGGGGCGCATCAGAAACAGCCGCGCAAAGGCAACCGCCGCCTGCGCGCCCAGTCCGGCGCGTTTTGCTCTGGCGACGAGGCCCTGGTGTTCGCCAGCCTCCGTCAGCTTCTCGTTCACCAGACGCAACCGCTCCAAGCCTTCGAGGAATTTCGGGTTCTCGATGTCCAGAACCACTGGAAAAACCTGCTTGGAGATTTCGTTGGTGATCCGGAAGACGCGCATATCGTAGTCGGTCGGCGTCATGCCGAGCGCCTTATGGAACTCCGGACGGGCGTGATCGCGCACGTACATCGTCGCGTAGACCGCCAGCAGGAAGAACCGCACCCACAGCTTGTTCATGCCCTTCAGGAAGTCGGGATTGGCCCGCATCAACAGCGCGAACGCTTCGCCGTGGCGGAACTCGTCGTTGCACCACTTGTCGAACCACTTGAAGATCGGATGGAAGCGGCGCTCCGGATGACGCTCGAAATGCCGGAAGATGGTGATGTAGCGCGCGTAGCCGATCTTCTCCGACAGGTACGTCGCGTAGAAAATGAACTTCGGCCGGAAGAAGGTGTACTTCTTCGCCTTGGTCAGGAAGCCCAGATCGACGCCGATCCCGAAGTCGCGCAGCGCATCGTTGATGAACCCGGCGTGGCGTGCCTCGTCGCGGCTCATGAACTTGAACAGCTCGACGATATCCGGGTTCTTGCCCCGCTTTTTCATTTCCGCGTAAAGCACGCAACCCGAGAACTCTGCTGTCAGCGAGCTGACGAGGAAGTCCAGCAGTTCCTTGCGCAAGCCAACGGGAAGCGTCTCAAGATCTATGATTTCCCAGTCTTTCGTGCGCTTGAAGTGCCCCTTATTGGGGTCGGCTCGCATTTCGTTGATCAGCACGTCCCACTCCGCGCGCACCCCGTCGACGCTCATCTTGTCGAGCTCCTCAAAGTCCGTCGTATAGAAGCGGGGGCTCAGCATCGTGTCAGTCTGCGCCGCGATCGTGGATTCGTTGGGGCGGCCTAATGTTTCTATGGTCATAGCTTGCTCCCTGACGAGAAGCTGACTTCATAAAGCTCGGTGAATTCCAGACGCGCCAATGCCCGCGTCACCACACGATCAATCCAGTTGGCACGCGTGACGGTCGCGTTGCGCCGCAGTGTCACCTTCTCGCCGTACGCGACCCGCACGGGTTCACCGTGCACGAGCACTTCGTCGCCGGCATTGATGTGAAGCCCGCCGTCAAGTTCGACGTGCGCGTGCAGGCTTTCGAACGTGTTCTCGATCTCGATCGTGCAGGGCACGTCGAGCCGTTGTCGTGGCGCGATGAAGTCCGTGATCATTGAGATGCCCTCCCGGCCAGAAGAAGCTTTGCGAAGTCGTTGACGTTGGTCTTGCCGAAACCGGACAGATCTCTGTGCTGTCCGGTTACGGGGTCGAGAATGCTGAGGCGTCCATCGTCCCAGCGGGTGAGTGCGAAGGCTGGTTCGGCGCCGATGCCCATGTCCTGCCGGTGTTTGGCGAGCGAACGCATCATGATGCGTACGAAGCCGTTGGTACCCGGTTCCAACACGGCCACGACCTCGTTGCTGTTTGCGTCCGAAACCGCGACCGATCCGTCGGGCTGGTCAGCAAAGCGAACGTCGCGCCGAGCGGCCGGCGCGGCGTATTCCACGCGCGAGACACCGATGTCGGTGGTGCGGGCGGTCCCCGCCACGACGATCACACCGCACGCCAGTGCCGCTGCTGCAAGCAGGATGGCACGTGGAATTGGGGGAAACGGTGCGTCGGCCATGGCGGCGTACTCCTCAGGCGGCAGCGTGTTCGGAGGTGTGAACGAGATCATTGGCAGGCGCGGTCTCAGTCCGCGTCACGGTGGCGTTGGCGCCGTGGAATGCCCGCAGGGCGCCGGCCAGCGTCGTTGCCACAACCCGGGCGTCGGCAAGCGAACGCATCATCGGTTGCGGCTTCGTCGTATGCCAGGGCCGCACGTGCGGCCACAACACGATCAGCGATTGGCGCGGTGCGTTGAGATCCAGCGCAAGGTCGCCACAGCGTCCGTGCTCGCTGAGATTTGCGGCTTGCACGAGCCCGTACGGGATGTTCACCGTCATTGGCAATGCCAGCCCGAAGCGCATGACGATGCGCTGGCTGGTGATCGTGTACATTGTCGTGCGCGCGATGGCGTAGGCGATGAGTCCTAGGAATACGATCGCACCCGCCGCGATCGGCACGGGCCGCAGTGTCGTCATCACCGCGGCCTCGACAGGCGCGCTGCCCTGGTAGGCAGCCCAGCCGAGGTAACCGAATAGCGCAGCAAAGTAGACCGCAACGCCGCGCACGTGCAGTACGCGAAGGGCTATATCACGCCAGTCGGGCGTGCCCTGCCAAAGGATCGCTTCGCCTTTCGGAAGCTCTTCTGGCAAACCGGGGACCGGCTCTATCTCGTGTTCTCTCACAGCAGCGACTCCCGGCGAAGCGTGGTGGCATAGAGCGTACCGCCGCCGTAGTAGGCACAGATGCGGTCTTCTTCCTGGAACGTGATCTGCTGCGGCGACTTGAGCCCCGGCACGCCGGAGAACTGTGCAGCTTGCAGCGCTTTCACTTTGACCTGCCCGCGCCGCGCATCGATACGTGCAAAGTTGATCGGCAGCAGAACGGTGCCGGCGGCACCGGGCGCCTGAAGTTCCAGATAGCGGATCATCACTTCGGAGACGTCGATCCACACATCCGTGATGGTGCCCGCCACTGCCCCATCAAGGCCGATGACGGCCATGCCGCGCGGATCGGGATCGCGCGGGCTCAGCGTGAAGTGATGGTAGCTCCCTGATGTCGCCTCGACGCCCTGCTTGTCGTGGGTCACGAGTTTCTCCCCCGATGCGATGCGCAACGGCACGATCTTGGGCATGCCATCAAGGGTCAGATCGGGCGTGTCGGCGCGCAGGGCGTAGGAGCCAGGGCCCACTTTGTCGTTCAGCCCGTCGCCGTTCGGCTCCAGCGGCGCTCCAGGCCATGGGGCAATAGGTGACGCATTGTACTCCGGCTCCCTCTCGCCCACGCGCGGAGCGTACGTCACGCCGCCATGCGGCAGCACGAACGTCTTGGCACTGGGAATGGGCGGGAAGTTGAGATACGGCGCCGTATCCTGGCGCTCGTAGGCGAGCGGATAGCCCTCGCGCTTATCCTCGCGGCGCAGGTAGTAGACGAGATAGGCGAAGAATGCCCAGAAGAAATACAGAACCACTTGCGCTGCGTCGATATACTGCGTGATCGCGCCCTTCATTGCGTAACCCTCCCAGTGTGGTCAGCCGGGGAACTCGGCCAATCCAAATTTCGCTTGCGGCGGCGATCGCTCCACACGCGCGTTACGCACGAGTGGCCCGACAACAGCCATGGTGATCAACAGAAGCAGAATCTCGATGTAGTAGACGAAGCCGTAGCCGACCGCCGGGCCGACCAGTGCCGGGCCGAGGTGACCGGCATCGGCCAAATGCGCGACGACATCGCGAATGGCGCCGCCGAGCGCGATGGCCCCGCCCATGGCACACGCCTGTACGGCGCCCCAGGCCCCAAGTGCCATGCCACTGAAACCGTTCTCAGCCAGCGTCATCGCCCCGGTCAGCATGCCGACGCCGAACAGTCCGCCGCCAAAGCCGATGAGCACGACGCCCGCGCGGAATAGGAAAGCTGAGCCGAGCGGCGCGGCAAAGATCACCAGCGAGAACGCCACGACGCCGATCAGTGCGCCGTAGCCCGCGATGCGATAGGGGTCTGTGCCCTTCTCGAGTGCCTGGGCCGCGAATGCGAAGGCGCACAGCGTTCCGGCTGCGAGCAGCGCGGTGAGAACGGTCGTGGCGGCGACGCCCAGGTGCAGCACTTCGCCGCCGTACGGCTCAAGCAGAATGTCCTGCATGCTGAAGCCGGCGGTGCCGAGCGCCACGGCGAGCAGCACGCGGCTGACGCGGCCGCCATGCTTGAACTGAACCCATTGCTCCCAGAAATCCGGACGCGGCAGCTCGGCAGCGGTCTTGGACGGATCACGCGCCTCCTGCTTCCACAACGCGATGACGTTGAAGAAGAACGTGGCAACCGCCGCTCCCTGGATCAGCTGGATGAGTTTGATCTGCGAGAAGTTCTGCAACACCAGCCCAAACACCAGCGCGCTGAAGACCATGCCAATCAGCAGCATCACGTAGAGGAATGCCACGACGCGCGGCCGCGACTTCTCCGGCGCCAGATCCACGGCAAGCGCCAGCCCCGCCGTCTGCGTCGTGTGCAGCCCGGCGCCGACGAGCAGGAACGCCACAGCCGATGCAACATGGCCCAGCCAGGCCGGCCCGTGCGTATCGCCGGACAGAATGATCAGCGCGAATGGCATGATGGCAAGTCCGCCGAACTGCAACATCGTACCGAACCAGATGTACGGCACGCGCTTCCAGCCGAGCACCGAGCGGTGCGTATCCGACTTGAACCCGATCAGCGGCCGCAGCGGCGCGAACAACAGCGGCAACGACACCATCAGTGCCACCAGGAAGCTTGGCACGCCCATTTCCACGATCAACACGCGGTTCAGTGTGCCGTTCAGCAGCACCAGTGCCATGCCGACGGAAACCTGGAACATCGACAGCCGCAACAAGCGGCCCAGCGGCAGCTCCGCGGTCGCCGCGTCGGCAAACGGCAGGAACCGCGGGCTCAGCAGAACCCACTTGCTCGCCAGTTTGTCGTTGATCCCCATCATGCGCGGACAAGCTCCAGCGCATGCGACATATAGAAACCGGTCGTCACGCGATGCTCGCGGCCTTCGCGCCATTGCGTCAGGGCCGCATCGCGTTCGATGCGGGCGCCCAGGCCCGAGCGGCTGATGGGCTCGATGGCCGGCGCCCGGTCGCCGCGCGGAAACAAGCGGCCAACGGCGTGCATCGTCGCCAGCAACGGCGTGCGCGGCGCAAACGTGAAGACCACGCTGGTCTCGGTGCGCGCCGCCATCTGCGCCAATGCGCCAACCATGTCGGGCGCGCGGTAGTGGATCAGACTGTCCATGGCCACGACGTGATCGAAGCGGCCGAGGTCGCGATAGAGAAAGTCGCCGACGCGGAACTCGACGCGTCCGCGCCCGGGGGTGGCCGGCGAGCGATCGCGTGCGAGAGATATCAGCGTCGACGACAGATCGGTGGCGACGACGTCGGCGCCACGCTGTGCAAGTTCATAGGCGAGTGCACCCGTGCCGCACCCGGCATCGAGGATGCGCGCACCGGTCAGATCGTCCGGCAGCCACGACAGCAACGTATTGCGCATCTGGTCGCGCCCGGCGCGCACCGTCTTGCGGATGCCGCTGACCGGCACGTCTGACGTCAGCCGTTTCCAGGCGTCGGCCGCAGTCCGGTCGAAGTAGGTCTCAAGCTCGCCACGGCGTTCCAGGTAAGACAGCGTCGGCATCAAACGGCACTCCAACTCAATCGAAACCAAGGAAATCGAAGATTTCGCGATCCTTCATCGGCTTTGCGTCACACGGTTCAGACCCCGCCCAAAGGCTGGCCGCCAGCCGCAGGTATTCGTTCTGCACGGCCTCCAGCTCGGGCGAGGCCTCCATCTCGAACAGCGTCGACTTCTTCAGCCGCGAGCGCCGGATGACGTCGAGATCCGGAATGAGCGCGAGCCGCCTCAAGCCGATGGCTTCGTTGAAGCGGTCAATCTGGTCGGTCGCCTTGCTACGGTTGGCGATCACGCCGGCAAGGCGCACCGGATAATTCTTCGACTTCGCCTGGATAGCCGCGACGATGCGGTTCATGGCAAAGATCGAGTCGAAATCGTTGGCGGTGACGATAATGGCCCGGTCGGCATGCTGAAGGGGTGACGCAAAGCCGCCGCACACCACATCGCCCAGCACATCGAAGATCACGACGTCCGTGTCTTCGAGCAGGTGGTGCTCTTTCAGCAGCTTGACAGTCTGACCGACGACGTAGCCGCCGCAGCCGGTGCCGGCCGGCGGGCCGCCAGCCTCGACGCACATCACGCCGTTGTAACCCTCATAAACGAAGTCCTCGACCTTCAGCTCTTCGCTGTGAAAATCCACGGACTCCAGTACATCGATTACGGTCGGCATCAGCTTCTTCGTCAGCGTAAACGTCGAGTCGTGTTTGGGGTCGCAGCCGATCTGCAGCACCCGCTTGCCGATCTTGGAGAAGGCGGCCGATAGGTTCGACGACACGGTGCTCTTGCCGATGCCGCCCTTGCCGTAAACCGAGAACACCTTCGCGGTGCCGATATTAACGTTGGGATCGAGCGCCACCTGCACGCTCCCCGCTCCGTCGGGTCGCTTGGATTTCGGCCGCGTGTCCAGAAGCGTTGTCATGCAGCAACCTCCATGCCCACGCCTTCGACGCGGTCTTCCAATTCCTCGCCGGCCCGCCGCAGCGCTTCCAGCGTTGCCGCATCCGGCGTCCAATAGTTCCGCGCGTGCGCTTCCAGCAGCCGGTTGGCCACCTTCACGGACGCAGCGGGATTGAGTTCGGCGAGCCTGCGGCGCATCTCGTCGTCGAGAACAAACGTTTGCGTCAGGCTCTGATAGACCCACGGTGCGACCTGTCCCGTCGTCGCCGACCAGCCCATCGTGTTCGTCACGTGCGCCTCGATCTGGCGAACACCTTCGTAGCCGTGCTTCAGCATGGCCTCGTACCACTTCGGATTGAGCATTCGCGTGCGCGTTTCCAGCGCGACCTGCTCCGACAGCGTGCGCACTTGGCCCTCGCCGCGCGTCTGATCGCCGATGTAGACCGGGATGGCCGCGCCCTTGGCGCGCGTCACGGCGCGGCTGATGCCGCCGAGATTGTCGAAGTAGTGGTCGACAGTCGTCACGCCGAGTTCCACCGACTCGAGGTTCTGGTAGGCGAGGTCGACCTTGGAGAGAATGCTGGACAGCAACTGGGCCTGGTTTACCGCGGCTCCATTGCGGCCGTAAGCGAAGCACTTGCGGCGCGTGTAGGTCTCGGCAAGCTCGTCTTCCTCATCCCAGCTGCCGGAGTCGATCAACTGGTTGACGTTTGCCCCATAGGCGCCGTCGGCATTGCTGAACACGCGCAGCGCCGCCGTTTCCAGGTCGCAGTCATGGGCCTCCTGGTAGGCCAGCGCATGCTTGCGAACGAAGTTCTGGTCGAGTGGTTCGTCGGCGCTGGCCGCGAGGAACGCAGCTTCTGCCAGCAGCTTCGTCTGCAGCGGCAGCAGGTCGCGGAAGATGCCCGAGAGCGTCACGACCACGTCGACGCGCGGCCGGTTCAACTCGCTCAGTGGGATCAGCGCCGCCCCGCAGAGCCGTCCGTAGGTGTCGAAGCGCGGCTTGGCTCCGAGAAGCGCGAGCGCCTGCCCGATGGGGCCGCCCTCGCTCTTCAGGTTATCCGTTCCCCACAGAACGATCGCGACGGACTGCGGCAACGCGTTGGCCTCGGCAAGGTGCCGCTCCAGCAACCGCGCAGCTTGACGCGCACCGTCGGCGACGGCGAACGCACTGGGAATGCGGAAGGGATCGAAACCGTGCACGTTGCGGCCGGTCGGCAGCATCGCCGGCGTGCGCAGCAGATCGCCACCCGGCGCCGGCCGTACGTAACCGCCATCCAGCGCGTGCAGCAGTCCGGCCACTTCGTGGTCTTCGCCCAGCAGCTGTGCCGTTCGCTGTAGCTCGCCTAGAATGTTGAGGCTCTGCTCAGTCTTCGGAAGGCCGCTCAGCGTCAGAACGGCGCCGAGCTTGTCATTGTTCAACAAGGCCGCAATCGTCGCCCGGTCCAGCGTGACGGCATGAGAGGCCTCGGCGATCGCTATTAGCAGGTCCACCCGCTCTTCGAACGACGGGGGCTTGCCGACCACATGCAAGCCATGCGGGATCAGCGTGTATTCCAGCTCCATGACCGCGCGGTTCAGATCGGTCACGCGATCTTCGCTCGCTCCCTCCCACACCGGCTCAGCCGCGACGAGGTCGAGCGCTGCCGCCTGCGCCTGGATGAGAACGGCCACGCGGCTCTGCTCGTCTGCCGCATCGGGCCCAGCGGTCCTCCAGCGCTCAATCGACGATTTGAGGTCGGTCAGGCCGCGATACAACCCGGCCTGCGTGACCGGCGGCGTCATGTAGCTGATCAGCGTCGCAGCAGAGCGCCGTTTGGCGATCGTGCCTTCGGAGGGATTGTTGGCCGCATAGAGATACAGGTTCGGCATGCTGCCGATCAGCCGGTCCGGCCATGAGCTGCCGGAGAGCCCTGTCTGTTTGCCCGGCATGAATTCCAATGCCCCGTGCGTGCCGAAGTGCAGGCAGGCATCGGCGGCGAAATCCTCCCGCAGGTAGCGATAGAAGGCAGAGAACGCATGCGTCGGCGCGAAGCTCGCTTCAAACAGCAGCCGCATCGGGTCGCCTTCGTAGCCGAACGCCGGTTGGATGGCGACGAGCACGTTGCCGAGGCGCACGCCCAGAACGAAGATCGCGCTGCCGTTGGCCTGCGCCTTGCCGGGTGCGGGTCCCCACTGCGCTTCGATCTCGCGCAGCCAAGGGTCGCGGCGGATGTGATCGTCCGCCGGAATCCTGGCGACGACATTTGCGGGAACGCCGAAGCGCTGGGCGTTGCCGCCAAGGATCATGTCGCGCAGCGCATCGACGCTGTCGGGAACGTCCACGGTGTAGCCCTCGCGCGCCATCGCTTTCAGCGTGTTGAACAGCGACTCGTAGACGGAGAGGAAAGCAGCTGTGCCGACGGCGCCGCCATTCGGCGGGAAATTGAACAGCACGATCGCCACCTTGCGGTCGCGGCGTGCGGCCTTGCGCAGCGCCACCAGCTTGGCGACGCGCGCAGCGATCATCTCGGCACGATCGATGCAGACGTGCATGCTGCGCGTCTGTCCGGATGTCGGGAACGTGCAGCCACGATGGCAGCCGGCGCATGCCTTGCCTGCCGCATCCGAGCGCCCGCCGAACACCGTCGGCGATGTCGCGCCGTCGAGTTCGGGGATCGCCACCATGATGGTGCTCTCCACGGGATGCAGCCCGCGGGTCGACGCGCCCCATTGCTCCAACGTCTGAAATTCCAGCGCGTGCGTGGCGATGTAAGGCACATCGAGCCCGGCCAGCATCTCTTCGGCGGCCCGGGCGTCGTTGTAGGCCGGTCCACCGACGAGCGAGAATCCCGTCAGCGACACCACGGCATCGACGGCCGGTCCGTTAGCGCTGCGAAAGAACGCCTCGACAGCGGGGCGCGCATCAAGCCCCGTCGCGAACGCCGGGATCACACGCAAACCGCGGGCTTCCAGCGCTGTGATAACGCCGTCATAATGCGCCGTATCGCCGGCCAGCACGTAGGACCGCATGACGAGCAGCCCTACCGTTCCCAAGGCATTCGCGAGGGCGGGCAGCTTGTCGGCTTTCTCGGCAATCCGGCCCGGCATGCGCGGGTGATAGACGCCAACGTCGGGATATTCGATCGGCGGCTTCGGCTGCAGCGTGCCGCGCCAAGCCTTGCGTGGGCCGTCGGCATAGCGGTCGACGAGGTAGCGCACCATGTTGGCGAGATTGTCGTCGGTGCCCGACAGCCAATATTGTAGCGTCAGGAAGTAGGCCCGCACGTCCTGCGCCGTCCCGGGAATGAAGCGGAGAATACGCGGCAGCCGCTTCAGCATCGCGACCTGCTGCGCTCCCGCCGTGGCACCACCCTTCTTCGTGCCGCGCAGACGCTTCAGCATCGCCATGGCGCCGCGCTCGGGCTTGTCCATGCTGAACTTGCCGAGCCGCGTCAGCCGGATCACTTCTCCTGACGACATGCCACCGACGATCGCGTCACAGTCCGCACGCCGCGCCTCCAGCGCCGGCAGAACGGCCTGGATATGGTCTTCCATGAACAGCATCGTGGCGATGATCACATCGGCCGAGCCGATATCCTCGCGGCACTGCTGCAGCGCCGCCGTGTTGTTCGACCATTCCGCTGCGGCGTGTAGTGTCAGGCTGATACCGTCGTTGCCGAGTGCCGCACGCGCCCGGGCGACCGCGCCTTCCAGGTGGCGGTCGAGCGTGACGATGACGACCCGGACGGGCGCGTCAGCGGCTGTAATGCGCTTTTGCATCATAAAGCGTCTCGATGGTGACTGTTGCAACGCCACGCTCGCTTGCGTAGCGCTCGGTATTGCGGCGAGCTTTGCCGCGAACGAAGAACGGGATTTTGGACAGTTCCTTCTCGGCCTCTGCGGCCCAAATGATGGACGACACCGGCATCTGCGGCGCGGGCGCGCTGGCGACAGGCGCCGACGGCTCGGCCTCGACACGCTGCGCAGTGCCGTGGCCCAGATGTGAGGGCGCGGCATCGTCGTGGAATTCGAAGTCGTCGCGGAACATGGCGAGCAGGTGCTCTTCCAGTCCCATCATCAGCGGGTGTACCCAGCTGTCGAAAATTACATTGGCGCCTTCGAAGCCCATCTGCGGTGAGTAGCGCGCGGGAAAATCCTGAACATGCATCGGCGCTGAAATCACGGCGCTGGGAACGCCCAGTCGCTTGGCGATATGGCGTTCCATTTGCGTGCCAAGCACCAGCTCCGGCTGCAGCTCCTGCACCTTCGCTTCGACTTCGAGGTAGTCGTCGGTGATCAGCGCCTCGACGTCATACAGTTTTGCAGCTTCGCGCACGTCGCGCGCGAACTCACGTGAATACGAACCGAGGCCCACGACCTTGAAGCCCAATTCGGTCTGGGCAATGCGTGCCGCGGCGATCGCGTGCGTCGCATCGCCAAAGATGAACACGCGCTTTCCGGTGAGATACGTCGAGTCCACCGAGCGCGAATACCAGGGAAGGCGCGACTTGCGGGCGTTCAGCAACGGCTCGGCATCGACGCCGGCCAGTGTTGCGACTTCGCGAATGAAGTCCTGCGTCGCTGCGGCCCCAATCGGCACAGTCTTCGTGCGCGGCTGGCGGAACGTGCGTTCCAGCCACTGCGCCGCCTGGCCGGCAAGTTCCGGATACATCACGACGTTGAAGTCGGCGTCGCCGATCCGCATCAGGTCCTGAACCGTTGCCTCCAACGGCGCGGCGACGACTACGTCGATGCCCAGTTCATCTAGCAACGTACGCACCTCGACCAGATCGTCACGATGCCGGAAGCCAAGCGCCGTCGGTCCAAGGATATTACAGCGCGGGCGCGCATCGCCGCGCGGCGGCCGCTGCCATCCAGGCGCCGGCACAGACGGCGCCGCGCATGTTCGCACCAGTTGGTAGAACGTTTCCGCCGCGCCCCAGTTTTCCTTCTTCTGATAGGCAGGCAGCTCCAGCGGCACGACAGGCACCGGCAGTCCAAGTGCCTTTGCCAAACCACCGGGATCGTCTTGAATGAGTTCAGCGGTGCACGAGGCGCCGACCAACAGCGCATCGGGCTGGAAGCGATCGTAAGCCTCGCGCGCGGCAGACTTGAACAGCTCCGCCGTATCGCCACCGAGATCGCGCGCCTGGAACGTCGTGTAGGTCACCGGCGGCCGGCGATCGCGGCGCTCGATCATCGTGAAAAGCAAATCCGCGTAGGTGTCACCCTGCGGCGCGTGCAGCACGTAATGCACGCCCTTCATCGCCGTCGCGATGCGCATCGCGCCGATGTGCGGGGGGCCTTCGTAAGTCCAGAGCGTCAGCTGCATGTCTAGACCTCCAGCCTGGCGCGACGAACGAGCGGGCGCGCGAACAGCTCGGCGAGATCTGCAGCCTGCTCGTACCCTTGGATCGGTGTGAACAGCAGCTCGATCGACCACTTCGTCGTCAGGCCGGTTGCTTCGAGCGGATTGGCGAGGCCAAGTCCGCAGACCACAATATCAGGCGTCTCCGCGTGACAGCGATCCAGCTGCCGTTCCACGTCCTGCCCTTCGCTGAGCAGCGTGGTGTCGGGAAGGAGCGGCAGCTCATGGGCAAGATGCTGCTGGTGCAAATACGGCGTGCCGACTTCGACCGGCTGCATCGCTAGCTCCCGCGCCAGGAAGCGCGCCAGCGGGATCTCCAGCTGCGAGTCAGGGAAGAAGAAGATGCGCTTGCCGCCAAGCTGATCTTTGTACTTATCAAGCGCCGCGATCGACCGCGTCCGTGCCGCGCCCACCGCCGCATCGAAGGCCGCATCGCTTACGCCCCACGCATCGGCGGCAGCTTTGAGCCACGCGGTCGTGCCCTCGACGCCGAGGGGAAAGAGCGCAGGCAACAGCGTTGCGCCGCGCTCTTCCAAAGCGCGAGCCGTGTCGTTCAGGAACGGCTGCGCCAGTAGAAAGCGCGTTCTTGGCCCGGCGGCCGGCAGGTCCGTTGACCGCCGGGGCGGAAGGAAATGCACCGGCCCCACGCCAAGCGCGTTGAACAGCCGGCGGAACTGATCCTCGACCACATCCGCCAATGCGCCGACGACGAGTAGAGATTGCCCAGCTGCTCCATCTTCAGCCGGCAGTTCCGGAACGAGGGACGCCAGGCACGCATCTTCGCCCTGCGTGAAAGTCGTCTCGATGCCGCTGCCGGAGTAGTTGAGAATGCGCAGTGTTGGCGAATACACTTTGGAAAGCCGCGCGGCGGCGCGAGCCAGATCCAGCTTGATCACTTCCGAGGGGCATGAGCCGACGAGGAACAGAAGCTTGATGTCGGGACGGCGCTCTACCAGGCGGGCGACGATGCGATCGAGCTCGTCATTGGCATCCGCCAGCCCCGCCAGATCGCGTTCATCCATGATTGCGGTGGCAAAGCGCGGCTCGGCGAATATCATTACGCCGGCAGCCGACTGGATAAGATGTGCACACGTGCGTGAGCCGACCACGAGGAAGAAAGCATCCTGGATCTTGCGATGCAGCCATACGATGCCGGTCAACCCGCAGAACACTTCGCGCTGTCCGCGCTGGCGCAGCACCGTCGGGGCGCTGCTGCAGCCCTGCGCGGCGCGTCCCGCTTCCAAAGGCGCCATGCTGTTCATGGTGATGCCTCCGCGACGCTACCCAGATCGTCGGCATTGGCGGAAAGCCGTGCCGCGCGCAGCTTCAGCAGGAACTGCGTGGCGTTGATGGCGTAGCTCGCGTAGGCCGCAAGCGCGAGAAGCATCAGCTCTACCGGCGTCAGCCACGCTGTGAACAGCGCCGCCAGATATGCGGTGTGCAGCGCCAGCACCAGCATGCTGACGACGTCTTCCCAATAGAATGCCGGGGCGAACAGATAGCGGCCGAAGACCTCGCGCTCCCAGATGGAGCCCGTGATCATGATGGCGTAGAGCACCAGGGTCTTGATGACGATCGACACCGTGGCAGCCGTGTAACCGTCGCCGGTTGCGAGATAGGAGAGCACAAGCCAGAGACTGACGAGGAAGACCCCGAATTGCAGCGGAGCAAGGATGCCTTGAACGAGCGTCCAGGGTGAAGCATCGCGCCTGCGGCGTTCGGATGCCGTGTAGAGAGGCTTGTTCGCAGAGCCATTTGTCACTGGGCTCTTTCTCCCTCGTCTGCCATGCGAGTGCATGAGCCTTAACGAAAGAGTACGACCGCATATCGAGAAGTGTCAACTAAATTGGACGTAAAATCTACTTTACATTTTTTTAGTTTCGAGGCTCACTGTCCAGGTGACTTGATCGCACAGTGTCAACTGTGGTTAACTGACGCAATAGAAAAAACGCGGCCCGTTTCGAGGCGGCGAACGAAGGCGAGTTTGTAGTCCGCTTGGCAGATGGTCTGCGTTAGCAGGTCGCCAGCGGGGGGAAGGGGACCAATGTCTGGTTTCAGGTCGCTCGCGAATTTTGACCACTGGCCGGTTGGCGGTGGTGGCGGATGGGAGTCGTTGCGTCCCAAAGCCGTTCAATCCAAACCCAAGCTCAACAAAGCCGCTCACGCCAAGTTATCGAAGGTCATCGAGGCCGACATCATACCCAAGCTGCTGCTGGCGCATGACGTGTCCCAAGAGCAGCCGGCAAGCGTTACCGCCGATGACGTCATCGCCTTTTCGCGCTATCTACTTCGCGGCGACGGCAAAGCCGCCGCACACATGATTACGGCGTTGCGCCGGCGCGGCACGCCCATTTCCGGCATTTTCCTTGAGCTGTTCACGCCGTCTGCGCGCTTATTGGGCGAACTTTGGAACGAAGACATTTGTGATTTCACGGATGTTACGCTCGCGCTTTCGCAGATGCAGCAGATGTTGCGCGACCTTGCGCCGGAATTCTATGAACGAGTTCCGCACGCCAGACCGCGCGCTCGCCGTGCCCTGCTTATTGCGGCGCCGGGCGACGATCATGGCTTCGGCATTCAGATCATTCGCGAGTTTTTCCGTCGTGCGGGGTGGGAGGTCACTGGCGAACCCGCCTCGTACGATGCGTTGCTACGCTGCACCCGATTGGAGCGGTTCGACGTCGTCGGACTTTCATTCACGAATGATACGCCGGTTGATGGGCTGGCCGCCATCATCCGGGCGATCAGGAAGAGCGCCGTCGACTCAGACCTCAAGGTCATGGTCGGCGGACGCCTTTTCCTCGAGCACCCCGAGTTTGTAAGGCAAGTCGGTGCAGATGCTACGGCCCCAGACGGGCGAAGGGCCGTCCCCCGGATTTCCAGTTTGCTTGACACCAGCGCATGGCAATGTTGAGTACCAGCAAGTGCTGAAGCGTCTGGCTGAAGGAAAACAGCGGTGTTCGCTCGAGAAGCAGGAATTGTGTTCCGGGCCCCGAAGAGAACGCTCGGCGATCTGGAGGCTGAAACAGCTGCCAAGTTGATTGCGGCTGCGGCCGACATCGCTTTGATCGTCGACGCAAAAGGCATCATTCGCGATGTTGCGTTCAGCAACGACGATCTTGCCAATGAGGGATTTGAGAAGTGGGTCGGCCAGCCTTGGGTCGAAACCGTTACCGTGGAATCCCGGACCAAGATCGAAGAGCTGATTCGTGATGCCGCAAACGCGAAGGCGCCATTGCGCTGGCGCCAGGTCAATCATGCATCGAAGAAAACTCCAGCCGGTATCCCGATCCGCTTTGCGGCCGTCCAGATCGGAAACGGCGGCCGGCTCGTGGCCGTCGGGCGCGATCTCAGGACGGTGGCCGCCCTTCAGCAACGCCTGGTTGATGCTCAGCAAACAATGGAGCGCGAGTACGCGCGCCTGCGCCATGCCGAGACGCGCTATCGCCTCCTGTTCCAGATCGCTTCGGAGCCGGTGATCATCGTTGACGCCACGTCGATGAAGGTGGTGGAAGCAAATCCTGCCGCGACCGAGCTTCTCGGCCGCAGCGCCAAGCGCTTGCTTGGCCGCCGGTTTCTCGAACTGTTCGAGCCCGAAAGCGCGAAGGCTGTGCAAGCGAACCTGGCCGCCGCTCGCAATGCCGGCCAGGCTGACGAAATTGTCGCCCGCTTGAGCGAGTCTGGCCAGGAAAGCATGATCTCCGCCTCGCTGTTCAGGCAGGAGAACTCGGCGCACTTTCTGATCCGCTTGTCGTCGACTGACGGCGGCGTGGCTCCGCGCGCCAACTCCAAGCTGCTCAACGTAGTCGAAAGTTTGCCCGACGGCTTCGTCGTGACCGATCCCGAGCGGCGCATCTTGACCGCAAATCCCGCCTTCCTCGACTTGGCGCAGCTGGCCACGGAAGAGCAAGCGCGTGGCGAACCACTGGATCGCTGGGTCGGCCGCCCGGGGGTCGATGTCGAAGCGCTCGTATCGAATATGCGCGAACACGGCTCTGTCCGCCGCTTCTCGACGATCGTGCGCGGCCAGTACGGATCGCACGAGGACGTGGAGATCTCTGCGGTCTCGGTGTTGAACGGCGAGTATCCCTGCTATGGCTTCACGATCCGCAACTTCGGGCGCCGCGACCAGCCAAAGCCCCAACCGAAGGGTGAGTTGCCACGTTCGGTAGAACAGCTGACTGGCTTAGTCGGCCGTGTCTCGTTGAAGGAACTGGTTCGCGAAACGACTGACGTGATCGAGAAGCTGTGCATCGAAGCAGCGCTTGAGCTGACGAAGAACAACCGCGCCTCCGCCGCGGAGATGCTGGGCCTGAGCCGGCAGAGCCTCTATTCCAAGCTGCATCGCTTCGGCTTGAGCGGCCCCGACGATGACGACGACGATTGACGCCTCCAGAGCCTGAACGGCTCTGGACTTCGTGCGGCGCAGGTGTCAATCTAGATTGACGCCATGAAACGTAGCAACACACAGACAGCCTTTGCGCTTCCCGCGCCCTCCGCCGTGCTCGAGCTGTTGAAGCCGATCACGTGGTTCCCGCCAATGTGGGCGTTCGCGTGCGGCGTCGTCTCAGCTGGTTCCTCTTTCGAAGGCCGCTGGGCGTTTGTCGCCATCGGCGTTTTGCTGACGGGGCCGCTCGTGTGTGGCACCAGCCAAGCCGTCAATGATTGGTATGACCGGCATGTCGACGCCATCAATGAGCCCAACCGCCCAATTCCATCGGGCCGTATTCCAGGTGAGTGGGGCTTCCACATCGCCGTTGCATGGACGCTGCTCTCGCTGCTTGTCGCGAGCGCCCTGGGTCTTTGGGTTTTCATCGGCGCGGCGTTCGGCTTGGTTATGGCGTGGGCCTACAGCGCGCCCCCGTTGCGTCTGAAAGCCAACGGCTGGTGGGGCAATAGCGCAGTCGCGGCCTGCTATGAGGGGTTGCCGTGGTTGACCGGCGCAACCGTGATGGCCGCGGCGCTTCCGGGATGGCCGGTGTTCGCCATCGCCGGTCTCTACAGCTTCGGCGCCCACGGCATCATGACACTGAACGACTTCAAATCCATCGAAGGCGATAAGCGGTCCGGCGTGGCGTCTCTTCCCGTGCAGCTCGGTGCCGAACGAGCCGCGCTCGTCGCCTGTGCCATGATGGCCGCGCCGCAAGCGATTGTCGTTCTGCTTCTGGCGTCGTGGGGACTGCCGCTCTACGCGGCTGCGATCGCCGTATCGCTCGCGGTCCAAATCGCGCTGATGAAAAAGCTCATCGGCAGCCCGCGAGAACTCGCACCTTGGTACAACGCGACCGGCGTCAGCCTCTACGTCACAGGCATGATGATCGCCGCCGTCGCCATTCGTCCAATCGTGGAGGCAATGCCATGAACGAGCGTACGTTCGGCTGGATCGGCATCGTGAGATTGGGTCTCGTGCAGGTGGCGCTGGGCTCGATCGTCGCCATCACCAATTCGACGTTGAATCGGGTGATGGTAGTTGAGCTTGCGCTGCTTGCGACGCTCCCGGGTGCTCTCGTCGCACTGCATTATGCGGTGCAGGCTCTACGTCCGCGTTGGGGCTATGGCTCGGACGTCGGCGGCCGGCGCACGCCGTGGATCATCGGTGGCATGGCAATCCTTGCCGCCGGCGGGGTCGGCGCCGCTGCAGCCACGGCTGCGATGACCGCCAGCGTCTGGATCGGTCTAGCGGGCTCCGTCATCGCCTACGTCTTGATCGGCATCGGCGTCGGTGCATGCGGCACAAATCTCTTGGCGCTTCTCGCGACGCGTGTTGCACCTGAACGCCGCCCGGCCGCCGCTGCCGTTGTGTGGCTGATGATGATCGCCGGTATCGTTGTCACCAGCAAAACCGTCGGCGCGGTGCTGGACCCATTTTCGTTCGGCCGCCTGGTCGCGGTAACGGCAAGCGTTTGCGCGATCGCATTGCTGCTGACGATCCTGGCCATCTGGCAGCTCGAAGGCGGGGCCACGACTGCCGCGCCGAAACGCGAAAGCGTGGCCGACGCACCGCCGTTCAGTCAGGCGCTGGCCCAAGTCTGGTCAGAAACCGAGTCGCGGCGCTTCGCACTGTTCGTGTTCGTGGCCATGCTGGCCTACAACGCGCAAGATCTCATCCTGGAGCCGTTCGCCGGCCTCGTCTTCGGCCTCACGCCGGGCGAAACGACAAGCCTCTCCGGTGTGCAGCATCAGGGCGTGTTCATGGGCATGCTCGCGGCGGGCTCCATCGGCTCGTACTTCGCCGGCTCGCGCATCGGCTCTATGCGTGGCTGGACGATTTGGGGCTGCGCGGCATCCGCGGTCGCACTGATCGGTCTATCTCTCGTCGGCCTGTCGGGTGCGGGACCGCTCTTGAAGCCGGCTGTCTTTGCACTTGGTGCCGCCAATGGCGCCTTCGCCGTCGCGGCCATCGGGTCGATGATGACGCTGGCCGGCACTGGCCAGAAATCGCGCGAAGGCACGCGCATGGGCCTGTGGGGTGCCGCGCAAGCCATGGCCTTCGGCCTGGGCGGCCTGGCGGGAACGCTCGGCGTCGACATTGCGAGATTGGCATTCGAAGACCCGGCGAAGTCGTACGGCATCGTGTTCGCCGCCGAGGGACTGCTGTTCCTGGTCGCTGCGATGCTGGCGGCGCGCCTCGTTTCGCGCACGACACTACAAAAACAGTCATCTCGAGGGTTATCGCCCGCCTGAAAGGAGACGAGCATGTCCCAACTCGCGACTTACGACGTCGTGGTCGTCGGCGGTGGCCCTTCGGGCGCAACGGCCGCGCACACGCTGGCCTTGGCGGGCCGTTCAGTCCTTTTGCTGGACCGTGCGGGCCGCATCAAACCCTGCGGCGGCGCGGTTCCGCCGACCCTCATTCGCGAGTTCGATATCCCGTCACATCTCATTGTCGCCCGCGTCGGCGGCGCGCGCATCTTCTCGCCGGCCTCGCGCTGCGTGGAAATGCCCATCCAGAGCGACGGCTATGTCGGCATGGTCGATCGCGAAGTCTTCGACGAATGGCTACGGGACCGCGCCAAAACCGCCGGGGCGCAACGTATCGATGCCACGTTCGAGACGTTGACGCGGGGCGATGACGGTGTGTCCGTCGTCACATATCGCACCAAGACGAACGAAACCCAAAGCGTCCGCGCGAAATCAATCATCGGCGCGGATGGAGCCAACTCCGCCGTGGTACGCCAGGCGATGCCGAAAGCTAAAAAGGTCCCGTTCGTCTTCGCCTATCACGAGGTGATCCGCATTCCGGAAGGCGCTAAGCCCGTTAGTGGCGATGGCTACGACCGCGGCCGCTGCGACATCTACTATCAGGGCGCCTACTCGCCCGACTTCTACGCCTGGGTCTTTCCGCATGGCGACACGGCAAGCGTCGGCACCGGTACGGCGCGTAAGGGTTTTTCGCTGCGCGAGGCGACCGGCGCGCTACGCAGCAGCTGCGGCTTGGACAAGATGCAGACCATACGCCGCGAGGGCGCGCCGATACCATTGCGCCCGCTGAAGCGATGGGACAACGGTCGTGACGTCGTACTGGCCGGCGATGCCGCAGGTGTCGTTGCCCCGGCTTCGGGCGAAGGGATTTACTACGCGATGACGGGCGGCCGCCTCGCCGCCGAAGCGGTCGAGCAGTTCCTCCTAACGGGCAAGGCCGGCGCACTGGCCACCGCTCGCCGGCGCTTCATGCGCACTCACGGCCGCGTCTTCTGGATCTTGGGCATCATGCAGTCGTTCTGGTATTCCAACGACAAGCGCCGCGAACGCTTCGTCACCATGTGCAACGACCGCGACGTGCAGCGCCTGACGTGGGAATCGTACATGAACAAAAAGTTGGTCCGCGCCGATCCGCTGGCCCACGTCCGCATCTTCTTCAAAGATCTGGCGCATCTGTGCGGCCTCATTTCGCCGACGCGATAGCCCCGGAATTGCGAGGACGGTGATGGAGACACTCTTCGCTAACGGCCGCATCGTCGACATCGTCATCGCCTTCATGGCGCTGGAAGCTGTGGCATTGCTGGTCGGCACGCGCTGGCTGAACGGCCGCCTCGGCAACGTTGATATCGTTTTACTGCTCGTGCCGGGTCTATTTCTGCTGCTCGCTATGCGCGCAGCGATGACGGACGCGGGATGGATCGCAATCGCAGCGTGGCTCTTGGCCGCCCTTGTAGCTCACCTCGCGGATCTCGCACGGCGGCTGCGGCAGGGGTAGCGCGTCGCGATACGTGCCCGGTGCGACACGGGTGTACCTAGTGCGTGGAGCCATCGACATCGGGTTCAAGCGCGTCCGGCAAAAAGCGCGCGCCGTCCTTCGTGAGGAAAGTCCATAAGGCTTGCCCCGCGGGCAGCAGCCTTTTCGCCTTCATGCGCAGCACGTGCCACTTGCGGATGATCGGCAGCCCGCGAACATTCAGCACCGCCAGCCGTCCCTCGGAAATCTCTGCGGCGATCGTGTGCGCGGAGATCAACGCGACGCCAAGCCCCGCCATGACTGCCTGCTTGATCGTTTCGTTACTGCCGCATTCCATACCCACCCGCGGCTCCACGTCAGATTTCGCAAACAATTTGTCGGCGAGAATGCGGGTTCCTGAGCCCTTCTCGCGCAGCAGAAAGACGTCGTCCATCAGCGAGCGCAACGTCACCTGCCGCCGTTCGGCAAGCGGGTGATCCGGCCTGCAAATGATCACGTGGGGATGATCGCCAATCACCTGCCGTTCCAGTTTGATCGTGGTCGGTGGCCGCCCCATGATGGCGATGTCGGCACGGAACTCCGTCAGGGCATTGATTGTCTCGTCGCGATTTCCCACCAGCAGCTCGAACTCGATGCTCGGATTATTTCGCGCGAATGCTGCGAGCGCACGCGGCGCAAAGTACTTGCTCGTGCTGACGAGCGCGACGCTGATGCGCCCGCGGCCCAGGCCCTTCATTTGCCGCAAGCCCTCGTCGCACTCGTTGAGCGTGGCGGCGATGCGGCTCTCGATTTCCATTATGAAGAACCCCGCGTCCGTCGGTCGCAGGCCAGCGGGTGAACGGTTAAATAGGGCCAATCCCACATTGTCTTCCAGCAGCTTCAACTGCAGCGCGACCGCCGGAGGCGTAACGCCTAAGTCGTTGGCAGCCCCGGTGATCTTGCCGTTCTTCGCAATAGCAGCAATGACGCGAAGCTGTTTCAGCGTCACCGTCTTCGCCATCGGGCCCTTAAGAAGATCTTTCATGGAGGCAAAGCTAAAGCGATTTGGTGGGCTGCAACCGTCAGGTCAGATTGACGGTTAGGAGCGTACCTTCGTTTAGACCTCCTGTCAGCAACGCAAGGCCGATGAAGAGTGCTCCGCGTGAAATTCGATGGGAGTACGGTGGCCTCATCGCTGTCCGCATCGTGATGCACCTGAACCAGAGGGCGCGTGATGAGACTTCAAGCGATACTGTTCGGCATGGAAACGCTGGTCGATCGGCGCGACGTCGAGCGTGATGCCTTCAATCGTGTCTTCCACGAGGCCGGCCTGCCGTGGCAATGGGATGCCGCGTCGTATGCGCGGCTTCACCGGCTGTCGGGCGGCAGTGACGTGCTCGACGTGTTCATTCGGACGGAGCGCCCCCGCTGGCGCAACAGTGAGGATTTGCAGCATCTCCTGGCAGCAGTCAGGCGGCGTCACGCGGCGGTATGCCGGGACTTGGCCGCCGGAACGGCATCTGCCGACAAGGACATGATCGCTATCGCCGAAGCTGCCCGCGCGACGGGGTTGCGCCTCTGCGCCATCGTGCCGCCGGGCCAAGCCATGCCGGAAGTGCGCCTCGACATCGCTGCTGCCGAGACTCATAACGGCGCCTTGGCTGCACTGACGATGCCTGCCACAGCCTGCATCACGATCGAATGCCTCGCTGAAGGGTTCGACGCAGCTGCGAATGCCGGCATCGTGGCGTTGGACAAGCTGGCAATTTCCCCCAGTTCCGGTGTGGCGCATGACACGGCAGTCATCACATTGCTTGAAGACGTTCACGCCCGCGCCAAGGCGACTGCCACCGCATCTCGCCTCCTCTCAATGGCCATGATCGCATAAGGAAAACGCCATGCTGGTTTCTGACATTCTCAAGAGCAAGGGCGCATCAGTGAAAATGATCCGCTCTGACGACAGCGCGATGGTCTGTGCCCAACGCCTAAGCGCGGAGCGCGTGGGTGCGCTAGTGGTAAGCGACAACGGACGTTCCCTCGACGGCATCATCTCGGAACGCGACATCGCCTACGGCTTGGCCAAGCACGGGCCGGGTCTGCACGCCGTGCCCGTTCGCGATCTGATGACAAAGGCCGTCATCACCAGCGGCCCGCGCGAGTCGATCGTCCAGGTGATGCGCGTGATGACGCAACGCCGCATCCGCCACTTACCCATTGTCGACAACGACAGGCTGGCCGGCATCGTCACATCAGGCGACGTGCTGAAACACCGCCTCGAAGAGGTGCAGCTGGAGGCCAACGTCCTGCGTGACGCCGTGATTGCAGCGCGCTGAGGCGGAACAATAATAACAACAGGAAACGTCATCATGAAAAAGGCATCATCGAAGGTCGCCGACGTCCTGGAACAGAAGGGCGACAGTGTGAGCACCATCCAACCGACCGACACAATCGCGACGCTGTCTCGCAGACTGCGCGACGAGCAGGTTGGCGCCTTGATCGTTAGTGCTGACGGCCGCTCTGTCGACGGCATCATCTCCGAACGCGATGTCGCCTATGCGCTTGCGACGCATCTCGGGGAGCTCCACAGCATGCCGGTGTCAGCCTTGATGACCAAGACGGTGATCAGCTGCGCGCCAACTGACAAAATATCGGACGCCGCGAAAGTGCTTCGCGAGAACCGGATTCGCCACTTACCAGTCACCGATGGCAAGACGCTGTTGGGCGTGATTGGCATGCGAGACATCCTCATCCAGCGGCTCGACGACATTCGCCACTCGACCAAGAAGGTCACACATCTGGTGAATACGAACGCCTAGAACCGAATGCTCCCCGGCAACGTACCAGTCGGCGATCGCGTTCATGCGCGACCGCGTGTTCGCATGAAGCGAGACACCAGTTCGCCAAGCAGCGGCCGGCACGGCCTCCGTGGAACTCGTTACTGCAGCAGCAGTTTTCAGCACGGCGCTGGCCAGCCGCCAAACGGCAAAGAAGACAACCCAGGAGGACACGATGCCCAGCTTTACAAAGATCGCAATCACGGCGGCCGTTTTAAGCCTGATGTCGATGGCTCCCGCACAAGCAGCCGAGCACGTCATCAAAATGCTGAACAAGTCCGGCAACAAGCAAATGCAGTTTGAGCCTGCGTTCACGATGGCCGCTCCGGGCGATACCATCAAATTCGTCTCGACCGACAAAGGTCACAGCGTCGAGTCGATACCGGACATGTGGCCTGAAGGCGCCAAGCCGGTCAAAGGTGCCATTAGCCAGGACGTTACGATGACCGTCGACAAGGAAGGCGTGTACGGCGTCAAGTGCACGCCGCACTACCTGATGGGCATGGTAGCCCTCATCGAAGTCGGCAAGCCGACGAACCTCGACAAGGCAAAGGCCTTCAAAGCACCCGGCGCAGCCGGCAAGCGCTTTACGGAGCTGTTCGCCGAAGTGAAGTAACTAGGGTAGCCGGGTAGGTGTACAGGCCGTCGCTTCAGCCAGTGCTTTCGCGGCGAAGGTCGATGATCACCTGCTCGGCTTCTACCGCCGCTGCTGTAGGTTCGGAAACAGGGACAAGAACCACCGGCGCGATGACCGGCTCAGGGTGCTCCACCACAGCGACATCATACGCTGGCGAGGCATGCGGCGAGGCGTCAGCCAACTTCTCGACGATCAAATCCTTGGTCAAGCCATAATATGCTGCGGCCAACGCCAACCCCAGCAGCACGAAGATTGCCGGCGTGTTCAGCGTCGCCGTTCCGATGGAGCCGGTCGCCTGCAGGAAAAATCCCGCCACGATGAGCGCTGCGCCAATCCGCGCATCAAGCCATTGTTCGATCGAGCGGCGCATGTCGCGGCTTGGGGCATTATGCGCCGGCTGGGGTGCGGCGAAGACGGACAGTGCGAGCAGCGCAGCTCCGGCAAGTGCGTACACGAGACCAGCGACGGCCCAAAGATTTGCGGTGGAAGCAGTCATGTTCAATCTCCCAGGTGAAGCCAACCAGGCCGAATGTCCGCCCTCTTCCCATTGCGGCGATTTCCGTGACCCTCGACCGTTGCTGATGCCACGTCAACCCGGTGGCGGCCTTGCGCCGTGGGAATCGTGTGTTTCTTGGATGGAGTGTGTGGTCGCAGTTTGAGGAGTTTTGTCGTCTGCGGCACGTTCGCGGGCCTCGCGCAGCCTGTCGAGGCGCCGCCCCTGCCATTCCAGAACACCCCAGGCTGCAGCGAATGCGAGAACGATCCAAAGCTCGATAAGCGCAAAAGGATCAAATGACATTGGCGGTCCTGCCTGGATGCTCGCCTTAGGCCTAAGCGCCGTTCCCCCGCTCGTCGTGCTTTCGAGCGCGCGTCTGGCGTATGTCGCGGCGAATGCGCCACAATTCCCAAAGGCCAAGGGCAAGCGCGACGCCGAAAACAAGGATCAGTTCTATATATCCTGTACCCGGCGACACGTCGCCGTCTCAAGCGTGCAGCCCGGAGACGATTGGCACTACATCGCGCCGCAATGCAGCCATGACGGAGGCGACAATGCCGTGGGCGTCGAGCCCCGCTTGGGCAAGCATCGCCTCCGGTTTGTCGTGGTCGATAAAGACGTCCGGCAACACCAGCGAACGCATGCGCACCGCGCCATCAAGCGCGCCTTCGGCGCTGAGGAACTGCATGACGTGTGATCCAAAGCCGCCGATCGATCCTTCTTCCACTGTCACGATCAACTCGTGATGCCGTGCCAGCTGGCGCAGAAGATCCTTGTCGAACGGCTTGGCGAACCGCGCATCCGCAACCGTTGCCGACAGACCGAGCGCCGCGAGCTGGTCGGCCGCCGCCAGGCAGTCCTGCAGCCGCGTTCCCAACGACAACAGCGCAACCGTCGTGCCCTCACGCAGCACGCGCCCCTTGCCAATGGCCAGCGGTACACCTTCGGCCGGCAGCGCCACGCCGGTGCCCTCGCCGCGCGGATAGCGCACGGCCGACGGCCCATCGTCGTAGGCGGCGGCCGTTGCAACCATGTGGCGCAGCTCCGCCTCGTCGGCCGCGGCCATCACTACGAAGCCAGGCAGGCAACCGAGGTAGGCCACGTCGAACGATCCGGCGTGCGTCGGGCCGTCCGCACCGACGAGCCCTGCGCGATCGATCGCAAAGCGCACGGGCAGCTTCTGGATTGCGACGTCATGCACGACTTGGTCGTAGGCGCGCTGCAGGAAAGTCGAGTAGATCGCTGCGAACGGCTTCATGCCGTCCGCCGCCATCCCCGCCGCAAACGTCACAGCGTGCTGCTCGGCGATGCCGACATCGAAGACGCGCTCGGGATACGCGTTGGCGAGAATATCGATGCCAGTCCCTTCCGGCATTGCCGCCGTAATGCCGACGATGCGCGCATCCTTGCGCGCTTCCGCCACAAGGCTGTCGCCGAACACGCGCGTGTACGAGGGTGCCTTTGGTTTCGGCTTGTCCTGCGCGCCCGTGATCACGTTGAACTTCACGACGCCATGATACTTGTCGCGTGAGTCCTCGGCGGGCTTGTAGCCCTTGCCTTTCTGCGTCACGACGTGAATGAGGATCGGGCCCTGCTTGGCATCGCGCGCGTTCTTAAGCACGGGCAACAGCTGCGTCAGGTCGTGCCCGTCGATCGGCCCGACATAGTAGAAGCCCAGTTCCTCAAACAGCGCGCCGCCGGACCAGTAGGTTCGCGACAGCTCTTCCATCCGCGCCGCCCGCCGCTCCCACTGCTTCGGCAGCTTCCGGGCGAACTGCTTGGCGATGTCACGCAGGTGCAGATACGTCGCGCTCGAAGTGGCGCGCGAAAGATATCGCGACATCGAGCCAGTCGGTGGCGCAATCGACATGTTGTTGTCGTTGAGGATGACGATCAGGCGTGCATCGTTGGCGCCGGCATTATTCATGGCCTCATAGGCCATGCCCGCGCTCATGGCGCCATCGCCGATGACGGCGATGACATTGTTGTTCTCGCCCTTGAAATCGCGCGCAGCACACATGCCAAGGCCCGCGGATATCGACGTCGAGGAGTGCGCGGCTCCGAACGGATCGTATTCGCTTTCCGCGCGCTTTGTGAAGCCGGAGAGGCCGCCGCCCTGCCGCAGCGTGCGAATGCGGTCGCGGCGCCCCGTCAAAATCTTGTGCGGGTAGGCCTGGTGGCCGACATCCCAGATCACCTTGTCAGTCGGCGTGTCGAACACCCAATGCAACGCCACGGTCAGCTCAACGACGCCAAGGCCCGCGCCCAAGTGACCACCCGTTACGGAAACCGCATTGATCGTTTCGTCGCGCAATTCTTGGGCCAGCTGCGGCAGCTGCGCTTCGTCGAGTTTGCGCAAGTCGCGCGGCGTGGCCGCCAGATCCAGAAGCGGCGTGCGGCTGGCAATGGTCGTCGTGTCGATCGGTTTCATGCCGGCACCTTTGGCTTGCGCATTACGTGAGCTGCGCGGTTGCACCTGGGGATGAGTTAGTTTCGTATGCGCCGCGGTCGCGCTGCTCCAGCCGCTCGAACAAATCGATGACCCAAACGGCATGTCCTGGTAGATCCCACCAGCGCAAGGTGGCATCGGCGGAGTCTTGATTGGCCGGACTGGGCTCGATGCTGTCGACCAGGAATTGCGCTTGCGCGATGCAGGGCGCGTCGTGCTCGCCGCGCTTCGCGCCGGGCAACCCGGCGGCGCGCGCCAGCAGCTGCAACTTGCGCTGCATCGAAACCACTGTGCGCGACGTAACGGAGTCGTAGTTGTCGCGCCGCAGCTGATGGCCGATCTCCGCATAAAGGGTACGCGCGGCGCGAATGCCAGGACGGCACGAGGCGGGAAGCCGGGCAATGCCGGCATCCGCGCGCGCGTAATAGTCGTCGGCTGCATCGAGCAGGCGGGCGATAACGGAGCCGAGCGCAGGCGTGAACGCTGGGTTGGCCAGCCACGCGTCGGGATCGATGCCTGCATCGCGCATCCAGGTCAGCGGCAGGTAGATCCGTCCTAGCCGGGCATCCTCGCCGACATCGCGCGCGATATTGGTCAGCTGCATGGCGATGCCGAGATCGCAGGCACGTGCAACCAGCTGCGGCGAACGCACGCCCATCAACACCGCCATCATCGCGCCCACCGTGCCGGCAACGCGCGCGGCATAGGCATTCAGCTCCGCGAGATCCTCGTAGCGCCGGCCGGCCGCATCCCACTCCAGACCGGCCAGCAACGCCTCGGGAAGATCGCGCGGGACGGCGAACGAGCGCACCGTAGCTGCAAAAGCGCGGTCGACCGCATTGGTGGCCGGCCGGCCATGGTAGGCGCGATCCAAGCGCCGCCGCAGCTCCCCGATGGCCTGCAGGCGGCCGCCATCGACGTCGACGCAGTCGTCGGCCTGCCGGCAGAACGCGTAGAGTGCGGAAGCTGGCTCGCGCAGCCACCGCGGCAGTAGGAACGATGCGGCGTAGAACGTCTTGGACCCGTGGCGCAACAGCGCGCGGCAGTGCGCGATGTCGCTGCGATCGACGACGGGGGCGGTTTCAAGCAAATGCAGCTGCATGGGGCACGACCGTATCCAGAATGCGGGCTGAAGAGAGAACGCCAGGCACGCCCGCACCCGGATGGGTGCCGGCGCCGACGAGATAGAGATTGGCAATATCTTCGCTGCGGTTGTGCGGGCGGAACCAGGCGCTCTGCGTCAGCACTGGCTCCAGGCCGAAGCCCGCGCCTTTGAACGACAGCAGATCGTCTTGGAAGTGCTGCGGCGTCATCACGCGAGACGTCACCACGTGCTGCTCGAAGCCCGGCAGCGCTACGGCATCCAGCACCTTTGCAATCGCCGCCCGGTAAGGCTCGGCCATCGTTGCCCAGTCCGTGCCGCTGTCGAGATGTGGCACCGGAGACAGCACGTAGAAGCCGTCGCAGCCGTCCGGAGCAAGCGACGGGTCCGTCGCCGTCGGCCGGTGCAGGTAGAGGCTCATATCCGGCGCCAGGTGCTTGCGTTCGAACACGTCGTGCAGCAGGTCGCGATAACGCGGTCCCAGCAGGATCGAATGATGCGGGCAATCCGGGTAGCGGCGCGAGGTGCCGAAGTACCAGACGAAGAGCCCCATGGAATAGCGCGCCCGTTCGATCTTGCGATCGGTCCACCGCCGCCGCGCGCTGGCGGGCACGAGGTGCCGGTAGGTCCAGGCCGAGTCTGCGTTCGACACGACGATGTCGGCGTCAATCGTCCGGCCATCCGCGAGCAGCACGCCCGTCGCGGTGCCGTCGCGAACGATGATCTGGCGAACCTCGGCCCCATACGAAATCGTTGCGCCCTGCTGGCTGGCAAGTTTCACCAGGCCGTCGACGAGCGCTCCCATGCCGCCCATGGGAAAATGCACGCCCCAGCGGCGTTCCAGAAACGCGATCAACCCGTAGATCGACGTCACGTTGAACGGATTGCCGCCGACGAACAGCGAATGGAAACTCAGCACGAACCGGATGCGCGGATCGCGCACGTACGATGCCACCAGGCCATGAATGCTGCGATAGCTTTTCAGCCGCACGAGGTCTGGCAGAACGCGCGCCATGTCCGTCCACGACGAGAACGGGACGTGGCCCAGCTGCTCGAACCCCACACGATAGATGTCCTCGGCCAGCCGCATGAACTGCTGATAGCCGGCGACGTCTCCCGGTGACAGCCGCGCCACTTGCGCGCGCATCGCTTCGGCATCTCCCGAACAATTGAATATCTCGCCGTCGTCGAAGCGCACGCGATAGAACGGGTCCAAGGCGCGAAGGTCGATATCCTGCACCAGCTCTCGTCCGCACAGGTGCCAGAGGTCTTCGAACAAAAACGGCGCGGTTACGATCGTCGGGCCGGCATCGAACGTGAAGCCGTCCTGCCGGAACACACTGGCGCGGCCGCCAGGCCTGTCGTTCTTTTCCAGGATCGTGACACGCCAGCCCCGCGCGCCGAGGCGGATCGCAGCAGCCAGGCCACCGAACCCGCTGCCGATGACGATAGCATGCGGACGTTGCGGGGTTACACCGCTGTCCGGCCGTTGCATCGGTGAAAGTGTCAACATAACTGGACATTAAATAGCGTCAGCCAAAGTGACGCAAGTGCTTTCAGCTGGCCACCGCACTTTTGCGCGCAGGCACGCCTTGCCGCGCCGCAACGCGCTCGATGTAGCCGCTCACCGTCTCGGGATCTTCCTCATGTGCCAGATGGCCCAGGCCTCGCAAATAGGTGGTCGTCGCGGACGGCAGCATGTCTCGCACCCTAAAAGTTTGCTGCGGAGGAATGGCGGTATCTTCGCCTCCGGCGATCAGGAAGAGCGGGATGCGCAACCGCGGCAGGTCATAAGTCAGCGATCGGAGGTCCCAGTTGGCCATCATGCCCAGGGCGGCCGCGACATGTCCCGGATTGCGAAACAGCCGCGCGTAAAGATCCAGCCCAATCGCGTCTATTCTGGAGCCCGTGCCGCGCAGAATGCGTTCGACTCGATCGATCTTTTCCGCCCGCCACGATAGGAGGCTCGGCACGGTAGGTGCGCTGACCAGCAGCTTTGCCACGGGGGAAAAGAACATCCCGAACACGCTGCCGAACGGCAGCAACGCCCCATTCAGGCTGATGATCGCCGACGGTGAAATGCGGCGGTCGAGTGCAGCGCGAATGAGAATTGCCGCACCGGCCGAATGGCCCACGGCAACCTCGGGACGAAGATCCAGTTCGGTCATGAGAGCACTTAAACCCCTCGCCATGCCGGGCAGCGAAAATCCGGCTGCATCGGGGCTGGATGTAAAGCCGTGTCCCGGAAGATCGGGCGCGACCACCGTGTGCGTCAGAGCCAGCCGCGGGAGCACGTCGCGCCAGGAATGCGTGGAGGCCCCAGTTCCGTGAATGAGCAAGATCACGGGGCCGTTGCCCATCACCTGGACATGCCAAGTCAACCCGCCCGCCGTCACGAAGCGGCTGGCCTCGCGATTGGGCCAGTCCAGCCCGTCGCGGTTCCAGACGAGCCGTTTGCTCACGCGCCTCTCCTGTCCTGCTGCGCCTTCACTGCTAGGCAGAGTGTTTCTGCGTCTGCACGCGGCAACGGAAGATAGCGCGCACCGAGCGCGTCGGCCACGCGCGCGGCCTGCGGCTGTGGCTGCGGCGAGGTATCGATGACAATGGCCTTGGCATTAAGCAGGCGCATGGCCCGCGCGGCTGTGAGCGCTTCTTCCTCGGCAACACTACGCCCGCCGGTCCCTGCCCGGGTTAGATTTGCCTTGCCGTCCGTGAGAATGACGACACCGGGCGCCTGCCCCTTGCGCTTCACTGCCTCCACCATCAGCGCCGTGGCATCAATCCCGGCTGCCAGCGGTGTACCGCCGCCGCCGGGCAGATCGGCCAGGCTGCGCCGGGCGCGTGCCAGAGACCGCGTCGGCGGCAACAGTACTTCCGCGCCGCGTCCGCTGAAGGCGATCATGGCAACCTGGTCACGCCGAACGTAGCAGTCCGCCAGCAGCAGCTCCACGGCACCCTTCGCCTCGCCGAGGCGATGCAGCGCGCTTGAGCCGGACGCATCCACCAGAAAGATTGTCGTGGCCGCAACTTGCTGTTTGAGGCGGCGCACGCGGAAATCATCAGCGCGGACTTCGACGCGCCCCGGCCTGTCGTTCTGCCGGCGCATCCTCTGCCACGGCGCGGCCGCGCGCAGCGTCTCGATCAGATTCAAGCGCGCCCCACCGCTTGGTGGGCCGCGCTTGACGCCGACGCTTCGCCCACGCCGGCTGGCCGTGTGCGGTTGTTTGCTGCGGCCGGCCCCCGTTGCGTTGCTGCGATTCGCGCAAGCAGTGAGCTGCGCGAGCAGCCCCGGCGGCAGCGAAGCCCGCGCTGCTTCCACGGCAACATCTTTTAGTTCGCCTGTCGTCTCGTCGTCAGCGGATTGCCCGTCGCTTGCGTCAGGCGCGGATTGCTCTTCCGGCTGCTCGGGTGACGCGGGAATTGTTGTTGCGCGAGGCCCAAGCACGAGCCGCGCGGCAAGGATGACATCGTCTTCGGCGACGGCCGTTCGCCCCGCCAGCGCAGCCGCGATCCGCGCCACACGCACGGCAAACACTGACGCTGTCAGTGATCCGATGCCGAGTGACACCGCAGCGCCGCAAATCGCCTCCGTAATTTCAGTGGATATGGTCACGTCCGCACCGGTGCTGCGCGCTCTATCAACCAGCGTAGATAGTGCGCCGGCATCGGCGGTAGGCGGGGATGCCGCAAGATCGATATGGATCGCTAGCCGGTCTGTCAGGTTGGCTGGCGGTTGCTCGTCGTCGCGGCCCTCGTTGAGCGCGATGACGCCGAACCGCGCCCGTGCGCGGCAGGTGAAACCGTCGCGCTCGATCAGCACCTCGCCGAGATCGCGAGCCGCTGCCAGATGCGCCGCCGTCGCAGCCGCCACGCGCTCTGCCAGCGGCAGTACCAATAAGCCGCCGTCGGCCTCAGCCAGCAGACCGCTCGCCACCATCGGCCGTCCGGCCGCCAGCGTTGCCGCCAGATCCAGCCCGCCGAGCAGCCGGTCATCAGTGATATGTCCCGGCACGCGCCGCACGGGCGTTCCGGGCGACAGAAGACCGCGCAAAAGCCTAAGCCAGGAGTCGGCATCCTCCCCGTGGCGCGCCCTTATCACGACGCCGCCAACAACGGCAGGGTCCATCGCCACGATGGCCGCTGCCCAGTCCGCATCGCTGAGCGCTGCTCCCGCGCCTGATGCCGTCTTTGCGTCAGGCACCGAAAGCCTCCACGACCGCGCGATCGATGCGCGCAGTAGAGCCGGCTTCTTCGAGCGGATTGCGCCGCAGCCGATGGCGCAGCGCCAGCGGCGTCACGCCACGGACGTGCTCCGCCGTCACCGTCGTTGCGCCATCCAGAGCAGCGGTAGCCCGCGCAGCGCGCATCAACGTCAGCTCTCCGCGCAAGCCGTCGGTGCCGAGCCCTGAGCACAGCCGCGCCATCTGCTCCATTATCGATGTCGGCACGTCGACTGACCGCAGTAGGCGCCGGGCGGCCTCGATTTGCGCGCGTACGGCCTCGTCCTCACCCTGCCAAGCCGCTGCGAACGCCGCCGGTGCGCGCTCGAACGCGTCGCGCCGCTGCACGATTTCAACGCGCGTGGCGATATCCTGGGGCGTGCGCACCTCCACCGACAAGCCGAACCGGTCCAGCAGTTGCGGACGCAGCTCGCCTTCTTCCGGGTTCCCGCTGCCGACCAGCACGAAGCGAGCCGGGTGGCGCACGCTGAGCCCTTCCCGCTCAACGACGTTCTCGCCCGACGCCGCCACGTCGAGCAGAAGATCGACGAGGTGGTCCTCCAGCAGGTTGACCTCGTCGATATAGAGAAAGCCGCGATGCGCGCGCGCCAGCAGGCCGGTCTGGAACGCCTTTTCGCCGCGCGTCAGGGCGCGCTCGAGATCCAGTGCGCCGACGATCCGGTCTTCGGTGGCACCCAGCGGCAGGTCGACGACGGGCACCGCAACCAATTCGCTCGGCAGCGGACCTTCGCGGCCGCGCTCCTGGCAATCGTCGCAGCCCGAGCCGTTCGCGCCAGGATCGCAATGATATTTGCATCCGCACACCGCGCGCATCGGCGGCAGCAGCGACGCCAGCCCGCGGACCGCGGTCGACTTGCCGGTTCCGCGATCGCCGAAGACGAGAACGCCGCCGATCGTCGGGTCGACGGCCGCAATAAGCAGCGCCAGCCGCATCTCGTCCTGGCCGATGATTGCGGTGAACGGATAGAGCGCGCGCATATCGATCGCCTTTGCTAAACCCTGACTTCTGCCTTTGCGACGAACCTGTCGGGCAGACGAAACCGGACGGCCTCGTCGCGACCGTCCATCTCCGTGACGACAACCGGGCGCAACGACGCCAGGAATTTCAACGTGTCTTGGACGAGTATCTCCGGGGCCGAGGCGCCGGCCGTGATGCCAACCGTAGCGACATCACGCAGCCAGGCGGCATCGATACCGGCCGGCCCGTCGATTAGATAGCTGGGCACGCCCGCGCTGCGGCCGATCTCCTGCAGCCGGTTGGCATTCGAGCTGTTGGCGGACCCAACGACGAGCAAAAGGTCGACGCGCTTCAATAGGTCGGCGACAGCGTTCTGGCGGTTCTGCGTCGCATAGCAGATGTCCTTCGTGTCCTGTCCCGCGATGCGGGGGAACCGGCGCTTCAAAGCGGAAATGGTGTCCTGGGTATCGGACACGCTCAAAGTCGTTTGTGTCACGAAAGCGACCCGCGCGGGATCTTCGACGTTCAGGGTGTCCACCTCGGCCGGCGTCCCGACGATGTGCAGCCGTCCGCCGATCTGCCCGCTCGTCCCCTCGACCTCCGGGTGACCACGATGGCCGATCAGCACGACGTCGTAGCCCATCTGCGCATAGCGCCTCCCCTCGTTGTGCACACGGCGCACAAGAGGGCAAGTCGCATCGATGACGTCGAGATGGCGCGCGTCTGCCGACTGCTCGACGTCGGGAGCAACGCCATGCGCGCTGAAAATCGTAATCGCGCCTTCAGGGATCTCGGCCACGTCATCCACGAAGATGGCGCCCCGCGCTCTCAGGTCAGCAACGACATGCTTGTTATGGACGATCTCGTGACGAACATAGATCGGCGCGCCATACCGCTGCAGCGCTTCCTCAACCATCTGCACGGCTCGCACGACACCGGCACAGAAACCCCGCGGTCTAGATAAAATGACAGTCAAAGGTGTCAAGTTCTCTGGCATAGGGCTTTATAACCCCGCCAACGCGATACGTCACGCGCATTTTGTACCCGCGAGCCGAGACGGAAATTTTGCGTGGTGGGTTAGTGCCGGGTTTCGCAGTTGCCGTCGAGATCAAGTTCGACGAGCAGTTGTTGCAACCGTTCCAGAGCCTGCGAAAACTGCAGAAAACTGCAGTGGTCGGTCTTCCACAGGTCGCCGACGAGCCGGCTGGCCGGCGTAATGAGCTGCTGGAAAATGGAATCGATGCTTGTCCTGGGGCCGCGCACGGATTCGACGAATCTCGCGGCTGTCGCGACATCGGCCTCTAGAACAAGGCGGGCAAGTTCCGCAACGACATCTTCTCCGGGGGTAAACGAATTGCCGATCAAGCCACCACTGCCCGAGCCGTGCGCGTCTGTTTCGTGCGCCAGCAGCAGACGCGGAATGACCTCGCGTTCGATCGTGCGCGCCAGTGTTTCATGGCGCGATGCAGCGTCGCTGCCGCTGAAGTGCCCGACGGGCCTGAAGCCGGACTTGCCGGCGGCCGCGGTGAGCCAATACTCCGTCAACGAACCGACCTTGCTTTCCCAGTCCTCGAGAGCCAGCGGCTTGGTGAGATAGGCGTCCGCGCCGGCCTCGTAGCAGCTCGCGATGTCGCGCGGGTGAGAGGATGTCGTCAACACGATCACGGGCACCTGCCGCTTGGGATCGCGCTGGCGAACCGCTTTCAACAGCTGCAATCCATCGATGCCGGGCAGATTGAGATCCATAAGCACAAGCGACGTCCGCTCCGACAGGTCGCAAGAGGGCGCGTTCTCCATCCACGTCATGGCCTCGCGCCCCGTGGCGCATCGCGTCAGCGGCACGTTCACGCCGGCCGCATTGAGCGCGAACTGCAATGCCATGAAGTCGGTGTCGCTATCTTCGACAGAAAGGACGCTGCGCACCGTCATGCGGATCTCTCCGGCCCCAAGGTGAAGTAAAAGATCGAGCCTTCGTCCGGCAAGGAGTCGACCCAGAGGCGGCCACCGTGCCGTTCAACTGTTTTGCGCGAGATCGTCAGTCCAGCCCCCACGCCGCCGCCAAATTCGTGCTCGCCGTGAACGCGGCGGAAAATATCAAAAATTCGATCTTTAGCGGAGGCCGAAATCCCAATCCCGTTATCGCGCACATAATAGCGTGTCGGGCTGGCACGTTCCACGCCTATCTCGATCCAGCGTTGCGACTTGTCGTTGTATTTGATGCCGTTGGAGATCAAATTTGAGAGGACTTCTCGCACTCGCACACGATCGCAAACGATGGTCCCTAGCGGCATCGGCCGGCGAATGTCCGCGGGGCGTTCGGCGAACAGCCGGCGGCACGACATCAGCGCCTCGTCGACCAGCTCATCCATGTCGTGCGTCTCCAGCATCAGCTCGACACGGCCTGTTCTGGAGTATTGCAGCAGGGATTCGATCAAATCGTCCATGCGCCGCGTCAGCTTCAGGATGGTCTCCAGTTGCTGGCGGCCCTCATCGTCGATGCGGCCCTCTTGACCCCTTTTCAGGAAGCTCGCGAGGTGATGCACGCCCCGCAGCGGCTCCTTCAAATCGTGCGATGCAGCATAGGCAAAACTATCGAGCTCGACATTGACCTCCGCCAGCTGCCGATTGACCCGATCGACCTCTTCAGCACGGCTCAAGATGATTTCGAGGATCGATTGGCGCAGCGCTGAAGCGGCTTCGCGCTCGTCTTGGCGCCACGGTTCGGACCGCCCGGTCACGCTTTCCTTCCAGAGCGCGAACGACCTGCGAGGCTGCAGCTTCACTTCGCCGTCGCTCTCGCTGACGACGACCGGTTTCTCTGGATTCCCCGCCCAATTCACGATTTCGACGTGCTCCGGCCGGAACCACAGCAGGAAATCCCGGGTCTGCTGGGACAGCCGGACGGCCAGGACGCCACTGGCAACCGACCTGAAATTTCCGGCGGCTGGATAAAGCTCAGACAGCTGCTCGGTGCAGAAGACCGGTTGGTTCATCTTTGATAGCCAGTCGACCAGCGCCGCGACATCGTCCTCAGCCGGCGTCTGCCCGATAAGGCTAAAGCTGCCGCGCGCCGCAATGGCCGCGCCTTGCGACGGAATGAGCGACATTAAATTGGGCTGATCCGGCGCAACGAGCGACACATGCAGATCGGGGTTGCGGCACAAGCCTTCCACCAGCTGGTCCGCGACGGCTGTCATGCGTAGTCGCTGCTCGTACCCGTCGGCGTCTTCCTTGCCGCTCATCAGCAGGGAGAGCATGTGCGACAGGAACTCCGCTGCCATTCGCGCTTCGTAGGGAACATGCCGCGGCCCGCTATGATGCATGGCCGAGATGAGACCCCATAGCTGCCCCTGCTTCATGAGGGGCATCACCATCGTGGAATGCACGCCCATGTTCTTGAGATAGCCGGAGTACATGACGGAGACGCTGCGCAGGATGGCGTAGCTCATGTCGATCGGAGCGGACGTTCCCGAAGGGCCGTTGGCGACAAGCGCGACAGGTTCATAGCTGACGTCGGGCAGGTGGCGCAGCCAGCTCGCGCCGAACAGGCGGCGCGCCGGCGCCGGGATGTCCGACGCAGGATAGTGCAGGCCGAGATACGGCTCCAGGCCCTCGGGTATCGCTTCCGCCATCACATGGCCGCTGCCATCCTCGGCGAACTTGTAAGCCAGCACGCGATCGTATCCGGTAAAAACCCGGATGCGCTCAACGGCGAGGTCGAAGAAATTTTGCAGACCCTGGCACGCCTCCAGCATCGCAATCGTTTCCCGCACGTCGGAATACAGATGCGTCGTAGGTTCGGCCGCCGGATCGGCAATCGTCTCGACTTCCAGGATGAGGACACCGCCGCAGCGATGCGCGAAAATGTTGACCCCGTTGGTGGCGCCGGCAAACGACTCCCGCACGACATGCACGGGCCCGTTCTCGAGCGACATGCGCTGCATCTGCTCCAGCATGCGCGGGGCGGCAGCGAACACGTCCGCGACGCGCTTGCCGAGCACGTCGTTCGCAGACCGGCCGATGATCGCTTCGCAGTTGGCGCTCGCCTGGCGGATAATGTAGTCCGGCTCATCGACAATGAGCATTGCCCCGTGGGGCTGGATGGCGCCAGGAAACTGAACCAATTCCTGGTCGCAGTTCGAAAGATCCACGTTCTTGGCGGTTACGGCGTCTTTTACGGCGGGTTGCGAACGAGTCATAACACACGCCCGCCCGAAAGTAGAGCGGCGCGCGGCAACGCGGTCTCAATGTAATGACTGAGACGCAAAGCGATCCTCCACGGCTGCCCTCTTTATGGGGCTCTGACAGATCGTCGGTGCGTTGAGCCAGGATGTCAAGCGCGCCAGACATCGTTCGGATGCCGGAATCTTTTACGCGGCATGCGGAATGGAAGCATGCAGCGGACGATCGGGTTTGCAACGCGAGACAGCGAAAGGCTTTCGTGGATTGCCGTCACCGGCTTGCTGCCCAAATGCGTCTCGACGACGGAGCGGGCGTAGAAAGGTGTATCTTCCAGTGTGCGCACCACGTGCGGCGAACATTCAACGTCGCACCGGACGTTCCGGGCGATCCGCCAGTGGGTAGCCGGCAGCGGGACCGTGGGCGGCAAACCTGGAGTACGCATTCGTCCACTAGGGTCGAAAATGCGGCCGAGCGAGCCTTTGGACCCATCGCGCCGCGTCACGTCGTAGGTAATGGTCGTGCCGTCAGGGGTGTGGGCGCGCGACCAGTCCCATGCCAAGAATGCGTCCTCCAACGGCTCGTCTCCGGAGTTGGTGTCGAGGTATGCGGCTCCCTCCCAGCGAATGCGTGGATCGTGCAACTCCACCCTTACGCGCGCATGGGGCGCGATCGGCCGCCAGCGATGCCGTCCCGCCTCGTCCAAATGCATGACCTTGTCGTTCGTCACCGTCGGGGTGACCCGTACGGTGCCACGAATGCGCCGTGGCACCGGCACCGTCAGTTCGTTGATGTCGATCACCAGAGCATTGCCGTCGCACAGCAGGCTGCTTGGGCCGATAGCCAGGGAATCGCGATTGCGCCGCAGGTCGCGTCGCGTCCGCTCCGTCAGTGACCAGAACTTCCGTCGCGGCTCATAAAGCGCGACGTTGACGGCACAGAAGTTCTCCGGATCGCTCCAGCCAAGCCGCCGCGCAGCCGCGTAATAAGGCGAGAACACGCTGCCGATGAAAGCGATGATGGTCAGAGCATGCTGACCGTCGTCGCTTATCGCGTCGACGTACCACCAGACGTAGCCGCCGGGTGCGACCGGCGCGTCGAAGCCAAGTCCCTCAAGACGCGCGCCGCCGCCATCCGCCCCGACAGAGCCGCCATCGGCACGCCCGGCCCCGGATGTGTACTGCCGCCCGCCAGGTAGAGGCGCGGCACCGGCGTCCGCGCCGTCGGCCGGCTGAAGGATGCCGTCCACCCGTGTGATGCCGGGCCGTATAGCGCCCCGCCCGTTCCCGGAAACAGCCTGTTGAAGTCCGCTGGCGTCGTCGTGATCTGGTCGCGCGAGGTCAGCTCCAAGCCGCAACGGCGCAACAGATCGAACGTACGGTGGGCGCATTGGTCGACCTCCTCGGTGTCGAAGGGATGCTGGTCGCCGATTGGCGGCGCGTTGATAAGAACGAGTAGCCGCTCCGGTTCGGATGGTCGCAGGGGGGCCTCCCCGCGATCCTGTGCGCAGACATAGACCGTCGGCTCACGTGGCAGCCGGTCGCGGTGGAAGATGTCCTCGAACTCTGCCTGATAGTCGCTTGAAAAGAACACGTTGTGCCGCGCGAGCGGAAAGCCGCGGACGTTTGCCGTCATTGACCATGTGACGGCGGAAAGTGAGCGGGATGCGCGCCCCGCATAGGCCGCGCGCCGCACGTCAGGGCCCAGCAATCCATCAGCGACAGCCGCCGGATCGGCATTGACAACGACAGCGTCGGCATCGAGACGCTCGCCGTTTTCCAGCGTCACGCCGGAAGCAGACCCGCGTTGCGTTTCAATGCTGCGAACGCAACTGCGGTAGCGAAAAATCGCTCCGGCTTTGACCGCAAGCTGCTCCACCGCGGCAGCGAGCCGATGCATTCCGCCATCCACGAGCCAAACGCCGTCCTGCTCGACATGCGCAACCAGCATCAGAGTAGCCGGGCATTCGAAGGGCGATGAGCCGCAATAGGTGGCATAACGGCCAAACAGCTGCCGCAGACGCGGATCCTGGAAGTGCCCTGAGAGCGCCTGCCAAAGCGTGGTGAAGGGCGAAATCCGCCAGAGGTCGCCCAAGCCCCGAAGTCCCGCGCCAAAAGCCAGGGAGGCCGGGCTTGGCTGAGGTGACAGAATGAACGGCTTCTCCAGCGTCTCGTAAGTGGCGCGAGCCCGCGCACAAAAGTCGAGATACGCCTTGCCTTCCGCCCATCCCGCAAACTCCGCGATCGCCTCTGCCGACTGGTCGATATCCGCATGCAGATCCAGCCGGCCGCCGCTGGGCCAGGCGTGGCGCGCTAGGATGGTCGCGGGCGTCAACGTCAGGTGATCGTTCAGTGTGGTGCCCGCATCAGCGAAGATCTGTTCGAACACCCATCGCATGGTGAAGACCGTCGGCCCGGAGTCCACGGCCTGCCCGTTGACGTCAACCGTGCGGATCTTGCCGCCCAGCATATCGGCCTTTTCGCAAACGGTGACGTCGAGGCCCTGTCGCGCCAGCTGCAACGCGCAAACCAGGCCGCCGATCCCCGCACCTACAACGACAACCTTATCGCTTCTTTTCACTCGCATCCCCGACATGTGTCATTGCGTCGGACACTTTATAGTGTCTATATTACCTTACACATCCGCAGTCCAAGCGATTATGCAGCAAGGGGACGGAAATGGATCACGGCGACCGCATCGAAGACGCCCTCAAAGCAGCACTCGTTCGCGTCACGGCCGATCGCTGTCCTCCAAAACTTGCCTCAGCATTGGACTATGCGCTCTTTCCCGGCGGCGCGCGCGTCCGGCCGCGCCTCTGCCTCGCCGTCGCCGCAGCCTGCGGCGATGACGCTCCGCAGTTGGCCGATGCGGCAGCATCGTCGATCGAACTCCTGCATTGCGCGTCGCTGATCCATGACGACCTGCCCTGCTTTGACGATGCCGAGACGCGCCGCGGCAAGCCGTCAGTGCATCGCGCCTATGGCGAGCCGCTCGCCGTGCTGGCCGGGGATGCGCTCATCGTTGCTGCTTTCGAAACGCTGGGCCTGGGCATTGCCATCGACTGCCGGCGCTCGGCCGGCCTCATCTCCATCGTCGCCCGGGCCGTGGGCGGCCCAACCGGCATCGTGGCCGGCCAGGCATGGGAGTGCGAAGACAGCATCCCGATGGACGAATACCATCAGGCCAAGACCGGTTCTCTCTTCTCCGCTGCGACGATGGCGGGTGCGCTCGCTGCTGGCGCTGAGCCTGAACAGTGGCGCACGCTGGGCGAACGCCTGGGCGAAAGCTATCAGATTGCCGACGATATCTGCGATCTCGTGGCCGACCCCGGCGAGCGTGGCAAGCCGATCGGCCGCGATCGTGACTTGGGCCGCCCCAATGCAGCCGGGGCGCTGGGTGTCTCCGGAGCGCTGGGCCGGCTCAGGGCGCTGCTGGAAGAGGCCGTTGCGTCCGTGCCGGACTGCCCCGGCAAAGCGGCGCTAAGCGAGCACATTCTGACGTCCGCGCAGCCCTACCTGCCCAAGCAAATCTCTCGCGTCGCGGCGTGAAGTGTCATGCCGGCAAGCTGGTCCCGCGATCTGCGTAGCGCGCTGCCTCCGCCGGTGACCGGCCTGCTGGATCGCGCCAAGGGTCTAAGCGACCGGTTGCTATCGAGTGAATCGTTTCAGGCTCGTGCTGCAGCCTTTCCGCTGACACGCATCATCGCCCGCCGCCGGGCCCGCGATCTGTTCGATCTCTGCGCCGGCTTCGTCTACTCGCAAACGCTGCTGGCATGTGTCGAACTGCGCCTGTTCGACGTGCTGCTCGATCGGCCGCTATCGCTGCATCAGCTGGCGGCGCGGCTGCAACTCAATAGGGAAGCATGCACGCGCCTCCTATCGGCCGCGGTGGCGCTGCGGCTCGTCGAGATGCGCGGAGAAGATCGTTACGGTCTGGGTCCGCTGGGGGCTTCTCTGGCGCGCAATCCGTCTCTGACGGCCATGATCGAACACCACCGGCACCTTTATGAAGACATGCGCGATCCGGTCGCCCTACTGCGGGGCGACGGTGGCGAAACCCAGCTTTCCAGGTATTGGCCCTATGCGGATGCGCCGGAGCCCGCCGCGCTGTCTTCCGATCAGGTGTCGGAATACAGCAGCCTGATGGCGCTGTCGCAGCCGCTAGTGGCCGAAGAGGTTCTGGATGCTTACGCCGTGGGGCAGCACCGCTGCATTCTGGATGTCGGCGGCGGCGAGGGCGCGTTCCTGCAAAAAGCCGCCGAGCGCGCGCCCAAGCTCCAACTGATGCTGTTCGATCTTCCTGCGGTATCGGAGCGAGCGACGGCGACATTTGCCCGTCTCGGGCTCCAAGGCCGCGCCGCAGCCTTTGGCGGCAACTTCCTATCGCAACCGCTCCCGAAAGGTGCTGACCTGATCTCGCTCGTGCGCATTCTGTTGGATCACGATGATTCCAGCGTGCTGCGTCTCTTGAAAGCTTGCCGCGAAGCGCTTTGCCAGGATGGCACGCTGCTGATCGCCGAGCCCATGGTGGAGCCTGGCGATCGCATTGCGTCCGCATACTTTAATATGTACCTGCTCGCGATGGGCCGCGGCCGTCCACGCACCACTACGCACTTGAGCAAACTACTGAACGCGGCCGGATTTGAAGACATCACATTCAGCAAAGGCCGGCGCGTATTACGCACCGGCATCGCCGTCGCCAGGATGAGATCAGCTTAATCGCCCGCGTTAGCGATTGGCAGGATTGTTGGGGTCGAGCGCACGATCCGCCGCATCGCGATTGGATTTCTTTCTCAAGAACCAGGCGAACGAACCGATGGCTATCAGCAGCGCCGCGCCCAGCGTGAAGAACATCAGGTATGAAACGGGTTCGCCCGCGACTTCTGCAGGCGGTGGGGCGTTTTGTGCGAACGCTTCGGCCGCGGATGCAGCCAGCGCTGCTGCACCTAGAATCATTGCCTTCATATCGATCAACTCCATTGAACGTCATCAGTGTAACGCCTGCAAGACATCGTGGTTCGCGGCATTTCGCTGATTGTGCGAAAAAGTTGACGTGACGAAGTGTAATCATAACTTGACACTCTGTGACGTCAGCCTAGACTGACGCTATAGCCAAAAGGCGGACGCGGTCCGCCCGCGGCGGGGATTGCAGGCCAGATTGATGAACACCGTCGCTGTCGTTCTCCAAAAGCCAGAGCAGATCGTGCTCACTCAACTGGACATGTCTCCGCCCGGCGAGGAAGACGTCGTCGTCGAAGTGGAGTGGAGCGGAATCAGCTCCGGTACCGAACGCCTCCTTTGGTCCGGCAGCATGCCGCCCTTCCCGGGAATGGGCTACCCGCTGGTGCCAGGTTACGAATCGGTTGGACGCGTTTCGATCGCCGGCCCGCGCTCGGGTCGCCAGGTCGGCGATCATGTCTTCGTGCCGGGCGCGCGCTGCTTCGGCGACGTCAAGGGCCTGTTCGGCGGCGCCGCGTCTCGCGTGGTCGTGCCGGGCAGCCGCGTGGTCTCGGTGGACGCGAACCTCGGCGAAAAGGGTGTACTGCTCGCGCTCGCAGCCACGGCCTATCATGCAATTCAGGGCGGTGTGCATCCCGATCTGATCGTTGGTCACGGCGTCCTCGGGCGTTTGCTCGCGCGCATCACCGTGGCACTCGGCCGTGAGGCGCCGCTGGTATGGGAACGTAATCCCGATCGCCACGATGGCGCGATCGGATACCGGGTAACGTCCCCGGACGACGACCATCAGCATCGCTTCCATGGCATCTACGACGTCAGCGGCGACGGCAAGCTACTCGACATGCTGATCGCCCGGCTCGCACCACGTGGTGAGATCGTTCTTGCCGGCTTCTACACCGAACCGCTGTCGTTCTCCTTCCCGCCGGCCTTCATGAAGGAGGCCCGCATCCGCGTCGCGGCCGAATGGCAGCCGGGCGATCTCGCCGGCGTCAAACAGCTGATCGCCGATCGCCGGCTGTCGCTCGACGGCCTCATCACGCATCGCCATGACGCGACGGATGCCGTGGCCGCCTACCGCACCGCATTTACCGACCCGCACTGCCTAAAAATGATCCTCGATTGGAGAGTGTGCTCATGACCTTGTCTTGTTCAAGCCAGGCCCAGGCACGTCCGGAGGCACCTCCCAAGCTGAGCGTCAGCGACTTCCTGCGCGCCGAAGCGGCAATCGATCCCGATCCCGTCCTCACCACCGAGCCGACCAAGGAAACGCAGATCATCGCCATCTACGGCAAGGGGGGCAGCGGCAAGAGCTTCGCGCTGGCCAACCTGTCTTACATGATGGCGCAGCAGGGCTAGCGCGTGCTGGTCATCGGCTTCGACACCAAGAGCGACACGACATCTCTTCTGTTCGGCGGCCGCGCCACGCCGACTATCATCGAGACGTCCGCCAAGAAGAAGCTTGCTGGCGAAGACGTGAAGATCGGCGACGTCTGCTTCAAGCGCGACGGCGTCTTCGCCATGGAACTCGGCGGCCCGGAGGTCGGGCGCGGCTGTGGTGGCCGCGGCATCATTCACGGCTTCGAACTCCTGGAAAAGCTCGGTTTCCATGACTGGGGCTTCGACTACGTCCTGCTCGACTTCTTAGGCGACGTGGTGTGCGGCGGCTTCGGCCTGCCGATCGCGCGTGACATGTGCCAGAAGGTCATCGTTGTCGGCTCCAACGACCTGCAGTCGCTCTATGTGGCCAACAATGTCTGCTCGGCGGTGGAATATTTCCGCAAGCTGGGCGGCAACGTCGGCGTCGCCGGCATCCTGGTCAACAAGGACGACGGCACCGGCGAAGCCCAGGCCTTTGCCGAAGCCGCCGGCATTCCCGTGCTGGCCGCCATCCCCGCCCACGACGACATTCGCCGCAAGAGCGCCAACTACGAAATCATCGGCCGCCCTGGCGGCCAGTGGGCCGAGCTATTCGAGAACCTAGCGAGCAACGTCGCCACCGCCCAACCCATTCGCCCCAAACCTCTGTCGCAGGACGAGCTGCTGTCGCTGTTTGCCGGTGAAGCCGTCGGGCGCGGCGTCGTGCTGGAGCCGGCCTCGCAAGAGGACATGCGCGGCGGCGTCTACGTCGACAAGAAATCGCTCGAAGTCATCTACGACGAAGCCGTTTAAGGAGCGACCGCCATGGCGGCGTTGGACGACCGTATCGATGCAGCAGCGCCCGCCAGCGGCGAAGTCGTCTATGACGACGCAGCCGGCGTGCAAATGCTGAACGACGGCGGTGCCGCCAGCGAGCCTGCTGCCGCCGAAGCCGCGCCCACCATCAACATGGCCGCAACAAAGGGCGACGGCGCCGGATGCCACAGCGGCAAGGACGAGATGCGCCGTGCCGCGGCCGCCGCCGGCAAGAGCGATACGCTGGACCGCTACGCCGAAGATTATCCCGTTGGCCCGCACGACCAGCCGCAAAGCATGTGCCCCGCGTTTGGCAGCCTGCGCGTCGGCCTGCGCATGCGCCGCACCGCGACCGTGCTGTCGGGCTCCGCCTGCTGCGTTTACGGCCTGACGTTCACATCGCACTTCTATGGCGCCCGCCGCACAGTCGGTTACGTGCCGTTCAACTCTGAGACGCTGGTGACCGGCAAACTGTTCGAAGACATCCGCGAGGCCGTCTACAAGCTGGCCGATCCCGAACTCTACGACAGCATCATCGTCACGAACCTGTGCGTACCCACGGCTTCCGGCGTGCCGCTGCAGCTGCTGCCGAAGGAGATCAATGGCGTCCGCATCATCGGCATCGACGTGCCCGGCTTCGGCATTCCCACGCATGCCGAGGCCAAGGACGTTCTGGCCGGCGCGATGCTGAAGTACGCTCGCACCGAAGCCGAGCAGGGCGCGGTGCAGATGCCGCGCGGCGGCCGCAGCGACAAGCCGACAGTCACACTGCTTGGCGAGATGTTCCCCGCTGATCCCGTCGGCATCGGCATGTTGTTGGAACCGCTCGGCCTGTCTGCCGGGCCGGTCGTGCCGACGCGCGAGTGGCGCGAGCTTTATGGCGCACTCGACTGCGCCGTCGTCGCCGCCATCCACCCGTTCTACAAGGCCGCCTGTCGCGAGTTCGAAGCGGCGGGACGCAGCATCGTCGGCTCCGCGCCTGTGGGCCATGACGGCACGGCCGCCTGGCTCGACGCGATCGGCGCCGCCTGCGGCATCGCAAAAGACAAGATCGACGCTACAAAGAACAAGGTGCTACCCGCCATCCGCGGCGCATTGGCGAAGATGCCGATCGACGGCCGCATCACGCTCTCTGGCTACGAAGGCTCCGAGCTTCTCGTCGCCCGCCTGCTCGCCGAAAGTGGCGCCGACGTGCAGTACGTCGGCACGGCCTGTCCGCGCACCGTCTGGTCCGATCCCGACCGCGAGTGGCTGGAGGCCAAGGGCATCCGCGTCACCTACCGCGCCTCGCTGGAACAGGATCTCGCCGCCGTGCGCGAGTTCAAGCCGGACCTGGCGATCGGAACGACACCGGTCGTGCAGGAGGCCAAGCAGATGGCGATCCCGGCACTCTATTTCACCAACCTCATTTCCGCCCGTCCCCTGATGGGCATCGCCGGCGCCGGATCTCTGGCGACTGTCGTCAACGCAGCGCTCGCCAACAAGGCGCGCTTCGAAGAGATGCGCACCTTCTTCGAAGGCGTCGGCACCGGTCACGCCGCGGGCGTCTGGGAAGAACTGCCGCAGGACAACGAACAGTTCCGCGCCGAATACAAGCGCCGCCTCGAGAAAGACGCCAAGAAACGCAAAGCCGAGGAGATGATCTGATGCTCGTCCTCGACCATGATCGCGCTGGTGGCTACTGGGGTTCGGTCTACGTCTTTACTGCTGTTAAGGGCCTGCAGGTCATCATAGACGGGCCGGTCGGCTGCGAGAATCTGCCGGTTACGTCGGTGCTGCACTACACCGACGCACTGCCCCCGCACGAGCTGCCGATCGTCGTCACAGGTCTGGGCGAGGAAGAACTCGGCAAGACCGGCACGGAAGCCGCGATGAAGCGCGCGCACCGCACGCTCGATCCCGAATTGCCCGCAGTTGTCGTCACCGGCTCGATCTCGGAAATGATCGGCGGCGGCGTGACGCCCGAAGGCACCAACATCAAGCGCTTCCTGCCGCGCACCATCGACGAAGATCAGTGGCAGAGCGCCGATCGCGCCATGACGTGGCTGTGGACTGAGTACGGCCGCAAGAAGGTGCCGGCGCTGAAACCATTGAAAGAGGGCGAAAAGCCCAAGGTCAATATCATCGGGCCGATCTATGGCACCTTCAATACGCCGTCCGATCTGGCCGAGATGCGCCGCCTCATCGAGGGCATTGGCGCGGAGGTCAATCTCGTCTTCCCGCTCGGCTGCCACCTCGCCGACGTGTCCCGGCTCGCGGACGCGTGTGTGAACGTCTGCCTCTACCGGGAGTTTGGCCGCCTGCTCTGCGAAACGCTGGAGCGGCCGTATCTGCAGGCCCCGATCGGTTTGCATTCCACCACCAAGTTCCTGCGCACCCTCGGCCAACTGACGGGCCTCGACCCCGAACCGTTCATTGAGCGCGAGAAGCACACCACCATCAAGCCGCTGTGGGATCTGTGGCGTTCGGTGACGCAGGACTTCTACGGCACCGCGAGCTTCGCCATCGTGGCCAACGAGACCTACGCGCGCGGCGTCCGCCACTTCCTTGAAACCGAGATGGGCCTTCCGTGCACGTTCGCCTTCGCTCGCCGCGCCGGCGTGAAGCCGGATAACGCGGCCGTACGCCAGGCCCTGGCCGACAAGCCGCCGCTCATCATGTTCGGCTCCTACAACGAGCGCATGTACATGGCCGAACGCGCATCGCGCGCCATCTACATTCCAGCGTCCTTCCCCGGCGCCGCCATCCGGCGCCACACCGGCACGCCGTTCATGGGCTACGCCGGCGCGACCTACCTCGTGCAGGAAGTCTGCAACGCTCTATTCGATGCTCTCTTCAACATCCTTCCGCTCGGCACCGATCTCGACAAGGTCGATGCCACGCCCGCGCGCCTCCACCAGGAGCTGCCGTGGGACGACGAGGCGAAGGATGCTCTCGACGAACTTCTAGAAGCTCATCCGGTGCTGGTGCGCATTTCTGCGGCCAAGCGTCTTCGCGACGCTGCTGAGCGCAATGCGCGCCGTGCTGGTGAGGGGCGGGTGACGGCGGTTTGCGTTGGCCAGGCGCGGGCCGCTCTAACAGAGGGCCAAGCCGCATGACCATAGTGCGTCTCCCCTGTGCCCTCGCCGCTCCTCTTTTTCCGGGAGGCCGCTCCGCGCGTTTCGCGCAGGCCGCTCGCGCAAATATTTGCCGGCCGCAAGGCCGTTCAACGCGATCACGACAGACAAGGAGCACGTCATGGCACTAGCGCTGACGACGAAGGAAGGCCCACCGCACGTCAAACGCAACGGGATGGAAACCATCCAGTTCCGGTTGATTCTTGCCGTGTGCTTCGCCGTGTTTCTGATCGCGGCTTTGTTCGAGCGTCTGTTGCCTTGGTCGTGGCGCCGCCAGCGGCCTTCTCCGATAGCGCACGCCTGGCGCTCCGCGCACACGTGCACGGCCTACGCCTTCATGGGCTAGGCACGCGTCATCTCCCCGGCTCTGCCGGGAGGATGGGACCGCTGAATTGGTTTGAGCGGTCGACCCTCGCCGCACGGGATCTGTGCGGTAACGACTGGAGGATAGCGAAGGGAGACTTTGAATGGCACTCGATGAAAGGCGAGCCGGATCCTTATCCGGGTTGACCGAGAACGAGGCGAAGGAATTCCACTCGATCTTTATGACGAGCTTCGTCCTGTTCACGATCATCGCAATCGTCGCGCACATCCTCGTCTGGATGTGGCGGCCCTGGCTGCCCGGACCCAACGGGTATGTGCAGCTTCAAGACGGCGTAACCAATGTGGCCAGCCTGCTGACCACATTGGTGACATAGGGAGGAACGCGACATGTGGAGACTTTGGCTTCTGTTCGATCCACGTCGGACGCTGATCGCACTGTTTACGTTCCTATTCGCGCTGGCATTGATCATTCATTTCATCTTGCTCAGCACGAACCGCTTCAATTGGCTGGAAGGCCCGAACGCCCCTGCACCTGCGCCCAAAGCGCAGCTCGAGCAGCCGGCGCCGGATCTTGTCAAACCAGCTTAGCGAAGCACGGGACTGATGGCAGTCAGTCTTCGGGCGGACGAGGTTCCGGTCTTTCGAGATCGCACCCGTCCGCTCCTTGAAGGCGGCTAAGTGGCCATTTCAAAAGGGAGGAGCCACCGATGGCTATGTTGTCATTCGAAAGAAAATACCGCGTTCGCGGCGGCACGCTCATCGGCGGTGATCTGTTCGACTTCTGGGTCGGACCGTTCTACGTGGGCTTCTTCGGGGTCACCACGATCCTGTTCACCACCGTAGGCATCGCCATGATCATGTACGGCGCCGCGCTTGGGCCGACATGGAATATCTGGCGCATCAGCATCAATCCACCGCCGGCGGTCTATGGCATGGCCTTGGCGCCGATGAAGGAAGGTGGCATCTGGCAGATCGTCACGTTCTGCGCCGTCGGTGCCTTCGGCTCGTGGGCGCTGCGCGAGGTCGAAATCTGCCGCAAGCTCGGCATCGGCTATCACGTGCCGATCGCCTTCAGCTTCGCGATCGCCGCTTATGTCACGCTCGTCATCGTGCGCCCTGCTCTGATGGGTTCCTGGTCGTACGGCTTCCCGTACGGCATCATCAGCCATCTCGATTGGGTGTCGAACACCGGCTACCAGTACGGCAACTTCCACTACAACCCGGCGCACATGCTGGCGATCACGTTCTTCTTCACGACGTGTCTTGCCCTTGCATTGCACGGCGGCGTCATCCTCTCCGCGCTCAATCCCGGCCGTCACGGGCCAGGTCCGGAGCCCGTGAAGACGCCGGATCACGAGAACACGTTCTTCCGCGACACGATCGGCTACTCCATCGGCACGGTCGGCATCCATCGCCTCGGATTGTTCCTGGCGCTGTCGGCCGTCTATTTCAGCATCGTCTGCATCATCATCAGCGGACCGGTGTGGGCTGAGGGACAGCCGTGGGCTGACTGGTGGAATTGGTGGCTGAAGTTGCCCATCTGGGCACCTCACGTACAGGGGGCATGAGCCATGGCTGAGTATCAGAATATCTTCACGCAAGTGCAGGTCCGCGGTCCCGTCGAGTTCGGCGTGCCGGCCTACCAAGGCGCCTACCCGCGGTCAGGACAACCGTGGTTCTCCTACTACATGGGCAAGATCGGCGACGCGCAGATCGGACCGTTCTATCTAGGAGCTACCGGCCTGATCTCGATTATCTGCGGGGTCATTGCCATCGAGATCATCGGTCTCAACATGTTGGCGTCGGTGAACTGGAATCCGATCGAATTCGTACGCCAGCTCCCGTGGCTGTCCCTGCAGCCGCCGCTGGAAAAGCACGGCATCTCGATCATGCCGCCGCTGAAGGAAGGCGGCTGGTGGCTGATGGCCGGCTTCTTCCTCACCACCTCGATCCTGCTGTGGTGGTGGCGCATGTATAAACGCGCGCGCGATCTCAAGATGGGCACGCACGTCGCCTGGGCGTTTGCCGCTGCGATTTTCCTTTACCTGTCGCTCGGCTTCATTCGTCCACTGCTGATGGGCCAATTCAGCGAGGCCGTGCCGTTCGGCATCTTCCCGCACTTGGACTGGACCAACAATTTCTCGCTGTCGCACGGCAACCTCTTCTACAACCCGTTCCACATGCTCTCGATCGCGTTCCTGTATGGCTCGGCGCTGTTGTTCGCCATGCATGGCGCCACCATCCTTGCCGTCAGCCGCTACGGCGGCGATCGCGAACTGGAGCAGGTAACCGATCGTGGAACGGCGGCCGAGCGTGCAGCCCTGTTCTGGCGCTGGACGATGGGCTTCAACGCCACGGTTGAATCCGTGCACCGTTGGGCTTGGTGGTTCGCCGTCCTGTGTCCGCTGACCGGCGCCATCGGCATCCTGCTGTCCGGCACCGTGGTCGACAACTGGTACGACTGGGGCATCAAGCACGGCCTCGGCCCGACCACGTACTCACAATAGACCTGCTACCGACGAGTTTTACGCGAGTGCACGTTCGACATACCTCTGGGCGGCCCCGGTCATTCTCCCGCGCCGCCCACTTTTTTCCCCGCTCGCGCCAGTCCACAGGAGACCTGACCATGATGTCCGACACCGCCGCTGTTCTGCTCGCACTTGCCGCATCGTTTGGCCTGCCGGTCGCCGTGTTTGTTGCTTGGAAGTTTTGGTACGACGTCTGACGTGGCGGTGTCTGCACTCTCCGCTAGGCGTATTGCGGATTCCGCCTCAGGATGTCGGCGTTCAGCGCCGTCGCGAATACGGTCCAGGCCAGATACGGAAGGAACAACGCCGCCGCAGTTGAGCTGTGAGGCAGCGCAAACCAGATGAAGGCAACGATCGACGCGACCATGCCAGCCGCGTCAGCCAGCGCCAGCATCACGCGATGGCGTCCAAACATCAGCCACGACCAGGCGGCATTCAAGACGAGGTTGATCGTCCAGGCCACCAACGCGGGGCCGAACCCCTCCGCCTGCCACACAAGCCAGCCCGCAACGGCGATCATCAAATAGAGCGTGGTCCAGGCTGGCCCGAACAGCCAGTCGGGCGGCGTCCACGACGGCTTGTCGAGCGTCTTGTACCAATCGCCCGGCATGAACATGACGCCAGAGGCCCCGACCAGCGTTACGGCGCCCAAAAACGGGAGCAACGAGATCCAATCCGTCATGGGTCCTCACGGGTTGCGATGCGACGCGGTTGTCACCCAACATCGCTGAAAGAAAACGCTAGGGATAGTGGGTCCGCGAGCCGGGATCGAAAGCCAATAGGAGTCGATGTGCGGCGCGGCGATCTGGTATTTGTGCATCGGCGCACCCGGTACGCACTTGGACGTGCAGCCAAGTCGACCAATTGAATGACAGCTCCCCCCGGCGCCTTGACATCTACAGGGTTTGCTGTAGAACAAAAGAAGAACAAATAGTCAGCTTTGATAGCTTTTTGCCGGTCCCATATGTCATGAAAAGCTTAGGCGACAATCATCCTTTCAGTATGTTCACCCCTGCTTCTTCAGGGGAAACAACCGTCGATGCAGCGGGTGTCAGAGGAATTGCTCAGGCCGGACTTCATGAAATTTGCGCTGCTGAAACCGCGCAAATCGGGGCTGCGACGGGTTTTGCTGCCGCCCTGGCTCTGAGAGCTGCCGGCAAGCGTCTTATCGTCTGGGTCCGGCAGGACTTTATGGATACCGAAAGCGGCGCGTTGAATGCTTCCGGCCTTGCCGGGCTTGGTGTCGATCCTGAACGCTTCATTCTCATTCGCGCGCGGGACGCCGAGGGCGTTCTGAGAGCCGGCGAACAGTCTGCACGATGTGCAGCGCTCGGCGCCGTTGTGATCCAGCCTTGGGGAGAGCCTAAGATTCTCGATTTCACTGCAAGCCGCCGGTTGTCATTGGCGTCCGCCAAATCAAGCGTCCCGATCCTGTTGCTGCGCGCAGCGGCTTACCCATCTCACAGCGCTGCGACGACACGCTGGAGTGTCAAAGCCGCGCCCTCGCGCGCGCTCCACGCCAATGCGCCTGGTTTTCCAGCATTTGAATTGACCTTGCTCCGCCGGCGGGGAGGCTCTGCGGGGCAAGTGTTGTGTGTGGAGTGGGACCGTGACCGAAAATGTTTCCAAGATCGAGAGCACAACGATGCCGCGGCGGTATCTCGCCCTGTGGTTTCCATTTCTCACGACAGACCGGCTCTACCGGGAGCGCAGCATGTCTCCTGGCGAAGGGCCGGATGATAGTCCACTCGTTGTCGCCGAAAAGGTCAGAGGCGCCTTACGTATCGCCGCGGTCGATCAGCGTGCCTCAAAGCTCGGGTTGACGCAGGGCCTGACCTTGGCGGACGCACATGCCCGCATTCCAAATCTCGCAGTGGCTGAAGCTGATGCCGCAAGCGATGGCCGGTTTATCGATCGTCTTGCAGAGTTTTGCGACCGGTTCACCCCCTCGGTCGCTTTGGATTCCCCCAATGGCCTGGTTCTCGACATTACAGGATGCACGCATCTGCTTGGCGGCGAAGCGGGTTTGCAAGCAAAAGTCCTGGCCCGGTTGAACAACATTGGTCTCACTGTGCGGTCGAGCATCGCCTGCACGCCTGATGCCGCCCGTGCACTGGCGCGTTTCAGCAAGATTGCGATTGCTCCACCCGGAAAAAGCGAGGTCCTGGTGAAGCGATTGCCTGTTGCAGCGCTTTGCGGACTGGAGCGGGAAACGGTGTTAGCGCTGTCACGTGCCGGATTGAAGACCATCGGCGATCTCAGCGAGCGTCCCTCGCAAGTCCTTGCGGCGCGTTTCGGACCGGGTCTTGTCACGCGCGTGATGCAAACGCTTGGCCGGGAGAACGCGCGCATCACGCCACTTCGCTCCTTGCCTTCAGTCGTCGTTGATCGCCATTTTCCAGAGCCCTTCACGCAGACCGAAGCGCTCGAAGGTGTTTTGGCTTCTCTCCTCGAAGACGTTGTTTCCATCATGCAGGAACGTGATGAGGGGGGGCGTGTTTTCGAAGCGAGTTTCTTCCGCAGCGACGGCGCGATACGACGGTTAGCCGTCCAGACAGGCCGCCCCTCACGCGATGTGCTTGCGATCTTGAGACTTTATCGAGAGCGGCTGGACACACTTGGCGATCCAATAGATTCAGGATTCGGTTTTGATGCGATCCGCCTCGCCGTGCCGGTCACCGAAGCGCTGAACCAGACGCAACCTCACCTTGACGGTCACCATCTGGAAGGCGAGGCGGGTGAAAATGAAGCAGTCGGTGATTTGGTGGACAAGCTCATTGTTCGTTTCGGGCGCGATCGCGTTCTCCGGTTTTCCGCGCTTGATACGCACGATCCCGATCAAGAGGCGCGGCTTGTGTCTGCGGCTGGTATGTCAGTGCCAAATAATCGCATAACGACGCGGGGTGGCTGGCCGGAAATCGCGCAGGGAGAACCGCCGCTTCGTCCCCTTCAGCTTTTTGCACCCCCACAACCGATCGAAACCCTAGCCGAGGTACCGGATGGCCCGCCCCTGCGCTTCCGTTGGCGCCGTGTGCTGCATGACGTAAGGCGCTCGGAAGGGCCAGAGCGCATAGAGCCTGAATGGTGGCGCAGGAACAGCGACGCGCAGACGCGCGATTATTACCGGGTCGAGGATACGGCCGGAGGCCGCTTCTGGATTTTTTGTCAGGGCTTCTACGGGCAGGCAGACGCGCATAAGCGCTGGTTCCTGCATGGAGTGTTTGCCTGATGCACTATGCGGAATTGGCAACGGCGACGAATTTCTCGTTTCTGCGCGGAGCCTCGCATCCGCGTGATCTGGTGCTCACCGCACTCCTCCTCGGTCATCGCGGGCTAGGCATCGCTGACCGCAATACGGTGGCAGGCGTCGTTCGTGCCTATAGTGCTCTCGAAGAGCTACGCCGCGAAGGGATCGTGCCGCCGGAGAAGCTGCGTGATGGCGGTGGGCCGGGAGAGTTCGTATGGAAAGAAGTCCCGCAACCCGAAGGCGGCACAATCGATCCCGATCTGCTTCGCCGGCGCGCGCAAGATTTTAAACTGGCGGTAGGAGCCCGCCTCGTCTTTTCCGACGGAACGCCGGACATTCTTGCCTACCCAGCCAATCGCGATGGGTGGGGACGACTTACGCGGTTGCTCACGCATGGAAACAAGGATGCTGATAAAGGCGACTGCATCCTGTCATTAGACGACCTCACCTCAGATACGACAGGTTTACTGCTGGCCGTCATGCCCGATCGGCGTCTGGAGCCACTCGAACGGCTGCTGCCCAGTTTGAATGAAGCAGCGCCCGGCAGGGTTTGGCTTGCCGCCACCATGCATCGCCGTGGCGACGACCGGCGCAGACTCGCGGGTCTTAAACACGTGGCAATAGCCAGCAACGTGCCTTTGCTCGCCGTGAACGACGTCCTTTATGCCGGGCCCGAACAGCGTGACCTGCAGGATCTTCTGACGTGTATTCGTGAAGGTACGACCATTGCGGAAGCAGGCCGCCGTTTGGAAGTCAACGCCGAACGGCATTTGAAGCCACCCAAGGAGATGGTGCGCCTGTTTTGCGATTATCCGGCAGCGATTGAGGAAACGAAAAACCTGCTCGGCAAAATCGGCTTCTCGCTCGACCAGCTCAAATACGAATACCCCGACGAACCGGTGCCGGCGGGATGGGGGCCGCAGGCATGGCTCACAGAACTGACACGGCGATGCGCCGTTCAGCGCTATCCAAGCGGCGTTCCGGAAAAAGTCGCAAAACTGATCAGCGAAGAATTGGACCTGATCGCCAAGCTCGACTACGCCCGCTACTTCCTCACCATTCACGACATCGTTCGCTATGCCGGCAGCCGCGGTATTTTGTGCCAGGGACGCGGCTCTGCGGCGAACTCTGCGGTCTGCTTCGTTCTTGGCATCACGGCCGTCGATCCTGCGGATCACGACCTTCTTTTCGCGCGATTTATCTCAACCGAACGCAAAGAACCGCCCGACATCGATGTGGATTTCGAACACGAGCGGCGCGAAGAGGTCATTCAGTATATCTACGATAAATATGGCCGCCATCGCGCCGGCATCGCAGCAACCGTCATCAGCTACCGGCCGCGCAGCGCAATCCGCGATATCGGCAAAGCGCTCGGCCTCACCGAAGACGTGACGGCCAAGATCGCCAGCACGCAATGGGGAAGCTGGGGCAGCGACATCAAGGATGCGCACATCCGTCAAGCGGGGCTCGATTCCACGAACCCGATGATCCGCCGTGCCGTCGATTTCGCGATACGGCTGATCGGATTTCCGCGTCATCTGTCTCAACATGTCGGCGGATTTATCCTGGCCCGCGGACGCCTCGACGACATCGTGCCGATTGGCAACGCGGCGATGGACAAGCGAACCTTCATTGAGTGGGACAAGGACGACATCGACGCGCTTGGCTTGATGAAAGTCGATGTGCTGGCGCTCGGCATGCTGACCTGCATCCGCAAATCGTTCGATCTGCTGCGTCAGCATGAAAGCATCGACTACGGCCTGGCCGAGGTGCCGCGTGAGCAGGCAGATGTTTACGATATGCTATGCAAGGGGGATTCCCTCGGCGTCTTCCAGGTCGAGAGCCGGGCACAGATGAACATGCTGCCGCGACTGAAGCCTCGCGAATTCTACGATCTGGTGATCCAGGTCGCGATCGTGCGTCCGGGGCCGATTCAAGGTGACATGGTGCATCCCTATCTGCGCCGCCGCGCCGGCCTGGAGGAGGTGAGTTTTCCAGCACCTTCGCCGGAGCACGGCGCTGCAGATGAACTGTACCAGGTATTAAGCAAGACCAAGGGCGTGCCGCTGTTTCAGGAACAGGCGATGAAGCTCGCGATGGTGGCCGCGAAATTCAGCGATGCGGAAGCCAATGGCTTGCGCCGCGCGATGGCAACGTTCCGCAACGTGGGCACCATCGGCCAATTCGAGTCGCTGATGGTCAGCCGCATGGTCGAGCGAGGCTACGATCCTGATTTCGCCCGGCGCAGCTTCGAGCAGATCAAGGGCTTCGGCAGCTATGGCTTCCCCGAGAGCCACGCCGCGTCCTTCGCCAAGCTGGTTTACATCTCGTCCTTCATAAAATGCCGGTATCCGGCAGTGTTCGCCTGCGCATTGCTCAACTCCCAGCCGATGGGCTTCTATGCCCCGGCGCAAATCGTACGCGATGCGCAGGAACATGGTGTCGAAGTGCGCGAAGCCGATATCAACTATAGCCATTGGGACAATACGCTGGAGCGTCGTGGAGATGGTGCACTGACGCTGAGGCTTGGGTTGCGGCAGATCGACGGCCTCAGCGAATGTGATGGTCAGCGTCTCGTAGAAGCGCGGACAAGAATCTACAAGAGCCCTGAGGATCTGGCTGTCTGCGCCCGCCTGTTGAGCCGGCCGATGCGCCTGTTGGCTGATGCGGACGCTTTCCGTTCGCTAGGCCTCGACCGGCGGGAAGCCATGTGGGCCGTAAGGCGTTTGCCGGACGGCAATCCATTGCCGCTCTTTGCTGCCGCAGACGCTCGCGAACTGGCGGCTGAGCCAGACGCCGGCCTCCCAGGAATGCCCCTCTCTGAACACATCGCCGCCGACTACCAGACCGTGCGTCTTTCGTTGAAAGGCCATCCAATGCAAATCCTGCGCTCAATATTCGAAAGCGAGGGCGTTGCAACATGTGCAGCCACGTCGCGCAGGCGAGACGGTGCCGTCACGCGTACTGCAGGCGTCGTCCTTGTGCGGCAACGCCCGGGCAAGGGCAACGCAATCTTCATCACCTTGGAAGACGAAACCGGCGTCACGAACGTCGTGCTGTGGGCACGGCTCTTCGAGCGCTACCGCAAGGAGGTGATGGGCGCCAGGCTGCTCCTGATCGAGGGGAAGGTGCAAAGAAGTCCCGAGGGGGTCATCCATCTCATGGCGCAGAAAGTTTTTGACCGGACGCGCGAGCTTGGCCGTCTTTCAGAGATCCACCAGCCAAATATCACCCTCAGCCGCGCCGACGAATTTCTCCATCCGCAGTCCGCGCGCGGTAGCCATCCGCGCCAAGTCCGCATTCTTCCAAAGTCGCGGGATTTTCATTAAGCAGACGGCGAGAGCGCATCTTCGCCCGGCATGATTTTGCACCGAGCTCAGCCATCTGCGCAAAGTCATCGGTTGAACTGATCGGATTTGCCTATTCGGCTGGCTCGCCAAGGCCCGCTTTCAACCGGGCGCGATTTGCAAACCGCGATCCCTCGGACCGCGATGCACGATCGCGAAACAGTCGGTTGGCCAATGCCACCAATCGACGCCGCGTGGTGCCGATTTTCGCGACATTCTTCGACGCCGAACCATGAATGATCAGCGGGCCATTGCACTTGTCGGACTTTGTGTAGCACCACTTTACATCGAGCTGCTCAAACAGAACACCAGGCGTATTGATGGAAAGAAGAAGCGCATCTTGGTCCACGTCTCCGTACTCCGGCCGGTCACTAATATCGACCCAGCGTTCCACGAAACGGCGCGCCTCCGGCGTTGGCTTCAAAACGATCGTGCCCGATCGAATGTGCGCTTTCGTATGGCCGGACCGTCTGCGCCTGGGATGAACATAAAAGGCAACGTCGCCTCTGAGTTGGGTGAGGGGTGCCAGATCGCCGGCAACTTCGCAGTCGACATCAATGAAGATGATGGTTTTCCCAGCGTGCCGATCCAACGATTTCAAAACCTCGCGTGCCTTACGCATGGTCGTCGCCTCCCAGCCCTCACCCGGGTGGCTCTCCACCCTGACAAGTTCGAAGGGTTGGCCATGGCGTAACAGGCTCTGCCTGAGGTCGTTTGCCCACCCGGCATAATCCGGCGTGTACCACCCGCACACGACATACGAACTCATCAGCGCGCGCTCCCTTCGAGTGTTAAGCTCAATCGAGCATTGAGAGGATGAGGGGCGTTGTTCCCCGCTCCGCAACAATCCCTCTTGTCTGCGGTTGATGTCGCCAGGATCGAGCCTCACGCGATGCTCAGATTTCGCGTCGCCGCTTTCAGTCTTCAACAACCCGGCCTAGGCGAGAAACGCGGCAAAAATCAGCCCACTGCTGTTATGAATTAAGGAACGGATTTGCGCGGCGATGGTTCCGCGTGTCTGCAAGGGACTGATTTGCATTACGGGCGATCGATAATGCTTTTGATCTTGCCCGCCAGCGCATCGATGGCGAACGGCTTCGTCATCATTTCCATGCCAGGAGCCAGAAATCCGCCAGCGATTGCGGCATTCTCCGCGTAGCCTGTCATGAACAATACTTTCAGACCCGGACGCAGCAGCCGCGCGGCATCGGCGAGCTGGCGCCCGTTGAGGCCCGGCAGTCCGATATCGGTTACCAGCAGGTCGATCCGGTCCTCGCCTTGCATGATTTTGAGGCCGGCAACGCCGTCGGCAGCCTCGATCGACCTGTAGCCGAGTTCGTCGAGCAGATCGACGACCAGAGCTCTGACTGCGGGTTCGTCCTCGACGACAGCAACAACCTCCTTGCGCGTACTTCGCTGCTCCTGCGCGACTTCAGTATTCGCAAGGTCCTCACGTTCGACCAGCTCGCCGAAGTAGCGAGGCAGGTAAAGCTTGAACGTCGTCCCACGGCCCACTTCGCTATAGATGCGCGCATAGCCTTCCGACTGGCGTGCAAAGCCATAGATCATCGACAGGCCCAATCCCGTGCCTTGTCCGATTGGCTTGGTGGTGAAGAAAGGATCGAAAGCCCGCTGCGCCACGTCTGCCGACATCCCGCACCCGGTATCGGTTACGCTGATCATCACGTACTGGCCGGGGACCAAACCTCCGTTGGTCGCGGCATAGCTGTTGTCCAGATGCGCGTTCCCCGTTTCAATCGTAAGCGAGCCGCCATCCGGCATGGCGTCGCGCGCGTTGATCGCCAGGTTGAGAATAGAATTCTCAAGTTGATTGGGATCACATTTTGTCTGCCACAAACCCGCTGCAGTCACCATCTCCAGCGATATCGCCGCGCCGAGCGTCCGCCGCAGCATTTCTTCCATCCCCGTCACTAGGCGATTGGCGTTCACCGGCTGCGGGTCAAGAGGCTGTCGCCGCGAAAAGGCGAGCAACCTGTGCGTAAGCGCCGCCGCACGCCTGGCCGACTGCATCGCCGCCGAGGCATAGCGCTCGATATCGCCTGACCGGCCCTGCTGGGATCGCCGCGTCATCATATCCAGCGAGCCGATAATTCCCGTGAGTAGATTGTTAAAGTCGTGCGCAATGCCGCCGGTCAGCTGTCCGACAGCTTCCATCTTCTGGGCTTGCCGCAGCGCCTCCTCGGCCACCATCAGTTCGCCGGTTCGTTGCACCACCTGATGTTCCAGCGTGGCATTCAAATCAGCCAGCGCCTGTGCTGTCGTCTTCTGGTCCTGGATGTCGGTATTGGTGCCGATCCAGCGTGTGATGATGCCCGCGTCGTCTCGCACCGCCACGGCCCGGGCAATATGCCATCGCAGTTCCCCGTCCGCCGCCTTCAGCCGGAACTGCGTTTCATAGGGCTCGCCAGTCTGCAGGGCACGAGCCCAAAGATCGTTTGCAACCGGCAGATCCTCGCCTTCAACGATCGACGACCAGCCGGCACCTGCAAGCTCCTTTTGGCTCTTGCCGGAAAATTCAAACACGCGATTGTTGAACCAATCCAGCTGTCCGTCCGGCCGCGCGGTCCACACCTGGTTTGGCATCACTTCGGCGAGCGTGCGAAATTCCAGCTCGCTCTTTTGGATTGCCTCTCTGGCTTGATACGCGACCGTGACGTCGAAGCCCTCGACAAAAATGCCAGTAACGGCGCCGGCCTCGTCGCGGATCGGTTGGTAGACGAAGTCGAGATACCTTTGCTGTCCAGTTTTCTCTGGGTCCTCGGGCCCGATCGTTAACGGGATGGAGCGGCCGGTGAAGGGCTCGCCCGACAGGTAGACTTGGTCAAGAAGTTCAAAAAAACCTTGGCCATCAAGTTCCGGCAAGGCTTCTCGAACGGGCTTCCCGATCAGATCCCGCTGGCCGACGATATCCAGATATTTGGGATTGGCAGATTCATACCGGTGCTCGGGCCCGCGCAGCACGGCCATGAAACTGGGTGACTGCTCGAACAGCGCCCGAAGCCGATGCTTCTCGTTCGTCTCTCGAACGATCGCATCTGCAGCGCCGAGAGCTGTGCCGATCTGCGAAGCAAGCAGGTCGGCCAGTTCGGTGATCTGCCGCGTCTTTGCCTGGAAGGGGTTCAACCCCAGGATCAGCGCTCCGTGCGGATTGTCGCTGTCGGTTCGGGGTATTGGAACGATCAGAGCGGACCGCGGCGCCACGTCCCATGCGCCTCGCGGCGGTTGTGCAATGAGCCCGTCTAGAGGCAGCGTAATCGATCGGCCCTCGGCAGCCTCGAGCAGAGGCCAGCGCGTACCTTCGAAGTCCGGGGTGCGCCCAACCGAGCCGAACAGTTCAATGGCGTGAAACGGAAAATCTCGCGTGTTGGAGCGCAGCGCCGAACGCGTGCCCTCCAAAACAGCGTCTCGCGTGCGCGAATAGAGCAGTGATGTTGCAAGCGTTCGCGCCGTCGCCAGCCAACGCTCGCTGATGACGCGTTCGGTTTCCTCGGTGACGACGCAAAGCAGTCCCTCCACGCTCCCGCTATTGGACATCAGGGGACTGTAAGAGAACGTATGATATGTTTCTTCTTTGTAGCCGTGCCGCTCCAGCAGCAGCATGAGCGCCTGGTCCCAGGTCGGCTTTCCCTGGCGGACCGATTCCAGGCGATCTTCGACATCGGCGTATACTTCGCTCCATACCTCGCGCAAAGGCAGGCCGAGGACGCGACCATGCTTTTCACCGAGCGTTGGGATGTAGGCGTCGTTGTAAAAAAACGCGAGGTCGGGCCCCCAGCCCAGCCACATCTCGAAGCGAGACGTCAGCATCATGCGCAGCGGTACTTTGAGGGCATCAGGCCAAGATCGTGCAGGGCCCAAAGGCGTCGCTTGCCAGTCGTGCTGCCGCATGATCATGCTCATGCGGCTTTCACCCGGAAAGACATCTGCAAGCGCGTCATTGTCGAGCTGCATTAAACGCGACGTCTCCGGCATTTTCATTGCTTCAAGGGAGTTTAGGCCAGCAACTCGACTGCGTAAACTCGCAGATCTCCGGTAAGATCCGCCCCTTGCGGACGAAAATCGCCTGATTAATTAGATCAGACGGCGCCATATCCTAATTGCCTGACTAATGATGGCCGCGCAGGACCGGAACGCCGTTCCACGCCCGGCGTTTAATTTGCGAAAAGGAGCTTTGTTATGAGACGATTCAACAAGCGGATGATTGGCTCGCTGGCTGCAACGGCCATGCTATCCTTGGCATTACCTGCGAGTGCGCAACAGGGTACTCAACGTCCCGGTGCCGGTGCCGCAGGTGCCACGACATCGACAGTATCGCCACCGCCGCGTGCAAGCTCGTCCTTCGACCGCGGCGCGCCGCCACCGATACAAGCGCCATCCGTCGACAACAACCCCAATGCATATCGTGGGCAGTCGATGTATCCGCCGCGCGCAAACGACGGTCAGCGGTAGCGGCCTGGCTAGATTGCCGTGAAGCCATTATCGACGAATAGGTGCGCGCCGTTGATGAAGCTGGCTTCGTCGCTGGCCAGAAAGAGCGCAGCGCGCGCGATTTCTTCCGGCTCTGCAAGGCGCCCCTGCTGCGCGGCCATTGCCTCGTCGGAAGCGTCCACCCCAAGGGCGGTCAGTTCCTTCACCTCACGTAGCCCGTGCGGCGTCTTGACGAACCCGGGGCAAACGGCATTGCAACGGATGCCCTTGTCGCGGAAGTCTACTGCTATCGAACGAGCGAACGCGTGGCACGCTCCTTTGGTGGTGCAGTAGAGCACTTCCAGCGGAGTCGAGGCGATTGCCGAGATTGACGATGTGCAGACGATCGAACCGCCACCCTGCGCCAGCATTCCCGGCAGCACGGCCTTGGTCATCAGGAACATGCTGCGCACGTTGACGGCCATCAGCCATTCCCACTCTTCCAGCGTCGTCTCCAGGAACGGCTTGATGACGATCGTTCCCGCATGGTTGAACAGCACGTTCGGCGCGCCGAGCGTCTTGGTCACGTGCGCAACGGCAGCATTCACCTGATCCTGGTTAGAAACGTCTGCCGCCGCGAACACGGCGGTGCCACCCGCCTTTTCGATCTCGGCGACCATGGCGCGGCCGGCGTCTTCATTGCGGTCCACCACGCCGACCTTGGCACCTTCTTCAGCAAACAGCTTGGACGATGCGCCGCCCATGCCCGTCGCGCCGCCGGAAATCAGGGCCACCTTGCCCGCGAGCCTGCCTGCCATCTGCTAGTCTCCTATTTTTGCGCCAGCGCCGCAGCTATTTCGGCGAGAATGGCGGGATCATCGATCGTTGCCGGCAGGCGATAGCTTTCGCCGTCAGCAATTTTCTTCATGGTGCCGCGCAGGATTTTGCCCGAGCGCGTCTTCGGCAAGCGCGCCACCGTCACCGCGCTCTTGAAAGCAGCGACCGGCCCGATGCGTTCGCGCACCAGCGCTACGGCTTCCTGTTCGATCACGCGCGTATCGCGCAAAACGCCGGCCTTGAGCACGAGAAAACCAACCGGCACCTCGCCCTTCAGCGCGTCCGCCTTGCCGACCACGGCACACTCGGCGACGTCGGGGTGCGCGGCCAGAACTTCCTCCATCGCCCCCGTCGAGAGACGATGCCCGGCGACGTTGATGATGTCATCGGTGCGGCCCATGATGAAGAGATAGCCGTCGTCGTCGACATACCCGGCGTCGGACGTCTTGTAATAGCCGGGAAACTCGTCGGCATAGCTCGGACCAAAGCGCTCGGCGGCGTTCCACAGCGTCACGAGGCAGGCTGGCGGTAGCGGCAACTTGATGACGATGTTACCGAGCTGGCCCTCCGCAACCGGATGCCCTGCATCGTCCAACACCTGCACGTCGTAGCCGGGCATCGGCACCGTCGGCGAGCCGCGCTTCACCGGCAGCGCGCCCAGGCCCAGCGGATTGCCCGCGATCGCCCAGGCGGTCTCCGTCTGCCACCAGTGGTCGATCACAGGAATATCCAAATGCTCCTCGGCCCACTTGACCGTCTCGGGATCGGCCCGCTCGCCGGCCAGGAACAACGCGCGCAGGTGCGACAGGTCATAGTCGTGGATCCTGAGCCCCTGCGGATCGTCCTTCTTGATCGCGCGCAACGCCGTTGGCGCGGTAAACAACACGGCGGCTTTGTGATCGCTGGCGACGCGCCAGAACGCACCAGCATCAGGCGTGCCCACCGGCTTGCCCTCGTAGAGGATGCTCGTCGTGCCGTTGAGCAGCGGCGCGTACACGATATACGAATGCCCCACCACCCAGCCGACGTCTGAAGCGGCCCAGAACACTTCGCCCGGCGCCACGCCGTAAAGGTTGGTCATCGACCACTGCAGCGCTACCATGTGTCCGCCATTGTCGCGCACGACGCCCTTGGGCTGTCCGGTGCTGCCGGAGGTGTAGAGGATGTAAAGCGGATCGGTTGCGGCCACGGGCACGCACTCAGCCGTGCGCCCGTCGCGGTGGGCCTGCTCGACGAGCGACGTCCAATCCAGGTCACGGCCGTCGTGCAGTGCCGCGGCCAAGGCCGGCCGCTGCAGGATGATGCAGGTTTGCGGCTTGTGCGTCGCTAGGTCGATCGCGGAATCCAGCAGCGGCTTGTAGGCAACGATGCGCCCCGGCTCGATCCCGCACGAGGCTGACACGATCACCTTGGGTTGCGCATCATCGAGCCGTGTTGCCAGCTCGTTGGCTGCAAAGCCGCCGAACACGACCGAGTGGATCGCCCCGATCCGCGCGCACGCAAGCATCGCGATGACCGCTTCGGGCACCATCGGCATGTAGACGATAACGCGATCGCCCTTCACCACGCCCTGGTCCGCTAGGACGGCCGCAAACGTGGCGACTTCGCTCGTCAGCTCGGCGAACGAAAAGGTTCGCTGGCTGCCGGTGATGGGGCTATCGTAGATCAACGCGGCTTGGGCGCCTCGGCCCGCCAGCACATGCCGGTCAAGACAGTTGTAGGCCGTGTTGCACACTGCGCCGGGAAACCAGCGGCCGTAGTGACCAAGCGTCTCATCGAACACGCGGTCGCACGGCTTGATCCAGTCGATCGCACCGGCTGCCTCGCCCCAAAACCGTTCTGGATCGCCTCGCCAAACCGCATAAGCTTCCGCGTAGCTCATCGCCGTTGCCGATCCGAATGTGCAGCCAGCGCGTCTGACAATGCAGCCGCCAGTGTATCGGCGTTGTCGCGGTTGAAACACAGCGGCGGCCGGATTTTCAGCACGTTGCCGAACTTGCCAGCGGTGCCGATGAGAACGTTCCGCTCGCGCATGCCATTGACGATGGCGGTGGTCGCCACCTCATCCGGCTCGCGCGACGTCTGATCTTTGACGATTTCCACGCCGACGTAGAGCCCCGCGTTTCGCACGTCGCCGATGGCCTCGTGCCGGCCAGACAAAGCTGCGAGCCGTTCGGCAAGATACGCCCCCGTGGTGCGCGCGTTCTCCTGCAGGTATTCCGCTTCGATCGTCTCCAGCACCGCAAGGCCGGCTGCTGCGGCCACCGGGTTGCCGCCGAAGGTATTGAAGTAGCCGTTCTGCGATCCGAAAACCTCGAGCAGATCTGGTTTCACCACTACCCCGCCGATCGGAAAGCCGTTGCCCATCGGCTTGCCCATTACCACCAGGTCGGGCGTCAGGCCATGGCGGAGAAAGCCCCACATCGCCTCCCCCGTGCGGCCGAAGCCGGGCTGCACCTCGTCGGCGATGTAGAGGCCGCCCGCCGCGCGCACGATGTCCGCCGTCTCCTTGAGATACCCAGGCACTGCCGGATACACGCCGTCGCTGGACAGGATGCTGTCGGCAATGAACGCCGCGAGATTGATGCCGTGCGCCTGCATTGCGGCGATTGCGGCTTTGACGTCGGCGTTGAACCTCGCCACCGCCTCGGCCGCGTTTTGCCGGTAGGTATCAGGCGCCGCCACCAGGAAAACATTCGGGCTTCGCGCCTGGGTCGTGGCTGACGACGGCGACACCTCGGTCACGGCAGCCGTGTTGCCGTGATAGGCATTCGCCGTCGCGATCAGGCCTTCGCCGCCCGTCGCCGTCCGCGCGATGCGCAGCGCCAGATCGACGCCCTCGCTGCCGGTGCACGTATAGACGATGTTCGACAGCGCCGCGGGATACGTCGCCAGCAGCCGCTCGGAATACGTGTAGACGATATCGGTCAAATAGCGGCTATGCGTGTTGAGAGTCGCCATCTGGCGGTTGACGGCTTCGACGACGCGCGGATGGCAATGCCCAACCGACGGCACGTTGTTATAGGCGTCCAGATACCGCGACCCGTCGGCGTCGATCAGCCAGACACCCTCGCCGCGCACCAAATTCAGGGGCCGCTCGTAGAACAGCATCGACGTGGGGCCAAACGTTCTTTTGCGCCGCGCCACCAGGGCAGCCGTCGCCGGATCCAGGCAGCCGGTATCGTCCATATCGAAGGCATTGAGCTCAAGGATCTTCTGCGTCGCTGTCATCGCTGCTCCGGGCCGCGTACTCGGCCCTTTGATGGGCCAATCACGGCCCGCCGGTCTGCGAACAGTCTAGTGCAACGGCCGAGCGATCGACTTGACCGACCCTCACGGATGATGTCCGGTTCGCTCCCTGGCAGTGCTGTCAAATTGCGGTCATTGCCGGACAACCCGGAATGGACGTGACCGTACTATAGATTGCGGCCAACCTCACCACCGCAGCAGGATACAGCATGACGCAAGAGCCGGTAGGCACAGCCAATCGCTGGAAGCGGTTCTCCGATTGGGACGAGCGCGCCCTGCGGCTGGACAAATTCGCTGCCGAGGATCCCGAGAACGGCTTCGCAGCATTTTCCAGCCCGCACGATCCCAAACCGGCCGTCGAACTGAGCGCCGGCGCCGTCGCGTCGATGGACGGCGTGGCGGCGCGCGACTTCGACATGATCGACACCTTCATCGCCAACTACCATATCGACCACGAGATCGCGCCGGAAGCGATGGCCATGCCATCGCTACAAGTCGCCCGCATGCTCGTCGATATGCACGTGCCGCGTGGCGATCTTGTGCGGCTGGCCCGCGGCATGACTCCGGCCAAGCTGGCAGACGTCGTGGCGCGTCTGTCTTCGTTGGAAATCGCGTTTGCCTACAGCAAGATGCGGGCACGGCGCACGCCCGGCAATCAGGCGCACGTCACCAACGCCAAGGATGATCCGCTGCAGATGGCGGCGGATGCGGCGACGGCCGTCGCGCTGGGCTTCGACGAGATCGAAACCACGATGCGTGTGGCGCGCAATGCCTGGTCCAACGCCGTCGCCTGCGCGGTGGGCGCGTCCGTCGGCCGCTGGGGCACGCTATTCCAATGCTCCAGCGAGGAGGCCGAAGAGCTGAAGATCGGCATGGCCGGCTTCACATCATATGCGGAAACGGTGTCCGTCTACGGCACCGAGAAAAGCTTCATCGACGGCGACGACACGCCTTGGTCGAAGGCCTTCCTGGCCGCTGCCTACGCCTCACGCGGCATCAAGATGCGCTGCACGTCCGGCGCGGGCTCCGAGCTGCTCATGGGCTTCCACGAGAAAAAGTCGATGCTGTATCTGGAAGCCCGTTGCCTGTGCCTGCAGCGCGCCATGGGCGTGCAGGGCACCCAGAACGGCGGCATCGACGGCGCGCCTGTCACCTGCACCGTTCCCGGCGGCATGCGCGAGCTGATGGCGGAGAACCTGATCGCTGTCTGGCTGGACCTGGAATGCGCCTCGGGCAACGACGCACGCGCAACCGAATCCGAGATCCGCGTCGGGGCCAAAATCCTGCCTTACCTGCTGGCGGGCTCCGACCTCATCTGTTCGGGCTTCGGCTCGATCCTGAAGTACGACAACTCCTTCAATGCCTCGTTGCTGAATGGCGAAGAACTCGAAGACTACCTCGTGCTGCAGCGCGATTTCGAGGCTGACGGCGGCCTGACACCCGTCGGCGAGCAGCAGATCCTCGATCTGCGCACACGCGCGGTGGAGGCGCTCGGCGCGGTCCTGGAAGAGCTGGACCTCGGCAGCCCCACGGCGGAAATGAAAAGCAGCGTCGTCACCGCGTCGGGTTCGGATGAAACACGCAGTTACCTTCCGCGCGACGCCACGATCATCAGCGAAGCCATCCTGGAACGCGGGATTACCGTTGTCGACGTGATCAAGGCGCTGCACGCGCGCGGCTTCGTCGAGGAAGCAGGCCATCTGCTGCAACTCGTCCGCCTGCGCGTCTCAGGCGACTACCTGCAGACCTCCGCCCTTGTCCGCCAGGGCAAGGTCTTAAGCGCCATCAATGACGAGAACGATTACCTCGGCCCCGGCACCGGCTATCGCCTTGATGCGCAACGCCGCGAAGAGATCGTCGCCATCCGCGATGTGCTGACGCGCGAGGAGGTGCTGCGCGAGGAGTCGCTACATCGGGCCGGAGAGGTGAAACGCATCAGCTACCGCCTGAAGGGCACGGCCACGGCTGGCAACGATCGCCAGGAGGTCGTCATCGGCGTCAGCCCGGCCTTCGGCCTCAAGCTGTTTCGCACCGTGGCCGGCCATCCGCTTTCGGCCGTGATGCGGGAACTGGTCGATGGCATCGAAAGCGGCGGCTGCAAGGCCCGCGTCGTCCGCCTGCGCCACACGGCCGATACGTCTTTCCTTGGGCTCAGCGCCGCGATGCTATCCGGGTCGGGCGTCGGTATCGGCATCCAGGCGAAAGGCACCGCCGTCATCCACCAGAAGGACCGGCTGCCGCATAACAACCTGGAACTGTTCTCCAACGCCCCGATCACGAAGCTCGAACACTATCGCCGCATGGGTGCGAACGCCGCCGCCTACGTCCGTGGCGAGCTGCCCGAGCAAGTCGTGGTGCCCACCCGCGGCGAAGCCATGGGCTCGCGCTACCACGCCCGCGTTTCCCTCATCTACGCCATCGAGACAGAGATGGCTGGCGAGGCGCAGGAGCCTGAAGAACTCGAACTGGCCTTCCTGGAGACCAAACGATGACCGGCGCCAACGACAAGCTGACTGCCGCGGACTATCCGCTGGCCGAAAAGCGGCCCGACATGGTTCGCGGCCGCCGCGGCAAGAGCCTCGACGACATCACGCTGGCATCGGTGATCGACGGCAGCGTGACGCTGGAAGATCTCAGCATCACCGATACGGCTTTGCGCCAGCAGGCGGATATCGCGCGCGCAACCGGCCGGGCGACGCTGGCGCAAAACTTTGAGCGCGCCGCCGAACTGGTGAATGTGCCTGAGGCTGCGATCATGCGCATGTACGAGCTGTTGCGACCTGGGCGGGCGGCGTCTGCCGAAGAGTTGCTGGCCGTCGCCACAGAGTTGCGCCAGGCATACTCCGCCCCCAGGATGGCCGAATTCGTCACCGAGGCGGCCGAAGTGTACACCCGGCGCGGCCTGTTCAAACGCCGCTTCTGAGGAGACATCATGACCTGGAAGACGTCCTTCCGTTCGATCTACTACGACGGCGCGCCCGAACCTGCCGACCCGGATCTGACGCCCTCCACGACGGCCCTTCTCATCATCGACGTCCAGAACACCTACCTGGAACGCCCCGATCGCGCAGCTCTGCCAGCGGACGAGCAACGCCGCTACGACGCTTGGACACCGTTCCATGATCGCATGCACGAGACCGTCATCCCGCGCACGAAGGAGTTGCTTCAGCTGTGCCGCGACAAGGGCATCGAGTGCCTGTTCGCGCGTATCGCGTGTCATACCAAGGACGGCCGTGACCGCTCGCTGTCGCAGAAAATGCCGGGCTGGAACAACCTGCTCTTGCCCAAGAACGAGGCGCCTTCCCAGCTGATCGCCGCTCTGCAGCCGCAGGGCGACGAAATCGTGGTCACCAAGACGACCGACAGCGCGCTGACGGGCACCAACCTGCGCCTGATCCTCACCAACCTCGGCATCAAGACCGTGATCTGCTGCGGGATTTTTACGGACCAGTGCGTCTCCTCGACAGTCCGCAGCCTGGCCGACGAGAGCTTCGCAGTCGTCGTGGCTGAAGACTGTTGCGCCGCCGGCTCCGCTGAACTTCACCGCAGGGAGCTTGAAATCATGAACATGATCTACTGCCATGTCATGGGTAGCTCAGACATTAAGCATCTAATGGCGTCGCAATAGGCGATCAGGGGTCAAATTCTGCTACTTGCCGGTCAACCACTGCCTATGCAGAAGATGTATTTCTCGTAGGCTTAGAGGTCGCCTAGCATGCGGCCGCTGCGCCATGCAGATGAATAGAGGCTGGCATCCGGGTACGCGGTCGGCGGACGAATGCTCGCTGCTTCAGGGGCTTTGGGGGAAGGGAAATATCGTGACCCAGAATGTATCCAGCGGCGCCGCGGCGCCCGAACAGTTCGACGTCAACCGCGAGGCTGGCGCCAACAAGCTGCACGGCGGGGCCGTCGGCCTGATCGGCGTGCTGTTTCTTACCGTCACCGGCGCGGCGCCTGAATCGGCCATGCTCGGCAACGTGCCGTTCGCGGCTGGCTTCGGCAACGGCATATACGTTCCGGCAGCCTTTCTCCTGGCCACGATCGTGTTGACGATCTTCTCCGTCGGCTACGCAGCGATGGCCCGCAAGGTTTCCGCCGTCGGTGGCTTCTATTCCTTCATCAGCCAGGGCCTGGGCCGCGAAGCCGGCATGTCCGCCGGCTTGGCCTCGCTCGCGTCCTACAGTGTCTTCGAGGCCTCGCTTTACGGCCTCTTCGCTTTCTTCGGCAACGCCTTCGTCAAGACCCACTTCGGCGTCGACGTGGGATGGCTCTGGTTCGCGCTGGGTGCGGCAGCGCTCTGCGCCGTCCTCAGCTATCGCGACGTGCAGGTGTCGGCCGCCATTCTCGGCATCGCCCTCATTCTGGAAGTCATCATCCTGTCGATCTTCGACTTTGGCGTCATCACGGCAGCCACCGGCACCAACTTCCAGACAGAATCGTTCAACATTCTCGCTGTGCTCACGCCCGTTGCGGAGCAGAAGGTCGGCGACGTGGAAATTGCAGCCGGTGCCGCTGCAGTCGGCATCTTCATGGCCTTCTGGTCGTGGGTCGGCTTCGAAATGGCTCCGAACTATGCCGAGGAGTCGAAAGACCCCAAGCGCATCATCCCGCTGTCGCTCTACATCTCGGTGATCGGCCTGGGCCTGTTCTACATCTTTACGAGCTGGTGCGCCGTCTCGGCTTACCCGACGGAAGGTGACATGCTCGCCAAAGCGACGAAGGACTCCAGCAACTTCTTCCTGGCTCCGCTGTCGCAATTTGTCGGCCCCTGGGCGTCGGACTTGATGGGCGCGCTCATTCTTACCAGCTCGTTCGCATGCGGCATGGCATTCCACAACACGGCCGCCCGCTACATGTACTCGCTTGCCCGTGAAGGCGTGCTGCCCCACGCCCTGTCGCGCACGCACCACGCGTTCAAGAGCCCGCACATTGCCTCCTTCACGCAATCGCTGCTGGCCGTGATCTGGATCTCGCTCTTCGCCTACTTCCTCGGCACCGATGATCCGAACGCCCAGGCCTACGTCGCCATCTACACGATGCTGGCTATCCTCGGCACCATGCTCCTGCTGATCTTGCAGGCCGTGGTCTCGCTCGCCATCATCGCCTACTTCCGCGCCAACCCCAGCGACGACGCCGGTGTCCTCTCTACCGTCATCGCGCCGGTCATCGCCTTCGTCGCCCAGGTGTACCTCGTGTACCTCCTGGTCCAGAACCTGGCGACATTCGGGGGCAGCGGCAGCTTCGGCAGCAACATCCCGTGGATCGCGTTGGCCATTATCGTCATCGGCTTCATCTGGGGCGTGGTTCTCCGCATCGTCTCGCCGAACGTCTACGCCCGCATCGGCCGCATGGTCTTCAACGACTAAGCCGGCCAAGCGCCGGGCCAATTTACGCAATCGACGGGCGGCGCATCCGATGTGTCGCCCGTCTTCGTTCTAATCGAAACGCAAAGGGAGATCTTGATGCTGACATCGCTCGCAGGCCGCACCGTGATCGTCACGGGCGCTAGCAAAGGCATCGGCAAGGGTATCGCGCAGGTTTTCGCCCGCGGCGGCGCCAAGGTTGCTGTCGTCTCGCGCAACCTGGGCGAAGCTGAGGCCACGGCAGCCATATTGACTGGCGGCGGTGGCACCGCCAAAGGCTTCGCCGCAGACGTCAGCCTGCAGGAGGACGTCGAGGCGCTTGCCACCGCCGTTGCAGCTGAGTTCGGCGGCATCGACGTCCTGTGCTCGAACGCCGGCATCTTCCCGCAGGCCAAGATCGAAGACCTCTCCGTGGAAGAGTGGGATCACGTCATGGCAACCAACCTGAAAGGCACGTTCCTTTCGATCAAGGGCTGCCTGCCGTATCTGAAGAAGTCCAACCAGGGCCGCGTCGTCATCACATCGTCGATCACCGGCCCCGTGACAGGCTTTCCCGGCTGGACCCACTACGGCGCCAGCAAAGCCGGACAGCTCGGCTTCATGCGCACCGCATGCATCGAACTCGCCAAGTACGGCATCACCGTCAACGCCGTTCTGCCCGGCAACGTCCTCACGGAAGGGCTCATCGACTTGGGTGAGGACTATTGCAAATCTATGGCAGCCTCGGTGCCCTTGAAGAAGCTCGGCACGGTCGAGGACATCGGATACGCCGCATTATTCCTGGCCTCGAAGGAAGCCGCCTACATCACCGGCCAGACCATCATCGTCGACGGCGGACAGATCCTGCCGGAGAGCCTGGATGCGCTGAAGGACTGATTGATCGATTGAGCGGGCGGGGCGCCTACGCCCTGCCCGAATTTGCCAGCTCTTTGCGCAGCGAGCGCGGCGACATGCCCGTCCAGCGCTGCACGGCACGGCTGAATGCGGACAGTTCGGAATAGCCCAGCAGGAACGCGATCTCCGAGAACGGCAGCTGGTGCTGGCGCACGTACGAGAGCGCCAGATCCCTCCGGGTGGACTCGACGAGCGTGCGGTAGCTCAGCCCGTCACGATGCAGCTCGCGCTGAATCACGCCGATCGGCAGCCGTACCTCGGCCGCCACGTCATCGAGCGCCGGAAACCCCTCCGGAAGCCGCGCGCGCACCACGACACGCACGCGATCGGCCACGCTGACGCGGAGATCCGTGCGCTCCGACAGGCGTTCCAGGCATTGCCGCATGGCGGTCATGAGCCGGGCATCGCGCCCCGGCATCGGCGCGGCCAGTAACTCCGGCTTTAACAGCAGCGCGTTGGTCGGCTGCGAGAAAAATACCGGCGCCCCGAACGCGCGTTCATGTTCGCGCCAGCCCTCGGGCCGGGGGTGTTCGAAATGCACTTCTTCCGGCGACCAGGTGGATCCGAGGCATTCGCGCATGACGTTCAGAAACATGCCGAGCGACAGTTCCGCATCCTGCCGCCGCTCGATGATCTCGGGCGCTTCGATGCGATACTCCAGCTTCGACAAGCCGTCCGCACCTTGCCCCAGCCGCATGGATGACGACTGCTGATGCAGCGGAAACAGCTCCACCATCGTGGAGAGCGCCGCGCCAAGCGTATGCCCGGAGATCACCGCATAGCCCCACAGGCCGAGATCGCGCGGATTGAACTGATTGCCGAACCACAGGCCGAAGTTGTCGTTCCGCGTCAGCCGCGAACATTGCTCAAACAGCTGGCAATACGAGGCAAGGCTGAGCTGTAACGTCGGCGAGCCGGCCATCTCCGGCGCCAGCCCCGCGTGTCCGAAAATGCGATCGACGTCGCCCCTGTTGCGCTCGATGCAATCGACGACGCCCGTTGCGGCCGCAGCTAGAACGGAGGGATCGAGCGGGCGCTTTGCGGCCGCGTTCGATGCCAGAAGCTGGGCAGGGCTTCCCACCATAGAGTGGCCGTTACCGGTTCGTGTTGCAGCCCAAAAGGCTAACAGAAGCGTCAAACCGGTCAAGCACTGTCGATTGTGCGGTTAACCCAAGCTGGCCTACAGCACAAACCGAGCCAGGTAGTCGTTGCACAGCGGCACCGTACCTCGCGTGTAGTCCTCACCCATCGATTGGGCGAGATCGGTCTCGCAATGAGAGCCGATCCAAGCCACCAGTAGCAACCTGCGCAACATGACGAATGTGCCGATTTCGGCTTCGTCCGCAGAACTCAGTGTCCCGATACGCCTGTAACCACGCACCCAAGCGTCGATCAAATGCGGCACGCGCGGCTCGTGTTCGAAAAAGGAGACTGTGGTGGCGCAATCGTAGAGAAACCACGAGAAACCGCAGTCGTCGAAGTCGATCACCTTCACCCGCTGCCCATCGACTAGCAGGTTTGCGAGCCGCATATCGCAGTGAATGAGGCCGAACCTGTCAGGCGCTTTGCCGAACCGCTCCAGCCGCTTGCCGATCAACTCGACCGTGCGTTCAAATAGCGCCTCTATCTCCGGCGTCAGGCCCATGCCGGCGCGCCAAGGCCCCCACAACGGTGTCCCACCGAGGCTCGATTCAAAGTCCCAGGTGTGCCGCTCGAACCAGGCCGGCCGCTGCCATTGGCGCACATGTGCGTGCATGCGGGCCGCCGTCTCGCCGAGCATTTCGTATCCGGCGACGTCTGTTGCGTCAGGCTCTGCACCCGCCTCCCAATTAAACAGCACGACATTGCGAGGCGCAGGCAGGCCGGGCGCTTGAACCGATTGGATGAAGGCGCCATCACGACCAGCTACCGGGCTCGGCGTCAACGCGGCGCCATCAGTCTTCAGGGCGATCGACCACGCGAGTTCGCTCTCGATCCCTGCCCGCGAATGATAACCCTCACGGTGGACGCGCAATGCCCAACGCCGGTCGCTGCAGGCATCTTCCACCACGTAGGTCGCGTTCTCGGAAAGATTGATCAGGCGCACGCGAACCGCCGCCGGCAAGTCGTATCGGCTCGCCGCCAGTTGCGCCAAGACCAGCAGCCTGTCCATAAGACGGTCGTGGGAGAGTACTTCGGTGAGTGCCATGGAACCCATTTAACTTCGGACAGGCGAAGCGACTTGACCGCGGCTTGCCTCCAGTTGACCCGTATCGCCCGTTGGGCAGGTTAGCTATCCGCCGTTGCCATCACGCGCTTCAGATTGTCATAGATAATGCGGGCCTGGGCATTGAAGCTCGGCATGAGCCTGGCCACCTCCTCGCGCAGCCCCTCGACAGCCCTCGTTCCCAGAGCCTTCTCCAGAGCCTTGGCGTACTCTGGGATAGCAGCCCAGTCGTCCACCGTCGTGCTGGTAGCCTCAACGTGAAACTGCAACCCCCAGGCGTGACGTCCGAAGCGGAAGGCTTGGATGGCGCACGCTGGTGATGACGCGAGCACCGCTGCGTCGCGGGGCAAGGATTTCACCTCGGCGCCGTGCCACTGCAGAACCGTCTTCGTTTCTCCCACGCCCGCGAGTAGTTCGTCCCGCTTACCCGCCTCCGTCTTCGTAACATCCAGAACGCCGACTTCCGGCGACACGCCAGGCGCCACCTCGCCACCCACGGCGCACGCCAGCAACTGGTGGCCGAGGCAGATACCCAGGTACGGTCGGCCCATGTCGACGACGAAGCGGCGAATTGCAGCCTTCTCGGCCACGAGCCAGGGATAGACATCCTCTTGCCAGACATCTTGAGGCCCACCCATCACCATCATGAGGTCGTACGGTGCAAGGTCGGGAATGGCCTCCCCGGCGTCCACCTCGACCGTGTCCCACGTCAGCCCGTCGCCCTGCATGAACGACCGGAAAATGCCCGGATGTTCGACGTCCAGATGCTGCAGCACTATAATCTTCATAAGATCCCTTGAATGCTCATCGGCCTGCAATCGGGACACAGCAAACCGTCTGTTTGCCTCACATCTTCCGCGACGATCCCGCCGATTGATGCTATCCTGTTTGAGATGTCCAGCGAACGCAACGCCGTCGCAACATCACAGCCGTCGCGCCCGGATGTCAGACGCGATGACCGGCGTTGCCATTGGCTGACATCGCAGCGGTGCCGCCGCATAGCCGCTCGCAAAACGCGAGCACTCGGACGGCGCCAGACACAGCAAAATGTTGATCTCGACAGGAGCACGCCCATGCTCGTTTCAGACATTCTACGGTCCAAAGGCTCGTCGGTAAAAATGGTCCAGTCCTACGACTCGGCGATGAGCTGCGCCCAACGCCTTAAAAGCGAACACGTCGGTGCCCTTGTCGTCAGCGACGACGGCCGCTCTCTCGACGGCATGATCTCCGAACGCGACATCGCTTACGGCTTGGCAACCTACGGTGGGGAGCTTCACCACGTGACTGTCCGCGATCTCATGACCCGTGCCGTCGTCACCTGCGCGCCGCGCGACACCATCCTCAACGCCATGAGCGTGATGACGAGACGCCGGGTCCGGCATTTACCCGTGGTGGAAAGCGGCAAGCTCGTCGGCCTGGTTAGCACGGGCGACGTGTTGAAGTACCGGCTGCAGGAAATGCAGCTCGAAACCAATGTGCTGCGCGACGTGGTGGTGGCGGCTCGTTGACCACTACGCAAGCGTGCCGAGGCCGGCAAGTGCATACCGCGCGATCGTCTGCTCATAACGCCACGCCGCGCTGGGTCGGATGACCGTAATCGCGCGTTGCCGAAAAGCGGCTCATAATGTGAAAGACCGCTTAGAAAAGCATCGTCTGTGAACTTCAAGTTTTACGACGGCAGGCGCGACGACCAATTGTATTGAGCGCCGCGCCATGCCCGGTACCCAAATTATTTGACGCCCAGCAACTCGACCTCGAAGATCAGCGTCGCGTTCGGCGGAATGACGCCACCGGCGCCACGCGCGCCGTAGCCCAGCTCTGCCGGAATGATCAGCGTGCGCTTGCCGCCGACCTTCATCGACGCAACGCCTTCGTCCCAACCCTTGATCACCCGGCCGGTACCGATTGGGAATTCGAAGGGGTCGCCGCGGTCGACGGAGCTGTCGAATTTTTGGCCCTTAGCGCCATTCTCGTAAAGCCAGCCGGTGTAGTGCATCACGCACGTCTGCCCGGTCTTGGGCGTTTCACCCGTGCCGACCTGGGTGTCTTCGATTTTCAGTCCTGATGCTGTGGTCATTTGCTTTCCAGTTGATTGCGCCTTGGCTTCGCCGGCTGCCTGCAGAACGACGGCGCCGGCAAACAGCGTACCGAGGGCGATGCCCATCGTCGCAAGGGTTCGAAGGTGCACAAGAGCCCACATGCGTCATCTCCTCGGTACTTGATCCGACGGTTGATGCCGCCTTCTAGCGCACAGCACGGACGTTGACACCTTTCGATTTTCTAATGCGGCTGCGGGCAAAAAAAAGCCCATGACGCCGGCCTACTGCGGCGCCATGGGAGGGGTCAGGGAGGAAACGAGCCGGCACACACCGGCGGCGGGGAAAGGCAGCAGCAACGGGGGGGAGGGGACGGTCGCTGCACTTCACCACCAATGTGTACCGGACGGTACTTATGTAGGTGGCTGGCGCAGGTCTTCAAGAGCATCCTGTGAAGGACGCGCCAAAGCTGATTAAGCAGTTGATGTGATTTGCAAAATCAGCATTGCCCGGGTTATAGCCGGTCTGTCAGCGACGGTGTCGAGCTGACGTAGCGATACCCGTGATCGCTGGTTCCCTTGGTCGACAGCGCCAAGGTGCAGATCAAGCCAATAAATACGGCAAGCGTGACGACGCCCCAGAGGTCACTGGAACTGACGGACTTTGATACGAGGCGGAGCATGGGGCGACTCGGAGTCTAGAGCCAACTGCTGCCATGATCTCGTCGCGTCCATTACGAGATACGAAGACGCGGCGAGATCACGCAGCTGACGTGATAAATAGCAAACGACTCTGAAGGTTCCATGACAGCCGTTATTTTTTTGCGGCTCGGTAGCCCGTGATGCCTGCGGCAGGACAGCGCAGCGCCAGCCCATCGATATAGGCATTGATCGCCACTTCGAACGCGGCGCTGGCATCAAGCGCTTTGAAAGCCGAAATGAACGCGCGCGTTGCTGCAAAATCGGTAGCGTCCAGTGCCTTCAACTCGATCTCCTCAGCCTTGTTCAGCGGTTGCAGCAAGCCCTCCGATTCAGCCAACGCAAAGCCAAGGACGAAGGCAAAGAAGGCCAGCCCCTGGGCGGCGGCCACCGCGTCCGGTAGTCCGGATCGGCGCAGCGCCCGGTGCACCACTTCGCTGGCAACGTGATCGCGAGGCCCGGTCGCGTGATAGCGGAAATGGAGTGCGAAAAGCCTTGGATGCCGCCGCGCCAAGTCGCGATACGCGGCCGCGACCGCACGAAGGTCTGCTTTCCAGTCGGCCGAAGGTTCTGGCAGCGTGACCGTGTTGAGGGAGTGATCGGCGATTGCGCGCAGCAGGCCTTCGCGGGAGCCGAAATGATGCAGCAGCGTCATGGGGTCAACGCCGAGCCGTACCGCCAACTTGCGCAAAGAGAACCCAGCCTCCCCCTCGGCAGCGGCAAATGCGAAGGCTTCGTCGAGTAAGTCGTCACGGTTCAGCCCGCGGCGTCCCCGCGTCTGTGCCTTGGCCATGGCAGATCTCTTGACAATTTCTACACTGTAGACATTATCCCTATACCGCACTCCGAAACTTGCTGAAAGCGAATGGTTCTGGAGTATGATGAAGGCTTCCCGCGTCGGCGCGGGCATGGCAGGCAAACGCGCGATGCAATCCCGGCCCACTTTAATCGAGCAAACCCGCGCGGCTCCGCGCAGGGTCAATTGCGCCTTGGGCTCGATGCAAAACCCGGCCGCCGCCCTCAGCCGCAAACGGCAACTGCTGGAGCTTTGCGCCCGTATTGGATACACGCCTCCGCCGCAGTAGCTGCACTGCGTTGCCCGCCCTGTAAATTTGGCGCTGCCGGAGGTTCCCCTGATGTCGTCTCGCACTCAACAAACGAACTACTCGTTGCAGCAGCTCGACGCGCTGCATCACCTGCATCCCTTCACCAATCACCGCACGATGCGCGCCGGCGGCGCCCGTGTGATCGTGCGCGGCGAAGGCCCTTATCTCTGGGACGCTGACGGAAATCGCATCCTCGACGGCATGGCAGGACTGTGGACCACGTCGATCGGCTCCGGCCGCAAGGAACTTGCCGAGGCCGCCTACAAGCAAATGCTTGAGCTGCCGTACTACAATACGTTCTTCAAGACGACGCACGAACCCGTCGTCCGCCTCGCGCACCGTTTGGCCGAGATTGCGCCGCCGAACCTCAACCAGGTGTTCTTCGGATCGTCGGGATCGGAATCGAACGACACCGCCATTCGCCTCATCCGCCACTATTGGGCTCTAAAGGGCGAACCTAAGCGGCACATCATTATCAGCCGCACGCAGGCCTATCACGGCTCGACCATCGCGGCCGGCTCGATGGGCGGCATGTCCCACGTGCACCAGCACAGCTATCCGGTCTATCCCGGCTTCCGCCACGTCATGGACCCCTACTGGTACGGCGAAGCGATGGACGGTGAGACGCCGGAAGCCTTCGGCCTGCGCGCCGCCAAGGCCCTGGAAGACGAGATTCTGGCCGTAGGGCCCGAGAACGTTGCTGCCTTCGCCGGTGAGCCGGTGCAGGGCGCCGGCGGCGTCAAGATCGCGCCATCCACCTACTGGCCCGAAGTCCAGAAGATCATCGACAAGTACGGTATCCTGTTCCTGGCCGACGAGGTCATTACCGGCTTCGGCCGCCTCGGCAAGTGGTTCGCCTCGGACTACTACGGCATCCGGCCCAACCTGATCACGTTCGCAAAGGCCGTGACGTCGGGATACCTGCCGCTCAGCGGCTTGCTGGTGGACGACAAAATCGTCGACGTGCTGAACGGCCACAACGACGACTTCAATCACGGCTACACCTTCTCCGGCCACCCGGTCGCCTGCGCCGTCGCGCTGAAGAACCTCGAGATCCTCGAGAACGAGCACCTGATCGAGAACGTCAACACCACGACGGGCCCGGCGCTCGCCAAGATGCTGGGCAAGTTCAAGGACCACCCGCTGGTCGGCGAGGTGCGTTCCGTCGGCCTGCTCGGCGCCATCGAGCTTGTCGCCGACAAACGCACGCGCAAGCGGTTCGACCAGCTGGGCCGCGTCGGCACCATCTGCCGCGATCACTTCGTGCGTGAAGGCTTCATCATGCGTGCCACGTTCGACACCATGGTCTGCGCCCCCGCGTTGATCTGGACGCAGGCCCAGTTCGACGAGGCCGAGGCCGTGATCGGCAAGGCGCTCGACCAGACCCTCAACGACGTCGCGGGAGAAATCGCGGCATGAGCCGGCCTATCGTTATTATTCCCGCCGACACGAAAGTTATCGAGACCCTCACCTTCGACGCCGTCGGCCGGAAATACTCCGCCGCCGTCGCCGAGGTGGCGCAGTGCCAGCCGCTGCTGGTTCCGCTCGAGGCCGCTCTCGTCGACATCGCCGCCATCCTCGACGTTGCCGACGGCATCCTGCTGTCCGGCAGCGTCTCCAACGTTCACCCGGGCTTGTACGGCACCGAGCAGCCGCTGCGGCCCGAGACGATGGACCCCGCGCGCGACGCGGTGACCCTGCCGCTCATCCGCACCGCGGTTGAAAAGAAGATCCCGCTGTTTGCGATTTGCCGCGGCTATCAGGAACTCAACGTCGCCCTGGGCGGCAGCCTGTACCAGGCCGTGCACGACCAGCCCGGCCTAAACGACCATCGCGAAAAACCCAAGGAGTTGATGGACGATCGCTTCGGCCCCTCCCACCCCATCCGCCTCGAGGGCGACCTGCGCGAATGGGTCGGCCAGGAGACAGTCATCGTCAACTCACTGCATGGCCAGGGCATCCGCCGTCTCGCCGACGGTCTGCGTCCTCAGGCCTATGCCGAAGACGGTCTGGTCGAGGCCGTCATGGGCCCGTCCGAGCATCCCTTCCTGTTGGGCGTACAGTGGCATCCTGAGTGGAAGGCTGCCGCCAACTCCGTTTCAACCGCCCTGTTCCATCGCTTTGGCGACGCCGTGAGAGGCAACGCAGCATCATGACCCTCCCCCGCGTCACCGCCGACGAGGCAACCGCCTTCCTCGCCGCCAATCCGTCCGTGCAGTGGATCGACATCATCCTGTTCGATCTCAATGGCATGCCGCGCGGCAAGCGCATCCGCCCCGCCGACCTCGCCGGCGTCGTCAAGAGCGGCCTGATGCTGCCCGCGTCGGTCTACGTCCTCGACCCGCGCGGCAACTCGATCGCCGAGACGGGACGTCTCTGGGAGACCGGCGACTACGACATCAAGTTCCACCTCGTCGCCGGCACGCTGCAGCCGGTTCCGGTTGGCGCCGGCACGCACGCGCAAGCCGTCATGGTTCCCGAAGACCCCTACGATCTGGCCCCGCATCTCATTCTTGGCGCTCAGGTCGAGCGCTTCAAGAAGGCCGGGCAGACCCCCGTCGTCGCCGTCGAGCTGGAATTCTACGTCACCAAGCGGCGCGAGGATGGAACGTTCGGCCTCGAAACACCCCCAGGCGTCTGCTCCGATCCCGACCAGCCGATGACGTTCATGTTCGAGGAGATGGACACCCTCGGTCCCTTCATCGACGACATCTATCGCATCGCTGAAAAGCAAGGCCTTCCCGTCGACGCCGTGATGCAGGAGAGCGGTCCCGGTCAGTTCGAGATCAATCTCAAGCATTGCGACGATGCCGTGAAGGCCGCGCAGGACGGCCTGCTGCTGAAGCGCGCCATCAAGGCCGCCGCCCGCGCCCACGATCTTGAAGCGACGTTCATGGCCAAGCCGCACCACGACTGGACCGGCTCAGGCATGCACATTCACGTCAGCCTCGTCGATGCCAAGGGCGGTAACCTGTTCGCGGCCACCGGCGACAAGATGAACCCGATGTTCCTGCACGCCATCGGCGGCCTGCGCGCCACGATGCCGGATTTCATGGCCTTCTGGGCGCAATCCGCCAACGCCTACCGCCGCTACGTGCCTGAATCCTACGTGCCGCTGGCCGCGCAATGGGGCTCCAACAACCGCACGGTCGCACTGCGCATTCCGTTCGGCTCGGGCGCGGCCACTCGCATCGAGCACCGCGTTGCCGGCGCCGACGCCAATCCCTATCTCGTAGTGGCCGGCATCCTGGCCGGCATCCAACACGGCATCACCAACAAGATCGATCCCGGCCCGGAAGCCACCGGCGACGCCGCCACCCTCGACGCCCCGGAACTGCCGATCGCCTGGGTCAACGCGCTGTCGGCATTCAAGGCCTCGCCCGTCGTCCGCGACTATATCGGCACCGACGTCCAGGACGTCTACTACAAGCTCAAGACGACGGAGCGCGTCAGCTTTGAACGCATCGTAACCTCGCTCGATCACGCCTGGTACGCCCAGGTCGCTTAGCGCTCCTCCCTCTCCCCGCCCTGCACTCGACGGAGTGTGTCGGGGTGAGGAGCAGGTTCTGGGTTCGAAGACGGCTCGGTATTACGTTGGCATCAGGAATGACACTCACATGTTCGCGGATGCTGCCCCTCACCCTAACCCTCTCCCCGTAAGGACGGGGAGAGGGGACTGGAGATCGCCATGACCTCGCTCGCCCATTTCGAAACGCTGGCCGGCTCCATCGAGCTGCCCGGCAAGGCCATCATCGACGGCAAGCTTCTCGCCAGCGCCAGCGGCGAGACGTTCGACAACGTCGGCCCGCGTGATGGCCGCGTCCTCAACAAGGTGGCCTCGTGCAACGCGGTCGATGTCGATATCGCTGCCACGGCCGCCCGCGAAGCGTTCGAGGATGGCCGCTGGCGCAACCTGCACTACCGCAAGAAGAAGGACATCCTGTTCAAGCTCGCCGAGCTGATGGAGCGCGATGCCGAAACTCTGGCGCTGCTCGAAAGCCTCGACGTCGGCAAGCCGATCAAGGACTCGCTGGCCGTTGACATCCCCGGCGCCATCCGCACGTTGCGCTACTACGCCGAGGCCCTCGACAAGGTCTATGGCGAAGTCGGCCCAGGCACGCCGGACCGTTTCTCGTTCGCCGTGCACGAGCCGCTCGGCGTCATCGGCGTCATCGTGCCATGGAACTTTCCGCTGTTAATGGCCATGTGGAAGGTCGCCCCCGCGCTCGCCATGGGCAACTCCATCGTGCTGAAGCCCGCCGAGCAGTCACCGATGACGGCTCTCAAGCTCGGCCAGCTGGCACTCGAAGCCGGCGTTCCGCCCGGCGTGCTCAACATCGTACCAGGTCTAGGTGCCACCGCCGGGAAGGCGATTGCCCTGCACATGGACGTCGACATGATCGCGTTCACCGGTTCGGGCGCAGTCGGCCGGCTGCTGATGCAGTACTCCGGACAGTCCAACCTGAAGCGCGTCAGCCTCGAGCTCGGCGGCAAATCCCCGCAGATCGTCTTCGCCGATTGTCCCGATCTCAATGCCGCCGCCGTGCAGGCTGCTTGGAGCATCTTCTTCAACCAGGGCGAAGTCTGCACCGCCGCCTCGCGTCTGCTGGTGCAGGATTCAATTGCCGACGCCTTCACCGAGAGCCTGCTGCGCGCCGCGCGCAAGGTTTCGCCTGGCGATCCGCTGGAACCGCGCACCAACTTCGGCGCCATGGTCAGCCAGGAACAGATGAAGACGGCGCTGCGCTACATCGATACCGCGCAGAAGGAAGGCGCGTCCCTGAAGCTCGGCGGCCATCAGACGCGCGCCGACACCGGCGGCTTCTACGTCGAGCCGACCGTCTTCACCGGCGTGCAACCCAAGGACACGCTCGCCCGCGAAGAAGTGTTCGGCCCCGTGCTGGCCGTCACCAAGTTCTCGGACGCGGACGACGCCTTCCGCATGGCCAACGACACCGTCTACGGCCTCGCGGCAGGGCTATGGACGAAGGATCTGAGCCTGGCCCACCACGCCGCGCGCAAGTTGAAGGCCGGCCTCGTCTGGATCAACGGCTGGGACAGCTGCGACCTCACGATGCCGTTCGGCGGCTTCAAGCAGTCCGGCTTCGGCCGCGACCGCTCGCTGCACGCGCTTCACAAATACGCCGACCTGAAGTCGGTCTCGATTACATTTTAGTGGCGCCGGCGGCTCCCCTGCGGAGAGCCGGCCGCCGGCGCAAGGAAGTCTGGTGTCACGATCGATCATCCGCGCTGTCGGCCGGCTCCGCGCAGGGGAGTCGCCAGGCGCAATCAAGCCTCGTGTCACGATCGATCCATCCGCGCCTGGCGGCCGGCTCCCCGCAGGGGAGTCGAAGGCGCAATCAAGGAGTCTACCATGGCGACTTCTGCTGAACTTCACGCGCGGCGCATGGCGGCGGTGCCGCGCGGCATCGGCAACGTCACCGCGATCTATCCCAAGCGCGCCAAGAATGCCGAGATCTGGAGCGAGGACGGCCAGCGCTTCATCGACTTCGGGGCCGGCATCGCTGTGGTCAACACGGGCCACCAGCACCCGCGGATCGTGCAGGCCGTCAAGGATCAGCTTGAGGCCTTCAGCCATGTCTGCTTCCAGGTGACGCCGCACGAGAACTACGTCAGCCTGTGCGAACGCCTCAATGCCATCGCCCCGGTGCACGGCCCGGCAAAAACGATGCTGGCGTCCACCGGCGCCGAAGCCGTCGAGAACGCGGTGAAGGTCGCGCGCGCGTTCACCAAGCGGCCGGGCATCATCTCGTTCAGTGGCGGCTTCCACGGCCGCACCCACATGGGCATGGCGCTCACGGGCAAGGCCGTGCCCTACAAGAAGGACTTCGGCCCCTTCCCGTCCGACATCTACAACGTGCCGTTCCCGAACACGCATCACGGCGTCACCGGCGAACAAAGCCTCGAAGGACTGAAAGGCTTGTTCAAGTACGTCGCCGACCCCTCTAGCATCGCTGGCATCATCATCGAGCCGGTGCAGGGCGAGGGCGGCTTCAACATCGCCCCGTTCGATTTCCTGCAGGCGCTGCGCAAACTGTGCGACGAGCACGGCATCCTGCTCATCGGCGACGAGATCCAGACCGGCTTTGCCCGCACCGGCCGGATGTTCGCGCTGGAGCACGCCGGCGTGAAAGCCGACGTCGTCACGCTCGCAAAAGGTCTTGCCGGCGGCTTCCCGGTCTCCGCCATCACCGGCCGCGCCGACGTGATGGACGCCTCCGCGCCCGGCGGCCTCGGCGGCACCTATGCCGGCAACCCGGTTGCCTGCGCGGCGGCCCACGCCGTCCTCGACATCATCAAGGATGAAGACTTGATCAGCCGCGCCAACGCCATCGGCAAGATCATCATCGACCGCTGCACGGCGATCCAACAGCACTCCAACCTGAACTGCATCGGCGACGTCCGCGGCCTCGGCGCCATGTGCGCCATCGAGCTGGAAATGAATGGCGCGCCCGCACCGGCTGTCACGTCCGCCTTGCTCAGGGCCGCCAACCAGCGCGGCCTGATCCTGCTGTCGTGTGGCATCTACGGCAACGTCATCCGCTTCCTGCCGCCGCTTACAGCCAGCGACGAAATCGTCCGCGAAGGCATGGACCTGTTCGAGGCCAGCCTCGCCGAAGCCGTAAGTCAGACGGGCTGATCCATTGGTGCCGGTGCAATCCGCCGTTGTTTCTGCGCGTCGTCGTCGCGCGTGAATTGACCACGACGGCGCATCCCTCAATATCGTTATCCCCGCGAAGGCGGGGACCCACGACGCGTGTCAGCAAGACGAAGTTCAAAGGAGAGTGCGTGTCGTCGAGCCTGTACGTCATAGCCGGGACCTCGAGCATTTGAGGCGTGTCGTGGATGGCCGCCTCCGCGGCCATGACGAGGAGGGCAGGTTGTCATCTGCACTGGGCGTTGCGGAGGTGGATAGCGAAGGTCAGCCCAACCACTTGAATCAAAAAGGGCGCCTCAGGGGCGCCCTTTCGTCATCCAACACTTCGTAGGCCGTTAGCGGGCCTTGCGCGCGCGGGTGTTCGCAGCGTTCACAACGGTCTCGGCCGTACGAAGAATAGCGTTGGTCACGATCATGGCAGCGGCAGTCATAACACTCTCCTAGTGGCGCCATTGGGCGCCGGTTGATGACCTGAATATAGGCGAGATGCCGCGCCGGAAACAGCCACAAAGCTGTTGCCAAATGTCGCAAATACGCAGAATATAAGCGCATATCATGGTTAACCAGCAGAAAAATGAAAACAAAGCCCCTCGACACGCTGGATAAAGCGATTCTATCGGCTTTGGTGGCTGATGGCCGGCAGAGCCAGGTCCAGCTGGCCGAGCGCATCCCGCTGTCTCCCACGGCAATCGCACGGCGCATCAAAGGCTTGGAAGAGCAGGGCGTGATCGAGGGCTACCAGGCCCGCATCAGCCGCGCTGCCCTGGGGTTGGAGATGTTCGTCATCGTGCAGGTCAGCCTCAAGAGCCAGGACGCCGCCCTGCTGACCGCCTTCGACAAGGCCGCCGCCGCCTCGCCTTCGATCGTCGGCTGCTACCTGATGGCGGGTGAGGACGACTACATCCTCATGGTTCTGGCCAAGAGCCTATCCGACTTCGAGCGCATCCATAAGGAAGAGCTGTCGAAGCTGCCCGGCGTCACTCAGCTGAAATCCAACTTCGCCCTGCGAGAAGTCTCCGCCCGCATGCTTCCGGTCTCGAGCCTCACGCCATAGGTTGGCCGGCGCCGCGCCAAGCGATCAGCAGCACTGGGGATCGGCAAACAGCGCGCGGACCTCGCAGGTGCCTTCCCAGCCCGGCATGTGGTCCTTGTGCAGTTGCATGAATTCTACTGCCAGAGCGAGCGCCTCCTCGGCGTTCTGCAATTCGAAGATCGCGTAGCCGCCGATGACCTCCTTGGCTTCGGTGAACGGTCCGTCCTGCACGACGACCTCGCCTTTGCGCACACTGACGCGCGCGCCTTGTTCAAGGGGAACAAGACCGCCGGTGTCGATCATGCGGCCCGACGCTATCTCGCGTTCGGAGAGCTTGCCGATGGCCTCCATGAGGGCGGGTGTCGGCTGACCATAAGAGGACGGGGGTGCTGAAACGATCGACATGAAACGCATCACAAGGGCTCCGGGGTCGAGTCGCGGCGCCGTGCCGCTTTTATGCCTCTTCCATCTCAGCGACGAACGAGCCAAGCCAGATCGACAGCCGCGGAACACTTTTTTCTCAAACGCTCAGCAGCAGATGTTCGCGTTCCCACGGACTGATCACGCGCATGAACTCCTCGAATTCGGAGCGCTTCAGGTCGAGGTAGACGTGGCAGAACCGAGGTCCGAGAAGCTCGTGCAACTCCTTGCTCTCCTCGAAGTCGAGCAGCGCTTCCAGCAGGCCGCGTGGCAATTGGTGATCATTGCGATACGCGTTGCCGATAACTGCGGCGCGCGGCTCCAGTTGCTTCTTGAGCCCGAGGTATCCGCAAGCCAGGCTGGCCGCCAACGCCAGATATGGATTGGCATCTGATCCCGCAAGGCGGTTCTCCACGCGTCGTGCAGCAACCGGCGAGAACGGCACGCGCAGACCGGCGGAGCGATTGTCGTTGCCCCACTCCACGTTGATGGGCGCAGCACCTCCCGGTACCAATCGACGATACGAATTCACGTACGGCGCTAGCAGGCACATGGCCGGCGGCAGGTACAGCTGTTGGCCTGCCAGGAACTGGTAAAATAACTTGCTCGGCTCGCCGTCGTCTTGAGTGAAGATGTTCCTGCCGGTCTTGCTGTCGACGATGCTCTGATGGATGTGCATGGCGCTGCCGGGCTCGTTGGCGAGCGGCTTGGCCATGAATGTGGCGTAGCAGCCGTGCGTGAAGGCCGCCTCGCGAATGGTCCGCTTGAACAGGAACACCTGGTCTGCGAGATCCACCGGATCGCCGTGCAAAAGGTTGATTTCCAGCTGCGCCGCGCCGCCTTCCTGAATGATCGTGTCGATCTTCAGATATTGCCGTTCCGCGAACTCGTAGATGTCGTCGACGATCTTGTCATACTCATCAACAGCGCCGAGGCTGTAGGCCTGCCGGCCCGCGCCGGCGCGGCCCGAACGGCCCATCGGCGGCTCCAGCGGATAGTCAGGATCAGGGTTCGTCTTGGTGAGATAGAATTCAAGCTCCGGCGCCACCACCGGCGTCCAGCCTTCCTTATGATACAATGCGACGACACGTTTGAGCACGTTGCGCGGCGCGATTTCCACCGGCTCGCCGCTCTGCCATGTCGCATCATGGATCACCTGCGCCGTCGGGCTCGACGCCCATGGTGCAGGCCGGATGGTGTCGAGATCCGGCACCATCATCAGGTCGCTCTCGGCGTAGAGCGCCTGCCCGTCTTCCTCAAAGCCCACGTAGTCGCCGGTGATCGTCTGGTGGAAGATCGAGATCGGCAAATGCGTCGGATCGAGCTTCACGAACTTTTCCGCAGGCATCGTCTTGCCGCGCGCCACGCCCGCGATATCGGGCACCGCGCAGTCAATCTCCTCAATGCGATGCTGGCGCAGCCACACCCGCAGTGTGTCGGGCGTCGCGCCTGCTCCAAGGAGTTCAACGTCTGCTGGCTTTGCGCCTTCGAGGACCGTCATGAGTGCACCTGATTTGGATCTTAGTTTCTGGTGGTCTAGGCATATGGAAAGTCTTGCTAGGAAGCCGCCCTCGCCGGAACGTAGGCATGCGTGCGTGCACCTTTGCCGCCGGCCTCGGCATGAGCCAGAACTTCGTCGCCGATGAAGCTCATGCCTTGCCCGATGTCGGCAGCGATCGCCGCGCGTAGGCCCGCTTCGTCTCCGCTGCGCATGGCTTTCAGCGCGGCCTGATGGAAATCCTCAAGCTTTGAGGTGTCGTAGCGGCCGTAAGCTACGCGCATGAACGGCCCGAACTGCAGCCAGACGCTTTCCACGAGCCCCAGCAGCATATCGTTGCGCGCCAGTTTATAGATGGCAAAGTGAAACTGAAAGTTACCGCGCATGTAGCCTTCAACGTCGCCCTTGCTCATGGCGCGGTCGATCGACTGGTCGATCGCCTGCAAGGCCTTGATGTCGCTAGCCGTCATGCTTGGCAGGGCGCGCGCCGCAAGCTCAGGCTCCATCGATTGCCGCGCAAAGACCACCTGGTTGAATTTCGACCGCGTCATCTCCGGCACCAGCACGCGGCGATTGTCCTGCATCATCAGTGCGCGTTCTGCAATCAGGCGGCGCACGGCGTCGCGAACGGGCATGACGCTGACGCCCAATGTATCGGCTAGCCCGCGCAACGTCACAGCCATGCCGGGAGCGAAACCGCCGATCAAAATGCGCTCGCGCAGCGTGCGGTAAACGCTCTCGTGCGCAGTCATGCCCGCTGGCTGTGCATCGGCCGCACGCTTTGCGGGCAAAGGCTTCCTTGCCGCTTTGGCAGGCCGTTTTTTGATCTGAACCGACATCGACTCACTGGCATTTTTCGCTTGTTCGTCAACGGCAGACACTGCGTCGAACGCTGGCCATCTGGTTGGACCGCCAGCGATCAGCAGGAAAAATTCGTCCGCCTGCAACGACACTGTTGTACATCGCGAATTTTGTGATCACAATGGGGTCGCGTTGAAACAGGTGTTCACTGCGAGGGCGCGTTGCTGGCGTGCGAACGCGGGGGCACCGATCGAGGAGAGTATCGGATGTTGAACGTGGGTGGATTGTGCCGCGCGCTGACCGGAGCCGTTCTGGCGGCCGCCGTCGTCGCGCAACCAGTATTCGCTGCCGACAAGGAACTGCGGATCTACAACTGGTCGGACTACATCGAGAAGTCTGTACTGGACGACTTCACCAAGGAAACCGGCATCAAGATCACGTACGACGTTTTCGACAGCAATGACGTTCTGGAAACCAAGATGCTGGCCGGTGGCAGCGGCTACGATATTGTCGTTCCAACGGGCCCCTACCTGACGCGTTTGATCAACGCGAAGGTTTTTCAGAAGCTCGACAAGTCCAAGCTCCCCAACCTCAAGAACACATGGCCGCTGATCAACGAACGCACGGCCATCTACGATCCCGGCAACGAGTACTCGATCAATTACATGTGGGGCACCACGTCGCTCGGCTACAATGTCGAGAAGATCAAGAAGGCCATGCCTGATGCACCCGTCGACAGCTGGGACATGATCTTCAAGCCTGAGGTCGTGTCGAAGTTCAAAGACTGCGGCATTCACCTGCTGGACTCCGCCGACGACATTCTCCCTGCGGCCCTGCACTATCTGAAGCTCAACCCGGATAGCAAAGACCCCGAGGACATCAAGAAGGCCGGCGAACTGCTCGAGAAGGTCCGGCCCAACATCCAGAAATTCCATTCCTCGGAATTCATCAACGCGCTGGCAAATGGCGACATCTGCCTGGCCGTCGGCTTCTCGGGCGATATTCTGCAGGGTGCCACGCGCGCCACGGAAGCCAAGAATGGCGTCGAGGTGGTGCTCTCCGTGCCCAAGGAAGGCGCACAGATGTGGTTCGACCAGATGGCCATCCCGGCAGATGCCAAGAACGTCGAGGCAGCCCATCTTTTCCTCGACTACATGCTGCGTCCTGAGGTCATCGCCAAGGCATCGAACTACATCAACTATGCCAACGGAAACCTCGCTTCGCAGAAGTTCATCGACGAAGCGATCCTGAAGAACCCGAACATCTTCCCTGACGAAGAGATGCTGAAGCGCCTCTACGTAAAGACCAGCTATGACCCAAAACTGCAGCGCACGGTCACGCGCACGTGGACCAAGGTCACCACCGGCCAGTAGATGAAAAGATTTAGCGGCGCTGGGATAAGATCCGGCGCCGCTTCGCTGTCGAATGCCTCTTTCCGGAAAATCGGCTTGCACATTCGGGTAAGCAGCGACGTACGACTTGAACTTCTGAGCGGCAAGGAGTTAGTAGATGTCCGTGGCGACGACAAACGATACGATGCCTGCACCGGCCGCCAGCCCGAGTGCCAAGAAGGCCCGGCGCACTCCGGCACCGCAATCCAGCTTTGCGCCGTGGAAAGATCCGAACGCCACGCCTATCGTGCGCTTCGAGAACGTCACGAAACGCTTCGGCAGCTTCGTCGCAGTCAACAACATTTCGCTCGACATCTACGAGCGGGAGTTTTTTGCACTGCTCGGCCCGTCTGGTTGCGGCAAGACTACGCTGCTGCGCATGCTGGCCGGCTTTGAAAAGCCGACCGAGGGCCGCATCATTGTCAACGGTAAGGACGTCACCGACCTCATGCCGTACGAGCGTGATGCCGTGAACATGATGTTCCAGTCCTACGCGCTGTTCCCCCACATGAGCGTGGAACGCAATATTGGCTTTGGCCTGCGCCAGGAAGGCATGCCGGCTGCCGACATCGACGCGCGCGTCGATGAAGCTATGGGGATGCTGGAACTGAAGCAGTTCGCCAAACGCAAACCCCACCAGTTGTCAGGTGGCCAGCAGCAGCGCGTCGCGCTTGCCCGCGCCATCGCCAAGAAGCCCCGCATTATGTTGCTCGACGAGCCTCTCGGTGCGTTGGATAAGCGCCTCCGCCAGACCGCGCAGTTCGAGTTGATGCATATCCAGGAGAGCACGGGCACCACTTTCATCATCGTCACGCACGACCAGGAAGAGGCGATGACGGTATCGAGCCGCATCGCCGTCATGGACCACGGCGAACTGGTGCAAGTGTCGACCCCTGGCGAGATCTACGAAACGCCGCAGTCGCAATACGTGGCGTCTTTCATCGGCGACGTGAACATTCTGGAATGCCGCGTCAGCAACGTGCTGCCGGATGGCCAGCTCGAGCTCAACTGGGTCGACGGCACCGGCAAATTCGTGGCGCAGCCGCCACCCTCGGGCGCGACCAAGGACCAGCAGGTCTGGCTGGCGCTTAGACCCGAGAAGGTTCGCATCGGCTTGGATAGGCCCGCGACCGACGTCAACGCCATTCCCGGCAAGGTCGAAAACATCGGCTATCTCGGCTCGATCTCGCACTATCACGTCGCCGTCGGCAACGACGAGAGTGTGACCGCTTTGCGCGCGAATGCCTCGTTGGCTGTCGACAACACCATCAACTGGGAAAACGACGTCTGGCTCGACTGGCCGGCAGATGCGGGTGTCGTGCTCATCCGCTGATCAGCGGCCGCCGTTGCCGTGCGAGGGAACTGAGAAGTGAGAGTGAGATAGGTCATGCGCCGCTGGATCGTTATCGGGATACCCTATTTCTGGCTTCTCGTTCTCTTCCTCATCCCGTTCCTGATCGTGTTCAAGATCTCGCTGTCGGACACGGCGAGCGCCATGCCGCCCTATACGCCGGTGCTGGATTTTGCCAATCTCCGCGCCTTCTTCGCCGGCCTCGACTTCGAAAACTACGGCTTCATCTTCAGTGATCCGCTCTACACCAATGCCTACTGGGCCAGTCTCAAGATCGCTTTCATATCGACGCTGTTGACGCTGATCATCGCTTATCCCGTCGCCTACGGCATGGCGCGCGCGCCCAAGCAATGGCAGCCGCTGCTGGTCATGTTCGTCATCCTGCCGTTTTGGACGTCATTCCTGATCCGCGTCTACGCCTGGATCGGCATCCTGAAGAAGGAGGGCCTGCTCAATCTTTTCTTGTCGAATTTCGGCATCGATCCGCTGACGATCCACAACACGGTGTACGCCGTCTACATCGGCATCGTTTATTCGTACCTGCCCTTCATGATCCTGCCGCTGTATGCCAGCCTTGAAAAGCTCAATCCCGCGCTGCTCGAAGCAGCTCAAGACCTCGGCTCGCCGCCTTGGAAGACGTTCTGGCAGGTCACGTTCCCGCTCTCCATTCCCGGCGTGATGGCCGGCTGCTTCCTCGTCTTCATTCCGGCGATGGGCGAGTTCGTCATCCCCGACCTGCTCGGCGGATCCGACACGCTGATGATCGGCAAGACCTTGTGGTCGGAGTTCTTCTCCAACCGGGATTGGCCTTTGGCCTCGGCCGTGGCCGTCATCCTGCTCTTCATGCTCGTCATCCCGATCGTGCTGTTCCAGCGCAACCAGCAAAACCAGCGGGAGGCTGCACGATGAAAGGCCGCATGACCTGGTTCAACGTCACCTCCGTCGCGTTGGGCTTCGCGTTCCTCTACATTCCGATCCTGCTGCTGGTCATCTACAGCTTCAACGACTCCAAGCTCGTCACGGTCTGGGGCGGCTGGTCGACCCGCTGGTACGCTGGGCTGTTGAACAACGAAGAGTTGATGAAGGCTGCCTGGGTCACGCTGCGCGTTGCCGTCGTATCGTCGACAATTGCGACCGTGCTCGGCCTGCTGGCGGCGATCGTGCTGACGCGCATGAACCGATTTCCCGGCCGCACGCTATTCTCGGGAATGGTCTTCGCGCCCCTGGTCATGCCCGAGGTCATCACCGGGCTGTCGTTGCTGCTGTTGTTCGTCGCCGTCGGCTTCGATCGCGGCTTCTGGACGCTGACACTCGCGCACACCACGTTGACGATGTGCTTTGCGGCCGTCGTCATCCAGGCGCGGCTGTACGATTTCGACAAATCGGTCGAGGAAGCCGCCATGGATCTGGGCGCCTCGCCGCTGAAGAGCTTCATGCAGGTAACCCTGCCGATCATCGCGCCGTCGGTGATCTCGGCATGGCTGCTGGCCTTCACGCTGTCGCTGGACGATTTCGTGATTGCCAGCTTCACCACCGGGCCCGGAGCCACCACGCTGCCGATGAAGATCTACAGCCAGGTGCGCCTTGGCGTGACGCCAGAAATCAATGCCATCTCCACCCTTATGATCGGCGTGGTTGCCCTGGGCGTCATCGTTGCCGCGCTGTCGCAGAAGCGGGCCATGGTTCGCCAACAGGCAGAAACGCGCGCGGTTGACGCCGGAGCCAAGTAGCGGGTCCGCGCGAAAGAAGCGCTGCTGGATCCGGCCGCTTTGCCGTGCTGGTCAAGCGGCTTCCGCGCGCAAACTAAGACGTATAGAAACGAGCGCATGTCAGAGCCACATATCAATTCGTACTACGCGGCGACCGCAAACGATGCCACGCGCTATCCGCGGCTGCAGGGATCGCTTACCGTCGATGTCTGCGTCATCGGCGGCGGCTTCTCCGGCATCTCCACGGCCATCACGATGGCCGAGCGCGGCTATTCCATCGCGCTGCTCGAAGCCAATCGCATCGGCTGGGGTGCCTCCGGCCGCAACGGCGGCCAGATGATCTATGGCTTCAGCGGCGAAGGAAACCTCAAGGCGCAACTCGGCGCAGAGGGCGCGCGCCTCATCCGCGACCTGCGCTACCGCGGCCACGACATCATCGAGAGCCGCATCAAGACACACGGTATCTCGTGCGACTTGAAACACGGTTGGATGGAAATGGCCGCGCGCGAAAAGCACATGGCCGGCCTGCGCGCGCACTACGAGGAAATGGTCGCCGATGGCCATGGTGATCATTGGGAATTGGTTGAACCCGAAGCGCTGCCGGGTCTGCTCGGCACCAAGGCCTACCACGGCGGCATGATCGATCGCCGCAGCGGACACCTGCATCCCCTCAACCTCGCCAAGGGCGAAGCCGCCGCCGCCGCAAAGCTCGGCGTCAAGATCTTCGAAGACAGCAGCGTCATCGAAATGCAAGGCGGCGCCAAGCCATTCGCGCGAACGGCCGAGGGCCGCGTCGAGGCATGCAGCATCGTCCTGGCCGGCAGCACGGAGCACAAGTTCGAGCGTGGCCCGCTGTTTGGCCTGACGTTCCCCACCGGCAGCTACATCATCGCCACCGAGCCGTTGAGCGAGAGCCTGGCCGCCGAACTCAACCCGCAAGACCTTGCCGTCGCCGACAGTAACATCGTCCTCGACTACTACCGCCTGACCGCCGACCGCCGCATGCTGTTCGGCGGCCGCTGCAACTACTCCAACCGCGATCCGGCAAGCCTCACCAGCGCGCTACAGCCGCGCCTCGTCGAGATCTTCCCCCAGTTGCGCGATACGGCAATCGCCTACGAGTGGGGCGGCCGCATCGACATCGTGCTGAACCGCATTCCCGCCATCGGCCGCCTCGAGCCCAACGTCTACTTCACGCAGGGCTACTGCGGCCACGGCGTGAACATGTCCCACATCGCCGCCGAGATCCTGTCGGACGCCATCTGCGGCACGACGGAAAAGTTCGACATGTTCGATCGCATCCGCCACATCCGCCTGCCCATCGGCCGCTGGGCCGGCAACCAGCTCCTCGCCCTGGGCATGGTCTACTACCGGCTGCGGGATCTGCTTTAGCGAACGTAAGCAAATCACGGAGGCGGACCCTGCCCCATCAACGCCCTCCTAAAACATCAGACTCGGCAAGCTCTGGCGTCTCGCTCTTCCCCTCCCCTTGATGGGGAGGGGAGAAGTATCGAGCGGCGCACTTGTTCGAGCGGAATGGATTGATGCAGGGCCGGCGTTGACGATCGACACACCTACAGCAACAACGCTAGCTGCTCAGCCTCCCCATCGCCGTCAGCGCTCAGGCCAAAAGACGAAAGCGACACGCCCAGCAGCCTGATGGCCTTCGCCAGCGGAAAGATTGGTGTCAGCAGCGCGCAGCTCAGCCGCTCCAGCTCAGATCGCGTCGAGATCGGCGCGTCTCCCGTTCGGCTGCGCGTGATCTGCTGGAAGTCGGCGTACTTGACCTTGAGGGTCAGCGTCCGGCCGCGAATGCTGGCCTGTTCGCAGTGACGCCACACCTTGTCGATCACCTCCTGCAGCGCCTCATGCGCCGAAGCAAACGTCGTCAGGTCCGTGAAAAACGTCCGCTCCGCGCCGAGCGACTTGCGAATCCGATGCGGCTTCACCTGCCGCTCACAAACGCCGCGCGAGATCGAATAGTAATAGCCTCCGGCCTTGCCGAAATGCTGCTGCAGAAACTCCAGCGACTGCGCCTTGATATCGAGCCCGGTTTCCAAACCGAGCTTATGCATGCGCTGCGCCGTCGCCGGCCCCACGCCGTGAAACTTCCCGACCGGCAGCGCCTCAACGAACCCCGGCCCCATCCTGGGCGTGATGACAAAAAGCCCATCCGGCTTGCGGTAGTCGGATGCGATCTTGGCCAGGAATTTATTGTACGAAACGCCGGCCGACGCCGTCAGGCCCGTCTCAGCCTTGATGCGCGCGCGAATGGCTTCCGCGATCTCCGTCGCCGATGCAGCCCCGCGCAGGTCCGTCACGTCGAGATAGGCCTCATCGAGCGATAGCGGCTCTACCGCGTCGGTATACTCCGAAAAGATCTCGCGGATCTGCTGCGAGACCGACTTGTAGACTTCGAAGCGCGGCTTCACGAAGATCAGTTCCGGGCAGTTGCGCTTGGCGGTGACCGACGGCATCGCCGACCGCACGCCGAAGCGGCGGGCTTCGTAACTGGCGGCCGCCACGACGCCCCGCAGCTTCGAACCGCCGACCGCGACTGGCTTGCCGCGCAGTTTCGGATCGTCGCGCTGTTCCACCGATGCATAGAACGCGTCCATGTCGACGTGGATAATCCGCCGCACGTTCGCTGGAGCAGCATCTGCTGCATTGCACGGCATACTCATGTGCAGGCCCTCGCTGCAAATCGTTTGCCACCAAACCCTAGGCAATCAGAGCATGTTCCGCATTTGTTCGCAATAGCGTGAGCTGCTGCTCTGGGCACTTTTCAGCGGCCGTCGCTCGCCGATCACACAGCGGACACGCCGGGGCGTAAACCCGCGACAAAATGATTTCTTCTTTATGACAACGGCTTGCGCAACGTTGCCGGCGAGGATGTTGCACACATTCTTTCCTAGACCTTCTCTCGACTCGGCCGGCGTCACAGCCGGCCTTTTCTTTTTCCCGCAAATTTGGCCAGCGGCAGGTGTGACTGAAAAGTTGATGTGCAGCTGACAATTCCGCTCGGCCCTGTTGGGCCTGCGTTCTCCCATGCTAGAAATGCCCCGAAATCCGTAACGCGTCCGGGGGAAGTCCATGTTCGATCACAAGCACTTGCGTTGGTCCGCGCTCTCCGCCGTCACCTTGGGCCTCGCGCTGTCCGGTCCTGCCGCTCAGGCCAAGACGTTCACGCCGGGTGAACGCGTCGGCAAGATGATGGCGACCAAGTACAAGATCCCGCTGTTCTTTGCCCTGCCCGACAGCGCCCGCGCCAAGCTCGCCGACGACATCAAAACCACCGACACGCTGGTCGAATACCGCCATCCCGAAAATGCCAAGGCCGGCCTTCGCCTCGTCGTTACCAAGCGCAGCGGCTGGCCCGATCGCATGGCCAAGAGCGGGCTCGTGCAGACCGGTGACATCCTTCTGACGTTCCGCCCAGAGTGGGGCGGGGGCGGCGCCTACCCGAACGTGCAGATGGGCATCAGCCACACCGGCATCGCCTACGTGAAGAACGGCCAGCTGTTCAACATCGATAACCCGATGGACGGTGTCCACGTCGGCTTTACGAGCGAGCACTACCGTACGCTCAACATGATCCACGTCATCCGCCCGCGAAACCTCACCGAGCAGCAGCGCGCCAACATCCTTGGCTGGGCCAGCAGGCTGCGCGACGGGCGCGGCAAGATTTATCCCGAGCAGATCAAGTTCAACGACGACTACAACGCGCCGAAGTACGATGGCGGATCGCCAGTGTTCGTCAAGGAATTGGGGCAGGCAGCGCTGGGTCAATCGCTGCCCAACAAGCCGCTCGGCATGTACTGCTCGGAATTCGCCTGGTCGTTGCTGGCGCTGCGCAACTGTGATGCAAGCTCCACCAGCGCCTTCAGCGCGTCCAGGGTTCCCTCGTGCGTCAGCGAGCCCATGAAGCCCATGCGTGCAACCGGAACCTACGTCAACAAGCACACCAAGTCGTCCTACTCTGGCCTTGTCGACGGCCCGCTGATGGTGATTGACAGCCTCGGCCTGCCCCAGGCCGAGCGTGAAGCCGCCCTCAAGAAGGTGTTCGACATCACCAACACCAACACCAACATGTCGGAAGGCCACAAGACCGTGGCCAAGGCGATGCAGGACAACGTGCCGAAGCTACAGACCTATTACATCGACTCCGGCAAGCCGATCTGGAGCCGGTTGAAAGCAAGCACCATCGCGTTCGGTCTCCGCCGCGCCATTCCCGACAACTACTCGCCGACGTCGTATCTCATCAACACGCTGCTGCCTGCGGACAACTCCAATCGCACCATGGACTATGTGGCGACGATTGTGATCGAGTAGGTCGGCTGCCAAGATTGGATCAAGCCGTCGCGCAACCCAACAGGTCTAGGTGGTGCCGTGGATGTTGGGTCGCGCTAGCGCTTGACCCAACCGGCCTGTCCGCACTCCACGCATAATCCACGCATTTCACCCGGCACGAGGAGCACGACAGAGATGGATCGCCGCCAGCTGTTGATCGGGGGCCTGGCAACGCCGCTGGCTGCCAACGCCGCCACCCGCGCGCTCGCCGAAGGCAGCAGCGGCTACTACATCGGCGACATGCACTATCACCTGTTCTTCTTCGGCAAGAACCCGGCGCCATCGAATCCGCTGCGCCGTATGATGGCACGCGGCAACGCCACGCTCGTGTCCTGGTCGCTGGTCGGTGATGTGCCGTGGCTGAAGCTCGCCAAGGGCGGCTTCACGCAGAAGGGCTTGCCGAAGAACGCCAAGGAACCCGTAACCTGGTTCGACGAAGAGTTGGCGCGCATCAAGAAGCACCTCGACGATCAGAAGCTTAAAGTCGTGCGCACCGCCGGCGATGTCGACCTCGCCGTGAAGGGCGAACCCCACGTCGTCCTGTCCGTCGAAGGCGCCACGTTCGCCGACGGTGACCTTGCCCCGCTTGCGGCCGGCTACGAGCAGGGTATCCGCCACATCCAGCTGGTGCACTACATCCAGAACCCGATCGGCGACTTCCAGACGTCGAAGCCCCGGCACCAGGGGCTGACGAAGTTTGGCGAAGACGTCATCGCCGAGTGCAATCGGCTCGGCATCCTCATCGATCTCGCCCACTGCACCAACGATGCCGTGATGCGCGCCCTGGAACTGTCCAAGGCTCCCATGGTCTGGTCGCACAGCTCCGTCACCCGGCAACGCAAACCCACCTGGACCATGCCGATCTGGCAGGCGCGGCAGCTCTCGCTGGAAGGTGCCAAGGCCATTGCCGCAAAAGGCGGCGTCGTTGGCCTATGGGCCATGCGTACCGACGTTGGGCGGTCGATCGAGGCTTATGCCGACCGCATGACGGAATTGGCTGATTGGTTGGGCGAGGATCACGTCGCTTTCGGCACCGACCTCAATGCCCTGGCCAACCCTGTCGTCACCAGCTACGCTGACCTGCAACGTGTCGTAACCCATTGGCACAGAACGAATGTTCCGCCGGCCCGTATCCGCAAGCTGGCCATCGAAAACTACGCCGGCGTGCTGCGCAAGGCCTTCGCCGCGCGCACGGCCTGAATTACCGCCAACGCGCGACTGCAGGCCGAAAAATCATAAAAAACATGGGTGTGCCGCACGGGACAGCGTCCCCGCGGCGGCGCTGGCACTGTCTGGTCAACGCAGCGGGCGGTCGCCCGAAGTTGGATCACACAGAAAGGTCATCGCCATGTTCAAGTCTCTCGCAACCGCCGCCTCGCTTCTCCTCGCAACGCTGGCTCTCGCGCCCGCCGCTCAGGCTGGCGGCTGCGGCGGTGGCGGCTACGGCGGCGGCTACAGCTCCTACCAGTCCTATCCCTCGTCCAGCTACCGTGCCGAACGCCGCGCCGATGCGCGTGCAGCGGCCGCCCGCCGCGCCAAACTTGCTGCCGCACGCTCTGAGAAGATCCGTGTCGCCAAGGCCGATGCCGCCGCCGAAAAGAAGGCCAGCACCAAGACCGCCGAGGTCAAGCCGGAACCCAAGACGGAGACGATCGCCAAGGTGACGGAAAAGACGGAAACGACGGTTGATGTCGCAGCTGCCGAGACGACCTGCAGCAAGTTCATCCCGGCCATCGGCGCCAGCGTTTCGGTTGCTTGCGATCAGAAATAATCGCTCCAGTTGATCGCAGCACGCCGCGCCGGGGCCCCGCTTCCGGCGCGGTTGCTATTTTGGCGGCCCACCCGTCCAGCCATAGATCCAGTCGTATCCGGCCATCAGGCGCTGTCCAGGAACCAGCCGAAGGCTCGCATTTCGCGCGACGGCAGCAAGCCCGCCGAGATGATAGATCCGCCCGTTGCGGCGCGAAGCGCCCGCGATGCGCTGAGCCCGTGGACGCCGCAAACGCTCATAGGCTTGCAAGGCATCCGGCGTGGTGCGTTCGCCTGAAGCCAGCACCTGGGCCAGAACCACGGCATCTTCGAGCGCCAGCACGCCGCCTTGCGCCAGAAACGGCATCACCGGATGCGCCGCATCACCGAGCAGGGCGATGCGTCCGCTCGCCATCCGGGGCGCCGTCTCCAGACCGACGAGGGCCCATTTGCGCCAGCCCGTGGCCGCCGAAAGCGTTTCCCGTAGCAGCGCTGCAAATCCCAACTTCGCCAGCACGGAACGCGGATCAGCCTCATGGCTCCAGCCCTCACCCGCGAAGGCATCGTCGACGATCAGAACGATCGCCACCTCCGTTCCCCCGCGCAGGGTGTAGTGCACGACGTGCGCGTTTCGCGCGAGCCAGATGTGCGTGCCACCGTCCAGCAGCTGTGGGTCGACCTCGCTGGCCGGCACGACGGCGCGGAATGCAGATTTTCCCACCGGAACGAGGTCGCCTGCCTCGCCGATCGCAGCCCGGACCTGCGATCGCAGTCCGTCCGCGCCAACAAGCACCGCGCCCGCCAGGCAATCGCCATTGCGCAACGCCACACCAGCGGCCGCATCATTGGAAGCGGCATGAACGATGTCGGCATCCATGGAGATGCGGACCTTGGCCGCCGCGCGCACCTGCATCAGCAGCGCGGCGTGAAGATCTTCCCGGTGTACGACCCAGTACGGTGAGCCGAAGCGGCTCTCCATGCCGGCATTGAGCGGCAACCGTGCCAGCTCTCGCCCGCGCGCCGCCTCATGCACGATCAGCCATTGCGGCGCCCCTGCGTGCGGACGCAGCGCTTCGGCCACGCCCAGGTCACGCAAGATGCGGGTGCCATTCGGTCCGATTTGAATGCCGGCGCCTTGCTCGCTGAAGGCTGCTCGCCGCTCCAGCACGTGGCAAGCGATGCCGCGCTTTGCCAGCGCCAGCGCCGCGGCCAAACCGCCGATGCCGCCGCCCGCAATCAGCACTTCGCCGGAGCCGGATTTGCCGGATTGGACAAGCAGGTCGCTCAGCGCCGCTTTAGGATCGCTGCCCGTATCGGATGCGGCAGGCATCGCCGGCCAGCCTTCCTATCAGCCCGCCAGCTCGGCTGGAGCATTCACGTAGCAGTCTTTCGGATCGCTCTCGTCGGCCGCCAGCCGCGGGTCGTGCACGAACAGCGTCGAGCAGTAGGGGCACAGCACCTGGCTGTCTTCGCCCATGTCGAGAAAGACATGCGGATGGTCGAACGGAGGCCGTGCACCCATGCACTGGAACTCCTTGACGCCGATGAAGATCTTCTCCGCGCCAACGTCGTTGGCCAGATGCGGAATGGTGGTTGCAGCCATGCCCTGGGCGCCCGCTTGCTGTGTTTTTCCGATGCGGCCAGCTATAGCCCGGGGCCGCCCGAAATGATAGGGGACGAGGAGTGCTTCCGGAAAAGTGTGGAGCGGTTTTCCGATAAGAAGCACGGCGAAAGAGTGAGTGCTTCCGGAAAAGTGTGCAGCGGTTTTCCGATAAGAAGCACGGCGAAAGAGTGAGTGCTTCCGGAAAAGTGTGCAGCGGTTTTCCGATAAGAAGCACGGCGAAAGAGTGAGTGCTTCCGGAAAGGTGTGGAGCGGTTTTCCGACAAGAAGCACGACAAAAGAGTGCGTGCTTCCGGAAAAGTGTGCAGCGGTTTTC
>JAURWC010000074.1 GCA_030655135.1 Hyphomicrobiaceae bacterium | reverse complement strand
TGTATCCCAACGCCGAATTGTGAGATCCAGCCCGCCGCAGAATGCAACGTTGTCGTCGACGATCACCAATTTCTGATGTTGGGACGATCCGGTCGGTAGCGTGTTATCCAAAACCAGGTCAACGTTATCCCAGGCGAGCTTCACTTTTGGGAATCCCTCACGTTCGAGGGCATAAAGGGTAGAAAAATCCCATAGCAGCAAACGAATACGCAGTTGCGGCTTGCGGCGCGCCAGTTCCTTAAGAAAGGGTCCCAGATCGCGAGGCAAGTCATCGATGGGTTGGCCGGAGCACCCTGCGAGCGGCGTACGGCTATCGATATCCCACCCTACAATAGTAATGTTCCTCTGGGCCTTAAGCAGGCTCGATCGGACCGCTTCGAAACAGGAGGCCACATCATGAAACACAGACATGCGCTGTGCGGACGCTACTGTCCATGTCGTATCCGCATGAAGTACGGCTATGTGCTCGGGTCCGCGCACTTAATCACTCCGTTATCCAAAAATCTGCAGAAGAGACCCCTTCTTGCACCGAATCGTCGATCGATAGCGTTGGTTGAAAGGCAGACGCCTGCATGTGCCCTGACGTTATCGCTTACTTCCATGCTTCCTTCGTAGACGACACACACTGGCCCTTTACACCGAACGCTCAAAGAAGAGCCCTGGTCAATGCGAATGCCCCCGACACAATGAGACTGCGTGGGACGCGAGCCGTACCGGATCTGACTGTCCAGTCGACGCGAGCTGTACGATGCCCTTGAGGAGACACTGGCTTAGCCTAGTGTTCTCATTCGAGCGAGGCTCTTTGCCGGTCATACCAAGCATGGCCAATCGGAAGGCCTCGGCGATGATCTCTCTCCCATCAGCCGACTCAGCCATTATTTCTTCCCGCTCTGCGCCAACATTAGCTGTCTCTTCCAAAACTTCGGTGTCGGAAAGGCAGGCGGCTTCTGCGCTGCATCCTTGCCTGGCTCGCGCCAGTGGCCGAGTTCGATCTTGCCCACGCCACTGGCGCGTTGGAGAGTTCGGGGCCCCCCGTCGCTCCAACCAAGGACCCGAATAAATCGTCTCTCCGGCGAAACTGCAACGTTCGCCCTCCGCCAGATCATATATTGCAGGTCGTTACTTTTAACGAGGCAGTAAGCCATTCCCATTTTTGCCGTCATCGCCGCATCAGCCCTACGTATCGGGTCATCTGTTCAGGCGCGTACGTAAATCAGCTTGCGCATCGGATGTTCCTTGGACGGGGAAGGGAATGCAGCAGCTGACCAGAAAGTGCTTGGTAGCGATGAGATCTCGACGCAGCGCGACGCGGGAGCGCAGCGCCAGCCTTCGTAGTCGTCTCAAGTCTACGTGGTACACGCTCCCCGGAGACGGCTATCAGTGCGCTACGAGTACCGGTGCAGCAATACCGCAGAGCGTTGGCCTATCTGGCTCACGAGGGTTGGAGCATTGTGTCGACTTTGTCAGCACTTTCCGACAGATCGATTGAAACTTCGAATCACCCATAGCAACCGGCCACCATCTTCAGTTTGCCGTTGCGACGAGTCTAGCGCGGCGCCGCTTTCGTCGCGGCCCAGGAAGTCAGTGTGCCAGCGTGCTTCGGATGTCTGACATCAATAGATGCACCTTCGGGCCCGTGCAGGGCTTTGGCATGAACGTCGCGCCACTTGGCATGGCTGCCTCTGTTGGCGGCTCGTTACCCGAACAGATGACCACCACGGTTAGCGGCCACCGCTTACGAATGATATGCGCTAATGCGAGCCCGTCTAAATCGCCGGGCATACGGATGTCAGTGAATACAACTTTTACATCCGACCGCTGCTCCAGAATTTCCAAAGCCTCGTGCGCGTTGCCGGCTTCGAGAGTGTCGAAGCCCTCGTGCTGTGCTAACTCCATCAGGTCCAACCGAAGGAATAGTTCGTCCTCAACGACCAGCAAAAGGGGTCTCATTAATCAGCATCAGCCTCTTGAATTAGCTCAGCTTAACATCCTCAGCGTTTTGCGGTTCCATGTTAGCCGCGTTCGCGTAAAACGGCCTTGCAAGACTAGAACCATCCAGCCCAATCGATGAAATGGAAGCTGTTTTTAGGTTACTACCCGGCCCGCAGCCCCTTTGGATACGGATCGCCGCTACGGCCCTGATTGTCGGCGCCGCTTTCGCCTTTCGGCTAAGCGTGGGCGACGGCACTGGCCGTTTCGGCTTCATCCATTTTATCCTACCGGTAGTCGCAGCCTCTCTACTATTCGAGCGTGGGGCCGGCTTCTTCGCGGTCGCTCTTAGCGTCCTATCGGTGGGCAGCATTATCCCGTGGGAATCGCGATTAGAAACAAACGTTTCGGCTATTTTCGTCTTCGTGATGGTCGCAAGCTGCCTAGTGTTCGTCGCGGACGGCCTTCGTTCGGCGCTCTCGAAAGCCCATGCGGCCCAACGCGCGACTGACCTACTGCTTCAAGAGATGAGCCACCGAGTAAAAAACAAGTTCGCGATGATCTCTTCAATTATCGCGTTGCAGTCTCGCTCTTCGTCTCCTGAGGTCAAGCATGCGCTCGAAGACGTGAGTAGCCGCGTGCAGATCATCGCGACGGTTCATGACTATCTTCAGCTCTCGCGGCACAATGGTCTGATCAACATGTCCGAATACGTCCCTGGTCTTTGTAAGGCCCTCCAACAAGCCCTCTGTGGCCCTCGGCCAATATCGTTGACAGCGCAAGCCGCGTTCATTGAGCTTCCGGCTGAGAAGGCCCTTTCAACTGGCTTGATCATCAACGAGCTGGTGACCAATGCCTTCAAATATGCGTTTCCCGACGATGATGCAGCGGGGCACATTAGGGTCGAGATGACTAGCGCCGAGCAGGATGTAATCCTTACCGTCTGCGATGACGGCGTTGGTCGTTCCACAGGATCAAAGGGTAGTCTGGGAACACGTTTGGTGACAGTGTTCGCAGGTCAGCTAGGTGGCGCTGCTCATTGGGCGCGCGATGGTGAGCCGGGATGCCGGGTGAGTATCCGATTCCCAAGTTAATGCAGATTAAGGAACCGACACCGTCGAGCCAACAAAGTGCAGATTTGATATCTGCGCACCGAGATAGTTTGTAAATTCGCAACCCGCCTGCGAAGTTAACGCTCCCTTCTCCGATAATCGCGAACAAACTTTTCCAGCCGTTCTGCCTGAGATCGGAGAAAGGATACTTGGGATCGCACTTCTGGAAGCGCGGGCCCGGTTTCGCTATGTCGACTCTCGTAGAGTGCAAGTGCACGCTGCTTATTTTCCGTGATTGCTTTTTTCCAACGTTGAATATCGGCGGCAAATTTTCCCATAGGTCCGGCGCTCGCAAATCTGGTTCGAGGGCAAACGTGCTCACGTTTTCGACGGTTCCTTCGTCTCGAACCGACTCGACGCACTCTCTGACCGCCTGCTTTGAGCGAACTGAAAGAGACCAACAAACACGCTGTTATGGGAACTCCGGGCGCTCTACGGCATTGCTCCGTACTGCAATAATAAGGAGAAACGATATGAGATTTTCCATCTTCGTCGCAGCATGCCTGATGGCAACGCCGGTGCTAGCTGAGCAGGCTCCCAAGGACGAGCCTGGAAACGCTGCGGTCAATACTCCTGACAGCGCTCAACCCAAAGCGCCCGTGAAGGGAGCCAACAGCTTTACTGAGGGTCAGGCCGCCGAACGCATCAAGGAAAAGGGTTTTGCTGATGTGAAGGGTCTTGCCAAGGACAACGATGGCATCTGGCGAGGCAAGGCGACGAAAGACGGCAAGGCTGTCGATGTCAGCCTCGACTTCCAAGGCAACGTCTTCCCGCCAAAATAACAAGAAAAGGAGAGTTAAATGAGAACAGTATCTCGACTATTCGACAGCTACGAGGAAGCCCGCCAAGCGGTGACCGATCTTAAAAGCGCCGGCATACCGGAGAGCGACATCAGCATTGTCGCCAACAACGTCGACAGGAGCCACGACCGCGATGGTGACGGCGTGGATGATCGCGCCGAAGGCGCTGGAACCGGCGCAGGCGTAGGAGCCACTCTTGGGGGTGCGGCTGGACTTCTCACCGGGCTCGGCATGCTCGCAATCCCCGGAGTCGGTCCGGTCGTAGCGGCAGGCTGGTTGGCCTCTACAGCTCTCGGCGCACTTGCCGGCGGTGCTGCTGGCGGCGTGATCGGCGCCCTGACGCAAGCAGGCGTCGATGAAGAAGATGCGCATGTCTACGCCGAAGGCGTTCGGCGAGGCGGTACGCTCGTGACGGTTCGTGCTGACCAAGATGCTGCTGCTCGCGCCGACGGCATCTTGGATCGCTCGGGTGTCGCTGCGTCCGCTAGGCGAGACGCCTATCGCGAAGGCGGATGGTCGCGGTTCGACGAGGCCGGAGCACCGCTGTCGCGTGAACAACTTGAGGCTGAACGCAAGCGCTACACGCTCTAGATGTGAAAAAGGGAAGAGGCGTTCAGCCTCTTCCCGGTCTCGACGCGATTTTGCTAGACGTGATCTCGCAGCAACAAGCGAAAAGACCCGTTCCCTTGGGAGGCGCATCAGAAGCTTGGCTGCCAGTCATCTATTTGACAGTAATACGCAACGTATGACAGCCTATCGGAACGGTTGGTGCAAACGAAAACAGGGAGGCCACATCTACTGCTTCGAACCTGTTAGGGAGACTCCCTCCCCGGCTTTCCGCGTATCCCAGGAAGGTGCCGCTTCCGTCTGAGAAGCTCCTCCGCTGGAACCTGCAGCAGCCGCCTTATCGCCCTTTTTCTCAACTGGCGTTGCCTCATCCATGGCCTTCTGAGGCGGATGCAGCTTCTCCGTGCCTCCGGGATTTTTCATTTCTGGCGTAGCTTCATCTGTCGCCTTCTGCGGCGGGTGGTCCTTATCCGGTGCTCCGGCCAGGGCAAAACTCAACGGGGTGAGTGCAAGAACAGCTACGCCGATCAGCTTTTTCATTGGTGTTTCCTCCATACGGCGCCAGAACAGCGCCGATATCGGAACGGTAACTCGCTGGACAAGTTCCCTGTTTGCAAGACAGTCAAAGCAGGCAGTACCCTCGAAGACATAGGTCACGCTTTCCTGCTCACTCAACGCTTGTTGCCGGTCTTCTTCTTCGGGGCAGGCTCAGAATCTGCGGCCTCCGCTTCGACGTTGATCTCGCTCTCGGCAAGCTCACTCAGCTTCACATCGGTAGACTTTTCTTCCTGCAGCGTTGCGTCGAGCAGGTTAGCGGCTTCCGTCATGCCCAGTTTGTTCGCCCATGACTTGAGCGTGCCATACCGGGTAATCTCGTAATGTTCGACTGCTTGAGCAGCGGCTAGCATCCCAGCGTCGCGGACAGTGTCGTCCTCTGCTTCCTTCATAATCTCTTCGCCCTCCTCGATGATGCCATCAATGGCAGGGCAGGTCTTGCCGCGGGGTGCCTTGCCGATCAGCTCGAAAATTTCTTCAAGGCGCTCAACCTGCGCTTCGGTCTCGCCGATGTGCATTTCGAAGGCTTGAGCGAGATTTTGGGAGGTCGCCTTTTTCACCATCTTCGGCAGCGCCTTCAGGATCTTCTTTTCCGCGTAATAGATGTCGCGAAGGGTCTCTTCAAAAAGTTTGCTTAAGCTATCCATGGTCTCTCTCCGGCGTAGGGGGCTTGGCTGTCGAGAACGATCTGTTTCGCCCTAAGTTCCTGACGCGCTGCCTATCTCGGAGGTCCGCTGCACGTTCGTGCCTTTCGCAATTGCGAACGTGCCGAATTTTGACAAGACACCGAACGGTCTAGGCCTGCCAGACGTTAGCGACGATGGCCTGACCGACCCGAGCGTTGCACATGAGCAAATATCCAAAGCCTCCCTTTGACACACCTTCTATCGAGCCGCCCGGCCTTACTAGGGAGATGATCCCGAAGCCTGACCATGGCGAGGCAAGCTACAAGGGCAGCGGTCGGCTCAAGGGCTTGTGTGCAGTGATAACCGGAGGCGATAGCGGCATAGGGCGGGCTGTGGCAATTGCCTATGCCCGAGAAGGCGCGGACGTGCTCGTCTCGTATTTGGACGAGCATGAGGATGCCAAGGCGACCGCGAAGCTTGTCGAAGACGCCGGGCAAAAGGCCGAGCTAATAGCCGGCGACCTGCAAAACGCTTCGCATTGCCGCGAGGTGATTGAGAAGGCAGTGTCGTCATTCGGCCGCGTCGACATCCTCGTCAACAATGCGGCGCATCAAGCATCGTTCAAAGAGCTGGCTGACATCTCCGACGAAGAGTGGGACCTGACCTTCAAGGTCAACGTCCACGCCATGTTCTACCTCTGCAAAGCTGCCGTTCCTCATATGAAGGAGGGGAGCTCGATCATTAATACCGCTTCGATCAACTCGGACGCGCCGAACCCAACGTTGCTTGCCTATGCGACGACTAAGGGTGCCATCCATAACTTCACCGGTGGCCTTGCGCAGATGCTCGCACCGCAGGGAATCCGTGTGAACACGGTCGCGCCGGGTCCAGTTTGGACACCGTTGATACCGGCGACGCTGCCCAAAGAGGCCGTCGATAAGTTTGGCGAGCAGGTACCGTTAAAGCGGCCCGCGCAACCAGCAGAGCTCGCATCGGCCTACGTGATGCTCGCTGAGCCACTGTCGAGTTTTGTATCCGGAGCGACGATTGCCGTCACCGGCGGCAAGCCATTCCTGTAGGGAGATATTGATGGATTTTCTGATGGTCCTTCGAACCGTGGCAACGATTGCGACCATCGCTGCGGCCTTATTGATCGCCGCAAACTGGTCACCCAAGCTGATGGTAACCGGGTTCTACATATTCATTTTTGCCTCGATCGCTTGGATGATTGATGGCTGGCTCGAAGGCAAGGCTTCGCTAGTCATCCAAAACGTTGTCTTGCTTCTGATAAACATCTTCGGCGTCTACCGGTGGCAGCCGAAGGCGCTTGAGACTTAGCGCGTCTTCTTCCGGGCATAAGCTAAAGCTCCGGGCTCATGATCTCGCCCGTCGGGCGACGATGCCTGGCGCAGGGCGGCAAACGTGGCCCACCAAAGCAGATCTTACTTCCCGCGCCCGCGCATCCTTCTGGGAGGGCGGACGCGGCTACTTGCGAAGCAGGTTGAGGGAACCCGCAGAAGGGCTGGATTGTTGGATTCTGCCCGAGGGCGGTCATGAATAACGAACAGCTCAAGCACGGACCTGTCGGCGAAAACGCCGTCCATATGTGTGTCGACATGCAGCGCATGTTCGCCGAAAGCACGGTGTGGAAGGTGCCATGGCTAGAGAAGGTTCTTCCCCAAGCCATAGCCATCGTCGAAGCTTGCCCGGAGCGCACAATCTTCACGCGCTTTATCCCGGCAAAAGAGCCTGGGCATGGTGTGGGCATGTGGAAGCACTACTATAATCGGTGGGCCTGCATGACCATTGCCGAACTCGGGCCCGAATTGCTCGAGATCGTGCCGAGCCTTGCCCGCTTCATCCCGCCCGCGAAGACCTTCGACAAAAACGTGTACTCACCGTGGACCGGCACGAAACTGCACGAGCAGTTACGCAGCAGCGGCGTTGACACCGTCATCCTAACAGGCGGAGAGACGGACGTGTGCGTGCTCGCGACCATGCTCGGAGCAATCGACTGGGGCTTTCGCGTCATCCTCGTGACCGACGCCTTATGCAGCTCGGCAGATGAGACCCATGACGCAATGATGAACATCTACCGCTCGCGCTTCTCGGAACAGATTGAGACCGTACCGACTGAACTCCTCCTCAAGAGCTGGAAAGCGAACAGGAGCCTGATGGTGTGACCATGTCAAAGCAGTCAAAACACCTAGTGCAGATACTCCTCCCCTTGGTGACCGGGAACGGTACAGGCGTTCAGAAGGACTTGTTCGAGGATCTGTTGCAGGAGCTCACCGATCGTTTCGGCGGCGCGACCAGCTTCAAGCAGTCGCCCGGCCAGGGTCACTGGGATAGCGGCAAGCAGATTGAAAAAGACGGCGTCGCCTTGATCGAGGTCGTGACCAACGGACTTGACGAAGATTATTTTCGGAAGCTCAAGACGCGCCTTGAGAAGGAATTATCGCAGGATGAAATCATGATCCGGGCGCTTCCGGTCACTCAATTTTGAGAGCAGGAGCGGACAATGAACATCGACTGGAACAGCGTCTTCGTCCCGGCAATCAGCTTGGGCGAGATCATGCTGCGCGGCTCAATCATGTACCTCGGGCTCTTCGCTATCCTGCGCTTCATGGGACGCAGGCAGGCCGGGACCTTCGGACCCGCCGATCTTTTGGTGATCGTGCTGATTGCTGACGCCGCGCAGAACGGCCTAGGCAAAGAATACGGATCGGTGACGGAAGGACTGGTTCTTGTCATGACAATCGTCGCTTGGGAATGGGCCATCGACTGGGTCGGTTACCATTATCCAGCCACGCGGCCTTGGCTTCAGGCACCTGGCCTTGAGCTCGTCCGAAACGGCAAGCCGATCGACGCGCATCTCCGGAAAGAAATGATTAGCGATGAAGAATTGCACGCGCAGCTGCGCGAGCGCGAAGTCGACAATATCGCGGCGGTGAAGGTTGCGACTCTTGAAGGCGATGGCAGGCTCAGCGTCTTGAAGCACCACGCTACATGACGCCCGAACGTGTGACTCGGCGTTTCGCGAGTTTCCGCTTTTGCCCCGCGATCTGGCCTCCGCCCGGAATATCCTGGTTGCAGCGCACCAATCAAGCAGAGCTCACCGATGGACCTAGCGACATTGCTTATCACCGAGATGCGCGTGTAGAGCTGGCAGCGAAGGCGGCAGAAACGTTTAGACCGCAATCCTTTCGCGCGATCTTCGGGCTACGCAGCATCCGTGCGCGATTAATGTTGGAACAAGGAGGAACTACCGGTTCTCCTCACCGTTTCCTGGTTCCACCGAGCGAATGCCGGAGCGCAGCCAATGACCCGCACACATGAAATTGAGCATCTTGAGGAAGACGCTCAACGTACTCGCGCGAAGCTCACCAATACGGTTGATGCCCTACGGGGCAGAATTTCCGAAGCGGTCTCACCCTCCGTGGTGACCCGCGACCTCCAGGGCTATCTCCTTCGAAAGTTAAAAGAGAACCCGTTGCAGGCGGCAGGCCTCGCCGCCGGCCTTGCGTTTCCCCTGACCCGGCTCCTCGCCACTATGCCCGCGCCCATTCTCTTGGTCGGCGCCGGGATAGCGCTATCGCGAACGAGCGTTTCTGAGACGGCTTCTGGCCAACTTGCCGAAGGCGTTGAGGGCGCGAAGTCGGCACTCGTGGACGCGGCGTCAAGCGTGCAGGATGCGGCGGCCCGGGCGACGGATACTGCTTCGGCTGCTTTGGGATCGATCTCGGACAGCGCGGATTCGCTGCGCGCCGGTGCATCGGACGCTATGGATGCGGCGTCTGATACTCTTGCTTCAGCAGCGAGTGAAGTCAGTGACACGCTTCAGCAATACCCGCTCATCCTGGGGGCTATCGGCCTTGCCATCGGCGCTCTGATCGGCGGGGCAGTACCCGCGTCGCGCGCAGAGAAGGAGGCGTTCGGTGAGCTTAGTGATGATCTGAAACGGCAGGCCGGAACGATCGCGACCGAAACTCTTGACGCGGCGAAAGAGGCAGCTGGCGACGTGTATGCCGAAGCGGCCGATGAAGCCGGACGACAGGGTCTGACGCTCGAGAGCGCCGGTGCGGCCGCAGACGAACTTAAGAAGTCGGCAGGAAATATCATCCACAAAGCCGCTGGATCTTCCACGAAAAAGAAATCCTAACCGGGACGGATAATCGCTATGGCTCAATCACCTACCCGATCCTCGCTCGACGACAGCCGTCAGGGCAAGAGAAGCGCGACAGAAGATCTGCACGACCTCCATGATGAGGCGGGGCAGCGCCTTGCGGATGTTTCTGATAAGGCGAAAGAGGTCGCAGCAGAAGCCGGCGAGCGCGTCGGCACGATGTTTGAAGACCAAAAGAAAATCGGCGCCGAATATATCGGCAAGCTTGCCCGCGCGGCAGAAACCGCCGCCGGGCAGCTCGAACGGGAAGCCCCGGAGGTGGCTGCGTATCTTCACCGCGGCATCGGCCAGGTTAAAGCATTTTCCGAAAACCTGACCAGCCGGTCGCCCCGCGAGCTTGTCGATGACGTGCAGGATCTTGCTCGAAACAACCCTGCCATGTTCCTTGGTGCGACCGCGCTTGTCGGCTTCGCCGTTTCCCGGTTCCTGAAAAGCTCGGCGCCTTCGACCGGAACAGGTTCAGGACGGGTCAATCTTTCTGCACAGAACCCTCAGCGCGGTGGATCGGCTGCCGGGCGGACAACGCAAGGTCAATCCGGACGGAAAGTCTGACCGCCATGGCGAACGATAACCCATCTATCCCTGACCTCATCTCGACGGCGCTCGGGCAGGCGAGCAGGCTCATCCGCGACGAGGTCCAGCTTGCCAAGGCTGAAATGTCGGCAAATGTCACGGATGCGGTTCGGCCGGTCGGATTTCTGATCGGTGGCGCCTGCGTTGTCATGGCTGCCCTCGTGATGCTGCTGGCAGCACTAGCTGCTTTCCTCGTGCAGCAGGGTTGGTCTGATCCGGCAAGCAAGCTGCTGGCCGCCCTTTGCGGCGCTGGCCTTGGCAGTGTCCTGTTCTGGCTCGGTGTTTCCCGGCTTGGTGAGAACTCGTTGATGCCTGCCAGGACAGTGCAGCAAGTGCGGGAAGATGTTACGGCCGTGAAGGAGCATTTGTGATGAGCGCTAATAACGAGAGCCTTTCATCGTTTGGTCAGGATCTGATCAAGGCGGCTCAGGACAATCCTATCCCCGCCGCACTGATCGGTATGGGCGTGTTGTGGTGGTTCTCAGGGGGAAACCAGACAAGCCTGTCTGGCGCGAACCAAGCGGGGACAGGCGCATCGGCGCTGCAAGGCGTCTCGCGCGTAGCTAGCCAGATGGCAGAAAGTGGCAAGTCAGCTATAGGCGCGGCAAGCGAAACCGCTACCGATGCAAGCGGCGAAGTTGCCGATGCCTCATCGCGCGCGTTATCAATTGCGGGCGATAGCTTGGGTTCGGCCGCCGAAACTGCGCAGCGATACGGGTTCGCCATGCAGCGCGACCTTGCCGATCTTCTGGAGCGCCGCCCTCTGGCCCTCGGTGCCATCGGTCTGTGCCTCGGTGTCGTCGCTGCAACGGCCTTTCCTGTAACGGACGCCGAGAAGGGGATGTTCGGTAAGACGAGCGACACCTTGAAAGAGCAGGCAAAAACAATTGTGTCAGACGGCGCTCAAACCGCGAGCCAATTTGCCGGTTCCGTCGTGCAAGCTGCTGGCAGAGAAGGTGCCAGCGTCAGCGGCGCGGCTGCTGTGGGCAAGACCGCGCTTAAGAAGGCAGAAGCAGTAGCGACCAAAGCGATCGATGCGGCAGAGACGAAAATCCCAAAGCCATAAGCACAAGAACTCAAGTAGCTCTTTCGCTCAACGCGTCTTAACGGGTAGCTATCAGTGACGAATGATGCCCGTCCCATAAGCCCTGCGCCCGTGCTTAGCTCCGGCGAGCGTGAGCTTCCTGCCTATATCAGCAACGGGCTGATCGGCCTTCGCGTCCGGGATATACCACTGCTCGCGGGCATGGCGCTCGTGAGCGGGTATGCTGGGGAGCATCCGGAACGCCGGATCGAGGCCTGCGCAGCCGCTCCGTATCCCCTGGGAGGTGATCTTTCCGTCGACGGCGTCTGGCTTTCAGGTAGCGCCAGCTTTGTTCGCGACTGCGTGCAGTCTTACGATTTTGAAACCGGCGAGCTTTCAAGCCAATTTACGTTCGAGGCGAGCAGCGTCCGTATCGCGTGCGAAGTGCTTACGTTCGCCAGCCGTGAAGACCCGACCCTCGTCTGCCAGGAAATCTCTGTCCTGGCTTCGGCCGCCTGCGATCTGCAGGTGAAAGCCGGAATCAAGGCTGCGAGCGTTCCCGGCCGCGCTCTTCGGCACGACCGTCAAACTCCCGGAGAGCCCGAACCGTGTTGCGACGGAAGTCTTTTATGGGAGAGTGCCGGCGCGTTAGGAACAGTCGGTCTTGCCTATGTCACCTCTCTGACCGGGGGAATCGCATCCAAAGCAGAGCGGCAGCTGCCACCGCTCAGTGGAAACTCTCTTGAAACAACCTATAAGTTCCGTGCCAGGGCCGGTCAGCGGTATCGCCTTCAGCAAATCACCAGCGTCATTTGCGGTGTGATGCACAATCAGCCTGACTATCAAGCGAGCCGCTTCGTCGCCAAAGCAAAATTCGATAGTTTCAAAACGCTGCGGGACGAGAACCGCGCGGCATGGGCCGAACTATGGAAGGGCCGGATTCGCCTGGTTGGCGCGGAGAAGCGTTGGCAGGAGCTTGCGGACGCGGCGTTCTACTATCTGCATAGCTCCGTCCATCCTTCTTCCCCGGCGTCGACATCGATCTTCGGGTTGGCCACCTGGCACGACTATCACTACTACTTCGGGCATGTGATGTGGGACATCGAAGCTTTTTCCATTCCGGTCCTCAGCCTTCAGCAACCCGGCGCGGCAGATGCGATCCTCGATTATCGAGTTAGAACGCTGCCCGCTGCGCGCAACAATGCTCATCTCATGGGAAGACGAGGTCTTCAATTCGCGTGGGAAAGCGCTCCTTCATCAGGCAATGAGGCAGCACCCCTGCCTGGCACCGCCGCATGGCACGAGGATCATGTGTCGCTAGACGTGGCGCGCGCCTTTGCTTTTCATGCTGACGTGTGCGGCGCAGATGACTTTCGCAGAGATAAGGCATGGAAGGTCATCTCAGGCGCGGCTGACTGGATCGTATCTCGCGCGGCTAAGACTAGGCGCGGTTACGAAGTGCGGGCGTCGATGGGAATCGCAGAAAGAAAAGACCCCGTCGATAACGCTGCCTTCACAAACATGGCCTGTGTTGTTGTGCTGTCTGACGTTATCGCGTCGGCCAAGCTTTTGGGCCGTCCCATTAATCCGGAATGGGAAGCGGTCTTCAAGAATATGCACATACCGCGGCGCGGGCGCGCCGTAATCTCTCATGATGACTTCCGCAAGGATGAAGAGAAGGGTGCGACGCCCGACCCCCTCATGGGAATCTGGCCGTTCGGCTTTCCCATTGAGGCGGAAGATGAAGCTGCCACGCTCGCGCTCTATCTCGATCTTGCCGAAAAATATATTGGCAGCCCGATGTTGTCGGCGCTCTACGGCGTGTGGGCGGCAAGAGCCGGGGACCGCAAACTTGCGCTGAAGCTGCTCGACGAAGGCTACGCGCAGTTTACGGCCGGCAGGTTCTCCCAAACCCTTGAGTATCGCCCGGACCGCTTTCCCGAGCAGCCTATGGCGGGCCCATTCTTCGCGAACATGGGTGGCTTCTTGATGAGCCTCTTGTTGGGTTTCCCAGGCATGCAGCCTGATACGGGAGAAACAAGCGGTTGGTTCAAGAAACGGGTCGTGCTTCCCGAAGGGTGGCGCTCGATCGAGGTTGATCGCGTTTGGGTCAGGGGCGAGCCTATGCGCCTAAACGCGCAGAACGGTGAATTTGCCACGCTGCAACCGCTCTGAGTTCTCACCAAATCTGTGCGTGCAAAGTCGCTTGCCCGACAAGCCCGCCAAAAGGATTTTGAAATGGAGAATGTTGCCTGGTGGAAAGGGGCGGTGATTTATCAGGTTTATCCGCGATCCTTCTGCGATTCCGACGGCGACGGGGTCGGTGATCTTGCTGGCCTGCGGGAGAAATTGCCTTATCTGAAAAATCTTGGCATCGACGCCATCTGGCTATCGCCGATATTCCGGTCGCCGATGGTCGATTTCGGCTACGACATTTCAGACTATCGCGAGATCGATCCGCTTTTCGGGACGATGGAGCAGTTCAAGGAGCTGCTCGACGCCTGCCACAGGTCTGGTCTTCGTATGATTCTGGATCTTGTGCCTAACCACACATCCTCTGAACATCCGTGGTTTGTCGATAGCCGCTCTTCACTCCAATCTGTCTATCGAGATTGGTATATCTGGCGGGAGCCCGGTCCGGATGGTGGCCCGCCAAACAACTGGCTGTCAGTCTTTGGCGGCAGCGGCTGGGAGCTGGATGAGGCGAGCGGGCAATATTACTACCACACGTTTTTAAGCTGCCAGCCAGATCTGAACTGGCGGAATCCAGATGTCTCCGCAGCGATCCAGGACGTCCTCCACTTCTGGTTCGCTATGGGCGTCGATGGTTTTCGTATGGACGCACTTTGGTACATCCTGAAAGACGAGCAGTTCCGGGACAACCCTCCCAACCCCGAATACAAGGCGGGACAGCCCCCTGATTACCAGTTTATGCCGCTCTACACGGCTGACCATGAAGAGGTGCACGACCTAATCGCCGCCATGCGCCGGACCGCCGATGCCTATCAAGACCGGCTTTTGATCGGAGAGATCTACTTACCGCCGGTGCGGCTCGTTCGTTACTACGGCCTGGACCTTGAAGGCGTTCACTTGCCGTTTAATTTCGCCCTGCTGGAATGCGCCTGGCACGCACGCACAATCGCTACCCTGATTGAGGAATACGAGAACATTTTGCCTGAAGGCTCATGGCCGAACTGGGTCCTTGGCAACCACGATCGGCCACGCATTGCATCCAAGGTGGGCGATGACCAGGCGCGAGTTGCGGCCATGCTCCTCCTTACGCTGCGCGGCACACCGACAATCTATAATGGGGATGAGCTAGGCATGCCACTCGCCGAGATCCGTCCCGACCAGGTGCAGGATCCTCTGGAATTGAATGTGCCCGGTCTCGGCTTGGGCCGCGATGCCGTCCGCTCTCCGATGCCATGGGACAGCACAGCGCAGGCTGGTTTTAGCGAGAGAGAACCCTGGTGCCCGTTGATCGGAGACTGGCAGATCCGCAATGTCGCTGCGCTGGATCAGGAGCCTGGCTCGATCTTGAACCTGTATCGCAGGCTGCTGAATCTCCGCCGCAGATACCATTCACTTGCGCTCGGCTCCTATCATCCGGTCGCAGCGAGAGGGGATGCGCTTGTATACATCCGCAAGAGCGCTCAGTCCGACTCCGTTCTCATAGCGCTCAATCTAGGTTCCGAAGCTCAGAAGGTAATCGCAGAAGGCATGTCCGGTGAGATTCTTCTGTCCACAGTTGACGCTGAAATGCATGGGCCTGTGGCAGACAAGTTTGAGCTGCGCCCAAATGAAGGGCTGATGATCGCGGTTTCTACCGGCGCTAAACTGAAGGCTGCGTCTGTATCATCGCAACTGTCCAAAACATGACGGGGCGCGTGCACGACCGAAGACGATGACGCCGCTCGCCGGTGGTCTTTTCGTTTCGCGGATGCATGTGAAATAACACGAAGTTCTCCTGCAACGCTTCTGCGCCCAGCTGATTGTGTACTGCGTCTCCTCGCAAACGGCGCAGGGGCGGGGCATCGGTGTAGCAGTTTGGGTCCTGTCCGGTGTTCCGCCTTGCGCCTTGCAGCTACCGGCCGTGGTTAACAGGCATGTCTAAAAAAGCTCGAACGCCAGGCAACGACATTCTCTTTCGCCGCCTGTTGGCGTCGATGTTGGTTGCGGCTCACCGGCACAAGAAGCAGGTGGACATGAAGGTCATTCAACAACGTCTTTTGGACCGGCTGGCGACCGGCGAGAAAGATGTCGAGACGCTTAGACGCCATGTGCTGGTTGGACTCGATGATGAAGTTTCCAGGGTTTTCGGAGAAGGACAGCAATTTTCTAAATTCGGTGATGGACGCGGTGATAAAGGACGTCTTGGCTAATCGGCTTCAGGTTACGCCTCAGGAAACCGCAGAGCGCTTCGCCGTAGCCGCCCTTAGCGGGGAACGGGATTTCAACAGGCTCAAGTCGCTCACCCTTGGCGCTGAAAAAGCTCAGGCCGGTCTCGATTTGCCGTTCGCCAACTAAGCGGCTCGGGCCGCTAACGGTTGCCTCATCACTGGCGCGCAGACGATCATCGTTTGCCTCGGGGTCGTCGAACAGGAAACGTTAGACACCCTGACGCAGGTAAAGCCACCTCACCCCGATGAGCCCCTTCGGGGCGTTTTATTTTTATCGGATGTCGAGCTGATGCTCGTCTGAGGTCGGCAGGACCGATGACTCATCGTCATTGACCAGCGTGACCATCGTGTCCGCGAACGCCGCGCTGAAATGATGCCTGACGGTGTCGCGTTCGCGTTTGATGGGAGTGCCGAGATAGATATGTGGGATGTCCAATCCGTTAAGCTCACCGGCGACAGCATCGCAATCGCTCATGCCCGAATCTAAGACAGCGAAGTCGGGCCGTTGCTGCTCAATCGCTTCGAATGCTGCGGCGCAATCCGGCGCAACGATGACGTTGGCGCCCCGGCGCTCAAGGCTCTCGGACAAATCGTCGGCTGCAAGCTCTGCGCCTGCCACGATAATGAACTTCAATCCGCTGAGGTCAGTTCTCATGGCTTCAATCCCGAGCGCGACACGGTGCGCCAGCCGTCCCCTCTTCTGCCCTGCAGACCAACGACGATATGCTCTCGAAGTTCATGCGCTCCGCAAATAGCAACATACGTGCGCGAAGATAGGCCCTATTCGTACGGTTCAGCAGGCGTGGTAAGCTGTGCTTATATACAGAGCTAAAGCGAAAGGCAGCGTCATCTATCTCAAGGCAGAAGGTTAGCGTCGGTAGAGATCGTCGTCCTGACAGAACCGTTTGGAGCGGACCAACAAACGACAGACAGGGCACGCCCAGGGCCGTGCTCGACGCAATGATCGGAAAGGGCACGACGCGCTGTTCCGCGCCAGTAAGATTACTTTCAACGATTTCGTCTCGCCAGCCCGGTTGCTAGTGACGTTCGAGGGGCCGCGCCGCTAGTGTTCGTCGCAGTTGGACGGAGCGTATCATGGTCGGCGGTCTCAAAATTATTCAGGTGAAGCCAGGGCTTGAGCAAGCCTTCGAGAAGACCTTCACCGAGTTGCGCAGCGCGATGTGGGAAAACGAGTCGGGTTGTCTGCTGTTCTCACTGCTCAAGTCCAGGAGCAATCCCAGCCTCTACACCGTTCAAGAGCAGTATCGGGATGCCGCCTCGCTGGAGGCCCACAACAAGTCCAGCCACGTCAGCAAGTATGCCCCCAAGCTGAACGAGATGATGGAAACGGTTGAGGAAGAGGTCTTTGACGTTGTCGTCGAGTGACACGGCCCAAAACGCGCCGCCGAAAGCCATGAGCAGTTACCTTGCGATGATCGGCAAGAATTTCACGCTCCTGCCTCAGCGTAGCCGCGGTCAGATCGCGGGGCGCCTAACCGGCGTTCCCTCAGGAGGTCGCTGCTTTGAGCAATGGTTATGCCACACGCGCTCTGCCATCTGGATGAGATCGAATGCGCGATAATCGCGACCCTGGTCCATAGCACCAAGCCGACCGCAGTCCATGACCTCCCAGTCAATGAGATCATAACCTACCCGCCAAATCGCGCCAGTTGGACTATGTTGGACCCAGTCCTCCCCGCAGCGAAACTCATCCTCACGAGGCATGGTCCTGACCATTGCCGATCCTCCTGAGAAGGTTCTCAAGAAGGATGCTACTCCTATTCGTTGTCGTGTGAAGCGCAGTTTTTATACTAGTGCACAATAGGAATAGTAGCGCCACATTGGCGGTGCCGCGATCGTTCTTCGTGATCGGAGATGATGCCGTCGCCGGCGCGGGGGCTCTCGCGACACGATCGAGGGGAGCACCGTCGTCGGCAATCCGGCAAGTATAGGCCCCTATATCGCTCATCGGGTGCCATCGATCCGACCACCGCAAATGCTGAGCTGGAGCGCTTCATCGAGGGTGGGATTGAAGCCGAACGCATAGATGCGCCAGACGGGCACCGTTGCGATAATAGTTCCTGCTACGAACAGCATCCAGATTCCTGCGTTGACGGCCTTGAACTTCACGGGGCCACAGTCTCCTCTCGGCCGCGAGCCAGAATGTACCAACCGGCTACAAGCATCATCACGCCCCATATGATGAAACCCAGATCCCAGTAGATCCACTGTGAACGGTCCACCAATTCGTTCACATGATGGATGCCCAGAATGTGGTGGTCGACAATCCCCTCAACGACGTTGAACGCCCCGTGCCCAAGCAGCATCGAGCCCGTTAGCAGCTTCGTGGACCAGTAGATGTGCCGGCGCTTCGCTGTACGCCAGAGTACGAAGAGGCCGGCCAGCACGAATAGATACGTCGAGGCATGGAAGATGCCGTCCCATGTTGTATTCAGTTCAAGGTTCTCAAGTGTGTTGACCGGATACCAGCCGCTCAGCATGTGGTGCCACTGAAAAAGCTGGTGAAGCACGATGCCGTCGAAGAAGCCTCCCAAGCCAAGACCAAAAAGTAATCCCGCTGCTACAGGAAAGTGCTTGTCTGCGTTGATGTTCATCGCGTTACTCTTTGACAGCCATTTACGAGTTGGAAACACTATTTAAAAAAAAAAAGCGCGTTAATCCAAGCCGTTTGATCAGCCTGTTCGCGCCGCAGCATCGAATAGACTTGTCCATGTCACGCTCCGGGGCATAATTAGCCCTACGGGGATACCACCAGACTGTCAGTATCGTTCCCCCGTGGCGCTACTGTCGTATGGGATCGCGGACCTGTCGCCGGGTCTAGCTCCATCGCATCACGCAGCGACTGCGTGGCGAGGTACCCACTATGACTCCACTCACCATGACGTACTCGACTGTTGTTATCGTCGATGGCAAGCATTTGGCTGCTGTGCACTTGGCCGACCGTTTTCGGTCCATCGGCGCGAAGGTCCATGTCGTTCATAACGCCGCTGCCGCCGCGATGATCGTGCGTAACAAGAAGGTGGACGTAGTCTTTGTTGGCTATCACCTCAAAGATGGCGCCGCCCTTGTGCATACGCTGGACCTGCACGGTGTGCCGCACATAACCTGCGCATCGACACGGGATATGCCAAAACTCGCACGCGAGCTGAACGAGATGGCGTTGGCCAACTAGTTAAAGCTATCGGGCATTACTGAGTCGCTCAGTATTTAATCAGGCGGCGATCACTTGCCGTCTGACTAGCATCGCGCGATTCCAGATCTCCAAACGCTTCGTCGATGATAGACGCGCAAAAGCTTGCGGGCTCATGCCACGCTCAGCGTCCGTAAGCTCTGGTTCCTTGAAGTCTGACTCTCGCGTTGAGTTGAGATTAGATCGGTGCAGCTTCTGGAAGGACGTTTCCTTCGACGGCATCCCAGCGTCGTAGCCACGCTCTGGCTCAGGCTCGCCGCGTGCCGCACGATCCCGTTTAGCTTGAGCTTCTCGCTGCTCGCGAACGTAGTCTCTGTATTCTCTTTCCGTCATCATCGTCGCTCATTCCTTACTGGGGTTTATAAAAGTTGTTGGCCTGCATCTCTAGATAGCGCTGGTCGAGATCATTGCCGTAGCGTCGCTTATTGAACCAGCGGAGGAGATCGATGGTGCCGTCGATCATCCAGCCGAACATGAAATGGTGCCCAGCATTCGTCAGAGGACACAAAAGTTTTTGAGCTGCTCTGTCGGTTGCGTGGTGATCCAGGCACGAAAGGGGATGCTCAACGTTCAGGTCGATGACGGCCGTTACGTAGGCGGAGCCAATTTCGCGCCAGTTGCGCGTAAATGTCGGCCGCTCTCGAACCTCAGCCAAAATGTTCGCAGATAGCTTGCTCATCTTGGGTCGGTAGACGGTGGTGAAAGCCAGCCGGTCTTTTGCGGGCTCCGGGATAACCAGCAGCGGCGCGCCTTGCTCGACTCCAGTCGAGAAGAACGGTGCGCAGCCTCCCTCTTCGAGCAGCGCGTCGATACCATAAACGGCCAACGTCATCGCATATGGGGCGAAAGAGCCGGCGCAGTAGGCGCGCGCTTCCGCGCTTGTGTAGGATGGCATGAAGTTCTCCGCGATGAGCGAGGGTTCGCTGTTGGGCCTAGTCAGCGAAGTTCACCCCGTGCTCATCGCGTCATTGTGTAAGTGGGGAGTCTAAATCCTAATTTCAAGGGGTACAGAGAGTCCGTCGACTCCCCATCAATATTGGCTAACGGGGTTACGCGATTTGAAGCCGTAGGGAGTACTCCCGTCATGGGCTCCCATACGGCTCTGCGAAATCGAGGGGGTGGGGGTGTGATTTGTTTGAGCCTGAGGATGTACCGATGCAGCAAGATAGCCGACACCAGCGCAGCGGCGTTCAAAAACGGACACGCTTGAAGCGCGACAAGCAGCAAGGTAGCTAGCCGAACGTCGCGCCTTGCGATGCCAGTACGCGGTAAACCGATGCTCTTGAGATGCCAAGCCGAAGTGCGATGTCCTGCTTCGACACGCCGTTTGCAGCGAGCTTGGCCACATCATCGGACTTGCTTAGTGCGGTAGGTGCGCGGCCTCTGTACTTGCCTTCACGCTGCGCCTTGGCGATGCCTTCACGTTGGCGTTCGAGCATAATCTCTCGTTCAAATTGGCCAATGCCACCGAGCAGCGTCAGCATCAGGCGTCCCGTAGGTGTTGATGTGTCGATGCCGAGGTTGAGGATGCGAAGGCTCACCTTCTTACGCTCAAGCTGCTCGACGATCTGCACCAAGGCAGTAATCGAGCGGGCTAAGCGGTCGAGTTTGCAGACCACTAGCATGTCCCCTTCGCGCGAAAACTCGATGGCAGCCTCCAGCTGAGCACGATGGGCAATCGAGGAGACTTGCTCCTGGAAAACCTTCTCAGCGCCTGCTGCTGACAGATCTCGCAGCTGTGCTTCGAGCCCTGCAATCTGGTCGGTCGTAGAGGTCCGAGCGTAGCCAATTATCATGGGATCCAGATCCTGAGAGACGGGCTGTGAGACGACTTCCGCGAGACACTTTCTCGCCTTGCCAACTGCTGCCGCTGAAGCCTGCCCTTGTGAGACAAAACAACGGCTTATCAGTGCTTTAGAATCTCACAGAGCCTAGAGTCTGTAAACTTGCAATCCGTCTAGTGATTAACGATATACTGTGTTGGATTTCGAACGGAGACAACGCGTTATGAGTGACCAAGAATTTGATTTTGACCGCATCGCAGCTGCACTGGGCGTTGATCGCGCGACGCTGCCACCAGACGAGGCCGAGCACGTGGGGAGGGAGGCGCCTCGTGCCTTGCCGCCTATTGCTGAGCGCCTCCGCGACGATGAGTGGGCGATCATCAAGGAGTTGCTTCCGAAGCCGCCTGTGCCTCAGCCGGGCCGCGATTATCGAGATCGCGATTTCGTCGATGCTGCGTTGTGGTGGATCGCTGCGCGAGAGCGTGGCCTTGGCTGGGGGCATCTGCCTGATGATCTTGGACCTGCATCATCGAGGGAGCATCGCTTCGCGCGTTGGACGCTTGCTAGCGAGTGGGAGAAGCTTTCAGCTGCGCTTGAGAACGATGTCCGTTTATGCGAGAGCCGTCGCCGCGCGTTCAAGCGCATTGCCGCCGATGCCAGTGCTCGCCGAAAGCGCATTCTGGCAGGGCGCGCGCGGGTGACCGGGGAGGGTTGAAAATTTAAACGAGGCGAGGTTTTGCCATGCGACACCAATCCCAGCAGCTCCCGCCTCGTTTCCGGCACGGGAAACGCTAAGCTGCTCACGCAGCTATGCAAATCCAAATTCCCGCAAATCCCACTTAATTCATTAGTGGGAAAGAGAAAAGGGTATTTAAGTATTTAGCAGAGCCAGCCTACCCTCTGTACCCTGCTGTGGGATTTGCGGGATTTGCGGGATTCGCGCAGCTAAATCTTATTCTGCTGCCGCTGCAGCCTGCTGCTCGGCAAACGCGCGCTTTGCGGCCTCTTCTTCAAGGTGCCTCGCCCGCTCTTCGTTCTTGTCGATGACGCAGTACATGCGGGTATGGCCGAGTCGCACCTTTAATTCCCCGGGAAGCTTCGCTTTCAAGCGCCCGTTTTCGCATTCCAAACCCCAATCCTCGGATTTGCCGGACTTCAGATAGTCGAGCACACCTCGAACGTTTTTTGTGCCCAACGCTTCGGCCATGCCCTTGTCGTCGAAATACAAGCGGCCGCTCTTCGCTGCGCACAGCCGGCGCTGTGGCGTCGTTCCTGCCAGGTTGAGGTAGTGAACACGGTGCTGCTCAGAGAATAGGGTCTGAGCGAAATGCTCGAGCGCGGTACGAAGTTCATATGGCAAGGCAGAAGCCCCGCCGCGATCTGTCTTCCATGACTCGTAAACACGCTTGACCGCGGCCTGTCCAGTTCCTGCCGGCCAAGGCAGGATTTTGTTTGCGATTGCATACTCCAGCACACCTGCGATGACACTGAAGCGCATGCGGACGCGGTCGAATTGATTCAGGTCTTCCACCGGCAACATCGTAGCCGACAGGGTCTTGATCGCGCTGATGGCGGAATCCGAAACTAGCAGGGCGATAAATTCACGAAGCAGCCAGCCATAGTGCGTTGCTGCAAGCTCCCGAGCCTTCCCGACATCGATCTTCAAGCCTTCGAAATGCAGGTCAAGGACGCGAAGCTCCGAGCCAGCTGTGTGCTTGAGCTTGCTGTCTGCCTCAATGATGGCCTTTGCCGGAGCTTCGCCTGTTGAAATTACAGCACTTCGAAATGTTTGTGTCGGCCGCAGCGTGCTGTCGTATCCGTTGCCTGCAGCCTTTGTGGAGCCGTTCGCGAGGCTGTAGCTGATGCGCTGGAAGTCATTTGGCGAGCTGATGAGCTGAGCTTCGTCGTAGATGACTGTGTGATCCTTGAATTTGTGCACGAACTGCTCGATTGCGTATCCGGTCGAGTTCCAGCTCCTTGCCGTGCCACCGTTCTTCAGCTCAGCACCTTTGCCGCTGACGCTAGCAGCAATCAACGCGGTGGTCGTCTTGCCCTCAGAGCTTGCGCCGAAGAAGTGATAAACTCCAGGCTCCGCTAGGCCCACGTCCTTCAGGACCGGCGACAGAAACATGATGCCGATAGCCGTCACGACCTGTGCTTCTTGCTCGACCATTAGCATCAGCTCGTTAGCACCATCTCTCGTACCTCCGACCCCGTAGTCTCCAGACTCAGACTGGGCAATATCAAGGGTAGCCGAGACCGACGTAGATCCAGGCGGCGAAACAATTTCTCCGTTGGGAAGCACGAAGGTATCGCCGTTCCACCCGGCTTGGGACATCAAGAGAATGTGGTTGCGAGGCTCCGCTACGCTGAGCAGAGTGATTAGGACAGCAATATCTGACGTGCGAATGCCTGCTTTCTTAATCTTCGCTTGCAGCGTCCCGCCGTTGACCAGTTCAGAACGAGCAATCCATAGGTCCTTCCACACCTTGGTGTCAGTCTGTAGCTTGAGCAACAGACGCGGATCGTCGTGGTTTTCTGTATAGCCCACGCCCATGAGCAGCAGCGGGGACGCAACCTGAACCGGGAAAGTCGATTTACCTTTGGATCGAACAACCGTGATGGTGCCGTCCCAATCGAAGCCCAGCGTCTGACCGCTTCGTACGGCAGCGTCGGTTAGGCACCGTTGTGTCTCGTTGAACGCAGGCGCGAGGATCTTGGCCTCCGCAAATTCGTCCTGATCACCCGCAGCGATGGCGGCCGCACGGGCCTCTTCCAGAGAGCAGTCTGGCGCCGGAATTGAAGGTCCCTCGGCTTGTCGTTCGATCGCCGCGATCAGCGGAAGATAATTATGCCGCTCGACCGCCGTGGTCAGCGTGTAGTCGTCGTCGGTGGTCATTTCTTGCTCTCTTTTACCAGGAACGCTTGTATGTGGGGGATGGAGCCATTTGCCCAGTTGGCAATGCGAAGCCGGGCGCAAACTGCCGTGCAAGGGAAACCAGAGTACCCATGCCGGCACGGGGTCCTGCGTAATCGCTCTCGAGTATCGAGCGCCACGTGTCTTCGAAAACCTCGTCGTCGTAAGCCTCTGGCGCACTTTGCGACCAGTGATCCGCGAGCGAACGGGCCGCCGGATCGCCTCCAGTCAGGTTGCAAACTGCGGCGAGCACTTTGAACCAAATCCCGTAGTCGACGGGCGGAATGACATCCAAGCAGCATTTGATTTGATGCAACCTAAGTGGCAGCGGAGTGTTCGAGTAGGTTTTGAAGTTGGCAGCAGCTACCTCGCGCTCCTTCATCACGGGCTCTCTGAGAGCATCCAACATCGGGCGCCACTCAAGCAGCTTCCCATCAGTGATCTTGATGAAATGATTTGCGTTGGTAGATGTCGGTCTCGCCGGCAAGAAGTGCAGGCGATTAACGCTGCAGCAGTTTAAGTCGATGATGTCCAAGGCGTCTGCACCCAGGGAATGCTTGGCAGATTCCCGATAGATAGCCTTGGACATGTCCAGGCCAATATCGCGCACCGGTATCGGCTCTTCGTAGAAATTGATCAGCCGCATTTTATCGATGGCATCATGTTCGATGGCGAGATAGCGCTTACCTTCTTCGTCGATCTGCGCAACGCCTCCAGCACCAACACGCACGTTTTTTAGATGCTTGAATTTGGCTGAATGGGCGCAATACTGCGACATTTCCTTATCGGTAACAGGCCGATCGGAGGCCTCACGCCGACTAGCCAGCACGCCATCTACGTCCCTGGTCTTTGTTGAGGTCGCTCGGTGGGAGTATGTCGTGTATTCGACGCGGGCCAACCCCGAAGCGGCGGTGCGTTCTGCGATTTCGCCCACTGAGCACGTGCCATCGATATCGAACCCGACGGCTGTTACTTCGACCACGTGGCAGCTCTTCTTGCCATCTTCGCAACGACCCAAGATCAGAGCGTCACCGTCTTTTTTATCCCGAGCTTCGTGCTCTTGAAAGCAGCCGGCTACTACCGCCGCGATTGGGACGTGGGGAAGACTGGTGAAGCCGGTCGTTCGTTTGCACGGAACGTGGGTGACTGAGATCAGGTGATCCTGAACCGACTTCAGAGCCGGCAAGTCTGTGATGCCCCGAAGGTCCTTAAGGATGTCAGCGACCGACATGAAACGCCTCCCGGAACTCGCGCACGCGTGCGAGATCGTGTTCTTCGTCGGAAGGCGAAAGGCAGTGTCCCGATTGCGCCACCTCTCGTACGGTCGCGCAGAAGTCGAGAACTTTGCGAACTTCCCAGTCTGGTCGGAGCATCGAGACTTGGTCTGCTTTGAAATCCGCCAATGAGAAGGCGCACAGGAAGGGCCCACGGCGGAATAACCCAGCCTCTTCAGAGACTGTTGAGGTCAGCACACTCTTCTGCTCAACGAAGTCACCCGACTCGTGAGCGACAAAAATGGTGGCATACTTCGAAAACGCGCCAAGCCCTGTCGCAGTCTCGTCGACCGGGTCATAACAACGAGCCAACGGCTCGAATTTGGGTCGGAACATATGGTCCTCGTGTTGCGAACTTGTTTGCCGAGCCGTCGGCCAGAGCGCGACACCCGAGGTACTGGTCGACGGTTAGTGAGGATTCAATCAGCTGCTTTGTTACGCGCAGCAATGCAGTCAGCGATCACACTGACGAACATGTCAGCGCGGCCCTGCAGCAGGTTTCGCGCGTCACCATCTGCGTTGACGAATGTTTTGCGCACGAGCTCGTAGAGCTTGCCCGACATCTCACGCACGGTTTCTTCGCTGATCGCCCCAGCGACTCGTTCGATATCGGTTAGTGACAGCGTTACGAGGAAAGCCTCGCATTCGGCGTCTCGATAGAAGGAGCGCCGACCAGCGGTAGCCATAAAGCCAGTTTCCGGCCCGGCCTTTGATACCTTGAGCGGCGGGCCGTTCGCCACTCCGCCGAGCAGATATGATGGATGCCCCTTGTGGAGGAGCTGCAGGTACATAAGCTCGATGCCATTTTTGTTACGGCCGGCTGCGGCCTTGAAATCGCGATCCGCTTTGGCGAAAGTCTCGGTGTGCCAGACGAGCTCCATCTTGCTCACAGTCGCATTACCGCGGCCCAACAGGGGCAAGGTTACCTTACGGCCCCGTTGAGCCCAGGGGAGTCGCGCCATAAGTTCGTGGAAAGTCATTGCTGCCTCACTCGTTTGACGTTGAAATAATAAACTGGATGTCATTCACGAACATGTCGGGGCTGCCGCCGGAAAACTTCTCAGAGCTGCCGTACACGTCGACGAAAGCGTCGCTGATTATTTCATGCAAACGGGCGGAGATGCGCTTGACCGTTTCAAGGCCCACGGCTCCCTTTGAATGTTCGATGTCATCAATTTGAACGATGAGGATCTGTCCCTCACATTCGTTATCATGATGAGCCGCGAGCGCGCCCGCCGTTATCGAGAACCCGCCGCTCTGCCCGTTGGGAAGCACTGTGAGAGAGCGGCGACTCGGCACTCCCTCGAGCACAAACCATTCCCGTCCAAGCGCGACGCACCGCATGTAGAGCAGGTCGAGCCCTGCGCTGCGGCGGTCGGCAACTGCATCCAACTCTAGATAACCTTGGTCGAAGAGCTTTGATTGAAAGCTTTCCATGTGGATTCCTGTATTTTTGATGATGTTGGCGTGGGGCCTGGAAACGCAGTGGTCCGCCTCGTCGGCGATTTGCTCAGCACTGGGGGCTCGCGCTTAGCCGCTGGCCCACCGTCGACTGCACCAAGCGCTGTTCAAGCCAACCTTGAAGATCAGCCTTGCGGTACACGAATGGGCGACCGAGCTTCGCGAATACCGGGCCGTCGCCGTCGCTGCGATAATGCGCCAAGGTGTGCGCGGAAACCTGCCGGCGCGAGCTGCCACCTCAGCGGCGTAGGATTTCATGCTCTTCCCCCAGCAAGAGAGTTGCGACGGAATCCGCCTCGCTCAAAGCCGTCGATGATATGAGGCAGAAAAACGCTCGACGGAGCCAAATGCCAAGAATACCCGTCCACCTCGACGATGGCTTTTCGAATCAAGGCGCGCACTTGCTTTGACATGAGCTTTGCAGTGTTGAGCCCGAAAAATCGATGCTCATCGTTGAAGCCGTCAGCTACGATGACCAAAGAAAGCCCTTCGCCCGAGCCTTCGGCGTATTTATCGAAGCTTTCGACTGTTACTCTGAAAGGGATGTCCGGCCCTTTCGGTGTATAGAGGGGCGGCATGCCCATAAAGACGGCGTTGAATCCGTGAAAGTTTTTGCCAGGTTCCCGATACTGGGTGAAAAGGATCACAAAACGGTTTTCTCCGCGATCAAAGGCTGCTTCCAAGTAAAACTGAGAAATTACGTAAAAAGCTTTCTCTGAAGGTGTTGGTCCGCTCGTGGCGCGTTCGGCATCTTCTATAGTGTGCGCCGAGCCGGTTGGCACAGTACGCATGTGGTTGTCGTTCATCATGGCTCGTTCTCACTCTTCAGATGTGTAGATGACGCGGACGATCGCATCGAGGAACATTTCGTCGTTAGTTGCCCAGAAGCCGTCGGCGTTGCCGTCCGCCCTGACGAACGCTTCGCGCACCGCTGCGAACACCTGCCGGGACATGTGCTTGACGGTCTCGAGGTTCACCGCCCCATGGTGGTGCTGGATGTCGTCGATCGAGATAAGGAGGTAGCGGCCTTCACATTCGTCGTCGCGGTACGGTATGAGCGGCCCTGTCGTCGTCGTGAAACCTACGCAGGGCCCGGCCGCCAGAACGACAAGAGGTCGGCCGGCAGCCTCACCCTGCAGGTCGTGGGCGCGTTGGCCGTCCGCGAAGACCTGCCAGTAAATGAAGTCCGCATTGGCGCTGCGACGGTTATGAGCGGCGTCCAGAGCGTTGCTGGTTTCAAGCGAGAAATCTGAGTCGTAGATGTCCATTCGGTCCTCATCGAGTTGAGAGAGGTCGACTGGCACCGTAGATGTCGGCGGAATAGCTCAGCAAGCTGATAGCTTCCCACCCCATTCAATTATCGCGCGCGGTTGAATAGGAAATCCCCGTTTTTTACGAGAGAGTCTCGGGCCGCAATGTTTCCTAGTCGGTCGATGCCGTTTCAGTTCAGCCAATAGGAATGTCCACCCTTGACCGGCGGGCCTCTTGCGGCGAATCTGAAAAATTCATGGAGGAATTGCGATGGGCGCGTGGACGCGAGGCCAGATACAGGCAGCATTGGCAGGGATGGACTTCCAAGAGCTAGTGCACATCTTGGCCTACAAGTATTTTATAGCAAAGATTGAGCTCGAGCCTGGTGAGATTAACGATGCTAATTCAGATGTAGCCGAGGACCGCACGGTCTTTCAACTTGAACTGCGCGACATAATCAAACGGTTCAAAATACGCGACTTAGAAGAATTTGATCGCGTGATTGAATCCACCAGTGGCATTTACTACGCACATTGGCTCCTGAAGGCGACTTACGGGTTCGGTAGAAGAGCTGATGTTGTAAAGATGCGGAAGGCGACGGACTATGTCGAGAAGGCGATTAAAATTTTAGAGGAGCCCGGAATAAAAAAACGGTTGGGGGATGCCCTCGCGCTTACAGAGAAATCGCTTCAGCAGCAGCTAGCCAGTGCAGCCACCGCGTTAGAACAAGCAAGTTTCAACGGGGCCGTAAAAAAAGAATTTCGTAGTATGGACCTTGCAGGAGCTGGAGCGAATCTGCTGCGGTATTACCGCATGACCTTTGGTCAAAATTGTAAGTTTTACCACACCGGGAAAATGTCTGATCATGGCGGATCTCCGGCGTTTTCATTCGTCTTGCAGTGTTTGCAATTGATTGACCCCTCCTTGACGGTGTCAAACTTGAAAAGGTTGGCGAAAGACATTGAACATTTGGTTCCGCAAATCATTGATCTCCGGTCAGATTAGCTAGAGTAGTTTGCCTAATGCTGCTGCTAGCGTCGGCGTATCCAGTTCGTTGATATACCGCCCAGCAGCTCCCTTAGCCCGCGCATGACCCATTAGCGCGTTGACCTGCGCCGCCGGTACGGACGCGTTGTGGAGCCCTGTCGAAAACCCGTGCCTGAAACTATGAAATCGCACCCGCACGTCGTCGATCTCAAGAGCGTCGCGTATGAGCCGATGGAACGCCTTTGACGGTCCGTGGCCAAAGCGACCACCGCCGCGCGAGAACGTAGAGAGTACCCGCGCGCCCTTGCCGGCCTTCGCGAACTCAAGGAAGCCGTTCTCGATCAACCATGGGTGAAGAGGGATCAACCGCTCCGACATAGCGTTCTTGATCTTCCGCTTCAGCTTCTGGCCGTTCTCGACGAACGAACCGCCCACGATCTCGATAACAGGAATGCCGGAGACCTCGCGCACGTTGGCTTTGGCAAGTTGGCAAAGCTCCTCAAGCCGTGCGCCGGTGTAGAGGCCGAGACGGATAAGCCACCACATGTCACTGCCACGTCCCCAACGTTCCTCTGACGCAACTAAGATCCGCTGCAGCTCTTCTGGAGTGAACGGCCTTACGTCGTAGTCGCTACGCTCGCGCGTTTCCTTGCGGCGGCGAACATCGCGCGCAACGTTAGTATAGTCCTCCTGGTTGGATGCGACCCAGCCCAGAAGGGCCTTGATCGCTTCCAGATGCTTATTCACCGTCGCGGCTGTGATCAACCTCCAGTCATCTGGCTCAGCTTCCGGATGCTTCTCGAGCCATACTCGCCTTGCCTTGATCAGTTCGGCCATCGACATCGACCGACGCAGCGGAGGAGGAAGGCGATTGCTATCAGGCACCGTCTCCAGCAGCTTGAGGAAGCTGACGACCTGAAGCTTCCTAATGCTGCGCACGGGTATGTTGCCCACGTGTTCGGCCAGGCGTCGGATGTAGACAGCATACTTCTTCGCTGTCTCGTCGCTCTGCTTTTCTGCAGCCAGCCACTCCGCGAAGGCCGTCAGCAGCAGCGGGTTCGCCGGGTCATCGGCAGCATCAGCTTGCGACGTCGCAAGACTTGGTATGTGAAGATCGGCTCTGAAGGCGGCATGGTCGGCAATCTTTGCTTCGAGAGCCGCTACCTCCTGCTTCAACCGGCTGATGCGGTCACGCAGCTCTCTGGCGGTGAAGATGTCCAGTAAGGGGCTGAGGTCGAAGGTGAAGGCCAGTTGGTCTTTGAAGTCAGGCTGAACAAGCAGCTGGTAGGCCGCGATCTCACCGGCGGTAAACGTTGTGGGCTTGGCTCCGGCGTGCGCCAACTCAAGGATGCTAAGCTCACCCTTCATTGCCTGCAGACGCAGCTGCTCACTGACAAGCTCACCATGGCGGTTGGCGCCATTCGGCATGGCCGCGTCGAGAGCTTTGATCTTGCCGTCCAGTGCAGCGTCGTATTCCGCCACCAGACGCTTGTCGGGTCTCTCGCGACGACGGACCACCTCCAGCATGTGGTCCATCGAATGCTCAAAGTCATTGGTCGCCCTGGCAACAGGCGATCCCGACCGATGCTGTTGGATCAGCGAGTCGTGCTTTGAGGCTAGCGTTCGCGCCAAGGCTTCAGCTAGGCGGACAGACGGCGAGGTTATGGTCGACTTCCACTCGCGGTGTCCGACAACAGCCCGAAGATCGGCGGGCACACCGCGTCTATAGTGAAAGCGGTCGCCAGCTCCGCGCGTCAGGTATCTCATGTTCGCTCAAAATCGGTTTTGTACCCTTATCTGGCGACGTTTGTACCGCGATAGGGGCCGTAATTGAAGCAAACTATGAGTTTATTGCATTAAAATGCTGTAAAGATGGAGTGAATCCCACCCCCTCCGCCATGCCTGGCTCACTCGCGTGACTCCGTGCCTTGCAGGCAGTCGCGCGATCCGTGGCGAAGCGGTCGCGTAACTCGCGAGCCTTCGGCTTCGACGGAGATCGAACTCAGAAGCACTTAGTCGTGTGGCAACGAGATGCTGCTTGCGGACGCTGCGCTATACAGCAATCCCAAATGCGATCGATGATCGACTTTGGATAAACAATGGTGGGCGCAGTAGGATTCGAACCTACGACCCGCTGATTAAGAGTCAGCTGCTCTACCAACTGAGCTATGCGCCCGCAGTCCTCGTGTTCCAAGGACGGCAAAAGGGCCCCACCGGGCCCCGAGAAGGCAGCGTCTAACACCCTCCGGCGGTCCTGTCCAGCGCCAACGCAAAATCCTGACATCGCACCAAGAACGACCCGCCGCCGGCTATGACGGCGGGCCGGCAATTCCTGCAATTTTGGGCCGTTACAGGCAGCCGATCATGGGCTGGCCACACACGTACATGCCCAGGTCATGGCTGACGCAGCACGGCACGTCAGCCTTGCACTTCCATGTCTTCAATTTGCCGGTCGACGGCACCTTCGATTTGCAGACCTTCAGCGCGCTTTTGGCGTGCGCGGCGCTGTCGGGCATGAACCCGGGGGTGGCGAAGGTGAGGGCTGCGGCTACGGCGAGGGAACTGAATACTTTCAACATCGCGAACTCTCCCAAATGACGTTTGAGCCAACCGCCGCAGTATGCGCCGATATAACGGAGGCTGCAGTCACCGGAACGCCTCAGGCGTGCCGCAACTTTCCTGCTCTGCTGCCGCGCCGGGTCCTCAATCCGCCACCCGTGCACGCAAAAAATTCCCGATGAATCAATGGGCATGTTGCGCAAGGGCCGGCTTTGCGGTTATCAGCGCGAGATGGACGGCACAACGCACCCAGCCAAGGCCCCGCGCGGCAGCATCGAACGCAGCGAGATCCCCGATCTCGTCGCGCGCGTGCGCTCAGGCGAGCGACGTGCGATTGCGTCTGCCATCACCGAGCTGGAGCGCATGTCGGTCTTCGCGCCGGACCTGCTGAAGGCGCTGCAGCCGCATCTCGGGCACGGCCTCGTTGTCGGCTTTACGGGGCCGCCGGGCGCGGGCAAGTCGACGCTGGTCAACGCGGTGATCGCGCATGCGCGTGCGGCCGGCCAGCGCATCGGCGTCATTGCCGTCGATCCGTCCAGTCCGATCTCGGGCGGTGCCATTCTCGGCGACCGTATCCGCATGACGGCGGCGCTGGACGACGACAGTGTCTTCGTGCGCTCGCTGGCTTCACGCGGTTACCTGGGTGGCCTGTCGCCGGCCGCCGTGCGCATCGTCGATGCGTTCGATGCGGCTGGCTTCGACCTGATCTTGCTGGAGACGGTGGGCACCGGCCAAAATGAGATCGACGTGGCGGAAGTGGCCGACGTTCGCGTCGTGATTTCGGCGCCGGGCCTTGGCGACGATATCCAGGCCATGAAATCGGGTCTGCTGGAAATCGCCGACATCCTCGTCGTCAACAAGGGCGACCGGCCCGGCGCCGAGCAGACGATGCAGCAGCTAGCTGGTGCGCTGTCCATTCGCGCCGCAATCGGCGTGAAGCCGCCCGTTCTCAAAACGACGGCGACGACCGGGGAAGGTGTGGACGCGTTGATGCAAGCGGTGGCCGGTATCGGGCAGCGCGTTGCTGAACAGGGCACGGACGCGCGGCGCCGCAGGCGTGCCCGCTATCTCATCGCGCGAGCTGCGGCCGACCTGGTGGCCGATCGCATCAAGGCAGGGCAGGGCAGTCAGCTGGACAAGCTGGCCGACGCCGTGCTTGCCGGCGATCTGGCGCCAAGCGATGCTGCGGCCACGCTGCTGAAAAGCTGAATTCTACTTCAAGCGTTCCAGGATCATGTCGGCCACCGGTTCGTACTTGCCGTCGAAATGATGGCCGCCGGGGCGTTCCACCACCGTTGCACCATCCAGCTCCTGCGCCACGCACGCGGTTTCGCCGGCTTTAGCTTCTGCGGTTCCGTAAAAGCAAACTGTCTTGTCCTTGGGCAGTCCCGCCAAGAACGGATGTATTTCGATGTCGTTTGAATCCTTGATGCCGAGGAAGCCGGTAACCGACACCTGCAGGTCGGCCGTCGTCTCCAGCCCCAGCAGTGCGATGAGCTTCGTGCGCGCCTGCAGGTCCTTGGGTAGGTACGGCCACGACAGCGGGATCACGTCGGCGCCGAACGAGTAGCCGCCGATGCCGACGCTCTCCAGTTTCCACTTGTCGCGATAATGCTCGGCAATGCGATTGAGGTCGCTGGCGATATGCTTGGGCTCGCGGCGGCTCCAGAAGTAACGTAAGGAATCGACGCCAACCACCGACACGCCGTTCTTGGAAAGGTATTCGCCGATCTGCTTGTCGATGTCGCGCCAGCCTCCGTCGCCGGAGATGAGAATGAACAGCGACTTGGGCGAACCCTCCGCAGGAAGTTCGGTCAGCGGCAAATCGGCCAGGCCTTCGGCGCTCTTCGGCGCCATGGCAAACAGTGCATCGACCGCGGCGGCAAACCGCTTGGCGTCATCACCTTCGACGATGTCGATGCGCGCGCCGTCAGTCGCGTCCTGGAAGGCCTGCACGTCCGCCGTCACTGCCGCCGGGGCGATAAGCACCCACGGGCCGGGCACGTCGTCGAAGGGCTTGTAGCCGATCACGCCGTTCGCATGGCCGATCATCGGTGCGCCAGGGCAAAGCGGCACGTTGCCCTTCAGCTGCGGGACGAAGCCAATGCTCACTGCCCCGCCCGACGTATTATCGGGCGCTTGTGCCAACATCAGGTACGACAGCGTGCCGCCGTCGCCGACACCGAACATCATCGGCCAGCGCCACTCCGTCATGCCGAGCTGACGCTGTGCCGTGCGCGCGACGTCTTCGATGTCACCGAAGACGTAATAGCACTCTTCGTCTTTCAGGCCTGCCAACGTCGTCTGCAGCTTTGGTAGGTCGAGCAGGGCCACCGCGGCACCGCGTGCCACGATTGTCTCTACTTCCGCCAGCCGTAACGGCGTCAGCCCATCGTGATCGGAAATGTAGACGACGAACCGTTCCGGCTGCGTCTGCGGCGCCAGGACGGTAATCGCGCCCAGGTCTTCTTGCTGGACCGTGATCGAACGCGGGGCTGCCGTCGCCGGTGCAGATCCGAGCAAGCAGGCACCGCACAGGATCGTCAGTGCCGCGGTCGTCATCGCCAAGTGCGGCCGCATCATGGTTCTCCAGCGCCTTCGGCCCGCTGAGGCGAGGCCGCAATCAACGACGTGATATCGACCAGCACTTGCGGCAGCCGCAGGCCGCCGGGATAGGCGAGATATTTCGGCCGCCACTCAGGGTGGAACTTGTTCTTGTAGGCGCGCAGGCCCTCGAAGTTGTAAAACCGGTCGCCCGTGCGCGAAACGAAACGCGCTAGCCTGGTCCACAATGGCGCCAGCCGGTGTTGCGGCAGCCCCGACAGGGGCGACATGCCCAGGTTGAACCACTGGTAGCCCTCCTTCTTGGCGATCTCCATTAGCGAGATGAAGAGAAGATCCATCACGCCCTGCGGCGCGTCCGGCCTCGATCGCATGAGGTCGACGGAGTACTGTTCAGCGCCCGCTCCGCGCCAGATGTTGGCGAAGGCCACGGCCTGGCCGCCAAGACGGATCACCGCCATGTCGAACTGCGCCAGATACGGTTCAGACCAGAAGCCAAGGGAGAAACCCTTTTCGCGCTGGCCGCGCTCGGCGAGCCACGCGTCGGACACGACTTTGAGTTCCGGCAGCAGCGCAGCAGCCTCGCTGGCCGGAACGATCTGCAGAACCATGCCGGACTTTTCCGCCTTGGCCTTCGCCTGACGCAGCTTGCGTCCCTCGCCGCCTTCCAACGTGAATTTCTTGAGATCAACCCATGCTTCCTCGCCGAGCTTCACGAGGGAGAACCCGGCATCCAGGTAAGCGGGAAGGAAGTTGCGCGTCACCTGGTAGAAGACGGGAATGCCGGCGTGCAGATCCACCAGCTCCTTGAACTGCCATACGAGGTCCAGCCGCGCATCCTCGTCTGTGACGACGGGATCGCTCATCGCGATCCAGCTGGAGCCTTGCACGCCATACATCACAAACCCGCGCTGCTTGTCGTCAAACAGAAAACGCTTGTCGCCGAGCAGCGCCAGCCGGTCTTCCGTGTTGGGTGACTTGTCGAGAATGCCGCGCGCGCGATTCATCTCTTGCGGATCAACGGCGTCCACCAGTTGCGACGGCCGGTGCAGGATCTCGTAGGCGAGGACCAGCAGGGCGGTCACCGCAACGCCGAGCGAGGCGCGCAGGAAGCGCGGTGCATCGTCACGATAGGCGAAGTCCCACCACAGCGTGTCCGTGTAGGAGACGCCGCGGTACGTCAGCATGCCGATCCAGATTGAGATGCCGAGGGCGATAGCAATCGCCAGCAGTTCGGTGGCGCTGGGCGCGCGCGAGAACAGCCCGCCCTGGCGATAGAAGCGATGCCGGCTCGCCACCAGCAACGCGATGACGAACAGGCACACGAGCGCTTCTTCATAGTCGAAGCCCTTCGCCAGGGAGAACAATGCGCCGAGGCCGAGCAACGCGATCGCAGCGCGCCACGCCGACTCCAGCCGCCGCGCCAGGCCGTGGGCGATGATCAGCAGCAGGGCGCCGGCCACGCTGGCGATGAAGTGCGAGGCCTCCACGAATGGCAGAGGCACGCTGTGGCGCAGCAGCGCCATGCGATCGTGCTCCGCGGGCAGCGCGCCGGAGACCAGCAGGACGAAGCCGCCAAGGAACACCATGATGGCGGCAACGGTCGGGATCAGCGGCGCGATGATCGCGCCGAAGGCGACCGCGCCTTTCGTGACGGGCGCAGCCTTGGCGCGCAACTCGAACAGCGCGAACAGCCCGGCGGCGATCGCCATGGGAACCAGGTAATAGATGACGCGAAATGCCAGCAGCGAGGCCAGCAGCGCGCCGTGTTCGACGCCGGCGAGGCCGAGGAACAGCGTGCCTTCGAAGACACCAAGGCCGCCAGGGATGCTGCTGATCACGCCAAACGTGGCGGCAGCCGCGAACACGACGAGAAACGGCAGGAAGCTGAGCGGCGTATCCGCTGGCAGGAGCACGTACAGCGCTGCGGCTGACGCAACGAGATCACCAGCGCCGATCAGTACGGCCAGGGCGGATGTCGACGTCGACGGCACGGCCACCGCACCATCGGCGGGCACCGCATCGTTGCGCCAGGAATAGATCAGCCACGCCGCGACAGCTGCGAGGATCGCCGTGCCCGACGCCGTGGCCCAGCCCGGCTGCAACCCGGCCACGCGCGTCGCCACGTCCGGCGCGGCGATCAAAGCCAGAGCCGTCAAGACGATGAGTCCCAGCCAGAACCCGGCGCTCGCCAGCAGGCTGGTCGCGACGATCTGTTCGCCCGACAACCCAGCAGCCCCGTAGAGGCGCATGCGCACAGCGCCGCCCGTCAGCACGCCGAAGCCGAGGTTGAACGTGAAGGTCTGGCTGATGAACGATGTCAGCGCGACGAGCCACGCCGGTACGGTGCGGACGCCTAGGTGCCGCAGCGCCAGAAAGTCATAACCGGCAAGCGCGGCATACGATGCCGCCGTTGCGGCAACAGCCAGCGCGATTTGCACCCCGCTGATGCGCGCGGTGGCCGAGCGGATGTCGACCCACGTCACCGTCTGGATCTGATGATAGAGAAATACGGTAACGGCCGCGAATAGCGCCAGGGCCAGCAGCGACTTCAGGATCGTCCAACTGTTTCGCCCAAGCAGGCTTTCGACGCGTTCCTGCAGCGTTTCCCGGAGGCGTACATTATCGATGATGCCATCGTCAGCCCCACGCACGCCGTGGGCGATTTCGGGGGCGTCGGTATCGCTCGTCATGATTGAACGTCTGGTCCTGTCAAAGCGCGCCTCTTACACCCGGCTCGATTGCGGAACAACTAAGGCAAGCACGCTCTGCTATAGGCTCCAGCCGTAGCGCGCCGGCACCTCACTCAAGAACGCCCGCAGCCGATCCGGATCCTCGTGCGCTACGTTGAAGCGGAACCAGATGCTCTCTGGGGGTGAAACGTGGAAGAAGTCGCCCGGGGCCAGCGCCAAACCGTCTTTCAGCGCGTCCTCCGCGATCAGGCGCGCGTTGCACGTATCGGTCGGTGCCACTGCCCAGCCCGCACTGAGAAACATGCCTCCGTCTGCTGCTGCCAGCAGCGTTAGCCCGGCGGCCTCCAATACAACGCGATAGGCCTCGCGCGCCGCTGTCATGCGCGTGCGGATGCGCTCGACGGAGCGGCGGTGGCTGGGGTCAGCCAGCACCTCCAGCACGATGCGCTCGCTCACCTCCGACGTCGTCAGCCCTGTCACCATTTTCGTGCGCAGGATGTCTTGCACGAGCTTCGCATTGCAGGCGACGTAGCCCGCCCGCAGTGACGGTGCGATCGTCTTGGAGTAGCCGTTGACGGAGATGACGCGCGACAGCCCGTCCATCGCCGCCAGACACGGATCAAAATCGCTGCCGAAGCTGCGGCAGATGTCGTCCTCCACGATCAGGAAGTCGAACTTCTCCGCCAGCGCCAGCAGGCGGAACGCGTCCGTGGGCCGCAACGTCGTGCCGAGCGGATTGTGCAGCACCGTCGTGACGAACATCGCCTTCGGCCGGTGTGTCTGTGCCAGTTGCGCTGCAGCTTCCAGGTCTAGGCCGTTCGGGCCGCGCGTCACCGGCAGCAATTTGCAGCCGTGCCGTGCGATCAGCCCGTTGAGATTGGAGTAGCCGGGGCTTTCCACCAACACCGCGTCGCCCGGCTGCAGGCAGGTGCGCACCACGAGATCCAGTGCGTGCGTCACCCCATGCGTCAGTACGATCTGGTCGGGCGAAAGCGCAAACAGCCGCTCGCTGAGGTCGCGCGCGATGTGCTGGCGCAGGCGGCCGTAGCCCGCCGGATGTCCGTAGTTAACCAGGTGCTCAGGCTTGGAGCGCGCCACGCGGCGGATGGCGTCGCTGATGACGGTCCGTTCCGAGTACCAGTCCGACGGCAGCCAACCGCATCCGGGCGAGGCCAGCATCCGTCCATGCGTGAACACGTCCGATGACAGCCAGAAATCGCTGATGCTGCTGGCCTCGGTCTGCGCCGGCTCCATCAGGGTCGCGGTTGCCGCCGGTCCGCGATGGAGCACGAAGTAACCCGCGCCCCTGCGCGCCGCCACGACGTGGCGTGCGGTCAGCAGGTCATAGGCGCCCGCCACCGTGAACGTGCTGACAGCCAGCTGCCGCGCCATATCGCGTACCGACGGAAGCTTGGCCCCGGCTGCCAGCCGCCCGGCTGCGATGGCTTCCGCAATCTTCCGCGCGATCTGCTCGACGAGCCCGGTATCGCTGTCGCGCTCGATAACGATGTCAACGATTGCGGTGGCGCGCGTCGCGGCCCGAGGCAGGGTTTTGAGCTGATCCATCTGTTGGGCTCTCTGTGCTGGATAATGCACCTATACACCTAACGGCTGTCATCAGTACAGTTTGCCGTAATTATGGTTGGTGTATTGGTCAACTGTATTGGCGGCGACCTAGCCAAGCCAGTATCTCTGCGGCTGGGATTAGGTTGGCGCGCGGTGCGCCAAAACCCTGACAAAGTCACCCACGAACGAGGGCGTCGCGATGCTGATCGGTGTTCCGAAAGAAATCAAAGTCCGTGAGTACCGCGTCGGTCTGGTGCCCGCGAACGTGCGCGAGCTGACAGAGCGCGGCCATAGCGTCATCGTCGAGACTCAGGCCGGGGCCGGCATCGGCGCCACGGACGATCTTTACGAGGCCGCTGGCGCCACCATCGTGCAGACGGCGGCTGAGATCTTCGCCAAGGCCGAGATGGTGGTGAAGGTGAAGGAGCCCCAGGCTGTCGAGCGCAAGCAACTGCGCCCTGGCCAGATCCTCTTCACGTACCTGCACCTCGCCCCCGATCCGGAGCAGACCAACGACCTCATCGCCAGTGGCGCCACCTGCATCGCCTATGAGACGGTGACATCCGCGCAAGGCACGCTGCCGTTGCTCGCGCCGATGTCGGAAGTGGCCGGCCGCCTGTCGATCCAGGCTGGTGCCTACTTTCTGGAGAAGGCCCACGGCGGCCTCGGCACGTTGCTCGGCGGCGTTCCCGGCGTCGATCCGGCAAAGGTCGTCATCATTGGCGGCGGTGTCGTCGGCACCCATGCGGCGCATATCGCGCTGGGCATGGCCGCGGAAGTCTGGGTCATCGACCGCAACGTCGACGTGCTGCGTAACCTCTGGAAGCAGTTCGGCCGCCCGCTCAACACCGTCTTCTCAACGCGCGACGCCATCGAGCAGCATTGCACGAGCGCCGACCTCGTCATCGGCGGCGTGCTGCTGCCGGGCGCGGCCGCGCCCAAGCTGATTACGCGCGAGATCGTGCGGCGCATGAAGCCCGGCTCCGTGATCGTCGACGTTGCCATCGACCAGGGCGGCTGCTGCGAGACCTCGCGGGCCACGACGCACGACAACCCCACCTACATCGTCGACGATGTCATTCATTACTGCGTCGCCAATATGCCGGGTGCGGTGCCGCGCACGTCTGCCTACGCGCTCAACAACGCCACGCTGCCGTTCGTCCTGGCTCTGGCCAAGAACGGCGTCGACGCGCTGAAGCGTGACGCACACCTGCTCAACGGCCTCAACGTGCACAAGGGCATGGTGACGAACGAGCCGGTGGCGCTTGCGCTCAATCATGCCTACGTCGATCCCGTGACCGCGCTTGCCGCCTGACAACGAACGGAACAGTCTTGTGAATATGCAGCTCCACAACTCCGGCGTCACCGAAGGCCTGCAGCGCTACTGGCTGCCCTTCACGGCCAACCGCTACTTCAAGCAGAACCCCAAGCTCCTGGCCTCGGCCAAGGGCGCCTACTTCACGATGACCGACGGCCGCAAGCTGTTCGACTGCTTGTCAGGCCTTTGGTGCTGTCCGCTCGGTCACGGCCATCCCCACATTGCCGAAGCGCTGAAGCGCCAGGCGGAAAGCCTCGACTATTCGACGGCGTTCCAGATCAGCAATCCCGTGACGCTCAGCTTTGCCGCCCGAGTCTCGGCGATGGCGCCCGCCGGTCTGGGGCAGGTGTTCTTCACCAACTCGGGCTCTGAATCGGTCGACACCGCCATCAAGATCGCCGTCGGTTATCACCGCGTTCGCGGCGAGGGCCAGCGCTTCCGCATCATCGGCCGCGAGCGCGGTTATCATGGCGTCGGCATCGGCGGCATCTCGGTCGGCGGCATGGTCGCCAACCGCAAGATGTTTGCGCCCCTCATGATGCCCGGCGTCGACCACCTGCCGCACACCTACAGCCACGCCGACATGGCCTTCTCGCGCGGTCAGCCCACGTGGGGCGCGCATCTGGCCGATGACCTGGAACGCCTGGTCGCGCTGCACGATGCCGCCACCATCGCCGCCGTCATCGTCGAACCGATGGCCGGTTCCACCGGCGTCGTCGTTCCGCCCGTCGGTTATCTGGAGAAGCTGCGCCAGATCTGCACCAAGCACGGCATCCTGCTGATCTTCGACGAGGTCATCTGCGGCTTCGGCCGTCTCGGCGAAAACTTCGGCGCACAGCGCCTGAACGTGACGCCGGATCTGCTCACCTTCGCCAAGGGCGTCACCAACGGCACCATTCCGATGGGTGGCGTGCTGGCGACGAACGAAATCTACGACGCCTTCATGAGCGGGCAGGACGAGGCGGTCGAGTTCTTCCACGGCTACACGTACTCCGGTCACCCGATGGCGTGCGCCGCCGGCCACGCCACGCTCGACATCATGGAGAAGGACGGGCTCATCGCCCGCGCCCGTGCGCTTGAACCCGTGCTCGAAAATGGCATCCATCAGTTGAAGGGCACGCCGGGCGTCCGCGACATCCGCAACTTCGGCCTGGCCGCTGCCGTCGAACTCGAACCGTTCGAAGGGCGCCCAGGCTTGCGTGGCCTGCGCGTGTTCGAACGCGCGCTCGACAAGGGGCTGCTGCTGCGCTTCTCGGGCGACACCATCGCCATGGGCCCACCCTTCATCTCCACCGAAGCCGAAATCAAAAACATGTGCGCCACGCTTGGCGACGTCATCGCGGCCGTCACCAGCCCAGACTGATGAATAAGCCGGCGCCTGAACGAGATCGAAAGGATACGACAATGACAGAGCTCGAGAACGCCCCCGTATCGCAGGAAAATGCCGACGACGTTCGCGACGCCAATGCCGGATACGACGTGCCGCACTACATCAACGGTGGACGCGTCGCCTCGCGCTCCGGCCGCACGGTGGACGTGTTCAACCCTGCTGTCGGCGCCGCCGCCGGCCGGGTGCACATGGCGGGTGCCGAAGAGATCGAACTCGCCGTTGCCGCGGCAAAAGCTGCGTTCCCGGCCTGGTCGCAGGAGCCGCCGCTGGCGCGCGCCCGCGTGATGTTCCGCTTCCTCGAACTGCTTCAGCAGCGCCGCACCGAGCTGGCAAAACACATCGTGCGCGAGCACGGCAAGGTGCTGTCTGACGCGCTCGGCGAAGTGGCCCGCGCCATCGACGTGGTGGAATTCGCCACCGGCATCCCGCAGCTGTTGAAGGGCGAATACACCGAGCAGATCTCACGCGGCATGGACGCCTGGTCCATCCGCCAGCCGCTCGGCGTCTGCGTCGGCATCACGCCGTTCAACTTCCCCGCCATGGTGCCGATGTGGATGGCGCCGATCGCTATCGCTACCGGCAACACGTTCATTCTGAAGCCGTCCGAGCGCGATCCCTCGCCCAGTTTGCTGATTGCCGACCTGTTGAAGGAAGCAGGGCTGCCCGACGGCGTCTTCAACGTGGTCCAGGGCGACAAGTTCGCCGTCGACGCGTTCTTGAAGCACCCAAACGTCGAGGCCATCAGCTTCGTTGGCTCCACGCCGATCGCGGAATACATCTACGCCACGGGCACCGCGCACGGTAAGCGCGTGCAGGCGCTGGGCGGTGCCAAGAACCACATGGTCATCATGCCGGACGCCGACATCGACCAGTGCTGCGACGCGCTGATGGGTGCAGCCTACGGCTCCGCCGGCGAACGCTGCATGGCGATTTCCGTGGCCGTTGCCGTCGGTAACGTCGGCGATGAACTGGTTCAAAAGCTGAAGGATCGCGTGAAGACCATCAAGGTCGCCGAAGGCAACGTGGCGGACGCCGAGATGGGGCCCGTCGTCACCGCTGCTGCCAAACAGCGTATCGAAAGCCTCATTGCTTCCGGCGTGAAGGAGAAGGCGACGCTTGTCGTCGACGGCCGCAATCACAAGGTCAAAGGCTTCGAGAACGGCTTCTTCTGCGGCGGCTCGCTGTTCGACAACGTCACGCCGCAGATGACGATCTACAAGGAAGAGATCTTCGGCCCGGTGCTCTGCGTCGTTCGCGCGCCTGACCTCAAGACCGCCGTCGAGATCATCGAGGGCAACGAGTACGGCAACGGCGTCGCCATCTATACGCGCGACGGAGGCGTGGCGCGCGAGTTCACGCGCAACATCAACGTCGGCATGGTCGGCATCAACGTGCCGCTGCCGGTGCCGATGGCGTTCAACTCGTTCGGCGGCTGGAAGCGCAGCTTGTTCGGCGACCAGCATGTCTACGGCCCGGAAGGCGTGCGCTTTTACACGCGTCACAAGGCCGTTATGCAGCGCTGGCCCGACAGCATCGCCAAAGGCGCCGAGTTTGCGTTCCCGCAAATGAAGTGACGTTTCGTTGGCTGGTCGAGTGTGCGTGAGCGGACGTTGAAGGCCGTTAGCGGGCAGGCTTTCGCATGGCGAGGCGACGCACGGGTGCGGTCACGACGATGACATCGCGCCTGCCGGAGTTGAGCGATGCTGGCTCCCTCCAGCTCCTGCGGCGATGCGGCAGAATGGCTGTGCGGCTGGCTTTGGAGGGCTCTTTACGAACCGCAGCCGGCTTCGTTTGCGATAGGGGCGTAGGACGATCGGCGAGGACGGGTGGAGCTTTTTGCGTGAGGCGCGGCACCTCGCTCCTTGCTTCTCGGGCACGTTCGGAAGCACTCCCGGCGGGTTCATCTCCGTAGTCTGCCAAGTGCAAAGCGGGCTCTGAGGTCACGCCGGTACGATCGTCAAAGGCGACCTCGGTGGCGAGGCCCTCGTTGCGTTCGTCAATCTGGTCAAGCGTGCTGACTGTGTTGCGGTCGGTCTGAGACTTGATCTTATCCAGTTCGGTGCGCAGCTCAGCAAACGCTACGGATAGTTTTGTAGCCTTGGCATGCTGCTCATCCCGCTCAGCCTGGAGCTTCGCTTCGGCCTGGCTAGATGTTGCCCAACGCTGGCGGTGAAGGACAGCATTTGCAATCGACCGTTGGTTGGTGCGTTGCAGCTCTTCCAAGCTGGCCTCAAGTTTGGCGATCTTCGCGCTTGCTTCGGTATCGTTCGTCGACATTGCAGTTTGTGCGGCCTGCGCAGTGCGCAACTCCTCGCCGGTCTTGGCAAGAGCTACCCGCAATGAGGTAACCGCCGTCTCGGCAAGGTTGCGCTGTTGCCGCTGGAATACGGCGGTGGCGATAGCACGTTGGCCGTCTCTTCGAGCTGTCGCCACGTTGCGCTGCAACTCAGCGATCTCGGCCGTCAATTGCGGGATATCCGAGGAGTTCGCTGCGGCAGCCTGTTGGATTGCGCGTGCCTCGCTCAATTTGGCGGCCGTCGCCTGAAGGTCTTGCTGGAGGGTCGCCACGGCTTTTAGCGCATCGTTGCTGCGCTGGCGGTGTGAGACCGAAATCCCGATGGCTCGCTGGCTAGCTCGCTGGGCTGCTTCGAGGCCATCCTGAAGTTTGGCAATCTTCGCGCTTGCGTCGGCATCGCTGCTAGACCTTGCGCTTTTTTCAGCTTGAATGTCGGCGTGCGCGTCACGCAACTCGTCATCGGACTTGGCAAGCGCGACCCGCATCGAGGTGACGGCCGTCTCCGCAACATTGCGCTGTTGCCGCTGGAATACGGCCACGGCGATAGCACGATGAGCGTCTCTGCGAGCGTCAGCCACGCTGCGCTTCAAATCCGCAATCTCAGCTGTCAATTGCGGGATATCCGAGGCGTTCGCTGTCGCAGTTTGTTGGATCGTACGCGCGGCGCTCAATTCGGCGGCTGCCGTCTCAAGGTCTTGCTGAAGGGCCGCTACGGCTTTCAATGCATCGTTGTGGCGCTGACGGTGGAATAGAGATTGGCCGATGGCTCGCTGGCTGGCTCGCTGGGCTGCTTCCAGGGTTTCCTGAAGTTTGGCGATTGTCGCGCTCGATTCTGCAACATCGCTCGAGGCTTCCAGACTTGCCGTTTTCAAGCCGGAGCGCACCTCGTTCAACTGGCTCTCTAGTGCTGCCAGCGCAACACGGAGTGAAGCGACGGTCTTCGACGACTCGCTATGCTGTTGGCGCTGATAGACAGCCGTCGCGATGGCCCGCTGGCTGTCTCGACGCGCCAGCGAAAGGTCATCCTGAAGCTGGGTAATCGTCGCGTTTGTGGCTGATGGCGTTTCGGGCTCGCCCTGACCAGCCGAGGCGCCACGGGCATCGGCGGATCCGGCTAGAAAGTCACGCAGGCCAAGGATTGCTTCCGATCTCCGCAGCGCCACCGCGGCGCTAATGAAATTCCGCCGCTTGAGCCTGTCGCGCTCTTGGTTCGATTCAATGAGCTGGTTGCGCAGATCGACGATGATCTGCGCATTTTCACCGCTTCGATTGGCGGTCTCGTCGATAGCCGAGCGGCAGCTTGACGGGGGTTCGGTGGAGGCGGCTTCCAACGCCGCTTCCGGGCTCAGGCAACCGCCGTGTGATCCCGCCAGCGCAACGCCGGCGAACACCAACGGGGGAGTAGTAAGAAGCAGCACTGGCGCGATGAATTTGAGGTAGCGCATTGCGAGGCCCAACAAGGGGTTAATCTCTATCGTACGAACAACAGGTTTAGTTTTCGTCACCACGCCACTCGCAGCCGCGAGGTCAGCCAAGCCCCATGGACCTGCAGTAGAGTGACTGGCGCATCGGTGCGGACGGCGCCGCCGCGCGGCGTCGATATAAGTCAGAGAGGATCCGATTACGTTGCGTTTGAAGGCAGATGCTGAAAAAACCGTGACTGCAAACAATCCAATTATAACAATCTGCCGATGCGCGATGGAACAGCACGCTGCAGCAAGCCGTGAGACGGCAAGCCCTGGGTTGCGGACGGTGTTGTTGTTTGTGCAATCTTGGGGGACGCGAGCTAGGCAGGTCTAGCCATTCGTCTGCTGCTCTGTGTCGGGGTCATGGCAAGCGGCTGCGCGCGCCAACAACAGGTCCCGCTCGCGTGCGTTTTTGGTCAACGAGGCCGCGCGCTCGTACTCGGCATGCGCTTCATCGAGACGGCCAAGCTTCTGCAGGAAGTCGGCGCGAACGCTGGGCAGCAGGTGATACGCCTTCATTGACGGTTCGCCGACGAGCGTATCCGCCAACGCCAGACCTTCAGCGGGGCCGTACGCCATCGAGAGCGCGACCGCACGATTGAGGTCTACGATAGGTGAGGGTGCCCGCTCCGCCAGTTCCTGATACAACGCCGCGATCGCCACCCAGTCCGTCTGCGCCGCCGTCCGTGCCCGCGCGTGACACGCTGCGATGGCAGCCTGCATCGTATAGCTGCCGCGCGGCGCCGCTAGGCTCTCGGCCTTCTCCAGAGCCGCCAGCCCGCGGCGGATCAGCAACTGATCCCACCGCGCGCGATTCTGATCCATCAGAAGCACCGGCTCGCCCTTAGCATCCGTTCGTGCGCCGAAGCGAGACGCCTGGATCTCCATCAGCGCTACGAGGCCGTGGACTTCAGCCTCGTCTGGCGCCAACCCCGCGAGCACGCGCCCGAGCCGTATCGCGTCTTGGCACAGCTGCGGCCGGATCCAGTCCTCGCCGGCCGTTGCCGAGTAGCCCTCGTTGAAAATCAGGTAGACCACCTGCAAAACAGACGACACGCGCGCCTCGCGCTCCGCCCCTCGCGGCACCTCGAACGGCACCTTTGCGTCCGCCAGCGTCCGCTTGGCGCGCACGATGCGTTGCGCCACCGTCGGCTCCGTCACAAGAAATGCGCGGGCGATCTCTTCCGTCGTCAGGCCGCCCAGCATGCGCAGCGTCATCGCTACGCGGGCTTCCATCGACAGGACCGGATGACACGACGTGAACACCAGCCGCAGCAGGTCGTCGCCGACATCGTCGTCGAGCGCCTCATCCAGATCGGGCACATTCAGCTTTTGATCGATTTCGAGATCGCGGCCGATCTCTTCATGCTTGCGCTGGAGAAGCTTGTTGCGGCGGATGTGATCGATGGCGCGGTTCTTGGCCGTCGTCATCAGCCAGGCGGCCGGCTTGTCAGGCACGCCAGACTTCGGCCATTGCTGCAGCGCCGTGACAAGCGCATCCTGCGCCAGTTCTTCGGCGAGGCCGACGTCGCGCACGATACGCGTCACGCTGGCAATGAGCTTTGGCTGCTCCATGCGCCAGACGGTATCGATGGTGCGATGTATATCGGTAGCCATGCAGGCTACCGCTTAGATCAACTCTACCGTCCGAGGCAAGCCGTGGGCTGCCGAAGCCGCAAATTTAGGGGCGTGATTAGGCAGGAACGTACGTCAACCGCATCACGTCCTCGCCGACGGCATCGGTGGACACAAGGCGGAGGGGCGGCCGCGGGCCAGCAAAGAATGGCTTGCCGCGACCGAGCACGACGGGGTGGAGATAAAGCCGGTACTCGTCAATAAGGCCAAGGTCGGTTAGGCTTTGTGCCAGGTCTGGTCCGGAAACTGAGATATCGCCGACGAGCCGGGCCTTCAGGTCACGTATCACCGCCTCGATATCATCAGCGATAAGTGTGGAGTTGGGGCCAACCGCCTTCAACGAGCGCGACACGACCCACTTTGGTTGACGCCGCCACGCCGCGGCGAACTCGTGTCGCTCCGCACTCCATTCAGCATCGTCTTCGTCCCAATACCGCATGGTCTCATACATGCGGCGACCATACACGCTGCCCGTCAGGTCGTGCACGTGGTCTATCCAGTGACGAAAGAGCTCGGGGCCTGTCGACATCTCCTGATGGTCGACGTAGCCATCCAGGGACTGGTTCATTCCATAGACGAGCTTCGCCATGCTGCAAGATCTCGACCGCCAGGTGTTGGAAAATAGCATTCCGCAAAAGAGAGGTTGGCGTAACGGCGCGATATTGGCGTTTAGCCCTCTGTCTTGGCCTTCATGGCAGCCAGGCCTTTCTCGAATTCCGTGCCGACCATTTTGTCCATGCTGAAGAACAGGCACATCACCTTGGTGACCAAATGCGCGTCGCCGGACATCGACCACGTGACGTTGGTGCCGTCGCCTTGCGGCACGAGGGTGAATTCGCCCACGTGACGCGCCTCGAACGGCGCCTTGAAATGCATGTCCAGCTTCACCCTCGAAGGTGACGTCGCCTCCGCCATCGTCATTTCGCCGGAGCCGACTTCGCCATTGCCTTCCCAAGCGTACTTCGCGCCTTTGCCGCCCGAGGGTTCGCTGTAGGTGCGCTTCATGTTGGGATCCTTGTGTTCCCAAGGGGACCACGCATCCCAGGCCTTGAAGTCGGCGATCAGCGGATAGATCTTGTCCGCGGGAGCCTTAATCGCCAGCGAACGTTCCACGCGGAAGTCGTCTGACTGGGTCGCTGCCGCGTAGGCGACTACGGCGGCTGCAGCCGCAGCCAGCACGCCGATGGCGATAAGAAGTGTCCTCAACATTGTGTCTCTCCCAAGCTGAGTTGCATCGCGAGGCCGTTACTTGGTTTTGGCGAACACCTGTTCGCGCATTTGGTCCACCGCTGCACTTGGGCCAAAGTCGTCAAGCTCGTACAGCTGGCGCACTTCGATATGGCAATCGCCAGTGCCGTGCGGGTTGGGAAACCGTTTCGCCCACTCGATCGCCTCGTCCTTCGACTTCACCTGGATCAGCGTGTAGCCGGCGATCAGTTCCTTGGTCTCCGCGAACGGCCCGTCGATGACGGCCGGCTTGCCGCCAGAATACTGCACGCGAAAGCCCTTCGAGGTCGGCTGCAGTCCGCTGGCGTCCAGCAGCACGCCGGACTTTGCCAGCTCTTCGTGGAAATCACCCATGACCTGCAGCATGGACTCTTCCGGCATCACGCCGGCCTCGGTATCCGGGTTGGCCTTGACGATGATCATGAAGCGCATGGCCGTCTTCCTGTTGTCAAAGGTTGCTAAGGGTGGCCAGGACTACCGCTTGGCGGACTTCGCCCGCAGTTCGGCTTCTTTTTCCTGCAGTTCCGGCGTGAAGCTCTCGCCAAAGTCGGCTGCTTCGAAGATCTGCCGTATTTCGATCTCGGCGTCGCCCTTGAGGGGGCTGGGGCACTTCTTCACCCAGTCGATGGCTTCCTGAAGCGACTTGGTCTGGAAAATCCAAAAGCCGGCGATCAACTCCTTGGTCTCTGCGAAGGGCCCGTCGGTGACGGCCCGTGTCGCCCCTTTGAACGCGACGCGTGCGCCCTTTGAACTTGGCTGCAGGCCTTCGCCGGCCACCATCACGCCTGCATTCACGAGTTCCTCGTTATAGGCCATCATGGCGCTGATCATGGCTTCATCTGGCAGTTCGCCGGCTTCCGTATGTTTGTCGGCCTTAAGCAAGATCATGAACTTCATCGCTATTCTCCCTTTTTCATCAACGGCGGGCCGGTCACGGCCGCGCTCTGTCTACACGACGAGCGGTCCGCGCAGGGATCGACACCGCACCTTGAAAAATGTCGAGATCCTTGCGGACGCAGTCTAGCGGGGCCAAATACGCAAAATCCATCAGCAGCTTACTGCGGTGTTCGGTGGACGTGCCAACCGTGTGCGAACCTCGCCGGCCGGTGTCAGCTGGTTTGCCCGTCTTTTAAGGGTTGGGCGCGGATTACAGTGACGAAAGTCGCCGGCGCGCGTTATACTGGGAGACGCCTTGCAGGCATGATGGCCATCGGCCGTCCAACAGTCTCGGCAACGAGGAGGAACCGGTTCCATGACTAGGTCTTCGCTTTACAAGTCGATTGCCGCGCTCGTGGCGCTTGCCAGCGCTGCCGCATTCGCGCTTCCCGCCCAGGCCGAGTATGAAGACATCTGGCCTGATTTGAAGTCGTCGGTCTTCGGCGCGACGGATATTGCCGACGCGGACGGCGTCATCACGCTGGAAGCGCCCGTTCGGGCTGAAGACGCGGCACTGGTGCCGATCACCATCCGCATGCCCGCTGCCACCGCCGCCAAAGTCAAGAAGGTCACGCTTGTCGTCGACAAAAACCCGGCGCCTGTCGCTGCCGCCTTTTCGTTTGGCGCCGCCGCGGGCAACGGCGATCGCATGTTGTCCACGCGTATTCGCATCAACCGCTACACATTCGTGCGCGCCGTCGCTGAGACGGATGACGGCAAGCTGCACATGGCCGTGAAGTTCGTCAAGGCGGCCGGTGGTTGTTCGGCGCCCTTCGGCAAGGACTACGAGACAGCGCTCGAAGGGCTTGGCAACACCAAGGTGAAGAGCGTGCCGGCCAGCATCGCGGGCACCCACGAAGCGCAGGTCATGATCCGCCATCCAAGCTTTACGGGCATGCAGATCGACCCGATGACGCGTGTTACGCCTCCCGCCCGTTTTGTCGAAGACCTTGAAGTCAAGGCCGGCGGTGAGACGGTGTTCCGCATGGAAGGCGGCATCACGATATCCGAAGATCCCAACTTCCGCTTCACGTTTACGCCCGGCAGCAATGGGCTGATCGAAGTGTCGGGCAAGGATACGGCCGGCTCTGAGTTCAGCGGCAAATCCAACGTCGACGGTTCGTGATCGATCAGACTGCCGGCAGCACGAAGCCATGGCAGTGCCTCCGGACAGCAACGATGAGCTAGAATACGCGGCGGGCGGAGGTCTTCTCCACCGCCGCGCTTTGTTGCGGCAGGGCTTGGTGCTCGCAACGGCGGCAGCCGCAATTCCCGCAGCCCGCGCCCAATCCCCGCCTCCTGCTGCGCTTCCGGCACCTCTCGACCCCAACCCGCCGACCCTTACCACCCCTGGCGCCCCGTTCAGCGCTTACGGAAGCCCCTCGAGTTTTGAACGTCGCGTGCTGCGCGCCGTCGGCGCCAATGCCGATGTGCCGGGCAATGGTGTCTCCTGGACACCGCTGGAATCTCTGGAAGGCATCATCACGCCCAGCGGGCTGCACTTCGAACGCCATCACAATGGCGTGCCCACGATCGACCCCAAGCAGCATCGCCTGATGATCCACGGTTTTGTGAAGCAGCCGCTGACGTTCTCGCTCGAGAGCCTGCTGCGCTATCCGATGCGCTCGCATTTGATCTTCCTGGAGTGCGGCGGCAACAGCAATGCGGGCTGGCACAGCGAACCCATCCAGCGGCCGGTCGGGTCGTTCCACGGCATGGTCTCGTGCAGCGAATGGACCGGCGTGCCCGTCTCGGTCCTGCTCGACGAAGCGGGCGTCGATGCAGCCGCCGCCTGGGCCGTTCTCGAAGGTGCCGATGCCGGCGCCTTGAACGTCAGCCTGCCGCTGGCCAAGTTGCGCGATGACTGCATCGTCGCGCTCTATCAGAACGGCGAGCGCATCCGGCCGGAGCAGGGCTATCCGCTGCGCCTCATCGTTCCGGGCTGGGAGGGCATCGTCAACATCAAGTGGCTGCGGCGGCTGCAGCTCACGAGCGAACCCGCGATGACGCGCGATGAAACCGCGAAGTATACCGAGCTGCAGCCGGGGGGTAAGGCGCGGCAGTTTACCTACGTGATGGAAGCCAAGTCGGTCATCACCACGCCTTCGGCGATGCAGCGCCTGAAAGACCCCGGCATCTATGAGATCAGAGGGCTCGCCTGGAGCGGGCGCGGCCGCGTCGCGCGCGTGGATATTTCGGCAGACGGCGGCAAGACCTGGGCGGAGGCGGCGTTGCAGGATCCGGTGCTGCCGCGCTGCCTCACCCGTTTCCGTGCCGCCTGGAATTGGAGCGGCAAGCCGGCCGTTCTCAAGAGCCGCGCGACTGACGAGACCGGCTATGTCCAGCCAGAGCGTAACGTGCTTGTCGCCGAGCGCGGGCGCCGCGGCTACTTCCACTACAATGCGATCGTGTCGTGGGGCGTCGCCGAAGATGGCGAAGTGAGCCATGTCTATGCGTAATGCTCGGCGGCATCTTAGCGTGTTTCTGCCTCTGGCCTTCTTAGGTGCTGCGGTGGTGTCGGCCGATACGCCGAAGCTTGGCGAGCCCGCCGCACCCGAGGTCGTGGCAAAGTGGAACAGCACGATTTTCCCCGACGGCCGCGGTTTGCCTGAGGGTAAAGGCACGGTGACAGAGGGCAGGGCGATCTACGACAAGAAATGCTCCAATTGCCATGGCCCGGAAGGCCGTGGCGAGACCGCCGAAGAGCTGGCCGGCAACGACGTGCCGCTGAGTGATCCCGATACGTCGCAGACGATTGGCTCATACTGGCCATACGCCACGACGCTGTTCGATTACACACGACGCGCCATGCCGATGGACGCGCCCGGTTCGCTCGCGCCCGATGAGGTCTATGCCGTCACTGCGTATCTGCTGCAGATCAATGGCGTGATCACCGAGGCTGATGAGATGAATGCGGCGACGCTCGCGAAGGTGCGCATGCCCAATCGCGACGGTTTCACGCGCATCGACGCGAAGTGACGTTCGTCGCCGGCATCACGCCGCGTCGAACGCCAGCTGCACGCGCGTTCCCGGGCCGTTGTCATGAATGGCGACCTCGGATTCCAAAGACATCGCCATGGTGCGCACGATCTTCATGCCCAGCCCTGTGCCGGCGGCGCGCACTTCGCCGTTCGCCATCTTGATGCCGCGGCCGTTGTCGCTGACTTCCAGGTTCAGGCCTTCCGTTCCGACGCGCGCCAGGCGCACCAACACCGGTCCTGGTTGTTCGAGCGAGTAGGCGTATTTGAATGCGTTCGTCACGAGTTCGGTAATGATCACGCCGATGGCGACGGCCTTATCAGGCGGTAGACTGACGGGATCGGTCTCTAGCCGCAAATGCGATGTCGTATCGTCGCGCGTCAGCGACTGTTCCAGATCCTGTACGATGCGCGTCAGATATTCTGTCATGGATACCGAGCTGACGTTGTCGGACGTGTACAGGCTGCGGTGAACTTGCGCGATGGCACTGATGCGGTTTTGCGTTTCGGCCAGAGCAAACCGTGCGGCTGGATCCTGGACTGAGGCTTCCTGCAGATGTACCAGGCTTGCCACCATGGCCAGACTATTGGCAACGCGGTGATTGACTTCGCGCAGCAGCAGTTCGGCTTTTTCGCGCGCAATGCGCATCTCGTGCTCGGCCTTGGCTTTGGCGCGGCGCGTTTCTTCGTGCACGACCGCCTGCTCGATGATGGAGCTCAAGAGCGACAGAAACTCACCTGCCACGTCCTTGACCACGTAGTCGGCCGCGCCAGCCTTCAACGCGGCCACGGCGATGCGGCTGTCTTCACTGCCTGTGACATAGATAACGGGTGGCGCATTGGGCATGGCGCGAATGTCCGGCAGCACATCCAGGCCCAGCCGCTCGGGCATGAAATGGTCCAATGCCACGGCGTCGAACCTGGACTCGCGCAGGATGTCGAGCGCTTGTTGAGCCTGCGTGGCAACCTCGACAGTAAAGCCCTCGCGCCGCAGATGCTTGGCCACAAGCATCGCCAGTGCCTCGTCGTCGTCGACGTAGAGCACGCGTCGCGGCGTTTGTGCGGTGGCTTCGGTCATTCGGGATCAGGTACCTGCATAACGGAGAGGAACAAGCCGAGTTGGCGGATGGCGGCTGCGAACGTTTCGTATTCGACGGGCTTGGTGATGTAGACATTACAGCCCAGGTCGTAGCAGCGCTGGATCTCAACCTTGTCGTCGGTTGTCGTCAGCACGATGACGGGCGCCCGGTGCAGCCTGTCGTCCGCTTTGATCTTCTCCAGGATATCCGTGCCGCTCATGTCCGGCAGGTTGAGATCGAGAAGGATCAGCAGCGGCGTGGCGTGCGCCTTATTGCCGACCAGAAACTCCATGGCGGCGCCGCCATAGTCGAAATGCTTGATCTCGTTAGTGACGCCGGCGCGGCGGATGTTCTTCTCGATCAGCCGGGCATGCCCGGTGTCGTCCTCGATCATGATGATTGTAACTGGTTCAGCCATTGGTCTTGCTCCGGCTTAGCTGCAGTTTGCTGGCAAATCTGAGCGTGAAGGTCGTGCCCTTGCCAAGTTCGGATTTAACCGAGATCGTACCACCGAGGCGGCGCACGGCGGCGCGAACGAACGCCAGGCCGAGCCCCTCTCCCGGTTGATCTTGCTTGCCGGCGCGCCGGAAAAGCTCGAACACGCGTTCCATGTCCTTTTCGTCGATCCCCCGGCCGTTGTCGGCGATTGAGTAGAACACCTGGATGCCTTCGCTGTGGCCTTCGACCTTAATGTGGGGTGCTCGCCCCGGGTCGGTATATTTCGAGGCGTTTTCGATCAAGTTGCTGAAGATCTGTTCGATCGCCAGCTTGTCGGTAATCATGGCCGGCAGTTTGCCGACCGTGATCGTGCCGCCCGCTGCATCGATCTGATGCCTCATGCTATCGGCGATGCCCGATACCAGCGCCGACATATCGACGTTCGCCGCGGTCAAAACGCGCCGGCCCTCGCGCGACAGGCCGAGGATGGCGTTGATCAGCCGGTCCATCTTAGCGGTCGATGTGCGGATGAAGCCGATGGCCTCAGGCAAGTCGTCGCGCACGGCTTCTGGCGTTTCGGGCAGCACGAGATCGGGCGCACGCTGCGCCAGCGTTTCGTACTGGCGGCCGACCATCTTTCCGATCGCCTCCAACTCGCTCGTAAATCCCATGATATTGACCAGAGGTGCGCGCAAATCGTGGCTGACGATGTAGGCGAAGCGCTGAATTTCCTCATTGGCGCGCACGATGTCGGCCGTGCGTTCATCTACGATCCGCTCCAGACCGGCGTTGACTGTCTGCAGCTCGCCCTGCGCCTCCTCGAGTTCACGAACGAACCGCAACACGATGCCACCTGTCGTCGCAGCAAGCGCCACGATCAATGCCAGGGTCGCCAGGTTGATGAACCGCGCCCAAGACTCGGATCGGTTCAGGTTGGCCAGTCCTTGGCTGATCATCGCGTCCTGTAGTGCGGTCAATTCAGCGGTGATGGCGCGCAATTCGTCCATCGTCGTCTTGCCCAGACCGCTGTTGAGCTGCGTCAGGGCCTTATCGCGATTACCAGCGCGGACGAAGGCGACGGAATTCGTCACCAGGCTCATCCTGCGATCGGCGACTTCGCGCAGGCGCGGCAGCCGGGTTCGCAAATGCTCGTTCTGTGCTGACATGCTCTCGAGTTGGCCGAGGTACTTTGGCATGTCGGTCAAAGCAGCCTGATAGGGTTCAAGATACTGCTCGTCGCCCGTTATCAGAAAACCACGCTGGCCCGTTTCAGCATCCTGGGCGGCACTCAAAAGCCCGGCAAGGCTGGTTTTAAGTGCCTGGTCAATGACAGTGTGGCTCGTAAAACTCGACGATCGCGAGCCGACCCAAAGCGAAAACATTGCGTTGGCGATGAGCACAGCGAAACCCGCCGCAAGCAGGCCCACGACCTTCTGACGGGTGGTGCCGAGAATAGCCATCTCTCCATGAGTTTCTGGCCCAGCCGCCGGAGCAGGGCACTACGTCGCGAACATCATCTGAAGCATGTGAAAAGTCCATAACAATGCGAGGATGGAACAAAGGTGCAGACGTCATTTATATGACGTTTAGTCGTTGCGGGCCAACTCGCAGTTCGCCGTTGGCTTGCGTACGGCCTTTAAGATGGCTTAGGCCACCCAAAGTTAGAGCAGGATTTCAGTCGTGCCGGCGGATGCGGTCGCTGTAACGGTCAGCCAGATGGGAGCGCTGATCGCGCAGTAGAAGAGTGAATTTAACCAACTCCTCCAGAACGTCGACGAGGCGGTCGTAGTAGCGCGAAAGCAGCATCCGCCCTTCGGCATCGAACTGTTTATCGCACCGCGGGACGCACAGCTGGCTGGGGATGACAATCATATGCATCCAGCGTCCAAGCAGGCGCAGTTGATTGACGGCGTTATAGGATTGATCCCCACCGCAAAGCTGCATCACGGCCAGCGTGCGTCCCGCAGTCGGCCGTTGCGAACCCAGTTCGAGGGGCAGCCAATCCAACTGGGATTTCATGATTCCAGTGATCGAACCATGAAGTTCCGGGCTGCACCAAACCTGGGCGTCCGACCAATTGCACAATTCGCGCAATTCTCTAACCCGTGGATCGCCCGCAAACTCTGGGTTGGCGTGGGGCAAATCGCTCGGATCAAACACTTCGGTCGCCGCGCCCATGGCGCGTAATAGCCGGGCGGCTTCCAGCGTCAGCATGCGGCTGCGAGATCCTCCGCGCAAGGACCCGTAAAGCAACAGAACATTGGGTTTCCGTTTGTTTTCGGTATCACGGTTGACCAGCCCCGCTTCCAATGCGGCCAATGAGACGTGCGGGAGGTCGGTCATCGTTTCCTCGGGGCGGCCGGTGCCGGCAGACATTCGGCGCAAATCATTAACTATGGCGAAGCACAGACATGGATTGTTCCCCCGATCTCATGCAGCAAAGCACAATCTCGAACAGCATAATCCAGCCGGCAATATGCGATGCCGGGCGGGGCCGCCCTGTAGCCTGGAGCTCCTTTAACTCAACGTTCAGCGACCGTCTCTAGTTTCCAAGCGCTGCACTCAGAGCGGAAGCGGACGCGCCAGGACGGTTGGTGGGCACAGACGTCAGCCTTCGTTGCAAATGAGAGAAATCAAGATGCTGCAACACTCCCTGGGGTGCGTCGTATGTTCCGCGCCGACGGCCCAACTGTTCATGAAGTATAACTACCCGATCGACAAATGTACGCGTTGCGGCCACGCCGCTGTGGACGGCCTGCGCGCCGAGGAACATGCCAACACCACGTACGGCGATGAGTACTTCTTCGGCGGGGGTGCCGGCTACCCAAACTACCTATCGCAAGGCGACCTCGTGCGCGACCATGGCCGTGCCTATGCTTCTGTGCTGGCGAGGCATGGCGCCCCCGGGAGTTGCCTGGACGTGGGCTGTGCCGCCGGCTTCGTCCTCCAGGGCCTCGCTGACGCCGGCTGGACGGGAGTCGGTCTCGACCCCAATCCCAGAATGGTGCAGCACGCTCGCGACGTCCTCAAGCTGAACGCTGTGGTCGGCACGCTGGAGAGTTACGAGAGTTCGGAGCAGTTCGACCTCGTCAGCTTGATTCAGGTCGTCGGCCATTTCTGGAATCTGCGTCAGGCAATCGGCGCTGGCGCAAGCCATGTCAAACCCGGCGGGCTTTGTCTGATTGAGTATTGGAACCGCGATAGCCTGCCGGCGCGTCTCTTGGGAGAGCACTGGCACGAATACTCCCCACCGAGCGTGCTTCACTGGTTTGGGCCGTCCGACCTCGACCTGTTGATGGCGCAGTTCGGCCTTGTGCGCGTCGATGCCGGGAAGCCGAAGAAATACATCTCCGGCGAGCACCTCAAATCGCTGCTCGCGTACAAATCGCGCGGGGTCGTTGGTGGTTCGATCCTTGCGGCCATGACGAAGCTGGTGCCCGGGGGGCTTAAGGTTCCGTATCCGGCTTGGGACGTGGCTTGGTCGCTTTACCGTAAGGCCAGCTGAAACTCCGGCTTTAATACTGTAAAGCAGCGTTCCGATCAGTACGGTGGAGGCTAGTCCTTTACGTGCGGCCGGGTAGAATTCGCGGTCTGGCGGTGGCTGAAGACCGCTGTATATCGACAGTCAAAAACGCGCCGCAGAGACGTGCGGATTTGGGAGGAAGTGCGTAGTGTTCAGTCCCATGGTTTGGTTTGCGCTATTACTCTGTCTCATTGGGAATGTGGCATCCAGCCTTGGATTTCGGCAGCTGTCACAGCACGCCAGTCTCGACCTTACCTGGCAGAATGCTCTCGAGCTATCCTTGAACCCCTACGCGTGGATGGGACTAGTCGGGGGGCTTACCTTTATCGCTGGGTATCTCATCCTTCTGCGTACGGTCGCCATCAGCGTCGCATATCCCTTGGTGGTGAGCCTTGGTATCGTTGGTGTCGTCCTAGCCGGCATCTTGATCCTAGGCGAGCAATTGAAGCCGATCTCGGCTGTCGGGCTCCTATTTATTATCGGTGGCGTCTTGATGGTTTCGCAGTCGGCGTAACGAACGGCATCGCCGTCGGCTCTATCAAAGCGTGCAGCACCGTGCGGCCGGCGCAGATCAGCGCCTCAATCTCGATCCAGCCAGCCAGGTGACACGTGTGGGCTCATGCCCCGATCGCCCACTGGTCGATCGGCCGGCCGGCGATGAGCGAAGCAATGCGTTCGGATGCCTTGCCGTCGCCGTAGGGATTATGAGCGCGGCTCATCTCAGCATATAGCGCAGGGTCGTCCAGCAGCTGCGAAATCGCCGTGACGATCTTTTGTTGATCGGTGCCGACGAGGCGAACTGTGCCCGCAGAGACGGCTTCCGGACGTTCCGTAACATTACGCATTACAAAAACGGGTTTGCCAAGCGAAGGTGCCTCCTCCTGGATACCACCACTGTCGGTCAGGATCAGATGACACTGCTGCATTAGATATACAAACGCCGCATACTCTTGGGGCTCGATCAGATGCACGTTCTCCGAATTGCCAAGAATGTTGCGAACCGGTTCCTGGACGTTCGGGTTGAGGTGCACGGGATAAACAACCTGCACGTCAGGCCGGGCGCTCAATTCCGCTATGGCCCTGCATAGATCGCGGAAGGGCTCACCGAAATTTTCGCGCCTGTGGCCGGTGACCAGGATCAGCCGGCGATCAGGGGCCAAGAAGGAAAAGTTGCGAGCTAGACTGAGTTGGAGTTCGGGATCGCGGTCGATGGTTTCGCAGATGGAAAGAAGGGCATCGATCACGGTGTTTCCCGTGACGTAGATGGAACTTGCCGAGACATTCTCTGCGAGGAGATGGGCGCGCGAGGCAGCCGTGGGCGCAAAAAATAGTGTCGCAATGCTGTCGGTGACCCTGCGATTACCTTCCTCGGGCCATGGTTGAAGTGGATTGCCGGAGCGAAGACCGGCTTCGACGTGAGCCACCGGAATTTTCTGGTAGTAGCATGCAAGTGTCGCAGCAAGAGTCGTGGTGGTATCACCATGGACGAGCACCAAATCTGGCTTGCTCTGTGTGAGCGCTTGCTCCATTTTTTGCAGAATAGAGCAGGTGATCGCAGTCAGTCCTTGCGCGTCGGTCATGACGTTAAGATCGTACGTGGGGTGCACATTGAACAGCGACAGAACCTGATCAAGCATCTGTCGATGCTGCGCGGTTACGCAGACCTCGACGTGCAAAGAGGGTTCGCGTTGCAGGGCATTGATGATCGGTGCCATCTTTATGGCTTCAGGCCGAGTGCCGAAAACGACGAGGACCTTCATTTGGACAGACGCGGCTTGGCGGGGTCTAGATAGGCTACCGCTAGTCGCAAAGTGGATAACGTTCTTAAGGCTGCCATTAGGGGGTACCCATCTGTAGTTTTACAACTTCCATCAACGTGCGTGTATGTTACACAGTTCAGCGGGCGTCGAGTGTGTTTGCGATCTATTAGGCCATTGCCGATTATGTATCAGGCTAACGTCGATCTTGTCGCCGATCTGGAATATTTTGTTAAGTGCGTCATACCCAGGGAGCACGTGAGGTGCCGCGGCTCAACCAGCAGAATCTACTGACGATAAATATTGAAGATTATTTTCAAGTTGGACCTCTCAGCTCGGCAATCCCGCAGCGCTTTTGGCAGCGCTTTGAGAAGCGCGTTGAGCGCAACACGCTTGCGGCTCTCGATCTTCTGGATGAGTTCGATCACAAGGCTGTTTTCTTCACAGTCGGCTGGCTGGCCGATCAGGCGCCCGACCTGCTTCGGGAAGTCGTTCGTCGCGGCCACAGTGTAGGCTCGAAGGGTTTCTTCCATAGGCCTCTGTCTCAGATGAGCCTTTCGGAATTCCGCTCCGATGCCGTTCGCTCGCGGCGTGCCCTGGAAAAAGCCTGCGGTGACGCCGTGGTCGGCTATCGTGTGGCGCGCGGTTGGTTCGGCGAAAAGGACCTTTGGGCGCTCGATGTCTTGGCCCAAGAAGGTTTCCAATACGACTCCAGCCTCCTGCCCCTCGGCCTGTTCAGTGCAAACCCAGAGCTGCGCGGCGTCCATCAGCAGACAGGGCCGAATGGCACAATCTGGGAGCTGCCGATCTCATCGTGGAAGCTCGGTCCGCTCGCACTGCCGATCTCGGGAGGCAATTATGTCCGGCAGTTGCCAGACGCCTTCACGGAAAGCGAGATCGATCGCTGGACGAAACGAAGCGAGCATCCGCTCGTGTTCTATTTTCACGTCTGGGAACTCGACCCGGATCAGCCGCGGATCAGCGGCGTCTCGCGTCTTGAATGGCTTCGTCAGTACCGCAATCTGGATGAGATGCCGAGCCGCATCCGTAAGTATCTCTCGAAGTATGAGTTCACGTCGCCTGAGCGATATCTGGATCTGGCACCTGAAAAATTGGCGGCTTTGGAAGAGCCTTCAGTTCCGGTTGCGTTAAGCGTGGTCAAGGCGGAGGGCCGGCCCGCCACTATCGTCGTCCCCTGCTATAACGAAGAGGCGACGCTAAAATACCTGAGCAATACGTTGGATCGATTTGTCGCTGCTACCGATGGGCAGTTCAAATTCTCGTTCGTGTTCGTCGACGATGGCAGTCAGGACAACACCTTCAAAATTCTGCAATCGATGTTTGCCGACCGGGCCGAGTGCAAAGTCGTCCAGCATGATCGCAACCGTGGCGTCGCCGCCGCCACCCTTACGGGCATTCGTAACGCGGACACGGACATCGCGTGTGTGCTCGACGCCGACTGTAGCTACGACCCCGCGACGCTTCTCAAAATGATACCAATGCTGAGTTGCGGCGTCGATTTGGTCACCGCGTCTCCATATCACAAGCAAGGCGAGGTGCTGAATGTACCACGTTGGCGCGTTTTTCTCTCACGCGGTGTATCGATTTTGTACGGCACCATGCTGACGAATAAGATCGCCACGTACACCGCCTGTGTCAGGGTTTATAGAAAGGCATCTGTTGTTAATCTCAAGATTGAAAATGAAGGATATTTTGGAATAACTGAGATATTAGTCCGCCTCGATCAGGCGGGAGCGCGAATCGTCGAATGTCCTGCGGTTCTCGAGTCGCGTGTGTTGGGATTTTCCAAAATGAAAGTCGTGAGAACGATTTGGGGGCATCTCGGCCTGCTCAGCCGATTATTCGGCGACAAATTTAGTGGCCAATTCCGCAGTAAGCATGGAGTAGTAACATGAACGAGATGTCCCCCGTTACGGTGGAGGAGATTACGTTTCCGTCTGACCAAGATTCGTCCGGCCGCACGTTCGGACAAGAAGAAATTGATTTGCTGACCAAAGTGATTCAGAGCGGCACGTTGACCGCTACCAAGGGCACGATGGTCAAGGATTTCGCCGACACCTTCGCAAAAATGGTCGGCGCCAAGTACGCCTATGCCTGCGCCAGCGGCACGGCCGCTCTTCACGCCGCGATTGCCGCGGTGGACCCCAAGCCTGGCGACGAGATAATCACGACGTCGATCACCGACATGGGTGCGATCACGCCTATTCTCTATCAGGGCGCCATTCCGGTTTTTGCAGACGTCGATCCGGTGACGATGAATGTCACGCCGGAAACAATCGCGAAGGTCATCAGCCCGAAAACCAAAGCGATCATGGTTACGCATTTGTTTGGCAATCCGGCCGAACTGGCAAAGATAAAGGCGTTGGCTGACAAGCATAAGCTGGCATTGATTGAAGACTGCGCCCAGGCGTTCATGGCCAAGGAAAACGGTCGGTTCGTCGGCACTGTCGGTGACGTTGGCTGTTTCAGTCTGCAGCAGGGCAAACACATCACTGCCGGAGAGGGTGGCATCGTCGTCACCAACGACGAGAACGTCGCCCGCCGTCTGCGTCTCTTCATCGACAAGGCCTGGGGCTACGGTGATCCCAAGCCAGATCACTACTTCCTCGCGATCAACTACCGGATGACGGAGCTAGCCGGCGCAGTCGGGCTTGCACAGTTGGGCAAATTGCAGTTCAGCGTTGATCAGCGCCGCAAAATGGCTGACCGCCTGTCGTCGCAGCTGGAAGGCCTCGAGGGCATCACCTTGCCAGTGGTGGCCGATGACGCCGAACATACATATTGGCGCTACTGCATCATGGTCGATCCCACGAAGATCGAAGGCGGTCCGGTAGCTCTCGCGGGCAAGCTGAAGGCATATAACGTCGCATCCGGGCCCCGCTATATCCAAAAGCCCGCGTTCGAATGCCAGGTGCTTCGCGACCAGGTGACATTCGGCGACAGCAAGTGGCCGTTCACGCTTGCGCGTCCCGAAGCCGTCGATTACGCGCCCGCCAATTTCCCCGGCACGTACAAGGCTCTCAACGAAGTGCTCGTCCTTCCTTGGAACGAACGCTACGTCGAAAAGCACATCGACCACATTGCGGGTGCCATTCGCGCTCAGCACAAAACGCTGCTGAAGGGTTGAGGTCGTCATGAAAAAAATTGGTATCGTCGGCGTCGGCGCAATCGCTCAGGCGCACATCAAGGCCCTCGAGGACGCAAGCTTCGGCAAGGTCGTCGCCATCGCTGACATCCGGCCGGAAGCGGCCAAGGCTGCTGCAGAGGCGGTCGGGGCAAAGGGCTTCACCAGTCACGAGGACATGCTGAAGTCAGAAGCCCTGGATGGCGTGGTCATTTGCACGCCGCCGAATACGCACCCCGAGATTGCCCGCGCCTTCCTGGCACGGTCCATTCCCGTACTGTGCGAAAAGCCGGTCGCGATCGACATTGCTGGCGCGGAGGCCATGCTGGCCGCCGGGCGTCAGTCCAAGACACTCGTCACGATGGCCTCGAAGTTCCGCTACGTGGAAGATGTCATCAAGCTGCGGTCGATCATTGCGTCGGGTTTGCTTGGAGAGATCCTCCTGTTGGAGAACGCCTTCGTGTCGCCGGCCGATATGTCGAAGCGCTGGAACAGCCAGCCGGCGGTTAGCGGCGGTGGTGTCCTTATCGACAACGGCACCCACTCGGTCGACATCATCGCCTACCTGCTCGGGCCGATCCGCGAGGTCCTCGCGGTGACGTCGACCTTCAGTCCGGATCTCCAGGTCGACGACAACGTAACCCTGGTCGCAAAGACTGCCAGCGGAGCGATGGCCAAAGTCGACCTGTCGTGGACCTTCGACAAGCAGCAGCCGAACTTCATCAGCGTCTACGGCACGCAGGGCACCGCGCACATCGGCTGGCGTGGCTCGAAGTATAAGCAGAAGAGCTCAAGCGACTGGATCGAGTTCGGGCCCGGCTACGACAAGGTTGCGGCATTCCGCAACAACCTCGCAAACTTCTGCGCGGCAATCGACCGTAGCGAGCCGCCTCTGATCACGATGGCCGATGCAATTGCGTCGGTTTACGTGATCAAGGCCGCATACGAGTCGGCTCAGACCAATGGCTGGGTGCGCGTCGGCACATCCAACGTTTCGGGGTTGGAAGTCGTAGCAGCCAAGGCTTGATATGACCAATCGCATTCACCCGACTGCGATCGTCGAAAAGGGCGTGGAACTCGGAGAAGGCACGTCTGTCTGGGACAGTGTGCATATTCGTGGTCCCGCCCATATCGGGCGCGATTGTATCGTAGGCGAAAAGACTTACATCGCCTACGACGTGAAGATCGGTGATCGCGTCAAGATCAACGCTTTCGTCTACATCTGCACCGCGGTGACCATTGAACAGGGTGTCATGATCGCCGCGGGCACGATCTTCACGAATGACATGTTTCCCCGGGCCACGACACCGGATCTGACGGCGTTGCGCTCATCGGATCCAGATGAGGAAACGCTTGCTACGCTCGTGCGCGAAGGCGCCACGATCGGCGCGGGCTGCGTCATCGGGTGTGACCTGGAAATCGGCCGCTTTGCTATGGTGGGAATGGGGAGCGTCGTCACCAAGACGGTTCCGCATTTTCATCTGGTCGTCGGCAATCCGGCTCGCTCAATCGCTTACGTTTGCCGTTGCGGCCACCCGTTCCACCGGTTCAGCGGACCTCCCCCCACACTTGCCGAGACGCCTTGCCCATCGTGCGGCGCGGGCTATCGCGTAGAGGGTGGTGAGGTCATCGAGTTGACACCGCCTCTCCCGGCCGCAGGTTCTGCATGACGAGCGCGGAATCGTGGTGTGTGATCGGTGGTGGCGTGCTGGGCCTGACGCTTGCAGCCAGGCTCGCCGGCAGCGGACGCGACGTCACCTTGTTGGAAGCATCTGACAGGCTGGGTGGCTTGGCTGACGCGTGGCAGGTGGGGGAGATCACGTGGGACCGGCACTATCACGTGACGCTGCTCTCAGACGTGCACCTGCGTAATCTGCTGACCGAACTGGGTCTGCACGACGACCTGCAGTGGGGAACGACGCGGACCGACTTCTATACGAACGGCCGCTTCGATCCGCTCAACAATGCGATCGACTACCTCAAGTTTCCGCCGCTTGGACTGATCGACAAGGTGCGTCTCGCCGGCACGATACTTTATGCGTCTCGTATCGAAGACGGGCGCCCGCTTGAAAAAGTGCCGATTGCCGATTGGCTGACAAAGCTCTCGGGGCGACGGACGTACGAGGTGATCTGGCGGCCGCTGTTGCGGGCGAAGCTGGGTGAGAATTACAGGCAGGCGTCCGCCGCCTTCATCTGGGCGATCATTCGCCGGCTTTATGCAGCCCGCCGCTCCGGCATGAAGACAGAGATGTTCGGGTACATCGACGGCGGCTACGATCGGGTTTTCAAGCGCTTCGCCCAGGTGCTGGGCGAAAGAGGCGTCAATGTCCGCACGAGTTCGCCGGTCCGCCGGATCGCTGCCAAGGACGGCCGTCTCGTCGTCGAAACAGCGCTCGGGCCGCAGGAATTTGATCGCGTTGTCGTGACGACGGCTGCACCTCTTGCCGCGCGGATTTGTGAAGGTCTAAGCGACGACGAGAAGGCCCGGCTCAATGGCATCCTTTACCAGGGGATCATCTGCGCATCGGTCGTCCTGAAACGGCCCCTGCATCAGGCTTACATAACCTATATCGCCGACGACACGGTGCCGTACACGGCCGTCATCGAGATGTCTGCACTCGTCGATCGGGACAAGCAGCTTGGCGGCAATACGCTCGTTTATCTGCCTCGTTACGTGAAGTCGGATGACCCGATGTTCGAGGCGAGCGATGCTGACATCCAGACCAGTTTCCAGGCTGCTCTTTTGCGGATGTATCCGGAGCTGAAGCCGGACGATATCGTCGCCTTCAAAATTTCCCGCGTGCGCCAGGTGCTCGCGGTCTCGACATTGAATTATACCGACCGGCTGCCGCCAAAGATGACATCGGTCCCCGGGCTGTCGATCGTCAACTCGGCGCATATCGTCAACGGCACGCTCAACGTCAACGAAACGGTGAAGCTTGCGCAGGACGTCCTGCCCCAGCTCCTCGCCGCGTCACCCGGCCGGTGAGAGACTTGATAACGCGCAATCGCGCGCGGCCCGCATAGTCGGACAGGAGTGGATATGACGATCTCGACACCTGATGGCACGGCGCGCAAACCGAAGGCCAGCATCTCGCTCGATCTCGACAATCAATGGTCGTACATGAAGACGCATGGTGACGAGGGATGGCAATCCTTTCCCAGCTATCTTGATCTTGTCGTACCTCGCGTTCTCGATTTGCTGGCGCGGCACAACCTCAAGATCACGTTCTTCATCGTCGGCCAGGACGCTGCGCTGGAAAAAAATCACAAGGCGCTTCGCTCGATTGCCGATGCCGGGCACGAGATCGGCAATCACTCATTTCATCATGAGCCGTGGCTTCACCTGTATACGCCAGAACAGGTGGCAACGGAGATCGAGCAGGCGGAAGATGCCATCATGACAGCGACGGGTGTCCGTCCCACAGGCTTTCGGGGGCCGGGCTTCAGTGTATCGCTGGAAGTTCTGAAGACGTTGAAAGCACGCGGATACCAGTACGATGCGTCTACGTTTCCAACGTTCATTGGCCCTGCCGCGCGCGCCTACTATTTCATGAATGCGCGCCTGCCCAAAGAGGAGCGCAAGAAGCGGAGCGCCCTGTTCGGAACGTTCTCGGAAGGCTTGCGCCCTTTGAAGCCTTACAACTGGCAGCTTTCAAACGGCCCGCTTCTTGAGGTTCCCGTCACCACCATTCCTATGCTGCGTGCACCGTTCCATCTGAGCTACATCCTGTATCTCGCCGGCTACTCGCGCCCGATAGCGCGGCGATACTTTCTCACGGCCTTGCAAATGTGCCGTCTGCGCAAGGTCGAGCCGTCCTTGCTGTTGCATCCCCTGGATTTCCTTGGCGGCGACGATATCGACGTCCTGAAATTCTTTCCGGCGATGCAAATTCCTGGAAGGCAGAAAGTCGCAATCGCCGACGAGCTTTTCGCCGCGTTCCGCAACCAGTTCGATGTTCTGCCGATGGGAGAGTACGTGCGAACGGTCCAATCGCGTGGGGGACTGCCGACCAAGACGCCTGCGTTCAGAAAAGAACAGGCATTGGCAGTGCCTGCGTAAGACGCTGGGAAGCCGGCAGCGTAGAACCGCAGCAAGATTTAGAACCCAGCTATCAGAGGATCGCTTCAGGTTGGCGCGGCTGGCGCCAACCTGAAATGTGCGTGGTGTCAGCTTATGGTGCTACGACCTGTTGCGATGAGGCCCGCTCATTGGACGGGGCTTCTCGCACGATCTTCAGAACGTCATTCGGCAACAACAAGGTGGCTTCGCTGGCGGGCAGTTCCTGCGTGCTGTTCTTGGTTGCCCGGATGATAGAGTAGCGGACGTCGTCGTCGCTATACCGCTTCGAGAATTGCGCGGGAGCAGACACTTCCGCTTCCAGGATCAGCTTCTGGGAGATCTGCAATTTTTCTTGAGCATCTCGTAGTTCGGTCTGGAGTTTGGCCTTCTCATTATTGAGGCGCTCCGTCACGGTGCTGCGAAACGTTTTGAGGCGCTGATCCGTTTGCGAGATGATCTGGCGAGACCGAATAATCTGCGTTTCGATCGATTGTTTCTGTCCGACGATTTGCGCCTTTGTGCGTTCGAGCAGATAGGTTCTCGGGCTGGTCGTCAAACCCCGGTCCGCGAGCGACTTTACGCCTTCCATCTCCTGATTGACCGTCGCAAGCTGGCGTATTTCCGCATCCATCTGTTTTTCGAGTGAGCTGATCTCATTCTCGAGCAGCTTTCTCATGTCCGCGGCGGCGGCGATTTCCTGGGCGAGAGTCGCCCTATTGGACGTCAGCGTCGCGCGCTCCGTCGTCAGGATCTCCTTGATCTGTGGCTGGTCCTGACCTTCAGCGAACTCGGGTGGAAGCTCGATGGTGTCCTGGTCCTTCAGTTCCGCATCGATGCGCGCAATCGTAACGGTCAACTGGTCAATCTTGCGCCGCAGGATCTGGCCATCGCCGCGCGCCTGGATCGCATCGCGATCGAGCCGCTGCAAGCCGGGGTCGTTGAAGCGGAAGAGACCGCCGGCGATACTCACGGCCTGGAGTACGTTGAGCCGCGGGCGATACTCATACTCCCCAGGCTTCATGACGTGGCCAAGAACGAAATACGGGCGGAACTGAATCATTTCCACCGTCGTAACGGGCAGATCCGCGAGCTTTGCTTTTTGCTTCAGGCGGTCGGCCACGGCAACTGCAATGTCGTTGGGCTGCATGCCGCTCACGGGCAGAATGCCGATGATCGGCAACGCCAGGCTGCCATCAGAGCTTACCTTGTATTCTCCGGTGATATCGGGCCACTCGTGAACCTTCACGCGAAGCTTGTCGCCCGTATCAACGAGATATTTCGCGTCCTCCTGAGCCAAGCCGACACTAGGGAAAGTGAGAAGCGAGAAACAAAAGGGGGCAAGCAGAAGCAAGCGGGCGAACATGCGTGCGCGCCCGGCTATGCCGCTACCGTTCTGACGGCCGCCCGCGATCAACCTACTCGTCATTTCAGGCCTCCAATCGCACGAAATCGCCAGTTTTTGCGCATCAACAATATTACTGCCGCATATCATGGTCAAAATTATTGCCGCACGTCGTGATCGTACGCCGACGTTGCGCTGGGTCGTTTGTAAGGTGCAGCCGGCAAGCCACCCGACCGTCAGCCAAGCATGAACTTGTTTGAGCCCGGGACCCGCGACAACACTCGCCGCGCATAGGACAACACTTTCAACTCATGCTTGTGATAACGATTAATGACGGTGCCGATAAGCTTCTCCGGGGCTGAGCCCGACAGCGCGAGGGCAACCTGCAGGTTATCGGCAGGCACCTTCCCGCAGTCGATAACCACCAGGAGATGATCGCAATAATCGGCCGCTGCGCGCACGTCGTAAGTGGGACCCATAGAAGGCAAGTCCAAAATGACGTAATCGTACTGTTTTTCCAGCTGCCTCAAGAACAGGTCCATCTCTTCGGAGCGGACGTAAGTCGCGGACAGGTCTTCATCCTTGCGGCTGCCGATCGGCAACACGTGGACGCCCGTTCTTGCGTCGACGCTAACGAAGTCGGCGAGCTTCGCCTCCTTGCTGCTCAGCACGTTGAGAATGCCGCCGGTGGCCCCGAACTTTTCCGAAAGTGTCGGATGGAAGATGTTGCAGTCCAGGAGCAGGACACGCGCTCTGGTGGACGCGATTAGGCCGGCCAGATGTGCGGCAACCGTCGTCTTACCTTCACCCGCGCTCGTTGACGTAATGCCAACCCGGCGCAGCTTGCCAGAACGGTTGTCTGGGTGCACATCCAAAGCCACCGCCACGCGGCGCAGAGTGTTCCAGGTCGTGCTTTCCGGGTTATCCACGGCGTAGGACAAGTTCAGCAGGTCTACTTCGTCGCGCCCGCTTTTTGACGCGTTGGCAATCCACGGGAGCATGCCGAAGCATTCGCGACCGGTCGCCGTCATGGCGTGATCAGGCGTTTGGATGGCTTTCCCGAACAGTTCCCTGCCAAACACCCAGCCCAAACCGATGGCGAGGCCACCGATGATGGACCCAAGTAGCAGGACCACGCCGCCAATGTTGCTCTTGTAGAGGGGCGGGGCTGCCACGGAGATGATGCGCACCTGGGCGCCGATACCTTTGATGCGATCTCGGATTGCCGGGCTGGCGGATTGCGCCAGTTCCGCTCGTGCCGCGTCGAGATCCTCCAGGTAGGCCCGTGTAATATCGTTAACAACGCGAGCCGCTTTGTTCGCGTCGTTCGACGAATAGGCTACGTCCACCACGTAACTCAGTTCGACGCGGTTCACTTGCATGTTCTGCTTGAATAACTGCAGGGCTTGCTGACGGCGGATGTCGGTGTTGGAGGAAGCGGTTGGGTCGCCTTCGGCAGTTCCCGCGCTCGGCTCGGTGTCGGCACTCTCCTCAAGTGAATCTGCAAGTTTCAGATTGTCCACGACGTTGAGCGCGACTTTGTCCGATTTCAGGACCTCGATCTGAGTGAGAAGGAATGTCGGATCGACTTGAGACTCGGCATAGATCGCGTCGTCGGGACTAAAACCGAGTTTTGAGTTGGTGATCACCATGCTGCTGTGGGCCGTATACGTCGGCGTACGGGTGAGGATGTAGCCAACGGCCAGTGCGGCCAGGACGATCGCCGGCAACGCGATCTGCAGCGCGTTGCTCCGAGCAATTCGCAACATTGCGCGAATGTCCGTGAGCGACAGCGTCATGACGCCCTCGTCAAGCCCGCCACGACCGGTTTTGCCTGTTGGGTTTGTAAGCAGCATTTTATTGTTTTCGATCTGATTGTTGACGTGTCGCTAAGTTGCCAGCTGAGATCATATGGTTAACTCGTTGACAAAAGTCGCACTTCTCCATCGCTACTACTAGCAGTTAGGTCTGAACAAGATGTTGATACGCAATGCGGCAGCGCCGCAATGTGACACCGCAGCAATGACTGCGCGATGCCGGCACCACATTGCACTGTAACGGCAACTCAGCGTCTCTCCGTGCTCGTTGCAACCGTTCCACCGGCGCCGTCCGTCCGATCAACCCCCTCGGCTCTGTAGAGCGGGAAATATGATCGCACGGCCCAATCGCTTCCGTAATCGGAGAAGTGGCCATAATCCGAGTACAGCAGAGAATGATCTTTCATGAATGTGCATTTTCCCTCGCCGCAGAGGTGTTCCAGCGGGTCGACGAACTGAACGTTGAGAGCGAGTGCACGTATCTTCTCATTCTCCTTGAGGTCCGTCGAACTGTACCAAGTGGCTGAACCATCCGCCGAGAGGCCGATCCGGCGATACGACAGCACGGCCACGTCAACGGCGAAGACAGGGGATTGCCCGATCACATAGACCTTCATTCCAGCGGCCCTCAACTTGTCGACCGTCTCCTGCAACCCGCCAAGTCCGCGCTGGATGAGAAGATCCCAGCGTGAACTGAGGACTACGATCGAGGCATCGTAGCGTTTGATCACGTCGAAGATGCGGTTGTTGAAATTTTTGCAGCCGGGCAATGAAAATGACTCGTACGACAGGAGGGGTGGGCAGCCTGCGAACGTGTATTGGATGATGTTGGCGTCTAGTCTGTCTGCGTTGCGCAGAAGGCCCGGAATGTAGTGGGCAGCAAAGCTGTCGCCCCACAGAACGGCATTCACAGATGCGCCTGTGGTCCGCATGCAGTCCTCGCCCTTCCAGTCATCGGCGGTCTGGTTCAACAGAAAGCACGTGCCGACTTTCCATTCTTCCTGTTTGACCGCCGTCCGTCCGAAGTCTTCGTATCGTTTCCGGAAGCCGTCTGTTGCGACACCAGTCACACCAACGAGTGCAACGGCGAACAAGGCAGCGCCGGTGCTGGCAAGGATCAGCGGCCGGCCCCAGGGGAACGCTTTCCTGCGGAATGGGCGCTCTATCCAGCGCCAGCAGAATAGTGCGAGCCCGAACGTCGCTATCAGGCTGAATAGGATCTCCAGGCCGTTCGGCGTGCGAAGCAGATAGGCCCGAAGGAACACCGCTACTGGCCAGTGCATGAGGTACAGGGAGTATGATATCAGACCGACGAAGACGAGCGGGCGCCACGACAGAATGCGCGATGCAAACGTCACGTTGCTCTGCCCAACGTAGATCAACAAACCGGCACCTACCGTGGGCAACAGAGCTGCGGCACCCGGGAAGGGCGTCGCTTCCGTATAGAAGAATACCGCCCAAAGGATCGCGCATAGTCCGGCCATGGCGACAGCTTCGCGCGCCCAAAAATTCGTGATCGGGCTAGGCCGGCGCAGGACTAGCAAAACGCCCACCAGAAGTTCCCAGGCGCGCGTAGGTAAGAGGAAGAAGTTGGCTGATGGAGCCTTATCTGTGACGTACACGCTCAGGAAGAAGGACGCTGCTGCAGCGAGAGCAAATGCAATCCACATCCAGCGGCCAAACCGGTAAAGCAACCACATCGCCACAGGGATGGCGACGTAGAACTGCTCTTCTACCGACAGCGACCACGTATGGAGAAGCGGCCTCGTCTGAGCTGACGCATCGAAATAACCCGAGACGGACCAGAAATAAAAATTCGAAACGAACGTCGAGGTCGCTACCAAGCTGCGCGAGAAGTCGTCCATTGCCGGCGGCATCAGCAAAATCAGCGCCACGGCAGTGGACAGAAGCATGGTGAAAAGCAGGGCGGGTATAATGCGCCTTACTCGTCGCACATAGAAATCGAGGATGCTGAACTGTTTAGCCTGCAAATCCTCGACAATGCGCCAGGCGATAACGTAACCGGAGATAACAAAAAAGACGTCGACGCCGACAAAGCCGCCGCCAATAAATGGAAGATGCGAATGGAAGAGCAAGACCGCGAGCACTGCAATGGCGCGCAAACCGTCTATGTCAGCTCGATACTTCATATTCACTCGAGTTCGAAATTAAGCGGTCCGGCTCGCGCAGACTTAGAGAACAGCGAAAGTCAGCCGGAGGCGGACTAATTGGCGTTGACCTTCTGCTTCACCAGAGCTGCCGCCGGTCCAGCGAAGACGCGCCAACGAGGGCCAGTTGCCCAATAGCCCAGCTGCTGGGCTAAACCTGCAATCATGCCGACCAGGATGGCGAAGAAGTATTGCAGCTGTACGGTGACGAAGATCCATTCATAGTTGCAGTGAACGTAAACAACGGTGAGGGCGGAGCCCATGCCTAGCAGCAGTGCCCCGCGCGGATCGTCCGCGTTGCGCCAGCCGCAGCGGAAAGCGACGATCGCGGGATGCAGCAGAAGCAACACGAACGCGATAAACCCCAGATACCCCGTTTCGGCCGCTGTCAGCCAATAAGCGTTGTGGACGTGCGCGTTCCTGCTTTCTTCAGAGTGATACACGCCTGCCCTATCGGCGTAGCCGCGATATTTTGACGTCACGACATAATGATTGGCGCCGACACCCATGGGGTGGTCCTCCAGAATGAGGGCGGCCGCTCGCTTGAACGCCTCGCGTTCACCGTAGTCGTCGGATAGCGCACTGACGGCGAAGCGGGCTTGAAAGGACTGGAAAACCACCGGAAGGAGGGCTGCGACAAGGATTAGCCCCGCAAATCCGACGATCGCTTTGCGCGGAGTGAACGTGTGCATGCTCGTAATCGCGTAGGTCAGGGCCAGCCCGGCAGCCGTCAGTCCAACCGATGCGCGCGAGGTGGTCATGGCGGCGACAAGGGCACCGGCCAGCGACGCACCCCACACGGCCCATCTTCGGCTGCCCCCTAGAAGCAGCGCAAAGTGCGGCAGAAGGACCATGATGGCCACCATGCCGAGTGTGTTTTGATGGACGAACGTGCCGTGGGCTTGAATCCAGCCCAGCCCGATCCTTTGCCAAACGACCACCGCTGTTTGGATAAAAAGCCCAATGGCCAGTCCCATCAACAGCGCCGCGGGCACGCGTTCGTCAGCGCAAGCTTGTTGAACGACTAAGAATAGGAAGAAAACGCGAGCTGTTTGCCAGATATAAAACGAGCCAGCAAGGAGTGACTCGGCCTGAAACATTGATAGGCAGAGCGCCAGAAAGTAGAGTCCAAACACTGCAAAGAATGGTACAGGTTGGCCACTTCGCGGCAGGCTCAGATAAATTACCATGGCGAGGATATCGACCATAGTAAGCTCGAGTCCCGAAACGATGCCAGATCGTTCGTTCCACGATATTAAGCCTACGTCCAATCCCGACACCGACTTGAACAGGTACGGGAGTATACCAATCAGAATAAAGAACTTGGGGATGTGCTGCCTGTTGCCTTTTAGCCATGCAGCAATCGGGATCACACCCCCAAGCGCAGCCAACAGAGCAAGCCACTTCACGTTCGCCACCTTAATTGTCAGAGAGTCGGTCCTGCCGAACCACACAAGACATCGCCGCGCTCGGCAAACCTAATCAGAGACTGGTGAACACGTACCAGACACGGGTTTGGTAAAGGTATAATCCGGGGGTTACGGTAACGTAAATGGTCAGAGAATTAACGTATTTCGGAGTAAGAGTTTCGCTGCGAAACGATGGCCGTTGGCGAGTATTCGATGGATCTGGTTGTCATCTTCAAAGTTGCTCTTCTGTAAAGTCGCCGGATCTTTTTGCCGTTCAACAATGCTGCTCGTGCGAGTTCAGCTGCGGAATGTAAGTTCAACGATGAAAGTTTTTGGAATCCAGTTCTCCGATCTGTCCGCGTCAAGGCTGGCAGATATGATTGTCAAAGATGCGGTGCCCGCCGGCAGCGGTCCTCGGATCGTCGTCACCGCGAATCTAGATCATATCGTGCAGCTACGAAATAATGCTGATTTCCAACTCGCCTATGATCGGGCCTGGGCCGCAACTGCTGACGGAATGCCCGTCTATCTCTACGCAAAAATACGCGGTGCCAAGGTTCCCCACCGGGTGACGGGCTCGGACCTGTTTGCGGCAATCATGCCGGAACTGAACCCTGCAGAGCACCGCTGTTATTTCGTCGCCAGCACACAGGTGACTGCGGACAAGGCGGCCAACTATCTATATCGGCGCGGATTTCCGCGCAGTTCCGTCCGGACCTTTGTGCCACCATTTGGATTCGAGCGCGATGAGGCCATTTCAAAATGGCTGGCGAAGGATATATCGGGCCATCGTTCGACACATCTGTTCTTCGGGGTAGGGGCGCCAAAGTCCGAAATCTGGACGGATCGCAATCGCTTCGAGATTGGAGACTGTTATGTGCTCAATATCGGCGCAGGACTGGACTTCTTCGTAGGCGAAAAGAAGCGAGCGCCGATTTTCTTTCAGCGAGCTGGTCTTGAGTGGCTATGGCGATTCGCGGAGGAGCCTCGCCGGCTTTTCCCACGATACTTCGTCAATTCATGGCTTCTGCTCGACGCCATTCGGCTCGATCTGAAACGCAAATGAAGATTGACGATGCGGGCGTCACGATCCATTTGCCGGCTCCGAAGGCTACCAGCCTCTCCCGGCGTACAGCTGGATCCCCGACCATTCGGCCTCAAGTTTCAAACCTGCAGCCGTCTCCAACCCCTGTTTGACTTGACCGCCGGGATCGCCATCCCACGGACGGCTATAAACAAGCAGGAACGGCTGGCCGGCCGCGATCTGGCCGCGGATGACGTTCAGTGCGGCAGCCGGCGTGTCCGTCGGGGCCATGCCGGGAACGCGCAGCAACTGCGGTTCGCCTTTCAGGTAATAGCTGATCGTGGGGGCCATGTAGTCGGACATCACGAAAACGGGTCGCGACGCTGTGTGATTGGCAGCAAGGTAGGCGGCCGCCGAACGAGAATCCTCGTTGGCATACCGGTCGTTGAAATTGCGGTTGGCGAGGGAGATCAGGCTGCCGCAAACGATGATGCCTACCGCTGCCGCGCTAGCGAGGGATGATTGGCCACGCACGATACCGAGCGACAAGGCGATGATCAGCAAGCTCGCGCCCCAGCCAAGGTAACGCACGCGATATCCGAGATCCAAACTCGAAGCGGCAATGCCGCATAGAGCGATTGGGACAACGACCGTGATTGCCAATCGCATAACCCAGCGGATTGACGCTGCGTCACGACGCAAAGGCCAAAGCGCAAGGATGCACGCCGATACTGCCGCAATACCCCAGGGCAATCCTTCCAGGAGCACCCGGCCGCTGCGTAGAACGTGAAGGTCCGCTAGAGACGGCCCAACGCTGAAACCGAAAATAAATGTCACCAGCGTGTAGGCCAGGCTCTTCAAATCCAGGACGGGAGCTTCCGCCAAGTAACCGGTTTGTAGGTTGAGGTCCGGTGGCAGAAGCCAGATCCAGGGCGCGATGGCGAAGAGAAGCGCAATGCCCACAAGCAGCAGCGATGGCAGCTTGCTGCGAAAGTCGGCGTAGAGCGGCGCGGTCGCAAACAAGCCGGCAACGACGAGCGCGAAATAGTAGTGGGTATAAAGGCCCAATGCGGAGATCGCTACGTAACCTAGCCAATGCCTTGAGGCCGTCGGCGTCGTCGTCATGGCCTTAATGAAGAAAGCAACGCTCGTTATCGCCAACAGGTAGAACAGTGCGTTCGCTCGCCCGTCCTGCGCATACCAAACATTCAGTGGTGATATTGCCGTAAGCGCAACTGCGGTCCAAGCGACGGAGTGCCCCGCGATCATTTTTCCTATCCACCAGATCGGCGGCAGGATCATCAGACCAAAAACGATGGACAACTCGCGCGCCGTCGCCGGCCCGAAGACAGCGATCCAGCCTTTCAACAGCAACTGATAGAGAGGGGGAAATCCGTCTTTGGCCTGAATGATGTCAGGCAGGCTTTTTGTCGCGAGATCGAGCTCAAAAAGCTCGTCAATGGTTATGCTTTGGCCGTGCAGGTTCCAGACCCTCACGGCTAGCGCCAAGAGCGCAATGGACGCGGCTAACAGTGCGACGCTTCTTGAGGTCTCGGCAATTTTGATCGGCGATGAGAGCATGCGTGAACACCAAGGATCGATCATAAAACACTTAGATGACATCTGCGCGCTGTGCGCTACGGGCCGCGCAGCGGGTTTGCCAGTGTCCTGAGGATAAACGAGGCAATACCTTGCATCTCCGCAAACTTGCCGATCGTCATGAATGCGGCATAACGCCATGGATGAGGGGTGCTGTTGCGCTGCCGTGCTGCAATGCGCACAATTTGCAGTGGGTATATCAGCGTTGCCCAAGCTGCGGCAGGCTGGATCGCGGCGCCGGTGACGATGAGCAACGGCAGAAGTCCGCCCCAAATGATCGCGCGTCTGGTTTCGGCTTTCCAGATGCCCCACGCAGAGTGTCTGTGAAGCAGGTAGACCTGGGCGAACCCCGCTCCGTTGCGAACCATTCGTCGCCACCATTGACCGAATGTCGTCATGGCGGCGTCGTGCAGCGCCATCTCGTGATCGATGCGCCAAATCTTCCACCCGGCCTCACGGAGGCGCACGCACAACTCAGGTTCTTCGCCGCCGGCCAGATCAGACCGATAACCGTCAACCGCTTTAAGTGCGTCGGCACGGATCACGGCGAGCCCGCCACACGCTGTCGATTCACCTGACGGTGCATTCCACTCGATGTCGCACAGCTGGTTGTAGACGGATCGCTCTGGATATCTCTCCCGCAACCGACCGCTGACGACCGCCACCTGGGCGTGGGCTGACAAAAATGATAGCGCCGCTTTGCACCAGCCCGGCGCGAGCTCGCTGTCACCATCAACGAACTGAACGTATTCCAAAGCCGGGGCCATCCCTCGAAGCGCCAGAAAGCCTTCATTTCTTCCCCGCGCCGCGGTCAATGGCCGCGTCGGATCAAGTTCAAGAACCTGGAAGCCGAGCCGTCTGGCCACTTCGCAGCTGTCGTCTGAGGAGGCCGAGTCGGCATAGATGGCGCGGCCGGTTACTCCAGGACCCATCTCGTTGACGATGGATTGCAGGCAATCGGAAAGGCGTGCGCTTTCATTGCGCCCAATCACAACAAAGCCAAGTCGATCGGTGAGTTCCAGGGTCACGGACTAGCAACTTCTTGTTGTCTTAGAACTTGGGAAGGCCGTCGAACGCCGTGCCAAAACCCATCGCCCATCGCACGGCTGTCCAAAGACAAAGGAGAGCCAGCATGAAGGCGCTGAGGAGAAGGTCTTGGGTTCGAAACGCAAACCTCTCGCGCATCTGACCAATCACCAGCGGCAGATACCTCAGGATGTCGCTGGTTGCGACTACTACAACTGCGCCAAAGATTCCTAGCCATTTCACCGCCAGCGGCAACCCGACTACGAGATACGTCAGCTTCACAACATTGGCTATGGCGCCATATATGGGCTTTCCCAGGCCAATGAGCGTGGAGTCGTTGGTGATGCACAGGACTGTCCCCCAGACCCCAAGGAGGAGCACGGGAAGCATCCAGCTCGCCTGATGATAACGCTCATCGTAGAGAAGATCGACGAACAGGTCAGCGACTGCGATCCCCCCCGATAGGCAGATTGCCGTGGCCAAGAGAAATTTCAGGCGAAGGGGTGTCAGTTCCTGACGCAACGCTGCGCGCGGCATGTGACTCGACTTGGAAATGACGGGAAAGGTCAGGAAAGTGTTCAAGCGTTGTGCCAGCGTGACTGGCAAGTCTGCGATGGCCCGTGCCATTCCAAACACCCCGAGCAGGGCCAGCGGAACCGCAGTACCTAGATACAGGCGGTCGAAGTTGCTTGCCGCAAAGTAAACGATAGAAGCGGCGAAGATCCATTTTCCGAAGCTGAAAATTTCCGCTGCGAAAGGTTTGGACCAAGTGAGTTTCTGCTTCGAGTTCGGCAGCAGATAGCTCGCCCCCGCTCTCACCATCGTCGCCATCACGCCGCCGATGACCAGGGCCCAAATGGTCGGGCTGAAGTACGCAAATGCAATCAGGATGCAGGAGCCGATACAATCGACGATGGTGTCGAATAGGTTCCGGGTGGCGAAGTTCATCTTCCGCTCTGCCAGGAAGAGGGAGGTCGACGTCGCGCCAGTGAACAGGAGAATCAACGCAGCGACTTCCATCGTCTGCTGCGGGATGTTGTACACGGCGGCGAGCGGACTTGCTGCCAGGTAGAAAACGAGCGCTAGGAGGGCGCCGCGAAGCAGCTGGATGGTCCAAGCCGTGTTATAGAACTCGGGCAGGTCGCCATTTTTGCTGTAGACAATATTCTGCCCAATGCCGACGTCGGAGATGAGCTCAATGCCTATCCGCACGCTGGTGATGATCACCATTATGCCGAAGAGTTCCGGCGCCAGTAGGCGTGCCAGAATAACGTTCGTTCCGAAACGGACGATTACGAGGATCGCATAGCAGCCAATGGACCAGATGGCGCCACGCGAAAGTTCACCCTGTGAGATACTCATCAACGCTCATAAAATTGCGGCATACGATTTTGCGATGTGCTGCAGCCGCAAGACGGCAGTTTAGGAGGGAGGAAGGCCAGAGCGTCGCTGCTATTTTTTACGATAGACACGTTAGCAAGATGACAATGCATGCATAAACCCGCGGCTTGCGGTCGATTGGGATGCGGGCCGGATGCCCACCCGCGTCGGCGAGACCTTGGTGATTTCGCTCTCGCGCTGCGCAAACACAGCATTCCACAAGTGTCTGTCAACATCCGCCCGGCTGAATCGCTCTCGTATCCCAGGCTTCGTCGTGGCGATGGTTATTCAGGGTAAGGTCGTTGCTAGGAATTAACTAATTAACTTCAATTGCCGTCATCCTCGCCGACAGAAAATCGGCACGGAGGATTATCGATCTCTCTGCTTACATTTGAAGCGTCATCTTTCATTCGAAGTGTCATCGCGACTTTACGTGCTAGTATCGTTCGGTCGTGTAGGCTCAATTCGAATTCTGTTTCCACGGCGTTTGTCGTCGATTTGAACAGCGCGTTGCTATTGGCCTCAGCGCGGCACGCTGACTTTTCGTGTTATGCAAAATTTTGTTTGTTAAACGATCCCTTGTGGTGCGCGCGGCGTCAGTGCCACGCCTGCAGAGGACATTACACCCTGGTCGCCGTTGAGCAGTTGATCTTGGAGCGAGGGATCGGTCGGTGGTAAGAGACTGGCCACGACACAAGACGCGCTTGCCCGTGGCGCCAGCTCGTCAGCGAGCAGAGGCCGATACCGCGCATTGCCGTTCGCCTAGAAGGATGCAATCGGGTTGAAAATGAAGCGTCGCGATTTTATCAAGGCCGCCACTGGCGTCGTCATCAATTTCAGCTGGTGCGCCTCGGCACTCGGACAAGGTGCTTCAAGCGACCCTGAAACGGGCGGCGCCGTTTGCCGGCCACTGCGAATTGGCGCGGGCGGGTGGCTCGCCGGAATCGATTTCGCGCACGACGGCACGCTCTTGGCGCGAACCGACACCTTTGGCGCATATCTCTGGGATGAGAGCAGTGCAGAATGGCATCCGCTCGTCACGGCGCGCACGATGCCAGCCGAATTTGTCAATGTCGACCACGGCGCGCCGCCTTATGAGTTGGTCGTTGCGCCGAACGATAGCAACATCTTCTGGATGTTTTATCTTGGCAGCGTGATGCGCTCCGACAATCGCGGGAAGACCTGGAAGAAGACGGCGTTTGCCGAAGTCCAAGGAGCCAATGGCGGCGACGACTTCAGGGCGCTGGGTCCATCGATGGCAGTCGACCCGCGCGACCCACAACATCTGATCGTGGGAACGCCGCAGAACGGACTATTTCGCACGACTGATGGAGGAAACACTTTCTCTCAAGCCCAGGGTTTGCCCGCCAGTACGGTGGCCCCAGGCATTCCGAACATTATCTTCGATCCGTCTTCGGTGCCGCTGGGGAAGCTCACGTCTGTGGTTTACTGCGCAGTCAACGGAGCGGGCGTGTTCCAGTCGAGTGACGCCGGGTTGACTTGGTCGCGAACGTCTGGTGGCCCCCCGAGCCATGTGAGCCGCATTGCTGTCGCGACGGATGGGGCCGTTTACTGCACGGCCGGTGATGCAGGTATCTGGCGGTTTGCGGGCGGAGCGTGGACGAATTTCGCAAAGGCTTCTAACGGCACCAGCTTGCACTCGGTGTGTTGTGATCCAAAAAACGCCAATCGGATCGTCGTGGGCGCTACAGACGGCCAATTGATGCAGAGCCTGGATCGTGGTGCGACGTGGAGCGGCCTCTACTCATCGGTGAGCCGAACGGCAGCCGACATCCCGTGGCTCGCTTGGAGCAAAGAAGACTGGATGAGCAATGGTGACGTCCGTTTTCATCCGACGATCGCCAACAAACTGTATTTCGCCGAGGGGATCGGCGTGTGGACGACCGACCTGCCGCCGGACGCAAAACCTTCTTCCCATACCGTCTCATGGCTCTCGCAGAGCAACGGGATCGAACAGTTGGTTGCGAACCAGGTGGTGAGCCCGCCTGGCGGCAATCCAGTTCTGGCAGCATGGGATCGGCCGATCTGGTATGTGACCGATCCAGACAAATACCCTTCAACGCACCAGCCAGACAATCGCACTGCGATTTTGCATTGCTGGGCCCTGGACTATGCCTCGTCTGATCCAAAATGCATCGTCTCCGTGATCGGACGGCAGCAGTGGTGGGCGGGAGGTGAACCGGACGTCATGTCGGGGCTGTCCCTGGATGGCGGACGCACCTGGAAACCGTTTGACGCCCTGCCGCCGTGGGAGGAAGGCAACGGGATGGGTACGATTGCTGCATCGACACCAACAAATTTTGTCTGGGTGCCCACGCATTCGCGCCAGCCTTACTATACGACGGATGGAGGGGCGAGTTGGTTGCCTGTTGAGCTGCCGGGCGTGGACAAGAAGCTCTTCGCGGGACTTCATTGGGCCTTCTACCTCCGTCGCCACGTCGTGTCCGCGGATCGGGTAACCCCTAACGTTTTCTACCTCTGTCATACAAATTTGGGACTGTTCAGATCACCGGACGGTGGCGTCACGTGGACACATGTGTACAAGCGCATGGTGGCGAACACGCTCAACTACAACATGAAACTCCGGGCGACCCCGGGCCACGCGGGACACCTTTGGCTGACCGGAGGTCATCAGGGTGACCGTAGCGACGCCGCCACCCCAGCGGGTGGGTTCTACAGGTCACGCGATGGCGGGGAAAGTTGGGACGCGACACCAGACGTCATTGAGGTATATGACTTCGGCTTTGGTAAATCGGCTCCAGGTCGCAACTATCCGACGATCTTCATCTATGGATGGGTCAATCGAAGGCTGGGCCTGTACCGCTCCGACGATGAGGGCGTGTCCTGGACATATCTTCTGACGTGGCCTGCGGATTCGCTAGATCTGATTTCCTGCCTGGAAGGTGACAAGAACGAATTCGGTAAGGTCTATTTGGGCTTCGCCGGATCCGGCTTTGCCTATGTGACGTCCTGAGCGCGTGGTCATTAACGACTGCGAGCGACCTTTATCTAACGGATTGACTACGTCGCATGACCAAACCATTGCGTGTTCTTCTTCTCGCGGATGACTGCAACCCCGATTGGCCTAGTCTGCCCGTGGTCGGGTACAAGGCTTGCCGGGCGCTAGCCGATCATGCCGAAGTCACCGTCGCAACGCACATTCGCAACAAGCCTCAGATCAGCCGTGATGGGTTGGGCCGGGCGGAGGTCGTGTACTTGGACACCGAGTACATCGCCAAGCCGATGTTCAAGTTGTCCCAGGTTTTGCGCGGCGGAGACAAAGTCGCTTGGACGACCCACATCGCGATGGGTTATCCCTCCTATCTGGCATTCGAATGGGAGGCATATCGGCGTTTCAGAACCGAACTGAAGCAGCCCGGAAACGGCTTCGATATCGTACACCGCGTCACACCGATGTCGCCAACTTTGCCGAGCCTCATGGCTGCGCGAAGCAAAGTCCCGTTCGTGATCGGGCCTCTCAACGGCGGCTTGAAATGGCCTGCGGCTTTTACAAATGAATTGAAGCGCGAGCGTGAATGGCTGAGCTACCTCCGCGATGTGCACAGGCATATGCCCTACCACGCGGCGACATTCCGCAAGTCAGCGGCCATTCTCGCAGCGTTCCCGCATACGATTGACGATCTGCCAGATTATTGCCGAGACCGCGCAATCGATTTTCCCGAAGTGGGGATCGATCCGGACGTATTTGGCGATCACGGCGCGAAAGCGGTGCGAAGGCCGGACGAAAAGATCGTGTTCCTCTTCGTCGGACGGCTCGTACCGTACAAATGCGCGGATGTCGTCGTGCGCGCATTCGCCAACAGCCAGAAGCTGCGCGGACACATTCTGAAAATCGTGGGTGACGGTCCTGACCGCGAGTTGCTGCAATCGCTGATAGACCAGCATGGTCTCCATGACTGCGTCGAACTCCTCGGCGCCCGCAAGCAGACAGAAGTCGGCGAACTCATGCGATCGGCGGATGTCTTCGCTTTTCCGTCAATTCGGGAACTCGGCGCAGGTGTCGTCGTCGAAGCGATGGCGTGTGGTCTCCCCAGCGTCGTCGTCGACTACGGTGGCCCTAAAGGGCTCATCACCGAAGATACGGGTATCAAGGTCCCGCTCGGCAGCAAGGATGACCTGGTTGAGCGGTATGTAAAGGAGCTAGAGGCCCTGGTAGACGCACCAGAGCGGTGTGCTGCGCTGGGCGCGCGCGCACACGCAGTTGCAACGGAACTCTATACCTGGGACCGAAAAGCCAGGAAAACGATCGAAGTCTACGAATGGGTTTTGGGTAGACGGCGCGATCGTCCGAATTTCTACGAACTAGGCCAAGATAACCTGGGCCGCCCCGGCCCCCAGTTACGTCCAGAAACGGGTCCAAAAACTACCTGAGGGCGTGGCGCCGCTCCGCGTGCCATGGGGCATCCTTGCGCGATTTAGGACAGAGCCGACGAGCTTGTAGCGTAGCGATCCCGCGGAATCGAGGCCGAGACCGACGTCATCGACCCTCGTTTTTTGCCAGTTGATCACCAACAGGACGTGATCCAGGATCTCCGCGGCTGCCCGAACGTCGTAATACGGGAGCAGCGGCGGCAAATCAAAAACGATGTAGTCATACTCGCCGATATGGGCGCTGAGGAAACGCTCTAGCTGACCCGACCAGACGGCTAGATTTGAGCGAGCCGAATGATCGTTGCCGCCCATCGGCAGAAAGTGCAGGCCTGTCTTGGAATCGATGCGGGGCGTGAAGGCTAGGTCGTTACCGCTAATCAAATCATAGAGGCCAAACCCAGGTGTGTTGGATGCCCGCGTGGACAGTGGGCTGTAGTAGTTGCTATCGATCAAAAGAACGCGCTTCCCAGACACCGCCATCAGACGTGCGAGATTGACGGCCACCACCGTTTTGCCTTCGCCGGCCACCGTCGATGTCACGCCTATGCGCCGTGCCACGCCGTCCTTTGCGCGGCGGCTCAGATCAATTGCGACAATGGCCCGGCGCAGGGTCTGCCAAAACACCGATCGTGGATGATCGACTGCATGACTGAGCAGGGGAATATCTGGTATCGCGTGCTTATCTCCCTTGCTGCGGCGCCACGCCAGAAGCGGCCGCATCGAGGTCAACATCGACATCTGCGGCACGATGCCGAAGCATTCGCTGGAGGCCGCAGCCGCTGCTTGGTCCAGTGTGCTGATATTGTTGCGAACCAGTTCCCGCGCTAACACACCGATTGCGCCCAGCAGCGCGCCGGCCAATGCTGCTGTGCCTATCAAAACTAAGCTCGGAGTATTGCTGCGCTCTGTCGGCGCAGCGGCCACGGCTATGATGCGGGTATTGGGTCCGAGTCCCTGTATGCGGTCGCGTATCCATGGGCTTGCGGCCTTCGCGCCCTGTGTCCGCGCGAGATCTTGATCTTCGATGTAGGCACGCGCCACGTCATTCGTGATCTTGGCGACCAACTCGGGATCTGAGCCCGTGTAACTCAGGGTCACCACGTTGCTAAGGCCGTTGCGCTCTGCTTGGAAATTTTCTCTGAATGCCTTCAGCACGGCTTGGCGTCTGCTCTCAACTTCGGCCGCTAAGCCCTCGTCTGCGGGGCTCGAGGGTGGCTTTATGGAGGACCAGTAGCGCTGGATGAAATTCGGTGTCGGCAGCTCGACCAAACCTTGGCGGTCAATGACCGTCAGCGCGATTTTATCCGAGCGAAGGATCTCAATCTGAGTGTCCAAGAACAGCGGATCATGTTGAAGGTCGGCGTACACGGCATGGTCGCGCGTGAAGGCCAACTTCGTATTGAAAATTAAAAGACTGCTTTGGGCCGTATAAACGGTGGCGGCCTGCAAAATGTATACAGTCATCATTATGACTGAAGCGACCGCGACCCACAGAATGCTGGGACCATTTTGACCCAGAAGCCGCACGATGTCGCGCCAACCGCCCACCGAGACAGAGCTGAGACTTTTAATAGACGAGTCCAAAGGGCGTCGTGCGGGTTCGCTTAAATGTAACATTGAAATACGAGTCCGGCTTTGGTTGCATAGAGCTATAATGCTGGATAACTTACAGCAACTTTGAGAAATAACTACTGTGTAATGCGAAACAATGTCTTTAACGCTTTTGCCCGGTATTAGGCGCCGCCGTAACTCTGGCGAGCAAATGGGCAAAATTTTAAGCCAATTTCAGTCAGAGTGCCGTATTGACGGCGCATGGCCCCGGCCTTGGCCAGATCGGGCGGTCACGCGGAGCTTGGAGACGATTGAATGAGGATAGCTTACATCGCAGGTGCTTATGCGCGTGCGAGCGACACCTTCATTCGCAATGAAGTCGTTGAGCTGCGCGCGCGCGGCCATGACGTTTTTACGTTCTCGATCCGCCGCGATGCGAACGTGGGCCAAGTGGGTGCAGATGTGCTGTCAGAGCAGGCCAGCACAAATTATATTCTCGAAAACCCGAAGTCGGAAATCATCGCTGGCGTTCTCCGCGGTATGTTTGGCAACGCTCCAGCGTTTGCCAAAGCAGTTCTTTTGGCATGGCGAACTTCGGCTCCCGGATTGAAGGGGCATGTGCTGCAGTTCGCCTACCTCATCGAGGCCGCGTACCTTGCCCATTGCCTACAGCAGCTGAAGATCGACATCCTTCACAATCATATTGCAGAAAACACTGCGACCGTTGCGATGCTGGCTTCGGAAATCTCCGGCGTGCCCTTCAGTATGACCGTGCACGGGCCCGGCATTTTTTATCACCCGCGCAAGTGGGCTCTCGGCGAAAAGATTGCTCGCTCGGCTTTTACCGCCACGATCACCAACTTCTGCAAAAGCCAATGCATGTTGTTTTCCGATCAGGCCGCCTGGGCGAAGCTTCACGTCGTGCGGTGCTCGGCGGGCAGACGGTTCGAAGGACAGGCGGAGGTGCCGATTCCGGATGCGCCGCGTTTGGTCTTTGTCGGGCGCCTTTGCGCCGAGAAAGGCGTTCCCATTCTGCTGGAAGCCGTTTCGACGCTAGCGGCTGGGGGCCAGCCTTGTGAAGTGGTGCTCGTCGGCGACGGCCCGCTGCGCGGCGAGATCGAGCAGATGATCACCGGCCGCAAGTTGCAGGCCAACGTCAAGATCCTCGGCTGGCAGAGCAGCGAACGTGTGCGAGCCGAGATCGAGAAGAGTCGCGCGCTGGTCGTTCCAAGCTTCGCCGAAGGCTTGCCGATCGTCGTCATGGAGGCATTTGCGATGGGGCGGCCCGTCGTGTCGACGCAGGTGGCGGGCATCCCGGAACTCGTGCAGCATGGGCAGAACGGGTGGCTCGTAGCGCCAGGCTCCGCAGAGGCTTTGGCCGGGGCGCTCGCTGAAGCAGCGCGCATGCCGGCCGCTGAGATTGCGCAGATGGGCCGCACCGCGGCAGCCGACCTGCGACGCATGCATGACTTCACCGAACAAATGAATCTGTTGGAAGGCTTGTTGAAGGACGCAGCACGCGCAAAACCCGTCCGCGGTGATCAGGCTGTTGCGCAACGCTGGCCGGATGGCGAGGGTGAACGCCTGTAATGATCAGCTATCTTTCGGATTGCGAGGAAGCCTCTCTGCAATCCTATCAGGTCTGCATCGTGGGCAGTGGCGCGGCTGGCATCAGCCTCGCAGTGAAGCTGTCGCTTGCCGGGCGGCGCGTCTTGCTGGTCGAAACAGGCGACTGGTCCGAGACGCCGGCGCTGAACGCTTTCTACGCCGGGCAGGCAGCGCATCCCCATTCCGCAACGACGGAATACCGGCGCCAGCGTTTCGGCGGTACGACGCATCTGTGGGGTGGGCGTTGCGTGCCGCTCGAGCCTATCGACTTTGCTGACAGGCCGCTCATTTCGCCGCATGGCTGGCCCATCGGCTATGAGGATATCGCGGCATTTTATCCCGAGGCGATGTCGTACTGCGACGCTGGGCAGGCTGACTTCGCTGTTGCTGCATTGGCTGGTTCCGAGGCGCCGATGTTCGAAGAACTGCCACTGCTGGCGCCGGACCTCGTTGAGCAGATCGAACGTTACAGCCTGCCGACGGACTTCGCCAAAAAGTACAAACTACACCTCGCGCAGTCGCCTGATGTGCAGGTGCTGTTGCGCGCCAGATGTACGCGGCTGATCGCGACGGCCGACGGAACACGGATCACGGCCGTCGAGCTCTCACATGACAAACGCAAGGTGAAAGTGACGGCCGGCCAGTACGTTCTCTGCAGCGGTGGCATAGAGACCACGCGCCTGCTGCTGAACGCGATGGAGGACATCCCCCCCTGGAAGCGCATGTCGTCAAGTCTCGGCCGCTATTACGGCTGCCATTACGACGTGATATTCGGCGAGTTGAGAATAAACGGCAAGAAGCCCTTCTTTGGCTTTCAGAAGACGCGAGACGGTGTCTATGCGCGCCGCAAGTTGCAGTTCTCGCCGCAGGTGCAGCAAGAAGACGGGTTGCTGAACTCGGCCTTCAGACTGCATTTCCCGCCCTACGCCGACCCAAGCCACGGCAGCGGCATCCTTTCCACCATATTCCTAGCGAAGTCGATCCTACCCAGCGAGCACCAGTCGATCCTAAACCACGGCGGCAGTAAGGTGGCCGCGCCCAACCGGCTCGCGCACTTGCGTAACGTGATCGGCGATCTTCCCGCCGTCGCCGGATTCGGATGGGACTACATTTTCAAGCTCAAGCTCGCGAAGCGGAAATTGCCGTATACGCTCGTCAATAACCGCAACGGAAGTTACCCGATCGAGTTCAACAGCGAGCAGGTACCCGATGCGGAAAACCGGATCGAGTTGACGCATGACCGCGACAGCAATGGCTTGCGCCGCGTCGCCATCCATTGGAAGCTTAACGACCTCGACATCAGGTCTGGCGTCGCGGCATTCAAGCGTTTGCAAAAGCAGATGTCGACTACGCGCTTCTGCCGGCTGAGCTTCGACGAGACGGCTCTCGAAGAGTGCGTCGCTGAAGCCCCTCCGATTGGCGGCCACCATATGGGCACCACCCGCATGAGCGCGTCCGAGAAGACCGGAGTTGTCGACGGGAACTGCCAGGTGCACGGCGTGTCCAACCTGTTCGTTGCCAGCTCGTCAGTGTTCCCGACCAACGGCCACGCCAATCCCACCCTGACCATCGTGGCTTTGGCACTAAGGCTGGCGGATTTTCTGAACGGCAAAGCGAACGTTCGCCGCCGGGCTTGACCGGCCCCACGCGCGCGACGCGACGGGGTAAGCCTGCACGGGGTGGCATACTGTCTTGGCGTTGCCGGCAACCCTATCGGCAGTCTTTCAGTGCCGCGTCGAGGGTAAAGCGCGGTGACCAGTTCAGAACCTGCTTGGCGCGCGCATTTGAATATCGCAGCGGCTTGTAGCGCGCGCAGACCCGTTCCGGCACCAGTACGCCAGGAAGGCGCAGCCGGCCGCCCGCAAGGACGTTGTTTGCAAACGTGGCAATGCGCGCTGCCTGGAGCAGTGCCGACCAGCTGAACGGGAGAATGACCGGCGCGGGATCCTGCAGCGCACTAATCCTGGCAATGAATTCGCCCCGGGTCGGCTGCGCGTCGTCGACAAGGTTGATCGTTGCGCCGATCGCTTCCTCTTGCTCCAGAGCGCGGCGCACGGCCTCGGCGCAATTTGCGACGTAGATCAAAGGAAGCGGCGCGTCACGGCCAATCCTGAGATAGAACCGAGCTGGCAAGTTGACGCCCAAGTGCGCGTTCCAAAGGTTGTCGCGGCCATAGACAATTCCCGGCCGCAGGATCGTGACCTGCGACCGCGGGTGACGGCCGAACTCCCGGATCAAACTCTCCTGCAAGAGCTTGGTCTGCCCATAGGCGTCACGGGCGGCCGGATTGGCCTCCAGCGGCGTTGCTTCGTCTAGAACGGCGTAAGGGGCCAGCGCCGTTGTGTCATAAACCGACATCGAACTGATTGCGACGAGCCGGTAAACTCCGGCTGCGGACATGGTCTGCAGCAAATGCCGGGTCGTCTCGACCGTGTTGCGGTGCTGCTCTGCGAACGATCCCGATTTTGCGGCCGCGGCATGGACCACTGCGTTGATGTCGCCAACTGGATCGGAGCGTAGATCCAACTCAAGCAGGTCGCTGTGGATGAGCCGTACGGCTGGGTGCGATGCCCAGGGCAACTGGCCAATTCTGGTGCTGGCCCGAACGAGGGCTGCCACCTTATGTCCGCTCTGGAGGAGTTCTTGTACGATCGCCTGGCCGAGGAATCCCCCGGAACCGGTAACGAGCACGGCCATGCGATTGCTTCTTCGCAATGTTGCTAATACTTAAATTCTAAAATGGCAGACAAGATCTGAAATGTCTTTAGCATTCCGATCCGATTCAGGTGCTTCGCCGGTTGCTGGCCATGTACGCATAGAACCGGTCCACTGGTGACAACGGCCTCCCATTAAAGTGCATGTGCTGCAGCCGCGGTGCTATTGGCCCGCTGTCGACGAGAGCGAGATTAAAAAAATGACGCTGGTCGTAGTCTTATCCTACGTCGTGCTCGCCGCAGCTCTCGTCGTCTTTGCAGCAACGATGATCATACTTGTAGAAGTAGTCGCGTCGCGCCGCGCGATGGCTAAGACCGATGACAATCAGGTGACGGTGCAGGAGCCGCTTCCCCGATTTGCCGTGTTGATCCCAGCTCACGACGAGGCGCTGGGCATCGCCGCAACACTGAACAATTTGCGGCCGCAGGCTGGAGCCGAAGGCCGCATCGTCGTCGTTGCGGATAACTGCAGCGATGAAACGGCGCGAATTGCCAGCCAGGCTGGCGCCGAGGTCGTCGTCAGGACCGATGCGACGCGGCGCGGGAAGGGTTATGCTCTCGACTTCGGCGTCCGCTATCTGGCGGCCGATCCTCCCGAGGTCGTTGTGATCGTCGACGCCGATTGCGCCCTGGAGCCGGGCTCTCTCGCTACCATCGTCTCTTTGTCTGCCCAGACCGGACGACCGGTGCAGGCGCGCTACGATTTTGAACGCCCACCGAGAATGACTGGCATGGCGTTCGCCACATTCGCCGCCCGTCTTAAAAACTACCTGCGTCCGCTAGGCCTGAAGCAGCTCGGCTTTCCGTGTGCATTGCTCGGCACCGGGATGGCTTTCCCCTGGCGCGTGATCGCTCACGCCAATCTAGCATCTGGCGAAATCGTTGAAGATATGGTTCTGGGTTTGGAGCTGGCGCGCAATGGAACGCCAGCGATCTACTGTCCGCAGGCCCTGGTCCGCAGCTACTTTCCGGCAAGCGTGGAGGGGCAATCGTCCCAGCGGGCGCGCTGGGAGACGGGTCATTTGCGGACAATCGTAGACCGGTTGCCGGCGATGTTCTGGCAGGCCTTGCGCCAAGGCAACCTACCCGCGATCGCCCTGATCCTGGACACGGCTGTGCCACCGCTGGCCTTGCTGGCAATCCTCATCGCGGGGATCGGCGCCGTGGCTCTCGGCTTGGCGCTTCTGGGCGGCCCGCCAGCCGCTTTAATCATCAGTCTCGCCGCCGCCCTGGTTTTTACCGGCTCCGCGCTGTTGGCCTGGATGATGGTCGGCCGCGACGTCCTCAGCCTGCAGCAGCTTCTGATGGCTCCCGGTTATGTTCTCGCCAAACTCGCATTGTACGCACGCGTCATGATCGGCAAACGCGTGCCGTGGATACGCTCTAAACGGGAAGAGTGATCGTCCTTCCTGATGTTTGCGACGCGGGTGCGACGCGGTTCCACATCAACAGCGCGTTCCGACGCGCCCCCGCCTCAATGTCGCATCGAACGTTCATGCTGGCCTCCTTGGCCCAGCCGGTGCGTCAATGAGTGCCTCTGCTGCACTGCAGCACGGTAGGCAGCATGGTGAAAAAGTGGTATAAATTTACGGATGGCAACAAATAGTTGTTCCAAAGTAAGACGCTGAATTTGGCAAGGGTTATGCAATGCTTAAAGCTGTTTGAAACTGACGCACTCTGAAGAGGGCGCGGGCCGGGGATGCATCGACATCTCGTGTAGTGTGAGTATGAGTTCGAAGATGAGTGCTGTTGAAATTCTCCCACGTCCGCGCTTGACGCTGAGTCCCATGGCGGTTTCGTTCGTCGCCGTCCTGGTCGAGGGTGCGACTATCGTAATAATGGCCGTCTTAGCGGGCGCCACCTATACGAGTTTGAAGTACGGGACGCACGGCGAACTCGCCAATTTCCTCATGGTCGGTTGTCTTACGGCGTGGCTTTTCGCCCTCCCGTTTGTCTTCCGCGAGGATTACCGCACCGAAGCAATCCTAGAAGGCCGGCGCAACTTATCGCGACTGTTCATCATGTGGACGTGCGCGTTCCTGGTCCTTGCCGCCATCGGCTTTCTCACCAAAAGTTCGGCGCTGTTCTCGCGCGGCTGGATGGTGACGTTCTACCTGGCGGGCTTTGCAGCTGTTTTGGGCGTCAACTTTCTTGTGCGGCAGGCTCTGCTCGCATCGATTGATATCGGCCTGATCGCACGCCGCAAACTCATGATTATCAGCGTCGATCAAGATGTGCGTATGACCGCGCGGGATCTGATGGGCAAGAATTCCTGCGCGGAAGTCACAGCTGTGGTGAAGTTTGATGCTCGCGCCGGCCGCGACGATTTCAAGCCGTCTGACCTCGACAACGCGGTTTCGTGGGCGCGCTCTCTTAATATCGACGATGTCGTCATCCTCGCGGACTGGTCGCGCTCGAGCAACATCGATCAGATCGTCAGCGCGTTCACCGTTCTGCCGGCCGCGATCCATGTTGGGGCAGCCAGTGTTGTCGGCAAGTTTTCGCGCCCGCGCATCAGTCACCTCGGCCAGACGTGCGTCCTGTCGCTCAAGGGCCGGCCGCTCGAGCCGGGCCAGGCTATTGTCAAGCGTGCCTTCGATGTCGTCGCGGCCGCGCTGGCGCTGGTTCTCCTCGCGCCGCTGTTCGCCGCCGTCATGATTGCCATTCGCCTCGATAGCAATGGTCCGTCCCTCTTCCTGCAGCGCCGCCGGGGCTATAACCAGCGGGTGTTTCAAATCTGGAAATTCCGGACGATGACCGTCATGGATGACGGCGACAGCATCGTCCAGGCGCAGCGCAATGACGCCCGTGTCACGCGCGTCGGCCGTATCCTGCGCCGCTATAACATTGATGAGCTGCCCCAGCTGGTGAACGTGCTGCGCGGAGAGATGTCGCTGGTGGGGCCGCGCCCGCACGCTGTCGCTCATGACCGCATGTACGAAACAAGCATCATGCAGTACCCCCGCCGCCTCAATATGCGTCCTGGCATCACCGGCTGGGCGCAAGTGAACGGGTTGCGCGGGCAGACCGAGACAGATCGCGTGATGGCCAAGCGTCTCGAATATGATCTGCATTACATCGACAATTGGTCGATCGGCCTGGACTTCTACATCATCCTGCTGACGGTTCTCTCGCCGCGGGCCTACCGCAACGCGCACTGATGTGCGGGCGGCTCTGCCTATGATGGTGGGGTCAGTTCCAACACCTCCCCGTAGGCAAAACGCCGATCCAGGCATCGCGCCAGCGGTAACCCTTGTGTCAGCGCATAGAGACAGCGCATTGGCCCTGCGTGCGTGATCCATAACTCGTGCCGTGCTCTGGCGGTGGCCTCGCGCCAAGCCTGTTCGACCCGTGACGCGAGCTCGGCTACCGTCTCTCCGCCGCGCGGGCGATAGTCGAGCGGATCTGCAGCCCACGCGTCGATCTCCTCGCGTGGGATCGCGTCCCAGGCAATGCCTTCCCACGCTCCAAAGTTCAGTTCCTGCAGCCGCGGCTCTGCGTCCAGCGATAGCCCGAGTCCCTCGGCCACCGCTTCGGCCAGCTGCCACGCCCGCCGCATTGGGCTGGCGACGATCCGGTCAAATCGTTGCGGCGCCAGCCGATCGATCAGGGCTTTCGCTGCGGGTGCCGGCGGGTCTGCCAGAGCCACGTCGAGCTGGCCATAGCAAATGCCGGCAGGGATTGCCGGCCTGGGATGGCGAACAGCGACGATCATAGCGCTTCGGCCCGTAGCGGTTGGTGGTTGAAACGGAGCGTCAAATGCAGCATCGGTAGGCGCTCCGCAGGGACGTTGCCGCAATCGGGTGCGAGCCGTCCGGCAAATCCGGTCGTTGTCTCAACTCTACGCTGCGGACCCGCAGTCTCATGCAAATTTCCCTTCTGCTGCTCAGTCTGGCTCTCGCCATCGAGGCATCGGTGGGCTACCCGCAGGCGATCTACCAGCGCCTTGGACATCCTGTCACGTGGATCGGAGCGTTAATCGGCTGGCTCGAGGCGCGCGGCAATGTCCCATCGCTGCCCAACGCGACACGCCGCCGCAACGGCGTTCTGGCGCTCCTCGTCCTTCTCGCCATCTGCGGCGGCGTCGCTTGGTTGATCCAGGTCGCGTTGCTTCAAGCCTCCTGGGCCGGCTTCATCCTTCTCGCCGTGCTGGCGTCGTCGCTTATTGCGCAACGCAGCCTTCACGATCACGTCGCCCGCGTTGCTACGGGTTTGGAGGACGGTCTGGCCGCCGGCCGCGAAGCCGTGTCGCACATCGTTGGGCGGAATCCCGCGTGGCTCGATGAGGCCGGCGTGGCGCGTGCGGCCATAGAAAGCTTGGCGGAGAATTTCGCCGACGGCGTCGTCGCGCCGGCGTTCTGGCTGGGCGCGGGCGGCCTGCCCGGCGGCGTGCTCTACAAGGCGATCAACACGGCCGACAGCATGATCGGCCACAAGACCGATCGCTACCTGCACTTCGGCTGGGCTGCGGCGCGCCTCGATGACCTCGTCAACTTGCCCGCCTCGCGCCTCGCGGCGCTTTGGATCGTGCTGGCCGCGGCGATCACGCCGTCCGCCTCGGCGCGCGGAGCCATGCGCTGCGTTTTGCGAGATGCAGGCAAGCACCGCTCACCGAATGCCGGGTGGCCGGAAGCCGCGACGGCTGGCGCGCTGGGCTTGAAGCTCAACGGCCCGCGTGTCTATGGCGAGACCCGCATCGACGACGCCTATATGGGCGACGGCCGCGTCGACGCGACCGCAGCCGACATCGGCGCGGCCCTGGCACTGTACCGGCGCGCCTGCCTTATCCAGTGGCTGGCGGTCGCGGCGCTTCTCGGCCTCATCGCCAGCATTGGGTGACCGGCTTAGCGTGCCAGCGCCAGCAGCCCGTCGAGGTCGACGTGCTCTGACAGATGCGCGGCCAGCGCATCGAGCGTGCGATCGACGGCAGCGTCGTAATCAAGGGTCGAGGCTGGCGCCCCCATCGCCCGCAGCCACGCCGCGCGGAAGCTGTCGGCGCCGAATAGGCCATGCACGTAGCAGCCGGCCACGCGGCCATCCGCTGAGGCGGCGCCGTCCTGTCTTCCGTCGGAGAAGCGCAGATAGGGTCGCGCGCGGTCGGGGCCCTTCGTCTCTCCAATGTGCATCTCGTACCCGATAAATGCCGCAGCTTCATCGCCAGAGCTCGCCCCGCGGACCTCGGCGAGTTGCTTGCTGCCCGTCATTCTGGTCGTCACGTTGAGCAGACCTAGGCCGGGCATCTCGCCAGGCGATCCTTCGACCCCGTCCGGATCGGCGATCGTTTGGCCGAGCATCTGATAGCCGCCGCAAATTCCCAACACGCGCCCGCCGGCACGCGCATGGGCGGCGATGTCGACGTCCCAGCCCTCGCGCCGCAAGTCCGCCAGATCGGCCAGCGTCGCCTTGGAGCCGGGCAGCAGGATGACATCGGCATCGCGCGGGATCGGTTCGCCAGAGCGCACCATGACGAGGCGCACGCCAGGCTCCATCTTCAGCGGATCCAGATCATCGAAGTTGGAAATGCGCGGTAGTACCGGTACCGCAATCGTGATGGCGCCGGTCTGTCTGTGGTGAGGTTCGCGTTCGCGCTCCGCCAGGGCCATGGCGTCTTCGGCGGGCAGCAGCCGAGCGTCCTTGAAGTAGGGGATCAGGCCAAACCCCGGCAAGCCGCTGAGCTGTTCGATCTGGCGCATGCCTTCGCAGAACAGTGCCGGATCGCCGCGAAACTTGTTGACCAGGAAGCCGTGCAGCATCGCCCGGTCGTCCGCGTCGATTACCGCCGTCGTGCCCACGATCTGCGCGATGACGCCGCCGCGATCGATATCGCCGATCAGAACAACAGGCACATTCGCCGCGCGCGCAAACCCCATGTTGGCAATATCGTTGCGGCGCAGATTGATCTCCGAAGCCGAGCCCGCGCCTTCGACGAGCACGAGGTCTGCGTTTGCCTTTAGCCTGGCGAAGCTTTCAAGCACCGCTTCCATCAGCTTCGGCTTCCAGGTCTGGTAGTCCTGCGCCCGCGCATTGCCGATTGCGCGGCCGTGAACCACGACCTGGGCGCCCACTTCGCTTTGCGGTTTCAGTAGTACCGGGTTCATGTCGACGCTCGGCTTCACGCCACACGCGCGTGCCTGCAAAGCCTGCGCCCGGCCGATTTCTCCGCCATCAACTGTGACGGCTGCGTTGTTCGACATGTTCTGCGGCTTGAACGGCAGCACGCGCAGCCCGCGCCGCGTGAAGGCGCGCGCCAGCCCGGCGACGATCAGCGACTTGCCGACATCCGAGCCCGTGCCTTGAAACATCAGCGCCTTGGCGGGCCCCAGATCGGCTTGCATCAGAATTCGATGCCTGCCTGAGCTTTCACCCCGGCCTTGAAGTGGTGCTTCACGAGCGTCATCTCGGTGACGAGATCAGCCGCCGCAATCAGGTCCGGCTTGGCGTTGCGCCCCGTGACAATGACGTTGAGATCTTCGCGACGCGCGCTCAAAGCGGCCAACACTTCATCGAGCGGCAGATAGTCGTAGCGCAGCGCAATGTTGAGCTCGTCGAGCACGATCAGCTTGAGGGACGCATCCGCCATCAACTCGCGCGACTTTGCCCATGCCGCCTGGGCGGCGGCGATATCGCGCGCCTTGTCCTGCGTCTCCCAGGTGAAGCCTTCGCCAAGGGCGTGAAACTGCACCTGGGTACCGAACTTTTCCAGCGCGCGGCGTTCGCCCGTGTCCCATGCGCCCTTGATGAACTGCACGATGCCGACGTTCCATCCGTGGCCGAGCGCGCGCAGCACCAGCCCGAACGCTGCCGTCGACTTGCCCTTGCCGGGCCCCGTGTTGACGATCAGCAAGCCCTTCGCGTCGATGGTCTTGGACGCGACTTCCGCGTCCTGCACCGCCTTGCGCTTCTTCATCTTCTCGGCGTGACGCCCAGCTTCGCTGTTGCTGTCGATGTCGTTATCGATGTCGGTCATGGCAGCCTCACTTCACGATCATTGGCAGGCCCGCGACCATGAAGACCACGCGGTCTGCAATCCTAGCAAGTTTCTGGTTGACCCGGCCCGCCTCGTCGCGGAAGCGGCGGGCCAGCGCATTAACCGGCACGATGCCGAGGCCGACCTCATTGCTGACCAGCACCGTCTCTGCCCGGCGTTGCATGAGGGCGTCGCCCAGTTCCCCGCAGGCGGACGCGACGTCATGCTCGGCGTGCATAAGATTGCTCACCCATAACGTCAAACAGTCCACCAGCACCGGCCGGTCGCCGGCGTCGCGGAGCGTTTGGGCCAGCTGTAGCGGGGCTTCGCGTGTCACCCAGTTGGGCCCGCGCCGCGCCTGATGCTCGGCGATGCGCTCTTGCATCTCGCCGTCGCCGGCCTCGCCGGTTGCCAAATAGATCCAGGGCGAGGGCAGGGCCGAGATCAGGCCCTCAGCATATTGGCTTTTGCCGGAACGGGCGCCGCCGAGCACCAGGGTCACGGCCATAAGGGCCCCGCGCTGGTTGCGACGTCATTTAGGGTTTTGTTAACCAGAGTCATGAGATTCCAATTAAAGACGTTCACGTCTTAATTCTCGCGTGGATTTCTTTCAGGTCCATCTCCCGTGCGGATGCCTTTGTCAAACTCGCGTAACGATCATTCTCCCTGAGGTTACGCCATGTCTAGAGCTTGGGCTGGGAAGCCGTTGCTTCACATTTTCTCGTGTGGTCTCGCCCTGTTGATGGCCGGGCCGGTGCTGGCCATCGACCTCGGTCAGCCCGAGGTGACGAAAGGCGTCACCGAGTTGCGCAACGTCAATGTCGCCGCTTGGGACAAAGATGACGATGGGTCGCCGCGTCACCTGCACGAATATCACATCGGCTATGGAGTCACGGAAGAGCTGGCGCTGAAGGGCATCCTTGCCGTCGAGGGTGCCGACGGCGAGCACATGCATGCCGTCATCGGTGCCGTCGAAGGCACGTATGAACTGATCGACATCGAAAAGAGCGGCGGTTTCGGCCTCGCCTGGTACACCATCGTCGACCTGGCAATCGACGATGAAGCAAGCCACGATGTGCTGTTCGGCCCGATCCTGAAATTTCACACCGGCAAGTGGGATTTCGTCACCAACACCTACGCTGTCCGCACGTTTGGCGACAATCGCACGCCTGGGACGGAGTTCACGTACGCTTGGCTTGCGGCCTATGAGATCTGCCCCAAGCTACGCATCGGTGTCGAGGGTGACGGAGGCATTGATGCCGTCTTCCATCTGCCACCCGTTCATGAGCAGGAACACCGCATTGGTCCAGTTCTGTTTACCGAATTCAATGTCGGCAAGCAGGTCGTTACGATGGATCTGGGCGTCCAATTCGGACTGACGGATCCAGCAGCCGATACGGAAGCCAAGCTCATCTTCGGCACCGTCTTCTGAAGCGCGAAATGCGGCCCCTTCGCCATTGACAGATGGCGCGCGTCGCCGCATGACTGACCTCGGATGGTCCAGGTTCGGCGTAAGCTGAGCCCGGTAAAAAGGGAATCCGGTTACCGCGGCCCGCCCAGGGGATGGGCAGGCGGCCAAAATCCGGAGCTGCCCCCGCAACTGTCAGCGGCGAGCGAGAACCAAGAGCCACTGAGCAAGGTATTGATTTGCTTGGGAAGGCGGTTCGAGCGTCAGTAGCCGCGAGCCAGGAAACCTGCCGTCCAGAGAAACTTCAATGCGCCGCCGGGTGGGCGGCACGGGAGAACGAAAATGACGGCACTGAATACGACCGCCACGCAGGCTACAGCAGCTGAGCGCCTCACGGCAGCCCTGATCGCCGCCGCCCTCGGCCTGACGCTGATCTATACGGCCGGTTTCGCCAACGCGAGCACGCTGCACAACGCGGCGCACGACTGGCGCCACGCTCACAATTTCCCCTGCCACTAAGGCAACCGGAGCTATCCACATGCTGACGCGGCTTATCGCTGCGGCGCTGTTCGCCGGGCTGGCTGCCGGGCTGCTCGTCGCTGGCCTGCAGAATTATTTCGTTACGCCCATGATCCTGAAGGCTGAGACCTTCGAGAGCCATGCTCCTGCGGCAGAAGGTGCCGCGCACACGCACGCGCCGGGCGAGGCCGCGCATGAGCACAGCCACGATGCAGCGCCTGCTGTTGAAGGGCATTCGCACGACGCCAACGAGTGGCAACCCGCCGATGGGTTCGAGCGATTTGCTTATTCGGCCCTGGCGACCGTTGCTACGGCTGTCGGATATGGCCTCGTGCTGGTTGCGCTCATGACGCTTGCGGGCGCCGCGTTGACGATCGAAAGTTTCTTCAAATGGGCGCTCGGCGCCTTCATCGCGACGACGCTGGCGCCCGGCTTCGGCCTCGCACCGGTGCTGCCCGGCATGGGTGAAACCGCGCTTGCGCCACGCCAAGTTTGGTGGATCGCCACGGCTCTGGCGACAGGCGCGGGCCTCTACGTGGTGACGCACTATTCGCGCAACGTGCTGGCGATTGCCGGCGGCATCGCGCTACTGGCCATCCCGCACATCTGGGGCGCCCCGCCGGCCGACCTCGCGGCGACGGCAGTGCCGGCTCGCCTCGCTGCGCAGTTCGCCGCGAGCACGATGACGCTGTCGTTCATTTTGTGGACCGTGCTGGGGTTGGGCCTCGGTTTGGCCTTCGCCCGCCTCGGCAACCCCGTCGGACGTGAACAGACGGCCTAGAGCCTGATCGTAGAGATGCAAGCGGCTGGGCTCGCATCGAAGACGTCAATCAGGTCTGAAACAAATCGCGCGCCGCCAGGCGCTGCAGAAAGTGACGCGTATGACGGCCCTCGATAAAGTTCCTTGCACCATCCTCACCGGCTTTTTGGGTGCGGGCAAGACGACGCTGCTGCGTCATGTCCTTGCCAACGCCAACGGCCGCCGCCTGGCGATCATCGTCAACGAGTTCGGCGACGTCGGCATCGACGGCGAGATCCTGAAGGGCTGCGGCATCGAAACCTGCACCGAGGAGAACGTCGTCGAGCTGGCCAACGGCTGCATCTGCTGCACCGTCGCCGACGACTTCGTACCTGCGCTTGAAGGCTTGCTGAGCCGTGGCCAGCGCCCGGATCACATCATCATCGAAACATCGGGGCTGGCGTTGCCCAAGCCGCTGGTGAAGGCCTTTAACTGGCCTGCCATCCGCTCACGCGTCACGGTTGACGGCGTGATCGCCGTCGTCGATGCCGCCGCCGTGGCCGACGGCCGCTTTGCCGACGATCCGGAAGCGATCGCCAAGCAGCGTGCCGAAGATCCCTCACTGGATCACGACAACCCGCTGGAAGAGGTCTACGAGGACCAGCTTCTGTGCGCCGACCTGATCGTGCTGAACAAGACCGACCTTGTCGCCGAAGCCGAACTCGACCGCGTCACCAGCGAGGTGAAGGCCACCGTATCGCGCGCCGTGAAGGTCGTCCGCGCGGCCTCCGGCAACGTCGATCCGGCTGTGTTGCTGGGCCTGGGTGCTGCCGCCGAATCCGATCTCGACGCCCGCCCCTCGCATCACGATGCCGAGGAAGGCCACGATCACGACGACTTCGAGAGCTTCGTCATCGAGATCCCGCAGCTCGCCGACCCCGCCCCGCTGCTGCAGCGCCTGGAAACGGCCACCCGAGACCACGACGTGCTGCGCATCAAAGGTTTCGTGCCCGTCGAGGGCCGCCCCTTAAGGCTGCTCGTACAAGGCGTTGGCGCGCGCTTCCAACATCACTACGATCGCCCCTGGCGCGACGGTGAAGCCCGCACCGGCCGCCTGGTGGTCATCGGTCAGAAGGGCCTTGATCAGGCTCGCATCAGAGACGCCATCACGGGCTGACGGCGCCGCGCGTGCTCCCGCGGAGGCCGTGACGCACTGCGCATGGACGCACGACAGCAGGGAGCTGGGCCTTCGTTCGCATTTGGCGGATGGTGATCCCGGGCAATTGTAGGCAATGCATCTCCTCGTCCGGCAGACAGTTTCGATCGACGAGGCCGACCAGGCCATCGATCTCGGCCAGACGCCGGGCGAGATCGTCGTGCTGTCATTTACCGACAGCGACCTATCGGCGTTGGCTGCGGCCTGGGCGCCGTTGAAGCACGACCTGCCGTCGTTGCGTCTGGCCAGCCTGCAGCGCCTGCGCCATCCCATGTCGGCCGACCTGTATATCGACGACGTCGTCGCCCACGCGCGCTATGTGATCGTCCGGCTGCTCGGTGGCGCCGACTACTGGCGCTACGGCCTCGACCAGATCACCGCGGTCTGCCGGCGCAATGGCATCGCGCTCGCCGTCGTTCCCGGCGACGGCCGCGCTGACGATCGCCTGGCGGCCGCTTCGACGGTTTCTGCTTCTGACTTGGCTTGCATCGACGCCTGGCTCGCCAACGGCGGCAACACGAACCTGTCGAGCTTGCTCGGCTTCGTCGCCACGCAGCTCGGCCGCCGCGTCGCCTGGCACGAACCGCAATCGGTGCCTGCTGCTGGCGAGTACGTTCCTGCAGTGGCCGATGCGTCGGCGCTTGGGGGGCAGACCCATGGGTCTGACCCCATGCACAACGTTGCTGTCAGCAACAGTCTCAATATCGCGTTCAATGAAGCGCACGGCCCTCTCCCGCCAACATCGTCATCCCGGCGCAGGCCGGGATCCACGCAAGTCTCCGAGAGTGCGACGCCGGCAGGATCTCGTGGCGCCGACGCAACCTCGTCCTTCCACGTCGAGCAAGCAGATGCTGGCGTGGATCCCGGCCTGCGCCGGGATGACGGGATGGGGGAGGTTGACGGCGTCGATCTTTCGGCGCGAGTCGCGGAAGCGATTGCTGATCAGCATGCGTCGGCGCTTGGGGCTCAGACCCATGGGTCTGACCCCATGCACAGCGCGTTAGTCATGTTCTATCGTTCGGCATACTTGGCGGCCGATACGCAGCCCATCGATGCGCTGGCGCAGGCGTTGCGGGCGCGTGGCCTGCAGCCGTGCGCGCTGTTCGTCACAAGCCTCAAGGATCCGACGGCCGCGGCCGTCGTTGCGGACGCTATCGCCGCGCACAGACCGCGCGTCATCATCAACGCCACGGCATTTTCCGCGCAGCGCGAGGATGGCTCTACTATCCTCGACACCGCGAACTGTCCCGTGCTGCAAGTTGCTACCGCCGGTCTGCCGCGCGAAGTCTGGTCGGCATCCGAGCGTGGCCTGGGTGCCGCCGATCTCGCCATGCACGTCGTGCTGCCCGAGGTCGATGGCCGCATCTTCACTCGCGCCGTCTCGTTCAAGGCCGAGGCTGCCGCGACGCCGGAGCTGGAATTCGCGCCGCTGGTGCATCGCGCCGTGGATGATCGCATCGCCTACGTCGCGGACGCTGCTTGCGCTTGGGCCAACCTTGCCGCAACGCCACGCAACGATCGCCGCATCGCCATTGTCCTCTCCGACTACCCCGGACGCGGCGGTCGCGCGGGCTACGCGCTGGGGCTCGACACGCCTGCCAGCCTGCGCGGCATCGTTTCGGCTCTGAGCGCGGCCGGATACGCCACGGGCGATCTTCCAACGAGCGACGTCGACCTCATGCAGGCGCTGAGCACGGGTGCCGCAACCGTGCATGTCAGCAGAGCGGATTACGCTGCTGCACTCGCCGCCTGGCCGACAGCTGCCCGCGAGCAAGTGCAAGACGCGTGGCCGCCCGCCGACACGCCAGCCGCTGGCGCCGATCACCAAAACGGCTTCGGCTTCCGTATCCTGCAGCTCGGCAATCTCGTTATCGCCCTGCAGCCCGATCGCGGGCATGCCAGCGATCGCAAGGCCGCCTACCACGACACCGCGCTGCCACCCGCGCCGGCCTACATCGCCTTATATCACTGGCTGCGCCACGCCTTCCGCGCCGATGCGATGGTCCACCTCGGCACGCACGGCACGCTGGAATGGCTGCCCGGCAAGGCCGTCGCGCTGTCCGCCTCGTGCTATCCTGAACTCGTGCTGGGCGCGATGCCGGTCATCTATCCCTACATCGTCAACGATCCCGGCGAGGCGGCCCAGGCCAAGCGCCGCATCTCAGCCATCACCATCGGTCACCTCAGCCCGCCGCTCGCGACTGCCGGCATGCATGGCGCGGCTGCCGAAATCGGCGCGCTCGTCGATGAGTATGGCACCGCCGACGGCCTTGATCGCCGCCGCTCGCGCCTGCTGCGCGAGGAGATTCTCGAACGCGCCCGCGCCACTGGCTTGGCCGAGGAATGCGGCATCAGCGATGTCACCGATCCCGAGCAGGCGCTGGTTCGCCTGGATGCCTGGCTCTGTGATCTCAAAGAACTCGCCATCCGCGACGGCCTGCACATCTTCGGCCGCAGCCCCAACGCGGATGTCCGCGCGCGGCACATGGCCGATCTTGCCGGCGCAACGGCGGCCAGCGATCTGCTCGCCAGCTGCGGCCCATCGGAGATACGCGCGCTGGTCACTGCGCTCGATGGCAAACGCGTCGCGCCGGGCCCGTCCGGCGCGCTCTCACGCGGACGGCTCGATGTGCTACCGACCGGCCGCAACCTCACGACGATCGACCCGCGCTCAATCCCCACGCGCACGGCGGCTGCCATTGGTGCGCGTGCCGCGAAGGAATTCCTGCGCCAGTACCAGCAGGACCACGGCGCCTGGCCGCAGCGTGTCGTGCTCGACGTCTGGGCGTCGGCCAACATGCGCACCGGAGGCGACGATCTCGCCCACGCCATGCAGCTGATGGGCGTGCGGCCGACGTGGGATCATGCTTCGGCGCGCGTCTCGGGTTTCGAGGTGCTTCCGCTTGCCATGCTCGACGGCCCGCGTGTCGACGTGACGTTGCGCGTCTCCGGCCTGTTCCGCGACGTGTTCCCCGAGCAGATCCGCGTGTTCCAGCAGGCCGTCCACGCCGTTGCCGAGCGTGACGAGGCCGACGCGCAGAACCCGCTCGCCGCCGCGCGCCGGGCGGGCGAAGACCTGGACCGCATCTTCAGCGGCGCGCCCGGCACCTACGGCACGGGCGTTGCCAGCCGCGCGCTCGACGGCAACTGGGACACGCGTGCGGATCTGGCAAACACCTATCTGCAAACCGGCGCGTGGAGCTTCGGCGCTGATCTTGAAGCGCGATCCAATCCACAAGGTTTCCGTGCCCGTGTCGGCACGGCCGATGCGCTGCTGCACACGCAAGACGACAACGAGCGCGACCTGCTCGAGGGCGACGGCGCCGCCGATTATCTTGGCGGATTCGCGGCCGCCGCCGAAAGCCTGGGCGGCGACGCGCAGTTGTTCCACCTCGACACGTCCGATCCCAACGCGCCGAAAGTGCGCACGTTGCAGGCGGCCGTGGCGCGCATCGTGCGCGGGCGCTTGACGAATCCGCGCTGGATCGCCGGGCAAATGCGTCACGGCTATCGTGGTGCTGCCGAACTGGCGCAGGCCGTCGACGCGCTTTTCGCTTTTGCCGCCACCACCAATGCCGTGCGCGGCGACCAGTTCGAAGCCGCCTTCGACGCCATGCTCGGCACGCCCGACGTGCTGGAGTTCATGCGCGCCAACAATCCCGCTGCGGCCGAGGCGTTGGCCGCACGCTTCGACGACGCCATCCGCCGCGGCTTCTGGCAGCCGCGCCGCAACTCCGTCGCCGCCGTTCTCGCCGAAGCCCGCGGGGTGACGCCATGACGGCGATTGCGCGCTTGGCCAGATTGTTTTGCACTCCGTACACGTTGCCCCTGGGGAGGCGTGTCGTGGGTGCTCGCCTCCGCGAGCATGACGGGAGGACAGGGGGTGCTCTACCTCAAGCGAAGTGCCGTTGGACGGGCGCCGGGAAATGCCGATCCGCTGAACGGTACCATGTAGCAACGCTACTTCGATCCGATCGCCAAAGTGCGATGCACCTGTTTGTCTCCGGCGTTTGCGGTATAGCCTCGATGGTTCCATCCCCAACACCGTCATGCTGGCGCAGGCCAGCATCCACGACACGCATCATGTTCTCGACGAGTGAGGCGGCGGCCGTCGCGAGGGCTAGCTCCCTTAACCGGCGCGGAGCCCTGCCATGACGGCGGCGCCCGAGTCCCGCCGTCGCGGCTGGTGCCCCGGTGCGCTGCGGCCGATGCAAAGCGGGGATGGTCTGCTCGTGCGCATCAAGCCGTCGTGCGGGATGGTGAGCTTGGAGCAGGCCGAGGCGATTGCAACGCTTGCCCGCGATCACGGCAACGGTCTCATCGACCTGACGTCGCGCGGAAACCTGCAGCTGCGTGGCGTGAGTGGCGAGACGCTGGACGTACTGACTTCGGCGCTTGACGCGCTGGGCTTGCTCGATGCCACACCCGAGGCGGAGGCCGTTCGCAACGTCATTTCTTCCCCTCTCGCCGGGATCGACGTGACGGCGTTCGACACGCGCTCCGTGGTCAAAGCGCTCGAACAAAGAGTGACGTCAGACTCGTCGCTTGGTGCTCTTTCCGACAAGTTCGGTTTTCTGGTCGATGGCGGTGGGATGCAGCCGCTGGCGGACGTCGAAGCCGACATTCGTTTCGTCTGGACTGGCGATCACTTCGCCGTCGGCCTGGCCCGCGAGTCCGGCTGCGATTGGATCGGCACGTGCTCACCCGGCGACGTGCCCGATGTCGCAATTGCCTTGGCTCGCAGCTTTCTCATCCACGCCGGCAGCGTTCGGCGCGTTCGTCACCTTTCGGATGGGGAGCGGGATCAAATCAGCAAGACAGCCGCCGTCGAGACGAGGGGTCAGACCCATGGGTCTGACCCCATGCGCAACGTTGCTGTCAGCAACAACCGCAATACCGCGTTCAATGACGCGCACGGCCTGCTTACCCCCATACCGTCATCCCGGCGCAGGCCGGGATCCACGCAAGTTGCCACGGGGGTTACGCCGCAGGATCTCGCGCGGCACACAAGTTCCGGTACCGTTGAGCAAGCTGATGCTGGCGTGGATCCCGGCCTGCGCCGGGATGACGTTGGTACGGGGAGTGGCTGCGGTGACTGGTCTGAGAGCGGAACTGCCGCCGCCGTCGAGGCTAGGGGTCAGACCCATGGGTCTGACCCCATGCGCAACGTTGCTGTCAGGTTCAGCCCCAACATTGCGCTCAATGGACCGCGTGGAGTTGGCGTCGTTGAAGCGGGCGGCGGCAGCTCTGTCGCCGGCATAGGGCTCCCCTACGGCGGCACCACCTCGACGGCCTTGCTCAGTCTCATGGCCCTCGCACGCCAGGCCGGTGCAACCGAACTGCGTCTCACACCCTGGCGCGCAATTCTAATCGCAACCGCCGACCGCGACGCGGCCGCGTTCCTCCTGACACAAGCAGCCGGCCTAGGCTTTATCACCGACCCGGCCGACACCCGTCGCGCCATCGCGGCCTGCCCCGGAGCGCCCGCGTGTGCCAGCGGCACAACCCCGGTTCGTGCTGACGCAGACCTGCTTGCGAAGGCCGCCGCAAACCTCCTCGGCGACGGCGTCGACATCCACGTTTCCGGCTGCGCCAAGGGCTGTGCGCACCGGCAGGCCGCCACGCTTACAATCGTCGCCGATGGCGGGGTTTACGGACTGGTGGTTAACGGCACCGCCGCAAACGCGGCCTGTGGGCGCTACACGGCGCCGGAAATCGCCGAAATACTTGCGCGCGTGCCCTCTGCGGTGACAAAAGCCGGGGACGTATCACACACCAAAAGGGGCGCGGCCATCGCAGCGGCGCTCAAGGAGATCCTGGCGGCATGACCGCGACTTACGATTACGTGCGCGAAGGTGCCGAAATCTACCGCCGTTCCTTCGCGATCATTCGCGCGGAGGCGAACCTGGCGCGCTTTTCTGCGGCCGAGGAACCCGTCGTCGTGCGCATGGTGCACGCCTGCGGTCTGGTTGAACTCGCGGACGATGTCGAGATGTCGCCGGACTTCGCCGATGCCGCGCGCGAGGCGCTGCGCCGGGGCGCGCCGATCCTGTGTGACTCGAAGATGGTCGCCAACGGCATCACCAAGGCGCGCCTGCCCGCCGCCAACGAGATCGTCTGCACGCTCGACGATCCGCGCGTGCCGATCCTGGCTGCGGCGATCGGCAACACGCGATCGGCGGCTGCCATGGACCTGTGGGCGGAAAAGGTAGCCGGCAGCGTCGTCGCTATCGGCAACGCGCCGACGGCGCTTTTCCATCTGCTCGAGATGCTCAACGAGGGTCGCCCAAAACCTGCCGCCGTCATCGGTTTGCCGGTCGGGTTCGTCGGAGCCGCTGAATCCAAGGACGCGCTGGCGGCCGACAAGCGCGTGCCCTACCTCATCGTGCGCGGCCGCAAAGGCGGCAGCGCCATGGCGGTTGCCGCGATCAACGCGCTCGCGAGTGCCAAGGAATGACGCCGCGCCCCGTTCTCAAAGGCACATTGTACGGCGTCGGCGTCGGCCCCGGCGATCCCGAACTGTTGACGTTGCGCGCCAACAAGGTGCTGGCCGAAGCCGACATCATCGCCTACTTCGCCAAGGAGGGCCGTCGCGGCACCTCGCGCACCATCGTCGATAGCCTGATCGGCGAAGGCCGTAACGAGCTGCCGATGTATTATCCTTTCACGACCGAGCGGCACGTCACCGACCCGGTCTATGTTAAGGAGACGTACGAGTTCTACGAGGCGTCCTGCGCCACGCTCGATACGCACCTGCGCAACGGCAAGTGCGTGGCCGTGCTGGCCGAAGGCGATCCATTCTTCTTCGGCTCGTTCATGCATCTGTGGCGCCGTCTCGTGCCGCCGCATGCCTGTGAGATCGTGCCGGGCATCACCGGCATGGCCGGCTGCTGGTCGCGCGCCAACGCGCCCATGACCTTCGGCGACGACATCATGACCGTACTGCCCGCCACGCTGCCGGCCGACAAACTTGCCGCGCGCCTCGCCGACACCGACGCGGCCGTGATCATGAAAATCGGCCGTCATCTCGGCAAAGTGCGTACGGCTCTCACATCGGCTGGCCGCATCGATCAAGCGATCTACGTGGAACGCGGCACCATGAGCGGCGAGCACATCATGCCTCTTGCCGACAAGGCGGGCGACGACGCACCTTACTTCTCGCTGGTGCTCCTGCCCGGAAACGGACGCCGCATATGACCGGCAGCCTGACGATCGTCGGTCTCGGCCCCGGCAGTGCTGCCCTGATGGCACCGGCCGCAGCACAAGCGCTTGCTGCCGCAACGGACCTGGTCGGCTACGGCCCCTACCTTGACCGCGTGCCGGCCACCGCCGAGCAGCGGCGCCATGCCTCCGACAACCGCGTCGAGCTGCAGCGCGCGCGTGAAGCGCTGACGCTGGCTGCCTCCGGCCATCGCGTCGCCGTCGTGTCGGGGGGCGATCCGGGCATATTCGCCATGGCTGCAGCCGTGCTTGAAGCCGTCGAAGCCGGCGACCCGGCCTGGCGGGCGCTCGCGATCGATGTCGTGCCCGGCATTTCCGCGATGCAGGCCGCTTCCGCCCAGGTCGGCGCGCTGTTGGGGCATGATTTCTGCGCCATTTCGCTGTCCGACAATCTGAAACCGCGCGACGTCATTGCTCGCCGCCTCAGCGCAGCTTTGCAAGCAGACTTCGTGATTGCGCTCTATAATCCCATCTCGAAAGCGCGGCCGGATGGCCTCGGCGCGGCACTGGATCTGGCGCGCGGCGTTCAGGCGGCGACCACGCCGGTTGTCTTTGCCCGCGCCGTCAGCCGCGCCGACGAGACCATTCGCATCACCACGTTGGCAGAGGCCGAGGCCACCATGGCCGACATGCAGACCGTCGTCATCATTGGCTCATCGCAGACGCGGCTTGTCGCGAAAGCCGGGGGCGGCGCCTGGGTGCTGACGCCGCGCAGCTATGAGGCGGCATCATGAGTGGCCCGCAGTGCTTCCAGCCAGGCCAGCACCGCGCTCGCGTCGTGCAGTTCCCCTTCCACGGCGGCGCGCGGACGCTTGATCATGACGACCGGCAATCCAAGTTCGCGCGCTGCGGCAATCTTGCCGTAGGTCGCCGCGCCGCCGGAATGCTTGCTGACGACCAGTTCAATCGCCGCGTCGCGCATCAGCTGCAGTTCGTCTGCGGTATCGAATGGCCCGCGCGCGAGGATGACCTGCGCTGCATCAGGCAGCAACACGGCGTCAACCGCGTCGACCGTGCGCACCACATAGCGATGAGCGACGCCGCCGCGGAATGCTGCCAGCTCCTGCCGGCCGACCGTCAGCAATACAGTGCGCGGCGCCTCGCCGAGTGCGGCAGCGGCCGCCGCGAAGCTTTCGACCTCGATCCAGTTATCGCCGCGTTGCCGTTTCCAAGCCGGCCGTGTCAGCACCATCAGCGGCAGGTGGACCTGTCCGCAGGCCGTCGCGGCGTTGGCCGACATGCGCACCGCGAAGGGATGCGTCGCATCGACGACAGCAGCAAACCGCTTCTCGCGCAGGAAGGTAGCCAGGCCCTCCGCACCTCCGAACCCTCCGACGCGATGCGGAATGGGCGGCGGCCGCAAGGCTTGAGTCCGGCCGGCAAACGACATCAGCGGCGCGTAGGCGCCATTGTCTGCCAGCAACGCAGCCAGCTGCATGGCCTCGCTTGTGCCGCCAAGGATCAGGACAGGGAAGGGCGGCGGCAATGAACGGTCTCTCTTTGCAAGGTGGCGCGGACGTCGCCGGGCATCATGCCGCCCCGCACCGCTGGCTGTCCATCGTCGGCATCGGCGAGGATGGGCTGGATGGCATCAGTGCGATTGGCCGGCGCCTCATCAGCGATGCGGAACTTGTCATCGGCGGCAAACGCCAGCTGGCGATGGCGGGTGAGTTGATCAAGACGGCCATGGTCTGGCCCAGCCCGCTGCTCAACGCCGTGCCGCACATTCTCGCGCAGCGCGGGCGCGCCGTCTGCATCCTGGCGACGGGGGATCCCTTCAGTTACGGCATCGGGGCGACGCTTTCGGCCCACATCGCCGCCGACGAGATCATTTGCCTGCCTGCGCCTTCCGCCTTCAGCCTTGCTGCGGCTCGCCTCGCCTGGCCGCTGCAGACGACGACCTGCCTCAGCGTGCACGGGCGCCCGCTGGAACTGCTGATCCCGCATCTGCAACCCCGCGCGCGCCTGCTGGCCTTGTCATGGGATGCGCGCACGCCCGCTGATGTTGCCAGCCTTCTGATCGCGCGCGGCATGGGCAGCTCGCAGATCACAGTGCTGGAACGCATGGGCGGCCCGCACGAGCGTATCCGCTCCAGCGATGCTGCATCGGCGAACTTTGCCGACATCGACGCTCTCAACACGCTGGCCATCGAAGTCTCGGTCAAGCCCGGCGCGCGCATCGTGCCGCTGAGCCAGGGCCTTGCCGACGACCTCTTCGAACACAACGGCCAGATCACCAAGCGCGAAGTCCGCGCTGTCACGCTGTCATCGCTGGCGCCGCTGCGTGGCGAACTACTGTGGGACATCGGCGCCGGTTCCGGCTCCATCGGCATCGAGTGGATGCTCGCGCACCCGGAGAACCGTGCCATCGCCATCGAGCCGCGCGCGGACCGCATCGCGCTGTGCACGCGCAACGCCGCCGCGCTGGGCGTGCCAGACTTGCGCATCGTTGCCGGTCGCGCGCCAGAGGCGCTGGCCGATCTGCCGCAGCCCAACGCCATCTTCATCGGCGGCGGCGGAGATGACGCCGTGCTCGATGCCGCCGTCGCAGCCCTTCCAAGCAACGGGCGCCTTGTCGCCAATGCCGTCACGCTCGAAACGGAGGCGCGGCTTGTTGCACGCCATACGTCGCTGGGCGGCTCGCTGACCCGTATCGAGATCTCGCGCGCCGAGGCCGTCGGCGGCTTCACCGGATGGCGCGCGGCAATGCCCGTCACGCAATGGCACTGGATGAAGCCATGATCATTGCCGGCATCGGAACCCGAAAAGGCGTGGACGCCGCCGAGGTGGTCGCCCTGATCGAACGCGCGCTCGCCGAGGCCCGTATCGACGCCGCGCAGCTGAGCGCCATCGCGACTGCCGCGGGCAAGGCAGACGAGCCCGGCATCGTCGCAGCTGCCGCGCAATTGGGTCTTCGACTTCTGCCGATGTCCAACGAGGCCATGCAAGCCGGGGAGGGCGGTGTCACGGACAGCGCGGGCTCGGCGCGGCTGTTCGGCGTGTGTTCTGTTTCAGAAGCCTCCGCTCTGGCCGCGGCAGGGCAGGGAAGCGTGCTTATCTTGCCGCGCATCAAATCCGCTAGCGCGACGTGTGCGCTGGCCAAAGCCGCGACCGTCGAGCTTCGAGGTCAGACCCATGGGTCTGACCCCATACACCGCGCTCTCCGTCAGAACGGTAATCCACAATGACTGTGCATTTCATCGGCGCCGGACCGGGCGCGCCTGATCTCATCACCGTTCGCGGGCGTGATCTCATCGCGCGGTGTCCGGTGTGCCTCTACGCGGGATCGCTCGTGCCGGCGGCGTTGCTGGACTACTGTCCACCGGGCGCGCGCATCGTCGATACCGCTCCGATGTCGCTTGATGAGATCGTTGCCGAGTTTCAGGCCGCGCACACCGCCGGCCACGATATCGCCCGGCTGCATTCCGGCGACATCTCGATCTGGAGTGCGGCCGGTGAACAGATGCGCCGCCTGCGCGATCTCGACATTCCGTACACGATGACGCCCGGCGTGCCGGCCTTCGCCGCCGCCGCCTCCGCGCTCGGCCGCGAACTAACGCTGCCCGAAGTCTCGCAAAGCCTCGTGCTGACGCGCACCGGCGGGCGTGCATCATCCATGCCGCCGAAGGAAACGCTCGAAGCGTTCGCGCGCACGGGCGCAACGCTCGCCGTGCATCTGTCCATCCACGCGCTCGATCGTGTCGTCAGCGAACTCGTGCCGCACTACGGCGAGGATTGCGCCTGCGCCATCGTCTTCCGCGCCAGCTGGCCCGATGAGCGCATCGTGCGCGGCACGCTCGCCAGCATCGGCCAAGCCATTGCCGCAGCTCCCATGGAACGCACCGCGTTGATCCTGGTGGGCCGCGTGCTCGCCGCGGAAGACTTCCGCGAAAGTGCTCTTTACGACGTCGATTATCGCCGCCGTTACCGCGGAGGCGGGCAATGAAGCAGACCGTGAAGAAGGGCAAGATCCATCCCGAGTTCGAGCCGGGAACGGTATGGTTGACCGGCGCCGGTCCCGGCGATCCCGGCCTGCTGACGCTGCACGCGCTGCATGCCCTGCAGCACGCCGACATCATCGTCTATGATGCGCTCGTTTCCGAAGACGTGCTGGCGTTCGCGCGCGATGGCGTGACGCTGGAGTACGCCGGCAAGCGCGGCGGCCGTCCCTCGGCCAAGCAAACCGATATTTCATTGCGTCTCGTGGAGCTGGCGCGCGAAGGCAAGCGCGTGCTGCGCCTCAAGGGCGGAGACCCGTTCGTCTTCGGCCGCGGTGGCGAGGAAGCCTTGGTGCTGACCGAAGCCGGCATTCCCTTCCGCGTCATTCCCGGCATCACGTCCGGTCTCGCGGCACTTACGATGGCCGGCATTCCGGCCACCACGCGCACCACCAATCACGCCGTGATCCTGGCTACCGGCCATCCGGCCGATGCCGATCATCCGGCCGACTGGGCCGCGCTGGCCCGCAGCGGCCAACCGCTCGTGCTCTATATGGCGCGCCGCAACCTAGCGCAGATCGCGAATACGCTGATGGCCAACGGCCTCGGCGCTGAGACCCCCGTGGCTGTCATGGTCGAGGCCACGACACCGCGCGCCCGTATCATCGAGACGCACCTTGCCGAAGCCGCCAGCGACATGACGGCTGCGGACATCGACACACCCGCCATCATCGCCATCGGCTCGATCGTGAGCCTGCGCGCGCAGCTTGCGCCGCAGCTGCAGACCAACTGGCCGGCAACGGAGAGCGAGATATGAGCGCCGCCGAAAGCGCCCCCCAAAGCGCCCGGGGCTTGCTCATCGCCGCGCCGCGCTCCGGTAGCGGCAAGACGGTCGTGACGCTGGGCCTCATGCGCGCGCTGACGCAGCGCGGCCACGCGGTCTCCGGCGCCAAGTGCGGGCCCGACTACATCGATCCCGCGTTCCACGAGGCCGCCACCGGCCGCCAGAGCCTCAACCTCGACAGCTGGGCCATGTCGCCCGCGTTGCTGCAATCGCTCGCCGCCGCGACGGCGCAGTCGGCTTCCCACGTGCTGGCAGAGGCGCACATGGGCCTGTTCGACGGCGTTCCCGGCGAACCCGGCGCCACCGGATCGAGCGCCGACATCGCCGCCGTACTCGGCCTGCCCGTGCTGCTGGTGCTGGATGTCAGCGGCCAGTCGCAGACGGCCGGCGCGGTCGCGCTGGGCTGCGCGACGTTCGACAAGCGGCTGACGGTGGCTGGCGTCATCCTCAACAAGTGCGGCAGTGATCGCCACATCCGCCTGTCCACGCAGGCGATCGAGCAGACCGGCCTTCCCGTCGTCGGTGCCATTCCGCGCACCGAAGGCCTGAACATGATGGAACGCCATCTGGGGCTCGTGCAGGCGCGCGAGGTCGGCTCGCTGGATGCGCGGCTCGATCACCTGGCGGGCATCATCGCCCGGCATGTCGATGTTGACCGCGTCCTAGCGCTGGCGCAGCCGCTCCAGCTTGCGCCGTCGCAGCCCGTCGATGCCGCGTTGCGGCCGCCCGGCCAGCGCATCGCGCTTGCTGACGATGCGGCGTTCTCCTTCATCTATCCGCATGTGTTGAACGGCTGGCGCGCGGCGGGGGCCGAGATCCACGCCTTCTCGCCGCTGAGAGACGAAGCGCCGCCCGACGCCGCCGATGTCTGCTGGTTGCCCGGTGGCTATCCTGAATTGTTCGCCGCCGAACTTGCGGCGCGGCCAGGTTTTCTTGATGGCCTGCGAGCGTTCGCCCAATCGCGGCCGGTTCACGGCGAGTGCGGCGGCTACATGGTGCTGGGCGAGGCGCTCGAAACCGCTGACGGCGAGACACACCAGATGGCTGGATTGCTGGGCCACGCCACCAGCTTCGCCAAGCGCAAGCTGCACCTGGGCTATCGGGACATCACCTTGTCGGCCGAAGGCGCTCTTGGTGCGGCCGGCACGCATCTGCGCGGGCACGAGTTCCACTACGCCAGTGTCACGGCGCCGGGTCGCGACGCGCCGTTCGCCACCGCCATTGATGCCTACGGCAACGACCTCGGCGACGTGGGTGGACGGCGTGGCAACGTCAGCGGCAGCTTCTTCCATGCGATTGCGCGGGCCGCGTCATGAGCAGGAAAGCCGGCGCGTTCGATGCCGCTTTCGCTGCCGACCTGACGCGCCTGTTCGCGTGGCGGCGAGATGTGCGCCGCTTCCGCACCGACCCGGTCAACCCCCAACTCCTTGATGATTGTCTCTCCGCCGCAGAGCTGGCGCCGTCGGTCGGCAACAGCCAGCCGTGGCGCTGGGTAGAAGTACAATCAGCGCCTGCACGCCAGGCGGTGCGCGACAGCTTCGCGGCCTGCAACGACGACGCCTTGCGCGGCTACGCGGGCGAGCAGGCCGAGCTGTACGCCCAACTCAAGCTGGAAGGGCTCGATGCAGCGCCCGTGCAACTCGCCGTTTTTTGTGATCGTGAAACCCAGCAGGGGGCCGGACTTGGCCGCCGCACGATGCCGGAGATGCTGGACTATTCCACCGTGACCGCCGTGCACACATTCTGGCTCGCGGCGCGCGCGCGGGGTCTCGGGGTCGGTTGGGTCTCGATCCTGGATCCAGCTACCGTGCATGCCGCCCTGGCTGTTCCAGAGACATGGCACCTGGTCGCCTATCTCTGTGCCGGCTGGCCGCAAGAGGAGCACCTCGATCCCGAGTTGGAGCGGCACGGGTGGCAACCGCGCTCCGCATCGACGGATCGTCTGCTGAAGCGCTAGAGCCCACCCCGCCTTGAAATATCGATACTGCTGGAGACGCCACACAACCTTGTCACGACACCGCGGCTGTCGCGCAAGACGTCGGCGCGAAGGTCGAGCCAGTGCACGCTGCCGTCAGCCCAGATGACACGGCAGGCGAGGCCGAAATTTTCGCCATTGTCCGCCGCGTTGGTGATGCTGGCGCGGAGCGCCTCCCGGTCTTCCGGGTGAAGTTGATTGATCAGATCGCCGTAGGTGAATTGGCCTTCACTCATGCGGCCCATCTGGCTGCGGAAGATCTGCGATACGGATAACTTGCAAGTCTCCGTGTCGAGCGTCCACGCGCCGATGCGGGCAATCTCGTGTGCTCGGATCGCGCGCACTTCGGCGTGCTCAAGCATCGTGCGCATATGCACCATGTTCACAGCCGGAATCGTCACGCGGGCCAGCAGTTCAAGCAAGCCAAGGGTTTCGCTGTCGACTGTACGCTTCGTCGACCAGTAGGCGCCGATCGCGCCGAGAGGTTCGCTGCCGATCGGCACCATCACCAGGCTGCGCACGAACGTCGGCTCGTAGGCTGCGACTGGAATGCGCGGATCGGCGTAGACGTCCGGCACGATTGCCGTCGCCGCGTTCAACATCGACCATCCGGAGATGCACGCGCTCATTGGAAAACGCTGCCCCTTCCAAAGGGGGCCCACCGCGTCTTCTTCGACGTAGTGGCAGAGCGCACCTTCACGCAGGACGAAGGTGACGCCGTCGGCTCCAACCAGCGAGCGGGCCGCTTGCGAGACGTACGCGGCGACGTCGTTGACGTCGCTCGCCGTCGACAGCTTTTCTATGACGTGGCTGATCTCCAGCCAACGTGCATCGGCGGCGGCTTCCCGGCCGCCGGCATCGTTCCGCAAAGTGGACGAGAGACGAGACATGGCAATGATCGAATGAAAAATCTACAAGCCTGGAAACAGCCTCACGCGATCAGTGCCGCGGGTCAAACAACCAGCCGTTGCACCGTTAAAAGCTGCAAGCCTTGCAGGGGTTAAGACGCAATTAAGCGACTGCGCCTTCGCGCGGGCTAGCCGGCCAGGCGCTTGAAGCCAGCTTCGAGGTCGGCCTTGAGATCACGGACATCGTCGAGCCCGATATGGAAGCGCAGGGCCTGCCCCTCGTCGGTCCAGCGCGTGGCGGTGCGATAGGACGACGGATTGAATGGGATGACGAGGCTTTCATAACCGCCCCAGGAATACCCCATGCCGAACAGCTCCAGGCCATCGAGCATGGCGGCGACGGCCTTGGCCTCGCTTGTCTTGAGCACGACAGAGAACAGCCCCGTCGCGCCCAGGAAGTCACGCCGCCACAGGGCATGGCCCGGATCGCCAGGGAGGGCGGGGTACAACACGCGCGCGACTTCAGGCCGCGCCGCGAGCCACATTGCGATATCGAGCGCAGATTTCTGGTGCCTCTCCAGCCGCACGTCGAGCGTGCGCAGGCCGCGCAGACCCAAGTACGTTTCTTCGGAGCCGGGGCAGGTGCCGAGTGTTTCCTTGGCGCGGTCAATGAATTTCGCGGCGCGCTCGTTGGCGGTGATCGTGCCCAGCATGGCGTCTGCATGGCCGACGATGTACTTGGTCGCCGCCTGTATCGAGACGTCGACGCCATGCAGGAATGGTTTGAAATAAAGCGGACTGGCCCACGTGTTGTCCATGAGCAGCCAGAGCTTCTTCTCGCGTGCCACCTTGGCGATTGCCGGGATGTCCTGCATTTCCAGCGTCTGCGAGCCCGGGCTCTCGGTGAAGATCAGTCGCGTATTCGGCCGCACGAGAGCTGCGATGCCGCCGCCGATCAGCGGATCGTAGTACTCGGTCTCGACGCCCAGCTTCTTCAGCATCACATCGCAGAAGGTCCGCGTCGGCTGGTAGACGCTGTCGACCATCAGGATGTGATCGCCGCTCTCGGCAAACGCCAGGATGGCCGTCGTCACCGCTTGATAGCCTGACGCTGTCAGCGTCGTTACAGCGCCGCCTTCGATCGTCGCGATCGCGTTTTCCAGCGCCTTGACGGTCGGCGTGCTGCGCCGGCCGTACGTGTAGGGTTGGCGCCGGGCGAACAGTTCTTCCACTGTGGGAAACAGCACGGTCGACCCGCGATAGACCGGCGGATTGACGAAGCCGTGTTGTGCCTTGGGATCGCGCCCTTCATGCACGACTTCTGTCGCGGCGTGGCGCCTTCCCTTGTCGGTCTTGTCGGAACGGCTCATCGTGAAGTCCTTTTTGCGGTGCATGGCCGTGTGACCCAAGTTGCGCTGCGGGTCAAGACTTGACCCCCCGCATCGGCTAGCTGCAACGTCGTATCACGGAAATATCGCGAACATTACGCATACGGACGGCCAAATGACACCCGCCCGCGGCGAAGGCTGCGTCAATTCGCTAGGTTCCAGAGGCACTTATTGTCGGCACGGTAGGGGGAGGGCAGCGCATGCAGCAAAGCTTTGCGATCGACGGGACGCTCGGATGGCTGCTGCTGGCTCTGCCCCTCGCGTTGGTGGCCCTTGCGGCAATATGGGCGGCTCGCCAATCGCGAACACCACGACCGGACGCGGCAACGGCGCCGCCGCCCGAGAGGCTTGAGGGCACTATTCCCATGCAACGCGCGCTCAATGAGGCGCCTTCAGCAGCCGCGGAGCCAGTGCGGGCTCCCCCCGCTGTGGCACCCGCCGCCGTGGCGGTTCCAGCATCGGCGCCAGCCGATGCGCTCCTGCAGCCGGATGCCACTGTCCCTGCGCCTGCATCCGGCACCCCCGCGGCCGATCCGGCCGGTTTCGCGGAGGCCATCGCGCGCAGCGAAGCGGGCGGCAACAGCAGCGAACTGGCGCACCTGTACATCAAACAGGCGACGGCCTATGTCGCGGCTGGGCAGAAGGACGAGGCGGCGTCTCGCCTTCGCGATGCCATCCGCGTCGCTGCGCTCAACCGCCTGGACGAGCCTCACGCGTTGGCCCGCCTTGAACTCGGCGATCTCTATCTCAGCAACGGCGATCCCACGACCGCCTGCGAGCAATGGCAGATCGCACGCAACCTGTTCCACGACCTGTCCCGCCCAGCGGATCGCGATACTGTCGACAAACGCATGCTCAGTAACGGCTGCCCGAGCGACTGGGTGCTGACCGACTTCTGATCTTCGTGCGCGGACGATCGTCGCGCGCTATTCCATCAGCACTTCGATTTCTTGCTGCGAGCCGTCTTCGACGGCGAATTCGCGCTTGAACACCTTGCCGGCATGCTTGGCAACGGCGATGTACTTGCCCGGCGCCAGCATGTGGGTTGGAAACGCGCCTGCGTTCTCCTTCACCAGCTGTCCCGATGATGTCTCAACGCGCCACTGCGTGTCTGCTGTTGCTTCACCGCCAGGGCGCGCCACGAGCTTGAACGTGGCTCGTGCGGCGGCGTGTTTTAGAGCCGTCTCGGTCAGCTTTCCGGCTTCAACGGTCACGTCGGTGCGGACCGTCGCGTTGGCGTCGCCGTAGGTGGACTCGATCTGATAGATGCCGGCGTTCAGCCGCACCACCACGCCGGGTTTGGCGCCCATCATGATGGTGCGGCGGTTATCCTGCTGGTCGCGATCGGAATAAATGTTGAAGCGCACGGTGTTTCCCGGCGCGTCCGCCTCGCCGACCTTGGCCGATACGCGCAGGCCGCCGGCGTTCAGCACGAACTGTTCAATAGTCGCGGTGCCGGGTTTGAGGGAGATCTTCCGCGTGAGATATGCCCGCCCGAACGCCGCGTTCACGACATACTCGCCCGGCTTCAGCGTCAATTTCGGGCTGGGCTCTTCGTGCGTGCTGAGCAGCTTCACCTTGCCCTTTTCGGGCAGCGGCGCGTAGATGCGCCAGATCATGCCTTGCTCGATGCGTTGCCCGTCCGCCGTCAACAGCGCCACCAGTTGCAACTGATCGGGGCCTGCGGGATCAATCGCCGTCGTCGATCCGGCGGGCGGTTCGCTGCGCGGGATAACTGTCGTGCCGCTGCCTGCGTCCGGTGCCGGCGGCTGTTCCTGCACGGGCGGCGCCGTCGCGTCGTCACTACCCGAGGGCGCTGCGCCGTCTATCATGTCTTGCTGGGCCGCAGCCGGCAGCGCCAGCGCCGCCAGGGCGATGGAGACCATCGCCCAAGACGTCCAAACGCGTTTTGTAGCTTTCATCAGCATTCTGCGCCTCAGTTCTCGCTGAGCCGAAGCGTCTGACGCTCGCCGTTGCGAACATCGAACGACTTCTGGATGCCATCCTTGGTGCGATATTTATAGCGGCCGGGCGCAAGCAGTGCTGTGGCCGTCTCTCCTGCGCCCGCGTGCCAGACGACCTGACCTGCCTCATCTTCCACTTCGACGATCGGTACTTCGCTGCCGCCGGCGCGATCCAGCCGCACCTGTCCGGCGGGAATATCCAACGTTACCTGCCCGTCTTTGCCCGCCACCAGTTCGGTATCCATTACGGCGCGCGCGTTCTCGGAGCCAAGCTTGGCTTCTACGCGGTACCGGCCGGCCGGCAACGTCAAAACTGGTGAGGCGGCCACGGACCGCGCCACTTCACGCTCGCCGTCGTCAAGGCGCACCACGCGGAAATTGAGCACGGGACCCTGCGGCGAGAGTGCGGCATTGGACCGTGCCGCCAGCGTTAGCCGCGACAGCGCCAGCACCATCGTCTGCTTGATGGTGGTGCCCGCCGAGATTGCCAAACGCTGGCGCGCTTCGACCTGCTTGGCACGAGCGGTCACGTAGTAGGTACCGGCGGGCAGCGTGAAATCTGGCCGAGGTGCGGCCGACCGTGCGATTTCACGGCGGCCCTGCGGCGCATCGGGATCGTCTTTTTCGACCGCAAACGTGACGGCTTCAATCGCAGGTCCGTTCTCGGCGCTGACGGCCTCGAGTTCCAGGCGTCCTGAAGCGGCAGGCCGTCCCGCCGTGACATCCGCCCCGGCAGATACGGAAACCTTGGTCAGTTCCTGGGCCGGGCCATCGTCGAGCTGCAGCTCATAGTTTCCAGCCGGCACGACGAGCGGCGTGGCCGCCAACCGTCCGACGAAGACCGGTTCGCGTTTCGGGTCGACGCGAAGCAGAGTGACAAGCGTGGAGGACAAGCCAACGCTACCCGGCGCTAGCACCAGCCGGCCCGCATTGAGCTCGAAACGTGCGACGGAGGGTTTGCCTTCGGCGACGTCGATCGTTTGCTTCGCCGTTGCAAGGCCAAGCTGCGCTTCGACGGTGTAGCGGCCTGCAGGCATTGCCTGGACAAATTCTGCCGTTGAGGAATCGAACGCGCCCTCCATGCCGCCGCCGTCCTTCGTGACATGCCAGCGGATGGGCTCGGCAAGCGCGTCTCCACCCGGCGTGAGGCTGGCCGTCAGCACCAGACCGGACTCGGACAGCTTTGCTTCCGGCGGGGCATCGGGGCGAACGGCGGGCTTCGGCATTGGAACGGCGGCGTCGAGCCTGGCAAGCTTCACCACTTCGCTCAATGCGGTGGCCAAGCCCGCTTCATCGACGACCTCGAACTGCCTGCCGCCCGTGGCGGTCGCGACGCAGGCCATCGCCGCGCGCGTTTGCGGCTTGGCGCCAAGCGTTATGACGTGAATGGGAAGGCCAGGGTTCGACTTGGCGATGGCGGCCGCTGCCGCGCAGGCATCCTGATTGCAATTGTCGGGATCGTCGTGCAGCAGAATGATCGAGCGGTTGGGTCCGGTGCCCAGTCCTTGGGCGGCCTGCCGCAGCGCCTGCACCAGCGGCCCCTTGCCCGTGGTAGCGACGCCGGGCAGCGCCGCGATCGTTTTTTCCAGCGCGCCGGCTTCCGGCGCCACCACCGCTTCGACGTCACCGCAATTGCCCTTGCGCCGGTGTCCGAAGGCTACGAGACCGACTGCGCTGTTGGGTGGCGCCGTGGCCATCGCGGGCGCCAGGGCTGCCCGCACCATATCCATCTTGCTCGCCTTGGCGCCGTCCAGCCAACCGGCCATCGATCCGGAGCCGTCCAGCACGATCGTTGCAGCCGGTTGCTGTGCCAGCGCGGCGTAAGCCGTGGCCAGGGGGCTCACGGCGAAGCCCATAACGATCCAGATCACAGTGCGGCGCATATGGCGTTTCCCAAGTCGTCGTTCTTGCGGTCGAGCCGATCTTGCAGGCCGGCTTGCGCGGATTGTATCAGATAGCGATTTGCGCTAGCGAGACCCTGTCCCCAACATCCTGGAACTCACAGTCGATGCATCAAGCGACCCTGGACTTGCTCGCCCGCCGCCGTTCCGTCAAGGCCGACACACTGGTAGAGCCCGGTCCCGACGCCAGCCAGCTGGAGCGTATCCTGACGATCGCGGCGCGCGTGCCGGATCACAAGAAGCTGGTTCCGTGGCGCTTTGTTGTCTTTGCGGGCGATGCGCGGGCCGCGTTCGGCGAGAAAATTGCCGCCGCCTGCCAGGCAGAAGAAAAGGAACCGCCTTCGCAATTCCGCCTGGATACGGAGCGCAAGCGCTTCTCGCGCGCACCTCTTGTCGTGGCCGTGATCTCGCGTATCGTCGCCAAGCCGGGCGCACCGGAATGGGAACAGATCCTGTCGGCGGGGGCAGCCTGCTTCAACCTGTGTGTCGCCGCCAACGCGTCTGGCTTCGGCACCACCTGGTTGACGGAGTGGATCGCCTACAGCCCGGCCATTCGCACCGCGCTGGGCCTGGCTGACACCGAGCGCGTCGCCGGCTTCGTCTACATCGGCACCCGTTCCGCGACCCCGGAAGACCGCGAACGCCCGCATCTGGCCGATATCGTCACGCACTGGCCGTCGGCCTAGCAGCAGCACGAAGCCGGCCTACAGATGTCCGCGCGGCGCATGCCCGCCGGCCGGCGCTTGCGTGCTCACGCCTGCGGTCTCGGTCTGGTTGTGCTCGATCAATTCCATGCGACGGTCGTATGCGGCCGAGTCGATTTCGAACAGGCCCAGCAACGTCGCAAACACGTTGTCGTGCGACCAGCGCTGCTGTCTCCGCTTCTCGATCGCATCGAGCTGGAAATCACCCTTGATATTAGAGCCGAGCCACATGACAGCGGGAATGTGCTTTTGTGCATCCGGCGCCAGCGCGTAGGGCATGCCGTGGAGGTACACACCGTACTCCCCGAGCGATTCGCCATGGTCGGCGACGTACAGCATCGCGGTTTCGAACCCGGCGTCGTTGCGCTTCAAGAGCTCGATGACCTTGGAAAGAAAATAGTCGGTGTAGAGGATGGCGTTGTCGTAGGCGTTGGCAATTTCCTCGCGTGAGCAAGCGCCCAGATCGTTGGTCTTGCAGGCCGGCGTGAACCGCTCGAACGCTCGAGGGTAGCGCTTGTAATAGGCGGGGCCGTGATTGCCCATTTGATGCAGTACGATGAGAACGTCACCTTTTTGCTTGTCGATGTAGCCTTGCAGGCCGTGCAACATGCCCTCGTCGCGGCATTCGCCTTCGTCGCAAACCGGATTGTTTTCCGGCGTTTTGAAATCTTCGTAAGCCACGCGATCGGCAACGCCCTTCGAGCTCGAATTGTTGTCGCGCCACAAAACGCTGACACCGGCCCGGCTCAACAAGTCCAGCGCGTTGTCTTCGCCGCTGGCGCGGGCAGAGTCGAAGTGGGCCCTGCCCAGCCGCGAGAACATGCAAGGCACGGACATGGCCGTCGAGGTGGCGCACGACCAGAAGTCCGGGAAGTTGATGATGTCTTCCCGCGCCAGCCGCGGGTTGGTGTCGTGCTCATAGCCGTTCAAAGACCAGTGATCGGCACGCGCTGTCTCGCCGACAACCATGATCACCAGTTCCCGCTGCGGGTCTCCAACCGGCGTCTTGGCATCCAGGCCAAACTGCTCATGGGCGTGTGCGACCGCCGTTGGCGCGGAACGCACAGCGAGCTTGGCTGCCGAGTAGAGGGCGTAGGTGGGGTTCACCTTGCCCACCAGATCGCCATGATCGCGCATCATCGCCGCGTAGTGACCGCCGAAGCCGATCTGGATTGCCGCGAGCATCGCGGCGGCCCCACCGGCGAGTTTCAACCGCGCGATGGTCTCCGTCTTCCAGTCCGGCTGCTTGAGGCGAACGAGATAGACGAGCAGCGACGGTGCAATTCCAAGGGTGGCCACATAGAAAAGCAGCTTGGGGCTGAAGAGGTCGCGTGCCTCCGCTGTGTCCGTCTCGAAGACGTTGGCAATCATGCGATAGTCAAACACCGTGCCGTACTGGCTGATGAAATATGCAAGCACGGAGCTGATCATCAGGAAGGCGATGAGGACTGGCTTCACCAATTTACGATGACCGACGGCTGACAGCACGAGAACGAATATCGACGTAATGAAGAAAAACAGCGTGCCGATGAATAGCGTGCTGTTGGCGGACGCCCCAAAAATCCTGGCAGCATCCGCGAAAAAGCCGGCATTGGAAAAGAGGGCAACAAATACCGCGGTCGCCAGGATCAGCGTGGTGCTGGAGACGCCTTCAGATCCTGCCATGCGTTTCAGCAGCGTCATTGAGTGCCCCGAGCCGGTCGCAGGGCTGCATGTCGGCAGCCTGCCAATCGGGGACAATGTCCTCGATCAAGGCGATTCGACGGCGGATCGGTGCTGAAACCGCCGCATCCTAACTTGCGCCGTACGACTTTAGTACCGGAACTGTTCCGCCAGCACGCGCTCGTCCAAGCTGTGGTCGGGGTCGAACATCATATAGAGATCGACGCTCCAGGCCTGCTCGATCTCGACGCGCACGATCTTGCGCATTTCCACGTGGTCGGCCACCGCGCTCACCGGACGCTTGTCATGTTCCAGGACGTCCACGACGATCTTGGCCTTGTGCGATAGCAGCGCCCCGCGCCAGCGCCGCGGCCGGAACGGGCTGATCGGCGTCAGTGCCAGTAGCTGGGCATTGATCGGCAGGATGGGGCCGTGTGCGGAAAGGTTGTAGGCCGTCGAGCCCGCGGGCGTCGCCACCAAAACGCCGTCGCAGACCAGCTCTTCCAGCCGGACCGTGCCGTCGACGGATATCTTGAGCTTGGCCGCCTGGAACGTTTCGCGGAACAGCGACACTTCGTTGATCGCCAGCGCGGCGTGGGGACGTCCCGCCAGATCGAAGGCCTTGAGCGACAGGGGATGCACCGTGCTGACGTCGGCCTTTTCCAGCCGCTCGATCAGATCGTCCTCGTGATACTCGTTCATGAGGAAGCCCACCGATCCGCGGTTCATGCCGTAGATCGGAATGTGATCGTTGAGGTGGCGGTGCAGCGTTTGCAGCATCAGGCCGTCGCCGCCGAGCGCGACGATGGCGTCGGACTCCTTGGGTTTGACGTTGCCGTAGCGCTCGGAGAGCCGCATCAACGCTTCGCGCGCTTCGGAGCCGTCGCTGGCGACGAACGCGATCTTCTCAAACTTGCCGGGCTTTCTGGTCATGCTGATGCTGAGATCGCCTCGCGAGTTTAGGGTTGCCCAATTCGGCCAGGCAAAGTTCGCGGAGGCTCGCTCAGATGGAGCAAAACGACAAGCTCGTTCTCGTGTACGCCACGTTTTCCTCAACCGAGGAAGCGGCGGCCATCGGCGAGGAACTGGTTAAGGCCCGGCTGGCGGGCTGCGTCAACATCGTGCCGGGCATGCTCTCCATCTACGAGTGGGAAGGACAACTGCACCGCGACGCGGAGGCGGCCATGATCATCAAGACGCGGGCCGGACTGGCGGAGGCCGTCATCGCGCAGGTGACCGCCAAGCATAGCTACGACAATCCTGCGCTGCTGGTGCTGCGGGTCGACGGCGGCGCAGCCGCCTACCTCGATTGGCTGCGCGCGCAAACGACAACACCTGAGGCACCGGCGGTCTGGTAGCCTACAGGCGGCCCAGCGGATGCTGGAACATGGCCTGCACGTTGCGGCCGCTCCCCCGCCGGGCATACTTCTGCTTGCCCTTCGATCGGGCGGACTTGCGGTATGAGCGGGCGGGCCGGGCCTTGGGGGCCGTCGCAGAAATCGTGGGCTCGTCGAGTGCCGGTGCCCGCGTTAACGCCGTCCCATCGCCAGTGCCGTCCGCTGCGGAGCCACCATCCTCCACGGAGGTCGTGGCAAGGTTTGCCTGTTGTTGCGGCGCTGTTTCGCCCATCTGCTGCGTGCGGCGCACCATGGGGGGTTGCGGCACGTGCGTCAGGCCCACCGGCCGATCCAGTGTCTGCTGAGCGGCGTTTTCCGGCGCGGGAGATACGCCGCCGATGAAATTGTCCCACCAGCTCTTCTCGGGCGCGGCAAGGCTCGCCTTGGTTTCGCTGACGGGACCGCCCATGGCCATCCGGCCGGGCAAAGGGGCCTTCGTCGCAGTCTGCACTGCCACCTTTGGTGGTGGCGGCAGGGTCGCTGCCGTCGGCCGAACCTCGTTGATCATCACCGTGGTCGTGAAAGGCTTCATTGGGGGCGTGTTCTGCGCCACTACTGGGTTAGCCTTACGCTTCAACTTGGCGATGATGGCATCGGGCAGGCACCGCCCGTCGCCGTCGATCGCCTGTCCGCGCGGGCACGTGGCGCCGCAAGCAGCCGCCGTGTGGTTGCGCACCAAATTCAACAGCACAACGTCGGGCTCCTGCGAGGGCAGGCTGGCGTTCACGCGATCCACAAATGCCGCCATGGCGGCCCGCGATGACCGGTCCCACTCGCTGTCGATGCGGCCGTCGTAGCATCCCACCCGGCGCAATTCGCGCTTGATCCGGCGAACCACTGAGGCGCGCGACGTGTTGCTGTCGTCGCTCGCCGCGAGCAAAGCGGCGGGGGCGGATGGCTGTTGATTGGTCAGCTCTGCGCGAGGCAGTTCGACAGCAACCGGCAGAGCAGCGGCGTGCTGCTGCTGCGTGGCGCGTTCAAGCCGGGCCTCGGCCCGGTCTACGACAGACATCAGCGTCACGGCCGGATCGATCGAAAAATTCCGCGTCAACCTGACAGGCGGCTGTCCTGCGACGGGCTGTGATTCGTGCGCCTCGATCGGCACTGAATGGTCAAATCTGCTGGGGCTGTAGGCGTTGAAAACGAATGCCAGACCTGCCGCCAGCAGTGCAAAGCCCGCAACCTTCATGATACGCAACTCCACCACACCCGCGGGCAACTCGCGGGGCGCCGTCCAGCCGATAGTCACGCGTTCTCCATTACGGAAGGGCGCGTGGTATCAATGATTTAATCATAAACGAAAAGTACGCGCGGGCCAATATTGGCGCCGTAGAATTGTAAGTCTTTTTGCGACGGCAAGGCCAATGCTGTCCGGGCCGTGCGCACATTCTCGTGTGGAAGAGGCGTTCGCTTGCCCTGCTATGTTGTGCAAAACCGCGGGACAGGATGTGCAGGAAACCCGCACGTGAAAATGCTGGCTAGCGCCGGGGTCTCGCACGCAAATCACTGATGCAGAGATAGCGCACTGAAATTCTTAATGGAACTTAACAGCCTCAGGCGACTCAAGTAGCGTTGACGCTTGAGGGGGCGCGTATTGCGTACGTTTCTTGTTGTTCCGCTCATGTGAATTAAGTTCTGCACAGTTCGAAATCCAGCGGCGATGACGACTGTGCATAACCTGCTCACACGAGCGAGCTCCGGCTCTCATCGCGTCAATTGGTGACTTCAATGTCCGTCTGGCGGCCACCTTGGGGAAGGTGATCGCAAGCTCAACAGGGGACGCTGGAATTATCGACATTGTCGCGACTGTCTCTGCGTCGAGCCCGGTCAGGCCATAAAGCCCAGCCCTCTTCAGTTGGTCTGCAAGATGACGCGGTCGTGCGGGCATTCGGCTCGTTTCGGCCCAACAGAGGGCTAGGACTATGAGGCACCTTCTAGGCATATTGGGGGTTTTGGCGGCCGGCGTGCTACTTGCCGTGTCTGCTGCCATGAACTGGCGTTTCGGACTATCACTCGGACGGACCGAGATGGATGGGCAGATTTATGGTGCGGCTTCGGCTGCAGCTGACTGCCTGAAAGCTCTTGTCCCGTTCTTCTTCTTTGCCGCCATGAGAAACCGGATGTGGTCGCAAGCGGCAGCTTCCGCTGTGGTCTGGGTTGTCGTCACGAGCTACTCGCTGACGTCGGCTCTGGGTCATGCGGCACTGAACCGGTTCGACACCGCAGGTCAGCGCACGCTGGCGGCGGACAACCACAAGGATCTTCGCGGCGATCTCGATCGTGCGAAGGAGCAGCTGAGCTGGATCCCGCAACATCGCCCGGCTTCGACCGTGCAAGGCGAGATCGATCGTGTGAAGACCCAGAAAGCCTGGACCTTCACCAGTGGCTGTACTGAAATTACAGGAAAGCAGGGCCGTGATTTCTGCCAAGGATATCACAGCCTCAACGCTGAGTTGGCCTCTGGAACGGAATCCAAAGGCCTTGAGACCCGCATCGCAACCATCCAAGCCAAACTCGTCTCAGAGGGCGGCGGACAAAACGTTGGTGTGATGGCGGAAGCAGACCCGCAGGCAGCGGTTCTTGCCAAGCTGACTGGCCTTGATCTCGAAAAAGTTCAGATGGCGATGACGATTTTCATCGCGCTTCTGATCGAGGTCGGCTCCGGCTTCGGCATGTATGTCGCCTTCAGCCAGTGGCGTCTGAACGACCGTAAGGCCCCGTCCGCACCTGCCATGGTGCCGACGTACAGCACCGCAGCGGTAGCGGTGGCGGAAGAGCAACCGGTTCTCCAACCGGCACCTGCTCCCGTGGCGATCACAAAACCGCGTTCTGGCGCCAACGACAACCGTTCGGCCCCGGCAGCAGCACGGCTCATGGCTCCAGAGACAGACGTGGAGCGGTACTACAAGGAGAAAGTCGAAACTCAGGATGGTTCAAGTCTGACTGCAACGTCACTTTACGAGGATTACTGCGCTTGGTGTGAAGAACAGCAGAAGGAGCCGTTGGCTCTGCCAACCTTCGGACGTGAGTTTGGAGAGTTGGGTGTGCAGAAGGCAAAAGTTGCAGGCCGCGTCCGCTACATCGGCATCGCGCTGAAGTCGGACAATGACCTTCAGGAGGATAAGAATTTGCCGGCCCTGAGCACGGCAGCCGCCTAAGCCAGGCGGACTAAAATGAAAAGGCCGCCCTTGAGGCGGCCTTTTTGATTCCGGAGGGGGTGGCGCGAGCCGCCCCTTTTGCGTTCGGCGCCTCAACTTCTATGCTGCGGCTTCCAGCACGCGAAACTCAATCCCAGTTATTCTGCAGCGTCGGCTATGGCAACAACGGCTTCGGATTTCTTGCCAGGCTTCTTGGAGTTGGCCGATGAGTGGATTGCCGGGCGTTGTGCTGAACGGACGACACGATTGCGGCCGCCTTGCTTAGCGAGATACAGCGCGGCATCCGCCTGCGCGACGAGATCCTTGCTGGACGCCGCGGGGGTAGAGGCAACGCCGAGCGAGGCGGAAACTTGGGCGCCGTTCGGTTGCGACAGCGCTTCGATGCCGATGCGGATCTGCTCGGCCTTGTTGGCGGCCATTTCCATTCCGCAGTCCGGTAGCAGAACGATCAGTTCCTCGCCGCCATAGCGGCAGGCGACATCGGTCTCGCGCAGCGCATGGCTGATGACGGACGCGGCGTCGCGCAGCGTGGAGTCGCCCTTGGCATGCCCGTACTGATCATTGAGACGCTTGAAATGATCGAGGTCAATCATGATGACTGACAGATCGCGGTTCTCACGCTCGGCCAGCCGCACGAAGCGTTCCAGCGCGTCTTCCATGTAGCGGCGGTTGTAAAGTCCGGTCAGCGGATCGCGCAGGGCCTGCCCGCGCAGTTTCTCACGCAGGGCAATGTTGGACAGCGCCAGCGACATGGCGTCAGCCAGGGCGGTGCCAAGGCCGTGAATTCTTTCGAGCCGGGCTTCGGCTTCGTCGCCTTCGGCGTAGATCTGCAACAGCCCGAGCGTCTCGCCGCGTGCCAGCATGGGAATTTCCAACGCGTAGTCGCCGCTGGTGTGATGGCTGCAGCAGAGTTTGCGCGAGTGCGGGCGGTTGATGTGCGGCTTGCCGCGCTTCAATGCCCAGCACTGGTCCATACCCAGCGTTTCGGGCAATGCGTCATAGCCTTCGCGCTCCCACGATGTCGACAGAACAAGGCGATCACGGGAATTGTTGAAGACATAAAGGGCGCCGCTGAAGCCGAAGATCAGTTCCGCGGCGCTGGCGCGCAGAACTTCGTTGGCATCATCGTAGTCGCCCGCGCTTTGGAGCATGTCGGCCATCTGGAATAGCCGGGTCACCTGCTCGCGCGAGGTTTCCGCTTCAGTCACGGCGCGCATGCGGGCAACAGCTTCCTGGGTGGAGCGCCGCGCGCCTCTGCGGAAAATCATCAAGCAAATAATGCCGGCGATGGCCTGGAGAAGCAGGACAGCGCCTGCCAGGATCCACGTCGTGTGAGCGTAGAAAACGTAGTCTGCATCGTGCGCATCGATCGCCTTCGTGAGTGCCGCCGTCATGTCGGCTATCAGCAGCGGGGTTTCCCGGCCGTGGTAGATCGCCTGAGCTGTCGGCAGGTCGTTGATTTGCGCGATTGTATCGGTCCAGCTCGATTGGATCTCGGTCAGAACGGTCTTGGTGGGAACACGCGTGCCTAGCCGCTCGGTAAATGCGGGAAAGGTTTCCGCAGAAAATTTGGCGAGCGCTTCAGAAGCGCGCCAATACCCGACTTGATCGAACTTATGGTCCGAATGCGACAACGCACTGAGGATGACGGTGTTCACATCCGCAATTGCCTGCCGTGCGTCTCTTCCCTGTTTCGCCTCTTCGCGCATCCACGCTTGCTCGGCTTGCAGGAACTGGATCGACAGGATGGACCCTATCACCAGCGCCAGGACCAAAATGGCCAAGGTGATGAGCACGCCGAAAGGCTTGCTCAGCCTGTCCTGGGCTTTTGCGGTGATCGACCGCAGATGTCGGGAGATGATGTCGATGGCGGGCATAGGGGTCGGACCTGAGAACAGGATGATGACCCAAAATGCGCATACTGACGTTTAGAAGTGGTGAATGCAGATCTTAATATGCGAGTTAAACGCCTTGAAGGTGCAGGCATTTTCAGTCTGTCAAAGCCGCCTTTTGCGCAATCTTTAGGGCGAAGGCGTAGTCCACGGCGACCTCTTTTAGATGCTCAAACCGGCCCGACGCACCGCCGTGCCCGGCTGACATGTTGGTCTTCAGCAGCAGCAACTTATCAGACGTATTAAGCGTCCGCAACTTCGCGATCCACTTGGCCGGCTCCCAATATGTCACCCGCGGATCGGTCAAGCCGCCGACTGCCAGGATGTGCGGGTAGGCCTTTGCTGCGACGTTGTCGTAGGGGCTATAGCTGCGGATGTTTTCGAAGTCGGCCTTGTTGGCGACCGGATTACCCCATTCCAGCCACTCGGGCGGCGTCAACGGCAACGTATCGTCCAGCATTGTATTGAGCACGTCGACGAAGGGCACGTTGGCGACGATGCCGAGGAAAAGGTCTGGCGCCATGTTGGCCACCGCGCCCATCAGCATGCCGCCGGCAGACCCGCCGTTAGCAACGATGCGGCCGCGTGAGGTATATCCCGCGGCGGCCAGATGTTCGCCGGCTGCAATGAAATCCGAGAACGTGTTGGTCTTGTTCTTCAGTTTGCCGTCCGTGTACCAGGCGTAGCCTTTGTCCTTGCCGCCGCGAATATGGGCGATCGCATAAACGAACCCGCGATCGACGAGCGACAGACGTGCGGTCGAAAACGACGCCGGCATCGAGATGCCGTACGCGCCGTAGCCGTACAACAAGAGCGGTGCGGAACCGTCGAGCGGGGTATCCTTGCGATACAGCAAGGAGATCGGCACTTGTTCGCCGTCAGGTGCCTTGGCGTAAAGCCGCCGCGTGACATAGTCGGCTGCGTCGTGGCCGCTGGGTACTTCCTGGCGCTTGCGCAATTTGCGCTTGCGAGTTTCCAGGTCGTAATCAAACGTCTCGGACGGCGTGGTCATCGACGAATAGGAAAACCGCAGCGTCGTCGTGTCGAACTCGTAGCCCGCGCTCATGCCGAGGGAATACGCCTCCTCGTCGAACGCGATGGAGTGCTCCTTACCGTCCTTGAAGCGGCGGACCACGATGCGCGGCAGGCCATCCTCGCGTTCCAGCCGCGCCAGATATTGCTTGTAGACCACGACATCGATGATCAACCGGCCGGAGACATGAGGGATCAACTCCTCCCAGTTCTTCATCGCCGGATCTTCGACAGGGGCCTCCACAATGCGGAAGTCAATGGCCTTGCCGGAATTGGTCGTGATGATCAGCTTCTTCTTGCGGTGCTCGACGGCGTACTGGTGGCCCTTCTTGCGCTTGGCGACGAGGCGCGGCTTGCCGTCTGGGGCGTCGGCATCGATCAGGTAGACTTCGTTGCTCTGATGGTCGTGCGAGTCGATCAGGATGAAGCGGCCGGACTGCGTCTTGTCGAGGCCGACATAGTATCCGGTGCTCTTTTCTTCGAAGACGAGTTCGTCGTCCTCCACGGGCGTGCCAAGTGTATGTCGATAGACGAACAGCGGCCGGTGGTTGTCGTCGAGGCGGACGTAGAACACGGTCTGGGAGTCGTTTGCCCACGTGACGTCGCCGCGCGTATCGGTGATGACGTCGGGCAGGTCCTTGCCGGTTTTCAGATCCCGGAAGCGCAGCGTGTAGAGTTCCGAGCCCTTGTCGTCGACCGCATAGGCCAGCAACTTGTGATCCGGGCTGTGCTCACTGCCGCCGAGATCCCAGTAGGCCTTCCCTTGGGCTTCTGCGTTGCCGTCGAACAGGACCGCTTCTTTACGTCCGCTCCGCTTCTTGCGGCACAGCAGGGGGTATTGGCCGCCGGCAATGAAGCTTGAAAAGTATTCGAAGTCGCCATCAGGCGAAGGCACCGAACTATCGTCCTGCTTCAACCGGGCCTTCATTTCCTCAAACAGCGTCGTCTGCAGGGGCACCGTGTCGGCCAACTGGGCGGCGGTGTAGGCGTTTTCGGCCTCCAGATAGGTTCGAATGTTCTTGGCGAGCGTCTTGGGCGCGCGCATTACTTCTTGCCAGTTGTCAGCCCGCAGCCAGGCATAATCGTCCGCGAGCTTGATGCCGTGCCGCGTCGCCGTCACCGTCTGCCTTGCTGCGACAGGGGGCTTGGCCCGGGCAGACCGGGACACGGAAGCGTTCATGAGAGACCTCGAGTTGGACGACGAATTACCTGGCTCCTCTTAGACGTTTTTCCGCGTTGCGCCACTGGCGCGCGGATGTTCGCACCTGACAAATTCTGCGCCTTTACTTGGGATGTGCAGCTTTCGCTCAAGCCGTTGGCACGCCCGTTTTGCAGATCCGCCGTCGACAAACATACGCAACTCGCCTGGTGATCCGACGTGACGTGCACAGATGCAGCGCGACAAAGTTGTCAAGGGAGCAAATAAAACCCCACGTAGACTGCTAACCATAACGAGAACAGTGACAAAATCCGCGCTGTATTGCCGCCTCAAGTTATCAAGTCACGGTCAGTTTAGACTTGACGCAATTACACCGATCGGCCAAATGCTCTGTCACAGATCATGCGTGAGAGGATAGTATCCTATGGATGGTGGTGCTCAGTCGGAACTCGTAGAGCTTACCGCAAAGATTGTTTCTGCTTATGTCAGCAACAACGAGATCGGGGCTAACGATCTCCCGCACCTTATTAATGAAACCCACGCCGCCTTGTCGCGTGCAACTGGGAACACTTCGATTCCGGAGCGGGAAGAACTACGCCCGCGCGTCCCAGTCAAGAAGTCGGTTATGCCCGACCATATCGTTTGCCTGGAAGACGGAAAGAAGTTCAAGTCGCTGAAACGTCATCTGCGCACACACTACAACTTGTCTCCCGAAGAATATCGCGAGAAGTGGGGTCTGCCGCACGACTACCCGATGGTAGCGCCCAATTACGCGCGCGCGCGTTCGGATCTGGCTAAAAAAATGGGCCTCGGGACGCGCCGCGAGAAGTAGTCGGAAAGTCCAAGCTGCAGGATCAACTGCGCTATTGCTGTGCCGCTGCGGCTTGGCCTGGCGGCATCGCAGCCGACGCTTCGGCGCGATAGGCTTCCAGCAAGCTCCGGTGGCGGGCCAGATCGTAGGTCCAGTGGCCGCTGAGCCCCCGCTGGCGTTCTGACCGTAAGGCCTTCCTCAACGCGGCCAGCAAGCGCTGCCGCCCGGCCAGGCTTCTGTCCGATATCTCGTACGGCCATAGCGGAACAAGCCGGCCGAGATTGCGTGCCCATTCCGTGGCTTGGGTGTCCACCGTTCGCGCCAGCCGCGCCGGGCTGCCGTATTTTTCCTGCATGGTCCCAACCTTCCCCTGTGCGTGTGAAAGGCCATGATCGCCGCGCAGCGGGGGAGGGGGATAACTTCAGCTGCGGGACTTATCCCCCTCGTTCATTCATCCCGTAGTTTGGCGTGGAGCCCGCGAATAAGATCTGTACAGTGACGAACAGCGCGCTGAGTGGTTCTATTCTCAAATTACTGGAGGCATTCCCTATGTTGCTCCACGTCATCTCCGACGCACCTGCGCACTCGCACAATCTCCAAGTAGCTGCTGATCCCCCGCCAGCGATCGTTGCTGTCGCCGTCGTGGCACAAGTCTTCGCGGTCCCTGCCGCAGACTTGATGAGAACCACGCGAGGTCGCGCTGGCGTCGCGCTTGCGCGCCAGATCGCGATGTATCTCGCGCATGTCGTCGGCGGCCAGACGCTGACGGACATCGGCCACCACTTCCGCCGTGACCGCACGACCGTCGCGCACGCGTGCCGTCTTGTTGAGTCCCGCCGCGACGATCCGAGCTTCGACCGCGTCGTCGAACTGCTGGAATGGATCATTCCCGTATTCGCCAGCCGCAACGCAGCCGCTGCTGCTCACCAAGCCTGAGGAGACGATCATGCGTTCGAAAGCACGGTCCAGGCCGGCAGCCTCCCCGCGTCTAAATCCGGACGAGAGCCCCTTGGCGTGGTTGGCGCGGCGCCGCGACAAGAATGGTGAGCCGCTGATCTCGCCGGTGCAGTTGCTTGCGGGCGAGAAGCTTCGGTCCGATTTCACGTTCGCGAACATGACGCCGCGCGTGACGACAAATTACAGTGACACGCCGGTGTCTTCGTCGCGCCGCTCAGCGCCAGGCGCCGGCGTCGATCTATCAGACGGCATGGTGGCGGCTACAGAGCGCGTCCGTCGTGCTCTCGTTGCTGTCGGGCCGGAGCTGTCTGGCGTGTTGATCGACGTCTGCTGTCACCTCAAAGGTTTGGAACAGGCGGAGCGGAAAGCGTCGTGGCCACAACGGGCCGGCAAGGTCGTGCTGCAACTGGCGCTCACCCGGCTGGCGCGGCACTACCGGCTGGAGCCGCCTCGCGAGAATCGCATGATCGGACACTGGGGCGCAGACGGTTATCGTCCGGAACCGGAACCCTAACCTCCAGCGTGAGAGCCTTCTAATGCTCTAATCTAGCGCATCAAATTGCGTTTCGGTCTTCGCATCGTCATGATCCTGACATGCTGGCGTGACAGATATCCTTGCATCGAACGGCGGCAGATTCGACGCCGTCTCAACGATGCAATCAGACCCAAAAATTACTACGGAATAGCCCGCAAGGAGGGGAGCAATGAAATACAGCGACCCGCATGCTCGCTTGAAACCGACCGTTCTCGAACGCCCGCGTAACCTGCCGGCAGACGTCATGCACGCCCGCGAGGTGGAGTGGCTCGGCGAATTGAAAACGCGGCTCGCCGCGGTCCATGCCTGGCGTGGTTCTACCGCGCCTCAGTCAGCATCCAGTAGCGTCCAACGCGCAGGCACGCGCGCATAACCGCGCGGTTGCGCAGCAGCAAGAAATATAGAGTTCAGCTCGAAGCAGTTGCATTCGCGGCGGCGTTGGCGTCGCTGCGAATGCGCTCCACCATCGATGCAAATCCGTTCGAGCGCTGCGGCGTCAGGTGATCCTTCAGGCCAAGCGACGCAAACTCTTTGCCCGCGTCGACCTTGAGGATCTCGCTGGTGCTGCGTCCGTCGTACATGGCGAACAGCACGGCAATCAGGCCGCGCACGATCAGCGCGTCGCTGTCACCCTTGAAATGCAAGACCGGGCCACCGCCGTTCGCGGGGGCTGCGATATCAGTTAGTAGCCACACCTGACTGGCACAGCCGCGGACCTTGTTGGCTTCGATCTTGGCACGGCTTTCCAGCGGCGGCAGCTCGCGCCCGATCTCGATCAAATAGCGATAGCGGTCCTCCCAATCGTCCAGAAGGGCGAAGTTGGATCGAATGTCGTTGAGGGTCATCGCGTCTGCGGTCTCACTGTTCATTGCGGTAGTGTACATGACACATAGGCGCGCCTGGGGCCTGCCTGCAAGTGATGGTGGGACAGGTTAGCGATCCGTTAAGCGGCGCCCCGGATAATCGGCGCTCCACCGGTTGGAGCCTGGAATGTCACCCCGCGGGTTCAAGCTCGGACTGGCGCTCTTTCTTGCGATGAGCGGCCTGTTCGCTGCAAAATTGTCGATGCTCGGACCGGGCGGCTTTCGCACGCCGTGGGCTGCGTCGACGTCTGCCTCGCCGGTGGCCCAGACAAAACCGGCTGCCAGTCCAGCGGTGGATGCGCCCGTCCAGCCTAAAAATAGCACTGCGTCAACGCCGCCCGACGTGAAGGCCGCGGTCACCGCGGAAACTGCAGCGCACGTGGCACCACCCCTGGCGGAGTCCGACGAAGCGCTTGTCTCCGCCATAAAGCTGGAACTTAAAACGCGCGGATACGCCATCGGTTCGGCCGCCAGCGGCCTGGATCTGGATGCGCGAGCCGGCATCCTGGCCTACGAGGCCGACAACGACATGCGCCTGACGGGGGAAGCGAGCCAGCCTTTGCTGCATCGCCTGCTGCTTGGCGATACCGGAATGCTGCCCAACAGCGGCTCTCCGCCCGCGCCCCGCGCCGAGGAAGTCATCCGCACCGTCCAGGCCTCGCTGAAGCGCGCTGGCCACCCCGATACCAAGACCGACGGACTGATGTCGCGCGAGATGGTCGAGACCATCCGTGCCTTTGAGCGCGCTCACAACATGAAGGTAACCGGCCGCATCTCCGGCGAGCTTGTCGCCCAGCTACGGCTTGTGGCAAGAGACGGCTTGGCAGTCGCCGGCCATTAGAGCGCCGAGCGTGCGGAGCTGGAATGCGTCTCAAGGCTGAAATCTGGGTCAAAGCTTACGTGCGCCGTTGCGCCGTCGAAGGTGTTGCGGCCGTCGTCGTCCGCCATGGCGACGATGATGCCGGCGCGATCTTCATCCGCATCAATCGCCTCGACGGGACGTCGCTGCTGTTCGGGCCGGCCCCGGCGGGCCTTGATGGGGCCGAGCATGATCGCCGGTGGGTGGCGCATTATCCGATGCCCGGCGCGCCCGATGAAAAGGTCGATGACATGCTGGCGCGAGAATACGGTTTCGACCGAGACCTATGGCTTGTCGAAGTCGAAGACCGCGCCGGCCGCGCGTTCCTGGAAGACTGGATGGCGCCCGTACACTGAGCAAGTGTAGCGCCAGTACTGCTTGAATAAAACTCAGGCTTCGACTGCCCAATCATTGGGCGCCCACAGCAAGCACGCGCGTGATAGCTTTGCCGCCGCCGCGATAGGGGATGCGGCTGCGATGTTGTACTGGGGGATATCGACAATGCTTGCGCGCTTGCTGTTGATCGTTTTGCAGATCGCCGCCGGATGGTTCGGTGCGAATGCCGTCTTGCCGTATGTGCAGATCGGCGAGTTCCAGCTTTTCGTCTTTGGCGTCATCGCCGCCGTGTTCGTCTGGATCGTCGGCCTCCTCGCCTCGCTCGTCCTGCGCTACATCGGGCGGCCTGGTGGAGGAACATTGGCGTTCACCGTCGTGTTCGCGCTGCTGGCAGCGGCGCTGGCGACGTGGGGGCCGCAGCTGTTTCCGACGGTGCCGTGGGCCAGAATTGACGGCTATTACCTGACGCTGGCCGGCGCCATCATCGGATACGTGATGAAGAAGTGACGCTGTCGCGGCGTCCCGGAAATTGAAGAAGGCGCAAGATGACCTCGCGCCCTCCGATTGTTATTGCTTGAAACCCTGCCGAGCAATTCGCTCGTTGAAGCGGGCCAGTGGCCCCGCTCAGGGCGTTCCCTCGATTTCGATCAGACCATTCCCAAAACGATTGCGGCAAGGAAGCCGAAAGACAGAACCATGCCGAGCACGTTCAGTCGCATCGCTAGCTGCATTGATGCCTCTCCAGAAGGGCGGTGAGCCCAGTTGCGAGAACCGCTTGGTAACCAAGACTAGTTCGCAAACTTTCCGGCTGCCAAGCGAAAAGGATATTGCACCGCCGAGGAAGACTGCAGGTTCAATGTCTTGCCCGCGAAGCCGATCGAGGTTTCAACTCAGCGGCCACAGGATCTGTGTCCGGATTGCCCGATATCGGGCGCTTTTGCGATATTCCCGTCGAAATAGGGGCGCGCGCCACTGCCGGAAAAAGTCTGGAAGCGAAACCGTTGCCGCACACGTCAAGGTGCGATGTCCCAGTGTGCATAACCGGCAACGCTATTGCTGCAATGCGAGACTACTTTTCCGACGGTTGCGCGGCATTGCCTTGCACGAAAAGTACTTTGCGCAAGAGAATTTCCGCCGCACCGTTTTGCATCAGATCTTGCAGCGTCGCGGCTTGGACGAAGCCGTTCGCTTCATACAACGCGCGCGCGCCGCTGTTGAAATGCGAGACGCAAACCCAAGCGTTGCGATCGCCTGCGCGCTGCGCTTCGGCGACGAACCAGGCGACGATCGCGGAGCCGATGCCGTTGCCTTGGAACTGCGGCAGCACGCCAAGAAAATGCAGATACGGCCCGCAGAGCCACGTGGGATTGACGCAGACGAAGCCGGCCATCTGCCCATCTCGGCGAATTGCAAAGCGCGCTGCGCTGGGGTCTTGAGAGGCAAAGAAGCGCTGCAGCCGTTCCGCCTCAAAACCAAGGCGCTGCCAGGGATCGATGGCCACGAACGCCGCGCCGAGGCTCGCGGCTTCGTCTAGCTCAAACGGCCCAAGGCTGACGCTGGCACCCAACGCATAAACGTCCTGGCAAAATGCGCGCGCGGCCGTCATCGCGCCGCCGGGGACTTCTTGGCCACCGGGTGTTGCGACAGCATCGGCATATCATATTTGTCGGTGTCACCGGGCCGGCTGTCGTAGCAGGACTGGACGACCTCCGGCGTGCCCGCGGCCAGCAGCTCGCTCAGCGTCACGAATTGGAAACCCTGTGCCTTCAGCTGCGGCAGTCCGATCGGCAAAGCCTCGGCGGTGTGATGTCCTCGACCGTTGGCATGCATGACGACGATCGCGCCCGGCTTTACGCGCTGCAGTGCTTGCACGATGCCTTTGGCCGGCTGGCCCGGCGATGGATCACCCGTCGAGAGATCCCATTGGATGGCGAGAAGTCCAGCATCATTGACCGCATTCAGAGAGGCGGCGTTGCACGCACCATAAGGAAACCGGAACAACGACAAGCGAGGCGCTACGCGTGCAGCGAGCGACGCGTGCTCGGCCACGCACTGGCCTTGGGCAAAATCCTCGCGAAGCGCTTCGTAGGCGCGCTGCGGACCGGCGACCTCTTCGCTCAGGGCTGTCCCGCTCAGCAAACGCAGATTGCGATGGGCTTCGGCATGACTGCCGATCTCGAACAGGGGATCGCTCATCAGTTGGCGCGCCCGCTCGGCGTGGGATCGCATCCACTTGCCGCCGGCGAAGAACGTCGCCTTGATGCCGTTGGCGCGGAGATAATCGACGATGGCGCCGTCATAGCCGGCGATCTCGCCGGGCTGCTCGCACATATCGAATGTCAACGCGACGAGCTTGGGGCTGTCCTTGGGCAGGTTCACGCGGCGGATCGCGCCGCGCAGGGGCTGGGGTACAGGCGCAAACGTGGCCAGCGAACGGGCAGCGGCCGGCTTGTCGAAGTCGTGCAGATGCTTGACCGGGATATTCTCACCGGGGCGTGCGGCCAGTTCGGCTGGCGCATAGCACATGCCGCGCAGGCCGCCGCCGGTCACGTCGGAGGCGAATGCCGGAAGCGGACTGGCAGCGATCGCCGCGGCGAGGGCAAATGCAAGGGCAGGTGTCTGGCGCATGAACTAGGCGTTTGTCATCCCGGCCCCGATCTGTCGAGTGACGCTCCGACACAGTTGGCCTAGAGGCGAGCTTGACGTGGACGTCTTGCCCAGTACTGTGACGAAAAAGCGCGGGGGCCGCATGCAGCACGAAACAAGCCGTTCCGGGGCGATCGAAGCCGACCCGGACTATGTGAGGCTGGTGCGAAGCCGAACCCGCTTTTCCCTCATCCTCACGCTGCTTACCCTAGCGATCTATTTCGGCTTCATCCTGCTGATCGCCTTTGCGCCTCACGTGCTGGGGCAATCGCTGACCGGCGGCGTAACGACGGTCGGCATTCCGCTCGGCGTCGGTGTCATCGTCGCCGCGTTCGTGCTCACGGGCATCTATGTCCGGCGCGCCAACAGCGAATTCGACGCCCTGACCCAGCAGCTTCTAGAGCGCCACAAATGACCAAGCAGTCTCTCTGGATCAGCACCGCGGCGATGCTGGCGCTGACGGCCTGCGCGTCGATCGCTCTGGCTGCGCCCAACATCGAGGGCGGCGAGCGTCAGCCGCTGAACGTCGAAGCCATCATCATGTTCGTCATCTTCGTGGTGGCGACGCTGGGCATCACCAAGTGGGCGGCGTCGCGCACGAAGTCGGCCGCAGATTTCTATGCGGCTGGCGGCGGCATCACCGGCTTTCAGAATGGTCTCGCCATCGCCGGAGATTACATGTCGGCGGCTTCGTTCCTCGGCATCTCGGGCCTGGTCTTCGCGTCGGGCTTCGACGGGCTGATCTATTCGATCGGCTTCCTCGTCGGCTGGCCGATCGTGATGTTCCTGATTGCGGAGCGCTTGCGCAATCTTGGCCGCTATACGTTTGCCGACGTCGCAGCTTACCGGCTGTCGGCTACGCCGATCCGCATCATCTCGGCGTTGGGTTCTTTGACGGTCGTCGCGTTCTATCTGATTGCGCAGATGGTCGGCGCCGGAAAGCTGATCGAACTGCTGTTCGGTCTGGAGTATCTCTACGCCGTCATTGCCGTTGGCACGCTGATGACGGTCTACGTCGCCTTCGGCGGGATGGTGGCGACCACGTGGGTGCAGATCATCAAGGCCTGCCTGCTGCTCGGCGGCGCCACGTTCATGGCCTTTGTCGTCATGATGAGTTTCAACTTTTCGCCCGAGGCGATGTTCGCGCGAGCCGTCGAAGTGCACCCCGGCGCGCTGTCGATCATGGCGCCTGGCAAGATGGTGTCGGATCCGATCTCGGCCATCTCGCTCGGCATCGCGCTGATGTTCGGCACCGCCGGCCTGCCGCATATCCTCATGCGCTTCTTCACGGTGTCGGACGCAAAGGCCGCCCGTAAGTCCGTCTTCATCGCCACCGGCCTGATCGGCTATTTCTACATCCTGACGTTCATTATCGGCTTCGGCGCCATCACTTTCCTGATGAACGACCCGGCCTACTTCAGGGCCGCCGCGGACGGCAGCGCGTATGACAAGGTCAAGGATCTGCTGGGCGGCACCAACATGGCCGCGATCCATCTGGCCAAGGCGGTTGGCGGGTCGCTGTTCCTCGGCTTCATCTCGGCGGTCGCGTTCGCGACCATCCTGGCCGTCGTCGCCGGATTGACGTTGGCCGGCGCTACGGCCATCAGCCACGACATTTATGCCTCCGTCATCCGCAAGGGGCGCGCCAGCGAAGCCTCCGAGGTGCGCCTGTCGAAGATCACGGCCATCATCATCGGTCTTGTGGCGATCGTGCTGGGCTACATCTTCGAACAGCAGAACGTGGCGTTCATGGTCGGGCTGGCGTTCGCCGTGGCGGCCAGCTGCAATTTCCCCGTCCTGCTGATGTCGATCCTGTGGCGGGGCACCACGACGCGCGGCGCGTTCTGGGGCGGCCTTGCCGGGCTTCTCAGCGCGCTTGTGATGGTGTGTCTCGGGCCCGCCGTATGGGAAGATACGCTGGGGCATGCCAAGGGTTCGGCGCCGTTCCCCTACGCCAATCCCGCGCTGTTCTCTATGACGCTGGCGTTCGTGTCGATCTGGCTGATTTCCAAATTCGACAGCTCGGCCAGTGCGGATGCCGAGCGGGCTGCGTTCGACGCGCAGTACGTGAGATCGGAAACCGGTTTGGGCGCGTCAGGCGCGGCGGCGCACTGATCATCATCCCCGGACTTGTTCCGGGGATCCCGGTGCAGCACGGCCGGTGTCCACCGATTAAGTGTCACCCTAGCCGATAGCGGGATACTCGGGACGAGCCCGAGTATGACCACGTGTTACAATGCTAGCCGAACTAGCGGAACCGCCCGCCGCGCTGCAGCACTTCGATCTTGTAGCCGTCGGGGTCGGCGATGAAGAAGAAGCGGCCGAACGGCGCGCCGTCGTGCATCATCTGCTTGAGATCGCCAGGCGCAAAGCCTGCTGCCACCAATCGCGCATGTTCGGTGCCGAGGTCATCCACCACGAACGCTACATGGCCGTAGCCGTCGCCGAGGTTGTAGGCTTCAGTGCGGCCCTTGTTGACCGTCAGCTCCACCTCAAAATCGTTCTCGGCGTTGCGCAGGTAAATCAGCGTGAAGCTGTCGAAATCGACGCGATCGGCGATTTCCAATCCGAAGGCGCGACGGTAGAAATCCACCGAGCGTGCTTCATCGAGCACGCGCACCATCATGTGAACGGCTTTGGCCATGACGTCGTGTCTCCGTTGGTGGTCGTGCGCTAATAAATTCTACAGCCAGGGCCGGGAGGACGCCGTGTCCGTCTCGAACGCCTGGATCGACTTTTCCTTTTCCAGCGTCAGGCCGATGTTGTCGAGGCCGTTCAGCAGGCAGTGCTTGCGGAATGGATCGATGTCGAACTTGATCACGCCGCCATCCGGGCCACGGATCTCCTGGGCTTGCAGGTTGATCGTCAGCGTCGCGTTGGCGCCGCGATTGGCATCATCCATCAGCTTGTCGACTTCGGCCTGCGGCAGGCGGATCGGCAGGATGCCGTTCTGGAAACAGTTGTTGTAGAAAATGTCGGCGAAGTCGGGTGCGATGACGCAGCGGATGCCGAAGTCGAGCAGGGCCCACGGCGCATGCTCGCGCGAGGAGCCGCAGCCGAAGTTGTCGCCGGTCACCAGGATCTGCGCCTTGCGGTAGGCGGGCTTGTTCAGCACGAAGTCAGGGACTTCCTGGCCGGCCTGATCGAAGCGCATCTCGAAGAACAGCGACTTGCCGAGCCCCGTGCGCTGGATCGTCTTGAGGAACTGCTTGGGGATGATCATGTCGGTATCGATATTGCGCAGCGGCAGCGGGGCCGCCACCCCGGTCAGCGTCGTGAATTTGTCCATCTTCGTAGTGTCCTGTTCCCGACTAGGAGCCTGATCGTTTGAGATGCGAGCCTTCAGCTCGCATCGAAGACGTGAATCAGACTCTAAAACAAGAGCCTGATCGTTTAAGATGCGAGCCTTCAGCTCGCATCGAAGACGTGGATCAGACTCTAAACAATAAGTCCCGTCAGGCGCTGAGGCCATCCGCCAGCGCCCGGAAGTAGCCCTCCGCAGCCGTCAACCTGTCGATCTGAAGACGCAGCGCCTGCGCACCGCCGAGCGCGTCGCGACTGGGGTCTTCCAGCTGTTCGAGCCGCCTTTTAACGCCAGCGAGCTTTCTCCCGTCAAGATGGTGCCGCATCACATCGACGATGGTTTCGATATAACCGCTGATCCGCCCGAACTCGCGAACCCCTGCCGAGAGGGCTTGGGGGTCCCCCGGCTCGGCTTCCAGGCGCTGCAAGGCCGCGGCTGCCCGCGCCAGGGTTTCGGCGATCTGCAGCGAAAAACGCGCAATCTTCTCGCGGCGCGCCTGGTCCAGCGAAGCTGCGGATGCAACCCAACCGTTCAGCGTTTCCGCGATTGCGAGCAATTTCTTGGCATAGTCGGCAAAGCGCATACGCCACGATAGAAGCGGCTTTGGGCGCGGGGATAACTTCGCGGCAAGCGCGCCCGATAAAGGCCGAGCCCATTCTGCGTTACGAGACATTGATGTTGACGGCTGACGCCCAACCACCCCTGAACGTCATGCCCGCGGAGGCGGGCACCCGGTTCATCGACAGGTATTGCTGAGGCGTGTCGTGGATCCTCGCCTTCGCGAGGATGACGGTTTGGAGACGGCGACCGTGAGCCAGCCAACAAAAGAACTTGCCTAGCGGACCGTCGGGTCGGCGTAGCACTTGCGCATGTATTCGCAGCGGTGCGAGCCGGAGAAGTGCATGCTGTCGCCCTTGGCCGGCGAGATGAACTTGCAGACTTCTTCCAGGCCTTCCGGCTTCAGCCAGCCCTGCCGGCGCCCGCGCTGCACGGCAAAGCAGTCCGCCGTTTCCTCGTCCGGGCCCCGAAACTGATGCCCGCACTCGTGCGCATAGATCCACATCTTCACGGGCGTCGAGACTTTTTCCAGCAGCCGCGGGTTCATGATGAGGAAGCCGGGATAGGCCGCGCCGTAATCGTCCAGCTGGCTATCTTCGACAGTCGGGCGCGTGCCGCACGACATCTTGGCGCCGTCGACCTTGAATTCCGAATGCGGCACGACCTTCGCGTCGCCGCCGACATGAGCCACGTATTCCTCAGGCGTAGGCGTGTCGGCGGCTGTGGCAACAGGCGGCAACATCGGCAGCGCCATGGCGAGCCCCATGACAAGGTGGGTCCAGCTACGCGAAATAATCATGCGGGATGCTCTTGGAAACGGGGCGTTCAACGGCGGCGTCCGGTCAGGCAGCTTTGCGCGAAACCATTGGTATGACAAGCGGTTCGGGGTCGCACGCCGGTGTTTTCCATCAGCCTGTGGCCTGCGCTTCGATGTCTTCCATATCGTCGTCAGAAAAGCCGAAATGATGGCCGATCTCGTGCACCAGCACGTGGGTGATGATGTCGCCGAGTTTTTCCTCGCCCTCGCACCAGTAGTCGAGGATCGGCCGCCGGTACAAAAACACCATGTCCGGATCGCGCGGCGGGTCGGACACGCTCTTGTTGTTGAGGCTGACGCCCTGATACAGGCCCATCAGGTCGTAGGCGTCTTCAATGCCCATCTCGTCCAGCACTTCGTCGGTCGCAAAGTCATCGACCCGGATAACGAGATCGCCGCACATCTGCCGGAAGTGCCCGGGGAGCTTGCCCCAGGCTTGGCTCGCGAGCGCGTCAAACGCGTCCAGGCTGGGCGACGGTGCGTCGCGCCAGTCGAAGCTGTCAGTCATGTTCGCTCGCCCCCGCAATCATTCCGCAAGTTCGTGTAGCAGCCGTGCCCCCGAGCGGCAATGCGCGTTCCAGGCAGGGGTTGAGACGGGAGCTGCGACAACAATAAACAACGCATTAATGTTGCGCGATCTCGAATCGGGATAAACTCACCTCACGCATTACGTAGTGTCGAATTCTCTGTCTGTCGTGTTCGCAACTGCGAGTCCACCATAGGGGAGCCTTCAACATGGCTTTACGCGTAGATTCACGGTCGCCCGGCGGCGGCATCGGCGCAAACATCCGTAGTCTCGACACGGCCTCGATCTCGCCGGTTCAGGCTAAGTCTGGCGACGAAAGCCAACATCGCGACTCCAGCCGGGCGCACCCGGAAGGGCCGGGGATCATCTTCGCCGTTTCCATTCCTGAGGATGACGACGACGGCACCTATGCGCCAATTCCACCGCACTTGGTGCGATACTGACGCGACAAGTTGAATGTGGTGCCGGGCCCAATGGCTCGGATAGGAGTGCTATGACGGGAGGCGCTGGAGCTGGTAGCCACGCCGCACCCGATGCCACGGCGCCCGCATTTTGCGAGCGCCATGACTGCGTGGCCCAAGAAGCAGGCCGTTTTGCTCCCTCAACCCCACGTCCGGATATCGACGAAGTGGCCTTCGACGGCTGCTGCTGCGGCCATGATCGGGCTGAGCAGATGGGTGCGCCCGAGGCGGCCCTGACGGCCCTCGAAGTTGCGGTTCGAGGTCGAGGCGCAACGCTGGCCCGGCTTCAACTGGTCGGGGTTCATGCCCAGGCACATCGAGCAGCCCGGCTCGCGCCACTCAAAGCCGGCGTCCTTGAAGATCTTGTCGAGGCCCTCGGCTTCCGCCTGTTCCTTCACGAGGCCCGAGCCCGGCACGATCATCGCGTAGGCGAGGCGTGACGAGATCTTCTTGCCGTCCACCAGCTTGGCGACCGCGCGCAGATCCTCGATACGCCCGTTGGTGCAGGAGCCGATCCACACCACGTCGAGCGGGACGTCGGTAATCTTGGTGCCCGGCGTCAGTCCCATGTAGTCAAGTGCACGCTGCATCGAGGCACGCTTGTTCTCGTCCTCGACCTTGGCCGGGTCGGGAACGGCGCCCATGATCGAGACGACGTCCTCGGGGCTCGTGCCCCAGGTTACGATCGGCGGCAGCTCGGCTGCATTAAGCTTCACGACGCGATCGAAGTGCGCGCCCTCGTCGGTCGACAGCGTCTCCCAGTATTTCAGCGCCATGTCCCACGCTGCGCCCTTCGGCGCCTTGGGACGGCCCTTGATGAACGCAAACGTCTTTTCGTCGGGCGCGATCATGCCGGCGCGCGCGCCGCCTTCGATCGACATGTTGCAGACCGTCATGCGGCCTTCCATCGACAGCGACCGGATGGCCTCGCCCGCATACTCGATGACGCTGCCGGTGCCGCCGGCCGTGCCAATCTCGCCGATGATGGCGAGGATGATATCCTTCGCCGTCACGCCGGCCGGCAATGCGCCGTCGACCTGAACCAGCATGTTCTTGGCCTTCTGCTGGATCAGCGTCTGCGTGGCGAGCACGTGCTCCACCTCGGACGTGCCGATGCCGTGCGCCAGCGCGCCGAACGCGCCGTGCGTCGAGGTATGGCTGTCGCCGCACACGATCGTCGTGCCAGGCAGTGTGAAGCCCTGCTCGGGACCGACGACGTGGACGATGCCCTGCCGCTTATCCAGCTCGTTGAAATACTCGACGCCGAACTCGCGAGCGTTGTTCGCCAGCGTTTCGACTTGCGTCCTGGAATCGGCATCGTCGATGCCGAGGCGGCGATCGGTCGTGGGCACGTTGTGATCGACGACGGCGAGCGTCTTTTCCGGCGCGCGCAGGCGGCGGCCCGACATGCGCAGGCCCTCGAAGGCCTGCGGGCTCGTCACCTCGTGGACGAGGTGACGGTCGATATACAACAGGCATGTGCCGTCGGGCTGGCGGTCTACGATGTGGTCGTCGAAAATCTTGTCGTACAGGGTCTTCGGCATAGGGATCGTCTCCGGTTCTGGGGACTAGATAGCGCTGGCCGCGCCGATCGGCAAATGCGCCACGCAAAAAAGAACCGGGCCTTGCGGCCCGGCCCATTACAGTTGGGATCCGGTAATGGCTCCGCGGCTACCAAAGGTACCCGGGAACATGCGCAATCATAAGGTGCGTTACGTTATAACTGCAAGGGGCATTTATCCGGGAAAATTGCCCGATACCGCCTTAGCCACTTAATTCGCCCTGCTTCTGCCGAGAGAGCCGCTCCACAGCTCGTCCGCAAGAACGCTACGTCGAGATATTGCGTGCCTTTGCAACCAGGAAATCGCGTAGAACCTGGATCTTCTTCGATGTCTTGAGCTCTTCGGGATAGACGAAGAGGATCGGCAAAGACGGCGGATCGACGTCGGTTAGAACCGTGACCAGATCGCTTTCGCCCTCGGTCAGATAATCGGGGATCATGCCGATGCCGATGCCGGCGCGGATGCCGTACTTGATGGCGACAACGCTGTTGGCGCGCAGCGCAGGTTTTCGCGGCTCGCGTCCTTCGCGTCCGGCTGTTTCCAGCCAGCTGATCGCAGGCAGGTGCTGGGCCTGGTTGCCGGTGTACGAAATGATGCGATGACGATCGAGGTCGGCCAGCGATTGCGGCGCGCCGAAGCGGCGCACGTAGCTGGTCGACGCGAAGGCCCGCACCTTCATCGTGAACAACGGACGGCGAATGAGATCGTTGTTATCAGGTTCGCGCGTCCACAACGCCACGTCGGCCGCGCGCATCGAGATATCGATCTGATCGTCGTTGAGGATCATTTCGACGCGGATCTCGGGATAGAGATCCATGAACTCTCGCAGCCGCTGCGTCAGCCACACCGTGCCGAGGCCCACGGGAGCTGCAATGCGCAGTTCTCCGGTCGGCTGCGTCGTCGTGTCAGCGAGCAGTGTTGCGGCGGTCTGCAGCTTGCTCATCACCTCTGCAACGGTGGTGTACAGCAGCTCGCCCTGTTCCGTCAGCACAAGCCCGCGGGCATGACGGTGGAACAGCGACAGGCCCAGATCCTTTTCGAGCGACGAGACCTGCCGGCTGACGGCCGACTGGCTCATGTGCAGAGCCTCGCCGGCATGCGTGAAGCTGCCGGCGGCTGCGGCCGCATGAAAGATCCGAAGCTTATCCCAGTCCACGATTGACCCGTCTGCGAGTTGGCGCACAAAAAAGGCCGGAGCCAGAGGCTCCGGCGGGATGATCTACTGCGCTGCACCATAACGGGTTTCGCCCGGTTCGCAATGCCGCGCGACACCAGCGATTCATCAGTTCGCGAACAGTCCGGTGATCGCTTCCGTCAGCGGGTCTGTTTGTGTCACACGCTGCTTTTTGCGCCTCTGGCTCGCCGCCGGGGGAGCGTCCGGATCGACCTCGGCAATCACCGGCGGAGCCTCGAACCGGTACTGCTTGCCCGATAGGGCGGCTGCCACGCGGGACTCATAGCCGTAGACGTCGGCGTAGGTGTTGAGCTTGCCGCTGTCGTCGACGACTGCGGTGAAGTACGTCGTGTGCACCCAGATCGGCTTGTCGATCTTGACCTCGTTGACGCCGCCGTTGAACCGCGCGTCCACTTCGTCGGCCGACCAGCCTTTGTCCTCAGCCAACAGCAGCTCAGCGAACTTTACGGGGTTTGCAACGCGCATGCAGCCGTGGCTGTAGGCGCGCATGTTCTGCTTGAACAGGGCCTTCGCCGTCGTGTCGTGCATGTAGACGTCGTGCTTGTTCGGGAACAGGAACTTGACGATGCCCAGCACATTCTTTGGGCCCGAGGGCTGAGTGAACTGGAAGCGGCGAATATCGACGCTGTTCCAATCGACAGAGTCAGGGTCGATCTGACGGCCGTTGTAGGAAACCTTGAGATCGTGGCGCTGCAGCACGCGGCTGCTTCCGCCACCGCCACCGCCGCCAAAGAAGCTCTCGAAGAAGTCACCGCCGCCGCCGCTGGCGCGGCGCAGCTGCGGCTGCAGCTCTTTCTGCTTGATGCCATCCGGCACCCCCCACTCGGGATGGAACACGATCGTTTTCATCTGCGCGGAAAACACAGGCGTCGCCCACTGCGGAAGGCCGACGACGATGCGTTCCTCGTAAATCTGCTTCCCGTCCTTCATCGTCCGCGTCATGAATTCCGGCACGTTGTTCCAGACGTAGGTGGAGCCAAGGTCCGCCGGCAGCCAGCGCCAGCGCTCCATGTTGTTGATGATGCGCTGAACATCGCGGCCCTTGTCAGGTTTGCTCGAAGGTTCATCGCCATTGAGAGCCGAACGCGTCGACTTGCCGACGAAGCCGTTTGCCTTGACCCCGTTCGCGCGCTGGAATGCCATCACGGCCTCTTGCAGCGGCTCATCGTAGGTGGTCTCGTTGCCGGCTTCGGCCGTGACCTTGAGCCGGCGGCGCAGCAGGGAGACGTCGGGATGCTGCATGCCGGGCTTGATCACCTTGCCGGCCGGCAACTTGACCGATAGCGATTCATCCTCCACCGGCGGCGGTGCAGACGGTTCCTTGAGCTTCAGCAGAGCCTCGCGCAAGCGCACGAACTGCTCGTGCTTGGGATGCTGGTCGCGGAGGTAGGCATCAGCGCTGCTGGCCTTCACGATCTCATCAAGGACGACCTTGGGATCCTTCAGCGGCGGCGACATGTCCATGCCCGGACTAAGTGCCGGCGGATTGATGCGGCCGCCGCGGGCTTCGCGCGCGTACTGGAGCACGGCGAGCGTCATCGTGGCCTCGGCGTCTGCCAGCGATTGCGGCGACGCATCGGGGGCCGCTTGAGGCAGTGTGAATGCGGAGGCGGTCAAGCCCCAGTCGTCAGCCTTGCGGATCTCTGCGATGGCCGCGTCTGCCGGCGCTGTAAACCCACCCTCGGCCTTGACCCAAAGCGGGCCTTCCAGGCGTGCCTGGTAAAAATCGACGGCAGCAGTGCGGTCGGCGCCGGAGACTTTGCTGCCGAACGACTTGTCGGCAAATTTCTCGCGCACTGCCGCAACGATCGGATCGGCCGGCGGTGGCGGCGGCGTGACTTGCGCCTGGGGTGCGGCCGGCGGAGCTGGTGTTGCGGCTGCCGGATCGGTTGCAGCAGGCGTGGGGGCTGCGGGTGCGGCGGGCGCTGCTGCTTCAGGTGTCGCCGGTGCTGGTGTGGCAGGGGGCGGTGTGGCGGCAGGCGTCGTGGTTGCTGCCGGAGGCGTCGCCGCCGGTGTTTCGGCAGCGGGTGCTGGTATTCCGGGTTGCGGATCGAGAGGCTGAGCTGCCGGCGGCGACGACGGCGTTGTGGCACCCGCCGAAGGCTCGGCGCTGGGCGGCGTAGGCGCCGGGTTCTGCGTCTCGGACGGCGTCGCTTGTGCGACGGCAGCCGGAATGCCATAGCCGCAAAGGCCCGAAAGCGTGACGGCCATCAGCAGGTGGGCTGTCGCGGTGCGGCGTGGCATAGTCATTAGATATCGTCTCCTTGCGGCGAATCGTGCCGCCAATGGTATCTGTTCCCCTAACCTTTAGGCCTGCTTTCATGGCGTTTTCGTGCCGAAGCCGGTCCGGCCTGGGGACTGTGGCACCATGCACACACTGAGTTTCGCCGAACACCACGTTTCCGCCGGAATCCAGCCGGATAGCCACGGTTTGCAGCCCCTGATCCTCGCTCGGCGAGGTGCGAGAAACGCTCAATGACGCAAATGTGTGTGATGGTTCCCGCTGACGGCCTGGGGCTGTTGTCCGAGGCGATATCGGCGGCGCCGATCGCCGCTGTGGTCATCATGCCCGGCGCGGATGGTGTCATCGCTCCTGCCGCCGCACTTCCCCTCATTGCCGCCGCCCAGCAATCGGGTGCCGCCGTTCTGATCTACGGCGACGCGCAGTTGGCGCGTACGCTCAAAGCCGACGGCGTGCATCTGGCGTGGACGGTTGACGTGGCGACCGTTGCCGAAGATGCGCGCGACATTCTCGGCCAGGGCGGTATCGTCGGCGCGGATGCCGGCTCGTCGCGCCACGATGCGATGGAACTGGGCGAGCTTGGCGTCGACTACGTTGCGTTTGGATTGGGAGACGGCGATCCGGAGCTGGCACGCGGAGACCGTGACGAGCTTGTCGCCTGGTGGGCGGAGATCTTCGAGATCCCCGTCGTCGCGCTCGACGTTGCCAGTGCAGAAGAAGCGGCCACGCTGAAGGGCGCCCACGCCGACTTTCTCAGCGCGAGATTGAGCTTGGGCAGCGATGCAGCCAAGATCCTGTCTGAGATTTCCGCTGCAGCGCCGGCTGCGCCGACTGAACCTGCCGCCTGACAAGGGAGAGACCGTTCGTGAACATGCGCTATCTCATTCCCGGGCTCGTCCTTGCCGTCTTTGCCGGCGCGGGTGCCACGCTGGTGATGCTAGGCGTAGTGACGCTGCCCGGCTTCAACGATGGCGAGCCGTTTCCGGACATGCAGGTCGAGATGGCCAAGCATCCTGACGAGGCGACGCCGGCGGAGTTGCAGCGCGCCGCCTACGATGCGTTCGAGGAGGGCAAATACCTGACGGCGCTGTCGCTTGCCCAGGATGCATCCGCTAAGGGCGACCCCCAGGCTTTCACGCTGATCGGCCGCATCTACGCGGAAGGCACCGGTGTTTCGCGCGATCCCGCCAAGGCCGCGCAGGCGTACGAGAAGGCAGCGGAACTGGGTGACGTGCCGGCAATGGTCTCGCTGGCGTCAATGCTGGCAGCGGGCAAGGATGTGCCCAAGAACCGGGAAAAGGCCGCCGAATTGTTCGAGCGGGCCGCGCTCACGGGCGATCCGCTCGCCAATTACAATCTCGGTCTGCTGTTCCTGCGCGGGGACGGCAAGCCCGAAAATCCAAGCCGGGCGGCCGCTCATATTCGCTATGCAGCGGAGAAGGGCATCCCCTCGGCGCAGTATGACCTTGCCGCCCTCTATCAAAACGGCAGCGGCGTTCCCAACGACGCGCTCGAGGCCGCCACGTGGATGTCGAAGGCGGCAGCCAGCGGCCTGACGGAGGCCGAGTACGACTATGCGGTCATGCTGCTACGCGGCCAGGGCTTAAAGCGCGACGAGCCCAAGGCGGTCGAGTATCTGAAGATCGCGGCCGAGAAAGGCGTTGCGGGGGCCCAGAACCGTCTGGCGCATGTTTACCTGGACGGCGTGTCGGGTGTTCCGGCTTCCCCGGCCGAAGCCTTGAAGTGGCGGCTTATCGCCAAGGCGAGTGGCATCGCCAAGGATGACAAGCTCGAACTGCTGATCGCATCTCTGCCGCCTGACCAGATCGCGGCCGCGCAAAAGGCGGCCGACGATTGGCGCGAAAAGAAAGCCGTACAGTGAGCGCGACGCTGGCGGCCCTTGCTTCGGCAGGGCCAAAAGCCTAGGAAGACGCGGCCTGTCCAAAAAATATTGTTTAACAGTGCGCTAGCCACGTTTGCGCGCCGGGCGCATTGCAACCGTCATCAACCGGACCCCAGTATGCCTGCTTCAGCCTTGATGAACGTCATGACCGCTGCCGCCCGCAAGGCCGGCCGCAGCCTCACCCGCGACTTCGGCGAGGTGGAGCAGTTGCAGGTCTCGGTGAAGGGGCCCGCCAATTTCGTCACGGCGGCCGACCATCGCGCGGAAGACGTCATCCTCAAGGAGCTGCAGAAGGCGCGTCCCGGTTACGGCTTTCTGATGGAAGAGCGCGGTACGGTCGAAGGCGCCGACAAGTCGCATCGTTGGATCGTCGATCCGCTCGACGGCACTACGAACTTCATGCACGGCATTCCGATGTTTTCGATCTCGATCGCGTTGGAGCGCGAGGGTGAACTCGTTGCGGGTCTCGTCTACAACCCGATTACCGACGAGCTTTTCACGGCAGAAAAGGGCAAAGGCGCTTTCGTGAACGACAAGCGGCGGCTGCGTGTCGCTGCGCGCAAGACGCTGGGGGATACGGTCATTGCCACGGGCATTCCGCATCGCGGGCGTCCGGGGCACGCCGGGTTCATGACGGAGATGCAGGCGGTCATGCATGAAGTTGCCGGCATCCGCCGCACCGGGTCTGCTGCGCTGGATCTGGCATTCACGGCGGCGGGCCGCTTCGACGGCTACTGGGAACGCAATCTGCAGCCGTGGGACCTGGCGGCGGGCATCGTGCTGGTTCGGGAAGCTGGCGGGATCGTGACCGACTGCGACGGCGGCGATGCGGTGATGACCAAGCTCGACGTCGTGGCAGGCAATAGCGCGATCGTCAAAACTATCGTTCCGCTATTGGCCAAGACGGCTCATGCAAAGGCCCAAGCCTAGAAGCCGGCCGCGACCACTGCGACCCGGGTTGGCTCATCCTGCGCAGCCGTGCCGATAGCCACGGTGGCGGCAACGATAGCCGCGTGAGCGAAAACGAAAATGGCAGCGCGTGCGAACATGGTCTGGGTCTCCCGGTCAGTGAACGAACGTTGGCACCCTGTGGTTCCCGTCGCCGTTCATCAGTTTCCGAAGGAACACTGGCCGCGAACTTTGTTGCTGCCCGGCCTCGTGTTAGTGTCGGCAAAGATTGTAGCCCCTTGTTTTGCCGCACTTCTTCCCAGAATCCGCTTTCACACCTTTCCGCAAGCACTCTAGCGAAGGCCATGAGCGATCGCCTGCCCCGACTGAACGCCCCGGCTCCGGAGCTGCTTCTCCAGCTGACGGAGATTGTCGGCCCGGCTAACGCCATCATCGATCCGGATATCCAGGCGCCCTATCTACGTGAATGGCGCGATCGCTACGTTGGGCGCACGCCGGTTGTTCTCAGGCCGCAGTCGACGGACGAGGTTGCCCGCATCCTGGCGCTCGTGAATGCGGCCCACGTCGGGGTCGTCCCGCAAGGTGGCAATACCGGCTTGGTCGGTGGGCAGATCCCGTCGGAGACCGGCCGGGAAATCGTGCTCAGCCTGACACGTCTCAACCGTATCCGCGCCGTCGACCAGCACACGTCGAGCATGACCGTCGAAGCCGGCGTCACGCTGGCGGCAGCGCGCGCGGCGGCTGAGGCTGCCGGGCGGCTGTTCCCGCTCAGCCTGCCATCCGAGGGCACGTGCAGCATCGGTGGAAACCTTGCGACCAACGCCGGCGGCATCGGCGTGCTGGCACACGGCAACGCGCGGCAACTGACGCTCGGCATCGAGGCTGTACTTGCTGACGGCCGGATCTGGAACGGCCTCAAGGCGCTGCGCAAGGACAACACCGGATATGATCTTCGCGATCTGCTGATCGGCTCGGAAGGCACGCTCGGCATCATTACGGCGGCAACGCTGAAGCTGGTGTCAAGGCCCCGCGAGGTGGCGACAGCGCTGGCCGCACTGCCGTCACTCGATGCCGTGCTATCGCTTTTCGAGCTGGCATCAAACCGCGGCGGCGCTTCGCTGACGGCGTTCGAATTTCTGTCGCAGCGCTCGCTCCACTTCGTGACCCGGCATGTGGCCGGTGCCCGGCTACCGTTCGACGCAGAACATCCCTGGTATGTCCTGCTCGATATCTCCGGCCACGCAGACGACGGCGGCGCGCTGGCTGTTGCCGAGGCGATCTTCACGAGCGCATTAGATGCCCGCATCGTGAAGGACGCCATCGTCGCCCAGTCTCTCACGCAGTCCGCAGCGCTTTGGCAGCTGCGCGAAGGCGCCTCAGAAGCCCAGAAGTTCGAAGGTGGAAGCATCAAGCACGATGTTTCGGTGCCGGTCGGCTCCATCCCGGCCTTCATCGCCCACGCCGACGCGCTGATCGAAGCGCTGTGCCCGGGTGCGCGCCCTGTCGCCTTCGGCCATTTTGGCGACGGCAACGTGCACTACAACGTCTCCCAGCCCCTGGGCATGGACCGGGCGGAGTTCCTGGAGAAGTGGGAGGAAATCTCCGCGGCGGTGCACGCGCTCGTGACGCGTATGGACGGTTCCATCTCGGCTGAGCACGGCATCGGCCAGATGAAGCGCGCATCGCTGCGCAGCGCAAAGAGCGCCGTGGAGCTGGACATGATGCGCGCCATCAAAGCCGCGCTCGATCCCCACGGCATTCTCAATCCGGGAAAGCTGCTGTAGTGCGCGGGCGGCTACGCTCTAGCCGCGCGCGATCTTCACCTGGCTCATGGCTTCGGCAATCTTGCCCGCCTGGCTTGGCCAGCTGGCGGTGATCCAGTCGTCGGTGCCGAAGAGCCAGTACTTGATGCGATTGCGCTTCATGTAGCGGGCGGTCGTCACCTGGTGCATGCGCTCTACGATCGAGGCCAGCTGCTCCAGCATCGAGTTCGCACGCGCGCCCTGCTGCTCCACCACGTCGACGCGCGTCACGAGCGAGGACAGCATCGATGTGCCTTCCTGACGCCACGAGCGTTGACCGTCGGTGAGCTTCACCAGCACCTCCTCGACCTCGCCGATCTCCTTGGCGTAGCCGTTGGCAGCCTGCGTCGTCGCCTGCGCCCACTCGGCCAAAGACCGCTCGAGCCGGGTGAACCGGTCGAGCACGCCTGCCAGCGCCTGCGACGTGCGCGCTTCATGCCCGTCGGCCGACTGGCTCAACTTCTCCAGCCGCTCGATGCGCTCCGTCAGCGGCGTCAGGATCGCGGTCGCGATCTCGTTGCGCTGGCGATCGAAACGATCCCACACCGGCTGCAACAAGGCTTGCACTTCGTCGCGCTGCCGTTCCACGCGCTCGGCGAGCGGTGTAAGCACGCCGCTGATCACGTCATTGCGATGCTTCTCCAGGCGGCCGGAAACCTGCCCCAGCTCGTGCACGACACCATCATGCTGTTCGGTTGCTCGGGCCTGGGCGCGCGACAATCCCTCTTCGAGCTTGGCCAGGCGTGATGCGATTTCGGCGCTGTGGTCTTCGGAGCGGGCGGTGATCACGTCTTCGATCGCTTCGAGACGCTTCAACACCGAGGACATGTCGGAGTTCGGCTTGGCGATCAGCTTGTCCATGTAGAGTTCGAGCGCGTGCAGCTTGCCACTCGTCTCGCGCCCGATGGACACCACGCGATCGTTGATTGGTGTCAGGTCTACAGACTGCGCCCGCGACGAGTGGATGGAATCATTCAAGGCATTGAAGCCGTCGATCATTTCCTCGCGCTGTGCGATCGCTTCTTGCTGCAACTCTTGCAGGGCTGCGGCAACCGCCTTGCGATCGGCGGAGATGTCGCCGACCAGATTCGACATCGCCTGCTCCACGCCTTCGATGCGCGCGCTGGCGGCATGCCCGTTGCCGTTGTCGGCATGGTAGCTTGGCTGGGCGGCCAGACGGTAGCGGCTGCGCAGCCCGTCGTTGAGATAGTTGCGGGCGTCGCCGCCGGCGCGCGGCAGCTGCGGCAGCGTATCGAAGATTGGGCGGCGCGCGCTGCGCCGGCTCGTGACCGAGGCGAGCAGGGCGAGACCCGGAAGGTCAGGTTCCTCATCAAGGATGACGTGGACGATGTCGTCGATGCCGGCCACACCGCTGCGGCGTGCCGCGTGCGCGGCGGCGAGGCGAAGAACGTCTTCCAGCTCTTGTGTGCGGCGGGGCGAGCCAACCGTCTTGGACGAGCTCGATGGAATTTCACTGGCAATAACGGTCGCGCTCTCGCGGCGCAGCGCGGCAACGCGAACGCCGCGCGCTTCCAGCGCTTCGGCGGCCGCATCGATGCGGGTCAGCGCATTGAGGAAATGTTCCAGGCGGACTTCGGCTGCGCCATGCGCCAGCGCCACGTCGTAAGCGTGATTGCAGCAGGCCAGCACCGTCTCGTCGACCATAATCGGTCCGTTGAGGACGCCGCCGTGATGGGGCCGGCCGCGAAGGCCGTTGGCATCGTTATCGCGCCAGGCAGACACATCTACCGCAGGCGCGTTGTGAGCCTGCGGTGTTCTCAAATCTAGGTCGTCTCCCCGATATGCCATTGCCGTCGTCTCCTCCCTACGCGGTTCATAAAGCGCCAGCGCGCGCCCATCCGGCGTGCCGCCACCGGGCCCGTTAACCCAATTGTTCTGTGTATAGCCCATCAGCGCCTACATGAGCAGCATCGATTGTTGCGAGTTCTGTCTATCGCTGCCGGCAGTGAAACCGGCGATTGCCACGCTGTCTTGGTTAATCTTGCACCGTCGTGCAGCCGGTCACAACAGACGCGGGGCGTCGTCGGTGAGCAGGGCGGCACCTTCGTTGCGGACGTTGTTCAACTTGCGGCTGACTTCGCTGAAATCGAGAAAGTCTTCCGGCGCCGGCCGCATAAGATCCTGGATAAATTCGGCCGTTCCCGGCCGGCAATCGAGCCACCGATCGAAGTCGTCCGGTTGGATGATCAATGGCATCCGGTCGTGCAGGCGGCCCATCGCCCGATTGGCTTGGACTGTCAGGATTGCCATTGTTTCCAACTCGCTGCCGTCGGCGCCGAGCCAATTTTCCGACAATGCGCCGAGGGCCATCAGGCGGCCGTCCCGCGGGGTCATGTGATGTGGCTGCTTGGCTCCCGGCGGCCCGGTCCATTCATAGAAACCGGTCGCGGGCACGAGACAGCGGCGATGCCGCAACGAGCCGCGGAACGAGGGTTTGTCGGCAGCGCTCTCAGCACGCGCGTTGATCAACGTCGTCTTGATCTGGCCAGGCTCTTTCGCCCACGACGGAATGAGCCCCCAACGAACGAGCACGAGTTCACGCTGCGCTGCTGTGCCGTTACGCACAATCAGTGCCGGTTGGGTCGGCGCAATATTGTAGCGCGGTGGAAAATCGGCTTCCCCCGTGGCCGCAAACCAGGCGCGGACGGCTTCGGGTGGTGCGGTCAGATTGTATCTCGAGCACATGCTGGATCGCCGGTTGTTTTCCAAGCGAATGTAGGATGTGAGCGGGCGGCCGCCAACCGCCAGCGCTGAAGCAACCCCGAAGAGTTGGGTACGGCCGTGCCTCCGCCAAGAATCGGTGCTACGAGGCCTTCAACTGATATTTATGCAAAGCGGCACGGCATGCGATTGAGACAAAGGCAGATCCTGATTGCTCTGACGGCATTCATCGTGTTTGCCCCCGCGGCTGCGTTCGCGGTCGACAATAAGCCGTACGATGACCGCCTCTTCCGGCTGACGGAAATTCTCGGTGCGGTGCACTATCTGCGTGAACTCTGCAGCGCCAACGATGGCCAGACGTGGCGCGACCGCATGAAAGAACTGATGGACGCGGAGGGCTCGTCGGCCTTGCGGCGCGCGCGCCTGACGCGCAGTTTCAATCAGGGCTATCGCAGTTACAGCCGCACGTACACGACGTGTACGCCTTCCGCGCAGACGGCCATCGGCCGCTTCCTTACGGAGGGCGCGCAGATCTCCGATGCGCTGGTCAAGAATGTTCCGTAGCGGCCCGCGCAAGTTTACTGTGAATACTCGTATCGCAAGCCGCGCGAATGGAGCATGCTACGTCTATGATCAGGGGGCGGCGCACATAGAGAGCGCACTTGCAGTGGCATGAAAGCGTTCGTGGGGAGTAGTATGGAATTGCACGAGTTGGCCGAGAGCGACGACCCGAGCTTCGTCGCGTTGAGCCTCATCCTCGCCGCCTGGGACGAAGGCACCGAGAACGGCGTCGCTCCAGAGCAGATGGCCTATGCCGCACTCTTCACCGCGCTGTCGGACCTCGTCTCGATTTACGGAGAAGACGCGGTCGTCAAGCTGACCAGCGGTCTGCAGAAGCGCGTGTCGTCAGGTGAGTTCACTTTGAAGCGCACGGTGCAGTAGAGGGCGCTGAGGCGGCCGCCTGAATGACGGGGCCGTTCTAAAAGATCCCTTGCCATTTCATCGCGATCTCACCGATCAGCAGCACGCCGAATCCGGCTAGCAGTATGCCGGCGATGCGATTGATGACGCCCAGGCTGCCGGTATCGATACGGTGGCGGACACGCCCGATCAGGTTCGACAGCAAGATCCACCATCCCAGGCTGCCGGCCATGATGGAGGCCACCATTGTCAGCGCATCGATGTTGCTGTGAAGCTCGACGAATGTGCTGACACCGCCGAAGATTGCGAACAACCCCAGCACCGCGCCTGGATTTGTGATCGTCAGGAAGAAGGTCTGCGGGATGTCCCACGCATAATCGCGCAGCGACGGCTCGCCCACCTGCCCGGGATGGCGTGGTTCCAGCCGTGGCAACGTCAGGTACAGGCGCAGACCGAAGGCCATGAGTGCCAAGCCGCCGATAATCTGTATCAGGGCGCGATGCTGCTCAACTGCGCCGGTGATGGCGCCCACGCCCATCGCTGCGCACAGCGCGATAAGGCCATCGCCCAGCACCGATCCCAAGCCTGCCGCAATGCCGCCCCAGAACCCGCGCTCGATCGCGCGCTGCACACACAGCACGTTGACGGGGCCGACGGGCGCGGCAACAAGTACGCCGATGACGAGGCCGGTCGGAATGATGAGCAAGTTGGGGATCAGCTGCACGCCGGCCTCGCGGTGGTCATGGCATGCAACGCGCGGCGGCCAATATTCGACAATGGCGCGCTCAACAAAACATCCCTGACGCAATTCGCCTGGAGGGAACTGGAATGCTGGCATTGAGGCGGACTGAAGCTGATCGCAATCTTTTGCGCCGCGCCGCCTCGCACTCCTTCACCCCCACGTATCCGCGCCCCGCTGACAGAGCTTGGCTGAAATTCAATCTGACGTCATTGGTAATGGTCGTATCCACCGTTGTCTATTGCTTGGGTGCAAGTGGCGCAGGTGCCGGGGACAAGAGCAACGCTGCGGGCGCAAAGCCGCCAGCCAGCGCGGGATGGCCGATCAGTACGCCGCTGCCGCCTGCCGCGGAAGACATGCGTCAGGCCATCGAGACGGCAATCCACTCCGGCGACATCGCCGAGCTCAAGGTCGCCTACGATCTAGGCGAGCTGAAAGCCGACATCGCCGATCAGCCGGTGACAGACCCGGTTGCGTACTGGAAAGCGCAATCGTCCGACGGCGAGGGGCGGGAGATCCTGGCCATCCTCGCCAACCTCTTCGCCGTCGGTGCAGCCGACGTTGCCCGCGGCCGGGATGCGGAAAACAACTCCGTCTACGTCTGGCCTTATCTGGCCGAGGTGCCGCTCGACAAGCTGAGCCCGGCGCAAAAAGTCGACCTTTTGCGCCTGATGCCCCCGGCGGAAGCCAAGGCCATGCTGGAGAAGAAAACCTGGACGTGGTGGCGACTTACCATCGGCGCGGACGGGCTTTGGCACGCGTTCAAGAAAGGCTCATGATATTGCGCTGCTAAGCTCGCGACATTGTGACCATTTTATTGTCTGCGATGAACGGTTTCGCTCCACGGCCGCAGTCTGCTATGTAACGTGGCATGGTGCGCTGCGAGCCTCTCATTTTAGGGTCGCCGTACCGCCTGCACCGTCTGCGATGCGTCACTCAAGGCGAACGGACGAGGGATCGAAAAAGGATCATGATCATGAATGTGCGTATCGCGCTGCTGGCGCTTGCGGCTAGCTTCGTATTGGCATCCCCGGCTTCCGCTCAGGATTCGCGGTGGGGCATCTGGGGCGAAGAAAGCCAGGTCAAGAACAAGCCTGTTTGGAAGTCCAAGAAGAGCAAGGCGCTGGAAGAGAGCGCATACGGCGCGGAATTCGAACCGTCCGAGCAGCAGGTCAAGCGCGCCGTGCAGCTGGCCAGCGGTGGCCCGAAGCCCAGCATTTCGCCGCAGGCTCCGCAGACCGTTTCATTCTCGGGCTACGCACCTGGTACTGTCGTCATCGATACGGCCGGCCGCAAACTCTACTACGTCAAGGGCGGTGGTAAGGCGTATCGCTATCCGATCGCGGTCGGCAAGGCGGGTTTTGCCTGGTCTGGCACGCAAAAGGTTTCGCGCATCGCCAGCTGGCCGGATTGGACACCGCCTGCCGAAATGCGTCAGCGCAAGCCGCATTTGCCGGTGAAGATGACGGGCGGCATTTATAATCCGCTCGGCGCCAAGGCGATCTATCTTGGCAGCACGTTGTACCGCATCCACGGCACCAACGATTCCAGCTCGATCGGCACGGCATCGTCGTCGGGCTGCATCCGCATGAACAACGGCCACGTCGTGCATCTGGCTGGCCTCGTCGGCACCGGCACGACCGTGAAGGTTCTGCGCGGCCTGCCCAAGACGCTCGCCAAGGCCAAGGGCGGCACGAGCATCTAGCCTCTGATGGGGCAGACCTCGGTCTGACCCAATCGACGCGCTATCCACGCATAGCTTCAACGAAGCTTCGTTATCGGGGTCAGACCGAGGTCTGACCCCGTAGCCGCTGCTACAGGAACCGTGCTGCCTCACCCACCGCCGGGCGGGTGAGTTCGCCGTCCCACATGACGCGATGGCCGCGCACGATGGTGCCGATGGGCCAGCCGGTGACGCGTGTGCCGTGGTACGGCGTCCACCCGGCGCGGCTCTCGATCCACGCATTGTCGATCGTTTCCGACCGCTTCAGGTCCACCACCGTGAAGTCCGCGTCATAGCCGACGGCGATGCGGCCCTTTCCGCGCATGTTGAACAGCCGCTGCGGCCCGTGGCTCGTCAGGTCGACGAAGCGCTGCAGCGACAGCCGCCCGGCGTTGACGTGATCGAGCATGATCGGCACGAGTGTCTGCACGCCCGTCATGCCGGAGTGCGAGTCCGGATACGGGTGATCCTTCTCCTCGCGCGTGTGGGGCGCGTGATCGGATCCCAGCACGTCGACCACGCCGTTCGCCAGCGCCGCCCAGATCGCATCGCGGTGGCGTGCATCGCGCACCGGCGGGTTCATCTGCGCGTAGGTGCCGAGCCGCTCGTAGCAATCTGGCGCCACCAGCGTCAGGTGATGCGGCGTCACTTCCACGCTCGCCCAGTCCTTGTGGTCCGCAAGGAACGCCATCTCTGCCGCCGTTGAGATGTGCAGTACATGTACGCGGCGGCCGTACTTCTCGGCCAAGCCAACGAGGCGTGTCGTCGCCAGCAGTGCTGCCTCTTCGTCGCGCCAGACGTAGTGCGAAGATGGATCGCCCGGTATGCGTTCGCCCTTGCGCGCGTTGAGGCGCATCTCGTCTTCCGCATGGAACGCGGCGCGGCGGCTGAGCTTGGCGATGATGCGATCCAGCGAGGGATCGTCCTCGACCAGCAGGTTGCCCGTCGACGATCCCATGAACACCTTGATGCCGGCAGAGCCGGGCAAGCGCTCAAGCTGCGGAATGTCGTCCACGTTCTCGCGCGTGCCGCCGACGTAGAAGGCGAAATCACAGAACATGCGATGCGTGGCCCGTTCCACCTTGTCGGCCAGCGTTTCGGCTGAAGTTGTCAGCGGCTTGGTGTTCGGCATCTCGAACACGCACGTGACGCCGCCCATGACGGCGCCGCGGCTGCCGCTTTCCAGGTCTTCCTTGTGTTCCAGGCCAGGCTCGCGGAAATGCACCTGGCTGTCGATCACGCCGGGCAGGATGTGCAACCCCTTGGCGTCGATGGTCTCGGCCGCCTGTCCGGCGCCGATCGCGCCGATGGCCACGATACGGCCGCCGCGCACGCCGATGTCGTGCTGTCCCACGCCGTCGTGGTTCACCACCGTGCCGCCCGTTAGAACGAGGTCATATGTGCTGGCCATGCCGGCTCCGTGGCTCGATACTTGCCTTCCTGCAGGCACCCGCATACGTAACTGTCGTCCCGATGGCAACCGCAGGCTCCCCGTGACCGTCTCCAGCTATGCGCAATTGACCGGCCGTGGCGTCGTGTCGGTGACCGGACCCGACGCGGAAAAGTTGCTGCAGGGCCTCGTCACGAACGATCTGCCGCCGGCGGCCGGAGAGGCCACGTTCGCTGGCCTTCTGTCCCCGCAGGGCAAGATCCTGTTCGATTTCTTCATCGTGCGCGCGGCCGGTGGCTTTCTGCTCGACGTTGCGCGCGACAAGGCATCCGAACTTGGCAAACGGCTCACGCTGTACCGGCTACGCTCCGACGTCCAGATAGCCGACAGGTCGAATGATTTCGAGGTGGCTGCCGGCTGGGACAGAGATACGGATGCAGCAGAGGTTTCACCGGCCGGGGTCGTCGCCAGCTTCCGCGACCCGCGCTTGCCGGAAATGGGTCAGCGTATCATTTCGCAGGCCAGGCAAACGCCGGCGCATGGCGGCCACGCTGCCACCGAGGCCGCCTACCACGCCCATCGCATCGCCCTGGGCGTGCCGGAAGGTGGCCGAGATTACGCTTACGGCGATACTTTTCCGCACGAAGCGCTGTTCGATCAAATTCACGGCGTGTCGTTCGACAAGGGCTGTTACGTCGGCCAGGAGATCGTCTCGCGCATGCAGCACCGCGGCACGGCGCGCAAGCGCATCGTGCAGGTGACGGGCGAACGCGCGCTGCCTGAAAGCGGCACGGATATCCTGGCCGGGACGGTCGCGATCGGCGCGCTGGGGTCGATCCACGGCAGCAATGCCCTCGGCCTCGTGCGGCTGGATCGTGCGGCTGAATTCAAGGCCAAGGGCATTGATTTGACGGCTGGCGGTGTGCCGCTGACGCTGAGCAAGCCCGCCTTCGCGACATTCGCGCTGGAGCCGCAAACAGCACCGGTGCCGCCCGCATGACGAAGGTGCTGGAGAAAGCGGAAGGCTGCACGTGGCCGGGCCTGACCGACCCGCTCTACACGCGCTACCACGATGAAGAGTGGGGCGTACCCAAGGACGGCGAGCATGAGCTGTTCGAAAAGCTCGTGCTGGAAGGCTTCCAGGCTGGCCTGTCGTGGATCACCATCCTGCGCAAGCGCGAGAATTTCCGCAAAGCGTTTCACCGTTTCGATCCCGCGAAGATCGCCCGGTACACCGACAAGGACGTGGCGCGGCTGATGGCTGATCCCGGCATCGTGCGCAACCGGCTGAAGATCGAGGCCACGATCGACAACGCCAAGACATACCTCGAGCTGCGCAAGACGACGACGCTGGCAGCTTTTCTCTGGAGCTTCTTTGAGAACGGCCCCATCCAGAATTCCTACACGACGATGAAACAGCTTCCGGCGGAGACGGATCTCTCCAAGCGCATCTCGAAGGCGTTGAAGGCCGAAGGCTTCCGCTTCGTGGGGCCGACGACGATGTATGCCTTCATGCAGGCGAGCGGCATGGTCAACGATCACGTCACGGGCTGTCCGCGCCACAAAGCGTGCGCCAGGCTGCAGCGCGCGTTCAAACTGCCGCAGCAGCCAGGAGCGCGTTGAATGGCGCCGCCGCATGATCCGCCCTCACGCGCGTGGCAGCGCATGCTGTCGGGCCGCAGGCTCGATTTGCTCGATCCCTCGCCCGAAGACATCGCCATTGAAGATATCGCCCATGGCCTGGCGCGTGTGGCGCGTTGGAATGGGCAGACGATCGGCGTGCATGCATTCTCGGTGGCTCAGCACGTGCTGATCGTGGAGGACATCGCTCACGCCTTGAACCCGGATTGGCCGGTCGCGTGGCGATTGGCAGCGCTATTGCACGATGCAGCCGAGTACGTCGTCGGCGATCTCATCAGCCCATTCAAGACCGCGATCGGGCTCGATTACAAAGCCTTCGAGATGCGTTTGCTCGACGCCATCTACAATCGATTCGATGTGCCGGTGCCGCTGCCGGCCGAAGTCGCCGCGGCAATCAAGCGCGCCGATCGCATCGCTGCATTCTTTGAGGCGACGCGTCTTGCAGGCTTCTCTCGTGACGAGGCGCATATTTATTTCGACTATGATGAAGAATTGCCTGATGCGCTGCGCTCAACGCTGTCGACATTGACCGCAGAGCCCGCCGATGCGACGCAAAAAACTTTCCTCACACGGTTCGCAGCACTCACGACTGCCTCATAACGATCACGATTGCGCCGCTGAACCCAAAAATGGCCATGATCCCTGTCCTCAGTGCTGCGGCGCCAAGGGGAACGAGAGATGACTGCGAACGCGGGACTGAAGAGGTCTCCCGGGCTTGCCATCCCGGAAGACCATGCTGCCGTGCCACGCGCCGAACCGGCGACTGTGGAAATTGGCTTGAACGCGGCGATCGTCGCGGTTAACGCCGATGAACCAATGGCACTCATCGTGCGCGATGAAGCCGATGGAGCGGTCGACGGCTTGCCGTTCGGTCCATTCTCGCCGGTTCTTCACCGCACGCTGGAAGGCGGCTTGCGCACGTGGGTCACCGAGCAGACGGGCCTCGACCTCGGCTACGTCGAGCAGCTCTACACGTTCGGCGATCGAGGCCGGCATGCCGAGGCGGCAGACGAGAGCCCTCACATCGTGTCGATCGGCTATCTCGCACTCGGCGGTGCCAGCCACATTCAGGAGTTGCAGCGCGGCGCCTGGCGCAGCTGGTATCACTATTTTCCATGGGAAGACTGGCGCCGGGGCCGTCCCGAAATCCTGCAAAAGGAAATCGAGCCGCGCTTGCGTGAGTGGGCGCAGCGCCCTCCCTCACGCTCGTCACCCGTGCGTCCCGTCAAGCGTGAAGATCGCGCGCGCATGTGCTTTGGCATAGACGGCGGCACATGGGACGAAGAAAAAGTTCTCGATCGCTATGAGCTTCTGTACGAAGCGGGGCTCGTCGACGAGGCGCGCCGCGACGGCCGCGAAGCTGCAGTGGCCTGGGCACCGCGCCCGCGACTGGGTGCGCCGATGCGATTCGATCATCGCCGCATCCTGGCGACCGCCATCGGCCGCGTGCGCGCCAAGATCAAATATCGCCCCGTCATCTTCGAGCTGATGACCGACGAGTTCACGCTCTACGAACTGCAAAAGACAGTGGAGGCGATCCTTGGCCCGCATCTGCACAAGCAGAACTTCCGCCGCCTTGTGGAAAGCGCCGGGCTCGTGGAGCCGACGGGCGAGGTGAAGACCAGGACAGGCGGGCGGCCCGCCAAACTGTACCGGTTCCGCCGCGAGGTTCTGCTGGAAAGACCGGCGCCCGGTGTGCGTGTGAAGCCGGGCAGGGCGTGATCCTTAATGCCATTTTAACGCCACTGAACGATGGTCTGTCTGCAGAATTCCATTCGCCCGGTGAAGAGATGGCAGTCACGTCGAACGACGAGCTTCTGATCAAGATCGAAGGGATGGCGGCCGCTATTTCGCAGGCCAGCGACAGTGCGAAGGCTACACTGCAGCGGCAATACTTGGAATTGATCGGCCACTTTCTCGCCGATCAGGGCCGCGGCGAAGCGATCGCGTTTCCGCTTCTGGATCTCATCGAGCACTTCGACCAGGGGTTAGACGGGCAAGCGTCAAAGATGGTCGAGCGCCGCACGGGCGTGGTGGATTGCAGCGACGAGCTTTTGGCGAAGGTGTCCGCTGTCGTCGATGTGTTGATCTCTGCGGGCTATTCTTCCGATAACGCCTGCCAGATCGTGACGCGGCAGATGATTGCCCGCGGCCTGCAGTTGCCCGCTGGCGGCGATGCGCGCGCTTGGCGAAACATGCAGGCTTGGCGCCACAAGCTCATCAATTCCAAACACGAGGGCTTGGCGTGGCGAACGTATGTTGCCTTCAAGGACGAGCTGCCTGCCATCTACGGAACCCGGCTGGCGGAAGCGGCGGCACGCGAGGCGATCTGGGACCGCCGCGCCAAACGCGCCGCTGCGCCGGCAGGCGCCTAAGCCTCGTCGCCTGGCAATTATTTTCGCGAACCTCTGGTGGAAGGTGGTGTTATCACCTAGATTAACGACGTACTCGCAATGCTCGCGCAGAGCATAACAAGGGCGGACGCACTACCAACGACAGCTCTGATGCGATTGCACCAGCCGGCGGGTTTGTGCCGGATTATCCAGGTCCAAGATATACTCATCAAGAGTATATCAGGCGAGGGTGAGGAAAAAGACGTGATGAACCTTTACACCGCAGTGCCCCGCAGCGACGTGACGACGGCGAGCCCCGTGCTTGCGTCGGTGCCCGCTCGCACACCGTCGAAGTACGTGTTCACGCCGGCCCTCGCCCGCGAGATGGAGCCGATCTATGAGCGCGTGAAGAACGTGGTCACCCCGATGGAGTGGATGCAGTACGCGCCGCTCGTCAAGGAGATCAACGAGCTCAAGAAAGAGCGTAACGCCGTCATCCTTGCGCACAACTACATGACGCCGGAGATCTTCCACTGTGTGGGCGACATCCGCGGCGACAGCCTGCAGTTGGCGAAGGAGGCCGCGCGCGTCGACGCCGACGTCATCGTCCAGGCGGGTGTGCACTTTATGGCGGAGACGTCGAAACTGCTTAATCCGGACAAGACGATCCTGATCCCGGACATGGCCGCGGGCTGCTCGCTTGCGTCCTCGATCACAGCCGAAGACGTGCGCATGCTGCGCGACGCCTACCCCGGCGTGCCGATCGTCACCTACGTCAACACCAGCGCGGCCGTGAAAGCCGAGTGCGATATCACCTGCACCTCGTCCAACGCCGTGAAGGTGGTGGAGAGCATGGGCGCGCCGCGCGTGCTGCTGATCCCGGATCAGTATCTGGCGAAGTACGTCGCCACGCAGACCAAGGTGGAGATCATCACCTGGGCCGGCGCGTGCGAGGTGCACGAGCGCTTCACCGGTGCGGAACTGGACGCCTATCGCGTGTCGGATCCCGGCATCAAGATCATCGCGCATCCGGAGTGCCCGCCAGACGTGATCGCTGCGTCGGACTTCACTGGGTCTACGGCGGCCATGATCAACTGGGTGAAGGACAATCGGCCCAAGAAGGTCGTGCTCGTTACCGAGTGCTCGATGGCCTCCAACGTGGCTGCGGAAACGCCGGACGTCGAGTTCGTGCGCCCCTGCAACCTGTGCCCGCACATGAAGCGGATCAGCCTGGAAAAGATCCGCGACAGCCTGCTCTACCTGCAGCACGAAGTGCACGTCGACCCGGAAGTCGCCGTGCGCGCGCGCCGCGCGGTGGAGCGTATGGTCAACCTCACCAACTGAGCCTTAACCGGCGGGCGGCTCGCAAACGCCGCTCGCCTATCCCTGCGGAGTGACCGATGGGAACTGTGGGCATGACAAGCACAATGACGAACTACACCGCCGCTCGCCGCGGCTCCAAGACGGCCGGCGAAGGTGACATCGTCATCATTGGTGCGGGCCTGGCGGGCCTGTTCACCGCGCTGCGGCTTGCACCGCTGCCGGTTACCGTCATCGCTGCCGCGCCGCTGGGCGAAGGTGCCTCCAGCGTCTGGGCGCAGGGCGGCATCGCGGCTGCCGTCGGCGAGGGCGATACGCCGAGCCAGCACGCGCACGACACGATCGTGGCGGGCGCCGGCATCGTCGACGAACTGGTCGCCAAGATCGTTGCGGAAGAGGGGCCTGACCGTATTCGCGATCTGCTGAAATACGGTGTGCCGTTCGACCGCGATCTCGCTGGGCACTTCGTGCTGTCGCGCGAAGCCGCGCACTCGCAAAAGCGCGTCGTGCGAGTCTCGGGAGACCGAGCCGGCTTCGCCATCATGCAGGCGTTGATCGCCGCCGTGCGCGCGACGCCGTCGATCCGCGTGCTCGAACACTACGAGGCCGAAGATCTCATTCTGACGGAGGGCCGTGTCACGGGCCTGCGCCTGATCCGCAGCGCGGAACGCGGCAACGGCACGTATGACCTCATTCCGGCCAGCGCCGTGGTGCTCGCGACCGGCGGCATCGGCTCGCTCTATGCCGTCACGACCAACCCCGCGTACGCGCGTGGTGAGGCCATTGCCTTCGCGGCTCGTGCGGGCGCAGTCATTGCCGACGCGGAATTCGTGCAGTTCCACCCCACCGCCATGGATCTGGGGATGGACCCCGCGCCGTTGGCGACCGAGGCATTGCGCGGCGAGGGTGCCACGCTCATCAACGGCGCAGGCGAGCGCTTCATGACGCAGCTGCATCCCGACGCCGATCTCGCCCCGCGCGACATCGTTGCCCGTGGCGTCTTTGCAGAGCTGGCCGCCAAGCGCGGCGCTTTTCTGGACGCGCGTGACGCTATTGGCGCGCGCTTCGCCGAGGCCTTCCCGACGAACTATGCCGCCGCGATGTCGGCCGGCATCGACCCCACGCGTGAGCCGATCCCGGTGGCGCCTGCCGCGCATTATCACATGGGCGGCGTCTCGACCGACCTGCACGGCCGCACCAGCGTGCTGGGTCTTTGGGCCGCGGGTGAGGTTGCCTCCACCGGCCTGCACGGCGCGAACCGACTGGCATCCAACTCGCTGCTGGAAGCTGCCGTCTTCGGCGCACGCGTCGCCGACGATATCCGCGCCATGATGCCGGCAGACCGTGCGGGCGACGTGCACCTGTCCGATCCGCGCCGTGTCAGTTCGGGCGGGCGCACGGCCGATCCGTTGAAGCGGGCGGCGGCGGTGGCGCTGCTGCGCGAGACGATGACGCGTCACGTCGGTGTCATCCGCAACGCTCGTGGCCTGCGCAGCGCGCTCACCACGTTCACGGAGATCGAGAAGGCTGCCGGCGCCGATACGGTGCTTGCCAACATGGCGTTGGCTGCACGCTTGGTGACGGGCGCTGCGTTGATGCGCAAGGAAAGCCGCGGCGGTCACTTCCGCAGCGACTATCCTGACGCGATGCCAGGACTGGCGAAGCGCAGCTTCATCACCATCGCGGATCTGGACAAGCTGTCGGCCAAGCCGTCGCGCCGTGCCGCCGGAAAGCTGGAGCCCGCACTCCCGCTATGAACAAGCTGCCGTTTCCGCATTTGCCGCGCCTCTCCCGGCCGCTTGTCGCGCGTGCTGTCGCCGACGCTTTGGCTGAAGACCTCGGCCTGGCCGGCGACATCACCACGGACGCGACCGTTCCCGCCGACGCCAGGGCGACGGCGGTCGTCGCCTCGCGCAGGCCGGGCGTCGTTTCTGGCTTGGACCTGGCGGAGGAAGCGTTTCGCGTGCTCGACGCAGCGGTCGTGTTCGAGCGTCTTCACGGCGACGGGGAGACCGTTGCGGCGAAAACCGACATTGCGTGCGTCAGCGGCAATGCGCGTGCGCTTTTGACGGCCGAGCGCGTCGCGCTCAATTTCATGGGGCGCATGAGCGGCATCGCCACGCTGACGCAGGCCTACGTCAAGGCTGTCGCTGGAACCAAGGCCAGCATCGTCGACACGCGCAAGACCACGCCCGGCCTGCGCGCTTTCGAAAAGTATGCCGTGCGCTGTGGTGGCGGACGCAATCATCGTACGGGCTTGTTCGATGCGATCCTGATCAAGGACAACCACATCGTGGCCGCGGGTGGGTTGTCGCAAGCGATCGAAGCGGCGCGCGCGCACGCCGGGCATACCGTGAAGCTCGAAGTCGAGGTCGACACGCTGGAGCAGCTTCGCGACGCGCTGAGCTACGAGGTCGACATCTTCCTCCTCGATAACATGGACCCGGCCATGCTGCGGGAGGCCGTGGCGATGATCGGCGGAAAGGCGCTGAGCGAGGCCTCGGGCGGTGTCAGCTTGTCGACCGTGCGCGCTATCGCCGAATCCGGCGTCGATCTGATTTCGATCGGCGCACTTACGCATTCGGCGCCGGTGCTGGATCTAGGCCTCGATTTCGAACCTGCACCGGGCAAGCCCAACCCCCGGAAATCCCGTTAAATTTGCCAGTAGTGCCGCCGCCCAGCTTGATTTCGCCGCACTTGGGGGTCATCTGATGACTGCAGCGATTTCGCTGCCGGGCCTAGTCAACGGCTGGCCTGGCACTTTGAGGAATGGACATGCTCGGCATCGTCATCTGGGGCACCATCGCAATCGCAACCGCCATTCTTGGTGCGATCTTTGCTGGTTGGAAGAACCGGGACGTGTCCGCGTGGACTGCCTGGGGATTTCTCGTGCCGCCCTCGATCATTTTCCTGCTGCTCTCACCCAAGCGCCAGGGCCCGCGTCCCCGCCGTCCAAGCCTTGACGAAGAAGACCGCTTGAGCGGTTTCTAGTATTCGGGCAGCAAGCGGAATGCTTATCGCATTTTGCCACGCAGCGCCGATTGCGCTGCAGCCAATCGCGCGACCGGCAGGCGGAACGGCGAGCATGAGACATAGTCCAGGCCCGCGCGGTCGAAGAATGCGATCGATGCCGGGTCGCCGCCGTGTTCGCCGCAGATACCGACTTTCAGCGCCCGGTTCCAGCGGCGGCCGCGCTCCATGGCGATGCGGACCAGTTCACCGACGCCGTCGTGGTCGAGCGTTATGAACGGTTCAGCCTCAAACATGCCGCGGCCGGCGTAGTTCGCCAGGATGGGTGCGGCGTCGTCGCGTGAAAGACCCAGCGTCGTTTGCGTGAGGTCGTTGGTGCCGAATGAGAAGAACTCGGCGCCATTCGGCTCGGCCGCAATCTCGCCCGCGCACAGCGCCGAGCGTGGCACTTCGATCATCGTGCCGAGCTGATACTCGACCTTGCTGCCGGTTTCCTGCTGCACGGCTTCTGCCATGCCCTTGATGATGACGGCGAGGATGTCGAACTCTTGCCGCCAGGCGACCAGCGGAATCATGATCTCGGGCACGACGGTCTTCCCGGTTTTCTTCGAAACGATGATTGCGGCTTCGAAGATGGCGCGCGCCTGCACTTCGGTGATTTCGGGATAGCGGATGTGCAGCCGGCAGCCGCGGAAGCCAAGCATCGGATTGAATTCCGTCAGCTCCGCGATGCGCGCCGTGAGCTTTTCGAGCGTGATGCCGAGCGCTTTGGCCAGCGCTTCGATCTCGCGAGGCTGGCGCGGCAGGAATTCGTGGAGCGGTGGATCGAGTAGCCGGATCGTCACCGGCGCGCCCTCCATGATCTCAAACAGCTCGACGAAGTCCTGGCGCTGCATTGGAAGGATTCGCGCCAATGCCGCACGCCGCGCAGGCTCATCCGACGCGCAGACCATTTCGCGCATGGCTAGGATGCGATCGGAATCGAAGAACATGTGCTCCGTCCGGGCCAGGCCGATGCCTTCTGCGCCGAATGTCTTGGCTTTCAGCGCGTCGCGGGGCGTGTCTGCGTTGGCGCGAACCTTGAGGCGGCGCACCTTATCGGCCCACGCGATCAACGTCGCGAAGTCGCCGGACAGCTCCGGCATGCGCATGGGTGCGCGCCCGTTGATGACCTGACCGGATGCGCCATCGATGGTGATGATGTCGCCTTTCACCAGCCGCTTCTGGCCGACGCGCATTTCGCCGGCTTCCTCGTCGATGCGCAGCTGCCCGGCACCGGCGACGCATGGCAGGCCCATGCCGCGGGCTACGACAGCTGCATGGCTCGTCATGCCGCCGCGCGCCGTCAGGATGCCGACAGACGACACCATGCCGTGAATATCTTCGGGGCTCGTTTCTGTTCGCACCAGAATGACTTGCCGGCCCTGCACCTTGAGCGCTTCGGCCTCGGCGGCGTTGAAGACGATCTCGCCCGAGGCAGCGCCCGGCGAGGCTGGCAGTCCCGTCACCAGCAGATCGCGCAGCGCATCCGGTTCGATCGTGGGATGCAGCAGCTGCGTCAGAGACTGGGCGTCGACCGACAGCAGCGCCTCTTCCATCGTCAAAACGCCTTCCTTGACGAAGTCGACGGCAACTTTGATGGCCGCCTGGGCCGTTCGCTTTGCCGACCGCGTCTGCAGCATCCATAGTTTGCCGTTCTCGATCGTGAATTCCACGTCCTGCATATCGCGGTAGCGCTTTTCCAGCCTGTCGAACACCCGGCGCAGATCGCGCATGGCATCCGGCATCAGCGCTTCCAACGACGCGCCTGGTGAGCGCGAACTCTCGGCCGCAGCTTCCGTCAGCGGTTGCGGCGTGCGGATGCCCGCAACGACATCTTCACCCTGCGCCTTGGGCAGGAACTCGCCGTAGAGTTCCTTTTCGCCTGTCGAGGGATTGCGCGTGAAGGCAACGCCTGTTGCCGAGCGCTCGCTCATGTTGCCGAACACCATGGCCTGGACGGTGACAGCCGTGCCCCAGCTGTCAGGAATGGAATGCATGCGGCGATAGATGATCGCCCGGGGGTTCTGCCAGGAGCCGAAAACGGCGGCGATCGCTCCCCACAGCTGTTCGCTGGTGTCCTCGGGGAACGGCGTACCGGTCTCGGCCTCGATCGCCTCCTGATAGTCTTCGATGATCTCGCGCCAGTCCTCGGCGGTGAGATCGGTGTCCAGGCTCATGCCATTGAGGTTTTTGAAGTTGTCGAGCAGGTCGACGAACACGCCCTGGTCGACGTTGAGCACGACATCGGCGTACATCTCGATGAAGCGGCGGTAGCTGTCGTAGGCGAAGCGCTCATCGCCCGTCTTTTTCGCCAGCGTCTTCACCGAACGCGCGTTGAGGCCGAGGTTGAGGATCGTGTCCATCATGCCCGGCATCGAGGCACGCGAGCCCGAGCGCACCGCCACGAGCAGCGGATTGTCTTCATCGCCGAAGGTGCGCCCCGCCGCTTTGCCGATTGCATCAATGGCGGCGAGCACTTCGGGCTTTAGGCTGTCGGGGAGTTTTTCGTCGCTGGCATAATAGGCCGCGCAGACTTCAGTCGTAATTGTAAAGCCGGGTGGTACCGGCAGGCCGAGGCTCGCCATCTCGGCCAGATTGGCGCCCTTGCCGCCAAGCAGTTCGCTCATGTCCGCGTCGCCCTCGGCCGTGCCCGTGCCGAATAGGTAGACGCCCTTCGCTGCCGCCGAGCTGCCACGTGTCATAGAGCGTCGCCTCTTAGTGTTACGGGCCGGAAAATCCGGCCCGTATCGTCGCAACTCATCTGGCTCTAGCAGGCAAGGGCGCAACAGGGAAATGTGCTGCGTCCGCAGCCTTACTTTTCGGACGGTCTTATTTTTTGAACAGCGCGCAGCCGACGCGATCGCCCGCGCCGCCGATGGGCTGGGTCGTATGATCGTCGGGGTTGGCGTGGATGACGATTGCGGAGCCGTCGGCATCCTGCAGGCCGTTATCGCCGGAAACCTTCATGCCCGGTACGAACAACTCGGCGAGCACTGACCCATCCTCATGCGCCCAGATGTTCGGAAGGTCGGAGGGATGGGGGCCTTTGGGGTTCAGGAAACCATGTTCGGTCTTGCTGGGGTTGACGTGGCCCTTGGAATTCTTGAAACCCTCATCCGAGCAGTCGCCGTGTTCGTGGACGTGAATGCCATGAGCGCCCGGCTTCAGCGCACCCTTCTCCAGCTCGACGGTGAGGACGAGGCCATGCGGGCCGTCCTTGACGTCGATCTTGCCGATCTTGGCCATCTTGGGTCCGACGACATCAGCCGACTGGGCCAAGGCAGATCCGGGAAGGCTGAGAGCCAGGACGGCAGCGGCGAGCAGGAATTTGCGCATGAGGCACCTTTGCATGAATTGCTTCTGATGGGTCTGCTTGGCAAACGCAACCGTTCAAGGACGAGTTCCCATTGTTTGCCAAAGTTGCGCGGGAGGCGTCTGGAGTGTCTAGACTGATGGAAGACACGGTTCAACCTGCCAGACTGGATCAGGTGCTGGTGACGCGCGGGCTGGCGGCGACGCGATCTCGCGCGCGCGATCTTATTCTGCGTGGAGCCGTCAGCGTCGATGGAAAGACCGTCGTGAAGCCGGCGGCGGCGATCCCGGCGACCGCGTCGCTGTCGGTGACGGCCGAGGCCAGCGATGTCTCCCGCGGCGCCGTCAAGCTGCGTGCGGCGCTGGAGACTTTCGCATTCGACCCCGGCGGCAAGATCTGTCTGGATATCGGTGCGTCGACCGGCGGCTTCACCCAGGCCTTGCTGGCGGGTGGTGCAGCCAAGGTCTATGCCGTCGATGTCGGCCATGGGCAACTCGCTGCGGCGCTGCGGGGTGACGAACGTGTCGTGAGTCTAGAAGGCACCGACGCCCGTTCCCTCACGGCGGCGCAAATCCCGGATCGCATTGGTGCGATCGTTGCCGACGTCAGCTTCATTTCGCTGCCGAAGGCGCTGGCCGTGCCGCTTTCATTCGCAGCGCCCGGCGCCTGGCTCGCCGCATTGATCAAACCGCAATTCGAAGCCGGTCGCGATGGCATCGGCAAACGCGGCATCGTCCGCAACGACGACGTTCGCGGAGCCGCTGTCGAAAGCGTGCGGGCATGGGTGGCAGAACAGCCGGGATGGACCGTGTCCGGTGTCATTCCGTCGCCGATCACCGGCGGATCAGGCAACCAGGAATTCTTGTTGGGTGCGCGCTTCCATGACTAGCGGCATCGCGACGGAACAGACTGAGGTCACGATCGAACGGCTTGGCGCCCAGGGCGACGGCGTTGCCGAAACGGCTACTGGCCCCGTGTATGTCCCGTTCGCTCTGCCGGGTGAGCGCTGGCGGCTACTGCCGGATGCGCCTTCGGTCAGGCTGACGGCATCGCCGCAACGTGCTGTTCCGCCCTGCCGCCATTTCGGCACCTGTGGCGGCTGCATCGCACAGCACATGGCCGACGATCTCTACAACGCGTGGAAGCACGGTATCGTCGCACAGGCGTTCGCGCATCGCGGCATTGAGGCCGATATCGCGCCGCTTCGGCGCATTCCCGCTGCATCGCGCCGCCGCGCGTTTTTCGGCGTCACGCACACCGATAACGGCGTCACACTCGGCTTCCGCGAGGAGGGCCAGCACCGTCTCGTCGACCTGGCCGAATGCGTCATCCTCGACCCGGCGATTGTTGCGGCGATGCCTGCGCTTCGTGAACTGGTGGGCTTCATTCTGCCGCGCGGCGCGGATGGTGCGCGGCTGATCGTGACTCGGCTCGATCACGGGCTCGACGTGGCACTCGAGACCGACGCCAAGCTTTCGGCCGATGGTTTACAGCATGTCGCCCGGCTGGCAGCCGCGGCCGGCATGCTGCGCCTTTCGATCGGCAATGAAACGATCGTGCCGGGTGCTGCGCCGACGCTGGCGCTGGGCCCGGCGATCGTCTCGCCACCACCAGGCATCTTCCTGCAGGCCGTACCGGAAGCCGAACGTCTGATGACCGAACTGATCCTGGAGGCGATTCCGAAGGTCAAGTCCGTCGCCGACCTGTTCTGCGGGCTGGGCACGTTCACTTTCGCACTCGCCCGCCGGGCCCGTGTGATTGCGGCCGATGGTGACAAGCGTGCCATCGCGGCGCTGGCCACAGCTGCGAAAGGCGCCCAGGGCGTCAAGCCAATCACCACGATGGTGCGCGACCTGTTTCGCGAGCCGCTGGCGGTTCGCGAGATGGACGGCATCGACGCCGCTGTGTTCGATCCGCCGCGCGCGGGCGCGCAGGCCCAGGCCGAGCGGCTGGCGAAGTCCAAGGTCAAGACCGTCGTGGCTGTCTCCTGCAATCCAGCGACTTTGGCACGCGATGCCCGGATACTCATCGACGGCGGATACAAGTTGGAACGGGTGACGCCGATCGACCAGTTCGTCTACTCGCCGCACGTCGAAGCAGTGGCCATCTTCAGGCGCTGACCGCTCAAGGATAGAGCCGCGTCCGGGACCAGGCGTCGCCGGCAGCCTTCCGGCGGAACACGATGCGGTCATGCAACCGGAACGGCCGGTCGTGCCAGAACTCGATCTCCATCGGCGTGATGCGAAAGCCAGACCAGTGCGCAGGCCGCGGCACCTCGCCCACGCCGAACTTTGCCGTGTAGCGGGCGACGGCCTTTTCCAGCGCAAACCGGCTTTCCAGGGGCCTCGATTGGTCGGACGCCCATGCGCCGATCCGGCTCAGCCGGGGCCGTGTTGCAAAGTACTCGTCGGCGTCTTCAGGCGAGACCGGCGTGACGCTGCCGCGCACGCGCACCTGCCGCCGCAGGCTCTTCCAGTGAAACAGCAGGGCAGCAAAGGGGTTTGCCTGCAACTCTTGGCCCTTGGCGCTGCCGAGATTGGTATAAAACACGAAGCCCCGCGAGGGGCCTGTTTCCGCACCATCCAGGCCCTTCAGCAGCACCATGCGGACATCAGGCACGCCCGCAGCGTCAACAGTCGCCAAGGCCATCCCGTTGGCGTCGTTGATTTCGCTTGCGGAAGCCTCGTGGAGCCAGGTTTCGAACAGGCCAAAGGGCTCTCCGGCTTCGGAAAAATCAGGAGCGCTGTTGCCGCTATCGCCAGCGGTGTCCTGCGTCATGGGTGTGAGATCCTCGTCGGCGGCGCGGGGTGTTACCAACGGCGGGCTTAGCGCAGCCCGGGGTAACGGACAATGGCGGGTTCGCGGCCAAGCAGCTCAAGGTTGACGCATTTTCAGCCCCGAAGACCGAAAAATCTGATTTTCAGGCTAAGACAGGGCGAAATACTAAACAGGTGACGGTTATAATTTGAAGCAATATCAACGTGTTGTAGAAAAGACATCGGCAGTCAACGGAATTCTTACCTGTGACCGCTAAACATCGGTGTTGCCCATGGCGAGAACTCTGGGTCTGAGCCAACTAACACGAAGCCACTGACGTTGATGTCCGTACTTTCGCGCTTAACCAACGTTGTCGTTGTGCGTTCCCTGCGCAGGTGGGGCGTTGCGGGCAAGATGTATGCGATCGCCATCGCCTGCATCGCCGGCTTCGCCGCGATCGCCGCGTACGTTGCCTATGTCGCCATTCAGACGCGCGCCGATATCCAGAGTCTGGAAGAATTCAGCCTGCAGCAGGTGGCGATCACGTCCCAGCTCGATGATCTGGAGCGGACGCAACAAGGCTTGATCCTTTCGTTCTTCCTGACGCCGAACCACACCTTCAGCAAGGCCGATTTCCGGAGGCTGGGCGAGTTGACTGCGCGCATGCAAGAGGTCGATGCTGCTGCAACGGGCCCCGCCAGCGTCGCGCAGGAAGATTTCGAGACGCTGAAGGCACTGGCCGCGGAGTTGCTTGATGATTCCATCAGCAAGCCCGACAAACTCGCCACGCTCCATGCATTCTTGAAAACGTCGGCCAGCGTCGAACGCCAGCTGCACGTGGCTGCGTCGAAGCGTGCTTTGGAAGCACGCGAGAACCTGAAACAAATCTCGACGATGGGCGACAATCTCGCCTGGTCCGTAGCATTGGCGTCGGCCGTGCTGATCTGCTTCGTCATCCCCATCATGGTTCTGACCATCACGCGCTTCGTGCGCCGCATCAATCACATCACACGGACCATGCACCGGATCGCAGACTGTGAAACCGGTGTGGACGTTCCCTCGACCGTCGACATCGGCGAAGTCGGCGAACTGGCGCGCGCCGTGCAGGCGTTCAAGCGCAACACGATCGCTCTCCAGCGCAACAGCACCGAGATGCTTCGCCTGAACGGCTGGTTCGACCTTGCGCTCAACAATATGCATGGCGGCCTGTCGATCTTCGATCAGAACCAAGAACTGGTGATGTGCAACGAGCGCTATCTCGAGCTTTATGATTTGCCCAAACACCTTGGGCGCCCGGGAACGCACCTGCGAGACATTGTCGAGTATTGGTACGACAAGACGTCGGCAGAGGGCTCCGGCAGAACAGAGACGGAAGTCGAAAAAGAGCTCAATATCTATCGTGCCAACGTCGCCGACCAGCAGGAGTCCGTGCGGGTCATCACCCTTCCTTCGGGCCGCACCGTGCTTGTATCGAGCCGCCCCTCGCTCGACGGCGGCTGGGTCGACGTGCACGACGACGTCACCGACCGTATCCAATCCGACAAGACGATCGAGCGGCTGGCACACAGCGATTTGCTGACGGGCCTGATGAACCGTCACAACTTCATGACCACGCTTGGTGCGCGGCTGGGCGACATTGGCCAGAGCCCCGAGTTGGCGGTGTTGCTGGTCGATATCTGCGATTTCAAGCGGGTCAATGACACATATGGCCATGACGCAGGCGATGCCGTGCTCAAGACGGTCGCTGAGCGTCTGGCCGCGCTGGCCGGGTCGCACGATAACCTTGGCCGGCTTGGCGGCGACGGATTTGCGCTGTTGAAGGCCGGATTGAATGCGGCTGGTGCAGAAACATGCGCGCGTGACATGTGTGCGGTTGCAAACGAACCCGTCGTGATCGACGGCGAGAGCATCGAGATCCGCATCAACGTCGGCGTCGCGCTCGCGCCCGACAACGGCCAGACCGCTGGAGAATTGCTGCAGCGGGCCGAACTGGCCCTGGTCCAATCGAAGACCGCGGGCCCCGGCACTTTTGCTCTGTTCGACCCCCAACTGGAAAGTAACCTGCGCGAAAATCAGGCTCTCAAGGACGATCTCAAGGCGGCGTTCGACCTTGGTCAGTTCGAACTGCATTACCAACCGATCATGGACTTCAAGACGCGGCAGGTCGCCAGCGTCGAGGCCTTGATGCGCTGGCATCACCCCACGCGCGGGATGGTACCCCCCGGCATTTTCATCCCGATCGCCGAAGAGACGGGGCTCATCGAACAACTCGGCAAATGGGCGATCGGCCGTGCCTGCCGTGACGCAATCTCGTGGCCCGACCACGTCCGCGTTGCAGTGAACCTATCGGCCAATCAGTTCCGCAACGGCGACTTGCATACGATCACGCACGCCGCCTTGCGCGAAAGCGGGTTGCCCGCCAGGCGCCTGGAGTTCGAGGTGACGGAATCGCTGTTGCTCGCCGACGAGGAGCGCACGCGCCGCACCCTGAACCGGCTCAAGATCATGGGAATCCGCATCGCCCTGGACGACTTCGGCACGGGCTATGCCTCCTTGAGCTATCTGCGCTCGTTCCCGTTCGACAAGATCAAGATCGACCAGACGTTTGTTCGCGATCTTCCCCGCGATTCCGACTGCAATGCCATCGTCCGCTCGGTCGTGCTACTCGCGCAAATGCTGGGCATGCGGACGGTTGCGGAAGGAATCGAGACGGTCGATCACCTCAATCAGGTGGTGGCGGCCGGCTGCGACGAGATCCAGGGCTACTACCTCAGCAGGCCCGTCCCCGCCGCCAGCGTGCCTGGCATCATCGCCGATTGTGAAAACCGGCTGGCCGAAGCCGCCTGACGCCTTCAGACGCGGCCGGCGAAGCGCGCGCCAAAAAGGCCGGAAACAAGCCAGCCGTCCGACGTTAGCCTCAGATCCGGCGAAGATTTTTCTGCGGCCTCCCTGGCTTGGAAAGACGAAACCGCTTGTCTATAGTGCCCCTGGGGTGCACCTGAACGACGGGACCGCCAAGCGCGGGCCGGGGGCTACGAAGAGTTGAAACGTCGGCAATCTGTTGCCCGGCATGTGCCGGGTCGCAGTGTCATGCGTACGGCGGGAGTGGGAGCTTCATCACGATGAGATGCAATCCTTGGCGTTGGCTGTGGGGGATCATTCCCATTGCGATGTTGACGTGGCTGGCCTGCACGTGGGAGCGCGAGGGCATCGAGACGGACCTGCGATCTCGGGCGGAAGCTGCATTGGAATCACAGGGTTACGGCTGGGGAGCGGTTGTCCTCGAAGGCCGGGATGCGTTCGTCACAGGCGTTGCGCCGGACGACGCTCAGCCTTACCGCGCCATTGAAACGGTTCGCAACGTGAAGGGTGTGCGCATCGTGCGTGGCCGCACCGATGCGGCCCCCGCTGCCGCCGCCGTGCCGACCCCCGACACCCAGACGGCTGAAGTCCAGCCGGAACCGGAACCCCAGCCAGAAGCAGCCCCGGAACCGCAGACGGTGCCGGAGCCTGTTCCGCAGGCGGCCGCACCGGAGCCCGAGGCGCCCGTTGCATCCGAGACACCCGAGCCAGAACTTTCCGAGGCCGAACGGGCCGAACTGGAAGCCCGATGGCGCGCAGCCGAGGAACATGAGCGCAGCTGGAAGGCTTCGGGCATGGCAGGCAAGCCTGCCGGCGACAGCCAGCGCCTGAAATCCGAGGAAGACGCCCAGGCTGCCGCAGACGCGAAAGCTGCCGGCGACGCCAAGGCCGCCGAAGACGCGAAGGCGGCTGAAGAAGCCAGGGCTGCTGAAGACGCCAAGGCTGCGGATGAGGCCAAAGCTGCCGAAGACGCTAGGGTTTCTGCCGAGGCGAAGGCCGCTGAAGACGCCAGGGCTGCGGAAGAGGCCAAGGCCGCCGAAGACGCCAAGGCTGCGGAAGACGCCAAGGCTGCCGAAAAGGCCAAGGCTGCCGAAGACGCCAAGGCTGCGGAAGCGGCCAAGGCTGCGGAAGCGGCCAAGGCCGCCGAAGAGGCCAGGGCTGCGGAGGAGGCCAAGGCTGCTGAGGAGGCAAAAGCCGCTGAAGAGGCCAGGGCGTCTGCCGAAGCGAAGGCAAAGGAAGAGGCGGACGCGCGGGCGGCCGCCGACGCTGCGGAGGTCGAGAAGAAGCGGGTCGCCGAGGAGGAAGAGCAGCGCAAGGCCGATGAGCGGGAGCAGGCCGAGGCCGAGGCGGAAGCCCAGCGTCTTGCCGACGAAAAGGCCAAAGCGGAAGAAGAGGCTGAGGCCAAGCGTAAAGCTGACGCCGACGCTGCTGCTGCCAAGCAGGCCCAGGACGACGCGGAAGCCAAGCGCAAGAGCGACGAAGAAACCGCGCTGGCCCGTAAGAACGAGACAGAGGAAACCAAGCGCAAGGCTGAAGCCGATCACTGCCAGGGGCTGATGCGCAGCGCGATGGCGGAAGGCGTGATCAACTTCGATCGCGCCAAGGCCGACCTCACCCGCGACAGTTTCCTGACGCTCGACCGGCTGGCCGGCATCGTCAAGGTTTGCCCGCAGGCGCGCATCAACGTCGCCGGGCATACCGACGGCGAGGGTGAAATCGCGCGCAACCAGGGTCTGTCGGAACGCCGTGCCAAGGCGGTGGGGGACTACCTCATCTCCAAGGGGGTCGATGCATCACGCGTGAGCACCGAAGGCTTCGGTAAGTCTCGGCCGATCGCGCCGAACGACACACCCGAAGGCATGCGCCAGAACCGCCGCATCGAGTTCAGCGTAACGCCGGTTCCGTAGCGCTGTGAATGTTTGGGCCCCGTGAAAGTTTGGGCCAGGAAAGTTTGGAGTTCACCATGGAGTATCTGTTTTTCAAGCTGATCTGGTACGTGGCGGTGGCCTTCGCCATCGGCCTGCTGGTGGGCTGGATTTCGTGCGGACAAACGCAAGACGAGTAACGATGCGCACGGCTTGGCGCCGTTCCGCGCGGGAGAGTTGACCGATGTATATGTTGGTACTGCAGACGTTTCTGTTGATGCTTGCGGCCTTCGTATTGGGCGCGGCGTTGGCCTGCGTCTTCAAGCGAAGCTTGCACCGCTTTGCTGGCGATGACTTGCCGGATGATACGCTGCATGTGGATGTTCCACCGGTCGTGCAGCGCTCAGCTGCGGTCGCTGCTGCCACGACGGCAGCACCCGTTGTGGTCACGCGCGCCGAAGCGCAACGCTTCGAGCGTGCGCTAACGGGTGACGTGGCCGAAGCGCCCGTACAGCAGGCGAACGTTCGCCAAGCTGGACCGGTCATTGAAGTCCAGCCGTTGCCAGTGCCGCCACCTCCTCCCCCGCCTGCACCGGAAGCGCCGCCGCCGTATGCGGAAGAGGTGCCGCTGCAGCCCGAACCCGAGCCGGATGCTCCGCTCGACATTCCTTTGGTATCGCGCCAGGACGATCCAGAAGCGACAAATTCGATCGAATTTGCAGAGGGCACGCTGACGGATGGCGATACGTACAACGCCATTGCCGTCGCCAGCCACGACGGGTCGATGCTGCCGCCGCCTGCAATCGTCGAGGCCGATTTGCCGCCACCGCAGATGCCGGGACCGGCGCCTGAGCCGCTGCCTGTGCCCCGCGTGGCCATTCCGACGCCGCAACGTCCTCAGGACGCGCCCGAGCCGCCGCATCAGACTTACATCGACGAGGCCATAGCGGCGGGCGTCGCATACGTGCCTCAGCCGGAAGCTCCGGCCGTAGACTTCGAGCTGCCGGTGCCGGCGGATCCAGATGATTTTTCAGTCCCGCCCGAGGGGCAGACCTATGCGTCTGTCGCGCTCGGCGGTGCTGGCGCGGCGCCGGCCACGAGCGTGCCGCTCGAACTCGAACCGGAACCCGCACCCGAGGACGAGCGCGTCATCGAGACCAAGGCCACGCACGTTGCGACGGCGCTGGCAGCGGCTGCCGGCATTGCAGCTGAGCGCGCTTCAGGCGCGGGCGGAGCCGGCGAGGCCGACGATCTGACACGTATCCATGGCATTGATCAGGTGCTTGCCGCGCGGCTCAACTACGCCGGGGTGACACGATTCGCCGAGATCGCCAGTTGGAATGCCGACGACGTGCGCCGCATGAGCCAGACCCTGGGCTTCTTTGGCCGCATCCAGGACGAGTATTGGATCGATCAAGCTCGCCTGCTGGCGGGAGGCGCGCAAGACGCTCCACCGCCGGCTGCCGAAGCGCCACGTCATGCGACGCCTGCGGGTGCTGCCGATATTGCCACGGCAGCGGCTGCGGCAGCTGCAGCCGCCATGGTCGCGTCGTACTCGCGGCCCGCACCGCAAACCGATGCACCGCCACGGCCTGCCAAGCTCGCTGACGCCATCCGTGAAAACACCGACAGTGCTGAACACTCCGCTGCGGCGGCTCCTACGGACGGGGAAGCGGAACCGGAAGACGATAACGCCGAACCGGGCAGCCGCTCCGGCCTGACCGGCTTGCGCTCCGTGCGCGCAGAGGCTCTGCTCGGGGACGATGCGGAGTTCGTGCGCGGCGCTCTCGACGACCTGAAGCGCATCCGCGGTATCGGCGTGCTGATCGAGAAGAAGCTGAATTCACTTGGCATCACCAGCTATGAGCAGGTGGCCAACTGGTCGGCGAGCGACGTCGAACGCATCAGCGAAGTCTTGGACTTCAAGGGCCGCATCGAGCGCGAAAACTGGATCGAGCAGGCGCGCATTCTGGCGTCTGGCGGCCAGACCGAGTTCTCCCGCCGCGTCGACCGTGGCGAGGTCTAGCGCCAGGTAGGCACGCGCCGGATATGGTGCGTGCCTCGTGACGTGGCCTGGTTATCCGACGAGGGTACAGCGCGCCGCGCACCGCTTGATCGATCAAGTGTGTCGCGCCCGGCTACAGCATATGAACCAGAGGCGAGTCCCGTGACGTGGCGCTTGGGGACGCTACAGCTTCGGCATCATGATGAGGATGACCAGACCAGCGGCAGCAAAGGAAAACATCACGACTGTGGTCGCAACATGCAAAAATCTACGCATCGCAATTACTCTTGTCAGCTTTAATTGGTTAATCGTTGCCATAGTCAAAGTGTTCCGACAAGAGCGCCACTGCGGTTCTTATTGTGGCGTAGGCTGATTGTGCCGGCGAGGGCATCGAGAGTCAAATCTGTGGATAACCTGGTCCTGCATAAGGCTATTGGTCAGCCAAGGCGTGAGCCGGCTGTTCCGCCGCCTCGGCAGCTTCCAGAAATTCGTAGACGGCAGCGATACTTGCGGCATCGCGCAGCAGCGGCGCATGCCCCTGGCCCTTGACCGTGTAGGCCGAGCATGCGGGATGCCGCCGCCGCATCTCGTCGACCGTCTCGCTCGATAAAATGTCGGATGTCTCCCCGCGCAGCACCAGCAGGGGAACGCGCTTCAGTGCCTCGAACTGCGGCCACAGCGCGGGTGCCGGCTTATCTAGAACCGACATCGCGTGCGAAAGCTTCGGGTCGTAGCCGGGCGCCGGCCGGCCATTGCGCTCGTTGAACCACTGTCGCGCGACGGCCTCCCACTCGCTCTCGGCCACGGCGGGAAAAGCCTTGCGGCTCATGTCGGCGACGAGCTTTTCTGCCTCCTTCCAGCTGCGTGGCAGCGGCATGCGGCCGACGTAGGCTGAAATACGCGTCAGTCCCTTGCGCTCGATGACGGGGCCAATGTCGTTCATCACCACACAGCCCATCAGCCGCGGCTGGGCCGCCGCCATGATCATCGCGATCAAGCCGCCGCGCGACGTGCCGACGATTGCCGCATCGGAAAGGCCCGCTGACGTCATGAAGTCGATCACGTCGAGCATCTCGATCGGCACGGCATAGTTTTTCCAGTCCGGATCCCACTCCGAATAGCCGCGACCGCGATAGTCGACGGTAAAGACGTCGCGCGGTTGGCCCGCATGGGATGCGAGAGCCAGGGCAAAATCGTGGAAGTCGCGGCCGTTGCGCGTGAGGCCAGGAAGGCAAACGACCGCGCGCCGGTTCGTGGCCGGCCGCGCCGCGGGATAGTGCCGCGCGTGCAGCTTCAAACCATCGCGGGACGTGAATGTGATGTCCTTGAAGCCGTCGCCAGCCGCCATCGTGATCCCCCGTATTCAACTCAAGCGCACCGGCGTCGCCGTCACATCAATTCAGCCGTCGGTGCTCACGTCTTGCACGCTCTTGCGTGCGCCGCCAGACCGGCCCCGCACCAGATCTTCCGTCAACCGCAATGCCGGTTCCTGTCCCAGGCGTGAACGATACATCTGGATGTTTGCGAGAACCTTGCTGACATACTCGCGCGTTTCTTGAATGGGAATGCGCTCGATCCAGTCGATCGGATCGACCTTAGGATCGCGCGGATCGCCGAACTCGCGGATCCACTGGCGCGCGCGCCCTGGCCCGGCGTTGTAGCCAGCCGCGCCAAGAATGTAGGAGCCGGAGAATTCCTGCATGCGATCGGAGATGTAGGCCGACGCGATCATCGTGTTGTACTCGATGTCAGACAGGAGCCGCGGGATATCGCACTTGATCTTGTAGTCGTTGCACACGTGCTGCGCCGTCACCGTCATCACCTGCAGCAGGCCCTTTGCGCCGGCGCCCGATACAGTGAGTTTGTTGAACTCCGTCTCCTGGCGCGCGATGCCGAGCAGGTAAGCGGGCTCCGGCGGCTTGCGCAGCGGGGTGTAGGCCGGGAAAGGATGTACGGGATAGGCGTAGATCGCCAAGTTTAGGCCGCGCGCGATGGCGGCCTTGCCGGTCTGTACGGCCAGCTGTGTGTCGCCAATGACCTCGGCCAGATGCGCCGTCATGGCGACCTCGGCCTCGCTGTCAAGGTAGGCACGCAAGTGGATGACGAATGCCTTCATGATGCCGGGCGTAATGCCGGCTTTCTTGGCCACGCCGACAGCCTTCACAGCATCGAGCCCGACGAACTGCGCGATCTGCTCGTTACTGGGCGCCTGCGGCGGCTCGACGTTCAATGCCAGGCGGCCGTCCTTCAGCTGCTGCATGGCGAGCAGGCCGTGGAACGTGTCGCTCTCTTTGGTGGCAACACGATAGTAGCCCTGGGCCGCAGCGGTATCGCCATTGGCTTCGGCCATGCGGCCAAGCCAGTATTGCGATTTGGCGCGGCTCAGCGGTCCGTCGGCAGCTTTCGCAAAGGCTGAGAAGTGCGGCTTGGCCAGTGCCGGATCCTTAAGGTAGCGCAGCGCCAGCCAGCCGGCCATGAACTGCTGTTCCTTGAGCGGGTTCACCGTAAGTGGTCCCGCATCGCGCACGAGGTCGTATGCCAGTTTCGCCTTGCCGCGCTTCAGCGCCTCATAGGCATTGGCGCGCCGCTCCACCCACCATTCGTCAGGGCTGACGATCTTCGCAGGATCGGTCGGTGCCGACAGCATCAGGCGCGCCGCTTCGTCCGTCTGGCCCGCCTTGCGCAGCGATTGGATGCGCGAGAACACCAGCCCCCAATCGCCCTGGCCGCCGCTGCCCTGGAGGCCGGCCGGCTGCGCCTTGCCGCCGGTCATGAACACGGCCAGCCGTGCCTCCGCCTTGGCGCGGTCGGCTTCCGGCAGCAGCGCGATGACGCGGCGCGCGATCGCCGCGCGCTCCTTGCGGTCACCCTGCCAGCGCACGTCGTCGATGATGAGCCGGTCGAGCTTCCACTTGTGGTCGGCAGCCGTCAGCAATCCGCCCAGCCGCTGCAGATACCGGCCCTCGAAGTTCGCTGGAATATTTTCCTCGCGCCACGCCTTCGCAGCCAGTGCCTTGGCCTTGCCCTGGTCTCCGGCCGCCTGATAGGCCGCGGCCAACGTGCCCATGCCCATTCCGGTCTGCGGCTTGCCGTCCTTCCAGTATGACGTGACGGCCGTCACGTTGCCGCCCTGTACGAACAGGGCTTCGTCCATGCGATCGATCAGCGTGTCGCGCGAGGGCCAGGCGGGGTTCTGCGCCAGGAACGTCTTGAATTCCTGCGGCGTGCCGTAGCCGGCGCGCAACCGCGCCCAGTCGACCAGCTTCTGCGCGACCGGATCGCTGATGCGCGCGCGGATGCCGGCGATTGCAGATGCCTGCTGCTTGGAAATGGCCTGGAAGGCGTCGCGCACGGCCGCGGCGTCCTCCGCCGACAGCTGGTGATTGCGGATCGGCGACAGCGCCTTATCGAGCCGCGCGAGATACTGGGCCTCCGCCTTGGAGGGCGACACCGGCTTTGGCAGCTTTTGCAGCGCTGCGGCCGGTGCGGCGTCTTGGCCGGCCGCCGGGGCCAGTCCCCCGGCCAAAACAGCGAGCAGGCCCGCAGCGGCGCCCGCGATACGGGCTTTCAACTTCGCCTGATCCAGCAAATGGCAATCCTCAAAGGAAATATCCCGCAATCACGGCGCGGCGTCGGCTTGCAGCGGGTCAAGCAACCGCCTAATCTCCGCCCCGAATTGCCGTAACCGGTGCACGTTTAGGCCCGAGCAACGCGGCAAAAACAAGGATAAGCTTGATCGGCCGGGCGCCTGGCGCCCACGGACCGGGAAAATCTGAGGCTGCTTTACATGTTTACGGGCTCGTACACGGCGCTCATTACGCCGTTCAAGGGTGGTGCGCTCGACGAGGCGGCATTCCGCCGGCTGGTCGAATGGCAGATTGCGGAAGGCACGCATGGCTTGGTGCCGGTGGGCACCACGGGCGAAAGCCCCACCCTCAGCCATGAAGAGCACAAGCGCGTCGTCGAGCTGTGCATCGACACGGCGAACGGCCGCGTGCCGGTCATCGCCGGTGCCGGCTCCAACTCCACCGACGAAGCCATCGACCTGGCCCAGCATGCCAAGAAGGCGGGTGCCGCCGGTGTGCTGATCGTGACGCCGTACTACAACAAGCCGACCCAGGATGGCATGTACGCCCACTACAAGGCGATCAACGACGCCGTCGATGTGCCCATCATTATCTACAACATTCCGGGACGCTCGGTCGTCGACATGTCGGTCGCCACGATGGCGCGCTGCTTCCACGATCTGAAGAACGTCACGGGCGTGAAGGACGCGACGTGCAACCTGCAGCGCGTCTCGCAGCAGCGCGCGGCAATGGGGCCCGGCTTCAATCAGCTCTCTGGCGAAGACGGCACCGCGTTGGCGTTCAACGCGCACGGCGGCCACGGCTGCATCTCGGTTGCCTCCAATGTCGCCCCGCGCCTGTGTCGCGACTTCCAGAACGCGACGCTGGCCGGCGACTACAAGACCGCGCTGTCCTTGCAGGACAAGCTGATGCCGCTGCACGACGTGCTGTTCATCGAAAGCAATCCCGGTCCGGTGAAGTACGCCGTCTCCCGTCTTGGCATCTGCGGGCCAGAGATGCGCCTGCCGCTCGTCCCGGTTAGCGAAGCCACCAAGCAGGCGGTTGACGCCGTGCTTGACAAGCTCGGCCTCACAGGGCCGAACGTGGCCGAAGCCCGAGCCGCCGAGTAACGGCGCGAAGGATCGAAGAAGGCCATGGCCGCTAAAAAACAGGACGGCCACAAGACGGTGGCCGAGAACCGCAAGGCGCGGCACGAATTCTTCATCACGGACACGTGGGAGGCCGGCATCATGCTGACCGGCACGGAGGTGAAGTCGCTACGCTCGGGTCACGCCAACATCGCCGAAAGCTATGCCGACGCCGAGAAGGACGGGCTTTATCTCGTCAACGCCTACATCCCCACGTACCAGGATGCCGGCCGCTTCTTCCAGCACGAGCCGCGCCGCAAGCGCAAACTGCTGTTGCACGCCGCCGAGATCCACAAGCTGGCGATCGCGGTGGAACGCAAGGGCATGACCATCGTGCCGCTGGAACTGTATTTCAACGAACGCGGCAAGGCCAAGCTGAAGCTGGCTTTGGCCGAGGGCAAGAAGCTGCACGACAAGCGCGAAGACGACAAGAAGCGCGACTGGAACCGAGAAAAGCAGCGCATCATGCGCGACAAGGGCTGAGGTGGCGGCGCTCGCCAACGACGGTGCCGCGCGCCATCTCGTGCCGGGGCTGGCGTTGCCGGATATCGCGCTGCCCAGCACGCACGGTGGGGCGATCTCGCTGGCCGGGCAGCGCGGGCTCAACGTGTTCTATATCTATCCCTGGACAGGCCGCCCTGGTTTGCCCGATCCGCCCAACTGGGATGACATCCCCGGCGCGCACGGTTCGACGCCCGAGGCCGCAGGCTTCCGAGATCTCCACGCGCAATTCCATGCGGTAGGCGCCGGCGTATTCGGCATCAGCGGCCAGGATACGGGCTATCAGCAAGAGTTCAGCGATCGCTGCAAATTGCCGTTCGCCTTGCTCAGCGACGCGGGCGGCGCGCTTCGGTCCGCGCTGTCGCTTCCCACTTTCGAGACAGGCGGCGTTCTCTATTTGAAACGGCTCACGCTTATCATTCGCGACGGCGAGCTCGTTCGTTTGATCTATCCGGTGAGCGATCCCGCTGGGCACGCCGCCGATGTCCTCGCCATGATGCAGGACGCTGCGTAGCAAGCCTCAACCCAAAAGTCCGTCATCCCGGCGAAGGTCGGGATCCACGCCAGCTTCCGCCCGCACAACACTGATGGATCTCGTTGCGAAGTTTGAACGAGTGCCGGAAGCCTTGAAATCGAGGAGACTTGCGTAGATCCCGACCTTCGTCGGGATGACGTTGTGGGGAGTAGGCCCGCGGCAAAGCGATGCGACGGGTACGTCGGCGCTGCTACAGCACGTCGCTTTCGATGTCGTCGACGGAGAAGCCCATCTTCTCCAGGCCCTCTTCGAGATAGTTGGATAGCAGCGGCATGCCGAGCAGATAGCGTGCCGTTGCGTTCGCGCGTTCGGCGCGGGCCGTCTCGACGGCTTCGTCGAACTCCTCGGCCTCATACGTGCCGCGCCCGACCCACATCAGGGCGACGAGGCTGGCCTGTTCGTCGTGGTTGAGCATGCGTATGAAGCCGGCCAATTCCGCGCGTGTGGGATCGGCTGCGAAGTCCTCGAGGATGGACTCTGGATCTTCGGCAGCATCGTTCTCTTGTGGCGAAGAGTTCCACGCCCCCACTTTCGCATCGTACTCGCGCGATTTGATGATGACGTGGGCGACCTTTTCGGGTGCAATTTCCAGCCCCATGCCTGTCCTCGCTCACATGCCGTGCCTGCGGGCGTATCATTGCAGCGAAACGGGTCCCGCGGAAGCGATCATTGGAAAGCTTCCGGGAAAGGTGAAGTGCTTTGCGGCAAAGTTTGAAGCGGTTCTGCGTTGAGAAGCGCGGCCGCGCTCAGGTTTTGTCCAAGTCGGTCCGCACGGCCGCGAAGACGCTGCGAAACATCTCCGTTGTCAGACGGCCCGTGTTGGTGTTGTAGCGAGAGCAGTGATAGCTGTCGTAGATCGTCAACTCAGGCGTCACTACATGCCGTGCCGCGTGCGTAAATGGGAACGCGGCCTTGCGCGCCTTAAGCGCCGTGAGGGTGCTTTCGTGCGCGATGCGGCCTAGCACGACGATCGCTTTCAGCCGCGTCATCGCCGCGATGCGTGCCGACAGGTAACCGCGGCAGGTGTTGATTTCTGCCGGCGTCGGTTTGTTCTCGGGCGGCACGCAGCGCACGGCGTTGGATACCATGCAGTCGACGAGTTGCAGTCCATCGTCGATGCGGGCATCGAAGCGGCCTTGCGCGAAGCCGAAGCTCAGCAGGGTCTCGTAGAGCAGCGTTCCGGCGTAATCGCCCGTGAAGGGCCGTCCCGTGCGGTTGGCGCCTTTGACGCCGGGCGCCAGCCCGACGATCAGAAGGCGCGCGTCAGGCCCACCGAACGACGGAACCGCGCCATTGAACCACGTAGGCTCTGCCGCTTGATTGGCGTGGCGGTAGGTTACGAGGCGGGGGCATAATCCGCAATCGGCGGGGGCTTCCGGGCTGAACGTTTGGCCAGACTTCTCGCCCAGTAAATGGCCCGTGCTGCGTGCGGCAAGGTTCAACGGAATGCTCCCGGCACCGGAAGAAATAAAACGGCTCGGCAGGAGATCTCCTGCCGAGCCGGTCTTAGCGCCCTTGAGCGGCGTTGTCAGACCTCTTCAGGAAGATCGTCGTTGCTGTCCTGATAGGGACCGCTGTCGCGGCCATATTGCGGAGTTGTGGAGGCGGAGGAGCGTGCCGCGTAGGCGCGGACCGGCCGTTCGGCCCGGGCCGACTGGTCGCGGCAAATGAGGTTTTCCAGATCGGCAAGGTCGATGAACTGGTCCGCCTGGCGGCGCAGTTCGTCAGCGACCATCGGCGGCTGGGTTTGAAGGGTGGATACGACCGAGGCGCGCTTGCCCTTTTGCTGCAGGGCCGCGATCAGCGAACGGAAGTCGCCGTCGCCGGAGAAGAGGACGATGTGATCCAGCGTTTCGGACAGGCGCATGGCGTCGACCGCCAGCTCGATGTCCATGTTGCCTTTGATCTTGCGGCGGCCGGACGCGTCGGTGAATTCCTTCGTTGGCTTGGTGACCATCGAGTAGCCGTTGTAGTCGAGCCAATCGATCAACGGCCGGATCGAGGAATACTCCTGATCTTCGGCCAGCGCCGTATAGTACAGCGCGCGCACCAACTGAGACTTCTGACGGAACAATGACAACAGACGTTTGTAGTCAATGTCGAACCCGAGAGCCTTCGACGTCGCATAGAGATTTGCGCCGTCGATAAACAGAGCTACTCGCTCGTTCGCGTAGAAATGCATCCTTCATCACCTCGAATTAGCGCCAAGCGCCGCCAGAAAAATAGTACGGCGCAAGCAGACTTCCAAACCAGTCAGCGTCCCAGCGAATATACCGTCGTCGCCTAGCTTACTAGTCAAAATGGTTTCGCATAGCGCAAGTAGGTTTACGTAAGCGGTAATTCACATATGCGGCGAAATCGTGTGCATCCTGTGTTTTGCATGCCCGCGCGCATAGGGGTAGTAGGAGGCAGCCCGCACGTGTTGGCGTCTCGGGATCACTGTTAATTTTTGCCGCATGTCCGCGCGAAAGTCTACCGAATATGCTTGCGCTGCACCGCAGCGTGTGCGAAACGGCAGCTATACACCGGCGGCCGCCCGCGCGATGAGCGATAAGGCGTGGCTATACGGCATTTTGCGCATGGTGTTCCCGCTGGGTTAACGAGGAAGAGGAGTACGCGGATGGCGCGCGTCACCGTTGAAGATTGCGTCGACAAGGTTCCCAATCGCTTCGAACTCGTCTTGCTGGCGGCTCATCGTGCCCGCGGCATTGCCAATGGCGGTGCCATCACGATCGAACCGGAAAACGACAAAAACCCGGTCATTGCGCTTCGTGAAATTGCCGAACGCACGATGCCACCGGAGGATCTGCGCGAAGGCCTGATCCATTCGATCCAGAAAAATACCGAAGTGGACGAGCCGGAAGCCGGTGCTGCGCCTGTCGTGGTTCAGGATCGCCGTTCGCCCTTGCTGGGCCGCGACGACCAGAACAGCGACACGCAGGTCGACACGCTGACGGAAGAGCAGCTGCTGCGTGGCCTGGAAAGCATGACGCCGAGCGAGCCGTCCTCGAACGGCAGCGGCGGTCCGCGCGATCGCGGCCGCTGAAGCATGCTTGCGGCCGGGCAGCCGGCCGCATCCTGCCTAATGCTCGTTTAAGTTTGCTTCGCTTTGCCCACTAGAGCGCGTTGGCTTTCGCTTTAATCTAATGTTCGAGCGCTCTGCGTTTTTGAGTTAGAGCCTAACTCATGTTTTCGGTGCGAGCTCAACGGTTCGCATCTCAAACTGTCAGGCTTTGGGTGTCCGCCGTTCGCCTGTGAGTAACCGGAGCGGAGGAGTGCGCGGCGCATTCCCCGCGGATAAGATCGTCCGCCTAGGGAGCGTGGCGGGCTAATGATGCGTCAGTACGAGCTCGTCGAAAAAGTCCAGAAGTACGACGCCACGGCCGACGAGGCGCTACTGAACCGCGCCTACGTTTACGCCATGAAGGCGCACAACAACCAGAAGCGCGCTTCTGGCGACCCATATTTCTCGCACCCGCTGGAAGTCGCAGCGATCCTCACGGATCTTAAGCTCGACGATGCGACGATCGCCACCGCGCTGCTTCACGACGTCATCGAAGATACGGACGCCACGCGAACCGAGATCGACCACCTGTTCGGTGCCGAAATCGGCGCTCTGGTCGATGGCCTGACCAAGATCAAGCGGCTCGACCTTGTGTCCAAGCGCACGGAGCAGGCGGAGAACTTCCGCAAGCTGCTGATCGCCATCTCCACCGACATCCGCGTGCTGCTCGTGAAGCTGGCCGACCGGCTGCACAACATGCGCACCATGGAGCACATGAAGCCGGAGAGCCGGCGGCGCATCTCGGAAGAGACCTTGGACATCTACGCTCCGCTCGCCGGGCGCATGGGCATGCAGGCCATGCGTGACGAACTGGAAGACCACGCCTTCCGCTGGCTGCATCCTGAGGCCTACGCCACCGTCACCAGCAAGCTGGTGGAGTTGCGGGAGCGCAGCGAAGGTCTCGTCGATGAGATCGCGAAGGCGCTGGGCGACAAGTTGGCCGGCACCGGCATGAAGGCCGACGTTAACGGGCGCGAGAAAAAGCCCTATGCGATCTGGCGCAAGATGGCCAACAAGCAGATCAGCCTAGAGCAGCTGTCCGACATCTACGCGTTCCGCGTCATCTGTGACTCGATCGACGACTGCTACCGCATGCTCGGCGTAGCGCACACGACCTGGCGCACCGTACCCGGCCGTTTCAAGGATTACATCTCGACGCCGAAGCAGAACAACTATCAGTCGATCCATACCACCGTCGTCGGTCCGAAGAACCATCGTGTCGAACTGCAGATCCGCACCCGCGCCATGCATCGCGTGGCCGAGTATGGCGTGGCGGCGCATGCGCTCTACAAAGACGGGCAGATGCTCAACGGCAATAGCGGTGGCAAGCTGCAGGTCTATGATCGCGAGAACGGGCCCTACGCCTGGCTGCGCCGCCTGATCGATACGCTGCTGGAGGGCTCGAACCCCGAGGAGTTCCTGGAGCACACCAAGCTGGAGCTGTTCCAGGACCAGGTGTTCTGCTTCAGCCCCAAGGGTCGCCTGATCGCCCTACCACACGGCGCAACGCCGCTGGACTTTGCCTACGCGGTGCATACCGACATCGGCAATTCGGCCGTGGGCGCCTACGTCAACGGCCGTCACGTGCCGCTGTCGGCGACGCTACGCAATGGCGATGAAGTGGAAATCCAGACCGCGCGCAATCATACCCCACCTGCGGCTTGGGAAGGCATCGTGGTGACCGGCCGCGCGCGTTCAGCCATTCGCCGTGCCGCTCGCGATGCCGAACGTAAAAAGTATGCCGAACTCGGCCGCCGGCTGCTGGTCGCCGAGTTCGAGCGCGTGTCGGCCGACTACTCCGACGACCGCATCAAAAGGGCGTTGCCTAAGCTCGGCTACAAGACCCTGGATGACGCGTTTGCCGCGATCGGCCGCAACGATCTGGCGGTCGAGGCTGTCACGAAGTCGGCGGTGCCCGAAGCCGTACCCGTCGACACCTATACGCCGACGCGCCGCTTCGGCCGCGCCAAGGGCCAGGAGGGCTGGTTCAACATCGCCAACGCGATGCGCAGTCTAAAATTCCGCGGCGAAGATGTCGCCAACCGGCTCGGCGGCGCGGGCAGTATCGCCATCAAGGGTGCGAAGTCGGACATGCCCGTTACCTTCGACGAAGGGGGTGCCGTGCCGGGAGATCGCATCGTCGGCGTGATGATGCCGGGGCAGGGCATCCGCATCTTCCAGATCCATTCGCCGAAGCTTGAAAGCTACCAGCACGAGAACTGGATCGACGTGACATGGGATGTCGACCCCAAGGCCGAGGAGCGTTTTCCCGCCCTGATCAGCGTCGCGGCGCCCAATCGCCCGGGCAGCCTTGCGCAAATCGCGCAAGTCATTGGCGAGACCGGCGGCAACATCGACAATCTCAAGATGATCCGCCGCGCCCCGGACTTCACAGAGTTGCGTATCGGCCTGGAGGTGTGGGATCTGGCTCATCTTAACCACATCATTGCCGGCCTCAAATCGAAGGCCATAGTCAGCAAGGTCACGCGTGTGTTTGAATAAGCCGATACACGCCACATCAGCTCTCTCACCCACCGCGAACAGCTCCATGTCCTATCACGATCATCCGGCCGATTACTTGCGCCTCGGCGTCAACATCGACCACGTCGCCACGATCCGTAACGCACGCGGTGGCCGTCACCCCGATCCCGTAAAGGCAGCGCATTTGGCTGTCGCGGCCGGTGCCGATGGCATCACCGCGCATCTGCGCGAGGACCGCCGTCATATCTCCGATAACGACATCGCGCGGCTGAAAGCCGAGCTTGACCGTCCGCTCAATCTGGAAATGGCGGCCACGGTTGAGATGCTGAAGATCGCGCTCGGCGCCAAGCCCAACGCCTGCTGCCTCGTGCCGGAACGGCGCGAAGAGCGCACCACGGAAGGCGGCCTCAACGTGCTCGCGAACACGGCCGCCTTGCGCGACTTCGTCTCCGCGCTACATGACGGCGGTATTCGTGTATCGCTGTTCGTCGAGCCTTCCGCGCGCGTGATCGAGGCATCTGCCGCGGCCGGGGCGGACATCGTGGAACTGCACACGGGCACGTACTGCGAACTGGTGCTCGACGGGAACGCTGCGGGCGCCATGAAGGAAGCCAGCAGGTTGCATGATGCGACTGCACTGGCGGCCTCGCTCGGACTGGAGGTCCATGCCGGCCATGGGCTGACGTACGACACAGTCGCGACCGTCGCGGTTCTGCCGCAGATGAAGGAACTCAACATCGGCCATTTCATCATCGGCGAAGCGATTTCCGTGGGACTGGAGGAAGCGGTCAAGCGCATGCGGGCCGCCATGAATGCGGCGCGGACGCCGGCGCGCAACGCCAGCGCCGCGGCGACGTGACCATCCGATGATCCTGGGGCTGGGCAATGACCTGATCGACATTCGCCGGATCGAGGCCACACTCGCCCGTTTTGGCGATCGCTTCCGTAATCGCGTGTTTACCGAGATCGAGCGCCGCAAGTCCGACGGACGGGCGCAGGCGGCGGCGTCCTATGCCAAACGCTTTGCCGCCAAGGAGGCCTGCTCCAAGGCGCTGGGTACGGGCTTGCGGGGTGGTGTGTTCTGGCGCGACATGGGTGTTGTTAATCTGCCGTCCGGCCGGCCGACCCTACAACTCACCGGCGGGGCCCTTGCACGATTGCAAAGCCTGACGCCGGCGGGCTACCGGGCACGCATCGATCTGTCGATCACGGACGACTTCCCGCTGGCGCAGGCCATCGTCATCATCTCGGCCGAGCCGATTGCGGCCCCGGCGAGCCCGTCATGAGGCGTACACAGTGGCATTCCTGCCGCGTCGGTACGGCATTTGCGCCAGGGCGCCGAAATGGCTATAGGGGGCCCGTATTTCGGATAAATTCCAGGTTTGAACTGGACGGCGCCGGCGAACCGGATGCCGCCATCGGGAGCGGAAGATGAGCCTGGAAGCAAAGTCCAAGGCGAAGGCAACGGGCGAGACCGGCGTTTGGGATCTGACAAAGATTCTGGTCGAGGCGATCGTCATTGCCTTCCTGCTGCGCATCTTCCTGTACCAGCCCTTCACGATCCCCACTGGCTCGATGGAACGGACGCTGCTTGTCGGTGACTTCCTGTTCGTGTCCAAGCTGTCCTACGGTTATAGCCGCTACTCCTTCCCCTACGGCGTGAACCTTTTCTCGGGCCGCATCTTCGCGGGCACGCCCGAGCGCGGCGATGTCGTGGTGTTCAAGCTGCCGTCGGACAATTCGACCGACTACATCAAGCGCGTCATCGGACTGCCGGGCGACGAGATCCGCGTGCAGGACGGCGTCGTGTACATCAACGGCACGGCCGTACCCCGCCGCTTCACCGGCGATGTCGCGACCTATCCTGGCGAAGGCTACTCGCCGAAAATTCCGTCGTACGAAGAGACGCTGCCAAACGGCGTGAAGTACACCGTGCTCGATGCTGACGCGCACGGGTCCTACGACGACGCCGGCCCGTACAATGTGCCCGAGGGGCACTACTTCATGATGGGCGACAACCGCGATAATTCGTATGATAGCCGCGCACGCGACAAGGTCGGCTTCGTGCCTTATGAGAATTTGGTCGGCCGTGCCGACATCGTGATGTTTTCCAAGCGGGACTATGGGCATTGGACGATGCCGTGGTCCTGGCCTTTCGACATTCGCTGGTCACGCTTTTTCACCCTCGTTCGCTGATGATCCTCGGCCCCATGCTACGGCCTCGTAAGTTCAAGGACCTCGAAAAGAAGCTCGGTTACAAGTTCAAGCGCCCGGATCTTCTGGAGCGTGCCTTGACGCACGCCAGCGTGCGCGGGGGAAAAAAGGGCCGGGTCGACAACGAGCGTTTGGAGTTCATCGGCGATCGTGTGCTCGGCCTGGCCATCGTCGAAGTGCTGAACGAGGACTATCCGGAGGCCAATGAAGGCGAACTGGCGCGGCGCTATAACCGCCTGGTGCGCGGAGAAACCTGCGCCAAGGTCGGCCGCGAGCTTGGCCTGGGTGCGCACCTCATCCTCTCCGACAGCGAGGCTGAGAGCGGCGGCCGCAACAAGGAGACGATCCTCGCCGACGCGGTGGAAGCCGTGCTTGGCGCTGTCTTCGTCGACGCTGGCTTTGACAAGTCGCGTGGCGTCGTTCGCCGCCTGTGGGCTGCCAGCCAGGAACACAAGCCGGATGCGGCCTCCGACGCCAAGTCCGCCCTGCAGGAATGGGCGCAAGGCAACGGCCTGGCGCTGCCGCTTTACGTCGAGGTTGCCCGCAAGGGGCCCGATCACGCGCCGCGCTTTACATCCGAAGTTCGTATCACAGGCAAAGACCCCGCGCGCGGCGAAGGCGCCTCCAAGCGCGCCGCAGAACAGGCAGCCGCAACCGCGCTGCTGTTGCGTGAGGGCGTCGTGGGAGTACCGATCGATGGCTGATGCAGTAGGCGAAAACAGGCGCTGCGGCTTCATCGCCATCATCGGCGCAACCAACGCCGGCAAGTCCACGCTGGTGAACACGCTGGTCGGCGCCAAGGTCTCGATCGTCAGCCACAAGGTGCAGACGACGCGCATGCCGATCCGCGGCATCGCCATCGAAGGCGATAGCCAGCTCGTCTTCATCGACACGCCGGGCATCTTCACGCCGAAACGCCGGCTTGACCGCGCCATGGTGGATTCGGCCTGGGGCGGCGCCAAGGACGCCGATGTCGTTGCGCTGCTGGTCGACGCCGTGCGCGGCATCGACGAAGACGTGTCCAGCATTTTGGATCGCCTCAAGGACCGCAAATCCGCCGACGTTCTCATTCTCAACAAGGTCGACCTGGTCGAGGAGAAGGACAAGCTGCTCGGCCTCGTCACCAAGCTGACGGAACGCATTCCGTTCAAGCAGGTGTTCATGATCTCCGCGACGCAGGGCGACGGCGTCGACGACTTGAAACGCCATCTGGCAGCAGCCGTGCCGAAAGGCCCCTGGCATTATCCGGAAGACGACATCTCGGATGCGCCGCTGCGGCTGCTCGCCGCCGAGATCACGCGCGAGCGCATCTACAAATATCTGCACCAGGAATTGCCCTACGCCATTACTGTCGAGACGAGCGCGTGGGAGGAGTTCAAGAACAAATCCGTCCGTATCGAGCAGACCATCTACGTCGAACGCGACGGCCAGAAGCGCATCGTGCTGGGCAAGGGCGGAGAGACCATCAAGCGGATATCGTCGGAATCGCGCAACGAGCTTTCCGGCATCGTGGGGCACCCCGTTCACTTGTTTTTGTTCGTGAAAGTGCGTTCCGGCTGGGGCTCCGATCCGGAGCGCTACCGTGAAATGGGCCTGGAATTTCCGAAAGATTGATGCTGTGCTTTGCGCACGAGAGTCCGTCTGCTTTTCGTTGAATCGCGGAAACACTCTCGCTTCGTGTTTTGTCGTGCTTCTTTTCGGAAAACCGCTTCACACTTTATCTGGAAGCACTCATCAGCATCCAACCGGCGCGGGCATCGCTTTGGCGGCCGCGATCTGATCCATGCAATGGTCTGACGAAGGTGTCGTATTGTCGGTTCGCCCCAGCGGCGAGACAGCTGCCGTCGTCGAGTTGTTCACGCGCTCGCACGGCCGCCACCTCGGGCTCGTGCATGGTGGCCGCTCGCGCAAGCTGCGGCCGGTGCTGCAGCTTGGCAATCACGTCGATGCGGCATGGAAGGCGCGGCTTTCCGAACAGCTCGGCTTCATCACGGTCGAGCTGCGGCGCGGTTACGCCGGCAGCATCATGAGCGACGGCGACGCGCTGTCCGGCCTCACATCGCTCACGACGCTGACGCGGCTTCTGCCCGAGCGCGACCCCCACCCCAGCCTGTACGAGATCACGCTGTTCGTGCTGAGCTTCCTCGACGACGCCAGTGTCTGGCCCGCCCTCATGGTGCGCTGGGAGATGGCATTGCTCGAAGAGCTAGGCTTCGGGCTGGACCTCACGAGCTGTGCGTCGACGGGCAGCACCGAAAATCTGATTTACGTCTCACCGAAGTCGGGCCGGGCTGTCTCCGCGGAAGCTGGCGAGCCTTACCGCGACCGCCTGCTGCGCCTGCCGCCGTTCCTGGCCAAGGGCCGCCAGGCCCCTGTCACGGCCGAGGATATCCGCGACGGCTTCGTCCTGACCGGACATTTCCTCGAATCCCGCGTTCTCGCGCCGCGCAATGAAACCTTGCCCGAAGCCCGCGGCCGCCTTGCCGCCACGCTGGGCCGGGCTGCGTAGTTACTCGATCTTCCGCCGCTTCTCGATCTCCACTTTGAGGCCGTCGCCGTCGGGCTTCAGCACGTAGACCTTGCCGTCGGCTGCATCGTAGCTTGCCTTCGTGGACTTGCCGAACAGCCCGCCGGATTTCTCGAAGACGAGCGGCCCCGCGGTGCACGATGTATGCGTGATCGCGTAGCGCGGCTGGATCTTGTTCGTTTTGCCGGCGAAGCTGTAGCTGATCGTGTCCTTGGTGGTATTGGAGATCTGGAATTCGACAGCGCCGGAACTCGGCTGCCCAAACAGCTGAACGGTGACGTACTTGGGATACTTGTACGGCACCAAAGCCACGCCGATGCCGATCTCCGTCACGTTGGGGGCCAGCATGTTGGCGCGATGGCCGGGCGAGTTGATCCAACCGGTCACCGCACTCGACGCCAGGGGCCGCGAGGCAAAGCCACGGCTGTCGGCTGCCATGGCCAGGTTCTCCCCGTAGCCGCAGAAGTCGTATCCGGCTGCCTTGATGCGATCGCCCGCGTTCGTGCCGCCAGCCGTGTGCGAAAATTCCTGGGTCTTGGCCAGCAGTGCCGCGTACTTCCGTGCCGCCGCGCTAAGCTTGGGATTGATCTTCACCTGGCCGAGCTTGTTCTCGCGCCGGAACGCGTTCGTCATCTCGATGACGGTGCTCTCGACTTGCGCATAGTCCGGCGTGAGTGCAGCCATTCAGATCGACTCGAATTGTGATGATGAAGACGCAGCCGTTCTAGCGGACTCGAAGGGACGAAAATTGGATGGAACCGTTGTGTAAGGCCGAAAGCATCGCTTCGTCGCTTTCATAGGACCGGCGAACGAAGACGGTGCGCTTGAGCAGCGCTGTCATAACGGTATCCGGATCGTCGGCGGCAAAATGCCCTCTAAAACGTGCCTCGACATCGTCGGGAATGTCTACAGAAAAATTTGTCGACATGTGCGCCTAACCCCAGAAACAATAGACAGATTACCGTACTTTTCGGCCCATGCAACGCGAAGGCTGTTGCTTGTGGCGTCCTCGCACTTGAGGCGGGTGCGGGGGGCCGTTAAACCCACGCCATGAGCGAAAAACCGATTCTGCCGGGCCCTGGCCCTATCGAGCCCGTGAACCTGAAGGATGCGCTGGAAGAGCGCTACCTCGCGTACGCGTTGTCCACCATCATGCACCGTGCGCTGCCCGACGTGCGCGACGGCTTGAAGCCGGTGCACCGCCGCATCCTGTTTGCGATGCGCGAACTGGGCCTCAATCCGGAAGCCGGCTACCGCAAGTGCGCCAAGATCGTCGGCGAGACGATGGGTAACTTCCATCCGCACGGCAACCAGGCGATCTACGACGCGCTCGCCCGTCTCGCGCAGAGCTTTGCCGTGCGCTATCCGCTGGTCGATGGTCAGGGCAACTTCGGCAACATCGACGGCGATAACCCCGCCGCCGACCGCTATACGGAAGCACGCCTCACCACGGTCGCTGCCGAATTGCTCGACGGCATCGACGAAGACACGGTGGAGTTCCGTCCCAACTACGACGGCCGCGAGCAGGAACCGTCGGTGTTGCCCGCCGCGTTCCCCAACCTGCTGGCCAACGGTTCGGCCGGCATCGCCGTCGGCATGGCGACGAACATTCCGCCGCACAACGTGCATGAACTGTGTGACGCGTTGCTGCATCTGATCAAGCATCCCAACGCCACGATCGAGAAGCTGGTCGAGTTCATCCCCGGCCCGGATTTCCCGACGGGCGGTATCATCGTCGAGCCGCGCGAGCAGATCCTCGAAGCTTACAAGACCGGCCGTGGCGGCTTCCGCCAGCGCGCCAAGTGGGAGAAGGAAGACACCGGCCGCGGCACCTACCAGATCGTCGTCACCGAGATTCCCTATCAGGTGCAGAAGGCCAAGCTCGTCGAGAAGCTCGCCGAACTTCTGACCGAGAAGAAGGTGCCACTGCTGGGTGACGTGCGCGACGAGAGCGCAGAAGAAATCCGCCTCGTTCTGGAGCCCAAGAGCCGCACCGTCGATCCCCTGCTGCTGATGGAAAGCCTGTTCCGCCTGACGGAGCTGGAGGTCCGCTTCGGCCTCAACATGAACGTGCTGTCGGCCGGGCAAATTCCCAACGTCCTGTCGATCAAGGACGTGCTGAAGCAGTGGCTCGAACACCGCATCGAGGTGCTGGTCCGCCGCTCGCAGTTCCGCCTAAAGAAGATCGAGCATCGCCTGGAAGTGCTCGACGGCTATCTCATCGCCTACCTCAACATCGACGAGGTGATCCGCATCGTCCGCTTCGAGGACGAGCCGAAGGCGAAGCTGATCGCCAAGTTCAATCTCACCGATGTCCAGGCCGAAGCGATCCTCAACCTGCGCCTGCGCTCGCTGGCCAAGCTCGAGGAAATCGAGATCAAGGCCGAGCACGACAAGCTGTCGAAGGAGCGCCGCGAGATCAAGGCGCTGCTCAAATCCGACGACCTGCAGTGGGAGCGCATCACCGACGAAGTGAAGGGCACGCGCGACCGCTATTCGAAGAAGACCGAACTGGGCCGCCGCCGCTCGGCCTTCGCTGATGCACCGGAGATCACGATCGACCTCGACCAGGCCCTGATCGAGAAGGAGCCGATCACGGTCATCTTCTCCGAGAAGGGTTGGATCCGGGCGCTGCGTGGCCACGTCGACGACACGTCGAAGCTGGAATTCAAACAGGGCGACAGCCTGAAGCGTGCCGTCAAGGCATCGACCACGGACAAGCTTCTGGTGTTCGCCACCAACGGCAAGTTCTTCACGCTGGAAGGCAGCCAGCTGCCCGGCGGCCGCGGCCACGGCGAGCCGCTGCGGCTGATGGTCGACATGGAAGAGAACCACGACTTCGTCGATCTGTTCGTCTACGAGCCGGGGCGCAAACTGCTGGTCGCGTCGAACGGCGGTTATGGCTTCATCGTGCCGGAGGACGACGTCGTGGCGTCCACCCGCAAGGGCAAGCAGGTGCTCAACGTCACCGAGCCGGACGAGGCCAAGCTGTGTGTTCCCGTCGACGGCGATCACGTGGCCTGCGTCAGCGACGGCCGCAAGCTCATCATCTTCCCGCTCGACGAGGTCAACGAGATGACGCGCGGCAAGGGCGTCATCCTGCAGCGCTCCAAGGACGACGGCCTCGCCGACATCCGCGTGTTCGCCAAGAAGGACGGCCTCACCTGGCTCGACAGCGCCGGCCGTACCTTTACGCTCGGATGGAGCGATCTGAAGGAATGGGTGGGTCAGCGCGCGCAGTCCGGCCGCGTCGTGCCCAAGGGTTTCCCGAGGTCCAACAAGTTCGGACCGGCATTCTAGCCGCTCGTCGAGTTCGGGCAGGTCTCGTGATCTGACGCATTTCCGCGGTCGCCAAATGTCCTGGTGCAGCGGCAGTGAACATCCGTCTGCTGTACCTTGCCATCCGGCGCCTTCTGCGCCAAGGGTAGGCGGTGTTTTGGCCCGGGGGAGCGTTGCGCCGATGGTGTCGCGGCTTTTGCTGATGTGTGCGCTTGCGACTGGCGCCGTGACGCCTGCGCATGCGCAGCAGGCGACGTCTTGTGCCAAGGCCGACTTCGAGGCCGTGGTCGACAGTGCGGCCGCCGCGCTGCGCAATCTCAATCAAAAGAACCGTCCCGTCTTCCAGGAGAAGTTGCGTGAGCTGAAGGGCAAGCGTGGCTGGAGCGACGACCAGTTCATGAAGGAGGCCGCACCCCTGGTGAAGGACGCCAAGACCGATGCGCTCGACGGCGTATCAAGCACCATGTTGGCCAAGATCACGGCGATGGGAGAGGCGGGCGCTGCCGCCAAGTCTCCGGACTGCGCATTGATGACCGAGCTCAACGGCTATATGCAGCAGCTCGTGACGGCGCAAACCGACAAGTGGACCTATCTGTTCGAAAAGCTGTCGGCGGAGATGGCGAAGTGACGCCGGGCGTAAGGCTCTAGCCGCCGCGCACCCAGCCGTTCGGTCCCAGCCGCTCCTGCGGCTGATAGCGCGCCTTATAGCGCATCTTGCGCGAGCCATCGATCCAGTAGCCGAGGTACAGATACGGCAGGCCAAGGCGGCGGGCGTAATCGATGTGCTCCAGGATCATGTACGTGCCGAGGCTGCGTGTCTGTTCCTCAGGCTCGTAAAAGCTGTAGACCATCGAGATACCGTCGCTGAGGCGGTCGCACAAGGCGACGCCAGCGAGCGGCCACGTCTCGGGGCGGCTGTCGAGCGGGTTCTCCGGCTTCATGCGATATTCAGTCAGGAACGTCTTGATGACGCTGTCCTCGACCATCATGGCGTAATCGAGCACGGTCATGTCGGCCATGCCGCCGTCGGAGTGGCGGCTGTCGATATAGTCGCGGAACAGGCCGTACTGTTCCGTCGTCGCAACGGACGATACCCGCCGCGTGAAGAGGTCGGCATTGCGGTCGATCACGCGCCGCATGGATCGCCCCGGTTCGAACTCGTCGACGAGAACGCGCACCGAGACGCAGGCGTGGCAGCCTTCGCAGTACGGCATGTAGGCGATGTTCTGGCTGCGACGGAAGCCGCCCTTTAGCAGATTGTCGATCAGCCCTTGCGGCTTCTCGTGCGTCAGGTGCGTGAAGAGCTTGCGTTCGAGCCGCCCTGGCAAATACGGGCAAGGCTGTGGTGCGGTGACATAGAACTCGGGAAAGTGCTTCTGCTGCTCGCTCATTCGCCCCGCCTAAATGACCGCATGCTGACTACGCCCGGCCATCGATCACGACAGTCAATGATACGGTCTGGCGAGGGTGGGAATCAAGAACGACAATGCTGATTGCGCCATCAACCTGAATCGATGTGCAGGTCAGCCGTTGCCGCGGGTTTCCGTTGCTCCTGGCCGCGCCGATGCTTCCAGGAAAGAAATGATCTCGCCAGCAACGTCTATGCCCGATGCACGTTCCACGCCTTCTATCCCGGGGGACGCGTTGACCTCGATCACTAAGGGTCCGCGGTCGGAACGCAGCATATCGACACCGCAAACGTTGAGGCCAAGCACGGCTGCGGCGCGAACGGCCGTCAGCCGCTCCTCGAATGAGATATCTACAGCCTCCGGCAGGCCGCCGCGATGCAGGTTGGAGCGGAACTCTCCCGTGACGCCGACGCGCTTCATCGCCGCTACAACCCGCCCGCCGATGACAAAGGCGCGGACGTCGGTGCCCTCGGCCTCGTGGATGAATTCCTGCACGAGTATGTTGACGCTGGCCGCGCTGAACGCCTCGATCGTCGACTTGGCGGATGCTTCCGTGTCCGCCAGGATTACGCCGAGGCCCTGCGTTCCCTCCACCAGCTTGATGACGACCGGGGCTCCGCCCACTTCGCGCACCACCTCGTGGGCGGCGCGCGGGCCGTGTGCGAATGCCGTCACCGGCAGGCCGATACCGGCGCGCGCCAGCAACTGTAACGCGCGCAGTTTATCGCGCGCCCGGCCGATCGCGACACTTTCGTTCAACGGATAGACGCCCTGCATTTCGAATTGGCGCAATACGGCCAGACCATAGGCCGTGACGGACGCGCCGATGCGCGGGATCACCGCGTCGTAGCGCGGCAGCGATTGCCCGCCGTAGCGCAGCACTGGATTGTTCGAGGTGATGTTGACGTGCACACGCAGCGTGTTGATGACGTCGAGCGAGTGGCCGCGCGCTTCGGCCGCCTCCACGAGGCGGCGGTGGGAGTAGAGCTTGGGGTTTCGCGCGAGCATCGCCAGGCGCATTCGGGAACGCTCCGGAAATCTTTGATCGCGCTAACGGGACCGCTTCGGGCCGTTGCCTGTGTCCATCACGCCGGCTGCGGCGGGTGGGGGCGGGCCGCGCCGGGTCCGCCGCGGTTCAGCGTCTGTCGTGCCGCTGGATGCAGGCTCCCCGCCAGCTGACGCCGGTGGCGGAGCGGCAGAGCGCTGCCTGGGTGCGGCTGCAGCGGGCTCGCCGTAGCTATCGCCGCCTGCGCTGGCGGGCGGTGGTACCCCTCGCTGTCGCGGTGCGGGCGCGCGAACAGGAGCGTCGTCCGCCGGCGGCAGATCGTCTGGCGCGGGCAGGGGATTGGGCCTAGCGGAACGGGCACCCAGCTCGCGATCCGACGACCAGCGGCCGATGAAATATCCTGCGACAACGGCGGCGACCACCACCAGCCCGAGCAGAAGTAATTGAGTTCCCGTCATTCGCAACGCCTCAGCCTGGGCACCCGCCCGCGTTTGCAGACGTTTGGCTCGGCCAGAGCTTAGCGGCGCAAGTGCCCCGGTGCGAGAGACAATCGCGTCGCGTGCCAGCGCTGTGGATAGGATCGGACTAGAAGCGGAGGTTGACCTTGGTCACGTCTGCGGAGGTGTCCGCCTCACCTTCGACGGACTGCGCTTCCAGTTGCGGATCGATCGAGGCATAGGTCAGCCAAGCCATCGCGCTGATGGCGATAGTGAGGATGGCAATGCCGATGGCCGAACGCTTCAGCACCCAGCCCAGCGTGATGGGATTGAACGCAACTTGCGGCAGCTGGTCTGCCGGCGTGTTGATCGACATGAGGCCCCTCGTCGTCGCGCCTGCAGGACAGGCACCCTTCGCTTATCGTTGAACGCCGCGTCTTCCCCCGGGTGGCCCGGATCGCCGCGGGCCTTGTGGGCCAGCAAGCGCTTCGGACGTCCTTGGATGCTGGAGTGCGACCGTGGGGTCAAGCGCGCGATCGTTTGAAACCTTGTTTCCTTAACGCGGCGTGCTCTGTGGGCCACGAACGTTTTCCTAAGCCCTTGTCAACGCATCGCTATATACGTTTTGTTCATACCGTCAGCGGGCGGCATTTATCGCTTGCCCGTTGTCTCGTATGCCACGAGCGCGACAACGTGGTAGGCGCTTTTGTTGGTCGCTGCATGGAGCAATCGAGGCCACCGTTGGACGATATGAAGCAAGACCTGGGGCAAGACGGCGTTGCCGCAGCCGTGCGCCGCACGGTCATCGTCGTGGCGTTGGCAAACCTTGCCTACTTCGGCGTGGAATACTCTGTGGCTGTCGCGATCGGGTCGGTTTCGCTGTTCGCCGACAGTATCGATTTTCTGGAAGACGCCGCGGTCAACCTGCTGGTCCTCCTGGCGTTCGGCTGGAGCGCAGCGAAGCGGCGTGTCGTGGGCTTTGGCCTTGCCGGGCTCCTGCTGATGCCCGGGATCGCCGCTCTCTGGACGGCCTACGAAAAGTTATCGGTTCCCCTCGTGCCCGAACCCGTGGCGTTGACGCTCACCGGCGCGGGCGCCTTCGCCGTGAACCTGTTCTGCGCGCTGCTGCTGGCTCGCACGCGTCACCACGGGGGCGCGCTGATGACGGCCGCCTTCCTGTCTGCACGCAACGACGTTGCTGCCAATGTCGCAATTGTTGCCGCGGGATTAGCAACGTTTGCGTTGGGCAGCATCTGGCCCGACATCATCGTCGGGCTGGCCATCGCCGCGCTGAATGCGACGTCGGCTTACGAGGTCTATGAAGCGGCTACGGAAGAAAACGATCGGCCTGCGCCGCAAGCGTGACCCTGCGGCGAGCTGATGCAGGGCTGCGACATTGTGATGTAATCCTGCGACATAGTTGGCGTGATCAATCAGAGACCCGCGTAAAATAAGGGTTTGCTGAGAATTTAGGCAGAAACTGATTGTCTGTTGGCCTTGTGCCGTCACTGATTCTCGCTCAGCTTTAAGGTCAAGAGCAAAAAGCAGCAAACCGCAGGGATGGCGCCCAAAGAGAATGTTGCCCGTAGAGCACGGGTGATCAACTCATACAGGGGTGCCAAAGATGATCGAGATCCTTGTTTCCGTCTGCTTCATCACCGACCCATCCAAGTGCAAAGAAGTCCACCTCACGTACGCGGCTGAAGCCGTGACGCCGCATCAGTGCATGATGTTCGGCCAAGCCGAGATCGCCAAATGGTCGCTCGGCAATCCCAAGTGGAAGATCGACAGATGGAAGTGCCAGCGTCCGGGCCAAGTCGCCAAGATCTGAACCCGGCGTGCGCCGTGGGAATTTTCAATCCATGACTTCTGGCGCCCCGGTTCAACTGGGACGCGTGCAAGAGTGCTCAAGTCGCGCACCAGACTGCGGGAACGATGTTTGACAAGCGCGCGGGTCGCACGCGCGGCTTTTCAGCGTCGCCGGGAGAATTTGCCGCCGTTTGCGGTCAAGCTGCGGGCAAGACGATATTTTCTTGCCCACGAGTCTTTGGCGCGACGGAAGTGGCCCTGGCATTCGTTTGATCCTGTGTTAGAGGAACGCCGGCTGTGAGCCCACGGCTCGCGGTTGAGACCTCAGTTCAGGAGGAACGGAATGAATCGCATTATCGCGGCCGCGCTGCTGGGCGGCCTTCTCGCTACGCCGGCACTGGCCCTCGATCCCAAGATCGAACAGGCCGTGAAGACTTTTTCGGCTGTCGAGAGCGACCCCGCCAAGATCCAGGCCTATTGCGAAATGGGCAAGACGATGGAAGAGGTTGGAGACGACGAGAAGAAGCTGGAGGCGGCCGATGGCAAGATTGACGGCTACTTCAAGACGCTCGGCCCGGATTTCGAGACGGCATGGAATTCAGGCGAGAACCTGAAAGAAGACAGCGCCGAAGCCAAGGCGCTCTCCGACGCCCTCGACAAGCTCGACGCCAAGTGCGGCGGCGACGCCCCGGACGACGGCAAGAAAGAGTAAGCACGACGTTATGTGATTTTCGACGGCGCTGGATCCATGCGATCCAGCGCCGTTTGTTTGGGAGCGCGGCCCGCGTGCGCAGGCTGCAAGCCGCCAGATCAGAATTTATACGTCAGCCCCGTCATAATCGTGCGCCGTGCGCCGACGAAGCAGTCCCCGCGCGACAGACACGTGGTGAGATACTCCTTGTCCTCCAGGTTGGAGGCGTTGAGCGACCAACGCCAATCCTTGGTGTCGTACGCCAGCGCCGCATCGACGAGGCCCACGGCCGGTGTCTTGATCTCGTCCGCCCCATCCAGCGACGTGCCGATATAGCGGATGCCGCCGCCGATCGACCAGCCCTTCAGCATGGCTGTGTCGAAGCTGTAGATCGCCCACAGTGACGCCAGGTGGTGGGGGACTGATTCCACCCGGAACCCATCCTGGTCGCCGCCTGTGTAGACGGCGTCTGTGTAGGAGTAGCTGGCGATCGTCTTGAGGTTTCGTGTCAGGTTGCCCGTGGCCTCGAATTCGAAGCCCTTGATCGCGACAGAGCCCGACTGGACCGAAAAATTCGGATCGGCAGGGTCGGAGGCAAGGCGGCTGCTTTCGGTTATGTCGTAGACAGCGCTGTTGATGATGAACGGTAAGCCGGGCGCCTGGTACTTGAAGCCTGCCTCGTACATCTCGCCTTCCTGCGGCGTGAACGTACCGCCCAAGCGCTTGCGGCCGATCAGCGGTACGAACGACTGCGCGTAACTCACGTATGGCGTCAGGCCGGAGGGAAACTGATACATCAGCCCCGCGCGATAGGTGGTCGCCTCGTCGCGTTGATCGTCAGCGGCGACGCTATCGTCGGCCGGATCGGTTTCATCGTTGAGGAAGAGTGTGCTGCTGTCCTGATGCAGCCAGTCACGGCGCACGCCGAGCACGGCAATCCAGTTGGCTAGTTTAATCTGGTCCTGGAGATAAAGGCCGGTCTGCGTGATGTCCTGTTTGCCGAAGTCCGTCAGCGGAACCGACCCGACCGGCCGGTAACTATCGATCAGGCCGTCGTTGTCATAGATCGGAATGCCAAGGTTGTCGGGCTGGCCGTAGACCGGATTGTAAAGGTCGAATGGCGTCTGCGAGACTGCCTGTCCATATGTTGAGCTCGACCGGAACTTGGCATAGTCGAGACCGCCCAATAGACGATGAGCCACCGGGCCCGTCTGCAGTTTGGCTTCGAGATTGGTGTCGGTGTTCAGCAACTGCGTGCTGGTATCGCCGATCGCCTTGATGCGCCGGATCGTGCGTTGAGCCGGATCCAGGAATGGGAAATTGGGATCAACGGTTTCAGGCCCGGCAAAGAAGCCGGGATAATATGTGTCGTAGACGTTGAAGATGTCCGAATAGCGCATGTTATGATGCACTGCGAACGTGTCGTTGAACTTGTGATCGACGAACAACGAGCCGGACTTCACGTCGGTGTCGTAGCGGTCGAAGCCGGGTTCGCCCACGAACAGGTCGCTGTCGACAAAGCCGCTGGCGCTGCGGAAGCGCGTGCCCACATGCGGCAGGAACTGCTGCGTCGAGCCGGAGTCATCGTTCTGGAAATGGCCCAGCAGGGTGATGCTGGTGCCGGCCTGCGGCCGGAACGTCAGCGAGGGTGACAGCGCCATGTGGTCGTCCGGCACGTAGTCCACCTGCGTATCTGCATCGCGCAACGCACCGATGAGACGGTAGCTCCAGCGGCCATCCTGCGTGAGGGGGCCAGTCAGGTCCGCCTTGATCTGCTTGTAGTCGTTGGTGCCATACTCGACGGTGACTTCGCGGCGTGCGGTCTCTTGCGGCCGCTTCGACACGGAATTCACGATGCCGCCGACGGGCGCCTGACCGTAAAGCACCGAGGGCGGTCCGCGCAGCACCTCGATCCGCTCCATGAAGTAGGGGTCGATGCGATACGTGTAGGTGTAGTAGTTGAAGGTCCGCTTCAGACCGTCGAGGAATTCGGCGGCCTCAGTGCCGCGCACGAAGGCCGTGTCGGCGCGGCTGTCGATGCCGTAGCCGTCGGCGATCACGCCGGGAAGGTAGCGGAGCGTCTCCTGCCAGTTCTTGGCTCCTTGGTCGCGGATCTGCTCTTGGCCGACCACCGAGATCGACTGCGGGATCTCGTTCAGCGGTGTATCGCTCTTGGCGCCCGTCGTCGTCTTTGTCGCCACGTAGCCTTCGATGGGCCCCGTCCCGGTGCCGGGGCCGGAGCCGACCTCTGCCGGTTTCGGCGGCTCGGGTTCAGGCTGAGGCGCAGGGGTCGCCTTTTTGACCGCGACGGATTTCGCGGGGGTCGTCCTTTTGGCCGCTTTCTTCTTGGTCTCCTTATTCGTCGTCACTTCGAGCGCAGGCAGGGGCGCTGCTTCTGTCGACGCTGCCGGAGGAGCCGGCGCTGGCAGCGATTGCTGTTGGGCCTGACCCGGTGCGATCGAAAGCACGCACCAAAAGCAACCGATCAACGGCAATCGTCTGCAAATCATAAGTCAACTCCTCAACAGCTTCCGAATCCACCGAATTCAAAAAGGTGTAAGTTGACATCACGCATCAAGAATTAGCGTGTCAATGAATTTTCCGCTATCGCGATATGGGGGTAGTGCGGATTGTGGTGTGAGGATCACGCTGCATCTCAGAGATTGTCTTGAAGCCTGTCACCGGGACTCAAGTGCTGCGCGCCGGCGATACAAAAAGGCCCCAGGCTTTTGCCTAGGGCCCGTTTCCAGATCCTCGCTGGGCTTATGACTTTGCGCGCACGTAGCTGCCCGGCGCGTCTTCGATCACGCCGCCGGTCGCCCCCGGTTCGCGCGGCTCGATCCGCGGACCCGACTGCTTGGCGAGCCAGGCTGCCCAGTGCGGCCACCACGATCCCGGATGTTCTTTGGCGAACTTCATCCAGTCGTCCAACGTGTCTGCGGATGCCTTGTGGTTGGTCCAGTACTGGTACTTCACCTTGTCCGGCGGGTTGACGACGCCGGCGATGTGGCCTGAACCCGCCAGCACGAATTCCACCGGTCCGCCGAATTGCTGCGCGCCGATGAATACCGATTGGGCCGGTGCGATGTGATCCTCGCGCGTCGCCAGCTCATACACGGGGATCTTCACGCTCTTCAGGTTGAGCTTGGTGCCGCCCATCGTCAGCATGCCGCGCGACAGCTTGTTCTCCAGGTAGAACTCGCGCAGGTAGAAATTGTGATTGGCCGCCGCCATGCGCGTCGAATCCTGGTTCCAGAAGAGCAGGTCAAACGGGAAGGGCTTCTTGCCCAACATGTAGTTGTTGACGATGTAGGGCCAGATCAGGTCTCGCGGGCGCATCATGTTGAACACGTTGGCCATGCGCGAACCGTCGAGATAGCCGCGCTCGGCCATCATCTCTTCCAGGGCCGTCAGCTGTGCGTCGCCCGTGAACAACAGCAGATCGCCCGCTTTGGTGAAGTCCACCTGCGTCGTCAGGAACGTGGCCGACTTGATCGGCGTTTCGCCGCGAGCCGCCAGGTACGATAGCGCCGTACCGGTCAGCGTGCCGCCGACGCAGTAGCCGAGGATGTTGATCTGCTTGACGCCGGCTTCGCGCTTCACCGCGTCCGTCGCGGTCAGTACGCCTTCGGTCATGTAATCTTCGAAGGTCTTGTGCGACAGCGAGCGGTCGGGATTGACCCATGATACCAGGAACACCGTGAAGCCCTGGTCCACGGCATACTTCACGAAGCTCTTCGCCGGGGTCAGGTCGAGGATGTAATACTTGTTGATCCACGGCGGCACGACCAGCAGCGGAACCTCGTGCACCTTCTCCGTCGTCGGCGAATACTGGATCAACTGCAGCACGTCGTTCTGGAAGACGACCTTGCCCGGTGTCATCGCCAGGTTCCTGCCGACCTCGAAGGCGCTGATATCGGTCTGACTGATCTTCAGCAGATCGCCCGACGTCTCCATGTCGTGCACCAGCTGGCTCATGCCCTGCACGAGATTGCGTCCGTTCGTGGCGCATGTTTCGCGCACCACTTCCGGGTTCAGCATCGGCATGTTGGACGGCGACATGGCGCTAGAGATCTGGCGGAAATAGAACTCGGCCTTCTGCCGCGTGCGCTCATCCAGGCCTTCAGTCTTGTCGAGCACGTCCTCGGCCCAATGCGTCGTCAGCAGGTAGGCCTGCTTCCAGAAATCGAAATACGGATTGTTGGACCACTCCGGATCCTTGAAGCGGTTGTCGCTGGGTTCCGGGACCGCGAGGGGCTCGACATTTTGGCCCATCATGCGCTGCATCGTGTTCGACCACAGCTCCATGTAGGAGCGCATCAGGCCGCCTTGGGCCTCCATCAGCTTGACGGGGTCGGTCATCCAGACCTGGGCGATGTCGGATACGGTCTGCGCCGCCAGGGACGCCTCGCTTGCTGCCGAGTAAGGGCTTTGCTTGCCATCGGGCCGCGACAGCATGTGGTTGACGACGCGCCCGCCCTCTTCAAAGAGCTTGAACATGTTGCGCGCGAACTCTTCCGGATCGCCAACGCGATAGCTCGGCGCAGCTGCCTGCGGATCGGGTGTAGACGAGGTCGTTCCAGCCATGGTGTCAGGCTCTTTTATGTCTGGGCATGCTGGTCGCCGGAGACACTGGAGTGGAGTGGTCCGAAGCCGCTGCTCGTTTCTCTCCCCAAGGGATGCTGCTGAAAACTGCAACACACCGTGGTCTTATCGAGTATTGAAGTCTCTCTCCGCAGTCAATGATCAGCGTCCTGACTCGTTAAAGAGACGCGCGGCGGCTCGCCGCTGGCCAGAGCGGACGAAGCCGGCTCCTGAACGCCGGTTTGCAGTCACACTTCGGCCTAGAGCCTTCGCGATGCTGGCTTTTCCCCGGCTGTGGTGCGCCAGCGTCGGCCTCGGCGCTGGACGTATGCTACCGGCAAGGCGTAAACAGCAACGGCGCGGATGCCCTACTATTTGCCAATGGGCGTGCGCAGCAGCACAGCAGCTTTCTTCGTGAGATATAAGGCCGTGATCGAAGATTTCCACCGCATCAAGCGGTTGCCGCCCTACGTATTTGCCGAGGTCAACCGCCTCAAAGCGGCGGCCCGTGCGCGCGGCGCCGACATCATCGATCTCGGCATGGGCAATCCGGATCTGCCCACTCCGCAGCACATCGTCGAAAAGCTGGTCGAGACGGTCTCGAAGCCCCGCACGCACCGCTATTCAGCCTCGAAGGGCATTCCAGGTCTGCGGCGCGCACAGGCGGCCTACTACGAGCGCCGCTTTGGCGTGAAGCTCAACCCCGAGACGCAGATCGTCGCCACGCTGGGGTCCAAGGAGGGCTTCGCGAATATGGCGCAGGCCATCACAGCGCCCGGCGACGTGATCCTCGTGCCGAATCCCACATATCCGATCCACGAGTTCGGGTTCCTCATTTCCGGCGCCGCCATGCGCCACATCCCGGCCGGCAACGGCGATGAATTCCTTGCTGCCGTCGACAAGGCCGTGCGCCACTCGATCCCGCGGCCGTTGGCGCTGGTGCTGTCGTATCCGTCCAATCCCACGGCCATGACCGCGAGCCTGGACTTCTACAAGGCGGCTGTCGACCTGGCCAAGAAGCTCGACCTCATCATCCTGTCCGACATCGCCTACGCGGAGATCTATTTCGACGGCAATCCGCCGCCGTCGGTGCTGCAGGTGCCGGGCGCCATGGACGTGACGGTGGAGTTCACCTCGCTGTCCAAGACCTACAACATGCCCGGCTGGCGCATGGGCTTTGCCGTGGGCAACGAACGCCTGATCGGCGCGCTGGCCCGTGTGAAGTCTTATCTCGACTACGGCGCCTTCACGCCCATCCAGGTGGCGGCTGCCGCGGCGCTCAACGGCCCGCAGGATTGCGTCGAAGAGATCCGCAAGACCTACCAGACCCGCCGCGACGTGCTGGTCGACAGCTTCGGCCGCGCCGGTTGGAAGATCCCGCCGCCGCCTGCCACCATGTTTGCCTGGTGCCCGGTGCCGGAGGCCTTCAAGGCGATCGGCTCGGTGGAATTCGCCAAGCTTCTCATAGAGAAAGCTGACGTGGCGGTGTCGCCCGGCCTCGGCTTTGGCGAATATGGTGAAGGCTATGTCCGCATTGCGCTCGTCGAGAACGAACACCGCATTAGGCAAGCCGCCCGATCCATCAAGAAGTTCCTCGCCCAGGCGCCGGAAACACTGCATAACGTGATCCCAATTCCCCACAAAGCCAGCCGGTAAACGCTACAACTCAATCCATGCAAGAGCCTCTCAAACTCGGCGTCGCCGGATTAGGCACGGTCGGCTCCGGCCTGTTGCGGCTGATCGCGACACACGGCGACAAGCTTGCCCAAGCCGCCGGACGCCCTATCGTCGTCTCGGCCGTATGCGCACGCACGAAATCCAAGCCCCGTGGCACGGAAACCGCCAAGGCGCGCTGGTTCAGCGACGCCGTGGCGCTCGCCAGCGATCCCGGCATCGATGTCTTCGTCGAGCTGATCGGTGGCGACGACGGCGTGCCCAAGGCCGCCGTTGAGGCCGCGCTCAAGGCCGGCAAGCATGTCGTCACCGCCAACAAGGCGCTGCTGGCCAAGCACGGCATCGAACTGGCGCGGCTGGCCGAGAAAAACGGCGTCGCGCTCAACTTCGAAGCCGCCGTCGCCGGCGCCATTCCCGTCATCAAGACACTGCGCGAGTCGCTTGCCGGCAACGAGGTCCGGCGCGTCTACGGCATCCTCAACGGCACCTGCAATTACATCCTGACGCGCATGGAGGAGGAGCATCTCTCCTTTGACGCCGCCCTGAAGGAGGCCCAGGACAAGGGCTACGCCGAAAGCGATCCGACGTTCGACGTCGGCGGCTTCGATGCGGCGCATAAGCTGTCGCTACTCACCAGCCTCGCGTTCGGCACCAAGGTCGCGTTCGAGGAAATCCACGTCGAGGGCATCCAGCAGATCACGGCCGCCGACATCAAGGCTGCCGCCGAACTCGGCTACTGCATCAAGCTGCTCGGCGTCGCCACGCAGACCGAGAGCGGCATCGAGGCTCGCGTCAATCCGACGTTCGTGTCGATGGATAGTGCCATTTCCGAAGTCGATGGCGTTACGAACTGCGTGGCGCTTGACAGCGACTTTGCCGGCACGCTGCTGCTCGTCGGCGCGGGTGCCGGTTCGTCGGCGACCGCCTCGTCCGTTGTCAGCGACATCCTCGACATCGCCCGTGGCATCGTCCGTCCGCCGTTCGTGCGCCCGGTTGCGTCGCTCAAGCCGCACAAACGGGCCAAGATCGGCTCGCACCAGGGCGCCTACTACATTCGCCTCGCCGTTATGGACAAGCCTGGCGCCATGGCCGGCATCACCAAGCGCATGGGCGACCGCAACGTTTCGCTGGAAAGCATCGTGCAGCGGCGTCCGCGCATTCCGCCATCGGCAGCCGGCGATCCCGCCGCGACAGCCGCCACGGCCGCTCCTGTCATACTCGTGACGCACGAGACGACCGAGAAAGCCATTCGCGAGGCGCTGGCCGCGATCGAGAGCGACGGCAACGTCGCCGAACGGCCGCAGCTGATCCGCATCGAGGAACTATGAGTGTCGCTCACTGCAATGCAGTGGAGCGCGAACAATTAACCAGCGTGCCGCATCGGCGACGCAGTTGAAATTAAAGACCCCAAGGAGGGGACATGGCACTGGAAACGCACAACGGTGGTTTGGAACGCGTACTCGTTCTGGAAGTAACGCGCGTCACCGAGGCCGCCGCCATCGCCGCCGCCCGCTTCCGCGGCCGCGGTAACGAGAAAGCGGCCGACAAGGCCGCCGTCGACGCCATGCGCCGGGAGCTGGCCCTGTGCGAGATCCGCGGCACCGTCGTCATCGGCGAAGGCGAGATGGACGAAGCCCCGATGCTGTACATCGGTGAGAAGGTCGGCTCTGGAACCGGCCCCGAAGTTGACATCGCCGTCGACCCGCTGGAAGGCACCACCATCTGCGCCAAGGCGATGCCGAACGCGCTGGCGGTTCTCGCCATCTCCGAGCGCGGCGGCCTGCTGCATGCACCAGATATGTACATGAACAAGATCGCCGTCGGCCCCGGCTATCCCGAAGGCGTCATCGATCTCGACGCGCCCACGATCGAGAACCTGATGGCCGTCGCCAAGGCCAAGGGCGTGCCCGTTTCCGAGATCACCGCCTGCATCCTCGATCGTCCGCGCCATGCCGCCCTCATCAAGGCCGTGCGTGATGCCGGCGCCGGCGTGCAGCTGATCCCCGATGGCGACATCGCCGGCGTCATCTGGACAACGGACTCGCGCGAAACCGGCATCGACATCTACATGGGCTCGGGCGGCGCGCCGGAAGGCGTTCTGGCGGCCGCTGCTCTGCGCTGCATCGGCGGCCAGATCCAGGGCCGCCTGATGCCGTCGAACGATGAAGAGACGGCGCGCGCGGCCAAGATGGGCATCCCCGACATCAACCGCAAATTCCTGCTGGAAGACATGGCTTCGGCCGACGTCATCTTTTCGGCCACCGGTATCACCGACGGCTCGCTGCTCGACGGCGTGCACTTCCGCGGTGACTTCGCCGAGACCGAGAGCGTCGTCATGCGCTCCAAGACCGGCACCGTGCGGCGCATCAAAACCTCGTTCCGCAACGTCGGCACGCGCTACATCGGGTAGCGCGCTGCAGGGACGAGGTGCGCACCCTTCCGAGGACACCGCCAGAGGCAACCTCCACGCAGCTAGGCGCGAGCCCGGCTCCTTCTCCCCGCGCGCGGGGAGAAGGGTGGGATGATGGGCAGGGTCTCGCGCTGTGCCAAGCGGCGCGTGCGACCGAATTCAATGTTGCAACAAGATCCTGCCCCTCACCCTAACCCTCTCCCCGTAAGGACGGGGAGAGGGGACAGCGCCGCGCCGAGCCGTGCCGATGCAATCCGCTTCAGGAGCCACCGCGCCGCGCGATGCCTCGGCCGGTGCTGCGGCTTCCGGCGAGCACCACAGGCACACGCCCGCTTGAAGGTTGCCCCATTTCGCGTGCTATAACCCGGCGCACGCAGATCACAGCCAAGAGGATCGCATGGAAACGCTCTACTTCGACGAACACATTGCCCTGCAGGAAGAGTTCGGAACGCGCAAGCTGGCCGACATGCTGGATCAGAAGTGGGCGCACCGCGCCATGACGCCCGACGAGCAGGCCTTCATCGCTTCGCGCGACATGTTCTTTCTGGCCACCGTCGACAAGGAAGGCCGCCCGACGGTCTCCTACAAAGGCGGCCCCAAGGGTCTCGTGAAGGTCATCGACGAGCAGACGCTGGCGTTCCCCGGCTTCGACGGCAACGGCATGTTCTACTCGATGGGCAACATCGTCGGGCAGAGCCACGTCGGCCTGCTGTTCATCGACTTCGAGACGCCGCATCGCTTCCGCGTGCAGGGCCGCGCCACATTCCAGCGAGAGAGCCCGCTGCTGTCGGAGTGGCACGAAGCCAAGTACGTCGTCACCGTCGAATGCGACCGCGTCTGGGTGAACTGCCCGCGCTACGTCCACAAGCACCAGCGCGTCGAGCAGTCGAAATATGTCCCCGTCTGCGGCAAGGAAACGCCGCTGGCCTTGTGGAAGCGCGCCGACATCGTGCAGGACGTGATCCAGCCCGACGAGCGCGCGCAAGCGGAAAAGGAAGGCATCCTCAATCTCCAGCAGTACGAAGAGAAGGTGATGCGCGGGGAGGGCTAATCCTCTGCGAGGAGGGTTGCAGCACGTGTGGGCCGGGATCGAGCTCTCATTTGCGACCCAACTATTGCCCGCTTCTGACAATTGTTGGCTCGCGCTGCTCCTTCCCCCCGCACGCGGGGAGAAGGTTGGGATGAGGGCAGCTGCTCGCATCAACGCCAGACACAATCACCCTGAGCTGACCACAACGCCGGAACCTGCCCCTCACCCTAACCCTCTCCCGGTGAAGGACGGGGAGAGGGGACCGTGCTGTTCCTTCAGCCCACCGATGCCGCCTGGTTGACCCGCGCTGCCAGCTCGGCCGCTGTCTCGACGCGCTCGCTGTAGCGATCGGTCAAGTGTTGCGAAACGTCGCGTGTCAGCAGCGTGAACTTCACGAGTTCTTCCATCACGTCGACGACGCGGTCGTAGAACGAGGACGGCTTCATTCTGCCTGCCTCGTCGAACTCCTGAAACGCCTTGGCGACCGAGGATTGGTTTGGAATCGTTAGCATCCGCATCCAACGGCCGAGAACGCGCATCTGGTTCACGGCATTGAAAGACTGCGAGCCGCCGCTGACCTGCATGACGGCCAGCGTCTTGCCCTGCGTCGGGCGCACCGCGCCGATGTTGAGCGGGATCCAGTCGATCTGCGCTTTCAGGATGCCGCTCATTGCGCCATGCCGCTCCGGTGACGTCCAGACTTGTCCTTCAGACCATGCCACGAGGTCTCGCAGCTCGCGGACTTTGGGGTGATCGCCGGGCGCATCGTCGGGAAGCGGTAATCCGCTTGGATCGTAGATCTGCGCTTCCGCTCCCAAGTGATCGAGTAGCCTCGCGGCCTCCTGCGTCAGGAACCGGCTGTAGGACCGGGGACGCACTGAACCGTAGAGCAGCAGAATGCGCGGCTTGTGGGTTGAGCGCAGAGGGTCACGCAGTGCGGCGAGGTCGGCTGACTTAAACTCGCCGGCGTGCACGTTGGGGAGGGCTGGATCTAGCTCAGGCAAGCGGGTTCCCTTTCGTGCCGATAACGATTTCGCCGTCTTCCTTGGTGAAGGGACCAATGTCGGGGTTTGGCAGGATAGCGAGTACGGCCTCTGATGGCCGGCACAACAGTGTGCCGCGCGGTGTCACGACGATCGGCCGATTGATCAGGATCGGATGCGCAAGCATGGCATCTATCAGTTCATCGTCGTTCCACTTGGGATTGCCCAGATCAAGCGTGTCGTACGGCGTCCCCTTCTGGCGCAGCAGGTCGCGCGGTTTCATGCCCATCGATCTGAGCAGCGCAATCAATTCATCGCGGGTGGGTGGCGCCACGAGGTATTCGACAACCCTAGGCGTCTCTCCGCTTTGACGAATCATCGCCAACGTGTTGCGCGACGTGCCGCATGCCGGATTGTGATAGGTCGTGATCGTCATTGTCAGCCTCTCGATCGCGGACTTGTGTCGCCGAAGCTGGGTCCTCTCATCGAAAATCGGACGATCATTTGCGCGCCGTTCGCAACAGGGCTGTTTTGGCCTGGTTGAACGCCTTTCCGCACAATTCGGGCTGGCTCTGGCAGCAATCCTCGGTGAGGTATTCAAGCAGTTGTCGCATGTGCGTCACCGAGATCGCGTAGCGGATATATCGACCCTGCCGCGTCGCCACGATGAGGCCGGCGCGCTCCAATTCCTTCAGATGGAACGAGGCACCCGTCGGCGGCAGGCCGACGGCCTCCGCGATATCCGACGACGTAACCCCCAACGGCCCGGCCCTGACCAAGAGCCGAAAAATCCTGATCCGATGCTCATGCGCCAGCGCACTCAGCATCCCGACGGCCGAAATATCCTTCATGATGCAATACTACAACAATTGTTGTAATATGCAATTGTAAATGCCGTCGGGACTATTGGTGGGCCCGCAACAAAAAAAAAGCCCGGGATCGCTCCCGGGCTTCTTCATTATTGTGTCACGCTAATCCCAGCGTGCCCGGCGGCCGGCTCCCCGCAGGGGAGTCGCCGGGCACCAAGCATCAAACACTATAGTACATGTCGTACTCGATCGGATGCGGGGCCATTTCGTAGCGCATGTTTTCGGCCATGCGCAGTTCGATGTAGGCGTCGATCATGTCGTCGGTCATCACGCCGCCGGCCTTCAGGAACTCGCGATCCTTGTCGAGGCTGTCGAGCGCTTCGCGCAACGAGGCCGCAACGGTCGGGATCTTCGCCAGTTCGGCGGGTGGCAGGTCGTACAGGTTCTTGTCCATCGGGTCGCCGGGATGGATCTTGTTGTTGATGCCGTCGAGGCCAGCCATCAACATCGCGGCGAACGCGAGGTAGGGGTTGGCGCCGGGATCAGGGAAGCGGATCTCGATGCGCTTGGCCTTCGGGCTCGTCACGTGCGGGATGCGGCAGGACGCAGAGCGGTTGCGCGCCGAGTAGGCGAGCAGTACGGGGGCTTCATAGCCGGGCACCAGACGCTTGTAGGAGTTCGTCAGCGGGTTGGTGAAGGCGTTGAGCGCCTTGGCGTGCTTCAGGATGCCGCCGATGTAGAACAGGCACATTTCCGAAAGGTCGGCGTACTTGTTGCCGGCGAACATCGGCTGACCGCCCTTCCAGATCGACTGGTGAACGTGCATGCCAGACCCGTTGTCGCCGAAGATGGGCTTGGGCATGAACGTCGCCGTCTTGCCGTAGGCCTGGCAGACGGAGTGCACGACGTACTTGTAGATCTGCATGTGGTCAGCCATGCGGATCATCGGGCCGAACTTGACGCCGAGTTCGTGCTGGGCGGCGGCCACTTCGTGGTGGTGCTTTTCAACCGTGACGCCCATCTCGGTCAGGACCGACAGCATCTCGGAGCGGATGTCCTGGCAGCTGTCGATCGGGGGAACCGGGAAGTAGCCGCCCTTGACGCGCGGACGGTGACCCAGGTTGCCCATCTCGTAATCGGTGCCGGAATTCGTCGGCAGCTCGGTTGAATCGACCTTGAAGCCGGTATTGTACATGTCGGAGGAGAACTTCACGTCGTCGAAGATGAAGAACTCGGCTTCCGGGCCGAACACGACGCTGTCGCCAATTCCCAGCGACATCATGTAGGCCTCGGCCTTCTTGGCGATGCCGCGCGGGTCGCGTTCGTAGAGCTGGCCGGTCGACGGCTCGAGCACGTCGCAGAACACGGCAAGCGTCGTCTGAGCGAAGAAGGGATCGATGTGGGCGGACTCGGGGTCCGGCATGAGGAGCATGTCGGAGGCTTCGATGGATTTCCAGCCGGCAATCGACGAGCCGTCGAAGGCGTAGCCGTCGCTGAACACTTCAGCATCGACGGTCGAAACGTCGGCCGTGACGTGCTGCATCTTGCCCTTGGTGTCCGTGAAACGATAGTCCACGAACTTTACGTCCTTGTCCTTGATCAACTTCAGGACGTCATTGACACTCTTCATTTTCTCTCCCCTATGGCGAGCGGCGTTTTATTGGTTTGCACGAGCGCTGAGCGCGGTTAGACCGCTGCTGCTCCCGTTTCGCCCGTGCGGATACGAATGGCTTCTTCGATCGTCGAGATAAAGATCTTGCCGTCACCGATACGGCCAGTCTTGGCGGCCTTTTGAATGGCCTCGACGGCTTTGTCGAGCATTTCGTCGCCTAAGACGACTTCGAGCTTAACCTTCGGTAGAAAGTCGACGACGTATTCGGCGCCGCGGTACAGCTCGGTGTGGCCCTTCTGGCGGCCGAAGCCCTTGGCTTCAATGACGGTAATGCCTTGCAGGCCGATTTCTTGGAGGGCTTCTTTGACCTCGTCGAGCTTGAACGGCTTGATGATGGCCTCGATTTTTTTCATGCCCGTGGTGCTCCCAGACGTAAATGAATGCCGGCTGTCATGCCGTACGCGCGCTGACGGTTAGCACGGCCCATGCCAGCACGGGTATGCAAATTTTAATGCATCGACTTCAGTTGCTTACGAGTTCAATGCCCAAAATCCTGGCGAAAATGAACGGGCGAGCTGTGCAAGGATTAATCGATCGGCTTAATTTTTGGGCACATCTCATCGGCTTCCATGGCAGGGCTGGTGCTGATGGCGCGCGAGAGATTGCTTGTCGTGGGCGGCGTCCTGCGTGTTGATGGATTGTCGCGAATGACGGGGAGCGCAGCGTGCCGGAACTCGAACTGCTGACCAATGCCGAGATGGCGCGAGCCGACAACCTCGCCGCGGCAGGCGGCATCGCGACGCTCACGCTGATGGAGAATGCCGGCCGCGCCGTTGCCGATGCTGCCGAGGCCATGATGCGCACGCGCGGCACGGTGACAGTGCTCTGCGGCCCCGGCAACAATGGTGGTGACGGTTTCGTCGCCGCCCGCATCCTCAAGCAGCGCGGCTACGGCGTGCGCGTCTATCTGCTGGGTAACCGCTCTCAGCTGAAGGGCGATGCTGCCGAGATGGCTTCGCGGTGGGACGGCACGGTGGAGCCGCTGGGGCTTGGGCAGGCAAGTTTCACCGGCACGCAGTTGATCATCGACGCACTGCTGGGTGCTGGCTTGTCGCGCGCGCCGGACGGGACGGCCGCCGCCGTCATCGACGAAGCGAACGCCTCGGGCGTGCCGATCCTGGCCGTCGACGTGCCGAGCGGGCTCGACGGCACCACGGGAACGGCCGCAGGGCCGGTCATCACGGCGCAACGCACGATTACCTTCTTCCGCTGCAAGCCCGGCCATGTGCTGCATCCGGGCCGGCGTCTGTGCGGGGCCGTCTACGTTGCCGACATCGGCATTCCGCGCAGTGTCCTCGACGAAATCGGCGTCAAGACGTCCAGTAACCTGCCAGAGCTATGGCGGGACGCACTGCCGTCGCTTTCCATCGACGATCACAAGTATAAGCGCGGCCATGCCGTCGCGGTCTCCGGGCCGGTTGGCCATACCGGTGCGGTGCGGCTGGCCGCGCGCGCTGCCCTGCGCATGGGCGCCGGGCTCGTCACCATCGCCACGCCGCCGGACGCGCTGATCATCAATGCCACGCACGTTACGGCCATCATGCTGCTGCCGTTCACGGGACCGCTGGGGCTCGCCGAGATCTTTGCCGATCACCGCAAGAATGCGGTGCTGATCGGCCCCGGCCGCGGCGTCGGTGCGCAAACGCAGACTGAGGCTGCGACGTTGCTGGCGACCGGTGCCGCCGTCGTGCTGGATGCCGACGCGCTGACGTCGTTTGCCGGCCAGGCGGATCTTCTGGCGGAGTTGGTCCGCGCCAAGCCGGACCGCCCGGTCGTGCTGACCCCGCACGAGGGTGAGTTCGCGCGGCTGTTTGCGGATTTCACCGGGTCGAAACTGGAGCGCGCACGCCTTGCCGCCGCGCGCATTGGTGCCGTCGTTGTGCTCAAGGGGGCGGACACTGTCGTTGCCGCCCCCGATGGCACGGCTTCGATAAACGCCAACGCCCCGCCGTCGCTTGCCACGGCCGGATCTGGCGATGTTCTGGCGGGGTTCGTCACCGGCCTGTTGGCTCAGGGCGTGCCGGCTTTCGAGGCCGCCTCTGCCGCCGTCTGGATGCACGGGGCGGCGGCCACCGCGTTCGGCCCCGGCCTCATCGCCGAGGATCTGCCTGACTTGCTGCCGCGCGTGTTGGCGCAGTTGGGCTGATGGTTCGCTTGCCCGCTAAAATCCGGCTGTTTCGCTTTTCGCCGCGGACGTGGCGGACTGCCCGGGCATGCCGGAAAAGGCCACGCCAGACAGGTCATCTTCCTCGGCGATGACGGCGCGCGAGAGCGAGAAGTAGTCGCGGCGCACCAGGATCAGCAGCACCCATGCCGTCGCGAACATGAACAGGATCGGATGGAAGAACCACGCCAGCGCGGCGATCGAATAGTAGAAGGCGCGCAATCCGCTGGACGAGTGTTCGGCGGCAAGCCCGCTGATGATGGCGCAGCGGTGGCCATGCTCGTCGCATTGGCGCTGGGTCGCGGTGGAGAGCAGCGGGGTCGCGCCGATCATGATGCCGGTGTAGTGCGACATGCGGAATGCCCACGCGAACTTGAAGAACGCATAGACGAAAATGCCGGCCATGAAGATGACCTTGAGCTCCCACAGCAGCGGCGGCATTGGGGCAGCGTAGGGCAGGTGCTGCATCACCTCGCGCGCGGCGTCCCCCTTGCCCAGAACCGTGGTGAGACCGCCGATGGCGATGGCGCTGGTCGATGCGAAGAAAGCGTTGCCCTGCCCAAGGTTGCCGACGACGAACGTATCGACGACGCGATTGTCGCGGCGGACCATCGTGCGCATCCATTTGTAGCGCTGGGCCTGCACCGCGGCGATGATGTTGCGCCTTTCCATCGCCGGAAACATGCCGACGATCTTGTAGCCGACGACGAGCACGCCGAACCAAGCGAGAGCAATGAGATCGAGCGTCGAGAATGGAAGGTCCATGGGGCGTCCTAAGCCAGCAACGAGCAACCCAGGCAAAGCAGCGCGTGGAAGGCCCGTCAAGGACGGCCGCTGCAATTTCAGGTGAACAGCCAGGAGGAAACGCCGCCACGGCGGGCCAGGTCGGCCATATAATCATCGAGGATCGCGAAGGCTTCGAGCGTCGGCTTGGCGGGCAGCCAGCGGGCTCCGTCTTTGCTCGCGCGATAGGGCTGCATCAGCGAGGTCCACGCCGCCGCGTTGAGGGGCCGGTCGGGGGATGACAAGGGCTGCGTACGCCGCAGCTCCGGCTGCGTTGCAAGCCAGGCGTGCGCGGTCTGCCAGATTTCGCTGGCGGCGGGCAGGTTGTGGCGGGCCTTCAACTGATTGATCGCAAGCATGTGAGGCTCACGGGCGTGCGGGCCGATCTCGAGCGTGGCGACGCGCACGCCACGGCGGCGGACGGAGAACAGCCGGCATTTGTCGCGGGCCACGCGATCGGAATACTGGTCCGCGCAGTTCTGCATGGCGCGCGATTCTGCCAGGATGTCGTTGGCCGTAAGGAGCGGCTGGAACGAAAGGCCATTCACCTCGCCGGGTATCAGCCACGTGTCGGTGACGGCGCCGTCGCGCAGTTGCAGCGTGAGACGCACGCGGTTCAGCCAGCTCTTTGCCGCGCACACGGCGGTGTCGAATGCCATTTCAGGGCGCCACGGCGTGACGATCAAGCTGTTGCCGCGCGTACGGTCTGCGGTGGAAAACCAGGCATAGGCTGCCAGCACCGCGAACAGGCGGTCAGGATCGCGATGCTGGTCCGTGAAGATGCGCTGGGCGGCGAGCCACAGGGCGAAGTATTCATCACAGCCCTTGGCCGCGAAGGCGACGGACGTCAGCCAGAACGCGCTTTCCGGCGCGGGCACCGGCAAGTGATTGGCGATGCGCCGCGTGAACATGTCGGATGACGGCAGGGGGCCGAGCGCTGCACGGAAGGCTTCCGGTGGCAGACGGCGCAACCACAGCGGAAGACCCAGCGTGCGGGCAACGTCACGCAGCGGGGCGCCATCCAGCATCAGCCGCGTCGCCTTGTCGATATCGGCGAGCGGCGCCGACTTCGATGCGATGACGTAGGCGGCTGCGGGGAATACATTCGCCAGATCGGCTGCACGCGGCGACGACGTTACAAACGAGCGAACGGCTTTGCGAACCTTGGTGTGGAAACGTGCGGCGATCTCATCGCCGGCCTGTGTCTCAGCGATCGCCGCCGGCTTGCGGCGAACTGGGAGAAGGGCCTCAACAGTATCGGAACTGGTACGCATTTCTTTCCCGTACGCGAGCGGCGAAACCGCGTTTCAGACCGCTCTGACAACCGGCCTGATCGTCGGAAATCATTGCGGCGCCGTTGCGACACGCGTGTTGGCGCACAGCGCCGATGGCCAATAAGCCGCAGCTGGTGTTGACGAAAAAAAATCGCGTCGCAGATCAGGCCTCGCTCACAAATGGCGCATGCGGTTCAGCGCGCCCTGCAGAATGATTGTGGCGGCCAGTTTGTCGATGACGTCGGCGCGGCGTTTGCGGCTGGCGTCTGCCGAAATCAGCATGCGCTCTGCTTCCGCCGTCGATAGCCGCTCATCCCACAGGAAGATCGGCAGCGGTGTCAGCTTGTTGACGTTGCGGGCGAAGGCCCGCGTTGCCTGAGCGCGCGGACCGATCGTGCCGTCCAGGTTGACGGGCCAGCCCAACACGAAGCCGGTGATGTTGTGCTCGGCGGCGATCTGCAGCAGACGCGTTGCGTCAGCGGTGAACTTCGTTCGTTGGATCGTCTCCAGTGGCGACGCGATGAAGCGTGACACATCGGACAAGGCAAGTCCCAGGGTCTTGGTGCCGGCGTCGATGCCGATGAGGCGGCGAGACGGTGCCAGCGCCGCTGCGAATACAGCCACGTCATCCAACGTCTGGCCTTGGAGACCAGGTGATGGGGGAACAGGGGCGGGCGGCTCGGTTTGTGACATGAAGCGGGACGGCTCGCGGCTGCTGGGTTCAGGCTTCCTTATACAGTCTGGCGCCTTCTCGCCATGGCGCAAGTTTGCGGTCGTCCAAAAGGGTGTTTGCAGTCGCAACCTTTCGTGCTGCCAGCGAATTCCTGTGTCAGCTGGGCGCGGCACGTAGGGCTTGCGCTTCATCGCCGGGGCTTGCAGTCTGACGCGCGAAAAACAGGGCCGGCCGCTAAAGTGTTGCGGTGAAGGCTGAAAATGGGAGAGGACATGTCCGAGGCATCACTGGCTCCACAGCGGGCCGGGGCTGGCACACTGCTGGCCTTTACGGCGACGACGTTCCTCTCCGCGCTTCTCCTGTTCTCCGTGCAGCCGATGTTCGCCAAGATGGTGCTCCCGTTGCTGGGCGGGTCTCCATCGGTCTGGGCGGTGGCGTTGTGCTTTTTCCAGGGCGCTTTGCTGATCGGCTACTGCTACGCGCATTTGCTTATCGCGCGGGTGCCGATTGCGACGACGGGCTTCGTGCATCTCGGGCTGTGCGCGGTTGCGCTGCTGTTCCTGCCGATTGCGCTGCCTGCCAGCTGGACGGAGCCGCCCAGCGGCAGTCCGTATCTTTGGCAGCTTGGGCTGTTCAGCATCGCCATCGGTTTGCCGTTCGTGGCGGTGGCCGCCAACGCGCCGTTGCTGCAGGCCTGGTTCGCCCGGACCGGCCACGTCCAGGGCGGCGATCCGTATTTTCTTTACGCGGCGTCCAACCTGGGCAGCCTGATCGCGCTGCTGGGCTACCCGTTCGTGCTGGAACCCATGATCGGCTTGAAAGCGCTGAGTTCGCTGTGGACCTTCGGTTTCGTGGCGCTGATCGCGGCTCTCGCCGGCTGTTTTTATCTCGTCAGGCATTTCGGTGCGCCATCTGCCGACGCGGTTGCGCCCACAGACGACGGCGGCGGTGTCAGTCCTCCGGGCTGGGCCGATCGCGCGCAGTGGGTCGGGTTGGCGCTGGTGCCGGCGGCGCTGCTGACAGCTTTCACGACGCACATCGCTACCGACGTCGCGTCGGCGCCGCTGATCTGGGTTATTCCGCTCGCGCTATATCTTATGACATTCGTCATTGTGTTCCGCGAACGTGCCTGGATCCCCATGCCGGTACTGCTCGTGCTGCATCTGGTCGCGGTGATCGTCGCGCTGCTGCAGCTGGCGCAAACCGAGCACGACAAGTGGATGACAACGGCGGCGGCGGGGGTCGCAGCGTTCGTGACATCCGCACTCGTCGCGCATCGCACGCTCTATGAGGCGCGTCCTGCTGCGCGCTTTCTGACGGAGTTCTATCTGTGGATGTCGTTCGGCGGCGTGCTGGGCGGGTTGTTCGCCGCATTGCTGGCACCGGCGCTGTTCTCGGAAGTGTACGAGTATCCGTTGTTGCTGGCGCTGACGATGGCGTGCCGGCCTGGGGTCGTGGGCCGGATTGCTACCGCTAATCTACGCGAACTCGTCTTTTCGCTCCTGGTATTGCTGGGACTTGCGCTGGCGCTGACCGGCATCGCGATGCTGGCCGCACAGCAGGGCTATAACTTCTCTGGATGGGGCGTTGCCGCCGGCACCACGCTTATCGGTTCGATCGTGATGCTGGCGTTCTGGGGCTATCCCATGCGCCAAGCGGCGGCAGCCCTCGTCGTCTGTTACATGATCGTTTCGCTGCCGTCGGACGTGCATCGCGGACAGGCGCAGCGCAGCTACTTCGGTGTCTATCGCGTGATGCTGTCAGAAGACGGCAAGTTCAACCTGCTGAACCACGGCACGACGCTGCACGGCGCGCAGCGCATTCGCGACGACCAGGGCAACACCGTCGCCGACACGACGCCGGGCACCTACTATCACCCGACCTCGCCGATGGCGAAATCGATCGAGATGATCCGCGCCAAGCTCGCCGCCAAGGGCGAGAAGGGCCGGTATGGCGTCGTCGGCCTCGGTGCCGGGTCGCTGTCGTGCTACGCGCAGGAAGGCGAGACGTGGCGCTTCTTCGAGATCGATCCCGTCGTCGTCGGCATCGCCAAGTCGCCGCAGTTCACCTACGTCGTGAACTGCCAGCCCAACATCGACATCGTGCTGGGCGACGCGCGGCTGACACTGGCCAAGGAGAAGGACGAAAGTTTCGATCTCATCATCGTCGATGCGTTCTCCTCCGATGCCGTGCCCGTGCATCTGATGACGAAGGAGGCGCTGGAGCTGTATCGCGCAAAGCTACGGCCGGGTGGGGTAGCCGTTCTGCATATCTCCAACCGCTACCTGGATCTCGATCGTGTCTTGGCCTCAACGCAGCCGCTGGTGCCGGGCCTGGAGGGTTTGATCCTATCCGACGACACGAGCGACGGCAGCTATGGACAGACGACGTCCACGGTGGCCGTGTTCGCGCGCGAGGCTGAAACGCTGGCCCCATTCAAGGAACTCAATACGTCCATCGAGTTCGAGCCGGGCAAGGTCAAGGGGTGGACGGACGACTCCTCGGATATCCTTGGGCCGTTCCTGTCCAAATTGAAGTAAGCACCGGAGCCAGACGGGCTTTTCCGGCGCTGCTTGCGCCACGGCGGGCGCGCCGCTAAGACTGCGCCGGTATTTAGCGAACACGAATGGAAGAGGGCCATGCAGGTCGACGAAGCGACCGTGCGGCGCATCGCACGTCTGGCGCGCATCAAAATCACGGACTCCGAGGCCCAGTCGCTTCAAAAGGAGCTGTCCGGCATCCTCGACTGGGTGAAGCAACTCGACGAGGTCGACACTAAGTCGGTCGAGCCGATGACGCGCGTCGTTGCCCAGGATCTGGAGCGGCGGCCGGACGAGGTGACGGACGGCGAAATCGCTGCGACCGTCGTGGCCAATGCGCCGGTTACGGAAGACAACTTCTTTGTCGTCCCCAAAGTCGTGGAGTGAGCCATGCGCAATTTCGCCCTGACGCTCTTTGTTCTGACACCGGTCTTGGCTCTGCCAGCGTTCGCGCAGGAGACGACGGCGGCCTTCCTCGGCTCGGCCACGTATGCCACGGCCGAAGGCTGCGACAAGCTGAAGGCGCTGGGCGCCGGCGGTGATCGCAACATCTCGACGGTGCCGGAAACGCTGACGGCCGCCGGCTACCAGGGCTGGGAGCATGAATGCGCTTTCAAGACGGTGACCGAGACGGAAGCCGGGAAGTCATGGAAGGTCGTCACCTCCTGCGAGGAGGGCGAGAGCCAATGGGATGACACGCAGGTCATCGACAAGACCGGCGAGGGCACATTCAAGGTGACGGGTGAAGGTGAGGAAGAACCCACGCTGTATGCCGTGTGCGATGTGCCACCCGCCAAGAAGGACAACTGATCGTGACGGATTTGACGGCTCTTACGCTTTCGGAAGCACGCGATGGTTTGCGCAAGAAGGAGTTCACGGCGACGGAGCTGACCGAGGCGCACATCGGCGCCATCGATAACGCAAACGGCACGCTGAACGCCTACGTGCTGCCAACGCCGGATCACGCGCTGGCGCAAGCCAAGGCCAGCGATGCGCGTCTGGCCAAGGGCGATGCCCGTCCGCTGGAGGGCCTGCCGCTCGGCAACAAGGATCTGTTCTGCACCAACGGCATCCGCACGACGGCGTGCTCCAAGATCCTCGACCATTTCAAACCGGCCTACGAGTCGACCGTCGGCGGCAATCTTTGGAATGCCGGTGCCGTGATGCTCGGCAAGCTCAACAACGACGAGTTCGCCATGGGCTCGTCGAACGAGACGAGCGCGTTCGGGCCCGTCGTGTCGCCCTGGCGGCGCAAGGGCGCGGATACGAAGCTGGTGCCCGGTGGCTCGTCGGGCGGATCGTCTGCTGCGGTGGCGGCCAACCTGTGCCTTGCAGCAACCGCTACCGATACGGGCGGCTCCATTCGCCAGCCGGCGGCGCTGACGGGCACGGTCGGCATCAAGCCGACGTACGGGCGCTGCTCGCGCTGGGGCATCGTGGCGTTCGCGTCCTCGCTCGACCAGGCGGGGCCGATTGCGAAGACGGTGCGCGATGCGGCCATCATGCTCACCAGCATGGCGAGCTATGACGCAAAAGACTCCACCTCGGTCAACGTGCCAGTGCCCGACTACGAGACGGGCCTGACGAGCGGCGTGAAGGGCCTGCGCATCGGTGTGCCGAAGGAATATCGCGTCGCGGGCATGTCGGCGGAGATCGACGCGCTCTGGCAGAAGGGTATCGCCATCCTGAAGGATGCCGGCGCCACCATTCACGACATCAGCCTGCCGCATACCAAATACGCGCTGCCGGCCTATTACATCGTGGCGCCCGCGGAGGCCTCGTCCAATCTGGCGCGCTACGACGGCGTTCGCTACGGCCTGCGCGTCAACGGAAAAGACGTGATCGAGACCTACGAGAACACGCGTGCCGCCGGCTTCGGGCATGAAGTGCGCAAGCGCATCCTCGTCGGCACCTACGTGCTGTCGGCCGGGTATTACGACGCCTACTATCTGAAGGCGCAGAAGGTGCGCACGTTGATCAAACAAGACTTCGACGAGGCGTGGGACAAGGTCGACGTGGTGCTGACGCCGACGACGCCGTCGCCCGCTTTCGGCTTCGGCGAGAAGACCGGCGATCCAATCGCGATGTACCTGGAAGACATATTCACCGTCACCGTGAACATGGCCGGCCTGCCGGGAATCTCGGTTCCGGCCGGGCTGTCGTCCGAGGGTACGCCGCTCGGCCTGCAGCTGATCGGCAAGCCGTTTGACGAGGCCACGCTGTTCCGCACGGCGCAAGCGATCGAGACAGCGGCCGGGCGCTTCACGGCACCGGACGCGTGGTGGCTCGCGGGTGCCGCGAAGAAAGGGAAAAGCTGATGCCGCTGACCCCGGAAGACTGCAAGGCGATGCCGCAAGTGCGCGCCGAGATCGATCGCATCGACGAAGCGCTGGTGGACCTGATCGCTGAACGCTTCAGCTACGTCGACCGTGCCTGGCACCTGAAGGAAAACCCCGGCGACGCTTATGTGCCCTGGCGCATCCAGCAGGTGATCGACAAGGTCAAGGCGCGCGGCCGCGCCAAGGGTCTGCCGCCTGAGCTGACGGAAGCGCTGTGGCGCCAAATGATCGGTTGGTTCGTGCAGTACGAGGAAGAGAAGCTGCGGCAATCGCAGGAGACGGTCGCCAAGGGGCATGCGCCACGCGACGGCTCCAAAGGTGACGGCGGCGCGGCTTGATGGAAATCAACTCGTTTGATCCAGCAACGCTGGTGCTGATCGCGCTGCTCAATCCGGCGGTGGTCATCGTCGCGTTCCTGATGGGCCGCAAGGCGGACCAGTGGCAGAAACTGCCGATCGTGGCGTTTGCCGCGGCGCTGGCCGGGTTTGTTCTGTATTGGGCCGTGACGATGCTGCAATTGGTACAGGTGCATGCTCTTGGCGGCGAGGCTGGCCTCTTGGCACTGCAGTTCGGCTTCGGGCTGATCTGGGCCATACTCGGCTATACGATCGGCAAGAAGATCGGCTGACTGCGACAAACCGGAACCGGGCCTGCGGCCCGCGCGTTCTGCCGCATGACCCGCAAAATCACAGCACGCATCGCGATGACTTTCGCCGCAGCAGTCGTGTTGCCAGTGGGCCTTGCGTTCGCGCAGGCTGCCGGCGAGGGCACCCCAACGCCGCAGCCGCCGAATGTCCCCGCACCAGGTGAGCCCCGCGCGCAGGAGCAGCTGCCGGAAGCGCCGCCAGGCGAAATGCTTGAAAGTGCGCCGCCGATGGAAAAGCAGGTAGAGCCGCCGGCCGGTGCTGCCAAGCCCGAGCCGGCTCCGATGCCGAATACGCTGCCGCCGGCCAAGAAGATCGAACCGAAAGTGCCGAACACTTAAGCCGTGGCAGAATCTGGAACGCAGAAAGGGTCAGACCGAGGTCTGACCCTTTTCATTTGCGCTGGCCTTGCCGCGTTAGACGACGCGCGGCTCCAGCCCGTATTCCTGCATCTTGCGATAAAGCGTCGAGCGGCCGATCTTCAGGCGCTTGGCAACTTCCGTCATGTGGCCGCGATAACGGCCGAGTGCGAGGCGGATCATGTCGGCCTCGATGTCTTCGAGCGTACGAATCTCGCCGGATTCCGTTACTGCGGGAATGCCGAGTGTCGTGCCGCCCTGCGCGCCCTTGATCTCAATCGTCTGCGGCACGATTTCGTCGGCGCCGAGAACGGCAGGACCGGTGTAGGCGCCGGGCGTCTGCATCTCCAACGGCGCTGGCGGGATTTCAGCGTCGAAGCCGTCGACCTGCGCGGCGATCTGCGGAAACTCGGAGATGCCCAACTCGGCGCGATCGGCGAGGACGACTGCGCGGAAGATCGCGTTCTCCAACTGGCGCACGTTACCCGGCCACTTGTAGGCTTCGAGCAGGCGCTTGGCGCTGTCGCTCAAGCCGATGACGCGCTTGCCTTCTTCGGCGGAGATGCGGTTGATGAAGTGCTGCGCCAGTTCAGGCACGTCGGTCGTGCGCTCGCGCAGAGGCGGCACGTGGATCGGGAAGACGTTGAGGCGATAATACAGATCCTCGCGGAACTTGCCGTCTTTTACCTGCTGGATCATGTCGCGGTTGGTGGCGGAGATCAGGCGGAAGTTGACCTTCACGGGACGCTTGGCGCCAACGGGATCGATCTCGCCTTCCTGCAGCGCACGCAGCAGCTTCACCTGTGCTTCGAGCGGCAGCTCGCCCACTTCGTCAAGGAACAGGGTGCCGCCGTCGGCTTCCTGGAACTTGCCGATGCGCTTGTCGGTCGCGCCGGTGAACGAGCCTTTCTCGTGACCGAAGAGAATGCTTTCGACGAGGTTCTCGGGAATGGCGCCGCAGTTGACGGTGATGAACGGTTTGCCGGCGCGCTCGCTTTCGCCTTGGATGGCGCGGGCGATGAGTTCCTTGCCGACGCCGCTTTCGCCTTCGATGAGCACCGGGATGTTGGAGGCGGCCGCACGGCGGCCGAGCGAGATGACCCGCTCCATCACATTGCCATTGACGATCAGGTCGCCGAACGTGAGCGTGCCTTCCGCCTTCTTCTTGATGCGCGTGATCTCGCCCGACAGGGCTTCGATCTTCAGCGCGGTGTTGATGGAAACTTCGAGCCGCTCCGGCGAGGCGGGCTTGACGACAAAGTCTACGGCACCGGCGCGCATGGCGTTGACGGCGGCGTCGATCGACCCGTTGGCCGTCTGCACGATGAAGGGGGGCATGCCCGGCTGCGGCATCAGACGATCGAGGACGCCGATGCCGTCGAGGCCCGGCATCACCATGTCGAGAAGAACCAGAGAGATCGTGCCGTGGTCGGGACCTTCGAGCAGCGTAACCGCCTGATCTCCGGAGCTGGCGCTGACAACCTCGAAACCAAGCCGCTTGATGGTTTCTTCGAGGATGCGCCGCTGCACGGGATCATCGTCGACAACAAGAATACGCTTTGCCATCTGGCACTCTTCACTCGACTGAACACGAACGCGGCCCGTTTAAGCCATGCACCAAACCTGGACGCACAAGAACCGGCCACTCACTCAACGGCGCCAAGATTGCCCGACAACGGTAAAAAAGTTGTTTCGGGAATGCCCAACTTGAAACTTTTTTGAGGAGCGCAGCCAGCCGTTGAATCGGTTTGGCTTTCCGGGGTTTCATCACGCTGAGAATTGCGCGTGGCCGCGTTAAGCATGTGCGGTTTGCAGCACCGTCACGAGCGAACGTTCAACCAGGGGTCAGACCCACGGGTCTAACCACATTGTCAGCGTTGCAGTCAGCGCGTCACAAGCGAGTGCTCTGCCGGTCTGGGATAACAACAGCGAGAGCGTGGCTGAGTGATCAGCCTTCAGGGCAGAGTTGGAAAGCCTTTTCCAGCGCCTGGGTCGAACTGGCAAACTCGCCCACGGTGGCGCCGCCCTTGGCGTAGGCAGCGATGTAAGCCTCGGCCTCCCGCTTCTCGGCACCGTCGTTGACGTCGAGCACGGTGTAGTTCGTCATCTTGTCGGCCTGCGCCTTGATGATGATGGCTTTCGATCCGCCGTAGCTTGCCTGCCAGACTTTGCATTTTGCTGCGGTTGCAGCGGGCGCTGGCCCTGGACCTGGCGAGACGGCCGCCGTTTCCATCTTCTTGTCGGCAGGCGGCGCCTTCTCCGCGAGTGCCTTGCCGGCGGCGGCCTGCTTCTTTCCATCTTTTGCGGGAGGCGCCATTTCGGCCGTGGGCATTTTGGCAGGGGGCGTCGCCGTCGTGCTTTCGGCGGCAGGGGCCGCGTCATTGCTGCCGGCTGCATCGTCGCCCGCCGGCGCGGCCTCGGGCTGATTGAGGACTTTCACGCCGGTCGCATCGGCCGCTACAGGTGGCTTGCCGGCCGGCTTGGCATCTGCATCGCCTGCCGCGACGGAAGGTGTCTCGCTGTCCTCTGCGGCGGCGGCCTGTTTGGCTTTCTTTTCAGCGGCGCGATTGGGTGTGCCGCCGGCGTCGGCGCCGCCACGGGCTTCGGCGACGAGTTCGGGTTGGGGGTCGTCCTGCTGGCAGATACCCTTCTCGAACCGCTCGGCGACGGACACGATATCGCGCGGGTAGGCCTTGCTGGTCGGCGCCCACTTGGACGTCAGATCCTTGAACGTCATCGGCCGTTTGATCGTCTGCTGCCACTTCGTCAGCACGCCCCAGGCCTGCACGTCACGCGTGCGCTGAGCGACTGGGTCTTCTACGGGTGATCCGGTATACATCAGGACGTGCTGCAGGTGCGCTTTCACGCCCGTCGAGACGTCAGGGAAGCTTTCGCCCTTCGCGCCCTTGCCGGTGGCGCCCAGGCCGGCGAAGTTGTTCTGTTTGACGTCGACGTCGCCGGTGAACTTCAGGTAGCCCGTCTCTACCAACATCTGGAAGAACGCATAGTCCCAGCGAATGGCCAGCGCTTCGCCATGGCGCATGTAGTCCGTGGCGATCCCGTCGAACTTGTCCTGGATGTTGGGATTGTTGGATTTCAGATAGGCCATCAGCCGGCCCGGCGTGGCGCAGCTCATGACGGTGTTGGCGTCGGTGATCTTGATGGGCGGCAGTTCGGCGGCGTTGGCAAGCGTCGCGGAGGCAGCGACGGCCGATAGCAGCGTGAGAGCGCGGATGGACTGGCGCTTGAGCATGGAACCCCCGGATGGGAAATGCGAAAGAACGGCGGCAAGCCATGAGAACATAAACGTTTCTAACCCCTTAACCTTAAGGTCTGGTTTACGCCGACTCGCTCGTGTGAGAGCGGAGGAATCTGCGGGGTTTTTGAGGCGTGAATTGGGGCATGCAGGGGAGGAATTGTGGCTACCACTGCATTTCCTGTGTGCAGCCTAGAGCACGTTCGCTTTTGACGGAATCAAATCGTTACATATGCACGTGCTCTACGCCCTAGTTTCAGAGTCTGATTCACGTCCTCGATGCGAACTCCACCGCTCGCATCTCAAACGATCAGGCTCTAGCTTTCGCCGGGTTCGCCGGCGGGAGCGTTCTGCCTGTCTCCCCGCCAGGCCAGGTGCTGACCCGCGTCCAGCGCAATCATCTGACCGGTCATTGCGGGTGCGGCCAGGATGAAGCGGACGGCCGCGGCGATCTCCTCGGCGCTCGGTCCGCGGCGCAGCAGGGTGTCCTGAATTTCCTGGGCGAAGTCTGCGTCGGTCTGGTGGATGCTCTGCAGGATGGGCCCGGGCCCAATGGCGTTGACGCGAATGCGCGGCGCCAGCGCCTGCGCCAACGTTCGCGTGGCGGCCCACAGGCCGGCTTTGGAGACCGTGTAGGAAAAGAAGTCCGGAGACGGCTTCCAGACGCGCTGGTCGATGATGTTGATGACATTACCGTCGACACCAGCCGGCAGTGCTTCCGCCAGCGCCTGCGCCAGGAACACCGGTGCCTTCAGGTTGATGTCGAGGTGGAGGTGCCAGCTTTCCGGCGTGGTCGAGGCGAGCGTGTCAGGCTGGAACTCCGATGCGTTGTTGATGAGGCAGCACGGCGCCCCGATCGCCTCGCAGCACAGCGGGATCAGGGCCTTCACCTCGGTGAGGTTTCCCAGATCGGCGGGCAGCGCAACGGCTTTCCCGCCATCGGCCTTGATGGCTGCGGCCAGTTCCTCGGCGTCTTGGCGCGAGCGCCGGTAGTGAATGCCGATCCGCCAGCCGTCCTCAGCCATCGCCAGCGCAATCGCACGGCCGATGCGGCGTCCCGCGCCGGTGATGAGGACAGTGCCGGGTGAGGGCCTTTTCATGAATTCGGCAGCTTTCGTTATTGTTGACGAAAATAGTCCTGTAAGTGCCGTGTGCGTGAATGCCGCAGTGCTGATGAAGTAATGATCAGGCCCTGTTCAAGCATCGGTCATGAGGCGTACAGAGACTGCTCGTTCGGCGAGCTAAACCTGTGCAATAGTTCGCCATTTTAGGCCTTTCGTGGCGATCGAGATACACGACTCTCACTGGCCATATCGCACTGCAACTGAAGGCTTGAGCTTCCAGGTTTCGTAGCCCTTTCTAAGACCAGACGCGAGCACAGTTTTCCCATCGGGATGAACCAGTCACGCGGCCGAATTTAGAGAGAACCGGGGGTTTGGGACCATGACGAAACTGCACAAAATTCTACGCGCTGCCGGGGCCACGGGCGCCCTGTTTGCACTCGCCGGCTCGGCGCTTGCCGACGGCTACAGCGGCAGCATCAAGGATGCACCCGTCGAAGAAGGCCGCAAGTTCAGCTACTCGGTGAATGCTGCAGTCACGTCCGACTACGTGTTCCGCGGGTTCTCGCAGTCGTCTGAGAATCCGGCGGTCAGCGCCGGCATCGATCTGTCGTACGGCATTTTGTACGCAGGGTTCTGGGGCTCCAGCGTCGACTTTGACGGCGACCCAGACTCGTCCGTCGAAATGGACGTCTATCTTGGCATCAAACCCGTTCTTGGTCCCGTGACGTTCGACTTTGCCGTTCTTGGATATCTGTATCCCGGCACCAACGATGATGAAGCTCCGTCGGACCTTGGCGAGATCGACTATCTCGAACTGAAGGCTGGGGCCAGCATCACCCCGTTCACGAACGCCAGCTTGGCCGGCGTCGTATACTACACCCCGGATGGGACGCTGAGCGCCGGTGACGTTTGGACAGTAGAAGGCACGGCTGGCTACTCGTTCGCCTCGATCGGCCGCTTCACGCCCTCGATCTCGGGCACGGTCGGCTACTCGGATACGGAGAACAACAATTACGGTGGCCTGGCCGATTCCGATAAAGACTACGTGTACTGGAACGCAGGCGCAGCGGTTGCCTTCGATAAGTTCACGCTCGACGTGCGCTATTGGGATACCGACGTAGACTCGGACAACGGGCTCGCAACTTATGCCGACGAGCGCGTTGTGGGCACTCTCAAGGTCGTTCTGCCCTAAAAGACACGCCAAAACCTTCTCCCAAGGTCAAAAGCGCCGGGCGGCTCGCCCGGCGCTTTTGTTTCTGTGAGAGGCAGTCCGGCGCAAAAGTAGGCGATCCACTGGCTAACTATTGGTCAATAAAGCGCAAGAGTTGCGGCTGGGTTACACCCGGTCTGTTGGAATGACCTTACCAGCAACTATCTGCTTGAGCTTGTGCGGCGCCTGAAGCTTTCTTGTTGCCAGACGCGAGCCGATTCACCCCCTCCGGGTGCTTCTGAACGCGGTGACAGGGAATAACCGGGGGTTGGGACATGGGAATGAATAGGTTTACACGCACGGCTGGTGCGACGGGCATCGCACTTCTCGCCATGGCGGGTGCAGCGCTCGCCGACGGTTACGAAGTCAGCTCGAAGGATGCGCCGGCTGCTGCAGAAGGCCGCAAGCTCACCTGGTCGATCACGCTGGGCGCAACGTCGGATTACGTCTTCCGCGGCCTCTCGCTGAACGATGAGAAGCCAGCCGCGCAGGGTAGCGTCGATCTCAGCTACGGTATTTTCTACGCCGGTGTCTGGGCCTCAAACCTGGACGATGGCCTGGATCCGACGCTGAGCAACGACGGCGTTGGTCCTGGTGAAGTCGACATCTATGCGGGCTTCAAGCCTGTTGTCGGTCCGGTAACCTTCGACCTCGGGATCATTGGCTACCTCTATCCTGGTGAGGGATACGAGGGCCCGGGCGATGCTGAATACCTGGAATTGAAGGCTGGTGCGAGCATCGCTCCAATCACGAATGCGACGTTGGGCGCCACCATTTACTACAGCCCGAAGTATCAATACACGGACGACTCGGATGCTATCGCAGTCGAAGGCGCGGCGGGCTATACGTTCCGTCAGGTTGGCCCCTTCGTTCCCACGCTTAGCGGCGTGTTTGGCTGGCAGGAAATTGAAGATCAGGACTTCGGTGGTGGTGACGAGGACTACACGTATTGGAACGTCGGCGTAGCGCTGGCGGTAGACAAGTTCACGATCGATCTTCGCTATTGGGATACCAACATCGAGGATGACGCCGCCTTCATCTCGCCAGGCCTCGCAGACGAGCGCTTCGTGGCTTCGGTCAAGGTTACGCTGCCATAATCAAAACGGCAGTTACCTTCTCCTAAACTCAGAACGCCGGAGCTTCACGCTCCGGCGTTTTTCGTTTTGGTGCTCAGCATTCCGCTGACACAGCGCTGTCATGTCGATCGGATATGCAACGTGGGCAAGCCGGCGCACGATCGTCCGCTCTCTCGTGCCGGCTTGTGTATTGACCGGTTATGGCTCGCCCGTTTTCGCCATGGCCGACGCTTTAGAGGCCAGTTCGCGCCGCGCAGGGTCGCTACCCCGCACCCGGTGCGTGCGCAGCTGGCCTCGTATGCGTGCTGGCGTGTGTTGGGCGCACCGAAAGTTGCTTTTCCACGTGCCTGAGCCATCCTCGCCTTGATCGGTCCACACCCTGTCGCTTAAATGGGCGGATCGGTGGAGAACGCTCCGTGATTCTCGTCATTGCCGTCATGATCGCCATCACTATCGCCGTGGCGGCGTATAAGCTCGCGCCGCGCCTGGGTGACGGCCGAGTCGTGTTCGACGTCGAGCCGGATCACCCTGCTGCGTTCGGCTATGACATGGCGTGGTTGGCCGTGCGGACGCGAGATACCGAGGCCGTCGTCAGCGCGCTCACACTGCAAGATCCTCAGCGCTGCAATTGGAACTCCGGCATTGGCTCGGTGTACGATACCGAACTTGGCGAGAGCCACGTGTACGTTAGCCCGCCGGTGAATGGATGGACGTTCGTGGTCGGCCTGCCGCTGCCGCATCCCTCGTCGAGCGCCTTTGTCGACAAGTGCACGCCGCTGCTGGTTTCGCTCGGTGGCCGCTTCGTCGAGGTGCAGTACTTCTTCGGCTATCCGCCGATCGACATGTTTGCCTGGGCGCGCATGGTCGACGGCCGGTTGTTGCGCGCTTTTGCAGCCGGTGACGAAGGCGTGATCTGGAACAAGGGCAAGACGTCGCGAGAAGAGCGCACGCTAGGGCTGAAGCTGTTCGAACTGCGCGGCGTCCGTGGCCGGCGTGGTGATGCGGGCGGCGAGATCATCCTGCATCCCACAGAAGATCACGTCATGCGGCTGGCCCTGCGCTGGAGCCTCGATCCGACCCGTCTCAATGCGACGTCGGCAAATCCTGGCTTGGGGTACATCGCGGTTGCGCCTGCGGCATGGCGGCCGGAGCGGTTGAAGTCTGCGGCGCGGGTCCAACGGCAGCTTCCGGCGCCGCAGCCCGACGTGAATTCCGCCCCGCGCCGGGCCCAGAACTCCAAATAGCGCAGCAATTCACTCCCGCGTGGTTCCACGGTGTGGCGACGTCAGGCGGCCGGTGCCGTTTGCCTTTGCTGGTCAGCGATGGCGGCCACCTGCATCGACATCATCTGGTCCAGGAAACCCAGGAACGGCACGGTGAAAACGGCCAGGCCGCGCTCGTCGACCGACCACGCCTGCAGCTGCGTTGCGAAGGCATCGGGCACCTGCTCTTCGTCGGCGGCGAGAGCCGTGACGGTTGCCGCAAATGCGCTTTCGGAAAGCGGAACGAACGGGATCGTCACCGTATCGCCTGGTGCCGCGTGGCGATTGCGCGGAGCATCGAGAACGCTGATGCAGACGATGCTTTCCCGGTCTTCAAAGCGTACGATTGCGCCGATGACGACGCGCGAGGCGTGGAAGCCTTCCGGCGCGCGATAGGCCCAGCTCTGGCCAGCGATAAAACTCATACTATGACCCCACGTGTAACGCGCGGCGCCGCCCTAGCCGCCCGCACCGACACTTCCGCATGCCTTGAACATAACGCCAACGTCGACGCGCGTCATCTCAAAGCGGCGCACTCCGCTTGCGGCCGGCTCGTGCCTCCTTACGCCGCAGCGCGGATTGGCTACGTCGTCATTTCGTCCATGATGTGACGAAATTCTTCTGCAGGCGTTGCTGCGGTGCGCTGGCGCCACAGGCGCTCGCATGCTCAATTTATTGAAATCTGGGAATCATCTGGCAGCGTGCGCAGTGCACGCGGGAGTATTGGCTCATGGCTTGTAAGGCGATTGGCGCACTGGTTTCGGGCTTGGCTGCCACAGTCTGGCTGGCGATTATTCCAGTCGCCGCCGAACCGGCGACGCCCGCTGCGCCGACTGCGTCGCTGGATCAGTTGGTGGGACGCTGGACGGGCGAGGGCCGGCTCGGCTTTGCCGAGGCCAAATTCGAGAACGTGAAGTGCCGCGTCACGTATTTGCGTACGGAAACGCCTGGCCAGCTGAAGCAGAACATTCGCTGCGCCTCGGCCAGCGGCAACATCGAGGTGTTGAGCGAGCTGCAGCAGACCGGCGCCCAATTGACCGGACACTGGACCGAAACCGTCCGCAACATGAACGGCGAACTCACCGGACAGATTACGCCGACGGGTTTCCGCGTGGAGATCAAGGGTGCGGATCTGCAGGCCAACATGGACATCATGGCGCGCGGCCCGCGCCAGCTCGTGGAAATCCAGTTCCACAACAGCACGTTGGTCGGCTTGTCGCTGATGCTCGTGAAGGGCTGAACGCCGGTCTTAGGCCGCCGCTCCATCGCGCGTGGATGACAGCGCTTGCTGAAGAGCGCGTGCAAAGTCGCGGCGCTCCTCGTCGTTGAGCAGCCGGCCGAACGAGAATTCCTTGCCGTGCGAGGCAATCTTCAGATCGGTGCGGCCATCCGGCCATTGCGCCAGGCGAACGCGGGCCCAGTACGGATTGAACTCGAAGCGCTGCGAGGTGCCGCTGGCAGCCACGCGCGTCACGCTGAGGGTTTCCGGTGTCAGCTCGACGATCTCGTGGGCGCGCGCGGCATGATAATTGAGCTTGAAAGCAACGTAGACCAGGCCGACGTCGAGACCGAAGAAGCCAAGGACGGGCCAGGCGCCGATCAGCAGAAACGCCACGCCGGTGACGAAGCTGACGGCGCCGATCGCGCTCATCAGAATGAGAAAGCCGCGCGGCGACAGCGATCGGTGCGGATGAAGGACGGCGCGGAACGCCGCTTGCTTTTCTGCGGTTTGATCGTCCATGCAGAAAGCCTATGAACGATTTCCGCCGATGTCAAAACCACAGAGTCCATGGCCAGTCTCCCGTCCGCAACCAAGCCCAAGCCCAGGATCAAGCCGAAGCCGGCATCGCGGCGGCGCAGCACGCGGCTGAGCAGCGAGGCGATCGCGGAGATTTTCCGCCGGTTTGCCGCGCGTGACCCAGAGCCCAAAGGCGAGTTGGAGCACAGCAATCCGTTTACGCTGCTCGTCGCCGTGGTGCTGTCGGCCCAGGCCACGGACGCCGGCGTCAACAAGGCGACACGGGCGCTGTTTGCGGCCGCCGACACGCCGGAGGAAATGGTCGCGCTTGGCGAGGATTGCGTGCGCGAGTTCGTCAAGACGATCGGCCTTTATCGCAACAAGGCCAAGAACGTGGTTGAGCTGTCGCGGCAGTTGATCGCGCGCCACGGCAGCGTCGTGCCGGCGGATCGCAACGTGCTGGAAGAGTTGCCGGGGGTGGGACGAAAAACGGCGAACGTCGTCATGAACGTGGCCTTCGGGGCCGCGACCATGGCCGTCGATACGCATGTTTTCCGCGTAGCCAACCGCACGGGCCTGTCGTCGGGCAAAAATCCGCTGGAAGTGGAGGCAGACCTGATGCGGGTCATTCCCCCGGAGTATGGCGTTCCGGCGCACCATTGGCTGATCCTGCACGGCCGCTACGTCTGCAAGGCGCGGCGGCCCGAGTGCCCGCGCTGCCTGATTAACGACCTATGCCTCTACGGCGACAAGACGGTCTGACCCCGGACATTGCAGATTATTTAGATCGCAGACCATTGCTGGGCGGGCACCACCCGTTATGTTAGCGCCGGTTTTCGGCGGGCCAACTGGCGCGCTTGCTTGAAGGATTTGAGGATGCTGACTTCGCGTATCGCCGTCGTTGCCGCTGCTGTCCTGTCGGTCGTGTGTGCTGCGGCTGCGCCCGCTTCAGCGCAACGTTACGACAACCGCTACGACCGCTATGACAACGACAACGATCGCGGCGGCAACCGCTCGGGTGGCGGTGGCCGCAACGTTGCCGGCGAGTTCGACTATTACGCGCTCGTGCTGTCGTGGAGCCCGACGCATTGCGCTTCGACGCAGCGCGACGACGACACGCAGTGCAACCGCCGTGACGGCCGCCGCTACAATTTCGTGCTGCACGGCCTGTGGCCGCAATACGAGCGTGGCTTCCCCGGCGACTGCCAGATCGGGCGGCGTCCGTATGTTCCTGATAACGTCATCGAAGACGCGATGGATGTGATGCCGTCCAAGCCGCTCATCATCCACGAGTACCGCAAGCACGGCACCTGCTCGGGAATGGAGCCATCACGCTATTTCGAAATGGGAGAGCGGCTGTTCCGCACGATCAAGATCCCGGCGCGCTACACCAACCCTTACGAACAGCAAAGCGTTTCGCCGGACGATTTCATCGACGAGTTCCTGGCCGAGAATAAGCAGCTGAAGCGCGACCAGATCGTCGTGTCGTGTGACGGCAGCCGCAACCGGCTCAAAGATGTTCGCGTTTGCATGACGCAGACGGGCGAGCCGCGCAGTTGCGGCCGGAACGAAAACCAGCGCAAACTGTGCTCGGCCTCGACGATGTTCGTACCGCCGGTTCGCTCCTCTGCCGATGCCCGCACCGACGGTCCGGGCGCCGCGCACAAGCCGCGTGAGTACGACAATCGCGATCGCGGGAACCCATCGCGCGGCAGCAACGGCGGCGGCAACCGCAACGACAACGATAACAGCCCGCTGCCCGGCCCGCGCATGGACCGCTACGACGGGTCGCTGTGAGCTTGTGGCTTGGAGCAGTCGTGACAGGTCAGGACGACGCGTCGCCGTTGTGAAGATGCTGCCCCTCACCCTAACCCTCTCCCCGTAAGGACGGGGAGAGGGGATGCGCGCACACGCTGTTTTGAGGTCGAGACCGAACAGTTAGGGTCGAGATCGGACAGTTGAAGTCGAGACCGATCAGCCGGGTCGTGACCGAACAGCTAGGGTCGAGACTGAGCGCAGTTGGAGCGCAAGACATCGCCGCGGGCGCGACCGGTCCCTTCTCCCCGCGCGCGGGGAGAAGGTTAGGATGAGGGGCAGGTTCTGGCACCGAACGTCAGTCATGATCTCCGCTGAGCGCCCGAAGGATGCCGGCGAGAA
>JAURWC010000071.1 GCA_030655135.1 Hyphomicrobiaceae bacterium | reverse complement strand
TGGTCTGGCGGCCCATGGCAATGGGCTCGGCCCGCTCGCCCGGCTCGGGGCCAAAGCCGTCAACGATCTTCACGGCGATCTGTTGCTTGGTGAAGCGCTCGATGTCCTGCATGAAGCCTTCTTCGTCCAGGCACACCAGGCTGACCGCCTCGCCGCTGTTGCCGGCCCGGCCGGTGCGGCCGATGCGGTGGACGTAGTCTTCGCTGACGTTGGGGATTTCGTAGTTGACAACGTGCGGGAGCTCGTCGATGTCGATGCCGCGGGCGGCGATGTCGGTGGCCACCAGGGCGCGGATCGTGCCGTCCTTGAAGCCCTGCAGTGCCTGGGTGCGAGCGGTCTGGCTCTTGTTGCCATGCAGCGCCATCGCCTCGATGCCGTTTTTGGTCAGGTGTTCAGCCACGTTGTTGGCGCCGAACTTGGTGCGGGTGAACACCAGCACCTGGCTCCAGTTGTGCTGGTTGATGATGTGGGTGAGCAGGGCTTTTTTCTTGCCGCGGCCCACCGGGTGAATGGTTTGCGTGATGCGCTGCACCGTTGTGTTGCGCGGTGTCACCTGGATGCTTTGCGGGTTCTTCAGCAGGCCGTTGGCCAGTTCGCGGATTTCATCGCTGAAGGTGGCGGAAAACAGCAGCGACTGCTTCTGCTTGGGCACGAGGGCGAGCACCTTCTTGATGTCATGGATGAAGCCCATGTCCAACATGCGGTCGGCTTCGTCGAGCACCAGGATTTGCACCTGGCCGAGGTCCAGCGTGCCCTGGCTCGCGTGGTCCAGCAGGCGGCCGGGGGTGGCCACAAGGATGTCGACGCCGCGGCGCAGTTTTTCGATTTGTGCGCCCATGCCGACACCGCCGAACATCACCATGGAGGAGAGCTCCAGGTACTTGCCGTAAACGCGCACGCTTTCCTCGACCTGCGCCGCGAGTTCGCGCGTCGGGGTCATGATCAGGCAGCGGACGGCGTTGACGCCGCGCTTGTTTTTCAGGGAAGGCTCGCTCGACAGGCGCTGCAGCATGGGCAGCACGAAGGCGGCTGTTTTGCCGGTACCGGTCTGGGCGCCGCCCAGCAGGTCGCCGCCTGCAAGCACGGCGGGAATCGCCTGGGCCTGGATGGGGGTGGGGGTGTCATAGCCCTGCTCGAGCACGGCTTTAAGAATGGCCGGGGCCAGATTCAGATTTTCAAAGGTCATTTTGTTGCACTGCTGGAGTGCTCAGGATCGGCCTGTGGGAGCTTTGTGGGCGTCCCGCCAGTCAAAGGCAGATGGGGTCAGGAGGTTGGGCCAAAAACACCCTGAATCGTTGCCGAAACTGTCACAGAGGTGTGCCCGAATGTCGCAGGCAACTGGAGCGAGCAACGGGGCTATTGTCGCACGGAACGATAATCAGGGCATTGCCGCAAAAAATCCCCGAAAATCCCGGGTTGCCTGGCATCTGCCTCTTTTTTTGGTCCCCCTACTTTTAGAAGTCAATCCTGATGGCCCAGTACGTATTCACCATGAACAAGGTCGGCAAGATCGTGCCGCCCAAGCGTCAGATTCTCAAAGACGTTTCGCTCAGCTTTTTTCCCGGCGCCAAGATCGGCGTGCTCGGCACCAACGGTTCGGGCAAGTCCACGCTGCTCAAGATCATGGCCGGCCTGGACACCGAGATCGAGGGCGAAGCCACGCCGATGCCCAACCTGAACATCGGTTACCTGCCGCAGGAACCCAAGCTCGACCCGACCCACACGGTGCGTGAAAGTGTCGAGGCCGGCATGGGTGCCGTGTTCGCCGCCAAGGCGCAGCTCGAAGCCGTCTACACGGCTTATGCCGAGCCGGACGCCGACTTCGACGCGCTGGCCGCCGAGCAGGCGCGCCTGGAAGCCATCATCGCGACCTCCGGTTCCGACTCCGAGCATCAGCTCGAAATCGCCGCCGACGCGCTGCGCCTGCCGCCCTGGGACGCGGTGATCGGCGTGTTGTCCGGCGGCGAGAAGCGCCGTGTTGCGCTGTGCAGCCTGTTGCTGTCCAAGCCCGACATGCTGCTGCTCGACGAACCCACCAATCACCTGGACGCCGAATCGGTGGACTGGCTGGAGCAGTTCTTGCAGCGCTACCCGGGCACCGTGGTGGCCATTACCCATGACCGCTACTTCCTCGACAACGCGGCCGAGTGGATCCTGGAGCTGGACCGCGGCCGTGGCATTCCCTGGAAGGGCAACTA
>JAURWC010000070.1 GCA_030655135.1 Hyphomicrobiaceae bacterium | reverse complement strand
GCGCGCATGGTCGGCGCCGACAAGATCATCGGCGTCGACATCAACGACAGCAAGGAGGAATGGGGCCGCAAGTTCGGTATGACCCATTTCGTCAATCCGACCAAGATCAGTGGCGACATCGTTCAACATCTGGTCGGGCTGACCGACGGTGGCGCCGACTACACCTTCGACTGCACCGGCAACACCACCGTGATGCGCCAGGCGCTCGAAGCCTGCCATCGCGGCTGGGGCGTCTCGGTGGTGATCGGGGTCGCGGAATCCGGCAAGGAAATCGCCACGCGGCCGTTCCAGCTGGTGACCGGCCGCGTGTGGAAGGGCACCGCATTCGGCGGCGCACGAGGCCGCACCGATGTACCGAAGATCGTCGACTGGTACATGACCGGAAAGATCGCGATCGACCCGATGATCACCCACGTGCTCAAGCTGGAAGAGATCAACAAGGGCTTCGACCTCATGCACGAAGGCAAGTCGATCCGTTCCGTCGTCGTATTCTGAGTCAAACGAAGTCAAACACAAGGAGGATGGCCCATGACTGTTCATATCCACCCATCGATTGACGGCGGCGTAAAGAAGGGCTCGGGCAGCTTTGCCGGCGGCACCCTGGTCTGCAAATGCAAGGACAAGCCGGTCAAGGTCGGCATCAAGGGAGATGTCGCCCATAACCACGCCTGCGGTTGCACCAAATGCTGGAAACCTGACGGCGCGACCTTCTCGGTGGTGGCCGTGGTGCCGCGGGAAAACGTGACGGAACTCGAAAACGGCGACAAGCTGCATATCATCGACGCCTCGGCAGCGATCCAGCGACACGCCTGCAAGGTTTGCGGCACGCACATGTACGGCCGCATCGAGAACAAGGCGCATCCTTTCTACGGTCTCGATTTCATCCACCCCGAACTATTCCAGGAAACCGGCTCGGCAGCGCCGGGGTTCGCGGCGTTCGTGTCGTCGGTGATCGAGTCCGGGGTCGCCCCATCGGAGATGGCGGGTATCCGGTCGCGTCTAACGGAGCTCGGGCTCGAGCCCTATGATTGCCTGTCTCCGGCGCTGATGGACGCGATCGCCACTCACGTCGCGAAATCGAGACAGAAGGCTGCCTGATCCGGCTTGCGCGCAGCACCGGCGGTCATCGCCGGCGGCAGCAGCATCAGCGCCATGATGAGAACATCGGGGGCGTGGGGCATCGGTCCCGGCCCCCGATGTTCGATCAGGCCGCCTCGGCGACGGAGATCTCGATTGTCTCAGCGATCATGCGCCGGCGTTGGCCGAGTGCTGCGATCGTGTCGCACAGGTTGTCGCGGCGGGCTCTGAGCGTCCTTGCCAGGATCGGATACGCGGGCGCCGATGGATCGAAAACGCGCACGCGTTCCTCCTCGGTTGCAATATCGATGCTGAGGATCTGAACTGTCCGCTCAAGGTCTGCCATCAGGCCTTGAATGACCGCAACCTGCCTCAATTGCGTTTCCTGAGAAATCCCTAAACGGTGCAGCTTGGCCATCGGCGCGCTCCAATTGTTCTGTTTTGGCACGCCGCGGATCCACCGCACCGGGCCCAAATCAGGCAATCGCAAGATTCTTGCCAACGTTCATGCCAAGATTTCGCCAAGGGTCTGGAGCCGGCCACCCGACGGGCGAGAATTTCAGGCCCCCGCGACCTTTGCGCCCGACAACGACGCCCTGAGGAATTCCCGATAAATCGAATTGAGAATAATGAGTACCATGGTCTGTCCCCGTTTTGCCAACGAGGTGATCATGGCCGGGCTCTGTTTCCGGGGCGCTTCGCCGTCGACTGAAAATGGTTTCCGCGTTACGGCGAATGACTTCGCCGAGCCGCCTTCGGTCGAGCACCGGTTGTTCCGATACGCTTCCGATAGCCAATTTCGGGGCAATCAGGCGGCCAGCCGCGTACCACCATCGTGCAGGTGACAGGCGACAAGCCCCTGCCCGTCACGAACCACGCGTGGCGGCTCGATCCGGCAGCGTGGGCCGGCATCCGGACAACGCGGATGGAATACGCAACCCGGCGGTGGCGCCAGCGGGTCGGGAAAACTCAGGCCTAGGCCGACGTCGGGAACGCCGAGCCCAGGCTCGGGCGTGAGCACCGAAGCCAGCAGCGCACGCGTGTAAGGGTGGCGCGGCGCCCGGAACAGGTCTTCACGGCGGGCGGTCTCGACGATGCGCCCGAGATACATCACGGCGACGCTGGTCGCGACATGTTCGATCACGGCGAGATTATGGCTGATGAAGATGTAGGTCAGGCCGAAATCGCGGCGCAGGTCGAGCAGCAGATTGAGGATTTGCGACTGCACCGAGACATCCAGCGCGGAGGTCGGCTCATCGAGCAGCACGATTTCAGGTTCGACTA
>JAURWC010000068.1 GCA_030655135.1 Hyphomicrobiaceae bacterium | reverse complement strand
CGCGTCAGACCACCCGGGCCAAGGGCCGACACGCGGCGCTTGTGGGTGATTTCGGACAGCGGGTTCGTCTGGTCCATGAACTGCGACAGCTGCGAGGCGCCGAAGAATTCCTTCAGCGCGGCCGAGATCGGCTTGCTGTTGATCAGGTCGTGCGGCATCAGCGGCTCTTGCTCGGCCTGACCCAGACGTTCCTTCACGGCCTTCTCGATACGCGCCAGGCCGGTGCGGTACTGGTTCTCGGCCAGTTCGCCCACGCAACGCACGCGGCGGTTGCCCAGATGGTCGATGTCGTCGACTTCGCCGTTGCCGTTACGCAGGTCGACCAGGATCTTGACGACATGCAGGATGTCTTCGTTGGTCAACACCATCGGGCCGGTCGACTCGTCGCGGCCGACCTTGGCGTTGAACTTCATGCGGCCCACGCGCGACAGGTCGTACGTGTCCGGGTTGTAGAACAGGCGCTGGAACAGCGCTTGCACTGCGTCTTCCGTCGGCGGCTCGCCGGGGCGCATCATGCGGTAGATGGCCACGCGCGCTGCGAACTCGTCGACGGTTTCGTCGATGCGCAGCGTTTGCGAGATGTACGCGCCCTGGTCCAGTTCGTTCGTGTAGATGACCTGGATGTCCTGCACGCCGGCCGTGCGCAGCTTCTTCAGCAGCGCTTCGGTCAGCTCGTCGTTGGCCTTGGACAGGATTTCACCCGAGTCGGCGTCGACGATGTTGCGGGCGATGACGCGGCCGACCAGGAAGTCTTCCGGCACGCTGATGTGCGTGGTGCCGCCCTGCTCGAGTTCGCGCGTGTGGCGCGCGGTGACGCGCTTGTCCTTGGCGACCACGACCTTGCCCGACTTGTCGGTGATGTCGAAGCGCGCGACTTCGCCGCGCAGGCGCTCGGGAACGAATTCCATCTGCGCGCCGCTGTCCATCAGGCGGAAGTTGTCGTTCACGAAGAAGTTCGCGAGGATCGATTCCGGGTTCAGGCCGATGGCCTTCAGCAGGATCGTGACCGGCATCTTGCGGCGACGGTCCACGCGGAAGTACAGCATGTCCTTCGGGTCGAACTCGAAGTCGAGCCACGAACCGCGGTAGGGGATCACGCGGGCCGAGAACAGCAGCTTGCCCGAGCTGTGCGTCTTGCCCTTGTCGTGCTCGAAGAACACGCCCGGCGAACGGTGCAGCTGCGAGACGATCACGCGCTCGGTGCCGTTGATGATGAACGAACCCTTGTCGGTCATGAGCGGCACTTCGCCCATGTAGACCTCTTGTTCCTTCACTTCCTTGACCACCTTGGACTGCGAGGTCGACGACTCGCGGTCATAGATGATGAGCTGCACCTTGGCGCGCACGGCCGAGGCGAAGGTCAGACCGCGGGTCTGGCACTCGCGCACGTCGAACGCCGGCTTCGCCAGGTTGTACTCGAGGAACTTCATCTCGACGAAACCGTTGTGCGAGACGATCGGGAAGGCGGCGTCGAACGCGGCCTGCAGGCCTTCGACGGTGCGTTGTTTCGGAGGAATGCCGGCTTGCAGGAACGCGGTGTACGCGTCTTTCTGCATCTGCAGCAGGTAGGGAATTTCGACGACGCTGTCGCGATTGCCGAAACTTTTTCGGATGCGCTTGCGTTCGGTGTAACTGTACGCGGACGATTGGGCCATGAGAGCTCCGGTGCTTGAGATCTTCAGCGACTTGTCAGCAGTGCCTAGGCACCACTGCTTGGCGGCTGGCCACTACCAGCCGTTGGCGGACGGCGATGCGTTGCACATCGCCCGAACCAAGGGGTCTTCTGCAGTCGGGGTCAGAAGACACTCAAAAATCGTCTCGTTTTTTCCTTTCCGTCGACCCCTGATGGTCTTCGAGAAAGTCGGCAACGAGCCGGCTTGTGGGTGCGCTCTGAAAGCGGCAAAGGCTGGAGGGCCTTTTCAGGCACCTCCAGCCCTCTAGGGGGACTGAATTACTTCAGTTCCACCTTGGCGCCGGCTTCTTCCAGCTTCTTCTTGGCGGCTTCGGCGTCAGCCTTCGACAGGCCTTCCTTGACAGCCTTGGGAGCGGCTTCCACCAGGTCCTTGGCTTCCTTGAGGCCCAGGCCCGTGATTTCGCGCACGGCCTTGATGACCGACACCTTGTTCGCGCCGACATCGGCCAGCACGACGTTGAATTCGGTCTGTTCTTCC
>JAURWC010000062.1 GCA_030655135.1 Hyphomicrobiaceae bacterium | reverse complement strand
CGCGTGCCCTCTCCGCGCGGCCTCGCCGCGCGCTGGCGCGGCATGCGGGCGATCGCCGCGATCGCCCTGGTGTGCGCGGCGCTCGGCGCCTGCACCGGCGAGCAGTTCCAGAAGGGCTATATCCTGCCGCCGGGCGCGCTCGAGCAAATTCCGATCGGCGCCAGCCAGGATCAGGTGCTGATCGTGATGGGCACGCCGTCCACCGTCGCAACCCTGAACGGCGAGGTGTTTTATTACATTTCGCAGCGTTCCGAACGCAAGATCGCGTTCATGAACCAGCAGGTGGTCGATCAGCGCGTGATCGCGGTCTATTTCGACCGCAATCGCCAGGTGCAGCGGCTGGCCAATTACGGGCTGCAGGACGGCAAGATCTTCGACTTCATCAGCCGCACCACGCCGACCTCGGGCCAGGAGCTCAGCTACCTGACGCCGCTGTTCAAGCTGCTCAGCTTCAACTAGCGCATCGCTAACCCGCTGCGAACGCCCCTTCCCTGCGCCAAGCCGCCGGCTTGCAGACCCCACGCGCATTCCCTACGCTCGCGCTGCAAATAAAAAACCAAGCAGGGAGCGACATGTGACCAAGCTAATTTCTCGCCGCCGTGTGCTGACGGGAGCCGCAGCGATCACCGCCGCGGCCATTCTGCCGCGCGCGAGCCTCGGCGCCGACTGGCGGCCGACCGAAACCGTTCGCCTGATCGTGCCGGCCGCCCCGGGGGGCTCCACCGACGTGATGGGCCGGCTGCTGGCGGCCCATCTGCAGACGGCGTGGGGCCAGAACGCGGTGGTGGAAAACCGCTCCGGCGGCGGCGGCACCATCGGCACGGCGGAAGCGGTGCGCCAGAAAGCCGACGGTCATACCATCCTGGTCGGCAATCCCGGGCCCAATGCGATCGCCTACAGCATCTTCCGGAACATGAAGTACAAGCCGGATGAATTGCAGGCAGTCAGCAACCTGATCCGGATTCCGAACATCATCTCGGCGTCTCCGTCGGTGCCGGTCAAGTCGATCCCCGAAATGATCGCCTACATCAAGGCCAATCCGGACAAGCTGACCTATGGCTCATCCGGCATCGGGCAGAGCCCTCACCTCACGATGGCCTGGCTGCTGCAGCTCACCGGATTGAAAATGGTCCACGTGCCGTTCCGTGGCGCCGGACCGGCGCTGCAGGCGGCGCTCGGCGGCGACATCCAGATTCTGTCGGACAATCTTTTTCCGACCCTTCCGCAAGTGCAGGACGGCAAGCTCAACGCGCTGGCGGTGACCACAACCGAGCGAACCGCGTCGGCGCCGAACATCCCGACCGTGCGCGAGGCCGGGGCGGATCTGGCGAAATTCGACGTGTCGTCCTGGTTCGGCATTTTCCTGCCGAAGGGCGCGCCCGCCCCCGTGCTCGACGCGCTCAACAAGGAAATCAAGGTGTTCCTGGCGCGCGAGGACATCAAGACCAGCCTCGGCAAAATGGGCGCTACTCCCGACTACGGCACGCCGCAGCAGTTTACTGATTTCGTGACGGCGGAAACCGCGAAGTTCGCTGGCATCATCAAGCAGGAAGGCCTGCAGATGGACGCGGGCTGAGCTCTCGTGTCCCGGACGCGGTGCAGCGCTCTTCGCGCTGCTCCGCAGAGCCGGGACCCATGGAGGTGCGCTGACGATCCGCGATGCACCCCGTATCAGCCGCGCACCACGCCGCAAGCGCGGCGCGCTGCTGATCCGGGGAACGCCAGTTGGTCGTTTCCAAGACAACAAAAACCCCGCGGCTCGCGCCGCGGGGTTTTGCATTTCGGTCGGAACGTAACGCTTAGTGCGCCAGGATCGCCAGCAGCAACAGCGCCACGATGTTGGTGATCTTGATCATCGGGTTGACGGCAGGACCCGCCGTATCCTTGTAGGGATCGCCGACGGTGTCGCCGGTTACCGCGGCCTTGTGGGCGTCGGAGCCCTTGCCGCCGTAATGGCCGTCCTCGATGTACTTCTTGGC
>JAURWC010000061.1 GCA_030655135.1 Hyphomicrobiaceae bacterium | reverse complement strand
GTCTTTCTCTGTCTTTCTCTGTCTTTCTCTGTCTTTCTCTGTCTTTCTCTGTCTTTCTCTGTCTTTCTCTGTCTTTCTCTGTCTTTCTCTGTCTTTCTCTGTCTTTCTCTGTCTTTCTAAATTCATTTCTGTCTTTCTCTATTCATTTCTGTTTTTCTCTATTCATTTATGTATTTCTTTATTCATTTCTTTCTTTATTCATTTCTTTCTTTCTTTATCTATTCATTTGTCTCTTATTTTCTCCTTATTTTATTTTCTAATTATATTTAATCCTCCCTTCCAATTCTAGTTTTTTCTTCTCTTTTACTTTTAGATTTTTTACTTTTTTTACTTATCTTATCTTCTCTTTTTTTCATATCTTGCTATTCTTTACTTATTCACAATAGTTATCTACCATCAACTTAATTACTTTTCAATTTACAAAATATCCATTCTTTTTACTTACTCTTATTAATATTATTCTTAATATTATTTTTACTATAACATTTTAAATCTATATTTTTCTTGTTCTTTACATCATTTCTTTTAGTTATTTTGTTAATTTTCGTTTAAAATAATAAATTTATTAAAATAATTTTCCTATTTATTCAAATTAAATATTAAATTTCTAATAATACCATTATTTTTTTCAATTAATAAATTTCAAATTATTTAGGATTTCAAGGATTTAATAAATTATTTAAAGTAATTATTTATTTCCCTATGGTTAAATACATAAGATTTACTAAATATCGATAAAATAATGATACTTTTAAAATTTATATTATCCATAAAAATTTAAAAATTTGTTTACTTTTTATAAATTCTAAAAAAAATAATTAATCTTTTATAATAAAAAAATATAAGAAATCAAATTAGATTATAAAATATTAAAAAATTTTACTTAAATTTTAAAAAATATATATATATTATATTTATTAAAATTTTTTAATCATATAAATTTTATTCTAAAAGATTATCCAATATGATACTTAAAATTCTTAATTTTAATTTTTAATTAATATTTTATTTAGAATCCTAAATTATTTAAATCAATATAAAGAATTTTCCCTTTATTTTTAAAATTATATTTAATTTAATTTATATTGTATTATTTTTTTAATTTAAATTTTTTTCTTTTTAAAAAGACATCAAAAGTATTTTATTATTAATTAAACTCTTAATAAATTTTTAATAAATATAAATCGATTTTAATATTTAATATTTTATTGCGGTGTATAAATTTAAATTGGATAATCTTTTTTTTTAATCTATGGAATTATTGGTAATTTACTATAATTGAAATTTTAATCTTTAAATGAAAATAAAGAAAAAATATTTTTTTAATATTTTATACTATAAAGTAAAATATTTAAAATTTGAGATCATATATATTAATATTTTTCTTCTGTTATATATTAATATTAAATCAGATTTTTATTATTTTAAGTAAATTTCATTTTTAAATTTTTACTTTATTATATATTAAATAAATCATTATTTTAAAAATTATATTTAAAAATTATATTTAAAAATTAAATCCTAAAATCCGAATTTAATTTATGATATAAATTCGATTTAGATTAATAATCTTTTAATATCTTAATAAAAGTAAATTTTATAAATTTTTTAAAATTAGGTTTTTATAAATTTTCGTTTATACTTTCATGTTTACATAGAAAATTTTAAAAAAATATTCACTTATTTAAAAATCTACAAAATAAAATATAAAATAATTTTTATCTACTATTAATATAATATGATATTTCATAAATTTTTACCTGTGATAATTTAAGTTAAATAAATTACAAATTTTTCAATTTTAAATTTTAAAATAATTTTTTGATTTTAAAAAAACAAATCATAGAATTATATATCTAAATGTTTATTTAAGTTTATTATTTTAATTTATATATAAATTAAAATGGATATTTTAATTTATTTAAATTTCATTTAAAATTCTTCAAAAAAATAAAGTTAATATATTAATTTTTTTGTATATTCCCATTAAAACATTAATGTTTATATAGAAATATAAATTTAAAAAAATAATTTTTAATTATTAATCTTTAAATTAATAGTTTATAAATTTAAAAAACCAATCTTTAAAATTTTATATTTTACTGCTGCTAACTTTAGTAATTATATAAATTTACTTAATTTCTTAAACAAATTTTCATATATTTATTTTTAATTTTTAAATTTTTAAATTTATAATAAATTATTTAAATTTATAAAAAAAAAATATTATTGATAAAAATAATTGTATCAAATTTTTTTATTAAATAATTCTATGAATTGGAATTGGTTAATAATTTTATAGCAACTTATTTCAAAAATTTATTTTATTCTATTATTTGTTAAAATTATATTTAATTGGTTATTTTGTGGGGTTGGGGTTGGGGTTGGGGTTG
>JAURWC010000050.1 GCA_030655135.1 Hyphomicrobiaceae bacterium | reverse complement strand
CAACGTCATATGTGGACGGCCCCTATTGGCAAGCCCTTTTTGGACGCTTCGAACGATTTGGTCTGCTGCGGTCATATGTCCGGCCTGTTAATGCGGGCTTATGACCGCTGGCCCTGATGAGATCCGATTGCCTTGGTCCCTATCATTGCGGCGAGCTTGCTGCTCACGACGTTGCCGGGGTGTCCCATGGCTTTCGGTGGTGACCGTATCGTTCATCACGTCTTTCGTGCTTACCAAACTTGAACCGGCAAACTCCTCTTGGATGCTGCTTGAGACGGCGAGATGTGATCAGGCTTTGACATACATCTCGGTGCGGAAGCCCTCGCCTGTGGTCATGATCGCCCAGCAGATCCTTGCCAGCTTGTTGGCCAGAGCCACGGCTACCAGCCGCTCGGGCTTCCTGACCCGCAGCGCGTTGATCCAGTCGGCGAGTGCGCCCTTGCGCTTGCCGACGACACGCAGCACCGACGTAGCACCCGTAACGAGCATTTTGCGGATGTAGCGGTTGCCCTGTTTTGTTATGGCCCCGAGCTTCTCCTTGCCGCCGCTGGAGTTCTGCCTGGGGGTCAGGCCGAGCCATGCCGCAAAGTCGCGGCCTGACTTGAACACACCCGGATCGGGAACGCTGGCCGCGGTTACCGACGCAATCAGCGTCCCAATGCCGGGAATCTCGTCGAGCAAGCGGCTGGTCGGATTTTGTCTGTGCGCCTTGGCGATCTCCTCTTCCATGGTCTCCAGCGACAGGTCGAGCCCTTCCAGATGTCGAGCCATGCAGGCCACCGCAGCCCGGGCAATATGCGGAAGTGCGGCATCCGCTTCCGCCAGCGCCAGCAGTTCATCGACGCGGCCTATGCCCCTGGCGGCAACAATACCGAACTCGGCAAGGTGACCGCGCAGGGCATTGACCGCCATCGTGCGCTGCTTGACCAGCAGTTCGCGGGTCTTATGCAGCATCAGAACGGCCTGCTGGTCGGCACTCTTGATCGGTACGAAGCGCATATCCGGGCGCGACATCGCCTCGCAAATCGCCGCTGCATCGACCGCGTCATTCTTGCCCCGCTTGACGTAAGGCTTGATGTAAGCCGGCGGTATCAGCACCACCTCATGTCCCATCGCGGTAAGTTGGCGGGCCCAATAATGCGCCGAACCACACGCTTCCATGCCAACCCGGCAGGGTTCTATCCGCGAAAAGACCTCATGCATCCTCGAACGCTTCACCTTGCGAGAGATCGATCGGCCGCCTTCGCTCTCAAGTCCGTGAACCTGAAAATAATTCTTGCCCAGATCAATCGCTGTTCTGATAAACTTCTCCATGGACGGCCTCCCTTTTGTGGCGCTCCGGCGACCACGTTTTGGCACTTGATGCCGTTGAGGTGGGGCCGTCCACAACATCATTGCGAGCG
>JAURWC010000031.1 GCA_030655135.1 Hyphomicrobiaceae bacterium | reverse complement strand
TCCCTGCGTCCGCAGGGACGACGATTACTTCAGCATCCCGACCTGTCGCGGCAGCCACAGCGTCAATTCCGGAATCAGCGTAATCGCGATCAGGGAGATCAGCAGCGGAACCAGCCATGGCAGGATCGCCATCGTCGTTCGCTCGACCGACATTTTCGAAATCCGCGCCAGCACGAACAGCACCATGCCGAGTGGTGGATGCAACAGGCCGATCATCAGGTTCAGCGTCATCACCACGCCGAAATGGATCGGATCGATCCCGACCTTGACCAGGATCGGCATCAGCACGGGCACCAGAATGCTGATCGCGGCGATGGTTTCGAGGAAACATCCGACGACCAGCAGCAGCACATTGATCAGCAGCAGGATGACGTATTTATTGTCCGTGAACGCCAGCAGCGCCTCGGCGGCCCGCTCGGTCATCTGGGTCGTGGTCAGCACCCAGCCGAACAAGGAGGCGGCCGCCACCACCAGCAGCACGCCGGCGGTGGTCTCGATGGTATCCATCGTCACCTTGTAGAACTGCTTCAGCGACAGCGAACGGTAGAGAAAAACGCCGAGGATCAGCGCCCATGTGCAGGCCGCGACCGCAGCCTCGGTCGGCGTGAACCATCCGAAGGTCATGCCGCCCAGAATAATCACGGGCGTCATCAAGGCCGGCAGCGCGTAGAAAAAGGTTACCGCCAGCGTCCGCCAGCGGAACATGGCGTCGCGCGGAATGCCATCGCGATGGGCGCAATAGGTAACGTAGAGCATCATGAAAATGGTCATCACGACGCCGGGGATGACGCCGCCGAGGAACAGCGCCCCGATCGAGACGTTTGCCATCATGCCGTAGATCACAAACGGCAGCGACGGCGGAATGATCGGCCCGAGCGTCGCCGAGGCCGCGGTCGCACCGACCGCGAACTCGGTTGAGTAACCGTGGTCCTGCATCGCCTTGATCTCGATGGTGCCGAGACCGGCGGCATCGGCGATGGCGGTGCCGGACATGCCCGAGAAGATCACCGACCCGATGATGTTGACGTGGCCGAGCCCGCCGCGCATCCAGCCGGCGATCGCCACCGCGAAGTCGTAGATGCGGTTGGTAATGCCCGCGGAGTTCATCAGATTGCCGGCGAGGATGAAGAACGGCACCGCAAGCAGCGGGAACGAGTCGATGCCGCCGGCCATGCGGTGCAGGATCACGAAGTCCGGGATGCCGGCGATGAAGTGGGTGTAGAGCAGCGAGGAGCCGGCCAGCGCGATGAACACGGGCACGCCGGCGAGCAGCACGAGGAGGAAGACAAAGACGAGGACGGCCATTGTTCTTGTTCCTAATCCGCAACGGCCTGGTCAACGACGTCATGGGGCGTCTTCCAGCCCGCACGCGCGTTGCGCCAGAACGCGATGGCCTGCCGCCCGAACATCATGAAACACCCAAGCGCGACGCCCCCGTAGACGACGCTCATCGGCACATCGAACACGGTCATGGGCTGGTGCTGCATCCGCTCGACGATCGTGACCGAGAAATAGGCCAGCAGCCCGAGAAAGCCGAGCTTGACCGCATCCACCAGCGCCAGCAGCGCCGACCGCAGCGGGCCGGGCTTCATCACGTTGGACAGCAACTCGACCGCAATATGGGTGTTCTTGCGGGTAACGACCGCACCGCCGACGAACACCACCACCATCAGGAGGTAGCGCGCGATCTCCTCGGTCCACGCCAGACTGTCGTTGAGAACGTAGCGCGTGAAGAACTGCAGGAAGACGATGAAAGCGAGGGCCCAGAAGATCGCGAACGCGATCCAGTCCTCCGGGTGATGCTCGATGATGACCTCTTCGTCCTCAGCGACGATCAGGTGAACGTCGTCGGAGGGAGCAGCGTCGGGCGATTTGGAAGTGGTGGAATTCATGGCGGGGTCTCGCACATTTCTCGGTGTCGTCCCCGCGTTCGCGGGGACGACGTGTTGAAAGGTCGGCTTACTTCAGCGCCTGAAACTCGTCGTACTGGGCCTGGGTCCAGCCGGCGCCGGCGGAGGCGTCGTTGTGCAGCGGGATCGCCGCCTTGCGGAAGGCCTCGCGATCGACCTGCACCACGGTCTTGCCGAGCTTGCGCAGCTCATCCGCGGTCTTCTGCTCAGACTCGCGAATCTGATCCGAGGATTTGGCCGCCGCCTGAATCAGCACTTCCTCGAACACCTTCTTGTCGGCGTCCGACAGCTTCGACCAAACATGGCTGCCGGTGATGGTCAGCAGCGATTCGGCGATGTGGCCGGTCAGCATGATGTGGCTCTGCACTTCGTAGAATTTCTTGGCCATGATGGTCGGCAGCGGGTTCTCCTGGCCGTCCACGGTGCCCTGCTGCAGCGCGAGGTACACTTCGGCGAACGCGATCGGCGTGGCGTTGGCGCCGACCGATTTCGCCAGCATCAGATAGAGTGGCGCCGGCGGCACGCGCAGCTTCATGCCCTTCATATCCTCGGGCTTCTTGATTTCCTTGTTGGCGGTCACCATGCGCTCGCCGTAATAGGTCAGCGCGATCACCTTGTGCTTGGTCTTGTCCTCGTAACCCTTG
>JAURWC010000026.1 GCA_030655135.1 Hyphomicrobiaceae bacterium | reverse complement strand
CAACTGCTCAATTTCCGCCAGGAAGTCGATGGCAAGGGCCTCTCGAGCTACCCGCATCCCAAGCTGATGCCGGAGTTCTGGCAGTTCCCCACCGTGTCCATGGGCCTGGGGCCCTTGATGGCGATCGACCAGGCGCGTTTCCTGAAGTACCTGCACGCCCGCGGCATCGCCAACACCGAGAACCGCAAGGTCTGGGTCTTCTGCGGCGACGGCGAAATGGACGAAGTCGAATCGCTTGGCGCCATCGGCCTGGCCGCGCGCGAGAACCTCGACAACCTCGTATTCGTCATCAACTGCAACCTGCAGCGCCTGGACGGCCCGGTGCGCGGCAACGGCAAGATCATCCAGGAACTCGAAGGCGAGTTCCGCGGTGCCGGCTGGAACGTGCTCAAGCTGATCTGGGGTTCGGGCTGGGACCCGCTGCTGGCGCGTGACAAGGACGGCGCGCTGCGCAAGATCATGATGGAGTGCAACGACGGCGACTACCAGTCCTTCAAGGCCAACGACGGTGCCTACGTCCGCAAGAACTTCTTCGGCCGCGATCCGCGCACGCTCGAGATGGTGTCCAAGATGAGCGACGACGACATCTGGCAACTGCGCCGCGGCGGCCATGACTCGCAGAAGGTCTATGCGGCCTTCGACGCGGCCGTCAAGCACAAGGGCCAGCCGACCGTGCTCCTGATCAAGACGGTCAAGGGCTTCGGCATGGGCAAGATCGGCGAGGGCAAGAACAACGTCCACCAGACCAAGAAGCTGGCGGACGAGGACATCAAGGCCTTCCGCGACCGCTTCAACATCCCGATCCCGGACAGCCAGATCGCGGACATCCCGTTCTACAAGCCGGCCGACGACACGCCGGAGATGAAGTACCTGCACGAGCGTCGCAAGGCACTCGGCGGCTACCTGCCGCACCGCCGCGTGAAGGCCGACGAGAGCTTCACCGTGCCCGCGCTGGAAACCTTCAAGGCCGTGCTCGAGCCGACGGCCGAGGGTCGCGAGATATCGACCACGCAGGCCTACGTGCGCTTCCTCACGCAGCTGCTGCGCGACCAAGCGCTGGGTCCGCGCGTCGTGCCGATTCTGGTCGATGAGGCGCGCACCTTCGGCATGGAAGGCCTGTTCCGCCAGATCGGGATCTACAACCCCGCGGGGCAGCAGTACACGCCGGTCGACAAGGACCAGGTCATGTACTACAAGGAGGACAAGGCCGGCCAGATCCTGCAGGAAGGCATCAACGAAGCGG
>JAURWC010000010.1 GCA_030655135.1 Hyphomicrobiaceae bacterium | reverse complement strand
AAATTTTTAAAAATTAATTATTTTAATAATAAGTATTTTGTTAAAAACATAAATCAATAAAATCATTATATTAAAGTCTTATTTCAAATTTTGATAAGTATTAATTTCCAATAATAATATTTTAAATTATAATATAATTTTTCTTTATTTGAAACTTTGTTGTATCTAAGGAAAATTTAAAAAAAATGTTACTAAAAATTGCATAAAAAAAATTTTTTTAACAAATTTTATATAAAATATTTTTAAAGTTTTTTTCTTAAATAATTATGGTTAATTTCTTTCTTAAATAAATTCTAATTATAAGCTTTAGCATTCTTTAATATTAAAAAACAAAAAAAAATTATAATATTATTATAAAATAATTAATTAGATTTCTTAAAATTAAACATATAAATTTGAAAAATAAATTAATTAAATTTTTAAAGAAAATTTTCCTAAAATTTTTAATTTTAATGTATTCTCATTAAAAATTTCAAGCTTAAATAGTATTTAAATAAATTTCTTATAAGTAATTAAAATAGAAAAAACTTGATTTTAAATATTTATTAATTATCTCTTTATTTCAATATTTTATGTGATAAATTTAAGTAATTGTATAAATTTTTAAATTTCCAAAATAAATTTTCAATTTTTATTATTTTTTTAAAATATTTTATAATTTTAAATTTTAAATGTTAAATATTCCTTTAATCAAAAATTTTTTAAAAATTATAAACTAGATATTAATTTCAATATTTAATTTCGATTTGGATTAAATTTTGATAAGAAAAATTTATTTTTATATCTAAAGAATAAATAATTCCTAATTATGGATTTTATTTATTTTATATATTCATATTGAAACACTAATGTTTACATAGAAAAAATAAAAAATAAAAAATAATTTTTTAAAATTAAAACGAAAATAAATAAAATTATAATTAATTTTTTTCAATTTTTAATATTTTAAGGATATAAACTTAAAATATTGTATAAGTTTTTATATGTCATAAATAAATTATAAATTTATAATTTTATAATTGTAATTTTTTTTATTAAAATTATTTCAAATTAATGAATTTAATTAAAATTTTGTTTAAAAACACTCATCATAATATTTTTAAAGATATAATTTCGAATTATCAACATCTTAATACATAAAGGAAAATTTCCCATAATTATACATTGATTAAAATTTTTTTTATATTCTCATTGAAACATTCATGTTTACATTAAAAAATATTAAAATATATTTTCTTATTGATTTAACAATATAAATAATTGAGCATAATTTTAAGACTACGATTCTTAAATATCATAATTTTATTGTTTATTATTGTAAATGCATTAATATTCTTAATTCATAAATATATTACAAATTTTAATTTTTAAATTTTTAAATAAATTATTTTTAATTATTGTTGTTAATAACAAGAATTTTATTAAACTCTTTATCCAAAAGATTATTGATAAATCTTGATTTTAGTTTTTATAGAAATTCTATATTTAATAACAATCTTTTTAAATTATATTATACATTTTCAATTGAAACTTCGATGTTTACATGGAAAATTTAAAAAAATTTTACTTAATCCTTTTATTACAAAAGTTAATATTAAAATTTAATCTAATTTTATTTTATGATAATATTTTAAAGATTTTTTTATTCATTTAACATGCTTTTATTCTGTTCTTTCATAAATAAAATTTTAATTTATAATTTTTTATTATTTAATATAGAAAAAAATATAAATAAAATCCTGTATAATTAAACATAAAAAATTAAAAAAATAATTAATTAAAACTCAATTTTAATGATTTTTACTTTAATTGATTGATAAATTATTTATATATTACAATTTAATTGAATAATTTTGACAATTTTATATTCCAATTAATTATTTTATTATATTATAATAAATATGTATTTATACATATTATCACTAAAACATTAACCTTTTTCAAAATTTTAAGGCTTTTATAATTTGTTGGTTAAATTTT
>JAURWC010000007.1 GCA_030655135.1 Hyphomicrobiaceae bacterium | reverse complement strand
AACAAAGGTGGCTGACGTCCTTTGCAAAATCGAGGGGCCGCGGCGTATGGGTCCCTGCGTTCGCAGGGACGACGACGGATATTGACGAACCATCCCCAATCCGCTTGCCTTGCCCCAACACCACCGGGAAGCAACGCCAGGAATCCGCATCATGTCCTTTGTACTGGCCATCGATCAGGGCACCACCTCCTCGCGCGCCATCGTGTTCCGTTCGGACATCTCGATCGCCGCGTCCGCGCAAGCTGAATTTCCGCAGCATTTTCCGGCCTCCGGCTGGGTCGAGCACGAGCCCGAGGACATCTGGACCTCGACGGTCGCGGTCTGCCGCGAGGCGCTGAAGAAGGCCGGCGTCGGGCCCAAGGACATCGCCGCGATCGGCATCACCAACCAGCGCGAGACCACCGTGGTGTGGGACCGCGGCACCGGCAAGGCGATCCACCGCGCCATCGTCTGGCAGGACCGCCGCACCGCCGACATCTGCGCGCGCCTCAAGGCCGAAGGCCATGAGCCCGCGATCACGGCCAGAACCGGCCTGATCATCGATCCCTATTTCTCCGGCACTAAGGTCGCCTGGATCCTCGACCACGTTCCCGGCGCCCGCGAACGCGCCGAGCGCGGCGAACTCAGGTTCGGCACCGTCGATTGCTATCTGTTGTGGCGGCTGACCGGCGGCAAGGTGCACGCGACCGACGCCACCAACGCCTCGCGCACGCTACTGTTTAACATCCACACCGGAGAGTGGGACGACGAGCTCCTGAAGATCCTGCGGGTGCCGCGCTCGATGCTGCCCGAGGTGAAGGATTCCTCCGCCGATTTCGGCGACAGCGCCCCGGAACTGTTCGGCGGCAGTATCATGATCTCGGGCATCGCCGGCGACCAGCAGGCCGCCACCATCGGCCAGGCCTGCTTCTCGCCGGGCATGATGAAGTCGACCTACGGCACCGGCTGTTTTGCCCTCCTCAACACCGGCACCACGCCGGTGAAGTCCAACAACAAGCTGCTGACCACCATCGCCTACCAGCTCGGGGGAAAACGCACCTACGCGCTGGAAGGCTCGATCTTTGTCGCCGGCTCCGCGGTGCAGTGGCTGCGCGACGGCCTCGGCATCATCAAGCAGGCCAGCGAGACCGGCCCGCTCGCCGACAAGTCCGATTCGATGCAATCGGTCTATCTGGTGCCGGCCTTCGTCGGTCTCGGCGCGCCCTACTGGAATCCGCGCGTGCGCGGCGCGCTGTTCGGCCTCACCCGCAACACCGGGCCCGCCGAACTCGCCCATGCCGCGCTGGAAAGCGTCTGCTACCAGACGTTTGATTTGTGGGCCGCGATGCGCGCCGACTGGCCGGATGCGAAAGGCGCCAACATCGTGCTCCGCGTCGACGGCGGCATGACCGCCTCCGATTGGACCATGCAGCGCCTCGCCGATCTGCTGGACGCGCCGGTCGACCGCCCGATGATCCAGGAAACCACCGCGCTCGGCGCCGCCTATCTCGCCGGCCTCGCCGCCGGCGTCTATCCCGGCCCGGAAAAATTCGCCGACAACTGGCGGCTGGAGCACCGCTTCAAGCCGGCGATGTCTGCGGCGACACGAGAGCGGAAGCTGGCTGGGTGGTCGCGGGCAGTGAAGGGGGTGTTGGCGAGTGACGAGGGGGAGGGGTAGTACGGAGCGATCACGTCACCGGTTAAATTGGTCGCCTATACCAAGATGCGAACCGTGCTTGACCGTGTATCAGAAATCAAGGTCTACTACCTGAAATTGAAATAGAGCGGGTATCCTCAATGGGACGAAGACCTTTGCCAAGATCACCGTTTCTGAATACCCGGTTTGGGGCGGCTGTTGAAGAATTCGGGATTGCACTAAAGAAAAGCAGTTCCATTACTCATCGGGGGAATAAGGGAGGAAGTAGGGAGGAAACTCTTCGTCAATTTTTCAGGGAACGATTTCCGACAGCGTATGCAATCACGGAGGGAGAGGTTGTTGACCTGAATGGATCAGTAAGCCCCCAGTTGGATTTGATGTTTTACAATCAAAGTACCAATTTCGCATTCAATGCTGACAAATCGAGCATTCTGCCGGCAGAAGCTCTCTTGGCCAGCGTCGAGGTTAAGACAATGCTCAATCGGATCGAGATTGAAAAATCTATCACCGCAGCCAAGAAGCTGCGAGCATTGAGGCCTTTCAATAAAGCCCTAGGTGGTACCGACGTCGGTGATGCTCCGCAAAAGATCAAGATTGCTCGGTACTACCATTGCCTATTTGCGTACGATTCAGACCTGTCGGAGATAGATTGGATGAAGCGGGAAGCCGAACGAATTCGTTCGGCTTGCGGAGGTGCTCATCTAATAGATGCAGTATACGTGCTCAACAGGGGGCTTCTCAATATTACCGCTAGTATCGGGCAACTAGAGGACGATAGCGGGGGCGCTATAAGTAATTTCTATTTTTCCATCTTAAATTTTATTCAGCGCGAAAATGGTAGACGGGCGGAGACCCCTTTCTATCATTATGTCACCCACACGACGAAAGCTTGGACAAGGCTTACCTAATGGTTTTCTCATGGAAGTAAGAGTAAACGCTGCATGACCGTCCCCGACGGCTACTCCTACATCCCCGCCCGCAAGATTGCCGCCATCGTCACCCATCTGGAGATGACCACGCGGCCGGCGCCGCGCCCCGATCCGCCGGGCGCATGGACGCTGCGCAAGGTCGAAACACCCGATCTCACCTGGTACCGCGAACTCTACCGCCGCGTTGGCGAGGAATGGCTGTGGTTCTCGCGGCTGCAGATGTCGGATGCTGATCTCGCCGCGATCATTCACGCGCCGTTGGTCGAAATATATGCGTTGGTGCAGGACGGCCGCGACGAAGGCTTGCTGGAGCTGGATTTTCGCGAGGCCGGCCAGTGCGAACTCTCCTTCTTCGGCGTCACCGAAAAACTGATCGGCAGCGGCGCCGGGCGCTGGCTGATGAACCGGGCGTTGGAACTGATGTGGTCGCGGCCGGTCGGACGGGTCTGGGTGCATACCTGCACACTGGATCATCCGGGTGCGGTGGCGTTCTATCAGCGTTCGGGGTTTCGGCCGTTCCGGCTGCAGGTTGAGATCGCGGACGATCCGCGGCTGGATGGGACAGTGCCGCGGCACGTCGCGAAGCATGTGCCGATTATTGAGTAAGCCACGGCGCACATTCCCTCAGCCGTCATCACCGGGCTTGACCCGGTGATCCACGTCTTACTTACTTCGCAGTCAAGCAAAGACGTGGATGGCCGGGTCAAGCCCGGCCATGACGAATAATGGAAAGGGCGCAACGTATCCATGATCCTGATCGGCCAATATGACTCCCCCTTCGTTCGCCGCGTCGCGATTGCGCTGCGGCTTTATGGGCTGGCCTTCGAGCAGCGGCCGTGGTCGACCTTCGGCGATGCCGACAAGCTGGCGCGGCTCAATCCGCTGCGACGGGTGCCGACGCTGGTGCTCGATGATGGCGAGGTGCTGATCGAGAGCGGGGCGATGCTGGATCATCTCGACGAACTGGTCGGGCCGGCAAGGGCGATGATCGCCGATAAAGGCCCGGCGCGGCGGCGTGGCTTGAAAATCTGCGCGCTGGGCAGCGGGCTCGGCGACAAGGCGGTCAGCCTGATCTACGAGCGGGTGCTGCGCAAGGAGCCGCTGCAGCTGTGGGTCGAACGCTGCCAGGCCCAGATCGGCGGCGTGCTCGATGTACTGGAAAAGGAACGTGCCACGGTGGCGACGCCCTTCTGGTTCGGCCAGCGCATCGGCCACGCCGATATCATGGTGGCCTGCGCGCTGCGCTTTACCGGCGAGGCGCATCCGGCGTTGTTTACCGCCGAGCGCTATCCGGCGCTGACGGCGCATGCCGTGCGCTGCGAGGCATTGCCGGCGTTCCGGGA
>JAURWC010000096.1 GCA_030655135.1 Hyphomicrobiaceae bacterium | reverse complement strand
GCCGCATCGACCGCGCGGACCTCCTCGCCGAGTTTCGAGAAATCCGCGGCCAGGATCGACGGCGCGATGACGAGGGGGCGTGACGCAAATTGCTGTGACATGTGCGCTTCCCGGGCAGTTGCAGGGCGTGGCGGAACGGCTCCGGGTAACATGCGCCAAGTCCGGGGGCAATGCGGGCGGGCTGAGGCGGAAAAATCTGCCGCGACGGCATCTATTGCCGGGAACCTTCGGGGCTGACCGGTGCAAAAACCCCGGTTTTATTGGGTTTCCTAGCTGGCACGGAGTTTGCTGATCTATCGAAGTGAAGTACCAGGCCGCACCGTGCGGCATTTGTTGGAGTTTGGTCATGCTGCATGCCCTGAGCGCCGCGACGTCCGCACTGGACCTCCTGAAATCGCTGACCGCGTCGAAGGCCCAATCGGCCGGCAACAAGCAGGAGGCGAAGAGCCCGTTCGACCTTTCCGGCAGTAGCAGCACGACGTCGGAAAGCTCGCCGGCCAAGTCCGGAGCGGGTGTCAGCTCACAGATATCGCCGGCCACGATGAGTGCGTTGCTGAGCGCGCAAAGCCAGGCCACGACGGGATCGACCTCGCCGACCACCAGCCGGACGGATGCGCTGAAAGACCTGTTCGCGCAGATCGACGCCGACAGCGACGGCAAGCTCAGCAAATCGGAATTCGAGAACGCGCTCGGCGCCGGCGGGACCAACCTCAAGCAGGCCGACAGCGTGTTCGGCAAGCTGGACAAGGACGGCGACGGAGCAGTCAGCCTCGACGAAATGATGTCGGCGCTGAAGGGCAAGGGGCCTCGTCACCATGACGCCGCCGGTTCGGACGGTTCCGGCGCGAAGGCTGGATCTGGCAAGGATGCGCTGATGCAGGCACTGGAGGGCGCATCCTCGACTTCGGTCACCAACAGCGACGGCTCCGTCACGACATCGCTGACCTATGCCGACGGCTCCAAGGTGACGATGACGTCGGCCGCGGCCGGTTCGTCATCCAGTGCGGCGACGTCCTCCTATAACTTCATCGAGCAGATGATCCAGCGCCAGGCGCAGGCGATTTCGTCGGCCGCCACCGGTTCGCTTTCGGTCAGCGCCTGACCTGTCGGCCAGCCGCAGCGTTCACGAAGAACCGCCCTGCGCGGCAGTTGTTGGAGTTCTGTCATGATGAATGCTGCTAAAGCCGCGTCCGTTCTGGAGTTGATGAGATCGCTGACCTCATCGAATTCGTCGTCAGCCAACTCCACCGGCTTCGGCCGGGAATCCGCCGATCCTTTCGATGATATCTTCAGCGCGATGTCCGGGAAATCGACTCCGGGTTCCGGGCTCGATCTGTTTCCGCAGATGTCGCCAGCCACGATCAACGCGCTGGTTGCGGCGCAAACCCAGTCCTTGATCGGAGCACTCCCGTCGCCAGCAATAGGCAAGACAGAAATCGGCAAGTCTGAAATCGGCAAGCCTGACGTCCCCAAGGACCCGTTCTCGCAGCTCGATGCCAACGGCGATGGTCAGGTCAGCAAATTGGAATTCGAGGCAAATGCAGCCGGCGCCGCGACGTCATCCTACAATGTCATGAACGAGATGATCGCGCGCCAGATGCAGGCGTTTGCAACCTCGTCCAGCGCATGGATGAAATTCTGAATATTTTCGCGCGAACGCTCTAGCCAAATCGATCCTTCCACGCCGGCAGCGCGCCGGGGAAGGGCAGGCCGGTCGCCTCATGCACACCGCGGGCGATGGCGCGGGCCATGACATTGGCCGCGACCATGCCGAGTTCGGTGAGACCGGCCAGCGGATCGACAGGCTTTTCGCCGGTGGCGGCGGCGAACACCACATCGCCATCGAGCGGCGCGTGTACCGGATAGATCGCGCGGGCAAATCCGGTCTGCGCCATCATCGCCAGCCGTCTGGCCTGTGGTTTTGTCAGCGCCGCGTCGGTTACGATGAGGGCCAGCGTGGTGTTCTCAATGGATGTGGCTGAGGTGCCGCCCTTGATCCGCATCCTCAGCATGTCGGATGTGAACGACGGCGGCAATCCGCGCCCGCCGAGCTCGCCGCCGGTTTCAAACGGCGCCGCCCAGAACCACGGCCCGTCGCCGACGGTGACGCTGCCGACCGCGTTGACCACCGCCAGCGCGGCGACCTGGACGCCGCCTGCGGTTGCCGCCGATGCCGAACCGATGCCGCCCTTGAAATTCGCGGTGGTGGCGCCGAGCCCGGCGCCGACGCTGCCGAGCGCGAAATCTGCCGACGCCGCCGCGGCTGCGGCATAGCCGAGGTCGCGATAGGGCGCGAAGCGGCCCCAGGCCTTGTCGCCGCCGTTGAGCAGATCGAAGCAGATCGCGCCCGGCACGATGGGGATTAGCGCGTCGCCTATTGCAAAACCGCGGCCGTGTTCGGCGAGCCAGGCCTGCACCCCGCCGCCGGCATCGAGCCCGAACGCCGAGCCGCCCGCCAGTGCAATACCGTGAATTTGCTCAACCGTGTTTTCGAGGTCGAGCACCGCGCCCTCACGGATACCGGGCCCGCCGCCGCGGATATCGATCGCCGCCACGGCGGGCGTATCGAAAATGACCGCGGTGACTCCGGACGCAAGTCGCCGGTCATCGGCGTGACCGACGCGGACGCCGGCGATATCGGTGAGAAGATTCTTCATGCTTTTAACGGTCCAGCGCCTGCCTGATCATTCGCGCGAGGTCGAACTTGCGATATGGCTTGGCGAGTAGCAATACCCCGGTGTCGAGCCGGCCATGATGGACGATGGCGTTCTCGGTATATCCCGAGGTGAACAAGGTCTTGAGCGCGGGCCGCCGTTTCCGCGCTTCATCGGCGAGTTGGCGGCCATTCATGGATCCGGGCATGATCACGTCGGTGAACAGCAGGTCGATCGCCGCGGTGCTGCCGATAACATCAAGGGCTTCCGCGGCGTTGCCTGCCTCCAGCGTGGCATAACCAAGACTCCCGACCTGGGTAACAACATATTTGCGCACCAGCGCATCATCCTCGACGACAAGCACGACCTCGTGCCCGCCCTTGATGGTCGGCGATGGCGGCTGCTCGGCGGTGACGTGATCGAGCCCGGTTGCGCGCGGCAGATAAAGCTTGACGGAGGTTCCGTGACCAAGTCCCGTGCCCTTGCCGACCTCCTTGGTGGTGAAGAAGGGATCGAAGACCTTTTCCAGGTTGGCGGCGGATATCCCCGCGCCGCTGTCGCTTACCGCGACCATGACATAGCTTCCCGGGGTTACCTCGTCGTGCATGTCAGCGTAGCTCTGATCGAGATAGACACTCTTGCTCTCGAGTGTGAGCTTGCCGCCGTATGGCATGGCGTCGCGGGCATTCAGCGCGAGGTTCAATATCGCCGTGGTGAGCTGGCTTGGATCGACCAGCGCCATCCAGGTGTCCGCCGCAAGCAGCGGGGCGATTTCGATTTGCTCGCCAAGCGTCGGGCGCAGCAGCTTGGCGGTCTCGAGAACCAGTGCATTGACGTCGACCTCGCGTGGCTGCAGCGGCTGCTTGCGGGCGAATGCGAGCAGGTGCCGGGTCAGCTCCGCACCGCGCTCCGCCGCCTCGTCGATCATCCCGGCGATGGCCACCAGCTGCGGGTCGTGGGCGACGGCCTCGGTCAGGATTCCGATGGTTCCGGTGATGACGGTGAGGATGTTGTTGAAATCGTGCGCCACGCCGCCGGTCAACTGCCCGATGGTTTCCATCTTTTGCGCCTGGCGGAATTGGGCCTCGGCGGCCTGCTTCTCGGTCAGGTCGCGGCCGACGAAGAAGTGCCGCCTGACCGGTTCGGACCAGGCGCCCATCCATGTCAGCAACACGGCGTGGCCGTCCTTGTGGACATAGCGTGTTTCGAAGTTGCGCAGATGCCGGCCGCGTCGCGCGGTCCGCATCTCCCCGCGGGTGCTGTCGAGATCGTCCGGATGGATGAATTCGATCGCGCTGCGCCCGATCATTTCTTCGGGCTGACGGCCCAGAATGGTCATGGAGCTCGGGCTGACCTGGACGAACGTTCCCCTGGTATCCGTGACCAGGATGAGATCCTGCGACGTCTCGAAGATGCGCCGCCGCTCCTCGATTTCCTGGCTCAGCGCCTGCTGCGTCCGCTTGCTCTCGCTGAGGTCGCGCGCGATCGTGGACGCGCCGACCACCTCGCCGGCCAGCGAGCGGATCGGGAAGACGCTCAGCGCAACATGCACATCGAGGCCGTCCTTGTGCCGCCTCACGGTTTCGCGATGTTCGGTGGCTTCACCCGACGCGAGCCGGTCGAGGATTTCCTGCGTCTCGGCGTGCCGGTCCGGCGGCACGATGATATCGATGCCATTGCCGATGGCCTCGGTCGCGGTGAGGCCGAACAGGCGTTCCGCGGCCGGGTTCCAGGCGGTGATGGTGCCGTCGAGCGTTTTGGTGATGATGGCGTCGTTGGAGGATTCCACCACCGCATTGAACAGCCGCTCGCGCTCGGCGTGACGATCCCGTTCCGAAGCGGCCTCCCGGCGCAGGGTCCCGAGCAGACGAGCCATCTGGGCCTGCAGGCCGGCATTGTCGAGCAACAGCACCGCCAGAACGAAGCTCGCGGCGCACAGACCGTAGATCCGGCCGGCATAGAAGCCGAGATCGAATCTGGCTTCGTTGACCATCGCCGACAGCGCGATGTCGAACAGCCAGGCACACAGCGCGACCATGAGCCAGACATCGAGGACGGAATGCGGTCGCCGAAACCACAACGCCAGCAGGGCGGCCAGGCTGAGCAGCCACACCGCCGACACCACGCCGATCATGATCGGCGTATAATGTCCGCCGCTCAGCAGCGCCGGCAGGATGTCATGTCTGGCGGTGACGACCCACGCCAGCGTCGAAATCGCAACGCCCACGGCAATGATGCTTGCGAGGATCGCCCTGCCGGTTGGAGTACGGATCTTGACGCCGCCATCGGCCTCGCTGAGCAGCGCATATCCGAGTGCGAGAAGCGGAAATCCGCCGTGCCAGATCATGTAAAGCCAGACCGTGGTCTGTGGACCCGCGCCGAATAGTCCTGTCGGCGCGAACAGGCCGGGAAAGGTGAGGGCATGCACGATCGCGGCAGCCGCGGTGAACAGGTATCCGCTCGCGAGCAGCAACAGGGCCCGCGACCGCAGCACGGCGAACTGGGAAAACAACAGAACGGCCGTGATGAGATCGTTGATCGCAAGCGCGGACTGGTAACTGGCGACGAACGCCGGCACCGGCACGAGTGGCACAGCGGCAAATGGCACGGCGCATGCGAACAGAACCGACGAGATGCCGACGACGGCAAGCGCCACCCTGCGATCGCGGCTGGTGGCCGGCATCGTCGAGATCAGGATGCTGCGGTCGTCACCGGTCTGCATTATCCGCTCCTGCAAACTGGCATCGAATGCGCCAACCTGTTCGCATCGAATCGAACCACCTTAAGCGCATTCCGTGGAGCCGCATATCCGCCTGATACCGCAATACCGGCTGCAAGCGATGCTGTTTCGCTGGGGCCATGATTGATAGCAGGATTTCGTGGTATACTCGGACCGGTGCATCGCTGTCTCCGCCGAGGGTTACATATGTGTTAATCGGGTCAAGAGTCGGCGCCTGGCGTAACGGCATCTTTACTCGCACCCTGAATATTGAACCGGGCGTCGATCCAACCCGCCGGTCTGTTATAGGCTGGCCCAGAGCCGTTCCGGGAGCCACCCGTTGCCCCGCATCCTTGTGATCGATGACCAATCCGATGTGCGCGCGATGATCGGCATCGTGCTGCGTATCCATCATTTCGAGATCGTCGAAGCCGCCAGTGCCGAGGCCGGATTGAAGGAATTCGAGGCCGCCCAATTCGACCTCGCGATCGTCGATATCTTTTTGCAGGGAACCAACGGTTTGGACGTGATCGGGTTGATGCGCGAGCGCATTCCGGGTTTCCCCGTGGTCGCGATATCGGGAATGACGGCGCTCGACTTCGTTTCGGCGTCGCCCGAACTCTCTGACGTCGTATGCCTGCAGAAGCCGTTTCGTCCCAACCAGCTGGTCAGCGCGGTCGAAGCGGCGTATCAGCGCTCCGCGCGATATATCGCCGAACGCACAGACGTCGCCTAGCACCGAAAACGCCGGCGTGATTCCGGTCCGGCAGACTATCCAAGGGCTGCGCTTGGATGCGGATCCTGCTCCGCATCGGCGAGGTGCGACGACAATGGCACCGACAGCCGGCAGATCAGGCCTTCTGGGCGCCAGTTGAATTCGGCGCGTCCACCGAGCTGCGACTCGATGCTGGCGATCACGCTCCGCGTTCCAAAACCTCTCGAGGTCGGCTTCTGAACCCGCGGCCCGCCGCTCTCATGCCATGCCAGGGTAAGAAGCTCGTCATCGACCGCCCAGTTGAGCGCGAGCCGACCCGACAGCGTCGACAGCGCGCCATACTTGGCCGAATTGGTGACCAGCTCGTGCAGGGCCAGCGCCAGGGTCTGCGCGGTTGCCGGCTGCAGCTGAACCTCCGAACCGCTCAGGGTGATTTGATCGCCCATCGCATAGGGCGCGAGCTCCTCGTCGACCAGCTTGCCGATCTTGGCGCCCTGCCAGCTCGACAGCGAGAGAATGGTATGCACCCGCGCCAGCGCATTGATCCGGCCCTC
>JAURWC010000091.1 GCA_030655135.1 Hyphomicrobiaceae bacterium | reverse complement strand
CCGGCCTGTTGTTCGGATCTGTTACGTCGGACATGGCGCCGGCGCTGATCGACCGCTACGATCTGCTGCGCGGCGTCAAGAAGCTCGGCACCTGGTGGGAATGGTCGGAGTTGTTCTTCGGCAACGGATTCGACCTGTCGATGCATCGCCGCGATGTCACGGACGCGCTCTGGGCAGCGACGCTGGCGGCCAACAAGGGGCCCGGCCAGTGGTATGCGGACTCCGACAGCCTGCGTTACTCGTTCTTCGACAAGGTCGAAGCCGACGATTAAGCGAGCTGCCGGCCTTCCAATTATTTTGCCGAACGCATATTGATCGCATAGGATCGCGGCCGGGGCTCCCTCGGCCGCCTCCCTCGATTTTGCGGTCATGCCGGCCGTGCAGCTTCGGTTGGTTTTATGGCGCCCAAGCCTCCTTTATCGGATAAGCCTCCTTCGTCGGACGACCCGAAATCTGCCTCGGCAGGCGATCCGGCTGCGCCGGAACTCGATGAAGCGCTGGCGGCAGCCGCCGGCTCCGCCCATCGCCCCGTCGGCGACAAGCCGGCCAAGCCGCCTGAGCCCGATCTCGAGATTGATGACGACGACGATGATGAGGATCTTGTCGTCTATACCGCGCAGGAAGCCGCCGGCGCATTTGCGACGATCTATGCGTTCGTCCAGCCGTTTCTGGGGAATTACAGAAAAATGCTGGCGTTCGTCAGCATCGGCGTCGTGGTCGAGACGCTGTTCAACGTCATCATGCCGCTGAGCCTCAAGTTCCTGATCGACGACGCGCTCGGCGAAGAGGATTTTCAGGCTCTCTACATGATCCTCGGCGTGCTCGCGGTAGCCGGCATCATCACCTCGATCGTGGCGATCTGGTACGAGCGATGGGACGCCAAGCTCGCGTCATCCATTATCGCCGACGTTCGATCGCGGCTGTTCGGCCATGTGCAGGACCTGCCGTCGGGCTATTTCGCACGCACCCAGCGCGGCGAGATCCTGTCGCGCTTTTCCATCGACCTTTCGGCGTTCGAAACCTCGATCAAGAGTTTTGCCAACAGCGCGGCATTGCCGTTCCTCGAACTGATCGCCGGCATCATCCTGATGCTGTTTTTGAACTGGCAGCTCGCCGCGGTGGCGCTGTTGGTGTTTCCGATCACGCTGATCGGCCCGCGGCTGCTGACGCCGAAGGCGGTGCAGGCGAATTACGAGCAGAAGCTGCACGAAGCTTCGCTGCTCGGCATGGTGCAGGAAAACGTCGCGGCGCAGGCGGTGGTCAAGGCGTTCAGCCTGCAGCGCCGCGCCTACGGCTGGTTCCGGCTGCGCAACAACCAGGTTCGCGACAAGACCGCTTCCGCGGTGTTCCTGTCGACCATGGTCGAGCGCTCGGTCACGATCTCGGTGTTGCTGCTGCACCTCGTGGTGCTCGCGATCGGCGCCTATCTCGCCACCAAGGGACAGATCACGGTCGGAACCTTCGTGACGTTCGAAAGTGCGTTCTGGGAAGTGTCCTACAATATCGCCCATTTGATGCATTTCATCCCGGTGTCGATCCAGTCGGCGGCGGCGGTACGTCACATTCAGGAACTGCTCGACGAGCCGACCCGCGGCGCCGATCGCGCTGGCGCGCCCGATTTGCCGCGCATTACCAACGACATCACCTTCGACCGGGTGACGTTCAAGTACGAGGGCGCCGAGACGCCGGTGCTCGACAATCTCAGTCTCAAGCTCAATGTCGGCAAGACCATCGCGATCGTCGGTCCGAGCGGCTCCGGCAAGAGCACGCTCTTGAATTTGATCCTTCGCCTCTACGTGCCGGATGAGGGGCGCCTGACCATCGACGGCGTCGATATCCGAAAGGTGACCCGCGAATCCCTGCGTGGCAGCATGGCGGTGGTGTTCCAGGAAAACATGCTGTTCAACATGTCGATCCGGGAAAACATCCGGCTCGGCAAGGAAGGCGCGACGGATCAGGAGGGTGTAGACGCCGCGCGGAAGGCCGTGATCCCCAGCTACATCATGAGCCTGCCGGACA
>JAURWC010000065.1 GCA_030655135.1 Hyphomicrobiaceae bacterium | reverse complement strand
TTGAGACGATAGCCGGATTCGGCGATCCGGTAGGCCAGCCCCGAACCCGCGCCGGCGGAACCGGCCGCGATCTCGGCGACCACGGCGCCGATCAGCGACCGCCCGCCCGCGATCCGCAATCCGCCGAGAATATACGGCAATGCGGCCGGCAATTTGAGGTATCGCAGCGTCTGCATCCTTGAAGCGCCGTACAGCTGAAACAGCCCGGCCAGATTGCGATCCACCGAATTCAGCCCGAGCGTGGTGTTGGACAGCACCGGAAAGAACGCGACGATCCAGGCACAGGCGACTACCGCGGTCTGCTGCGGCAGATAGATCAAAAGCAGCGGCGCGATCGCGATAACCGGGGTGACCTGCAGGATCACGGCATAGGGAAACAGCGAATATTCCAGCCATTTCGACTGGTTGAACAGCAGCGCCAGCGCGATGCCGCCGAAGGCGGCGGCGAGAAAACCTTCGAGCGTGGTCAACAGCGTGGTCAGCAGCGATTGCGACAGCACCGGCCAGTCGTCCACCAGGGTCAGGAACACGACGGACGGCGCCGGCAGCACATAGGGCGGAATATCATTCAGCCGCACCACGAGCTCCCAGGCCGCAATGCCGGCCGCCAGTACGATGACGGGAAGCAGGATGCGCAGGAGAAAAAGCGGGCGGCTGCCCACACCAACTCGCCCCGCGGCCAATGGCGGTGATGGCAGGGCGCTCATCAGACCGACTGCCCCTGATAGGACGGCGCCAGCGCGCTGGAAACCTTGCGGCAATAGCCGGCATAATCGGCCGAGGTGCGAAACTCCTCGGCCCGCGGCTCCGGCGCGTCGATCTGAAACTCGGCGCCGATCCGGCCGGGGCGCGCGCTCATCACGATCACCCGCTGCGACAGATACACCGACTCGAACACCGAATGGGTGACGAAGATGACGGTCTTGCGCAGGCTGCGCCACAGCCCCAGCAGATCGTTGTTGAGCCTGAAACGGGTGATCTCGTCGAGCGCCGCGAACGGTTCATCCATCAACAGAATGTCCGGATCGGTGACCAGCGCGCGCGCCAGCGACACCCGCATCTTCATGC
>JAURWC010000085.1 GCA_030655135.1 Hyphomicrobiaceae bacterium | reverse complement strand
TCGGCCAGGTGATGGATGCTGCCGCCGGCGAGAAGTCGCTGGTCAAAGTGATCGATGCTGCGCCGGCGCAGCTGCCGTCGCCTGACTCAATCAAGCGCGCGCTCGATGTGCTCAAGAGCGCCAAGAAGCCGCTCATCATCCTCGGCAAGGGCGCGGCCTATGCGCAGGCTGACGATATTGTCCGCAGCTTCGTCGAGAAAAGCGGCATTCCCTTCCTGCCGATGAGCATGGCCAAGGGCCTTCTGCCCGACACCCATCCGCAATGCGCCGGCGCCGCGCGCTCGACCGTGCTGAAAGATGCCGACGTCGTGCTGCTGATCGGTGCGCGCCTGAACTGGCTGTTGTCGCATGGCAAGGGCAAGGCTTGGGGTGATCAGCCGAAGAAATTCATCCAGATCGACATCGAGCCGAAGGAAATGGATTCCAACGTTGAGATCGTCGCGCCGGTCGTTGGCGACATTGGCTCCTGCGTTGCCGCCTTGCTCAACGGCATGGGCAATAACTGGACCGCCGCGCCGGCCGACTGGATCAAGACCGTCACTACCAAGCGCGACGACAATATCGCCAAGATGGCGCCGAAGCTGATGAACAACAATTCGCCGATGGATTACCACGGCGCCCTCGGTGTTCTGCGCACCATCATCAAGGAGCGTCCGGACGCCATCCTGGTCAATGAAGGCGCCAACACGCTCGATCTGGCGCGCGGCATTATCGACATGTACCAGCCGCGCAAGAGCATTGATGTCGGCACCTGGGGCATCATGGGCATCGGCATGGGCTATTGCATCGCCGCCGCGATCGAGACCGGCAAGCCGGTGCTCGCAGTCGAAGGCGACAGCGCGTTCGGCTTCTCCGGCATGGAGGTGGAAACGATCTGCCGCTACAATCTGCCTGTTTGCATCGTCGTCTTCAACAATGACGGCATCTATCGCGGCACCGACGTCAATGTGGCAGGTTCGGATCCGGCGCCCACCGTGTTCGTCAAGGGCTCGCGCTACGACAAGATGATGGAAGCCTTCGGCGGCGTCGGCGTCAACGCGACCTCGCCGGACGAATTACGGCGCGCCGTCAACGCAGCGATGGATTCCGGCAAGCCGACGTTGATCAACGCGGTGCTGGATCCGGCCGCCGGCAGCGAGAGCGGCCGCATCGGCAACCTCAATCCGCAAAGCAAGCTGAAGAAGAAATAGACCGCCCACATCCGGCGGGGTCGACGACAGTCCCCGCCCCTATTCCTTCCTGCGCTCGCGCGGGAGCAGACACGATACGGAGCAAGACCATGACAAAGGCGCTGAAGGGCGTTCGCATTCTCGATTTCACCCACGTCCAGTCGGGGCCGACCTGCACCCAGTTGCTGGCATGGTTCGGCGCCGACGTGATCAAGGTCGAGCGCCCGGGCGTCGGCGATATCACGCGCGGCCAGCTGCAGGACGTGCCGAATGTCGACAGCCTGTATTTCACCATGCTCAACCACAACAAGCGCTCGATCACGCTCGACACCAAGAATCCGAAGGGCAAGGAAGTCCTGACCGCGCTGATCAAGAGCTGCGACGTGCTGGTGGAAAACTTTGGTCCCGGCGTGCTCGATCGCATGGGTTTCCCCTGGGAAAAGATCCAGGCCATCAACCCGAAGATGATCGTGGCCTCGATCAAGGGCTTTGGCCCCGGCCCCTATGAAGACTGCAAGGTCTACGAGAACGTCGCGCAGTGCACCGGCGGC
>JAURWC010000077.1 GCA_030655135.1 Hyphomicrobiaceae bacterium | reverse complement strand
GATGCCGTGATCGCCGGCATTGATCCGGGGGATGATGCCCTGCGCTTCCAGGATGGTCAGGCCGAGCCGGTTCATGCCGGTATCGATGTGAATGGCGGCGCCGCCGGCCCAGCCGGTGCGGCGGCAGAACACATCCCATTCCGCGAGTTCGTTGAGGTCGCCGATCACAGGCCTGACGTCGATCTTGGCGTAGGCCTCGCCGCTGTTCTGGAAAAAGCCGTCGAGCACATAGATGGCGGCCGCCGGCACCGCCGCGCGGACCACGCGGGCTTCATCGAGGGTTGCCACGAAAAACGTCTTGCAGCCGGCGCCGGCCAGCGCGCGCGCGACGGGTTCGGCGCCGCAGCCATAGGCATTGGCCTTGACCACGCCGGCGCATTCGGCCGGCACCGACGACTTCTCGAGCTTGCGCCAGTTGGCAATGATGGCGTCGAGATCGACGGTGAGAACAGCGGTGGCGGTCGCCAGCGCAGCGGCCTGGTTGGCCTCAGCCGAGAGGATGGTGCCTGGCGGGGCCAGTTTCGGGTCCGTGATGATGTTCATGCCGCACTTTACGCACAGGCCCGCCTCGGTTCAACCGGGCAAGATTCGTCAGGAGCCGCGTCAGTAGGCCTGAGGCGTCAACTGGCCGTCCTCCGCCAGGTTGCTGAATCGCGTGAACTGGCCCTCGAACTGCAGTGGAACAGTGCCCGTCGGTCCGTGGCGCTGCTTGGCGATAATGACTTCGGCGCGTCCGTGAGCATTGTCCATTTCAATCAGCCACTTCGCGTGTTCTTCCGTGCCGGGCTTCGGTTCCTTGTTCTGCAGATAATATTCCTCGCGGTAGACGAACATCACGACGTCGGCGTCCTGCTCGATCGAACCGGACTCGCGAAGGTCGGACAATTGCGGATGCTTGTCGTCGCGGCTTTCGACCTGGCGCGACAGCTGCGACAGGGCGATGACGGGAATATTGAGTTCCTTGGCCAGCGCTTTCAGGCTGGTGGTGATTTCGGTGACTTCCTGCACCCGGTTGTCATTGCCGCGTTTGCCCGAGCCCTGCAGCAGCTGGATGTAGTCGACCACGATCAGATCGAGGCCCTTCTGCCGTTTCAGCCGGCGGGCGCGCGCGGTGAGCTGCGAAATCGACAGGCCGCCGGTCTCGTCGACATAGAGCGGCAGGTGCTGAAGTTCGATGGTGTAATCACGAATCTTGTCGAACTCGTTCTGGGTGATGCCGCCGCGCCGGATCAGGCTCGACGAGATGCCGGTCTGTTCGGCGAGAATACGGGTGGCGAGCTGTTCGGCCGACATTTCGCAGGAGAAGAAGCCGACGACGCCGCCATTGACGGCTTTCATGGTGCCGT
>JAURWC010000073.1 GCA_030655135.1 Hyphomicrobiaceae bacterium | reverse complement strand
GGTGTGCCCGTAATCCGCCAGGTATTTGGGGGGCCGCCGCCACGCGCCATCCATGGCGCGGGGCGGCTAAACCGGCATCCCTGCCGGTTTACCCCCCAAATCCCTGTCGAATTCCGGCCAGCGTGTTTGACGGGGCGCCTAGGATCAAAAGCGAGATCAAGATCAAGATCAAGATCACGATCAACAGCTACTCGCTTCGCATCGTGGTTTGGGGGTGGTGGCTACAGCGTTGTTAGGTACCTATGCACTGTGAGGGCAACATTAGTCGTAAATAACTTTCTTCTTCCACTCGGCGTCGGCGTCGACCACCTTGAGGCCTTCGGTCAGTTCGTTGACTTCGTCTTCGGCCGGTTTGCTGTTGGTCAGCACGGTGGAGTTGGCGCGGGCCAGTTGGGATTCCAGTTGTTGCAGTTGTGCGCTGTAGATCACCGGCTCCGGCTGCTTACGCAGGTACTGCACGCCACGTTCGAAGGCCAGGCGTGCCTGGCCCGGTTGGCCTTGTTGCAGGGCGTGTTGGCCGAGGTTGTTGAAGAATTCGATGTGCAGCAACACCAGGATATGGCGGATCTCCCTGATCCAGTGCTTGGCTTCGTTGGCCGGCAGGAAACCGTCCTGGGCCGCGCGGGTGACTTGGCCATGCAGGGCTTCGAGCAGGAAGCGCACGTCCTTGGCCTTGGCTTCGGTCTGGATCGGCGCGGGTGGGTTGTTCACCGGGATGGATTCACCCTGGGCCACCAGCGTATTCAACTCGGCAATGCGGGCCTTGATCGGTGCGCTACCTTTGTTGAGGTTCAACAGGCGCTGGTTGACGTTGAGTTCCAGGCGAGTCAGTAACAGCTTGAGCGCCGGGGTCATCAACTGGCCGGGGAAGGTCTCGGTGATTTCACCGCAGCGGCGCAGGCGATCGTTGAGTTCGATCTCGGTGCGCTTCTTTTCCAGCTTGTTGTTTTCCACCACGTGGTTCATGTAGCCAATGGCGATCAGTATTGCGATCCCGGCTATTACCAGCAGGGTGATCATGAGTGGTGTCACCGGTGTGACCTCTTTATAGGGTTTACAGTGGAGTGTAGTGACTGGGCCATCCGGCGGATAGGACTGATCGACCAGTTGCCCGGGTACTTTGCTTCTATATAGAAAGGCGTTCCCTGCATGGATGCACATTGCCATCATTTGCCGGAACGAACTATAGCGTCTTGTCGGGCGCCAGAATATAGGCGTCAAGGGCCGGACGGGCAGAATGCCCGCCAGGGCCCGGAAAGCAGGGCGAAGTCATTGATTTAAATAAATTTATCCTTGGGGGTTGACGACCTTTCAATCCATCCATAGAATGCGCGCCACTTACAGCGTAAAGCACACAGCGAAACGCGGTAGGGAGTGAATGTTGTACGTGTGTCCCCTTCGTCTAGTGGCCTAGGACACCGCCCTTTCACGGCGGTAACAGGGGTTCGAGTC
>JAURWC010000072.1 GCA_030655135.1 Hyphomicrobiaceae bacterium | reverse complement strand
CTGCGCGAGGCGGCATCGATGACGACGCAGATTTCCGGCGAGGTGATTCCTTCCGACAAGCCCGGATGCATCGCGATGGCGATCCGCGCGCCCGCCGGCGTCGTGCTCAGCATCGCGCCCTGGAATGCGCCGGTCATCCTCGGCGTGCGCGCGATCGCGTTGCCGCTGGCCTGCGGCAATACCGTCGTCTTGAAAGCGTCCGAAATCTGCCCGGGCACGCACCGGTTGATCGCGGAATGCCTGCGCGAGGCCGGCCTGCCGCCGGGTGTCCTCAACGTCATCACCAATGCGCTGGAAGACGCGCCCGGGCTGATCGATGCGCTGATTTCCCATCCCGCCGTTCGCCGCATCAATTTTACCGGCTCGACGCGGGTCGGGCATATCATCGCGCAAACCGCGGCGAAGTATCTGAAGCCCGCGCTGCTCGAACTCGGCGGCAAGGCGCCGCTGCTGGTGCTCGATGATGCCGATCTCGATGCCGCCGTCGCAGCCTCGGCATTCGGCGCCTTCATGAACCAGGGGCAGATCTGCATGTCGACCGAACGGATCGTGGTCGACAACAAGGTCGCCGATGCCTTTGTCGCCAAACTGGCCACCAAGGCGGAAACGCTGGTCGCCGGCGATCCGCGCAAGGGCAACACTCCGCTCGGATCCCTGATCGGCGTCGAGGCCGCCACACGGATTCAGGGCCTGATCCAGGACGCGATCGGCAAGGGCGCGCGCGTCGTCGCCGGCGGCAAGGTCGAGGGTACGCTGATGTCGGCAACGGTGGTCGATCACGTCACGTCGAGCATGCGGATCTATAACGAGGAGTCGTTCGGCCCTGTGGTTTCGATCGTCCGCGTCAACGGCGTCGACGAGGCGGTGCGGGTTGCCAACGATACCGAGTACGGCCTGTCGGCGTCGGTGTTCGGCCGCGATATCGCGCGCGCGCTCGACGTCGCCAAGCGAATCGAATCAGGCATCTGCCACGTCAACGGCCCGACCGTGCATGACGAGGCGCAGATGCCGTTCGGCGGCGTCAAGGCATCCGGCTACGGCCGCTTCGGCGGCAAGGCGGGCATCGCTGAGTTCACCGAGCTGCGATGGATCACGATCGAGACCGGCCCGCAGCATTATCCGATCTGAAGCTGAGAACCCGGCACAGGTACAGCGTCGGCCTGTTC